>CAVTBL010000004.1:0-853351 GCA_963732945.1 uncultured Chloroflexia bacterium
AGCGCTGCGCCCTACGCTAGTAGTCCATGTGGTCCATGCCGGGCATGCCGGCGGGCATGGCGCCCGGGGGCTCCGGGATGTCGGTGATGAGCGACTCCGTGGTGAGGATGAGGGTGGCGATGGAGGCAGCGTTCTCGAGGGCGCTGCGGGTGACCTTTACGGGGTCGATGACGCCGCGCTCGATCATGTTGCCGTAGACGCCGACCATGGCGTCGTAGCCGTAGTTGGGGTCGGCGGACTTGCGGACGGTGTCGACGACGACGGTACCTTCGGCGCCGGCGTTGTCGGCGATGAGGGTAAGGGGCTCTTCGAAGGCGCGCTTGAGGAGAAGGACGCCGGTGCGCTCGTCGCCTTCGAGGGTGGCTGCGAGGTCATCGAGGATGTGCTGGCAGCGGATGAGGGCGATGCCGCCGCCGGGGACGATGCCCTCTTCGACGGCTGCGCGGGTGGCGCTGAGGGCGTCTTCGACGCGGAGCTTCTTCTCTTTGAGCTCGACTTCGGTGGGGGCGCCGACTTTGAGGACGGCGACGCCGCCGGAGAGCTTGGCGAGGCGCTCCTGGAGCTTCTCACGGTCGAAGTCTGAGGCGGTCTCGTCGATCTGGGCCTTGACCTGCTTCATGCGGGCCTGGATGGCTTCGTCGGAGCCGTAGCCTTCGATGATGGTGGTGTCGTCCTTGCCGGCGATGATGCGGCGGGCGCGACCGAGGTCGGCAATCTGGGCGCCTTCGAGCTTGCGACCCATGTCTTCGGTGATGAAGGTGCCGCCGGTGAGGATGGCGATGTCTTCGAGCATTTCCTTGCGGCGGTCACCGAAGCTGGGGGCTTTGACTGCGAGGGCGTTGATGGTGCCGCGCAGCTTGTTGACGACGAGGGTGGCGAGGGCTTCGCCATCGACGTCGTCGGCGAGGATGACGAAGTTCTTGGTGACCTGCAGGACCTTCTCGAGGATGGGGAGGATGTCCTGGACGGCGCTGATGCGCTTGTCGGTGATGAGGATGTAGGGGTCTTCGAGGGAGGACTCCATACGCTCGGTGTTGGTGACGAAGTAGGGGGAGACGTAGCCGCGGTCGAGCTGGAGGCCGTCCACGAACTCGGTCTCCATGCGGATGCCGCGGGACTCTTCGACGGTGATTACGCCGTCTTTGCCGACCTTCTCCATGACTTCGGCGATCATGTTGCCGATCTCGTTGTCGTCGGCGGAGATGGAGGCGACCTGTGCGATCTGGTCCTTACCGGTGACGGGGCGGGCCATGTCGCGCAGGTGGTCGATGGCGGCTTCGACGCCCTTTTCGATGCCCTTCTTGAGGGCCATGGGGTTGGCGCCGGCAGCGACGTTCTTGAGGCCTTCGCGGACGATGGCCTGACCGAGGACGGTGGCGGTGGTGGTGCCATCGCCGGCGACGTCGTTGGTCTTGGAGGAGATTTCCTTGGCGAGCTGGGCGCCCATGTTCTCGAAGGGGTCGCGCAGTTCGATCTCTTTGGCGATGGAGACGCCATCGTCAACGATGAGGGGGGTGCCGTACTTGCGGTCGAGGACGACGCGGCGGCCACGGGGGCCGAGGGTTACTTTGAGGGCTTCGGCGAGGACATCGACGCCCATTTTGAGGGAACGCCGGGCCTCCTCGTCGAAGATGATCTGCTTGGGCATGAATAAGCTCCTTGGAGCTGCTTCTAGCTGTAAGCTGATAGCTATAAGCTGGTTCCTTATGAGAAGGCTAATGGCCAGGAGCTTGATGCTGGCAGCTAATCTAGACTTCGACTTTGCAGAGGAGGTCGCCTTCTTTGAGGACGATCAGCTCTTCGTTCTCGACCTTGATCTCCTGGCCGGTGTACTTGGCGTAGAGGACGCGGTCGCCGACTTTGATGTCCATGGGGATGATTTTGCCGTCGTCGTCGCGGCGGCCGGGGCCGACGGCGATGACTTCGCCCTGGTTCGGCTTCTCTTTGGCGGTGTCCGGGATGACGATGCCGGAAGAGAGGACCTCTTCCTGAACGATGGGTCGCAGCACGAGCTTGTCTGCGAGAGGGATAAGCTTCGAAGCCATTCTGACCTCCTAGGGTTGTGTGCGTTTTCGATGCTGAAGGATTGTCGGGGGTTGGTTAGCACTCAAGCTCATCGAGTGCTAACGAGGGTAGTGTAAGGGGGCGTTGCGCTTGTTGCAAGAGGGTTACGAACTGATAGCGGTGAGGTTTCGGGGTTGGGCGGAGTCGTCGGCGTCGGTCGAAACGGATGCCTGCGATGGGTCGCGAGGCTCAGCGGAGATAGCGGTCGATGCTGGTGAAGGCGATGCGGAGGCTGTGGCCGATAAGGGCGCCGACGGCGGTGTTGGCGGCGGCGAGGGCTGAGGCGGCGAGCAGGGAGCCGGGGCCGGAGGTGACGCTCGTGCTCAGGAGGACCAGGCGGCCAGACGACGGCAGCGAGCGCTACATAGAGCCAGGGGCGGGGCAGGAAGCCGGCGACGATGCCGACCAGGAGCAGGATGGGGATCATCGGTTCTATCGTGCGCGAGTGGTGCGGTTGGCGCCAGAGGCATACGAGGGTCGTCTCGAGGGGGCGAACCCGTCTGCTTCGGTCCCGCGCGCCGCGCGGGGAGAGGGAAGCTTAGCGTTCTCGGGCGCTCGTCTTGGAAGTTGAGGCAATGGTGCTTAGTGGGCGCATGAGAGGTTGGTGACGTCGGGGGTTGTTTATCCCCTCACCCTAGCCCTCTCCCCGGGGGGAGGGAAGCGCTACGGGCGGTTCGGCGGGCGATCGGGACGGTTGGTGGTCTGAGGACGGGGCGTCCGGGCAGGTCTGAAGACCTGCAGCTACATCGGTTCTTGCTTCGCTCGAACGGGTTCGAGGGTCCTTGCTGAACGCTGACTGCTGATGGCTGATAGCTATGTCAGGGCGGCGATGAGGAAGGCGAGGCTGAGGAGCAGGCCGAAGTGCATGTGGAGGCGGGCGGTGTTGCGAACGAGCAGGTTGAGCTCTCGCTTCTTTGTACTGCAGGGCTTTCAGGGTGAGGTAGGCGGCGGGAGCGGCGCCGAGGACGAGCAGGGTCCAGGGGGTGAAGGCGCCGGTGGCGACGCAGATCAGGACGACAGCGAAGGCGCCGAGGACGAGGGCCCAGAGGATGTAATCGGCTATCGGGCGGTCGACGAGGGTGGCGATGGTGACTTTGTGGTGGGAGCGGTCGGTGGCGATGTCGCGCAGGTTGTTGGCGTGGAGGATGTTGGCGACGAGGATGCCGACGGGCAGGGAGGCGTAGAAGGCGTCCCAGCTGAGGTGCTGTAGCTGGACGTAGTAGGCGCCCATGACGATGACGGGGCCCATGAAGAAGGCGACGCCGACTTCGCCGAGGCCGCGACGGCCGTAGCTGATAGGTCCGGCGGCGTAGAAGTAGCCGGCGAGGACGCTGGCGATGCCGGCGGCCAGGATGGGCCAGCCGGTGGCGGCGACGATGATCAGGCCGCAGACCGAGGCGACGGCGAAGGCCGCGATGGCGGCGATGTGCACGGAGCGCGGCGTGAGGAGGCCGGACTGAATCGAGGCGCCGAAGCTGGCGCCGGGCTGGACGCCGTCGACGAAGTCGAAGAAGTCGGTGGCGAGGTTGGTGCCGGCGAGGATGAGGATGGAGCCGGCGAAGGCGAGGAGAAACAGCACGGGCCGGAAGTCGGTGTCGGCGGCGAGGGCGGTGCCGACGAGCACGGGGATGGCGGCCGTGGTGTAGGAGAAGGGGCGCAGGGCGAGGTACCAGGCTCGGCGCCGGGTGAGGGTGCAGGGGTCATGAGAGCGGCCTCCACGGTCAGGGCGTGTGCGTTGGAGAGCGGTACTCCGGGGCATCAGAGCGACATCTGCCTCGCTGCCGCGCGTCCCTCTCCCTGCGAGGCGGGGGACTGAGGACGATGGTGGGTGAGGTGTGAGGACGTATCGGGAGCGGCGGACGACGTGGCGCGTGCGGGCCGTTGTGAAGCGAGCGGCTTTGCTGATAGGCGGCGGCGAGAGATGGGTTTCGACTGCATGGTGAGCGGCGATTCCTCGGCTTCGCTCGGAATGACAGCTCGGCTGTGCCATCGGCTCCGTCCGGCCAGGCGGCGAGAGATGGGTTTCGGTTGCATGGTGAGCGGCGATTCCTCGGCTTCGCTCGGAATGACAGCTCGGCTGCGCCATCGGCTCCGTCCGGCCAGGCGGCGAGAGATGGGTTTCGGTTGCATGGTGAGCGGCGATTCCTCGGCTTCGCTCGGAATGACAGCTCGGCTGTGCCATCGGCTCCGTCCGGCCAGGCGGTGCGGTTTCATCACTCCGGCCGGTCGTTGAGTGGCGACTCTTCGACTTTGCTCGGAGTGACGGGGCTCGCCGGCGGAATGACGCTGCATGTGTCGCGAGGAGTCCGGTCTGCCTGGGACGAGCCATGTTTGGTGCGTTGCTCAAGCATCAGGGGGCTCCGGGTGGGGCGACGGCGACGCTGCGCATGAGCAGGGCTCGCAGGGCGGGGTAGGCGTCTTCGAGGCGGGCGGGTTCGCCGGCGAGGAGCCAGTGGAGGATGACTTCGTTGAGGGCGCCGAACCAGGCGCGGCTGGCGAGCAGGGTATCGGGGCAGTCGACTACGCCTGCGGTGACGGCTTCATCGAGGTGGCGGCGGATGACGGCGATGAAGTCGTTGTGTACTTCAAGGATGCGGGTCTGGAACTCGCTGCCGGCGCCGAGGGCTTCGACCATGAAGAGTCGAGCCATGGTGCGGTGCTCGGCGAACTCGCGCAGGACGGTGAGCAGAGCGGCGTCGGCCCTGGCGACGGGGTCGGTTTCGCGGGCGATGGCGGTCTCGACGTGGTCGAGCAGGCGTTTGGCGGAGACGTCGAGCAGGGCGCGGAACAGGACCTGCTTGCCGGGGAAGTGGAAGTAGACGCCGCCCTTGGAGGTGTCGGCGGCCTCGGCGATTTCGTCGACGCTGGCTTCACGGTAGCCGCGGCGGGAGAAGACGGAGAGCGCGGCGTCGAGGATGCGGCGCTGGCGGTCGCGCGAGCGTTCCTGGCCGGGAGTGCTGCGTCATGTGGTGCTCCTAAACCGACCGACGGGTCGGTCGGTTCTAGTTTAGGGGGTCGAAGGGCTGAAGGCGATGGGGCGACCTCTGCCTCGCTGCCGCGCGTCCCGCTCCTTGCGAGGCGAGGGACTGAGGACGATGAGGGCTGGACGTGGGCTCGCTGCGGTGTTCGTTTGGAGGTGCGAAGGGAGCAGACCCCTCGCCCTGCGCCCCATCTCCCAGTGCTGGGATGGCGGAAGCCTGGCGTTGTCGGGGCGAACTGCGCCAACGGCTGCGTTGAGTCCCTGGCGAATGAAACGTCCTCGATAACGAGAGGTGATCTATCCCCTCACCCTAACCCTCTCCCCCGGGAGAGGGGACTTCGAGAGAGAGGGATCTGGGGGAGAGGGATCTCGGGAGAGGGGTGACGTCGGGAGATTGAGGCTCAGGCCAGGGGAGTCTGCGTGCGAGATTGCTGCTGATTGACGCCTCCTGGTGGCCGGGCGATTCGGGTGGCGCTCGGTGGCGGGAGATGCGTTGGTATAATCGGGTGGCCGATTCGGCGCCGGCGGGGCGGGCTGGGGCGTCGAGCATGGTTCCGATTTGAATTCGGCCGCACGAACAACTGATTCCGTCGCTCGCGGCAGCTAAACCACCTAGCAGCGACAGGCTGCCACGGAGAGCCGATGGCACTGCATACCTGGGTTGCGCGGTTCGTCGTTGACCACGGACGCGTCACGGAAGAGGGCGGCCGTCTGCGCAGCTTCCAGCGCCGGCGCCTGGACGAGACGGACGTGGACCTGCACGTGCTGCACGAGCCGGGCGGCGGCCGCGGCGAGGACCTCGGCAGCCAGTCCTTAGATAACATCGGCAAGCTTTTCCTGGCGGACCGTCTTTCGCTGACGGGCGGTCTGGCGCGGGCGCTGCGCGAGACGCACACGACGCTGCTCGACTGGAATCGACGCAGCCTGCCTCGGGATCAGGTCGCGATCGGGATTACGGCGGCGCTGGTCTCGGGGAACACGGCGTACGTGGGGCAGGTGGGGCCGAGCCTGGCGTTCTGGCTGCATAACGGTCGCCTGCAGCGGCTGCAGCCGGACGAGCAGGCGGCGGGGCCGCTGGGCGAGGGTGAGGTGGAGCCGGCGATGCGGCGTATCGAGCTGTCGGCGGGCGACATCGTGCTGGCGGCATCGGGGTCGCTGGAGACAATTCTGACGGGAGAAGCGCTGGAAGAGATGCTGGGGCGCGGTACGGAGGAGGCGCTGCCGGAACTGTACCTGCTGACGCGCGACATGCCGAACTTCGCGCTGTTCGCGATCAGCTGCGCCGAGACGGACGAAGATCCGTCGCCGGCCAGCGGGTTAGATGAGGAGAGCCAGGCGGTTCGAGAGCCGGCGCCCGAACGGGAGATCCTGCCGGTAACGGGCGCGATCACGCCGCGGGTGACGCGCGAGGACCCGCTGATGGCGATCGAGGAGCCGGAGGCGGGCGGGGTGCTGACGATCCCGCGGCCGATCGACATTTCGAAGACGATCGTGAGGCTGCGGGGCGAGGGGTCAATCGGACGGGGCGAGTACGTCAAGACTACCGGGCAGTCGCACAGGTTCTCGGTGAACTTCGGCGACTGGCGCCTGATTCAGATCGGCGCGGTGGTGGCGGTGCTGCTGATCCTGGTGGCGTTCGTGCCGGGGCTGGTGCGGCAGAATCGCGGCGAGAAGCTGACGCAGCTGGTGAACAGCGCGATCGCGAGCTACCAGACTTCGCAGACGGCGAAGAACCCGGCGGACAAACGCTTCAGCCTGGAGGAGACGCGGCGGCTGACGACGGAAGCGCTGCGTATCGAGCCGACGAACGCGACGGCGGTCCAGCTACGCGACCAGGCGGCGGGCGAGCTGACGACGATGGATGCGGTGGTGAACCTGGACCCGATGACGACGGTGACTTCACTGAGCAGTCAGATCACCGGCGACATCTCGATCTCGGGGCTGACCGTGCACGCCGGCGAGGCGTACATGGTCGACACGAAGGGCGGTCGGGTGATCGCGGTGCCTGTCGACGGGTCGGGGCAGGCGACGGTGGTGTATCAGCAGGGCCAGACGTACGGTGGTGCGCCGGCAAAGGCACCGCTGTTCGTGACGTGGGATGGAGACGAGCAGACGGGGCGACTGCTGATCCTCGACCAGGAACGCAAGCTGTACGAGCTGCCGGTGGGTGCGACGCAGCCGGACCCGCTGCCGATTCGCAAGACGAACACGTGGACGACGGTGGACGGCATCGCGGCGTACGACGGCAACTTCTACGTGCTGGACGCCGGCGGCAGCCAGGTGCACCGCTATTTGCCGGCGGCCCAGGGCTTCGACAGCGAGCCGGCGTCGCTGCTGACGCGAGAGACGAACCTGGCGAATGCGGTGGGCTTTGCGGTGGACGGCGACATCTTCGTTATCTACAAGGACGGCAAGACGGGGCGGTTCAGCAACGGCGCGGCGGCCGACTTCGGCCTGGGCGGCATCGACCGGCCGATCGGCGCGGCGATAGATATCGCGGCGGCGTCGGCGGCGAACGAGGTGTACATAGCGGACTCGGGCAACAAGCGCATCGTGGTGGCGGGAAAGGACGGGACGTTCCACCGGCAGTACGTGAGCAACGGCTTCACGGACCTGCGGGCGATCTCGGTGGCGCCGGACGGCGGGCATTTGTACGTGGTGGTGGGCGATTCGTTGTTGTCGGCGCCGGTGGGGCCGTGACCCGTAGGGCATAGGCACAGGCATAGAGGGCGGTTAACCCCTCTCCCTCAGTCCCTCTCCCCGCCAGCGGAGAGAGAGGGTAGCTTAGCGTTCTCGAGGCGCGCCAGGACGCGCTCGCCCGGGAGCGATGTTCGGGGCTGCAAAGAGATGCTTAAGTTATGAATGCTTCATATTGCTAATTTCGGCGAGAGCGCCTAATTTAGCGTCATTCATTTTCACTACGGAGGTCGTTCGGCATGCTCGCTCCTGAAGACAACGAACTGGTCACGAATACGAACAGGGGAACGCCAATGGGCGAGCTGTTCCGTCGCTACTGGATGCCGGTGGCGCTTTCGGAAGAGCTGCCGGGTCCGGACTGCGTGCCTCTGCGTGTGAGGGTGCTGGGCGAGGACCTGATCGCGTTTCGAGATTCGAAGGGTAACGTGGGGCTTGTCGATGCGTACTGTCCTCATCGCGGCGCGCCGATGTTCTTCGGCCGCAACGAGGAAGAGGGTCTGCGCTGCATCTACCACGGCTGGAAGTTCGACACGACGGGCCAATGCGTGGACCTGCCGAACACCGTCGAGGGCAACACATACAAAGAGAAGGTGCAGATCAAGGCGTATCCCTGCGAGGACAAGGGCGACCTGATCTGGGCCTACATGGGACCGGCCGAGAAGCGGCCGCCGTTCCCAGAGTTCGAGTGGACGAAGCTGCCGAAGAGCCACCGCTACGTGACGAAGTTCGTGGAGCAGTGCAACTACCTTCAGGCGATGGAGGGCGACTACGACCCGAGCCACGCCCGTTTCCTGCACAGCACGCTGCAGCCGGCGATGGTCGACGAGCTGCGCGCGGCCGGATCGCAGCAGAACATCTTCTCGATGCCGGTGCCGGCGGACGAGCCGTTCCCGACGACGGTGGGTAACCGCCGCATCCGCGCCGACGCGCCGAACCTGCCGGGCCAGCGCGGCGCCGGCGTGAACGCGAAGCTCGAGGACTTCGAGCAGGCGATGCTGGCGGTACAGGTGGCAGAGCAGCCGGACGGCAAGATCGCGGCCAGCGTCGGTGCAACGTGGTGGATGCCGATCTTCTGCACGGCGGGCATCGCGTTCCAGGGTCACTTCTCGAGCAACATGCGCATCCCGATCGACAACGAGAGCCTGATGTTCTACCGGCTGCGCTGGAGCTGGGAGCCGATAACGGATGACCAGCTTTCTGAGTACAAGAACGGCGGTTTTAGCCACCCGGAGCTGATCCCGGGAACTTGGATGCCGAAGGCGAACCTGCAGAACGACTACCTGATCGACCGGCTGGCGCAGAAGACGTTCTCGTACTCGGGGATCAAGACGTTCCCGCTGCAGGACATCGCGCTGATCGAGGCTCAGTGGGGGCCGATTGCGAAGCGCGAATACGAGCACCTGGTCTCGGCCGACTACATGATCATCCACGTGCGGCAGCGGCTGCTGAAGGCAGCGAAGGAGATGCAGCAGGGCGTCGAACCGGAGGGGCCGTTCCACCCGGAGGTGTTCCGGATCCATCGCGAGAACGCGGTGGGCGATACAGAGGAGGAGGCGATCGCCAGGGCGCGTGCGAAGGCGCTGGCGGCGCAGATTCCCGAGCGCATGCCAACGTTGCTAGCGCAGTAACGGCAAACAAGCAAACAAGCAAAGACCAAACCGCGCAAAGAAGGGTCCGGTGGTATACGCCGGACCCTTTTCGTTTGGCTGAGCGGTGGCGCTCGGGTTAGCGGGCGCCGGTCGCGCCGGTGGGTCCGGTTGCCACTGCGGGGGCGGTCGCGCCAGTGGGTCCGGTTGCGCCGGTCGCACCGCTGCGGAAATTGCGGCCACCGCCGGTTGCGCCGGTCGCACCAGTTGCGCCCGTTGCACCAGTTGCGCCGTTGGCACCGCCGGTACCGGACGCGAGCGTTTTGAGCTCGTCGGGGAGCTGGCTGACGGCGGTGGCGGCGATGGAGCCATCGGCGGCGGTTTCGCCGGTGACGATGATGGGGTCACCGGCCTTGAGGGCTGCGGGGTCGGTCTTGGCGTAGGTCTGGACTGTCGTGGTCGGGCTGAGGTTGACGGTGTGGGTGCCCTGGCGGGTTTCGATGGTGATGGTGGTGTTGGTGAGGGCGGTGATGACGCCGGCCGTGCCGCCGCCGAAGAGGTTTGTGAGGGCTGCGGCGCCACCACCTCCGCCGGTGAAGCCACCCCCGCCGCCGCCGCCACCCGATAGGCCGAGCAGCTGCTGGATCTGCGCCTGGCTCATGCCGGAATCGACGGTCTTGGGGCTGCCGCGTCCGTAGGCGACGCCGACGCCGAAGGCCACGCCGAGGATGGCGCCTATGATGGCCAGCGCTATCGCCGCCTTACGAAAGTCGATGGTCAGTCCGGCCATTGAGTGTCCTCCAGAGTTCTATTCGTAACGCAGCGCTTCGATGGGGCGCAGCTTGGCGGCGCGTCGCGCCGGGTAGAGACCAAAGAACACACCGATTGCCGCGGAGACGGCAAAGGCGATGATCACGGAGTTCCATGAGATGACGGTCTGTACGTTGGAGCCGAGGCCGGCGATGCTGCGGCCGTCGAGGAATCGCGCGACGCCGATGCCGCCGGCGACACCGATCAGCCCGCCAAGCACGGTGACGGTAAGCGCCTCCGTGAGGAACTGCATGAGGATGTCGCTCTCGCGGGCGCCGACGGCCTTGCGGATGCCGATCTCACGCGTTCGCTCCGTGACGGAGACGAGCATGATGTTCATGATGCCGATGCCGCCGACGACGAGCGAGATGCCGGCGATGGAGCCGAGCAGCACGGTCATGGTCTGGCTGACCTGGTTGACCGTGGCGGCGATGTCTTCCTGGCTCTCCACGGTGAAGTCTGGTTGGGCGACCTGGTGTTGCCCCTCCAGAAATGTCGTGAGTGCGTCCTTGACGCTGTTTACGTGATTCTTCGAGTCGACCTTGACGGTGATCTGGCTGACACGCGTGGCGCTGGAGCCGCCGCCGCGGAAGGACTGAAGCTGCGTCTGGACGGTGGTCAAGGGCAGGAAAATCTGGTTATCGAGGCTGGACGACGAGTTGCCGCCCTTGGCCTGCAGCACTCCCTCGACTTTGGCGTATACGACTAGCCGGCCAAGACCGAGCCTGACCTGTTGATCGATAGCGTCGCCGTTGGGGAAAAGAGTTTGAGCAACGGTCGCGCCGAGTACGACTACACGCGATTTCTGGTCGTTGTCAGTCTGGGAGATGAAGCTGCCTTCGGCGGGCGTGAGGTCGTAGGCGGTGGCGTAGTCCGATGTGATACCGAGAGCCGGAGTGAAGGTGTTGGTGCCGTTGGCGCTGATCTGCAGGCCGAAGCTGACCTGCGGCGCCACGGCCACAACGTTGGGGACGTTCTGGAGAATGGCGTCGGAATCTTCGCTGGTCAGCGTCTGAGCCGAACCGGCGCCCTGGGAAACACCGCCGGAGGTGGAGGCGCCGGGCCGGACGAAGAGCAGGTTGGAGCCGAGGCCTTCGATCTGGTCGGTGACGGCCTTCTGGGAGCCCTGGCCGACGGCCATGAGCGCGATCACGGCACCGACGCCGATGACGATGCCGAGCATGGTGAGGGCGGCGCGCAGCTTGTTGGCGAACAGCGCTTCGATGGCGACCTGGATGGCATCTGCGAAGCTCATGACTTTGCCTCAGTGCCCGCCGCGGCCTTTTCGAGCAGGGCAGGAATGGTGGGTGCGAGCGTCTCCAGCTCATCGGGCGCCCAGAGCGGCTCCGCCACCATGACGTCATCGACGACGTGGCCGTCTCGCATGTGGATGATGCGGTTGGCGTGCTCGGCGATGTCGGACTCGTGGGTCACGTAGATCACGGTGATACCGCGCTCGCGGTTGAGGTGCTGAAAGATGGCGATGATCTCGAGGCTGGTCCTGCTATCGAGGTTACCGGTCGGCTCGTCGGCGAGGATCAGCGATGGGTCGGTGACAAGAGCGCGGGCGATGGCGACACGCTGCTGCTGGCCACCGGACATTTCGGTGGGCTTGTGGTAGAGACGGTCGCCGAGGCCGACGCTCTGCAGGGCCTCGATGGCGAGAGTCGTTCGGCCCTGGACGCCACGGTAGACGAGCGGCAATTCGACCTGCTTAACGGCCGGCATGCGAGGCAGCAGGTTGTAGTTCTGGAAGACGAAGCCGATGGCGCGGTTGCGTACGAAGGCGAGCTCGTCCTCGGTCATGTTGCTTACGGGGACGCCATCGATGCGGTACACGCCTTCGGTGGGCTGATCGAGGCAGCCGAGGATGTTCATCATGGTCGATTTGCCGGAGCCGGAGGCGCCGACGATGGCGACGAACTCACCGTCGTCGATTGTCAGATCGACGCCAGCGAGGGCGGCAACTTCGTGTTCACCCAGGTCGTAAATCTTCTTGATGCCTGTTAGCTCGATCATGGCGGTGGCGCGGTGCTAGCGACCGCCACCTGCACCTCCGCCACCACCGAAGCCACCACCACCACCACCGACGATGACGGGGCCGCCGCCACCGCCGAACGTGGTGGTCCGGGCGCCGGTTGTGCCGGTGGTCGTGCTCGTGGAGGTGGCCGCCGAGGCGACCAGTACCTGCTCGCCGGCGGTGAGGCCACTGAGGATCTGAGTCAGGGTGCCGTTAGTGGTGCCGATGGTGACGGTCCGCGTCTCATCGCCGGCGGCGGTGTGGACGACCACGGTGCGGTTACGGCCGGCGGTCTTCACCGCGCGCGACGGCACGACGAGGGCGTTGGGAGTGGTCGAGGTGGTGACGGTAATCGAGGCAGTCATGCCGGGCGACGGGATGGGCGCGCCATTCTGCAGGTTAGTGGTGTCGAGCGTGAAGCTCACGGGGTAGGTGACGACGCCCTGAGTCACGGTCGGTACAAGGCCGATTCCCGCGACCGTGGCACGGTAGGTGTAGCCGGTCAGCGCATCAAAGGTGACGGTAGCGTTCTGACCGACCTTGAGTTCGGAGACGCTGCTTTGATCGACGTTGCCCTGGATGCTGACGATGTTCGGGTTGACGACGGAGATGGCGACGGTGGTGGCCGCGACCTGGTTGCCCTTGGCGACGTTGAGGACGCTGACGACGCCATCGAAGGGCGCCGTGATGGTGGCGTTGTCGATGTTGAGCTGCGCGGTGTCCACGCCGTTCTGGGCGGTGTCGATGGCGTTTTGCAGCGGCAGAATAACGTCCTGGGTCGGCGGGTCGAACAACGCTTTGTAATTGGCGTTGGCGGAATCGAGCGATGCCTGTGCGGCATCGACGCTGCGCTGGGCGCTCGCGAGGTCGCCGCCGGTCGGGCCGGCCAGAGTGGTCGTGAGGTTCTGCTGGGCGGTGGTGAGGGCGATCTGAGCGCTCTGAATCGAGCGCTGCAGGTTGCCGTTGTTGAGGGAGTTGGTGTCGGTGATCAGGGCGTTCTGCGCCGTGACGACCGATGAGGCGGCTGTGTTGTACTTGCTGACCGCGGCGTTGTACGAGTTCGCGTCACTGTTGTAGATGCTGCTGGCCGATTGACTTGATACACCGCTGGAACCGGAAGACCCGGAGCTACCGGATGGTCCCGTCGAATAATGCTGATCACACTCGTTGGCCTGCTGCTTGGTAAGGGTCGGAGCGGATTGCAGGTTCAGGACTGATGCTGACGGTGGAGCGAAATAAGCGGCGAACGGCGCGCAATCGTCGCTTTCGAGGTCGGAGTAGAGCGCCGGCAGGGCATCGAAGGCCTGGCTGGCGTTTTGCTGGGCTGTCGCAAGGCTGGTCTGGTCCGTGACTACCGCATTTTGGGCCTTGGTCAGGGCGTCATTGGCGGACTGAAAGGCGTTTTGGGCGGAGAGGACGCTCTGCTGTCCCGAAGAGATGGCGGTCGATTGAGGGCCGCCCTGGAGGGTGGTGAGGTTATCCTGGGCCGTCGCGAGTTGGTTGGTGGCGTTGGCGACGGCTTGCTTGGCGTTGGCGACCTGAGAGTCGGTCGGTGGCTCGGTGGCGGCGGCGAGCCTGGCCTGCGCCGCAGCGAGCGAGGACTGGGCGGCGCGCAGGGCTGACTGGAGATCGGTGTCGTCGAGCTTGGCGAGCACCTGACCGGCCTTGACGTCATCGCCGAGGGCAACGGAGACGTCGGCGACTTTGCCGGGGGCGCCGAAGTTGAGATCGGCCTGCTGACCTGCGACTACGCTACCGGTGCTGCTGGCGCTGCTGGTCAGCGTGAAGGTGAAGGCGGGCAGGTAGGTATTGGGAGCTGCGGGCGTGGCGCTGAGATTGCTGACGCTGGCGTAGATGCGATAGCCGATGTAGGCGGTGACGGCGAGAATTGCCATGAGAAAGATGATTTCGATTGGGGAGAGACGCCGAGAGCCGGAGTGACCCGGCAACATGAGCCGCTGCTTCCTGGCGTCTGCCAGCGACTGTTCCAATCTTCTGCTTCCTCCGGCCCAATCCTATGCAGACGGGCCTCTGAGTTTGTTAGAGAAGTCTTAAAGCCAGACCATATAACGTTCAAACAGAAAGTTAGCATGACAGTCAATCAGCACGGTTAACTGATCGTACCCATGAGACCAGCTGGCTGGCGTGCGCTGAGGGCTCAGCTGTCCTGGAGCATGAAGCGGTAGCCGACGCCGGGCTCGGTGCGGATGAATCGCGGGCGGAGCGGCTCGTCGTGCAGCTTGTGGCGCAACTGGTTGATATAGGTGCGCAGGATGGCGGTGTCCTCGATGTACTCCTCGCCCCAGACCTCGGTGAGGATGGCAGGGTGACGCACGACGCGTCCGGCGTTGGTCATGAGCATGCGTAGCAGGTTGAACTCGGTGGGCGTGAGATGCAGCTCTTCGCCATCGAGATGGACGAGGCGTGAGATGGGATCGAGGTTGAGCGGGCCGGCGACGAGCGTGGCGTCGACGGGGCCGGCGCCGGAGCGGCGCAGGGCGGCTCGAATGCGGGCGAGCAGCTCGTCAGAACCGAAGGGCTTGGTCAGGTAATCGTCGGCGCCTTCGTCCAGGGCGCGGACCTTCGTGATCTCGTCGCCCATGACGGAGAGGACGATGATCGCGACCTCGGAATCGCGGCGCAGCTCGCGGCAAACGCTGACGCCGTCGATGTCGGGCAGCATGAGGTCGAGCAGGACGAGGTCGGGATGAAACAGCCGAAAATCGGTTATTGCGTCGTTGCCGGTAGGACTCTCCTTGACGCTGTAGCCGCGTCCTTCGAGCGAAACCGCGAGGGTCTGGCGAAAGCGATCTTCGTCGTCGATGACCTGAACCCGTTCCCCACTCATACCGGCACCACCTCTCCCACGGGTAAATGAATTGTGAAGCGCGTGCGAAAGCGCGAGCTCTCAACTTCGACGGAGCCACCGCAGGCCGTTACGAAGCCTTTGACGATGGCGAGTCCGAGTCCTGTACCTCCTGACGTGGCGCGGCCGCGGCCTTTGCCTTTGTAGAAGCGATGAAAGACAAACGGCAGATCTTCGCGGTCGATGCCAGGCCCCTGGTCCTCAACTGTGAGTTGCACGTCATTTGAGGTTAGCACGCCGCCGACCCGGATTTCGCCATCGGGACGCGAGTGGAGGGCTGCGTTCTCAAGCAGGTTGGCGAGGGCGTGGCGGATCAACGAGCCGTCGGTGCGCACGTTGAGCGACGCGACGTCGACCACGAGGTTGCGCGACTTGAGGGCTCCGGAAGCCTGCTCGATGGCGTCTTCGACGAGCTGATCGAGGGACTCGGTGCGCAGGATGGGCCGCACGGCGCCGGACTCGAGGCGGTTGAGGTCGAGCAGAGCGCTGATCGTCTTGTTGAGACGGTCGGTTTCGTCGCCGATGGATTCGAGGAAGGAGCGGCGGTTGGTCTGAGACCAGGCGACGCTCTCGTCGAGGAGGCTGGAGATCGACGTCTTGATCGTGGCGAGCGGCGTCTTGAGGTCGTGGGCGATAGAGGAGAGGATGGCGGTTTTGACCTCGTCGGCCTGGCGCAGCGCTTCGGCCTGGCCGGCGGAGCGGGCGAGCTCGAGGCGGTGCAGTGCGAGCGCGGCTTCACCGGCGTAGGCGCTGAGGAGCTGCGGCTCCGGCTCGGCGGCCGACGCGTCGTCCGGGGAATCGAGACGCAGGGTGCCGAGCAGGGCGTCGCTCATGAACAGGGGCAGCATCGAGGTGCGTGACGGCGGGCCGCCGCGGGCCCGGGTCTGAGGCAGCGGCACCTTGCGGACGCGGCGGGAGGCACTGGAGCCGGGTTCGGAGTCTGAGGTGAGCGGCCTGCGTTCGGCGGCGCTTTCCGCCAGCATCGCTTCTTCGCGCGTTGGGGCGCGAAGAGCGTGATCGTCGCTGGCGGCGAGGACGGTCCAGGCGTCGGCCTGGCGCACGAGCACGGCGACGCCGAGCAGGCCGAAGGCGTCCTGGAGCTGACGGCAAAGGGCCTGTACCGCGGAGAAGGGGTCCGGCTGATCGATCATGACGCGGTTGAGCTGGAGCAGGGCTTCGGCTTTGGCGCGACCCTGCTCGGCCTCGTCGGCGTGGACGCGGGCGGTCGCGAGCATGGAGCTACCGATGGCGGAAACGACGACGAACACCGCGAGCGCTCCCATGTGCTGCGGGTCCGAGACCCACCAGTCGTGCACGGGAGCGAGGAAGAAGTAGGACATGACGATGTTGCTGGCCACGGCAACGAGCAGGCCGGCAACGAGGCCGAAGGTGGCGGAAACGCCGAGCGTGAACAGCAAGAAGACAAGGCCGGCGTTGAGCGGCCGAATGGTGACGCCAAAGGCCGAGAGCAGGACGAGCGCAACGGCGAGGCCGCCCGCGCCGATCAGCGCGGCCTTGCGGAACAAAGCTACATCCTCGATCGAGAACCTCTGAAGGCGCATCGAGTCCCCTTGCTATCGATTGTAGCGGGCCGAAGGTTACTGGCCGGTTACAAATTTTGCCGCGCTTCTTATGGCGCCAATCCTTATTTCTTCCTTATACGCAGTAAAACAAGCGTCACTTTCGCGTAACACCGCAAACCTACGCTCGCCGGGTAGTGCAGGAGGAAGACATGAACGCAATGCTTCCTGGCCTGGACGAAGCAGAGGCTGACGTCCGGAGGGACGGAGTCTCGCATCGACTCGCTGGGCAATATGTCGTTGGACCTGAATACGTACCGTCTGACGATCGACGGAGAGCCCGTAGACCTGACGTACTACGAGCTGGAGCTGCTGCAGCTGTTCTTCAAGAACCCCGGCCGTGTGTTGCCGTACCAGTTCTGGAGCAACGGCGTGCTTGGCAAATCGGACCACGGCGCCTTGCGGCACCTGGCGGTGCTGGTGCACCGGCTTCGCACCAAGATCATCCGCTCGAAACCCTACGCGATCGAGACAGTGCGCGGACGCGGCTACGGCCTGCTGATCACGCGAGAGAGGAAGCAGCAGCATGCCTGAAACAAACGGACACATAGCTTCGGTGTTCTGTACGTCCTGCGGGACGGAGATGAAGGGGGCGTGGCAGTTCTGCCCGGCGTGCGGCACCGCGCGCGCGGACGTACACGCGATGCCTCACTCCGAGGTCCAGCCGTACTTCGGTGAGCCGGTGCACTCGCAGATCGACCGGCGCATCGAGGCGCTGCTGGCCGAGGGCAAGGTGCAGGACGCGATGGCGGAGATGAACGAGGCGGTCGAGGCGGCGCCGCGAGACTACGCGCTGCGCATGCTGCGGGCTCAGCTCTACGGGCGCATCGGTATGCCGCAGCAGGCGATGGAAGACGCAAGAGTCGCGCGAGCGGTGGTGCCGCCCGGCGACGTGGGGCAGCTGCTTCGGGTGCAGGAGCTGGACCGGATCCTGCGCGAGCGAGCGAAGGGCAACTTTACGCACGTGAGCTCGTTACCGTCGCGGCCGAAGTGGCTGAAGTTGATCGGCAAGCAAGGCACGGACGTGCCGGCGCGAGCCCAATAAGAAGGAGGCGGGGATATGCCAGAACTAATTCTGTTCGCGTTGATGCTCGTCGTGATGCTGATGCGGGTGTACATGCCGCTCGGCACGAAGGTCGGCGGCAAGGTGACCCAGACGCTACACATGTCGTTGCCGGAGAAGGCGCTGATGCAGCGCGTCAACGTCTACGCGGTCGGCGGCGTGCTGCTGCTTATGGCGGTCACCGGGTTGATCGCACCGGTGATCGAGCTGGTAGTCGTGGCGGTGGCGCTGGGAATCCTGACCATGCCGGTGCGGATCTTGATGACGTCCGAGGGAGTCGGACTGAACAACGTGGTGTATCGGCCCTGGAAGGACTTTTCGTCCTTCAGCTGCGAGAAGCGCCGGATCACGCTGAACGGGCGTGACGGTTCGCGGCCGCTGCACCTCTATCTGCTCCCCGACCACCAGAAACAGGCACTTCCTGTCCTGCGCCGGCATCTGTCGGAAGCAAAGGCCAGTCAAACAATCCAGGCAAAGGCCAGGGAGGCGACTACGAGATGAGGGCGGGAGTCCTCGCAGTCAAGGAGGTATCGGTGGCATCAGTGTTAAGGAGGCTCTCGCCGCGGTTGTTGCTATTTTTGGCAGCCGCCCTGGTAGGGGTGTCAATTGTTCTGGTCAATCCAGGGGGATCGCATAAGGCGTATGCGGCGTGTGATCCGACGACTCAGGCATGCGCGGACCGTTCGGGCAACGAAACAGGTAACGGTACGAACCTGGTCGATCTGCCCCCCGGTCAACTAACGCAGGACGACTTCACAGCGGCGCAAAAGAACGAGCCGTTCGCGGTGAAGCTGGCCGACTGGGTGAACGAGAACCGTCTGGGCATCAACTTCGTGTGGGTGCTGGTGACGGGCTACCTGGTCATGTTCATGCAGGCGGGCTTCGCGCTGGTGGAGACTGGTTTCTCCCGAGCGAAGAACGCGGGCCACACCATGGCGATGAACTTCATGGTGTACGGCCTGGGAATGTTCTTCTACTGGGTGTGCGGTTTCGCGTTCCAGTTTGGCGGGATCGGTAAGGCCGGTGTTCCCAACCTGGGAGGCCTCGGCACGTTAAATAGCGAGCTGACGATCAAGATCGGCAGTACGTCCTGGGGACTCATCGGTCACAAGGGCTTCTTCCTGATCGGCCCCGGTTACGACGTCGGCGTTGCGGTCCTGTTCCTGTTCCAGATGGTGTTCATGGACACGACGGCAACGATCCCTACGGGTTCGATGTGCGAGCGCTGGAAGTGGACCGCCTTCCTGGCGTACACGCCGCTGATCGCCGGTGTGATCTACCCGATCTTCGGCAACTGGGCCTGGGGTGGCGGCTGGCTGTCGCAACTCGGTAGTCAGGGTCTTGGTAACGGCTATCTGGACTTCGCCGGTAGCGGCGTGGTGCACGCAATCGGCGGTTGGACGGCGCTGGCAGGCGCGATGGTCCTGGGGCCACGCCTCGGTAAGTACAACAGGGATGGGAGCAGCAACTCGATCCCGGGACACAACATTGTGCTGGGACTGCTGGGAACGTTCATCCTGGCGTTCGGCTGGTTCGGCTTCAACCCCGGTAGCACGCTGGGTGCATCGGGCCTTGGCAACCTGCGCATCGGCGTAATCGCGGTGAACACGATGCTCGCATCGGCTACCGGTGCGATGGCAGCAATGTTCTACATGTGGTTCATTTCTTCTTCGAAGAAGCCGGACCCGGGCATGATGGCGAACGGTTTGCTGGCCGGCCTCGTCGCGATTACGGCCCCCAGTGGTTACGTGAGCCCAATGGGATCGGTGATCATCGGCGGAATCGCGGGCGTACTGGTCTGCGTCTCGGTTGCGTTCATCGACACGGTGCTGCACATCGACGACCCGGTGGGCGCCATCTCGGTGCACGGCGTCAACGGTATGTGGGGTCAGATCGCGCTGGGCATCTTCGCCGACGGTACGGCGAACTTCAACGGTCTATCGGCGAAGGGCCTGCTCTACGGTGACGTGGGTCAGTTCGCAGCGCAGATCATCGGCGCACTGGTGGCGTTCGCCTGGGCGTTCGGTGTGTCTTATCTCTTCTTCAAGCTCTACCACTCAATCTTCGGTATGCGAGTCGATGCCGAGACCGAGCTCGAAGGTCTGGATATTCCGGAGATGGGTGTTCTGGGGTACCAGGCAGACGCCGAGCCTTATCGGAACGGCGGCGCAATGGGAGGTACGGTGGGTCAGCCCGCCGGTGGAGGATAAGGTACGGCCCGACCCAGCTGGCCTTCGTCACGTAATTAGTAGTAGAAGCGGCTCCGGGCAACCGGGGCCGCTTCTTTGGGTGGCAAGGGCAAACGGCAAAGGGTAGGCGCTTCGAGCTGCTAGGCCGTCAACGAGACCAGAGGCAAACCGGCAAACGAGCAAACGAGCAAAGGGCACGGGTGTTGGCGGGAAGACGCCGGCTGTTCCTTGGGCTCGGGGCGATTGCCCTCACCGCGAGGGTGGACGCTGGCGGCGTGTCTGAGTCTCGCCTCTCCCCGAGGGAGAGGAGGGTTTGTCATTCCGAGCGAAGCCGAGGAATCACCGCAGCGTCGGTGGTCCGGTTCGTGCGTCAGGATGCGTTCGGACGTAGCCGCCGGGGGGCGTTCACTCAGGGCGGGTGCGTGACGATTCGGCCTCATGGGCGAGCCGGATAGGAGTTGTCGGGGCCGCCGACGTGCTCGCGGCGTAGCGGTTTTCGGTGGCGTTGAGGTTGTGTGAGAAGGCCGGCAGTGTCGAGCCAACGGACCGTGGTATTGCGGCGATTCCTCGGCTGCGCTCGGAATGACAGCTTGGCTTCGCCATCGGTTTGTATTGAGCGGTTGGTTGCCTTTGGTCGGGAGGATGGCACTGCTTGCGAAGCTAGATACGATGCCGAGTGGGAGGCAGGTTAGAGGCCGGCGGGGTCTGGCATCGGGGAGAGGCCGGAGGCGAGGCGGCCGTAGGCGAGACCGTGGAAGTCCCACATGAGGCCGTGGTGCGCCGCGGCGACGTTGGCGTCGCGCCAGAGTCGCTGCAGGTCCGACTTGAGGTAGACGCCACTGCCGCCGCTGGCTTCGTAGAGGCTGTTGACGGCCTCGCGACAGAGCTGGGTGGCGAAGGAGACGTCGCGGCGGCAGCGCGCGCGGTCGAGGGCTGTCGCTTCCTGCGCCGGCATGCTGCAGAAGCGCTTCGCGTCCGAGACCAGGAGGGCGCGGGCGGCATCGACTTCGGCGTCGGCGCGCGCGAGGCGGGTCAGGGTGGCGGCCTGCTCGGCCTGGAGACGCGGGTTGGCCGAGGCGAGCCGGGAGCGGCAACGCTCCTCGAAGGCATGCACGGCGGCCTTGGCGATGCCGAGCTCGGCGCCGGGCAGCGGCAGGCTGAAGGTGAAGTCCATGGCGGCGCAGTAGAGGGGCGAGCGGTGCAGCTCGGCGCCGATGCCTTCGCCGTTGGAGAGCTGCCGTGAGTTGACGATGCGCTCGTCGGGGATGAAGACGTTTTCGATCTTGATCGACTTGCTGCCGGTGCCCTGGAGGCCGACCGTGAACCAGTCGTCCTCGATGACGAAGTCGGAGCGGCGCAGCAGCATCCAGTGACGCTCGGGCGGACCGTCGGGCTCGACGGGCACGTCTAGGGCGGCGGTGAGCCAGGTGCAGTGGTCGACGCCGCTGGAGAAGAAGCCCTTGCCGGACCAGACGAAGCCGCCATCGACGCGCTGGGCTTCGCCGACCGTGTTGACTACGGACGAGACGCGCGCGGCGGGGTCTTCGAAGACCATGGCCTGGACGTGCTCCGGGAACTGGGCGATGAGCCACATGTGCGAGGCCCAGAGCGCGTAAACCCAACCGGTGGCGGAGCAGCCCTCGGCGAGGGTGGCCGTGACCTCGAGCAGGGCATCGAGGCTGAGCTCGGGACCGCCCCAGCGCCGAGGCGTTTCGAGAGCAATGAGGCCGCTCTCGCGCAGCTCCTGCACGTTCTCGTCGGGCAGGCGGCGCAGCTCGTCGGCCAGGCCGACGCGTGAGCGCAGCATGGGGATGAGCTCGCGCGCGATCTCGATGGCTTCTTCAGTTGTGGTGTAGGAAGGCATTCCAGCCGGCATCGGTGCTCCAATTCCAGTCGAAGGGTCTCGGGAACTTCGGAGTTAGTTGAGGTCGATGACGATCTCGTCGCCCTCGCGGTGGAAGGTCGTGGGCATGCGCTGCGACTTGCACATCCAGTCCATGTAGCGCATGACGTCATCGCTGCGCGGGTCGGATGCTGGCAACGGCTCCGGCTGCACCTTCTTGTTCATCCAGCAGGGCACGAAGCCGACGCGCTTGATCTGCTTATCGGCGATGAGGCATTTGACGATCATCGTCTTCTGCGAGTCGTAGGGCATGCCGTAGGCCGGGATCTCCGGGTCCATGACGACGCCGTAGTGATCGACGATGTTCCACTTCGACATGCGCGAGTAGGAGCAATCGAAGACGAAGTTGCCCATCGAGTAGATGATGGCCTTGCCCTTGTAGACCTCGATCGGCTTGAGGATGTGCGCGTGGTGGCCGAGGATGATGTCGGCGCCGGCGTCGACGGCGGCGTGACCGATCTCGCGCTGGTACATGGCGACGGTGGCGGGCTCGAAGTGGATGCCCCAGTGGAACGAAACGGCCAGGACGTCGACCTGGGGGCGCAGCTTCTCGATGTCGTGGACCATGGCCGCGAGCTCATCGGGCAGGGCCTCGCTGATCACCCTGGGCGGCGAGCCGGGCTGCCAGTCGATCTTCTCGTAGCGGGTGGTGGCGCGTACCGGCGCCATACCGGGCTTGTCAGCGCGGGCCTCGCCGTCCTCGGGGACCACGGAGGCGTAGGCCAGGAAGCCGATCTTCGTGCCTTTGAGCTCGACGATGGCGGGATCGCGGGCCTGGGCGATGTTCATGCCGGCGCCCATGAGGATGAGGCCGTGATCTTCGGCGGCCTTCAGGGTGTCGGCGATGGCGTCGGGTCCCATGTCGGAGGTGTGGTTGCCGGCGAAGGACATGACGTTGAGGCCGCCGCGTACCAGGGCGGCCGCGCAGGCATCGGGGTCGAGTCTCACGGGCGGGGTGGCGCCGGGACGAACCGGCGTGTTGCGGTTCGAGATCGGCGTTTCGAGCTGGCCGAACGTGAGGTCGGCTTCGACCAGGATCGAGCGTACGAGGTCGAACTGCTCGTCCGCGTCCCAGCCTACCGATTCGGGAACCTGGCCCGTCGGACGAACCTCGATATCGCCTACCGCTGCAAGAACGATTTCGTCAGACACCTTTGAAACCTCGGTTCTGAAGTCCGGGGGCACCCCGGACCCCGCTGAAGGGGCGCAAGCAGCCGACTCAGCATGCCGACTGCTCTGAAGTCCGGGGGCACCCCGGACCCCGCTGAAGGGGCGCAAGCAGCCGACTCAGCATGCCGCTGCTCTGAAGTCCGGGGGCACCCCGGACCCCGCTGAAGGTCCGCAAGCAGGCGACTCAGCATGCCGTCTGCTCTGAAGTCCGGGGACACGCCGGACCCCGCTGAAGGTCCGCAAGCAGGCGACTCAGCATGCCGACTGCTCTGAAGTCCGGGGGCACCCCGGACCCCGCTGAAGGGGTGCAAGTAGCCGCCCCAGCATGCCGTCTGCTCTGAAGTTCGGGACATCCCGGGCCTGCTGAAGGGGGCATCAGGACCTCGTGCGTGTTGGGAGTGAACGAAGGGGCCCCTTGCGAGGCCCCTTCTGCGTTGCCGATATCAGGCGAGCGGCGCTTTGGTGCTGTCGATCCACCATTGCAGGCGGGATTCGGCCTGGACACCGCCGGCCGCGGACTGAGTGAAGTAGCCGAGGTTGCCGATCACCGGCCAGACGAGCTGCAGGCCGGGGGTGCTCCAGTGCAGCGGCAGGCTGTAGGCCTTCTCCGCCATGGTCTGGTGCAGCTGGTGCGAGAGCGCGGCCTGCTTGTCATGGTCGAACTCGCCGAGCAGGCTGGTCATGAGGTTCTGGACGTCGGGGTCGCCCTTGGAGGGGTCGCCGCCGTTGGCCGGCATACCGATGTAGCTGGGACCGCCCTGGTCGTAGTAGTTCTGCAGGCAGAGCGCCGCCGTGACGCGAGTGCCGCCGGCAATCATCTGCAGGCCGTCGGAGCCTTTGCCGGTCTGGCGCTTGCCGCCGGCGTACTGGCGCAGCATGTTCGGAATGAACACGGCTGTGTTGTCGACGCCCTCCGAATTGCACTTGATGCCGCCAACCTCGAGCAGGCCGGGCATGATGTCGTTGAGCTGCTGCTGGAAGCCGTTGCGACCGGAGGGGAAGAAGAAGCCGGTGGTGAAGCCGTTGGCGTAGCCGGCGGCCGTTAGCAGCTTCTTGGCCTCGTCGGGGTTGAACTGGAAGTACTTCGAGTTGGGGCCGAACTTGGCGGCGTCGAACGGGTTGAGCCACCAGTCTTCCCAGAAGGGCCCGATCCAGGTGGCGAGACGCGCCTCGAGGTCGATGCCCTGGGCTGCGAGCGCCTTGCCGTTGGTGAGGACGTCCTGGTACTCCATGCGGTCGATGAGGTAGTTGACCGCCTGACGGATGCGCACGTCGACGAACTTGGCGCCGTCGCCTTCGTAGCCGAACTTCAGGTTGACGCCGTTGTAAGGGATGTAGGGGGCGCCAATCAGGAGCTGCGTCTTGGGCAGGTCCTTCTTGGTCTGAATCAGGTCTTCCGGCTGCGCGACCGAGGTGTAGATGTTGCCGGCGCGGAACTGTGCCAGCTGAGTCGCGTACTCCGGAACGATGGGGCGCTCGATCTTGTCGATGAACGGGCGGCCCTTCTCGTAGTAGTCCGGGTTCTTCTGCCAGGTGAAGCCAATCGAGGGCTTGTAGTCCTGGAGCAGGTAGGGGCCGTAGCCGATGACCTCGCTGGCCGGGTTGAAGCCGCCGTCGAACTCGCGCGGCATGATGCGGTAGTCGGTCCAGCCGAGCAGCGACATGGCCGATGGGTCCGGCCGGAACAGGTTGACCTTGACGGTGTGCGTGTCGAGCGCGTCCATCGAGACGATGGAGGCGTTGGGGTTCTTGGTGGAGTAAGCGGCCTGGCCGGCGTAGGAAGAGGAGGTCGAGAACTTCTTCCAGCTCGCGACCACGTCCTGCGCGTCGATTTCGCGCGCGTTGACCGGCGCCTTGTTATCCCACTTGAGACCCTGACGCAGCTTGAAGGTGATGGTCATCTTGTCGGGGGAGTACTCCCACGACTCGGCGAGGTCGCCGGTGACGTCACCCTTGGGGTAATCCGGGTACTTGCCGGTGTTGAACTTGACCAACGCGGGGTAGGTGTAGTCTCCAAGCAGGCCGTAGGTAGTGCTGTCGCCGCTCGAAAGAACGTCGAAGCTGCCGCCCTCGTCGCGACTGTAGTCTTTGAGGGTACCGCCGGACTTGGCCTGCGCCGTGGTGTCGGCGGGGTTGTAGAGCAGTCCGACCGTGGTGCCGGGGGCTCCCGCAGCGCCGCTCGCGCCGCTGGCGCCCGAGGCGCCGGACGAACCGGAGGCACCGCTCGAGGTCGAGCCGGAGCCAGAGCTGCCGCTGGCGCTGCTGCCGGAGCTGCTCGAAGAGTTGTTGTTATTGCTGCTGCCTCCGCAGGCGGCCAGGAATGCAGCTCCCGCTGAGACGGCGGCCATTCCTCCGATTACCTTGCGTCTTGCGACGCGCTGCGCCGTATAACGCTCCCAGAAAGCCAAAGTTTGCCTCCCCTTTTAGTTGCTACCCAGCCCGTGGGTACATCCAGCGGACGCGACTGTTAGTTGCGTAAAACGCAACTATAGTAGCCTATATCCGCAACACTGTGAGAGCTTACAACGAATGCTCGTAGTGTGCTAGAACAGGTGTAACTTTGTTCGAACACCGGTTCAGTCGATTGGTCAGGTAGTTAGAGAGGACCCAACTCAACATGCGCCTCGGTATCAATCTGCCGTTCTTGACGAAGGAACGTGATGCCCCTTCGCTCGCCTATGTTGCATCGAGGGCCAAGGCTGTCGAGGACGCGGGCTTCGATAGCATCTGGATCGGCGACACGATCAGCCGAGGGCTGACCTGGCCGGACCCGCTGATGTACCTCCTGGCCGCGGCGGCCGGAACCAGGACGATTGAGCTGGGCACGGCGGTGCTCGAGGTGCCGCTGCGGGCGCCGGTCGATCTCGCGCAGCGTTTCTTGACGATGCACGCGCTGACGGGCGGTCGCTTCTCGGCGGGCGTCGGCGCCGGCTCGACGAAGCAGGACTACGACGCCAGTGGCGTCGACTTCGAGCAGCGCTTCAAGCTGCTGCGCCAGTACCTCGATATCATCCGGTCGTTATGTCGCGGTGAGCAGGTCAGGCGCGGCTGAACTGCACCCGTGGCCATCGGCGGTGGGCGGGCCGCCGATCCTGATCGGTAGCTGGTACAGCGGGCCGTGGGTGAAGCGCGCGGCGATGGAGTACGACGGCTGGCTCTCGTCTTCGGCTTGGACCAACTTCAACACGGTCGCGGAGGGCCTCAAGCGCTATCGCGATATGGGCGGCAAGCGTGCCATGGTCGCGACGATCGGCGTCGACCTGACGCAGCCGGAGGCCGACCTGGCGGACGACAAGCCGTTTCATCTGCGCTGCGGTCCGAAATCGGCGGCCGAGCGGCTGCAGCGTCTGGCCGACCTCGGTTACGATGACGCCCTGATCGTTGAAGTACGGCGGGCACACCGAGGCGGACATGACGGACGAAGACCTGGCACAGGTCCGCGCTCTCCTGCCGAAGTAACCGGCCGGAGGCCTATTAGGTGAAGCGACGGATCAGCGTCATCTCGACGCGATGGTCGGGTACCTGAAGCGCCCCGCCCAGGCGGTGACGTGGGGGAGTCAGGCAGCAGGCAACCGGGAAAGCTGACAACCGATAACCGTTTGACAAGGGTCGGCTCACCGAGGGAGCAGGATCGGCTACGTAGGGCTCGTATTGATTCGTTCATCGAGTTCAATAATAATTTCGACGCGTACAGAGCCGATTAACCTCGAGGAGCGAATCTTTGAAGCGTAGCAGCGACCGCATCCTGACGACTCACACCGGCCGGCTCGACCCGCCGCCGGACCTGCGCGAGATGAACCAGAAGCTGGCAGAGACCGCGGGGACGCCGGCCTACAAATCGAGGCTGCAGTCGGCGATCGGCGAGATCGTCAGGGAGCAGGCGAACATCGGCATCGACGTCGTCAGCGACGGCGAGCTCGGCAAGGTCGCGGGCTACCCGTACTACGGCAAGCGCCTTACCGGCCTCAAGGTGCGGCCCGTCGCCGAAGGCGAGCCGCCCGGCATGTGGGAGCGCACCGGCGAGCGCATGGAGTTCGCCGAGTTCTACGAGTACCTGGGTTTCCGCACGTCGCGCCAGCGCATGTTCTTCGACGGGCCGATTACGTTCATCGGCCAGGACGAGGTGCAGAGCGACATCGAGATGATGAAGGCGGCGATGGCGGGCACGAAGGCCGAAGAGGCGTTCATGTGCGTGCTGGCGCCGGGCTGGCTCGAGCACTGGATGTACAACGAGTACTACAAGTCGGACGAGGAGTACCTGTTCGCGATCGCCGACGCGATGAAGGACGAGTATAAGGCGATCGTCGACGCGGGCTTCATCCTGCAGCTCGACGACCCGGGCCTGCCGGACACGTACGACATGATCGTGCCGACGCCGAGCATCGAGGAGTACCGCCGCTTCGCCGAGATCCGCGTCGATGCGTTGAACCACGCGCTCAAGGGACTGCCGGAGGACCGCATCCGCTACCACATCTGCTGGGGCAGCTGGCACGGACCGCACACGCACGACCTGCCGCTGAAGCATGTGGTCGACCTGATGCTCAAGGTGACGGCGCAGGCCTACTCGGTCGAGGCGGCGAACCCGCAGCACGAGCACGAGTGGAAGGTGTGGCGCGAGACGAAGCTACCGGAGGGCAAGATCCTGATCCCCGGCGTCGTGAGCCACGCCGCCAACGTGGTGGAGCACCCAGAGCTGGTGTGCGACCGCATCGTGCAGTACGCGGGCCTGGTGGGCCGCGAGAACGTGATCGCGAGCACGGACTGTGGCATGGGCGGCCGCGTGCACGCGCAGATCGGCTGGGCGAAGCTCAAGGCGCTGGTCGAAGGCGCAAAGCTGGCCACTACGGAGCTCTGGAACTAGCATTCGGCGCGGCCGCGCGTGGCCTTCGCGCACGCCGGCGCGTCGCTCGTAACCGCCCGGCGGCCCGCACCGGATTAGAGGGCCCGAGACAACAAGACTGAAGCTAAAGACGCCTCCTGCGTCAGAACAGGAGGCGTCTTTGTGTACGGCGGTTCGGTCTACGTCAGTCGAGCTTGTCCGGCAGACCGAGGAGCTCGAGGATCTGGGGCAGCACGGCTTCGGCGCGCTGCTTGATCTGATCGGGCTTGAGGTTGCCGATGGGGTGCGGGATCTGGGCGTAGCGATAGGCGCTGAAGCCCTGCCGCTTCGCCATGGAGTCGGCGGTCTTGACGAAGGGGCTCGTGATTACGGCCGCGGCAACGACGCCGCGCTTTTCGAAGATGCATCCGTCCGCCACACTGGCGGCGCTACATGATCCTCAATCGCCTACCCCGGCGATGACGACGTCGCAGCTCTCGATCAGCTCCTCGAACAGGGCTTCGGGCGCCGGGTGGGAGAAGCTGGGCTTGGTCCGGTGCACGACCGTCTTGATGTCGTAGCGCTGCTTGAGCAGATCGCCGACGGCATCGAGGACCTTGTCGGCGTTGAGCTTCGAGTTGCCGAGCAGGCCGAGACGCAGGCCATCGAGGCTCTTGTAGCGCCGCTGCGTCAGGGTCTTGTCGGTGGCGGTCGGCGGGTTACCGGGGTGCAACAGGATCATCTGCGGTTCCTCCTGCTAGATCTGTTCGACGACGCCAACACCGCGGCGGTTGGCGAAGCTCATGCCGACGGTGGAGACGCCGGCGTTGCTGGCGCCCGCGACGACGATGAGCAACACGTCGGGTGACTTGGCGCTGATGATGAACTTATCGTCCGGCTCGTCCTCGAGGTCGATGATTTTGCCGTAGCTGCGCAGCTCGCGCATCGTCTTGCCGTAGTGCTCGTAGAGGTAGTCGCGGACGCAATCCTTGGTCCAGCCGCCGGCCGCGATGATGTTCGCGTGCTCGGGGCCGAGAACGATGATGGCGCCGTTGTTGCGGTTGTAGGGCGGCGCCTCGTAGATGGCGCCGGCGTAGGACAGCGAATCGGCGATCGAGTTGAGGATGTGCTCCGGCGTCTGGGTGCTGCGGTGCTCGACGTGGAGGTCGCTGCGAATCAGCTGCGCGGTGACGGTGCTTACGTCAGGCGCGTAACCCATGTCGACGTGTAGCGGCGCCCACGGGCTCTCTTCCTCGTTCTCGCCGAAGCAGCAGCTGTACTTCGCGGGCGTGCCCTGGGTGCTCTGGTCGATGTCGTGGGGGCGAATCTCCATGACGTTGAGCACGATGAGCCGGACGGCGCGGCCGATGGTGGCGTTGGCGCGATCGCCGGAGCCGAAGATGTTGCCGGTGCAGTTGATCTCTAGCTTGTTGCGAATCGGGCCGTTGACGATGAGGACGAGGGCCTGCCCGGTGGTGCTCTGCATCATGCCGCCACCGCCATCGATCTGACGGAAGGCGTCGAGCGCGGCGAGAACAACGGGGAAGTACTCGGGCTTGCAGCCGGCCATGACGGCGTTGATGGCGGCCTGACGGATCGTGCATTTACGGTCGAGGTGGGCCTGCTCGAGGATGACCTCTTCGGGGTCGCGGCGCGTGGTGGCGAGGAACTCGTCGACAAACTCCTGGATCGGTGGGACGACGGGCAGGCCGTCGGTCCAGCCCTGCTCGTAGTAGTACTCGATGGCCTCGCGGGCGTGCCGCATGTCCAGGGTTGTCAGGTCTTCGACGGTCATCGTGCGCTCACCGCCTCGCTTTTCGCGTCAGTATGCGCGGTCTCTCGGCGGACGAGCGCGCCCTGCCGCGACAGCTCGGCCTGTATCTCGACGATCGGGGCCGCGTGGGTGCCGGCGCCGCGCTTTGCGATGAGGGCTGCACCGACGCCGGCAGCCTGGCCCATAACCCAGCACTCGGGGATCTCGCGCAGGGCCGCGTGCGACGTCGTGTCGCAGGAGAGGTTGCGGCCGGCAGCGAGCACGCCTTCGACCTGCCGCGGCACGAAGCAGCCGAAGGGGATTTCCAGGGTCGGGAACTCGGGGGAGAGGCCGGGGCAGAGACCGATGGCGTCGTCGTGGGCGCCGTCGCTGCGCCACTGGTCGAGGTCGACGCGGTGGGTGCCCGCGAGACGGCGGCTGTGGCGCGTGCCGATCTGCGAGGCGCTATCGAGGACCCAGGCGCGCTCGAAGCCGGGCACGTTGGCGCGGTACCAGGTGAGGATCTGGCGCATCGAGTCGCGGGAACGGAACTCGACCTCGGTGAGGTCGGAGATCTTGAGGGCCGAGTAGCCGGTGAACTTGGGCGTGACGAACAGCGCGACGGAATCGTAGGGCGTGACGAAGGCGGTGTTGTTGAGCCAGCGGTCCTGCTGCGAGGCCTCGCCCATGAGCGCCGCGTACTTCTCGGGGTAGATGAGGCGGAAGTCGAGGTAGCGGCGCATGTCGACGTTGCCGAAGCGGAAGCTGGTGTTGAGGCGGGCATGGGCGCTGTCGGCGTCGAAGTCATTCTCGAACTCCGCACCCGCGCCGGCGAAGATGTCGCCGTCGCCGGTGCAGTCGACCGTGACTGCGGCGCGAATGGCGAAGCGCCCTTCTTTGCTCTCGAAGATGACGCCACCGACGCGCCCGTCCTCGAGCAGGGGCGCGACGGCCCAGCAGTGGAAGAGGACGTTCACGCCCTCCTCGCGCACCATGTCGTTCGAGATGAGCTTGAGCACTTCGGGGTCGACGGTGGGCGAGAAGTTGACGGTCTGGCGTTGGGCGGAGGTACGGACGCCCCAGTAGCCGGCGAGTTTGCTGTCGTGCGAGCCCCACTGGTCCTGCGGCGGTCCGATCAGCGCACCCTGGGCATCGCAGCGGTCCGTGAGCTCCTTGCCGATGCCGCCTACGACCAGGTTGCCGTGCCAGTCGGTCATGCGGTCGATCCAGATGACGAGACCGCCGGTCGAGAGGCCGCCGAGGCAGCCGTAACGCTCGACGAGGGTGACGTCGGCACCGGCGCGCGCGGCGGCAACTGCGGCGCAGAAGCCGGCGGGACCGCCGCCTACTACGAGAACCTCGGTGTCGCCGTAGACCGGCACCCGGCGCTGCGGCTCTACGACAAACTCATCGCTGCGTTTCATCTGACTGCGCTCCAATCTCAGACACCGCGTCGAGGCTCGATACGGTTGCTTTTAGACCTCGAACGGGAGGTTGTAAAGGCGGGCGGCGTTGACGGCCGTGATCTTGTAGCGGTCCTCGGCGGAGACGCCCTCGAAGATGCGGTCGAGGACCTGCTGCGACTCCGGGAACAGAGAGTCGGCGTGGGGGTAGTCGCTGCCCCAGAGCAGGTTCTCGACGCCGATCATGTCGCGGGTGCGAATGCCGACGAGGTCGTCCTCGAAGGTTGCGAGGAAGTTCTGGTGCCAGTAGTCGCTGGGCTTCATCGTGAGGTGTGAGTGGGTGCGGAAGGCGCCCATGCGGTTGAAGTTGTAGTCGTCGCGGTAGAGGAAGTGCGCGATCCAGCCGGTGTCGAACTCGGTGGGGACGAAGCGAAGGCCTGGGTAGCGCTCGCAGACGCCGCTCCAGACGATGTCCTGGATAGTGCGGATCATGCCGGCGTGGGCGACGGTATAGCTGTGCTGGCCCCACTCCTTCGGCAGGCCGTGGTTGGGCACGTGGCCGGTAAAGATGTGCATGGTCAGGGGCAGCTTCAGGTCCTGCGCGGCGGCCCAGAACCTGTCGTAGTAGGGGTCGCTGAAGGGGCGGTCGGCGGGCGCCATGCAGGGCACCGAGAGACCGACGGCGCCTTTCCTGGCGATGCGGTCCATCTCGAGGATCGCGAGGTCGAGGTCGTAGAGCTGGACGAGGCCGAGCGCAAACAGACGCCCCGGGGCCTGCGAAGCGTAGTTGAGGATCCAGTCGTTGTAGTTGTTCATCGTGGCCTGGACAATCTCGGGGTCCTTGACCTGGTAGATGCTGAACAGGACGCTGGGGTAGAGCACCTCGGCGTCGATGCCGTCCAGGGCTTCGTCCTTCATGCGCTCGACCGGGTTGAGGACGCCGGGGCGGGCGAACTCGAAGCCGTGACGCGCCCGCTCGCGCACCGCGGGGTCGCCCCAGTCATCGCCGGCGACGGTGAAGGTGCCGACGGGGTAGCCGAGGGTGCCGTCGCCGTGGTCGGTGACGAGTCCCTTCTCAGGGTGGTCGATCATGCGCGGGGCGCGGTCGCCGAAGCGCTTGTCGAGTCCCTCGTAGACCTCCGGCGGCTCAACGACGTGCGAATCGGCGGAGATGCAGAGCGGTCGCGCGGTGGTCACGATGTGCCTCCTGTCGGTTGTTCAGGGTTTCGTCTAAGCGTTCAGCCGGCCGGTGCTTAGATTAGCACCGGCGCGGAGCCGGAGAGGTGTTTCGGGTTGATTACTACACCCGGTTCAGAAAACACGCCTTAGCTCTTCTTCGATTGATCGAACCAGTAGCGCGTGATCAGCGTGCTACGTGAAGCGACGCCGTCCCCGGGCCACTCGTTGAGTACGGCGGCCTGCGTTACCCAGGGCCAGGCCATGCCGAAGCTTGTGGCGCCGCCGCCGGAGCCGAGAGGCAAAGACGGCATCTGCTTCGCGGCCTCGCTCTCGAAGTCCTTGAGAAGCTGCATGCGTTTCGAGTCGTCGAACTCCCTGGTGATGGCGGTGACGCGCGAGACGAGGTCATCAAAGGTGGCGGCGGGGTATAGGGCGGTGCCGGGCGAGGTGTGGTAGTAGGAGTACGCGAAGACTTCGGGGGAGAACTTGTAGCCGAGCGCGCCGTGGGCCATGCCTTTGAAGTTGCCCTTGCCGCGGTAGATGTTGGGCAGGAACCAGGCGACGTACTCTTCGACCTTCTGGTCGACCTTGACGAGGCCCGCGTCTCGCAGCTGACCGGCGAGGAGCTCGGCGTCCGAGATGTTGGACTGCGAGAAGTTGTCGATGTGGTAGGTGAACTCGAGGTTGGTCTGGCCGGCGGCGTCGAGCAGCTTCTTGGCCTCGTCCGGGTTGTGGGCGAAGTACTGGGCGTTGGGGCCGAACGTCTTCGGGTTGGACGGATCGCCGGTCATGGGCCACATGGCAGAGAGGTGCGACGCCCACTTGGCGTCTACGTCCAGGCCCTGGGCCGCGAGCTTCGACTTGTTGGTGAAGTACTCGGCGAGTGAGGCGCGGTCGTAGGACATCGAGATGGCCTGGCGGACCCTGATGTCGAGGAAGGGTTCGCCGGGCGCGTAGCCGAAGCGTGAAGTAGCTGCCACGTTGAGGATCGGCAGTTTGTAGAGCTGAGTCTGCGTGTGGCGCTTGTAGACGTCGACGACCTTGTCGTTGGTGATGGCGGTGCCGGGCGCGACATCGAGCTGCCCGGCTTCGAACTGGGCGAGCTGGGCCGCGACTTCGGGGACGATGAAGTAGTTGAGCTTGTCGTAGTAGGGGATCGGCTTCTCGTAGAAGTTATCGTTGCGGGCCATGGTGAGCTTCGCGCCCTGGAGGAAATCGGTGACGTAGTAAGGACCGCCGCCGTGGGCTTCGGCCTTGGGATCGAAGCCGCCATCCGACTCTTTGGGCATGACCCAGAAGTAGAAGCCGTCGGTCAGGTAATCGAGCAGGATGACGCTGGGGAAGGCGAGGTCGAAGACGACGGTGCTGGCATCGGGCGAGCTTACCTTCGCGACCGGACCGTCCGGGTTGAGGCTGTTGACGAGGTCGCTGCGCAGCGGGCTGACGGTGGACCACTTGTTCCAACTGAACATGACGTCTTCGGCGGTGAGGTTGCGGCCGTTGAGCGGCGGCCGTGGGTCCGTGCCGAGGTTCGAGCGGATCTTCAGCGTGAGCTTCATCTTGTCCGGGCTCAGCTCGTAGGTTTCGACTGCGTCGCCGACCTTTTCTCCAGAGGAGGGTTGGTTGACGCCGGGCAGGACGCGGAAGAGGCGGTTGTAGAGCATGGAGCCGGTGATGCGGTCCAGTGTCGCGGTGCTGCCGATGAGGTCGAGGGAGCTGTTCTGCAGGTTGGTCATGGCGAGCGTGCCGCCCTGCTTCGCTTCTTTGGAGCGATCGGGGTAGGTCTTGAGCAGGCCCGAGCCGGAGGACGCGCCGCTGGCGCCGCTGGACGAGGCGCCGGTGGCGGCAGGCGAAGCGGAGGCAGCGGAGGCGCCGGTGGAGCGGCAGTGGTCGGACGTGCCGGAGGCGCCGGACGTGTCGAGTTGTTGTTGTTACTGCTGTTGCCACAGGCCGCAAGGAACGCAGCGCTGGCAGTGAGGGCGGCTGCTCCGACGAGGGTGCGTCTGCGGCTGGTGCGCCTGGCGAGTACGGACGTCCAGTAGTTCGAGCCCTTCATGGTCAGCCCCCTGCCTATTTAGTTGACAATGTTAATAATGGATCAATAGATAAAAGATATAAGAAGCTCGTTTCGGGTTGTCAAGCGAACATCATACGGTTGTTCAGATTGTTACATAGTTGTTCGGCGGCCACGGCTGGTTGCAGGGCGCTGGATGCATAGTGGGCGTCGAGCCGGGTGATGTCGGTGCGTCGGACGGGAGCCTGCCGGTGGATGCAAGAGCCCGGGCAGAAGCGGCTGCTCAGACTGATAGTTGCTCGGATACACAGGAGGTCGAGGGCGATTTACGTGTGTCGAGCCGGAGCCCGGCCCTGCAGAAGTCTTCACGACGCCATCGAACGATGACGGAAACGGGAGGATCTGAAAGGGCGAACTCGAGGCCGAAAGGCCGCGTTTTTCGGGTAGTCAGGCGATGTTTAACACGGACGTTCAGTTGATTGACAAAGGCGACGTTGTCCTGCGAAGAAGCGGGCCAAAGAACCAGAGTCCTAGACTTTGGTGGCGTTGGCTCCCGCGAGAAGCTGAGCGTATTTGCGCGCGACGGCGCTGGGGCGCCGGGCGTCGGCGCTGGTCCAGTTGAGGCGCATCTTGGCGAGGAGGTGCACGAGTACCTGCTTCTCTTCCTCCTCGAGGCAGCCCCAGAGGCTCTCGACGTGCTCGGAGACCAGCGGCAGGGCAAACTCGACCAGCTTCTCGCCGTCCTCGGTGAGCCGCGCCCAGGTCTTGCGCTTGTCCTGCTCGTGCGTGGCGCGCAGCACGAGACCGTCGGCGACCAGCGAATCGACGAGCTTGGTGATGTTGGTGGGGCTGACGTTCATGCCCTGGACGAAATCGCCCATGAGCAGGCGCTTTTCCGGCGCCTGGTAGAGCATGCGCAGGATGTTGTAGCGGGCGCGGCTCAGCCCGGCAACGCGCTCGAGCGGCGATTGCTCGACCAGGGTCACGTAGGTACGCAGGACCATGAGATGCGCTTCGAAGGTCAGGCCGGTGGTCTCCGGGCACTCATCGTGGTACCAGGTTGCGAGATCGTGGACGGAGCCTTCGCTCATCCAGCCCTCAACCAGAGAAAAGTCGTCAGTCATACTTATCCTCGAGAAAGCATTGGGACGGAGTTAGATTACTTGAATGGAAGTGTAATTGGCATTGGATATTGACACCATCCGGAGACTCTGAGGTTCAGTCTGAGATTGAGCTGTACGATGGCTGGAAAGCTGCGCAGATCCACGGATTCGAGTGTCTATTTCACGGCCCCAATTTCTGATCGTTTACGCGGCTTGCGAACGAACGGAGGGTCAGCAGACGTATGCTGACCCTCCGCTTCGTTGCCGTTACTGCGACATGAAGGCTAGCTCTTGAGAGGCGCCTTCGTGGGGTCGATCCAGATGTCGAGCAGAGCGTCGCCGAAGTTCGTGAAGTCCGGCGGCGCCGTGACGGCGTTGAAGCCGCTGAGCACGGGCCAGATGAGCTGGTACTGCTTTGCCGAAGTGCCCTGCGGGATGTAGTACGACTGCTGGGTCGTGTACTGAATGACCTGGTGCACGAGATCGATCTGCTTCTGCCGGTCGAACTCGGCGTTGATCTGCGTCGACCAGTCGTTGAGCTTGGGGTCGCCCTTGTAGGCGTCCTTGCCGTCCGGGGTCATGCCGTGGAACGAGCCGCCCAGGTAGTGCAGTGACGCCGAGACCAGGTTGGCCGCGGTCGGGAAGGGGCGCTCGGCCATGAGCTGCGCGCCGCGAGTAGCCGTGGCGCGTGCCCTTCAGCGTTTCCTGGTAGAAGTAGGCCTGGACGATCTGGTCGACCCAGGAGTTGAACGGCAGGCCCTTGAGGTTGCCCTTCAGTCCCACGTCCTGGAACATCGCCTGGTAGAGCTGAACGATGCTGTTGTACAGCGCGCCGAAGGTGTTGTCGTTGAGCCAGTAGAAGTCGAAGGCGGTGCCGCTGGGGAAGCCGGCCGCCGACATGAGCTGCTTGGCATCGGCGATGTTGTGGTGCAGGTATTTCGCGTTGGGGCCGAAGGCGCTGGACTCCGGGTCGAGGTAGTAGTCGCCCCAGCCGGCGCCGAGGACGGTGCAGTACTTCCACTGCAAATCGAGGCCCTGTTGGGCGAACTTGTCACGGTTGTCGATGGCGTCGGAGTAAGCGTCGCGGTCGATGCTCATCGACATGGCCTGACGCACGCGGACGTCCTTGAAGGGCGAGTCGCCGTCGTAGCCGAAGGTCATGTACCAGATGTCGCGCTCCGGGAACACCGGCACCTGGTAGATCTGGGTGGCCGGCAGGTCTTTGTGCGTCGGGACGACGTCGAGCTGGAAACCGCCGAAGCCACCCATGACGTCCGAATAAATGTTGCCGGTGCGGAACTGAGCCGCCTGCTGAGACGGGTCCGTGATGATCGGGCGTTCCAGCGTGTCCGGGAAGGGACGGCCTTTGACGTAGTAATTGGGGTTCTTGCTCCAGACGAAGCGCGTGGACGGCACGTATTCGGTGAGCATCCAGGGGCCGGCGCCGCGGATTTCCTGCTTCGGGTCGAACTTGCTGTCGGCCTCGATAGGGAAGACGTAGAACTTGTCCGCGGCGCTGAACAACGGAATGATCGACGCGTCCGGCTGGTGCATCTTGAAAACGACGGTGTTGGCGTCCGGCGCCGATACAGACTCGACGGCGGCGGCAGTGCTCTCCGACGTGTAGGCGAGAGACTTGGCGCCCGGGTTGTTGGCGATGTACTTGTTCCAGCTCCAGACCACGTCCCCGGAGTCGGCGGCGCGGCCGTTGGTTGGGGCGCGGGTGTCGAACTTCATACCCTGACGCAGCTTGAAGGTGAGCGTGAGCTTGTCCGGGCTGAGCTCCCACGATTCGGCGTGCTCGCCTTCCGAGGTGCCATCGGCGATCTTCGGGTAGCGGCCGACCTTCCATTTGAGCAGCTTGGCGTAGCCCAGGTAACCGGAGATCGATACGACCTGAGAGGTATCGCTGATCAGAGAGTCGAAGTGGGTAGCGTCCGCGCGGAGGAAGTCCTTCCAGACGCCGCCCGGCTTGCCCTGCGCGGCCGTATCGACCGGTGTGGTGACGAGGCCATTGGCGGTGGCGCCGGACGAACCGGTAGCGCCGGAGGTGCCGGGGGGGCGCCCGTTGCGCCGCTGGAGGCCGAGGAGCTGCCGCTCGTGCCGCTGCTGGACGAACCGGAGCTGCTCGAGCTGGAGTTGTTTTGTTGCTACTGCCACCGCAGGCCGCCAGGAAGGCAGCAGCAGCGGCCGAGCCGCCGACTGCGGTCAGACCTCGCCTTCGGCTGATCCGTGTCCTGATTACGCGATCCCAGTAGTTCATCGTTACCTTTCCGGACTCATCCGCTAGACCATGCGAGGGGATTGGATTTGAGTAGAAATTAGTCGTGAAGGTAAACGATATATGCAGAGCTGTCAATGATTCGATTGGGTACGTTTAGAATCGACGAAGCCGATTCGGTTGGAGGATTTTCAGCACAACGCCGTCTTTTGTAAGGCGCTAGTAATTATCTTCACGAACAAAATTTAGGCACCCGAAGTCAGGTATCGAGCGCGAGAGTACGCGACTTCTTCTCCAGCATCAGCGTTGCGTTCCAGACGATTTGCCGGGTGGACTGAGCCAGCGTTCGGCTCCTGTGGTTCGGGCGTCAAAACGGCCCTTAATCAGATGTCAATGTCGCGATTCGATCATGGGATGACTCGGCGCGTACAATTTCAGCTAGCTTCAGGAGGAGTTGGCGTTGCCGAATCGAGGGTCGCACGGGCTCGAAGTGAGCGTTGAAGAGCAGCGCCGCCGCCAGATCATCGAGGCCGTCATGGCCTGCATCTCCGACGAGGGCCTCGAAAAGACGACGATGCGCAACGTGGCGCAACGCGCCGGGGTGAGCACGGGGACTCTGGCGTACTACTTCCGCAGCAAGAAAGACCTGGTAGACGCGGCGTTGCTGGACGCATCCGAGCGCTACATGCAGCGCTTCAACAGCTCGCGGCGTACGCCGGGTCCCGCGGCGCTCGACCTGCTGGTCGACCGGTTCCTGGCGCCCGACAACGCCGACGCCGGCTTCGTGCTGCAGATGATCGAGGTCGGCCTGCACAACTCGGAGCTGCGCGGCACGCACCTCGAGATGATCGAGGCCGGGCGCCAGATGATCGCCGAGTGCATCAGAGTTGGCGTGAAGACCGGGAATTATCGCGGCGACGTCGACGCCGAGCTTGCCGCGGCGCTACTGCACGGCGTGCTGATCTGGTGGGGATCGGAGCTGGTCTGGAACGCGACGTCCCAGGACCTTGCGACCAATGTGAGCCGGCTGCTGCTGCGCCTGCTGGAGCCGCCGGGGACCAGCGACGGCAAGGCGCATGAAGCCTCGGTGTCGCGCGGGGCCGGCTTCGCGACGATGGACCACATTCGCTCCGTGATCATGTCCGACCCGCGTCTGCCGCGCGAGAAGGCGCGCGCCCTCGCCGAGGCGTTCGAGAAGATGTATAACGTCGCGACGCCGGAGGGCGAAGAGTCCTGACGCAGACCGGCGTTGCCTGAGGCGGCGCGGTAGCATCCCGAGTCCTTGCGGGGAGACTCGAAGCCGACGAAGCAGTCTCGTTCTTACATGAAGCGTAGGGCGGTAGCCGCGCGATTGCTTCGCTCCGCTCGCAAAGACGTTTCTTAATCTCGGAACGACGCGTCTGCCACCCAGGCTCATCCGAATCCTGGGGCGATTGCCCTCACCGCGTTTGGCGACGCCGGGACGCGTCCGAATCCCGCCTCTCCCTGAGGGAGAGGAAGGCTCGAGCTGACGATACCGCTATGTGTCTAGCAAGACGGCTTCGCGGCCCTCGATGGGCAGCGTGACGCCGCTCGATAGCGATTCGACCTGGTCGATGAGGTCTCGGCCGCGTCCCGTAGAGGGGTCGAGCATGACGACGTTGTTGTGCTGCTCGTCGCGGGTCAGGGGCACGAGCGAGAGATGCTGGACGCGCCCGCCTTTGACGACGACACGGGCGATCATGCCGTCCTGGTTCGGCCGCATGCGAATCCAGTCCATGGCAAAGTTACCGAGGCAGTACATCACGGGGCGGCCCTTGTAGACCTCGACGCCCTGCAGCACGTGCGAGCCGTGGCCGTAGACGATGTCGGCGCCGGCGTCGATCGCCGCGTGGGCGAGCAGGCATTCGTACTCCTCTGCCTGGGTGCCGCGCGTGCCCAGCGGGATCGGCGCGGTGAGCGACGGGTCGTCCGGCGCGAGACCGCCGGAGAGGGGCCGAACCTCGGCGAGCAGCTCGGGAGCGCTGGGGCGTCCGGCGCCGTCGCGGTTGTGGGTCGAGACCACGAGCACGTCGACCAGCGGCCGTAGACGCCGCACGTCGTCGAGCAGGCGCGCGAAGTCGGCCTCGTCGAGGGTGGAGCCGTCGCGCGAGAGGATGCGCGCGACGCCGGCGCGGTCCGGGCGTGGCGATCTGACGGTCCTGGGCGTACCACTTGGCGGTGTACTGCAGGAAGCCGAAGCGCACACCTTTGCGCTCGACGATTGCGGGTTGATGCGCGGCGTCGAGGTTGGGGCCGGCGCCGGTGTGGGCGATGCCGTGTTGCGTCGAGGACGGCGATGGTAGCGAGGATGTTCTCGGGGCCGAAGGCGACGTTGTTGGCGAGTCCGACGACCGCGATATTGCTGCTGGTGAGCGCCTCGACGGCGCGCGGACCGACGTGCTGCCAGCCGCCCTTGTCGGGGATGTCGCGGTGCGGTCCCTGCGACTCGACCAGCAGGCCCTCGAGGTTGCCGTAGACGAGGTCGGCCTGCTGCAGGGTGGCGCGAACGTTGTCGAGGGCCTCGGCGGGGTTATCGCGGTACTGGATGTTGATGTCGCCGACCAGCAGCAGTGTGACGTCGTCGGGGCCGGGAGGCGGCGACCATGGCCATGGGACATTAGTCGAGGGCTGGGCGGTGCTGGTCATCTTCGAACCTCCTCGAGTGGCCTCATCCTAACGCACCCGCGAGACATCGACCAACGCCCGCCGAGCTCGCCAGGCGGAGCTGCGGGCAGCGCGGCTTGACGCCGTAGGGGATTCCGGCGTGTTGACAGACGAAGCTGGAATGTACGGTTTTCCTGACCCCTTTCGAGTTGACGCGAGCCCTGATCGGGACTAACCTCGGCGCAGTAATTTACCCGGCGTACTAATTTTTCGTAGCCGGGTCGTCGCATGGCCGGTCACATGCGACCGATTTATGGATTCTTGTGGGTCTGGCAGGTGAGCGAATGAGGGGACCGTTAGAGGGCATACGGGTATTCGATCTGACGCTGATCATGGTCGGGCCGTGGACGACGATGAACCTGGGAGCGCTCGGCGCCGACGTGATCCACATCGAGAGGCCGAACATCGAGCGCGCGTCTCTGGGCGGCGTACCGCCGTACATCAACGGCACGTCCGTGGGTTTCATCACCTGGAACATGAACAAGCGCCAGATGTTCCTCGACCTGAAGTCGGAGATCGATCTCGACGTGGCCTATCGGCTGCTGGCGACCTGCGACGTGTTCGTCGACAACATGCGGCCGGGAGTGGTCGACCGTCTGGGGTTGAGCTACGAGAAGCTCAGCGAGATCAACCCGCGCATCGTCTACTGCACGATCTGTGGCTGGGGCACGAGCGGCCCGATGGCCGAGCGCACCGCCGCCGACCCGCAGATCCAGTCGTTCACGGGCTTCGCCGCGAACAGCGGCGCCGAGGGCGGCCGCGCCGAAGTCTACCGCCACCTGACGCAGATGGACGCGACGACCGGCAACTACGCGACGACCGCGATCCTGATGGCGCTGCTGGCGCGCGAACGCACCGGCAAGGGGCAGCGCATCGACCTGACGATGATCGAGGCGGGCACGGCGATTCAGTCTTCGCGCATCGGCGAGTACCTGGCGACGGGCGAGCAGCCGCCGCTCATGGGTAGCGGCGCCACGACGGTCGTGCCGAGCGGCGCGTTTCAGACCGAGGACGGGACGTATGTCGGCGTGCAGGCGACGACGCCGCAGCAATGGCAGGGCTTCTGCCGGGTGCTGGGCCTCGACGACTTCGCGCGGGACGAGCGCTTCAAGACGATTGCGGGGCGGGTGGCGGCGCGCGAGGAGATCGACGCGCGGGTGCGCCAGGTGCTGCTGACCAAGCCGGCGCGCTGGTGGCAGCTAGCGCTGGGCAAGGCGTCGGTGCCGTGCGCGCGGATCATGCGATTCGAGGAGCTGATCAACCACCCGCAGGTGCGGCTGAACCACTACATCGAGCCGGCGCAGACGTACGACTGGGGCGAGGTATACGCGACCGGCCTGCCGTGGACCTTTTCGAGGACGCCGGCGACGGTGCTGCCGACCTCTGACGCCGGCGCGCAGACCGGCGAGATCCTGGACGAGCTCGAGAGCCGACCGCTCCCCCCAGCACCCGCCCCGTCGACCGAGATGGGGAGCGAGGAGACGGATATCGCCAAGCCGGTGCCGTCGGCGTCATGAGCAGCGGTCCGCTCGAAGGTTATCGAGTAGTCGAGCTCGGGCAGGGGCTGGCGGCGGCGTTCGCAGCGCTGCAGCTCGCGGACGGCGGCGCCGACGTGATCAAGGTCGAGGCGAAGGGCGGCGACATCGCGCGCACGATGCCGCCGTTCTGGCAGAGCGGCGAGAGCGCGCTGTTCGTGTCCGTGAACCGCAACAAGCGCAGCATCGAGCTCGACATCGGTACTGCCGAGGGACGCGACGTGCTGCGGCGGCTGATCGAGGACGCGGACGTGTTCATCGAGGACGCGGACCTGACGCGCGAGGCCGGGCTGGACGTCGAGGCGCTGGTGGCGGACCGCGATCAGCTTATCCATTGCCGGATCAGCGGTTTCGGGCCGGAGGGTCCGCTGGCCGATCAGCCCGGCGCCGAGATCACGGCGCAGCTTGCATCCGAGGTGACGCTGTCGCTGGGATCGCTGAAGGACCCGCCGGTGCGTATGGGCACGGACGTGGCGAGCAGCTACGCCGGGCTGTACGGCGCGCAGGGCATCCTCGCGGCACTGTGGCGACGGCACCAGGACGGCCAGGGACAGCGCATCGAGGTGTCGCTGTTCGGCAGCCTGCTGGCGATGCGCGCCACGCTATGGGCGGCGCTGAGCAACCCGGACGAATGGTTCGGCTTCCACAACGACAGCTACGTAAAGCCGGCCGACTACGGGTACCAGGCCAGGGACGGCACGATCATGGTCGTCGTCGGGCGCATGTCGGACGAGCAGTGGTCGAACCTGTTCCGCGAGCTCGGCCTCGACACCGTGCTGACGGACGACGAGAAGCAGCTGCTGCGCACGAACGGCAGCATCAACGCCCGCTACGCGCATATCGCCAAGCCTGTATGGGAGAAGGGCCTCGTCAACTTCGACGTCGACGAGCTGCTCGACATCTTCTTCCGCAACGGCGGCAACGCCTACCGGATCAACGACTACCCGCACGTGTTCGAGCACCCGCAGACGCAGCACCTCGACCTGCTGCGACAGGTCGACATGGCGGACGGGGCGGTGACGGTGATGCGGCCGCCGTGGCAGTTCAGCGATACGCCGGTGAGCGTACGCCTGCCGCCACCGGTATTGGGTCAGCACACGCACGAGGTGCTATCGCAACTCGGCTACGCGCCGGACGCAATCGAGAGGCTGCGGACGTCAGGAGCGATCGCGGGCTAAGACAGGCGGAGCCCATGAGGCAGCGACTCAATTAGTGAATCGCGGTGTCGGCGAGGGACAAATCGTTCAGCCCGCCGGCGCATTCGTCCGCTATAGAGCAGTGACGGAGGACGACTTAACGAATCGGTTCGGATAAGAGGATTCGAAAGGGGAGACAGAGATGTCGGAGAACAACTACTGGTCGAGGTTCACGCAGATCAGGACGCGGCGACGGACGCTGCTGAGGAGTGGCGCCGCGGCCGGCATCGGCGGGCTGGCGCTGAGCCTGATCGGCTGCGGCGGCTCCGGCAACAACAACTCGAGCGCGTCGAGCGGCGGCAGCGCCTCCGGCAGTAGCGCCTCGGGCAGCACGGCGGCGGCGTCCGGGTCCTCATCGGGAGCCAGCGGCGCGACCGGCGCCAGTGGCGCTAAGTCGGGACTGCTGAGCCCGCTCGAGGACTCGACGGCGCAGGCGACGAGGGGCGGCATCATGCCGTACTACTCGGGCGCGGACACGCCGGGCTTCACGGTGTATCCGGCGGCGTCGTCGTTCGTGGGGTTCCACAACGACAGGACGTACAGCAAGTTCGTCAAGAACAAGGTGGCGAACCTGGCGAAGGGCGAGAAGCCCACGAGCGACGTCGAGGGCGACGCGTTCAGCTCGATCGAGATGAGCCCGGACGGCCTGACGATCACGATGAAGCTGCGTACCGACACGGCGTTCGACCCGCGCCCGCCGACTAACGGCCGCAAGCTGACCATGGATGACGTCAACTACTCGTGGAAGCAGTTTTCGACGACGCACCGTTCGCGCGGGCAGATCGTGAACTCGGTCAGCTCGAGCGCGCCGGTCACGTCGATGACGACGCCGGACGCGACGACGGTGGTGTTCAAGCTGGCGTTCCCGTCGCCGTCGCTGCTGCCGACGATGGCCTACGCCCTGAACGCGCCCTACATCTATCCGACGGAGGCAGACGGCGGCTACGACCCGGCCAAGGACATGCGCGGTTCCGGGCCCTGGACGCTGGACAAGTACGAGCCGAGCGCAACGTTCCAGTACCGGCGCAACCCTAACTACTACGACAAGAATTACCCGATCCTCGACGGCATCGATCTGCCGATCGTCAGCGACTACGCGACGCAGCTTTCGTCGTTCCGTGCCGGGCACATCTACACGGTGCCTGTGAACACGCAGGACGTAATCCAGACGAAGAAGGACCTGCCGCAGCTGCAGATGATCGCGAACCCGTTTGTCTTCGACCTGATCGGCGCGATCTGGTTCGATTTCCTCCCCAATCACGGGTCGCTGTACTTCGATGACCGCGTGCGCAACGCGATGTCGATGACGATCGACCGCGATACGTTCATCAACCAGCTGTACAACGTGGACGCATACGAGAAGGAAGGCCTGCCGGTCAGCAAGGCCTGGAACTCGGTGATCCCTCTAGCGGAAAGCGAGTACTGGCTGGACCCGCAGGGCAAGAACTTCGGCGACAACGCGAAGTACTTCCAGCTCAACATCCCGGAGGCGCAGAAGCTGATCTCGGCAGCGATCGGCAAGGACAAGCTGGAGTCGGACTGGACTGTCGTCTCGGGCGGGGCCTACGGTGCGGACTACGAACAGCAGGCTCAGGTGCTGCAGGGCATGTTCAACGCCGGGCCGTTCAACCTGAAGTACGTCGGCGAGGACTACAACACGGTGTTCATCCACAAGGTCAGCTCGCCGGCGCGGCCGACGGGTGGCCACGACTTCAACGGCGCGGCCTACGGTCGCATCGCGAGCTTCCCTGAGATCGACTCGTACTTCGCGAACCACCTGACGCCCGGCGGCACGTTCTTCAAGTTCGAGGAGAACTACCCGCCTCCGGACGATCAGTGGTACAAGCTGATGCAAGCCCAGCGCGTCGAGCAGGACCACGCGAAACGCATCTCGATCATCCAGGACTTCCAGCGCTACGCGGCCGGGAAGAACTTCATCATTTCTCACCCAGGACAGGCGACGACGTTCAGCCTGGCGTGGCCGTGGTCGAGGAACTTCGGTTCGTTCCAGTCGCGGGGTTGGGTCGTGGACCAGGACCTCTTCCGCTGGCTCGACAAGTCGAAGATGTGAAGCTGTAAGCCTCAAGCTGGGAGCTTCAAGCTCCCAGCTTCAAGCTCCCAGGTGATGGCTCTAACCAGGTCCCTGATCATTGGCCTTTGCCTCGCAGCTTGAAGCTTGTGACCAGGAGGAGATCGGGATGACGATGGCGCTGGAGGGCCTGAAGGTCCTCGACCTCGGGCGGACGCCGATGACGTTGCTCTGCTCGGTTATCCTGGGCGACCTCGGGGCCGAGGTTATCTGGGTACAGGACGCTACGCCAGAGCGATCGAGCCCGGACGACGCGGCGCGCTACGCCGCGTTCAACGCCCGCGTGCGCAACAAGCGCAGCATTGGTCTCGACTTGCGACAGGCGGCGGCGCAGGCCGTGTTCCAGCGCCTCGCACAGGACGCGGACGTTGTCATGGAGGGCTTTCGCCCTGGCGTGATGAAGCGCCTGGGCGCCGACTACGAGACGCTGAGCGCGCTGAACCCGCGGCTCGTGTACTGCTCGGTGAGCGGCTTCGGGCAGACGGGGCCGTACCGCGACTTTCCGGGGCACGACAACAGCTACAGCGCGACGGCGGGCGCGATGGGGCTGATCGGCGAGAAGGGCGGGCGTCCGGTGCCGGCGTACAACCTGCTGGCGGACAACGCCTCGGGCGGGGTACTGAGCTGCGTTGGCGTGCTGGCGGCGCTGCTGGCGCGCGAGAAGACGGGGCGCGGCCAGTACCTCGACCTGTCGATGACGGACGGCGTGGCGTACATCATGGGCCACGTCTACTCCGACTACTTTCGCAGCGGCCAGGTGCCACGCCGCGGTGAGGCGGCATCGAGCGGCGGGCTGGCGCAGTACAGCGTTTACGAGGCCGCCGATGGGAAATACATCAGCATCGCGGCGCTGGAGGCCAAGTTCTTCGAGAGCCTGTGCGGCATGCTGGGGCGGCCCGACTTCATCGGCAACGCGGGCAGCCCGGAGCGTCAGGCAGAGCTGCGAGTGCTGCTCGCGCAGACGTTTCGCCAGAAGACGCGCGACGAGTGGTTCGAGACGCTGACGCGCGCCGAGATCCCGGCGGGCAAGGTGTACAGCGTCGACGAGTCGCCGGACGACCCGCAGCTGCAGGCGCGCGAGATGTTCATCGACCTGAGCGACGAGCGCGTCGGGCCGGTGCGGCAGATCGGGCTGCCGCTGAAGTTTTCGGAGACGCCGGGGTCGGTGCGCAGCCTGGGACCAACGAAGGGCCAGCACACGCTCGAGGTCCTGCAAGGGATGGGCTACGGCGAGGACGAGATCGAGGCACTGAAGCAGTCGGGTGCGGTGCTGATCGGCGGGTAATGACGCGACGCCGGCGGACGGACCTGAAGGTTCGTCTGCTACGTACGCCTACCTCTCCCCCGCTGCCGTGCGCCCCTCTTCCTGCTGGGCGAGGGGCTGCGGCCGACGCACCGAGAGCCCAGAGACGCGTCGGCCATAGATTGGCGGGGCGTTGGCGGACGGACCTGAAGGTTCGTCCCTACATTAGAGGCCACGGAACGAAAGGCGAGGCCACGGAACCCAAGGCGATTCTCGGGATTGCGTTAATAAGGAAGGGCCGCCGAGCAATACGCTCGACGGCCCGTCGTCCGCTATTGCGATTCGTTGCGGCTCAGGAACCGCCGACGGTTGCTTCGACCGGTATCGCGACCGAGTCGGCCTGCAAGAAGTGCACCGGCTTGAGCATCTCGAGGCCGGGTACGTTCTTCGGCAGCAAGGCGCCGCCGGAGCGCATGCGGTAGAGCCCCGGGTTGTCGACGCCGGGAGGCGTGGTGCCGGCATCGCGCAGGGCCTTCGCCGCCTTGAGCACGGAACGGCGCGTATGAATGATCATGGCGTCGGACGTGCCGAGGTGCTCCTGGGTGCGGTCGTAGATCGTGCCCATCGTCTCCTGCGCCATCGGGTCCTGGCCGGGGCCGGGGATGCCCGAGTAGGTGCCCTTGAGGGGCCTCAGGGGGTCGATTTCCATGTCGGCCTGGAAGTCGCGGTCGATGAGGTAGTCGTTGGTCTTGTTGGCGATCGGCCGGAAGCGTCCGAGCCAGTCGCTGGTGTCGGGCTCGAACATGCGCTGCTGCAGGACGCGCTGACCGGCCTGACGCTGCTGATAGGGGTCGAAGCGGCCCTGGGGCTCGGCGGTCTGGCGTACGCCGACCTTGAGGCCGCCGATGCCCTGTGAGTCCGGGTTGAGGCCAGCGACGCGCTGCGGGCCGAAGCCCCAGACCATCGTGTTCTCGTCGTCGAGGGGCACCCAGGCGTTGGCGCTGTTCTTGAGGGGTAGCACGCCGGGCGCGTTCATGGTGTAGAAGGGCAGCAGGAAGTGCCCCGTGCGCCAGTAGTCGGAGTCGGCTTCGGCGGGACGGATGGCGGCGTAGGTAGCGCCGATGTCGTGCTCGTAGGCTTCGAAGCGGGCCTCGCGCTGCTTGATCGTGTAGTAGTCGGCGCTGCCATGCAGGAAGTCGCGGCCGGAGTCGAGGTGACCGAAGTGCAGGAAGCCGGCATGCACGGTGTCGATGTCGCCCTCAAGCGCCTGCATGAAATTCGACTCCTGCAGGCGTCGGTTGACGGTGCAGGCGGGATCGAGGTTCGGCGGCAGGTCGGGCAGGGGCGGCAGCGCGGCGCGCGAGCCCATGTAGGTCCAGATGATGCCGTGGCGCTCGACGCAGGGGTAGGCGCGGACGCGGACCTTGGACTTGAAGTTGCTTTCGGCGGGCTCGGAGGGCATGTCGACGCAGGCGCCGGTCTCGTCGAACTTCCAGCCGTGGTAGACGCAGCGCAGGCCTTCCTCTTCGTTGCGCCCGAAGAACAGCGAGGCGCCACGGTGGGGGCAGGCGTTGGCGACGAGGCCGATCTTGCCGGCGGTCGTCCTGAAGGCGATGAGGTTCTCGCCCAGCAGTCGCATGCGCATCGGCGGGCCATCGGGATCGAGGTCGTCGGGGGTCAGGGCGGGGATCCAGTACTCGCGCAGCAGGTTGCCCACGGGAGTCCCGGGACCAACCCTGCACATCAGCTCGTTGTCGGCAGCACTAAGCATGAGAGCCCTCCTTAGAGATTATTCCGTCTCCGCGATTATCTGCCCCCGTGTCAATCCGGAGGGTACGTTCAGACGATGGTCGGCGTCGTTCGTAAGGCGCGTCGTGTGTCGATGAAGGGGCAATGGTGTGGACGCGAAAACCGCCTCTCGACACGTCGGGAGGCGGTTTCGGTTGAGTCTGGAGCGGGAGACGAGATTCGAACTCGCGACCCCCTCCTTGGCAAGGAGGTGCTCTACCACTGAGCTACTCCCGCGGGTCGCTTCGACATTATAGCTACCCGTCTTCGCTAGGCCAAATGCCGGCCGTGGCGTCTGTTCGTGCTCGAAGCGGTGCTTCGAGGAGGCGGATGCAACGTCGATCGCAGGGGACCGTTTGATGTAGTAGAAGCGCTGTCGCGTACAGCGACACGCGGGCCGACGGATTCGGCCGTGACGCGCGGAGGCAGGGATGGCCCGACTCTCACACATCGATCCATCGCATCGTTCGGCCCGCCGTCCCGGCAGGCGCGCCTTCGCGCTCGTCGGCGCGATTGCGCTGTTGCTCGCCGCCGGCGTCTCGGTGCTTGGCGGCTCGGGACCCGGCAGCGTCGAACAGTCGAACCTTGCCGATACGCAGGCTCAGTCGAACCCGGCAGTTGCCGCTGTTAACGTCACGGCGCTCGAGTCCTCGTCGGTGGCGGTCGATGCGAGCGTCACGGCGCTCGAGTCCGCGGCGCCAGTCGCGACGACGCCGGTCCTCGAGATTGGTACGGCGGCGCGAGAGGAGGCTGCGGCGCCTGCGGCGTCTCAGGCCATCGCGAGTGCCCCGGACGCAGCTGCTTCGTCCGTTGCCAATGAGACGCTATCGCCGGTCGACCGGTGGGCGGCGCAGGGCATCCGCCTCGTAATGCAGGGCGAGGAGTGGGACGACCGGAGCCTCGCGAACGTCGACGCGGCGCTGTCGGCACTGCCGCCGAACCTGCTCTCGAGTCTCGGCAACCCGGCACTGGGCGAGATGCAGATCGTGGTCAACCGGGAGGGGCGCGAGCTTTCCGGGACGCAGCCATACGGCGGCCCGGCGAACTTCTACTCGACCAACGATGGGATCAACGAGCTGGTGCTCTATCCGGACCAGAGCGCGTTCACGGTGCTGCACGAGCTGGGTCACGCCTACAACCTGCGCCGCACACCGGCCGGGCGTTACGCGCTGGTGCTGCTCGATCCGGAGATGCAGAGCTTCATGGCGGCGACGGGCTGGCACGTGCTCTCGGCGGACGCCCAGGTACGTGCCGCCATCGACCAGATCGGCGTGAGCTACTCGTACGACGGCGGCTTCATGTGGTCGAACCTGTCGCACTTCGACCCGCTGGAAGACTTCGCTAACTCCTTCGCCATGTATTTCCTCGACCCGGCGACGCTGAACTCGCTGTCGCCGGCTCGCTATGACTGGTTCGCGGCGAACATCGGGCGGTGACGCCGCGTCCAGACGAGAGAAGGGGCTCCCCGATGCTTCGGGGAGCCCCTTCTCATTTTGCGTTTGTTGGTGGCGGGGCGTTGTCTATCCCCTCACCCTGGCCCTCTCCCCCGGGAGAGGGGACTTTGGGGCTGCGCCTGTTTCGCGCTGCTACTGCGCCAGCTGAGCCAGCTCCTGGACCATGGGGTCCGCGTCGGTGCCGAGCTTGCGCCAGTCGTCGTCGACGGTGATGTTGCGCTCGGCGGAGCGAATCGAGGTGTAGGGCAGCGTCGGGTCGATGCCGGACGGCTCGATGCCGTTAGCGAGGTCCTTCGCGGCCTGAATTAGCTGCCGGCGCATGTAGATGATCGCCTTGTCGCTGGTGCCCAGGTGCTCGCTGGTGCGGTCCATGATCAGTCCCATGCTCTCGGTGACTGCCATGTCCTGCTGCGCGATGCCCTGGATGCCGGAGTAGGTGCTGGAGCGCTGCTCGTCGCGGTTGATCAGGTAGTCGTTGTCGGACCACTGGTTGCGCTTCTGCTCGCCGCCGCCGAGGCCGGTGTTGCGGGTGCCGGGCCCGAAGGACGGCACGTCGTAACGGTTGCTGTCCATCTGCGCGTCACGGATGGCCGGCTTCATGTCGATGCCGTAGCGCCAGTAGCTGTCGTCGTCGCGCGGCACCATCATGATGCAGCTGTCGCCGCCGACGGGCAGGTAAGGCTGGGGGACGTAGGTGAACAGCGGCATGATGAAGTCGCTGACGCGGACGTTGACGTAGCCGTTGGGCGTGTTGCGGATGCCGGCGTAGCGGAAGCCGTACCAGGTGTCTTCGACCTCGAGATAGGGGTCGCCGACGGTGCGGTGGATGTAGCCGCGCATGGCGAGCGAGGGGTAGCCGGGCTGGTCGGTGTCGTCGCCCTCGGGGAACTCGCTGGGGTTGTAGGGCGTACGACCGCCGTGCAGGAACGAGATGTGTGTCGTATCGATGTTGCCTTCGAGGCCCTGGATCCAGTTGCAGTAGGAGATGACCTTGGAGGCGCGCCACTTCTCGGGCTGCAGCGACTCGGAGCCGAGGTCGCGGAAGGCGGTCTGCTTCTCGGGCGGGCCCATATAGGTCCAGACGATGCCGCCGGACTCGTGCGTGGGGTAGGCCCGGACGCGGACCTTGTTTCTGAAGTTGGACTCGGCGGGCTCGGAGGGCATATCGACGCAGGCGCCTGTCGTGTCGAACTTCCAGCCGTGGTAGACGCAGCGCAGTCCTGCTTCTTCGTTACGACCGAAGAACAGGGAGGCGCCTCGATGCGGGCAGGCGTTGGCAACGAGGCCGACGGCGCCGGTGGTATCGCGGAAGGCGATCAGGTCTTCGCTCATGAGACGCACGCGGATCGGCGGGCTGTCGGACAGAGGCACCTCGGAGGAGAGCAGAGCGGGCAGCCAGTAGCGGCGCAGCAGGTTGCCCATGAGCGTGCCGGGACCGACCTTGCAGAGGATGTCGTTGTCGTCTTGGGTGAGCATTTGTCTATCTCCTGGTGGCGAAGGGTGTGGCGCTAGCTTGCGCCCCTTTAGCGGGGTCCGGGGTCCCCGGTCTTTAGCGCCGGTTGTCGTCTTGGGTGAGCATCGTGGGTCTCCTTGATAGGGCGGCGCCGCGCGTCGGTACGCGACGAGCGCTTCGAAGAGAGTAGCGGTGCTCAGTCTACAGGATGAAGCGCGTTTGCGAACGAGGAACGGGGACTTGATTAGCTATCAGCTTTCAGCGGTCAGCTATCAGTGCCGGGGCGCGACCCTCACCCTCAGTCCCTCTCCCTGCAGGGCGAGGGAAGCTCAACGACGGAGCAGATTCTCGGCGATTCAGCCGGCTTTGGTTGGCCGCGGCGTCAGGCAGACCTGAAGGTCTGCAGCTACAGTGCGTGCTCGACGCCCGAGGTGAATCGAGTGTCATCGCTGATTACCGAGAACTGATCGCTTTCCTCACACTAAGGGTGCTTTCGTCTGGTCGAGCCAGATGGTGCCGAGGTAGCGACCCTGGTTCTCGTCGCGCCAGACGTTCTTATTGCGCAGGGCGGGCCAGGTGACGCGAAAGCCCGAGGCGCCGCCGGGGCGAGGCTGCCAGTTCATGCCGCCCTCGTAGCGCTGCACCTCGTGCGCAAGGGCGATGCGCTTCTGCAGGTCGAACTCCGTCATCATCTGCTCGAGCATGCCGGTCATCTTGGTATCGCTGCCGAAGTTGCGCGAACCGGAAGGGTGGTAGTGCGAGAACAGGTCGTTCGCGGGATCGTTCTCGCCGCTGTCGAAGAGGAAGCCCATGCCGGAGAAGGCGCCCTTGTTGGCGCGAAACGCCGCCCAGTCGGTGTCGTAATCGAGCTGCCTCTGGTTGGGCTTCCAGAGGCCGCTGTCGCGCGCCATGCCGTTGAGGATGGCCATGTGCTGGCCGAAGCTGGCCGGCTGGCTGCCGAGGGTGCCGTAGAAGACGTCGTACTCGACGGGGGTGCTTACGCCCGCGGCGGCAAGCAGGCGCGTAGCAGCGTTGAGGTCGCGCTTGAAGTAAGTGATGTTGGGTCCGAAGTCGGGCCCCTGGGGGTCGAGCCACCAGTTCTGGTAGGTCTGGCCGCGCAAGGCGTTGTCGTACTTGGTCTCGACGGGCAGGCCGGCGGCCTCGAGGGATGCCGTCTCGAAGGCGGTCTGGATGAAGACTTTGCGGTCCCAGGTCATGACCAGGGCCTGGCGCACGCGGTAGTCGGCGAAGGGCGAGCCCTCGGCCTGGCCGAAGAAGGCGCGGTCGTTGGCGAAGGAGACGCCGGGCGTCTGCAGCTCGAGTACGGGGTTGCCCTGCTTGGCGAGCAGCACGTCGTCGACCTGGAAGTTCGAGTATGTGTCGAAAATCTCGCCGTCCTGGAAGCTCTGGAGAGTCGTCGCGTAATCCGGCAAGTCGACGAAGTCGATGCCGTCGATGTAGGGCACGATGCGGCTGTCGTAGATGAAGGCAGAGTTCTTGCGGAAGCCGGCGCTCTTGCCGGGCTGATAGTCGTCGAGGTAGAAGGGGCCGGAGCCGGCCATCGTTTTGCTGAGATCGAGCGTCTTGGCGGCGGCGGCCTCGGCGGGTACGACGTAGAACGTGCCCGGCACCGTGCCGGCGAACAGCGACAGGATGGTCGAAAGCGGCTTAGCCAGCTTGACGACGAGCGTATTGGCGTCAGTCGCCACGAGTGACGTTACGGGCGCGTCCGGGTTGATGGCGGCTGAGAGCTGAGCGGCGCGAGAGCTGAGCGCGTTGTAGCGCTGCCAGGAGAACTCGACGTCGCCCATCTTTACGATGCGGCCGTTGAGCGGGGCTTTGGGCGTGAAGGCGGCGTTGTTGCGCAGCTTGAACGTGATCGTCAGGTGGTCGGGTGACATCTCCCAGGACTGCGCCAGCTCGGCATCGACCGTACCGTCGGAGCGAGTCAGGCGTCCGCCGCGCACCCTGAGCAACTGGCCGTAGTTGAGCCAGCAGTGGACCACCTGCACGCCGGGTATGTGGGGATCGAGTGTGTCCGGCGTGCCGAGCGCCGACTTGTAGATGCCGCCGCGCTGCATGGTGGCGGTTTCGTCCGTTATCTGGGTGATGAGGCCGGCGGTTGCGGGGCCTGTCGAGAAGAAGGGCGTGGGCGTCGGGCCGGGCGTCGGCGTCGAGCCGGATGACGAAGGCGTCTTGCTGCCTGGTGGCGTCTTGTCGCTGCCAGCGCAGGCAGCCAGCAGCGCTGCCCCCGAGACAAACGCCGCGCCTGAGGTTACGGCGCGGCGGCGGCTGAGGCGGCGCGAGAGTAGACGAGTCCAGTAGCTCTCAGTGTAGGCAGGCACCACGATTCCCCACCCACGAGTCTACGACGATTGTTTTGCATAACAAGAGGCGCTCCCGTTCGAATCAGGGAACGCCTCTTGTATTGCGTAGCTCAGTGTCAGGCGAGCGGCGGCTTGCTGCTATCGATCCACCAGTTGACGTAGTCCTCCGTCCAGTGGTTCGGCGAGACGCCGTTGGAGAAGGCGCCGAGGTTGCCGACGACGGGCCACCAGAGCGTGAAGCCCTTGGCCGCGGACGGCTGCGGGATGTAGTAGCACTGGCCGGAGAAGTACTTGATCAGGTCGTGCGTGAGGCTCTGCTGCTTCTGCAGGTCGAACTCCTGCTTGATCTGCTTCGCCCAGTCATTAATCTTCGGGTCGCCGTTGGCCACGTTGTTACCGTCCGGCGACATGCCGTGGTAGTAGGAGCCGTCCTTGTCCAGGGTGAGGGAGATGAGCAGTGCGGCAGTGGCGTAGGGGCGCTCCTGACCCATGGCCATGCCGTCGTAGCCCTTCTTCTGGCCGGCGGCGTAGAGCTTGCTGACGTAGCCGTAGGAGTAGGTGTCCGAATACTGAGTCGGGTTGGCGATCCCGTCGAGCGTCGGCTTGAGGCCGGCGTCGAGGAACATGGCGTTGTACAGCTCAGCGTAACGAGCCTCGATCGGGAACTGCGAGCTGCTGTTGTAGTGGAACGGGAAGGCGCCGCCGCTGTAGCCGGCAGCGGACATCAGCTTCTTGGCCTCGGCAACGTCGGTAGTGAAGTACTTGGCGTTGTCGCCGAAGTTCTTCGCGTCCGTCGGGTCGATCCAGTAGCCGGTGAAGCCGGCCGGGATGATCGTGTTGTAGGCGTCGTCCAGGGCGAGCCCTTCCTTGGCGAAGCCGTCGCGGTTGTCGATGGCGTCCATGATGCCTTCGCGGTCGATGATCATCGACACGGCCTGGCGCATGCGCACGTCCTTGAAGGGCGCGTTGCCATCCCAGCCGAACAAGATCTGCCAGGACGCCTGCTGCGGGTAGGTCGATGCGACGAGGATGCGTGTGGCGTCGAGGCTCTTCTTGGTGGGGACGAGGTCGCCCTGGTTGCCGCCGAAACCACCGATCACGTCGGTGTAGATGCCGCCGGTGCGGAACTGCGCCAGGCGCGTGGCGTACTCGGGGACGATCGGGACCTCGATCTTGTCGTAGAAGGGGCGGCCCTGGACGTAGTAGTTCGGGTTCTTGACCCAGTTGAAGCCGACGGACGGCGTGTAGCTGTCGAGCATCCAGGGGCCGTGGCCGCGGACCGTCGTCTTGGGGTCGAAGCCGCCGTCGAACTCCTTCGGCATCGGGCTGAAGGTGGTGCCGGCGAACAGCGCGATGGTCGAGGCGTCGGGCTGGTGCAGCTTGACGACGATGGTGTTGTTGTCGGGTGCGGTGAGCGACTCGACGGGAGCGCTGGGCGCGTTGTCTGCGTTGTAGAGGTAACTCGTAGCGCCGGGGTTGACGCCGATGAATTTGTTCCAGCTCTGGACGACGTCGTTGGCGTCGGCGACACGGCTGCTTGTCGGCGGACGCGGGTCCCACTTCACACCCTGGCGCAGCTTGAACGTGATCGTCAGCTTGTCAGGGCTGATCTCCCACGACTCGGCGAGGTCGCCCTCGAAGCTGCCGGCCGGGTACTGGTCCGGGTACTTGACGATCTTGTACTTGGCGAGGCGCGGGTAGGCGAAGGCGGCGGACTGGCTAAGGGGCGGCGAGCCGTTGTTGGCCAGCGAGTCGAAGGTGGTGATGTCGGAGGTGGCGAAGTACTTCAGCGTGCCGCCGGTCTTGGCCTGCGCCGTCGAGTCGGCGGGCGTGTAGATGAGGCTGTTGGCGCCGGTGGCCCCGCTGGCGCCTGAGGCACCGGTCGCCGCGGTAGCGCCGCTCGCGCCCGAGGCGGCGCTGGAGCCGCTGGCGGCCGATGAGCCGGTGCTACTGCTGTTGTTGTTGCTGCTACCGCCACAGGCAGCGAGGAAGGCTGCTGCCGCTGCCGTCGCGCTCGTCGCCGCGATCGCGCGTCTGCGCGATGTCCTGCGTTCCAGAATTCGGGTCCAGTAGTTTGCCATCAGGTCGACGCTCCTTTGTGCGAGACGTCACGATGCCCCGCGACTAGGCACCGGCAGAGGGTGCGGCGCCCGCAGCCTGCCGGTAGAGCCCGCTGATCAAGAACCAGTTCGTTTAGAACGGGTTCTGAATCGCTATTAAGCCACTCTCATTAACGCGATACAAGGCCACGAGCGGATCGAGCTAAACCTGCAATGTTTTGTTGAGATGAAGAACGCCCCGGAATTTCTCCGGGGCGTTCGCGAGGTTGACGGCTACGTCGGGCGTCAGGCGCGCCAGCCGCTGGCTGGAGGCTGCGGCATGCCGTCGTCCGGTAGCTGCAGGGTGATACCGGTGCGGTCTTCCTGGGCGCGAACGACCGCGTCGAAGTTGAGCTCCGCCCAGCCCTGGTCGAGCACGTACTCGAACTCGCGTCCGACGACCTCGCCCATCGCCATCTCGACGCCGACCTCGTGCGCGAGGTCGAGCGCGAGATGGGTGTCCTTGGAGGAGAGCGCCGCGGAGAAGAAGGCGGGCTCGAACTGGCGGCGGAACACGGTGCGCGGGAACGTACCGGTGATCCAGCGGTTGGCGCCGGTGCTGACGCCGATCACCTCGACCAGCGTCTTGAGGTCGACGCCGGCCTTGACGCCCATGGTCAGCACCTCGGCCGAGATCACGGGTACGGCGATGCCGACCAGGTTGTTGCACAGCTTGCAGACGTCGCCGGCGCCGATGTCGCCGCAGTGGTAGATCTTGTCCTCGCTGCCGATCGCGGTGAGCATCGGCATGACGCGGTCCATGACGGCCTTGTCGCCGCCGACCATGATCGAGAGCGTGCCGGCCTCGGCGCCGGTGGTGCCGCCGCTGACCGGCGCGTCGATCATGTCGATGCCCTTCTTCGCGAGCTCGGCCGCGACCTTGCGCACCATGCTCGGGGCGTTGGTCGAGAGGTCGACGTAGACGGAGCCGGGCTTCATGTTGGCCAGCAGGCCGTCTTCGCCCAGCGCGACCGCCTCGACTTCCCTGGGGCCGGGCAGTGATGTGCCGACGGCGTCGACGTTACGTGCAGCCTCGGCGATCGTTTTGGCGCCGGTGATGCCGGGTGTTTCCGAGAGCTGGGCCACGACGTCGGAGCGCATGTCGTAAACCTTGACGTTGTGCCCGGCCTTCGCGAGGTTGAGCGCCATGCTGTGCCCCATCCTGCCGAGGCCGATGAATCCTATGTCCACGTTGGTTTCTCCTCCTGTACGTATCGATGCGTCCGTCGCGGTATGCCTCGGCGGACTAGCTGCGAGTATACGAGCGGCGGGGCCGTGGAACCCGGGAGCTGTGGAACCAGAGATCTGGAACCGTGGGGCCTGATGGTTCGGTTTGGGTGGTGGCTCAGTGTCAGTCTTTGCGAGGCCGATAGGCCGTGGCAATCTCACGAAGCTCCGTAGCGGATCCTTCGCGAGATTGCTTCGTCGCTCCTCCCCTCGCAAAGACGAGTGTCAGGCGGTCGTGCGAGCCCGAGGTTTGTCTTCTTGTTGCTTGTTGCCGTTACTTGATGCTTGTTGCTCGTCTCGTAGTTTGACTTTTACGTGAGGTGGCGAATAAGTTTCGATCAGCCTTAACTGGATCGACGGAGGAATCAGCCATGCTCAGCGCCCAGGACAACGAGCTTCTCGCCCGCACGGGACCCGGTACGCCGATGGGCGAGCTGTTCCGTCGTTTCTGGTTGCCGGCGCTGCTGCCCTCCGAGCTGCCGGAGCCGGACAGCGCGCCGATCCGCTTCCGCATGCTGGGCGAGGACCTGATCGCGTTTCGCGACACCTCGGGCAAGGTCGGCTTCGTGGCTAACGCCTGCCCGCATCGAGGCGCATCGCTGTTCTTCGGTCGCAACGAGGAGAACGGTCTGCGCTGCGTGTACCACGGCTGGAAGTTCGACGTGACGGGCGCCTGCGTCGACATGCCATCCGAGCCGGCGGAGTCGAATTTCAAGAACAAGGTGCGGGTGCTGGCCTACCCGGCGGCGGAGATGGGCGACATCGTCTGGATCTACATGGGGCCGCCGGAGAAGCAGCCGCCGCTGCCGCTGTACGAGTGGTTCACCGGCACGCACGACCTCAAACCACACGTCTACAAGTGGATGCAGGACTGCAACTGGGCGCAGGGCCAGGAAGGCAACATCGATACCGCACACGTCACGTTCCTGCACCGCAGCTTCGAGGGCTTCGGCTTCCGCGGCACCAACCCGGACTCGGCGCCGCTGGTCGAGGTGATGCCGACGGACTTCGGCTTCGTCTACGGCGGACGCCGCGAGACGCCGGATGGGCAGTACTACTGGCGCGTGACGCCGTACGCGATGCCCGGCTTCAGCACGATCCCCGGCGCGTCGCAGATCGGCGCCGGGTTCTTCGTGCTGCCCGCGGACGACGAGCACTGCTGGTGGTGGACGATCTCACCTCGTGGCCGGATCAACCGCGGCGGTCAGCCCTACATCGACCTGATCCCCGGGACCTGGCGCCAGACGCGCAACAAGGATAACGACTACCTGATCGACCGCGAGATGCAGAAGACGGTGAACTACACCGGTCTGCCGGGCAACCGCGTGCAGGACTCGGCCGTGATCGAGTCGATGGGACCGATCATGGACCGCACGAACGAGCACCTCGGCCGTTCCGACGCCGCGATCATCTACATGCGTCGCCTGATGATCGACGCCGCGAGGCAGCTCGAGCAGGGCGTCGAGCCAGCGATCGTGAGCGCGCCGGAGCTATCGCGCGTGCGTCCGATCGACATCGTGACGACGGAGCCGAAGCTGGCGCCGCTGTGGGAGAAGCATTACGCCGAGTACATGGCGATGCAGCCGATGCCGGTCATAGCCGGCTAACGATGAGAATGGCGGCGAATTGCGCGCCGCGTGGTTCGTCTGCTTAAGAGCATCCCTTCACACGAGTGACGCCGCACCCTCACCCTAACCCAGTACACCTCCCGAGGGAGAGGAGATCGGCTTGGTGTGCGGCCGGAGAATCAGCGCCACAGACTGCAGGAACTGCCCGGCAGTCGTTATCGACAATCACAACCGAAGATTATTTCGTGAACATAATTACCTGATAAATCTGTTAGGCTTGGCCGGGATAGGCGTATTCAGACTTCGAGTGATCGGGGTCGGTGCGTTGCGCAAGGTTCTCGAGCCGGCCGAGAGCAGCCGGTAGTTCCGCCACTTCCCAATTTCGTCGATGCAATCAAGGCACTGGAGCGATTGGCCACTGATTACTAACCGTAGGGCGGAAATTACTCGGCTGTCGCTTGTTTTCGCTGCAGGCGACCCAATTCAGAAGGATTTACACGTGAATTCCAGTAGAAGCATCTCTCTGGCCACCGGCGTCTTATTCATCATGACCTTCGTTTTCTCCATCCCCGCGCTTCTTTTCTACAGCCCTGTCTTGAACCACCCCGATTACGTTCTCGGCGCCGGCGCCGACACACGCATCGCCTTTGGCGCGTTCTTCGAGATTATCCTCGTGATCGCGAATATCGGGACGGCAATCGCAATCTTTCCCATGCTCAAGCGCCAGAGCGAAAGCGTCTCGCTTGGCTACGTCGCGTCGCGTGTTTTCGAATCCGCGATCATCGGCGTCGGCATCGTCAGCCTCCTGGCCGTCGTGACTTTGCGGCAGGACCTCGTAGGAGCAACGGGTACGGATGCTGCCGCGCTGGTTACCGCCGGCAGGTCGCTGGTCGCGATCCATGACGCGACGTTCCTGCTAGGGCCTGCCTTCTGCGCCGGCTTCGGGAACGGCGTGCTGCTGGGCTACCTGATGTTCAAGTCTGGCCTGGTGCCGCGGCAGATGGCGATCCTGGGGCTCGTCGGAGGCCCTCTGGCAATCGCCACGGCGACGGCGGTGCTCTTCGGCCTTTACGAGCAGACCTCGGCGATCTCGTTCTTCTTTACGATCCCCGAGATCCTGTGGGAGGGGTCGTTCGGTATCTATCTGACCGTCAAGGGGTTCAAGCCGGCGCCCCTCGCCGCTAGCTACGATGCCCAACGTGCCGCTATGGACGCCGGGCTGCCATCAAGCCCGCGAGCTGCCGCTGCGCAGGCGTAATCGCTGCGTGATGAGGCCCGCGTCCGGCCACGGCCGGTCGTGGGCCGATTCGCGCCTCTCAAGCACGTCTGCCGGGCGCGGCCGATACAACGACCCGCACGGCCACCGGGTGATTAGCCGCGCAGCAGTGTATGCCAAACGGTGGCTAGGAATGGTCAGGCGAACTGCGGGGCGATGTCCTGCATGAAGCCGGTCCAGAGGTCTTTGCGCTGCTCCAGCGGCAGACCGGGATTGAAGTGCACGATCATCTCGTCGGCGCCGGCCTCGGCGAACGGCGAGAGCACGTCGACCAGGTCTGCGAGCTTCGAGAACATGGTGAAGCGCCCGTGACCCGAGGAGTCGGGTGCGCCGGGGCTGACCAGCACGGCGCCGGTACGGTGAATCGTTTTCGGGTCGCGGCCGGCGCGCTCGCAGTGCTCGTCGAGGATGCGCGACTTGCGGGCGAACTCGCCGGCGGGCGTCGTGACGTTCCAGGCGTCGGCGTACTGCGCCACGAGACGTAGCGTGACCTTCTCGCCGCCGCCGCCGATCAGGATCGGCAGGTGCGCCTGCACGGGCTTCGGGTTCAGCGGCGCGTCGACGATGTGGTAGTGACGCCCTTCGAAGTTGGTCACCGGGTTGTCGAAGAGGCTGCGCAGGATCTGCAGTGACTCCTCGAGGCGCTGCAGGCGCAGCGGGACGGTGAAGAACGGGACGTCGTAGGCAACGTGCTCGTTCTCCTGCCAGCCGGCGCCGATGCCGAGCATGACGCGGCCGCCGCTGATCACGTCGACCTGCGCGACCTGCTTGGCGAGGATGCAGGGGTTGCGATAGGTGTTCCCGGTGACCAGGGTGCCGAGCAGCACGCGGGAGGTCATCGCGGCCAGCGCCGCGAGCGTAGTCCAGGCCTCGCCCCAGCGCCCGGAGGTGTCGGCGGCGTTGGCCATGAAGTGATCGCCGATCCAGATGCCCTTCCAGCCGGTCGCGTCGATGTGGCGCACCTCTTCGGCGAGGACCTCCCAGGGGTTGGTAACGCTGGGCCAGGCGCTGAACTGCATCGATAGACTCCAATCGCGTTCGAGTTTGTCGCGTATTCTCGGGGCAAGCAGTGCTGGTTAGCAATTGGCTGCTGGCTATTAGCTATTGGCCAACAGCCAACAGCCAACGGCCAACGGCCAACGGCCAACGGCCAACGGCCAACAGCTAATTGCCAACTGCCATGTGCCGTATCATTGCCCCGTTATCACGAAAGGCGAGGCTATGAGAGAGATGATCCCGTTTTCGGGCGACCCGCTGGACCGCGCCGGCAACGAGCGTCGCAACCCCGACTGGGTGCAGGAGAAGCTCGAGGCCGCAGACACGCGCTTCCTGCCGTACTGGCGCCTCAATCCCTTGAGCACGACCGACGGCGAGAGCACGCAGCTGGTCTGGCTGGACCGCGACGTCCTGGTGCATCAGAGCGAGCACCGATCGCCGGTGCTGCTGGGTATGCGCGACGGCGTGGCGCACTTCGCCGTCGACGTGTCGGCGTTGGACGACCCGATCGTCGACCTGGGCATTGAGGGCGCGGCGTTCAACGACACGCGAGGCGTGGCGCCGCGGCTGCCGCTGGGCGAGGCCGGTACGGTGGCGCACGGCCGGGCGCTGCTCGACTGGCACGCGCGCCACGGCTTCTGCCCGAAGTGCGGCGAGCCCACTGAGGCGCGCGACGCGGGCTCGATGCGCAAGTGCGAGCCGTGCGGTGCCGAGCACTTCCCGCGCACCGACCCGGTTGTGATCATGGTCGTGTGGCGCGACAACCGCTGCATCCTGGGGCGCCAGAAGGCGTGGGCGCCGGGGTTCTACTCGGCGCTGGCGGGCTTCGTCGACCAGGGCGAGACGATCGAAGAGGCGGTGCGGCGCGAGGTCAAGGAAGAGGTCGGGCTGGACGTGGACGAGGTCGTCTACCGGGCGTCGCAGCCGTGGCCGTTCCCGTCGTCGCTGATGATGGGCTGCTTCGCGCACGCGACGGGCGACGTCGAGAACGTCGACATGTTCGAGCTGGACGGGGCGCGCTGGTTCACGCGCGACGAGGTCAAGGCGTACTTCGCGGAGCCCGACGCGGCGAAGGCGGGCTTCGGCCTGCCGGGATTCGTCGCGATCGCGCATCACATCATCAAGGACTGGAGCGAGCAGCCAGACGTGTAGCGAGCTTCGCTCGTGGGTCTCAGTTCTCAGTTCACAGTTTCTAGAGCCTCAGTTGCTCCCGTTCTAGCCCAACTAACAACTGAAGACTGAAAACCGAGAACCGCGAGCTCCCGGAGTCTCAGGCGCAGCCTCGTTACGAGACCGATAGGCAATTGGGATACACCCCAATAGGCGCGGTCGTTTGTAGCATGGTTCAATGGTTGCAGGACTGCTCGGGCGGTGACGGTTTGACGCACCGAAGCACCGGCGGCCTGTTTGGAAACATTTGATCCTGTTCAGGCTTCTGACCTTCGCCACCACGAGCTTCGTCTTCCTCGCGATCACCGCCGTGGCGTTCGGAGCGTTCCTTATGGCCAGCGGCACGCCGGCGCCCTGCGTCGACCGTGGCGTCGATCCGGCGCCGCCGCCAACGGGCGATCTGGAGACGAACTGGCTAGCCGTGGGCGAACAGGTCGCGGGCGGCCAGACGGTGCCGCTGCAGGTCAACGAGGACGAGGCGACGACAATCGCCGCGGGCTATCTCGACGCCAAGAACGTGCCGGTGAGCAACCTGCGCATCTACTTCTGCCCGGACGGCACCGCCGAGGCCACCGGCAAGGTCGGTACGCTGGGCTTCGACAGCAACGTGCTGATCAAGGGCCGCCTCGACGTCACGGGCTCGGAACCGACGATCGAGATCGACGAGGTGCACGCCGGCAACTTCCCGAGCTTCCTGGCGAAGCACGCCGTCGATATGCTGGTGGACCAGCACGACGCGCGCACGCTGCCGCTGGTGCAGCACATCAGCGCAATCGAGTATCACGATGGCTACGCAGTCGTGACGCTGACGCCGCAGTAGCAGCCGGCGTCGAAACGGCGCCTGAGCCGTCGTGCTGGGGCACTGCGATGACCTACCACAAACCGACCCGCTCGGCGACGCCGCCGGAACGCTACATGCTGATCTACGACGGCGGCTGCCGGTTCTGCACCAGGACGTCGCTCGAGATTCAGAAGCACGCTCGCCGGCCGCTCAACATCATGCCGTACGAGGGCATTACTGGTACCGGCATGCTGGTCTCACTGACGCCTCGGGAAGTCAGGGCAAGCGTGCATTTCGTCACGCCGCAGGGCATCGAGTATCACGGAGGCGAGGCCGCGGTGCACGCGCTGAGCCTGGTGCCGGGAGGCTACCTGCTGCGCGTGCTCAACCTGCCGGGCCTGAACTACCTGCGCGAGTTCGGCTACGAGGTGGTGACGCTAATGCGCCCGCTGCTTTCTTTTCTTGTCCTGCGCGTGACCTCGACTTGAACGGAGCGTCTTTAGAGACCAGCCGTACGGCGTCTGGTTAAACGAGCCGAACGGCCCCTGGGGCTATAGTCGCCCACGCCGAACCCGCACAATGCGGATTCGGCGAGCATCATGGGCTCGGTGGCCAGCGGATTAACGAGAGGTCGATGCCGTGAGACCCTAAGAGGGCACCGCGCCTATCTGTCGCAGCATGGTCAACTGATCGACGTTTACCCAACCCTCGCGAATCTTGCCGTCGACGATGCGCAGGATGCTAATTTCCGTCGTCTGCATCCGCGTCCCAGTCGCTGGCACGCCGGCGAATTCGCCCAGGTGCGTGCCCGTGTGCGTCTGACGCTGGACTACCTTGTCACCGTCTGAGAGCTCGTCCTCAATGATGACGTGAAAGTCCGGGAAACCGGTTCGCAGGGCCTTGACTCCGTCCTTGATGATCTGCCGGCCGTGCGAGGTGCGACCAGCTCCGTAGCGCACGAACTCATCCGACATGAACAAGTCGATGGCATCGAGATTGCCCTGATTGAACACTTCCTCAATGAAGCGTCGGACCAGCGCCTTGTTGTCTTCAGTACTCATGCTCTCCCCTTGCCCTACGGGCCTTGTCTTTCGGCATTGCTGATCAATGTGGTGGTGCAGCGTCTGGAGGTTGCTCCCGTCATTTTCGCACCGGAGTCTCTTCAGGTATCGCGGTCGGCGTTTCCAATGTCCTCTGAACCTGTAGCTTCCATTGCAGCTGCGCATGGACTGCTCGTGGCGCCGATCGACAGTGCTGAATTTGGCTATCCCCTTTCATCGGCTCTTCGTCTCGGAGGCGGCTGCTGACATCCTCACCGACAAACTGGCGGACGGTTTGACTGAGGGGGCGCGGCGTCCGTAGCATTTCGACAGCTTCACAGCGAGTTCGTTTCCAGATTCGAGGCGCAGGATGATCATCGACTGTCACGGCCACTACACGACCGTTCCTGAAGAGATGCAGAAGTACCGCGAGGCGCAGTTCGCGGACCTCGCGAACCTCTCGCGCGGCACCGTCAGCGAGGACATTCGCGACGACCAGATCCGCGAGAGCCTCGAGGGGGCTCAGCTCAAGCTGCAGCGCGAGCGTGGCAGCGACCTGACGATCTTCTCGCCGCGGGCCAGTGCGATGGCGCACCACCTGGGCAGCGAGAAGGCGAACATCTACTGGGCCGAGCACTGGAACAACCTGATCTACCGCGTTTGCCAGCTCTACCCGGACAACTTCGTGCCGGTCGGTATGCTGCCGCAGTTCCCCGGCGTCTCGCCGGCAAACTGCGTCGCCGAGATCGAGCGCTGCGTCAACGAGCTCGGGTTCATCGGTATCAACCTCAACCCGGACCCGACGGGCGGCTTCTGGACCGACCCGCCGTTGTTCGATCGCTGGTGGTACCCGGTGTACGAGAAGATGGTCGAGCTCGATATCCCGGCGATGGTGCACGTCAGCCAGACCAGGAACCCGGCCTTCCACTTCACCGGCGCGCACTACATCAACGCCGACACCACGGCGTTCATGCAGTGTCTCACGTCCGACCTGATGCAGAACTTCCCGACCCTGCGCTTCATCATCCCGCACGGCGGCGGCGCGGTGCCGTACCACTGGGGTCGCTACCGAGGGCTGGCGCAGGACAACAAGTGGACGCCCGCGACGGAGCTGATCAAGGACCACATCTTCTTCGACACCTGCGTCTACCATCAGCCGGGCATCGACCTGCTGCTCAAGGTGATCCCGTCCGAGAACATCCTCTTCGGCTCGGAGATGGTCGGCGCGGTGCGCGGGATCGACCCCGAGACGGGGTTCTACTACGACGACACGAAGCGCTACGTCGATAACGTGCAGATGAGCCCGGAAGCGAAGACTGCGATCTACGAGGGCAACGTGCGCAAGGTCTTCCCACGCATCAAGAAGTAGGCCACCAGCGTGGCGGCGGTTGGCTGTCGCTAGAGATAACGGCTATGCGCATGCAACTCGAGACGCGCGAAGACGAGGGAACGCTTCGGCGACCGCAACGTTCGCTACAGGTGGTAGGCAGGTCCAGCTTTGGCTGAGGACGCGCGCGCGACGCTGGCGATTATCGGTGGCTCCGGCTTCTACACGATGGACGGGCTGGAGCGCGTCGAGGTGCAGACGCCGTTCGGTCCGACCTCCGACGCGATCTACGTCGGCGAGGCGGGCGGCACGAAGATCGCCTTCCTCAGCCGCCACGGCGAAGGGCACCGGCTCTCGCCGACCGAGGTGCCGTATCGAGCCAACATCTGGGCGCTGGTGTCGCTGGGCGTGCGGCAACTCGTCTCGGTCAGTGCGGTTGGCAGCCTCAGGCACGAGATCGAGCCGCTGCACTTCGTCTTGCCAGACCAGCTAATCGACCGCACCAGCGGCCGTCGCGAGCCGAGCTTCTACGGCGACGGCCTCGTGGGGCACATCGCATTCGAGACGCCGTACTGCTACTCGCTCTCGGCGGCGCTGCAGAGCGCTACGAGCGAGGCGGGCGGCGTCGTGCACAACAGCGGCACGCTGATCGTGATCGAGGGGCCGTCGTTCTCGACGCGCGCCGAGTCGCTGCTCTACCAGAGCTGGGGCGCCTCGATCATCGGCATGACGGCGCTGCCCGAGGCGAAGCTGGCGCGCGAGGCAGGCATCTGCTACGCCTGCCTCGCCTCGGTCACGGACTACGACACCTGGCACCCCGATCACGCCTCGGTGTCGGTCGACATGGTGGTGCGCAACCTGATTCAGAACGTCGAGACCGCGCGCAAGGCGGTCGTGAACCTGACGACGCGGCTACCAGACTGGCGGCAGTGCGACTGCTGTGCCGGCGTCGAGCAAGCGGTGATCACGGACCTCGACGTGGCGCCGGAGGCCACAAAGCAGCGCCTCAGTCCGATTCTGCGGCGCCACGGGCTGCTGCCGGAGTCGTAGCGGGTCCGGATCTGCGAGCCTGCAGCCAGGTGCGGAAGATAGCGCGGTTGAGCCGGTACGCGGCCAGCGCGCTGCCCTTCAAGGTACCGCTGACCTTGGACACGCCGACGCGCCGGCGATAGCCCGTCTTGACCTCGCGCATCGGCATTTGCTGCAGGGCAGCTTTCATGAGGAACTCGGCGGTCCAGCCGTGCGTCATCTCGGTCAAGGCGAGGCCTCGATACGCCTCGGCGCGGATCAGCTTAAAGGACGGCAGGTCGTGCAGAGGCCAGCCGCCGCTCAGTACGCGCACGAACAGCGCCATGAGCCAGTTGCCGGCCTGCTGGTGCCAGAGGATCGAGCCGGGCTCGACGTTGCCGGCGCGGCGTCCGAGGACGAGGTCGACGCCGTCGCGCTGCAGCGTCTCGAGCAGCAGCGGGATCATGGCGGGCGGGTCGCTGCCGTCGCCGTCGAGGAAGACGAGCAGATCCGCATCGATCGCGGCGTCTGCGCCGGCCATGCAGGCGGCGCCGTAGCCGGGACGCGGCTCCGAGATGACGCGCGCGCCGGCCGACGAGGCCTCGGCGGCGGTGGCGTCGCTGCTGTTGTTGTCGACGACGATGACCTGGTCTACGTGCGGCAGCGTCTCGCGCACGACGCTGGCGATGACCGGCGCCTCGTTGTAGGCGGGAATGACCGCAACGACCCTCACGACTTCAACCGCCAGACCTGCACGCCTGCGCGGTCGAAGATCAGCTCGAAGCCGCCGGCGGGCAGGCTCGCAATCTTCGCGTCGTAGCCCGCATCGCGCGCCTGATCGGTGACGGGCAGGCCCTTGTCGACGATCACGTACTGGCCGTAGCCCCAGCCCGGGAACTCGAACACCTGACGGCGCTCCGAGAGGTGGGGCAGGACCGTAGTCTGAGCGTCGACGGGGGCGTCAGGCGGGATCAGGGCGAGGGCGTCGTGCAGGGCGGCGGCGTGGGCCGTCGACAGCGCCTGCGAGTCGACGGGAGGCCACCAGGGGCTGTCGGCGCGGGCGCTGTATAGCGAGGTCGCGAGCAGCAGCACGGCGCCGGCAGTCGCGAGATAGGCGGGGCGCCAGTGCAGGCGGCTCAGCCGCTCGAGGCCGAGCAGCGTCCCGAGCCAGACCATCGCCAGAAAAGGCATCGAGTAATGCAGCGACAGCCCGGCCTGCTGCTGGTGCGATGCGAGCCCGTTGACCAGCAGCACCGGCAACGACACAAGTAGCGCCACGGGACTGAGCAGCGCCAGCCCGCCGGTGGAAGTGAGGATGTGGGTCACAGATGGCAACGTGAACTGACGCAGGTGGTCGAGGCCTCGGTGGGTAACATCGGGCAGGAACGAGAGCGCGCTCGAGCCGCGATACAGGTAACCGTAGCGCTCCGTGAGGTCGCTGGGACCGTGACGCACGATGGGCATGAGCACGAAGATCGTCGCGACCAGCCAGGCGATCGCGATGGCGCCGAGCCACAAACCTTCAGAGCGAAAGCCGCGCCAGGCGAGCAGCGCTGCGACGCCGAGCACGATCAGCGCCTGGTCCTCCTTGAACAGCAGCACGGGCAGGATCGAGAGCATGACGGCGCGCGGCTTCGAGGTCGCGAGGAAGTAGGCGGCGAGGAAGACGAAAAGGAAGACGCCGAGCTCCGGGTGAAAGCCGAAGCGTAGCGCCTTGTGCAGCCACGGGTTGAGGAGAAAGGCGGCGCAGCACAGCGTGCCAATGGCTGCGCTGCGGGTCAGGCGCGAGGCCGCGAAGAACAACGGCAGGCAGGCCAACGAGACGAGCGCCGCCTGCAGCACCAGCAGCGTCTCGACGTTGCCGCCGAGGCGGTAGACGCCCGCGAAGAGCAGCAGGACGGGGTCGAAGTGCTGGCCGAGGAAGTTGTAGGGCACGAAGCTGGTCGAGAAGAAGTGGCCGCGCGACGTGTTCCAGATGATCTGGTCGAAGAATCCGAGGTCGTAGGCGTCGCTCTGAAAGTTTCGATGCCGCTGCAGCGACAGGCTCGCGAAGTAGACGAAGCCGCCGCTCGCCAGGACGAGCGTCATCAGGAACGATGCGAGGACGAGGCGCGATCGATCTCCGGTCAGAGACTCCAGCTGGAGCCGCAGCCAACGCAGGCCGTCGGCGGGCGATCGCCAAGCATTCGCCGGCGCCAGTCCTGGTAGCGCGGACCGTTCCATATCTCCTCCAGGCTGTTGTCGAAGACGTTGCCGAGCTGTATCTCCTCGTACGGGGCCGTGGTGAACGGCGCGATGCAGCAGGGCAGGGCGTTGCCGTTGGCCGTGACGTACATCAGCGACCAGGGGCGGCGGCAGTGCTGATACGGCACGTCCGGCTCGTCGTCGCTCATGAAGACCCCGACCTCGTTGACCTCGCCGGAGCCCTTGAGCTTGACGCCGAGCTGCTTTGCCAGCGCCTCGGCTTCGGCGACCGCTTCGATCTCCTGCGAGCCGGCGCGATGGAACAGCGCCTCGTCCTCGACGGCGTGGCCGCGGCCCGAGAATACGAGGCGCTGCAGGTAGACCTCGCCGATGCCGAGGTCGGCAGCCTTCTGTACCAGGGCGGGTAGCTCCCGGACGTTGGTCTTCATGCCGGTGATCCACAGCGACACGACCGGCATAGTCGCGCCGAGACGCCGTTTCGTGGCCTCGAAGGCTTCGAGGTTGGCGAAGATGCGCTCGAGGCCGCCTTCGACGCCGCGAATCGCCGCGTACGTCTCAGGCTCGGCGGAGTCGACGGAGACGCGCAGCTCATCCAGGCCGGAGCCGATCAGCGGCTCGACCAGGCGTCCGCGCAGCAGCAGGCCGTTGGTGTTGAACAGCACGTGGGCGCCGCGGTCCTTGAGCAGCCGGATGATGTCGACGAGTTGCTTGTTGAGCAGCGGCTCGCCGATGCCGTGCAGTACGACGCGGCGCAGGTCCGGCAACTGGTCCGCGATCAGTCGCACCTGGTCGAGCGAGAGGTCGCCGGAGCCCTCGGGCATGCCGAAGTACTGCGGGCAGGTGCGGCAGGCGAGGTTGCAGCGATTGGTCGTCTCCAGGTAGAGCTCCGTCGGGAGCTTGGCGACGTAGGCGCTGCGCTGAGCGGGCTTGTCTTGCAGAGTTGTCATGATTCCATCCTTAATACACGTTGGCCTTAATACACGTTGGCTTTCAGGCGAACACTTCGACCAGGAACGCGAGCACGAGCAGGAAGACCGCGATGCCACCGATGGTGACCGCCAGTCCCAGCCCGATGCCCAGCAGGAGACCGGCCGGCGTACTGGCAGTTCGCTGCTCCAGCGCGTCCAGGCCTTGCTCGAGAATTTCGCCGGTGCGTTCGAGCTGCCTCATCGTCCGGCTCCCATGACACCGTTTGCGATGCGTCCGAGCAGCCAGCCGGCAAGCGCGAAGAGGCCGATCAGGGGCAGGGCCCAGAGCCAGACGGCGACGAGCACCTTGTAGCTGGTGCCCTCGGGGCTGAGCAGCCAGACCGACAGCCCGATGAGGCAGACCAGGGCTGCTACCAGCCCCACGGCCATGCCCAGCGCTTCGATTCTGCGAGCTCTGCTCATCACGTCAGCTTGAAATCGGGGTCGAAGCGCTCGGCCTCGGTGCGCACCGTGATGCGGTCGAGCTGCTTGACCATGTTCTGTCCGGGGTAGCCGGGCACGATGAGGCGTACCGGGAAACCGTGGTTAGTCGAGACGGGGGCGCCGTTGACGTGGGTCGCCAGCAGCGCGTCGTCACCCATGAGCGGGTCGATGTGCCAGGTGAAGCCGTAGTCGGAGAGGCTGTGGAACGCCACCGACTTCGCGTCAGGGTCCGGCGACGCGAGGGCGAGCACGTCGCGGACGCGCGGCCCGCCCCAGTGCGGCACCTGCGTCCAGCCGCTGACGCAGCTAATGCGTATGTCGGTGTCGACGCTTGGCAGGGCGAGCAGCTGGTCGTAGGTGAGACTGACCTCCTGGCCGACGGCGCCGTCGATCTGCAGGCGCCAGGCGTTGACGTCGACATCCTTCTTGCGGAACAGGGTCTCGACCGGGAAGTCGCCGGGACCGCCCTTCTCCTCCTGCGGGATGGTTCCGATGAACAGGTGCTTCTCCCGGGCGCTGCGCAGGGGCGTGTTCTGGAAACCGACCGCGAGGCCGATGCCTCCCGCGAACACGGTCGCGAGAAAGGCGCGCCGGGTCAGGGGCGAGGCCGGCTGCTGCGCCGATGCGGCGTCGGTGGCGAGCTCGCTGCGACGTTCGCTGAGGCTACGTATGACCTCGATAAGGTGGTTGCCGAGATGCACCGCGAGCAGGGGCACGGCGACGATCGCGGCCCAGAGGTGGACCTGCACAGGCTTGAACTCCAGCGGCGGGATGTTGGTCACGAAGTAGTAGTAGTGAAACAACATGTAGAGGCCGCTGAAGTAGAGGATGAAGAAGTCGAGGGCCAGCAGCGGAGAGGAGAGGCGCGGGATCAGCGACGGTGGTCCTCGACGCTTGAAACGCGGGACGTGCAGGTAGTAGCCGGCGAAGCGCAGCGTGGTCGAGCCGTACTTCGCGAGCAGGAACGGTATCGAGGCGAGGCCGGCGTAGAAGTGCAGCGCCCGCGTCGCCGTGAAGTAGGGGCCGATGCTGTAATTGAACGTATAGAGGTAGAAGAGACCGCCGGAGATGAACATCAGGGTCAGCAGCAAGAGCAGCGCCGTGCCCAGCTGAATCGTGACCATCGTGTTCTCGGGGTGAGCGGCCGCGTGCCGGCTCATCGTGTCTGCTCGTCGAGGCCGCGCAGCAACGAGGCGGTTGCCGGGGCGAAGTCGAGGTCGCGGCGGGCGGCCGTAAGGTCGGTAGCGGTGTCGATGTCGTACCAGGTGGGCAGGAAGAAGACGCGCAGGCCGGCGTCGAGGCAGCGGGTCAGCGTCTGCTCCAGCACGGCGCCCGTGCTCCAGTCGATGCCCTCGAAGATGCCAGGACGTGGCGTCTGCAGGCCGATGAGGTAGTAGCCGCCGTCGGTCGCGGGGCCGAGCACGACGTCATGAGTCGCCAGGGCGCGCGAGGCCATGTCGAGCAGGTGACCGGGCAGCGTCGGGCTGTCGGAGCCGATCAGCACCGGGTTACGCGCGCCGCGGCGGAACGACTGCTCGAAGGCGTCTGCGAGGCGCTCACCGAGGTCGCGGCCGTTCTGCGCGAAGGCGTCGGCCGTGCCGAAGCGCGTTGCGGTGTCGACGTCGGAGCCGCCGGCTTCGTAGGCCACGAACAGGCGCCCGGCCTCGCGCTGCAGCATCGAGGTCGTGTCCTGCAGAAACGCCGTCGCCAGGCGCGCCGCCGCCTCGACGCCGATCTCGGCCGCGAGGCGCGACTTGGCGTGACCGGGTCGTGGCAGTTTGGAGAAGAGGATGCAGTGCACGTCGCTCGGCGCGGGTGCGGCCAGTCGGCAGCGTTTCGATCTCGTGCGACAGCGTCTGCAGCGCGTCTGAGAAGGTCGATTCGTCCATGCCGAGGCCGACGCGCAGGTAGCCCGGCATTTCGAAGGCGGCCCCGTCGAGCATGAAGACTCGTCTGGCGGCGAGACGGGCGAAGAAGCTCACGGAGGGTTGGCCGGAGCGCAGACGCAGCGTCGCGGTGTAACCGGCCTGCGGTGAAGTCCATTCGAGGCGATCGCGGTGGTGTTCGACGAAGGCTGCGAGGCGCGAGAGGTTGGCGCGCGCCTGGTCGAGTCGCGGTCCGAGCAGGTCGTCCCAGCGTCGCAGCACGTCGACGGCGACGGCCTGCGAGAGCACCGAGACGGAGCCGGTGACGTGCTCGACGGCGTCGCGGCAGTGGGCGATGAGGTCGCGGTCGCGGCTAATCAGCCAGCCGATGCGCAGGCCGCCGAGGCCCAACGGCTTCGAGAGGTCGCCGATCGCCACGGCGCCGTCGTTCAGGTCGACTACGGACGGCAGCGGCTCGCCGGGGGCGAGCGCGATCGGACGGTAGACCTCATCGACCACGAGGCGGCCGGAGGCGTGTTCGAGGCCTCGTACCAGGGAGCCGGTGGGTCCGTGGGGCGAATTGAGCAGCGCGACTTCGGGTCGAGACGCGGCGTCGAGGCATGAGAGGGCGAACTCGTGGTTGGGGCCGGGCGTTAGCGCGACGGGGACGCCCCCCGCTTCGACGCCGCACTGCCGCAGCGCCATGTAGGAGGGCTGCTGCACCAGGAAGGGCTGCCCGGGCGCGATGAGGGCGCGCGCGGCGACTCGGATCGCCTCCATGGCGCCGGCCGTGATCAGGACGTTGTCGGCGCCGAGACCGTACAGCGCCGCAACGGTCCCCCGCAGCTCCGCGCTGCCACCAGACGGCGCGTAACCCAGCGACACGTCGGCCAGCAGGCGCTGCCAGTCCGGGCACAGTTGCTCGAGGCCGGCCGACGGCCCGGAGCTGGCCGAGAGATCGACCATATCCGGCGCCAGGGTGCGGTAGGCGTGTTCGAGAGGAAATCGTGCAGGCATCGAGTCGTTCAAGATTGGCAACCGTTCTCGATGCTAAAGGGGACATCTTTCGCAATTCTTACGTGGTCGTGAAGAGGGCGTCAGATTTGGCGATCGGGGTGTGGTGGCTCTTTGGGTAAGGAGGCATTGGGCCGCCCGGGCAAGACGGATGAGGTACGAAGTGCGCACCGTCAGAAGAGCGATCCGAGGTGTCTCGGAGTTCTCGTTGCCCGCTGGGAGAGGCGAGGTTCAGATGACGTGGCGTCGGTCGCGGGCGTGGGTGAGGGCTGACGGTTCGTCTCTAACGATGGGCGCCGCTCATCCTTCGAGAGCCTCAGGACGAGCGGGTCTTGCTACGGCGCCTCTTGTGTGGGCTGTTCTTGCTACGGCGCGTTTCGCGTCTGGGTGGAATGCGGACCGCCCGCGCGACGCTGCGTCCTTCGAGAGGCTCAGGACGAACCGAATTGGGACACGCAGCGTCTGTCTGTAAGTGCTAGACGAGGGCGGCGAGCTCGTGGGTCTTGAGGCCGGAGCCGGTCTGGAACAGCACGACGCTCTCGCCGGGGTCGAGGAAGCCCGAGGCGAGCAGCTTCTTGTAACCGGCGTAGGTCGCGGCGCCCTCGGGTGCGGCGAAGATGCCCTCGAGGCGCGCCATCTCCGACATCGCGGCGAGGATCTCGTCGTCGGACACGGCGATGGCGGTGCCGTTGCTGTCGCGCACGGCGTCGAGGATCAGGTAGTCGGCGATTGCAGCCGGGACACGGATGCCGGGGGCGATCGTGTGGGCGTTCTGCCAGGTCTCGGCGTGGCGCTCGCCGGCCTCGTAGGCCTTGACGATCGGTGCGCAGCCCTCGGCCTGAACCGAGATGACGCGCGGGCGCTCGGGGCCGATCCAGCCCAGCGCCTCGAGCTCGTCGAACGCCTTCCACATGCCGACGATGCCGGTGCCGCCGCCGGTGGGGTAGACGATGACGTCGGGAAGCTTCCAGCCGAGCTGCGCCGCCATCTCCAGCCCCATCGTCTTCTTGCCTTCGGCGCGATAGGGCTCGCGCAGGGTCGAGACGTCGAACCAACCTTTCGAGGGGCCTTCTTCGCGCACGATGCGGGCGCAGTCATTGATCAGGCCGTGTACGAGCTGCAGATGGGCGCCGTAGACGTGGCACTCGTTCTGCATGGCAGCCGGGGTGTCGTCGGGCATGAAGATCCAGGTCTCGATGCCGGCCCGCGCGCCGTAGGCCGAGAGCGCCGACGCGGCGTTGCCGGCTGAAGGGATGGCGATGCTGGTGACGCCGAGCTCTCTGGCTTTGGAGACGGCGGCGGAGAGGCCGCGCGCCTTGAAGCTGCCGGTGGGGTTAAGCCCCTCGTCCTTGACGTAGGCCTCGCGGGCGCCGGTCTGCGCCTCGATGCCGCGGGCGCGGAGCAGCGGCGTGCCGCCCTCGCCCAGGGTGACAACGTTGGCCTCGTCGAGGACGGGCATGATCTCGAACCAGCGCCACATCGAGGGCGGGCGCGTCGAGAGGACCGAACGGTCGAAGCCGGCGCGGGCCGCGTCGAGGTCGTAGCGGGCGAACAGGACTTTGCCGCATTCGGGGCAGACGGTGTGCAGATCGGCGGCCGAGAAGGTGCGTCCGCAGGCGGTGCATTCGAGGTGGGTGAGGTAGCTCTTCATGGTTCAATCGTGCGTCAGCAGGCCGAGAAGCGCCAGAGAGAGGCGCCCGCAGCGCCGTTCACGGTCAATCTTGACCGCCGAGACGTGCTCGCGTTTCACGAAGGCTGCGTTCTATCTCAAATTGTTTTTGAATTTCGCCGCGCATTCGTTAACTTTTTTACATCTACGGTCGTTAATCCAGTATCGGTGGAGTTTTCGTAACTCCGGGCTTGATGTTGGCTGTTTCGCAACATAAGGAGGGCGCCCTTGAAGTTCAGACCTCGCCAGTTAATTATCGGGGTCGGAGCAGTAGCGGTCCTGGCGGCGACGGGACAGGTGCTGTTCAGTGGTGGATCCGCGCACGCCGATCCACAAGACGTGTTCCGCATCTGCTACCCGCTCTACGGCAACTACCGCGTACCAGTCGTCGTGACGAACACGACGACGTGCAACCCGCTCTTCTTCGCCACGGTCGACATCGACCCTGACGGACTCCAGGGTGCGACCGGGCCTACGGGTGCCACGGGAGCAACTGGTCCGGCTGGGGCAACGGGTGCCACGGGAGCAACGGGTGCCACCGGCGCCACCGGTGCTACGGGTGACACCGGACCTACCGGTGCTTCGGGCACGGGTCCTGCTGGTCCTACGGGCGCTACCGGTGCAACCGGAGCCACCGGAGCAACGGGTGACACCGGACCTACCGGTCCTTCAGGCACGGGTCCAACTGGTCCTACGGGAGCCACCGGAGCAACGGGCGCCACGGGTGCAACGGGCGCTACCGGAGCGACGGGTCCCATCGGCCTGACTGGTCCTGCTGGTCCTACGGGCGCCACTGGCGCAACCGGAGCTACGGGTCCTACGGGTCCTGCCGGCGGTATCGACAACCTGCAGTACATTCACACGACGTCTGACAGCAACACGCTGGTCAAGGACATCGTCCTGAGCTGCCCCGGCGGCGCCAACGTCCTCGGCGGCGGTTTCAACATCATCGGTTCGAGCGAGCCATGGGTTCTGCAGAACGGACCGGACAACAACGGAACGGCGTGGCACGTCCGTACGACGAACACGCACGGCAACCCGTGGATCATCAAGGTCTACGCAATCTGCGCGTCGACCCCTGTGTAGGCTGAAGCGATTGCCCGTCTCGATAGACGGACTCAAAGGGGGCAGCGAGTCAAACTCGCTGCCCCCTTTCTTATAAACTAAACGCCACAGGATGAGCGTCGCGGGACTGACTCTGCAGCGCTGGCGTAGCGGCTTCGTCGAATCGGTGTGGGCCGATCGCCTTATCGACGCGCTGCCGCTCGTGCCGGTTGTCATCTCGGTCGTGTTCATGGCGATCGCGCTGCTGCCCGAGGTGACGGTCCCGGTGCCGAGCCTAAACGACGACGCGTCGCACTACTCCCTGATCCTCAACGCCAGCCGCGCCATCGATGCCGGGCTAAACCCCATCGACCACTGGGCGCCCGACCTCGAGATCGGCTACCCGGAGTTCGCCTACTACCAGCACCTGCCGGCGTTGTTCGTGGTTGCGTTGAACCGCCTGGTACTGCGCAGCGTCAGCCTGCTTACCCTGTTCAACCTGACGCGCTGGGCCTTGATGGCGGGCTTCCCGATAACGGTCTACTGGTCGCTGCGTCAGCTTGGCTTCTCGAAGCCGGCGTCGGCAGCTGCCGCTACGTTTTCGCCGCTGTTTTCGGCGGGCAACAAGTTCGGCATCGAGTACGACAGTTACGTCTGGCGCGGCTACGGCATGTATACGCAGCTCTGGGCGATGCATCTGAGCTTTCTCTCGCTCGCCTTCGTGAACCGCACCCTGAACGACGGCAAGGGCTACCTGGCGAGCGCGCTGGTGCTTTCGGCGCTGGTGATATCGCATGCCATCTATGCCTTTGTAGTGGCGGTGACGCTGCCTGTGCTGATGCTCTCGGGGGTGACGCGCACCAACTGGCGCCAGCGAGTGACGCGTCTGATGCTTGCCGGCGGGCCGGTGATTATCATCACGTCGTACTTCTGGCTGCCATTGATCCTAAACGGCGCCTATTTCAGCACGTCGCCGTATATGGAGGCCTGGAAGTACAACTCGTTTGGTGCGCGGACGATTCTGCCGTGGTTGGTCAAAGGCCAACTCATGGACGTCAACCGGTGGCCCGTGATTACTGCTTTCGCCGGCGTTGGCGTGCTGATTGCGCTGTTGACGCGCACCCGCCTCGCGATGTTCGCGCTGGCGATGTTCACGATGTGGCTGCTGATCTACTTCGGGAAGCCGACCTGGGGTAGCCTGAGCCTCCCGTTCTCGTGGGACGGCAAGCTGTGGATGCACCGCTACATCGGCCCGATGCAGATGGGCGCCGTGATGCTGATCGGCGTGGCGGCGGGCTGGCTCTGGACGCGTTTGCACAGCTTCAAGGGCCTGCTGGGGACGTGGCCGAGCATCATCTTCGTGGCAGTGATCATCCTGGTGGCGCTGCCGGCGTTCGGCGAACGCTGGACCTACCTCGATTGGAACCGCAAGGACCTGGAGCAGACGCAGGCCGCGATTAACTCGGACACAGACGCGCAGCTCATCGTCGATACGCTGAAGCGGCTGCCGCCGGGGCGTGTGTACGCCGGCCTGCGCGACCAGTACAGCGACCTGATGAAGATTTCGTGGCTGCGCTTCCCCGATCTTCTGACCTTCAACCAGATCGAGGTCGCGGGGCCGCCGTACCAGTCGCTCAGCATCAACTCGGACGTGATCTGGCACTTCCAGTTCACGAACCCGGCGCATTACGACGTGTTCAACGCGCGCTACGTGGTCGCTTCGAACCAGGAGACGATGCCGAGCTTCCTGACGCCGATCCTCAAGACGGGCCTGTACACGCTGTACGCGGCGCCCACCAGCGGCTACTTCGGCCTCGCAACAACGCCGGCGGGCTATGCTGGGTCTCAGGCCCAGATGCAGATCGCGATTCGAACCTGGTTCCTCAGCTCGTTGCCCGGCGACGGCATCTATCCGGCGATGGCGATGCCAGGGACGCCGCACGACCCCAACGTGAAGTACGAGCCGATGGTGCAGGCGCAGAGCGACTACGACAAGCTCGACACGGGCGAGCAGGCCCAGCCGACGGGCAGCATCAACGCGGAGAAGGACGGTCTGGGCCGCTACGAGGCGACGATCCAGGTCGACAACCCGACGACGGTGGTCCTCAAGGCGACCTATCATCCCGACTGGCACGCCTACGTCGACGGCAAAGAGGTGAAGCCGTTCATGGTCACACCCAGCTACCCGGCGATTACGCTGCCGGCGGGCTCGCATGACGTGCTGTTCGTGTACAAGTCGCCGACCATGCGCACCGTGCTGCTGTTCATCGGGCTGCTGACGCTGGGCCTTGTGGCGGCCTGCGAGTTCAAGCGGGACTGGCTGGCAGAGGTGCTGCGCTCGCTGCGTAAAAAGAGTGACAACCCCGAGGCCGAGGTATAGCCCGGCTAAGCGGTCCCTGGGCCCGCGACCACGCGTCGACGGTCGAGGGCCCCGCTGCGTCCACACGCGCTTCGCTGCTAAACCGCATCCTGGCGATCGACGGCATCGAGGCGATCGCCGCGATCGTGTCGTGGAAGCTGGCGACGGCCCTGGTGATCTACGTTGCCTGGTCGCTGCTGCCGTTCAATCAGTACCTGCGCGACGTCAACCTGCGCTGGGGCGTCCTCAACGACGGGTCGTTGCCGGCGGCGCTGAGCACGTGGGACGCGCAGCACTACATCCTGCTGACGGAGCAAGGTTACAGCCACGTACCGTCGCTCTCGAACGCGTTCGGGCCGCTGCTGCCGTGGCTGATGCGCGTGATGAACCTCGTGACGGGTGACAGCATCGCGTCCGGGCTGATCATCTCCAACGTTGCGTCCGGCCTCGGGCTGTACATCTTCTATCGCTTCGTGAGTAAGCACTGGAGCCCGACCGTGGCGTTTACGTCGCTCCTGCTGCTGCTCGCCTTCCCGACCGCGTTCTATTTCAACCTGATCTACACCGAGTCGCTGTTCCTGCTGCTGAGCATCGTGTTCTTCACGGCGCTGTACGAGCGTCGCCTGGCGGTGGCGGCTGTGGCGGCGTTTCTGCTGCCGTTCCTGCGCGTGCCGGGCCTCGTGGTGATCGTGCCGTTCGCCTGGGTGCTGGTCGCCGACGCGCTGCCACAGAAGACCAGCGGTGTTTCGCTGTTCGGACGGCTGAAGGGCTTTCAGCCGTCGATGAGGCTGATGTGGGCGCTGGCGCCGCTCGCCGGCTTCTGGGTCTACCTGCTCTTCATGAAGCACGCGACGGGTGACGCCTTCATCGCGATGCACACCGAGAAGCTCTACATCTCGAATCGGAGCATCGACAACCTGGTGCACCCGTGGCGTCTGTTCGGCGATTTCTTCATGAGCAACCTGAGGGTGCACGGCTACCTCGACTCCGAGCTGGACCGGGCCTTCTTCGTCGCCTTCGTCGTGTCGTTGCCGTTGATCTACAAGCGTGTCGACATGCCGCTGTTCCTGTTCTGCGCCATCATGGGACTGCAGCCGTTCTTCGGCAGCTTCATGTCGTACATGCGACTCGTGCTGGTGGCGTTTCCGTGGTTCATCGCCTACGGCAGCCTGCTGGAGAAGCGCAGCCCTCATCTCATGTACGCGCTGATCTACCCGCTCGCGATGCTGCAGGCGATCCTGCTCTCGATGCACATCCTCAGCTACTGGGTGGCGTGAGGTCAGGCTTGTTGGGCCCATGCGCGGTAGGCTAATCTGTCTTCAGACCAGAGCAGACCAGAATCGAGGCCGTGATGAAGCAGGTTGGAGTCTACGAAGCCAAAACGCAACTTCCGCGCCTGCTCGACAGCGTCGAGCGCGGCGAGACAATCACGATAACGCGCCACGGCAAGCCGGTGGCGCGCCTCGTACCGATGGGTGCGCCAAGGCGTAGCGTGGAAGAGACAATTGCGGCGATTCGCAAAGCTCGCAAGGGTCGCAGTCTTGGCGGCATCACGACAAAGGAACTGATCGAAGAGGGCCGCAGGTAGGTGCCATTCGTTGTCGATGCATCTGTCGCACTCTCGTGGCATTTGGAGGACGAGCCATCAGCCTACGCCGACCTTGTGCTCGATAAGCTTCGCAGCGACTCAGCCATTGCGCCGGCACTATGGCCGATGGAGGTAGCTAACGGCCTCGTCGTTGCCTGGCGAAGAGGCCGTATCTCTGAGGGTGGGATCATGCTCGCAGTCGAGCAGACGCTGGAGCTGCCGATTGAGATCCATGATGTGGCGCCGGACTTGGCATTCGGGACAATACTGGACCTCGCAAGGGAACAGGGCCTCACTGCCTACGACGCTGCTTACCTTCATCTCGCGATGCGTCGCGGGCTACCGCTGGCAACGCAGGACGATGCGCTGCGAGATGCCGCTCAGCGCGTCGGTGTCGCTCTTTTCGAATAGCGCTGCAATAAGGACCTACCCGAGATCAGGATGGCAGACTCTAAGGGCGGCGTTGCCTACAATGCTCGTACCTGACTACTTAGTACCTTGACGATCTGGAAAGGAACCATTCAATGGCTTATCAAGCCAAGTCGGCGATTGTCGGCCTCGGCATTTCGGAGGTGGGCAAGGTCTACGGGCGCAGCGCCACCAGCTTCGCGCTCGAGGCGATCGACCGGGCGCTCGATGACGCCGGTCTGCGCAAGGAGCAGCTCGACGGGCTGCTGATGCAGTCCGGCATCGCGCAGCCGGGCATCGGCCTGCAGCTGCAGAATCAGGCCGGGCTCAAGAACCTGCGCCTCGTCAACCACATGAACGCGATGGGCGCAACGCCGGCCTCGATGGTCCAGTACGCGACCATGGCGATTCAGAACGGCATGGCGAGCTCCGTGGTCTGCGTGTTCGCCGATGCGCCGATGACCGACCCGGCGGCCCGGAGCAGCGCCGGCATGAACGCGGCGCGAGGCAATCGGCCGCAGCCGGCCGGCTTCCAGAGCCTCGAGATGCACTACGGCCCGCTCAACCCCAACGCCGGCTACGCGATGGCCGCGCGCCGCCACATGGCGAGCTACGGCACGACCAGCGAACAACTCGGCGCGATTGCGGTCTCGACGCGCGCCTGGGCCTGCTACAACCCGATCGCGCAGTTCCGGACGCCGATCACGATCGAGGACCACCAGAACTCCCGCTGGATCGCCGAGCCGTTTCATCTGCTCGACTGCTGTCTGATTTCGAACGGCGCCGTCGCGGTAATCGTGACCTCGGCCGAACGGGGGCGCGACATGAAGTCGAAGCCGGCCTATGTGCTGGCGATGGCGCAAGGCTTTCCCGGCAACCTGCGGCGCGCCGGCGAGGACCACGACTGGATGACGGGCGCCGCGATCGCGCGTGACACGCTGTACGGGCAGATCGGCATCACGGCCCAGGACATCGATATGTGTGAGCTGTACGACTGCTACACCTACACGACGCTGGTGACGCTGGAGGACTACGGCTTCTGCGGCAAGGGCGAAGGCGGTCCGTTCGTCGAGGACGGCAAGCTGGGTCCCGGGGGCAGCCTGCCGACCAACACCGGCGGCGGCGAGCTGAGCTCGTTCTACCTCTGGGGCATGACGCCGCTTTCGGAGGGCGTGATTCAGGCGCGCGGCAGCGGCGGCGAGCGGCAGGTCGAGAAGCATGACCTCGTGCTCGTGAGCGGCAACGGCGGCATGCTCGACTACCACGCGTCGCTGATCCTCAGTCCCAACGCGGCGTAGGCGTTCACAACGCTACGAACTCAAGGACAAACGACCGCAGGTCATCCGGCCTGCCGTAAACACGAAGGAGACACGTCGTCATGAGTGAACGCGCAGCACCACCGTCCGTCCCGCGCCCCGTGCCGGTGCCGGACGAGGCCTCTCAGCCCTTCTTCGACGCGGCGGCGCAGGGCAAGCTGCTGATCAAGTACTGCCCCGCCTGCAATCGCTACCTCGCTCCGGCCGCGGAGCTGTGCGATAGCTGCTTCGGCACCGATCTGGAGTGGAAGGAATCTTCCGGCAAGGGGACGGTCTACAGCTTCGTGATCAACCACCAGGTGACGCACCCGGGCTTCGCGGGCGTGGTGCCGTACAACGTTATCGTGGTCGAGCTGGCCGAGGGCCCTCGGCTCAACGGCAACTACCTCGGCCCGAACGACGAGATTACGGTTGATATGCCGGTGCAGGTGACGTTCGAGCAGATGGGCGACGTCTCGGTGCCAAAGTGGACCCGTTAGCACGGGGGCGTCCCGCGCGTGAGCTGATCTAGAGACGTTTCGTCCCAAAGACCACGCCTCAGTGCGCCATCGTTTGTCGAGGCGTTCCGACCCTCACGCTAGCCCTCTCCCTGCCAGGGAGGGGGGACTGCGTTGTGCTGCATCACGCTGGTAGGTGCTGTTGGGCCGGGCCGAGAGGCGCTTCTCGGGCGGTTCCGACTACGGACCGTCTTCTGCGATCATGCCGCGCAGGTCAAAAAGAGGGGAGGGAGTCCCAGGGGCTGACTTGCCAGTCGTCCTGGTGGTTCTCATCCGGGATCCAGGGTGGCAGGCTGAGCAGGAGCCGGCGGCTGAGGGCGAATGCCAGGGGCTCGTAGGCGTTGCGCAGCGTTTTCAGGTTGGCCTCAGCGGCCTCGGCGTCCAGAGCGAACGGCATTTCCAACGCATCGAGGGCGTCGGCAAGGCGCTGGAAGGTCGGGTGGTCCAGGCGGTCGGGCTCCGGCCGCTGCGGCGCGCCGTAGAAGATCTGTGTCAGGTCCACGAGGGCGTGGCGAGCGATGGCGAACGTGAAGCGCGCCTGACCGTCATGCATGCCCTGGATGCCGGTCATCGCCAGGGAGCAGGTGTCGAGGATAACGGTGAGGGACGAGAGCCAGGACTGCTTGTCGTGCTGTGAGCGAAAGAACGCCAGGATCGGGTAGGAGAGGTGGCTCTCGAGCAGCTCGGCGGTCCAGTTCTCCCACTTAAGCAGCGTATCGGCCGTCACGTCGCTGCCGTTGCGCCGCATCAGCTCCAGGGCCGTGGGTGGCGAGCCGGCGCGCGCGTCCAGCAGCGAGATCGCGATCTCGCGCCGTGAGAACGCCTGGTAGTAGATCGGCAGGTAGCTGATCACCATCGCGAGGAAGCCGAAGCCGGTCCCGGCCTCCAGCAGCACGACGGCGCGCCAGCCGTTCGCCTTCGGTGCGACGTCACCCAGGCCGAGTGTGAAGAAGGTGGAGCCGCTGAAATAGACGGACGAGCCGAAGCTGCCGATCGAGTGCACGGCATAAAAGACGAGCGCGAAGCCAAGGATTAACCCCGCGGCCCAGACGATCACCAGGAAGAGCAGGACGAGGGGGCCGAAGAACGAAAGGTAGCCCTCGCGCTTCGAGGCGGGGACGGGCACCACCCGCCAGACCGACCAGCTGAACAAGACAACGATGCGTGTCAGCCGGAAGCGGCGTTGCACCGTGCGCGGCAGGACGATGGTCTCGAAGGCGTCCCAGAGTACAAAACCGATCAGGATGATTCCGGCCAGCAGCTCCAGATAGCGGATCGGTGACAAGGTGGGTCGCCTCTCTGGGACAGCGCAGCGCGACGGCTACTAAACGATGCCTATTCGCATCGTACCGGGTCGAGGCACGACGCGCCTCAGCCGAATCGAGGCGTTTGAGTTACGCGATGCCCTTCGCAGGCTCGAGGCCCGGCGTCGAGAAGTGAATCGAGCCCTTGAACGCCTCGTAGGCGTCGCCTTGTGTCTTCGGCGTGTCGTCGGAGCGGCGGTGCACGATGGCGCCCTGGTTTGCGAGCTTCGACTGCAGGTCTGAGGTAGAAACGTCGCGCGGCGCCACGCCGTGGTTGACCGCGATGGCGGCGGCGAGGCCGGCGGCCTGGCCCATGACCCAGCACTCGGGTACTTCGCGCAGCGCCGCGTGGGCGCGCGTGTCGCAGGAGGAGTTGCGCCCCGCCGCCAGCATGCCGTCGAGGCGTCGCGGCACCAGCGAGAGGTAGGGGATCTCGAGCGTGGGGAACTCGGGCGTGAGGCCGGGGCAGAGGCCAATGCTGTCGGCGTAGGAGCCGTCGTTGCGCCAGTGGTCCAGCGTCACGTATTCGACGCCGGCGAGGCGCCGCGCGTGCCGCGTGCCGATCTGCGAGGCGCTATCGAGGATCCAGGCGCGCTCGAAGCCGGGGACGTGCTGGCGGAACCAGGCGAGGCCGTCGCGCATGATGTCGCGGGAGCGAAACTCGACGGCCGTGAGGTCGGCGATGCTGAGCGCCGAATAGCCGGACATCTTCGGCGTCATGAACAGCGCCACGGAGTCGTAGGGCGTCGGGTGGGCGCGCAGGTTGACGCCCGCCGCGATGGCCTGCGCCATGAGGGCGCTATGCTCGCGGGCGCTGGTCATGCGGAAGTCGAGGTAGCGGCGCATGTCGACGTTGCCGAAGCGGAAGCTCGTGTTGATGCGCGCGTGGGCGCCGTTGTCGTCGAAGTCGTTCTCGAACTCGGCGCCAGCCAGCGCGAACACGTCGCCGTCGCCGGTGCAGTCGATGACCACCTTCGCGAGCAGTGCCTTGCGCCCCTCCTTGCTCTCGAAGACGATGCCGCTGACCGGGTCGTGATCACGGCCTGCGCCACGGACGCTGATGCTGTCTGCCTGCGCCCCTTCAGCGGGGGTATGGGGGTGTCCACCATCTTTCAAAGCCGCCACCGCCCAGCAGTGCAGCAGGGTCGTCACGCCGGCTTCGCGCACGAGGTCGTTCGAGACGAGCTTCAGCACCTCGGGGTCGACGGTCGGCGACCACTGCACGACGCCGCGCAGGGCGCTGGTGCGTTCGCGCCAGTAGGCGGCCTGGACCGGGTCGGTGGAGCCCCAGAGCTCTCGGGGCGGTCCCAGGGTTGCTTCGGCGCCGGCGCGCTGGATCATCTCGGCGCCGATGCCGCCGACCAGCAAGTTGCCCTGCCAGTCCGTCATGCGGTCGATCCAGAACACGAGCCCGCCGGTCGAGAGGCCGCCGAGATGCCCGTAGCGCTCGAGCAGGACGACGTCGGCGCCTTCGCGTGCGGCAGCAACGGCGGCGCAGATGCCGGCCGGCCCGCCGCCCACGACCAGCACGTCGCAGTGCCCGTAGACCGGTACGTCGCGTTGTGGTTCTACGATGGTCTCGCCGTTAGCCTGTCGCATCGTCTGCCTCCGTTATCGAGCGGTGGCTCGAAGTATCGCATACGGTCGAGGGCAGTTTATTCCGGTAGCTGGACGTAGACGGCGCGAACCGGCTCGGCGCCGATGACGCGCGTTACGTGGCCGGCGCCGGTCGTGTCCTCGACGCGGACGATGCTGCCGGCGACGAAACGGCGCTTTTCGCCGCCGCTGACCTCGACCTCGAGCTCGCCGCCGAGCTGGAACCACCACTGCAGCCTGGGGGACGGATGCCAGTCGCCAACCCAGCCGGGCGGGATCGTGGTCATGACGACGGCGGAGGCGGCCTCGGGCTGCGAGATGAAGTAGGGCGGCGCCGGCGGGGCATAGGCCACCTCTTGCAGCTCGACTGAGCCGTCACCGAAATGCGAGGCGCCGTCGGGGCCGGCGTAGATGCGCGTGTAGTCCATGGAGACAGCTTAGAGCTGCGAGCATCGAGCCGCGAGCTACCTCTCCCGCGACGGTGGACGTTTGGGATCTCGTCTGGATTACGCCTCTCTCCTTGCGAGGCGAGGGGAACGTTTGGCTCAGACGGCACGCCGGCCTTCGAAGCTCGAACCTCGATGCTGGCGGCTGATAGCTGAACGCTGATCGCTACTTCAGGTGCCAGGGCAGGGGCGCGATGAGGTCTTCGGCTGCCTTCGGGCCCCAGCTGCCGGCGGCGTAGGGGTGCAGCGGCGGCGGGTCGTCGAGGACGGGCTGAACGATCTGCCAGGCGCGCTCGACGCTGTCGGCGCGGACGAAGAGGGTGTGGTCGCCCATCATGGCGTCGTGGATGAGGCGCTGGTAGGCCTCGGCGGGCTCGGCGCTGAAGTTGCCGTCATAGCGGAAGTTCATGGTCACGGGCTTCACGCGAATCGCCGGCGCCGGCACCTTGGCGAGGAACGAAAACGTGATCTCCTCCTCGGGCTGAATACACAGCGTCAGCGTGTTCGGCGTCAGGTCGACGTTCGGCATGCTGGCGAAATAGGAGGTCGGCACGTCGCGGAAGGCGATCTCGATCTCGGTGGCGCGGTAGGGCAGGCGCTTGCCGGTGCGCAGGTAGATCGGCACGCCGGCCCAGCGCCAGTTAGCGATTTCGATGCGCGCGGCGATAAACGTCTCGACCTGCGAGCCCGGCGGGATGTGCGCCTCTTCGTGGTAGCCCTTCACCGGCTGCCCGTCGATGCTGCCGGCGGTGTACTGGCCGCGAATCACGTTTTCGGGTCGCAAGGGCATGATGGCGCGCAGCAGCTTCGACTTTTCGTCGCGAATCGATTCGGCGTCGAAGGATGCGGGCGGCTCCATGGTGAGCACCGAGAGGATCTGCAGCAGGTGGTTCTGCACGATGTCGCGCAGGGCGCCGACCTCCTCGTAGAAGGAGCCGCGCTGACCGATGCCGTCCGATTCCGCCACCGTGATCTCGATGTGGTCGATGGCGTCGCGATTCCAAACGCGCTCGAACACCGAGTTGCCGAAGCGGAAGACGAGGATGTTCTGCACCGTCTCCTTGCCGAGGTAGTGGTCGATGCGGAAGATCTGCGATTCGTCCAGCACGGAACGCAGGTCGTGGTCGAGCTCGATCGCGGACTCGAGGTCGCGGCCGAACGGCTTCTCGATAAGTAGCCGCGTTCCGTCCACGAGATCCTGCGCCGCCAACGCGCGCACCGTGGCGCCGAAGGCGGAGGGCGGGATCGCCAGATAGACCAGGCGCTCATCCTGGGTCAGGTAACGCCGCAGCTGGTTGTAGCCGGCCTGGTCCAGGGTGATGAAGCGCAGTCGCTGAGCCAGGCGCTGCCAGACGTCTTCGCCGTACTCGTTGCGCGAGTGCAGGGCTATCGCCTGGCGTGCCAGCTCGCGAAACGCCTCGTCGCTCATGGGGCTGCGCGCCATGCCGATAACGAGGCCGGCGGGCGGCATCAGGTTGTCGTAGGCCAGGTCGTAGAGCGCGGGCAACAGCTTGAGGCGGGCAAGGCTGCCGGTGGCGCCGAAGATGATGATGTCCTGGCCGTGCAGCGCAGGCGCACCGCCATCGCGATGCGGAGCCGTCGAAGTCGTTTCTGAGGTCATTAGAGTATCGGTTGCCCTGCATGAATCATCGTGTCACCGCTTGTGCACAGCGTGGCCGCCGAACTGGTTGCGCAGCGCCGCGAGCAGTCGGGCGCCGAACGGCTCCAGCTGGCGCGAACGGAATCGTGTTTGCAGGGCCAGCGTGATCACGGGCGCCGGCACCGCGAGATCGACGGACTCGGTGACGGTCCAGCGTCCCTCGCCGGAGTCGTCGACGATGGCTTCGAGGTTCTGCAGGCCGGGGTCCTCGTCGAGAGCGCGTGCGGCGAGGTCGAGCAGCCAGGAGCGCACGACGCTACCTTCGCGCCAGACCTCGGAGATCTGGTGCAGGTCGAGGTTGAAGTCTTTCTTGGCCTCCATGATCTCGAAGCCCTCGGCGTAGGCCTGCATGAGGCCGTACTCGATGCCGTTGTGCACCATCTTGACGAAGTGCCCGGCGCCGGAGGGTCCCATGTAGCCGTAACCGGTGGTCTCGGAAGGCGCCAGCGCCTTGAGCAGCGGCTCGATGCGGGCGTAGGCATCCTTCTCGCCGCCGGCCATGAGGCTGAAGCCCTCGGCGAGACCCCAGACGCCGCCGCTGACCCCGAGGTCGACGTAGGAAACGCCTTTGTGCTTCAGGGCAGCGGCGCGCTTCATGCTGTCCTTGTAGTAGGAGTTGCCGCCGTCGATCAGGACGTCGCCGACCGAGAGCAGCTCGCCGAGCTCGTCAACGGTCGCCTGCGTGGGGCCGCCGGCAGGGACCATGACCCAGACGACGCGCGGCGCCGTTAGCGACTTGACCAGCTCATCGAGGCTGCGCACCTGGGAGATCGCCGGGTTCTGGTCGAAGCCGACGACGTCGTGGCCGTTGCGGCGCAGTCGTTCGGCGATACCCTGGCCCATGCGTCCGAGGCCGATGAGGCCAATCTTCATCTCCGTCTCCTTTTTTGATCGCGCTGTTTTCTTGATCGGGCTGGCGCCAGAAGCTACGAGGCGTCGTCGAATCTCGGGGTGTCTGCAGACTTGCCTGGCTTGAAAGAATGCTGGTGTTTGTAGGGAGCGTCCTCGAAGGCTCCGTAGCGATAGCCATCACCCTAACCTTCTCCCTGAGGGAGAGGGGAAACGTCGCTGGCGGGCTCGCGAGGAGTACGGTCAAGAGGAGCGGTCCTCTAGCATGCTCGCGAGGCTGACGAGGCCCTCGAGGGCAACGTGACGGTCGCCGTCGAGGTGGACGTGCGTGACGCGGCGCCCGGCTGAGAGCAGCGACTGGAGGTCGCCAAGGGCCTGGGCCCGGCGCAGGCGGTCGAAGGTGTAGGAGCGATCAGGGACCGTGACGTCGCGGGTGGCGTCGTCTGTTAGCAGGATGAAGCAGCCGCTGTTCGGTCCGCCCTTGTGCAGTTGGCCGGTCGAGTGCAGGTAGCGCGGCCCGAACCCGACCGAGGTCGCGATGCCGTGGTGACGCCGCATCTGCAGGCGCAGCTCCTCGAGCAGCGAGGCGACGCTATCGTTGCGCGGCAGGTAGGCGAGGATGGCCACGTAGTCGCCTGCCTGAACGGAGTGCATCAGGTCGTGCAGCGTGCCGGTGGGCGAGGCCTCGGTGACGCCGTCGCGCAGGATGCGGGCGGTTGCGTCCTTGGCCGACTGCACGTTGGGCTGGTCGAAGGGGTTGATGCCGAGACGCCAGCCCGCGATGGCGGTGGCGAACTCCCAGCGGAAGAACTCGGCGCCGAGCTGCTGCGGCCCCTCGAAAGGCAGGCGCACGACGGGATGACCGGCCGCCTCGAGCTCTTCGAGGCCGGTATGGTCACCGATGGCGACGAAGAGGCGGTCGGCGCCGTAGTGGTCGGGGCTGCCGTCGGGCTCATTGACGATCGGGATGATGCCCTTGCCGTGCTTGCCGGTCGATTCCGCCAGGAGCTGCTCGACCCAGGCGCCGAACGAGGCGAGCGCGTCGGGCAGGAGCAGCGTCAGCTTGTCGCGCCCGGCGAGCGAGGCAGCGCCCATGACGGCGCCGAGGTAGGCGCCGGGATTGTCCGTCACCAAGGTGCCTTTGCAGGTCTGCGCCATGTTGCGCGCCTGCTCGAGCAGCGTATCGAGGTCGGCGCCGGTCAGGGCCGCGGGCACGAGACCAACGTAAGACAGCGCCGAGTAGCGCCCGCCGATGTCGGCGCGATTGAGGAAGACGCGGCGGAACTTACGCTCCTCGCCGAGGTGGTGCAAATGCGAGCCTTCGTCGGTAATCGCGACGAAGTGGGCGCCGTCCGGTAGCAGACTCCAGAAGTAGTCGAAGTGGGAGAGCGTCTCGATGGTCGTGCCGGACTTGCTCGAGACGATGAACAGCGTCTTGTCGCGGTCGATGGCGTCGGTGAGGTCGAGGACGCTGTCGGGGTGCGTCGTGTCGAGCACGTGCACCGTGAGCATGCCCTCGGCGGTGCCGAAAGTGGTTTGCAGCACCTCGGGCGCGAGACTGGAGCCACCCATGCCCATGAGCACCGCCGTCGTGTAGCCCGCCGCCGTGACGTCTTTAGCGAACGCGCGCAGGTCTTCGAGATCGCCCTGCATCGACTCGGCGACTTCCAGCCAGCCGAGACGGTTGGGCTCCGTGATCTCGGTGGGGTCGTTGCCCCACAGAGTGAAATCGCCGCGCCACAAGCGCTTCACCGCATCCTCGCGGCTCAGTGCCTGCAACGCGGCCTCGACATTTTCAGCGATGGGTCCGAGGTTGTCTGACATGACCTTAGTTTAGACCCGTTGTCGAAGACGCGGCGTTAAGGCCGCGTAACGGTCGGAAGGGCCACGGACGGGATTAGCTGCCGGTCCGATGTAACAGACGGGCGTCGGCCGGCCTCCGAGACGGGGATTCTAAGAGGCGATTCGCGCAGACGCCCCGCGCTAGCGGCGCGGAGGGCGTTCGCGGTAGGCGCCCGGGACGAGTGCGATGCGGCCGCGCGCCGGGTCGTTCATGGCCTCGGCTTCGCGAGTGAGGCGGTCGCGTATGTCGTACAGGGCCTGGCCGAACCAGGTGTCGTGGAACAACCAGGAGTTGAGCTCGCGCGACATCGCGGTACGGGCGCCCGGCTGCACCGAGGCGGCTTCGAGGTAGAACGACTTGAGGTCGTCCGCCATGAAGCGCAGGGCGCCGAGCTCCGGGCCGGCGACTCCGTCGGGCAGCGCCGGCGTCTCGCCGACGGCCCAGGCCGCGACGAACGCGGCGGCTTCGTCGATGCGGTCCGCGTGCAGGCCGGAGAGGCCGATTGCGGTGCGTCCGTGCTCGCGCAGGGCTTCTTCGTACCACGGGCGCATGAGGCCGATCTCCTGCAGAAACGACACGCGCAGGCGCTCTTCCGGCGTCGCTGCGCCCTCGAGGGGCGGCAGAGGCAGTTCGCAGGTCCACACCTCGTCGTCCGGCGCGCGCGACGGCGCGTCGATGGGGTAGTCGCGCAGGACGGGGCCGGAGGGCGCCGCGAACAGGTCGAGCAGGCTGTGCAGGACGCCGAGCTGGAACTCGGGGTCGTTGGGCGGGCCGAAGGGACGGCCGAGCTCGAACGGCACCCAGAGAGCGCGCGGCGGCTTGATCTGCTCCGTGTGCTCGCGGATCAGGCTGATGCCGGCGGTTGCGAGGCCTTCCTCTTCGATGTAGTGGCTGAGCGAACCCACGGTCCGCGTGCACAGCGGTCAGACAGGGACGAGGATAACGGCATCGACGCCGTCGTCCTTGAGCAGGCCCGCGACCTGCTTACCGGACTCGACGACGCGCGACGGGTCGGTGGCGCCCATGAAGGAGTAGTGCCAGCGCGCCACGGAGCCGATCTCGCCGGCCTGCGCCAGGTTGCGCAGATGCTGCAGCGGGAAGACGGCGTTGGCGTCCTGCTGGAATGCGGTGCGGTCGAAGTTGACGCTGACGTGACTCTGGACGAGGTCGGCAAAGTCGACGTCGTCCGGGATGATGCGGTAGTCGCTGGCGCCGCCGGCAAATTTGGCCTCGTCGCGACGGTGCAGGCCCGCGGTCGTGACGATGGCGACACGCGCCGACCTGAGGTCGGGGCCGGGCACCCAGGGCGACGTCTCGAAAGACGGCATCGGCGTCTTGCGCCAGCCCTCGGCCATCTCCGGCGGTACGTCGGACAGTCGAACCATACTGGAAAATATACACTGCCACCTGCTGCAGGCAAGAAGCGATCGAGAGAGTCGATAAATACTCGAGTCTCGATTAGCAAGACGGCTGATAGAGATACGGGGTTTTCGCGCGCGGGTTAATTTCGTCATGATGGTACGTATATGAATGAGAGCGCGTATCCACCGATCGGCGATTACGGCCTGATCGGCGACATGCACTCCTGCGCTCTGGTATCGAAGGCCGGTTCTATCGATTGGTGTTGCCTGCCGCGCTTCGACGGACGCTCCGTGTTCGGGCGCCTGCTCGACTGGAACCGCGGCGGCTGTTACGGGCTGGCGCCGAAGGGTGTCACGGCTTCGAACCGGCGCTACCTGCCGAATACCAACGTGCTCGAGACGACGTTCGAGACCGACGGCGGCCGCGCCGTACTGACCGACTTCATGCCGGTTTCGCTGAGCTCACGCCGGCGCCGCAGCACGGCCTCGCAGCGTCAGATCGTGCGCATCCTGCGTTGCACCAGCGGCAGCATCGAGTTCTTGCTGACCTGCCACCCGCGCTTCGATTACGGCAGCATCGTGCCTCACGTCTCGCTCTACAGCCCAAACTTCGGCCTGACGCACGGCGGTCCGGACGCCATCTCGGTGTTCTCGACGGTCGACATGCGCGAGCACGACGACGGCCTCGTGGCGACGGGGCGTCTCACCGAAGGTCAGCAGGTCGTCTCGGCGGTGACATTCGAGCCGGACCAGGCGAACTTCGTGTCGCGCCAGGACGAGGAGACGCTGCTCAAGCGCCTGGCTGAGACGACCGAGTACTGGGAGAGCTGGGCCGGCATGTGCACCTACAAGGGCGCTTATCGCGACGACGTGGTGCGTGCCGCTCTGACGTTGAAGGCGTTGACCTACGTCCCGACCGGCGCAGTGATCGCCTCGCCGACGACATCGCTACCGGAGGTGATCGGCGGCGTGCGCAACTGGGACTACCGCTACACGTGGATCAGGGACGCGACCTTCGCGCTGTACGCATTGTTCATCCTCGGCTACACGGAAGAGGCGCACGAGTTCAAACGCTGGCTGGAGTGGAGCACGATGGGCCGTGCGCGCGACCTGCAGGTCATGTACGGCATCACGGGCGAGCGCCGGCTCACCGAGATCGAGCTGAACGGGCTCGAGGGCTACAAACATTCGCGGCCGGTGCGCATCGGCAACGGGGCGCACTCGCAGCTGCAGCTCGACATCTACGGCGAAATCATGGACTCGGCGCACCTGTACCGGCGCTTCGGCGGCAAGATGGACGAAGAGTACTGGAACTATTTGCGCAGCGTCGTCCAGTTCGTGCTCGACCACTGGAAGGAGCCGGACGACGGGATCTGGGAGCCTCGCAGCGGGCGCCAGCAGTTTGTGTTCTCCAAGGTCATGTGCTGGGTGGCGCTCGACCGCGCGATCAAGGCCGCGGTCGAGCTCAATCTGCCGGGCGACGTGGAGCTGTGGAAGCGCGTGCGCCAGGAGATCCGCGATGCGGTGCTCAGCAAGGGCTACGACGCGGACCGCGGCGCCTTCATGCAGGCATTCGATAGCAAGGCGTTGGACGCCAGCGTAATGCTGCTACCGCTGGTCGGCTTCCTGCCGGCCGACGACCCGCGCATGCGCTCGACGATCAAGACGATCAAACGCGAGCTCACCACACCCGAGGGCCTTGTCTATCGCTATCGCGATGCCGACGACGGCATCGGCGGCGAAGAGGGCACGTTCCTGATCTGCTCGTTCTGGCTGGTCGACAACCTCGTGTTCTGCAACGAGCGCGAGGAGGCGACGGCGCTGTTCGAGAAGCTACGCACCTACAGCAACGACCTCGACCTGTACAGCGAGGAGATCGATCCGCGCACGATGCAGTTGCTCGGCAACTTCCCGCAGGCTTTTACGCACATCGGCATGATCAACACGGCGGTGCAGCTCGGCACCGCGCCGCGACGTCCCCACTACACGTAGTACGCCTGCCCTGCGCTGGCGTTGCTTCATCCTCCGGACGTCCCCCTCGGGTCGAGCCCAAGAACAGCCTGCCGCCTGTGCCGGGGCGCCCAGCCTCTGGGATACTAGGAACATGACGATCAAGAGACTGGACCACGTCAGCGTTGTAGTCGATGACCTTGCAGCCGCTGTCGCTTTTTTCACCGCGCTCGGTATGACGGTCGATGGCGAGATGCCGATCGAGGGGCCGTGGGTGGACCGCGTCAACGGGCTCGAAAGTGTCCAGGTCGACATCGTTATGATGCGAACCCCAGATGGCCACGGGCGGCTTGAGCTGACGAAGTTTCGCAATCCAAAACTGATCGAGATCGAACCGGCGATCGCACCGCCGAACGCGCTGGGCCTCCGGAGCGTCATGTTTACAGTCGAAAGCCTCGACGAAACTGTTGCTCGCCTGCGCGCCAACGGCGCCGAACTCCTCGGCGAGGTGGCCCAGTACGAGGACATCTACAGAATCTGCTACGTGCGAGGCCCTGCGGGCATCATCGTGGCGCTGGCCGAGGAACTCTTCTGAAGCGTTCCCTGCCCTCTGAGAGACCGGTGACGCCCCGGGCGCTCCTTCGACTCGATCCCCTGGCTCACAACCGTTCTGCTTTTCTCGTCTACCGATGCCGCGGTTTTGTCAGCGAACCAAATCGCTACGAAATCAGCGGCGGCTTGACGATGCCGAGTACGGCGTTGATCAGGAAGGCGCTGACCAGCACGCGATAGGGCACGTTGAGGAAGGTGGCGAAGACGGCGCGCTTGAGCAGGGCGTTCTTCTCGTAGCCGGCCTTGCGCAGGATGTGGTGCGCGGTCGGCACGCCGAACACGGTCAGACCGAGGCCCAGCACGCCAATTCTCGCGAAGCGCTGGCGCGAGTGGTGATCCCGCTTCTGCAGCAGGACGCCGAAGATGCGCGCGAAGATGAAGGCCTGCACGCCGGCGATCCAGGCCCGGAACGCGGTCCACAGCGTCGAGAGGACGCGGATGCGCAGGCGCTTGGATTCGGTGCCCCAGCGCACTCGTTCCAGCAGGTCGGGGCGTCCCTTGAGACGGGCGTAGTGAAACACCGCCGTGGTCGTGAGGGACCAGACGAGCATGACCGGTATCGTCTCCCAGACGTGGGCGAAGCGGGCAAAGCTGATGAGCACGATGCTCGAGAGCTGAGACTGCAGCTCCCACGCGGCCACGAAGCTGACGTCGGGTAGATGCGCCCCGACCCGAGACCGGATTGCGTTGAGGGCTTCGCTGGAAGGCGCCGGCGGCGACGGGACCAGACGGGGTGAATCGAGGACTTCGGCTTCTATCAAATGTCACTTCTCTGTTCGGCACTATCGCCTTGCGGGAGTCCGACCCCCGGCCACGTTAGCGAGGCGACATATTCAAGATAACAAGCGGTTTCGGCATTTCAACCTTTGGCCTCTGACGATCGGGACGCTTGGCCCTGTGCCCGAGTTCGCAGTTGCGAGACGCTGGTGTTGTGATGGAGCAGCTAACACTACACAGGCCAATATTTCAGGGACTGAAGCGGCCTCACATTTCAGTCGGACTCAGAGAAGTCGCCGAAGTCTTGCTGGTAACGCTTGCGTTCTTTGTCTACTTCGGCGTGCGCGGTCTGGTGATCGAGCGCGTCGCTGAGGCGGAACGGCACGCCGAGAAGCTCATCTCGTTCGAGCGCTGGCTCGGTATCTTCTGGGAGCCACGGGCGCAGGACCTGATCGTGCATCACGAGTGGCTGCGCGCCGCGGCGAACAGCGTCTACCTCTACGGCCACGGACCCGTGATCCTGGTTCTCGCCATCGTGCTCTACACGCGGCATCGCGGTGTCTACCTCTGGGCGCGCAACGCGATGCTGATCTCGGGCGCCATCGGTCTCGTGATCTACTTCCTCTACCCGGTGGCGCCACCGCGTTTGCTGGCCGACGGCAACTTCGTCGACACGGTGCTGGACGAGTATCACGTGAGCCGGGTGCTGATGCCGCACTTCCTGACCAACGAATACGCCGCGGTGCCAAGCCTGCACTTCGGCTGGAACCTGCTCATAGCGGCCGCAGTGTGGAAGGCGTTCGACAGCGTCTGGGCGCGCATTTTTGCGATCGTCATGCCGGCCGCGATGTTCCTGGCCATCGTCACGACCGCGAACCACTACATTCTCGACGCAGCCGCGGGTACGGTCGTCGTGATCGCCGGTGCGGTGCTCGCCGTGTATCTGCGGCGTCTCGGCGAGCGGCAGCTGACGGGCGACGGCTTCGTCAGCGATGGCCTACGTTGGCTGCTGGGCGTGCAGCCGCACGAACGGCGCGAGGCGGTGCCGGCGTATCTGCGGAGCTAGGCGCGCTGCGACTTCGGAGTCTGGTAGCGCGCGACCGAGAACGCGAACATCAGCGGGATATCAGCGGCGAAGATCAGCAGCGAACCGGTCAGCACGGCGAGCACGTCGTGGGGCATGTGGTTACGCAGGAAGGCGTACTCGATCATGCCCGCAATGACGATGTAGCCGCCCATCGACCAGCGCCAGACCAGGAAGAAGTAGTCCCAGGCGAAGTCGCGCAGACGGCTGAGGATGACAATGTTGGCGACCATGAGGCAGCCCGCGATCACGAGCAGGATGATCGGCAGGAGCAGCGGCACGGGCTTCGGCATGTGTGCCGCGAGGAAGATGCCGCCGGCCACGACGAGGATCATCGTGATGATGCCGATCTCCCAGATCGGCGGTAGCGGGCGTTCGTCGATTGGGGGCGCGGTTTCGTGGGCTACCATGTCGCGATCCGGGTCATGATGATCAGGATGAGCAGCTGCATGAGGCCGGTGATACCGGCCGTGTAGACGAAGCGGCGCATCAGTTTGCCGATGAGCTCGCCGTTGGGGCGGGGCTTCTTCAGCTCGAACAGCACCGCGAGGTTCGCGGGCTCGAGCACGCCGAGGGCGATCACCGCCATGATGCCGACGACGATGTAAGACGCGGTGAGCCACCAGTGGTTCGGGTAGGCGACGCTGGCATCGCCGGTGTACTGCGCCAGCTGCCAGCCGGCCGCCAGGGTCACGGTGACGAGTATCGGCATGATGATCAGCATCTTGGGCATGAAGCGCGTTATGAACTCGATGCGCGCTTGCATCGAGAGGCGCCCGAGGATGGGGCCGATGACGAGACCCACGAACAGGTCGATGCCGGTCCAGAGCCCGCCGCCGACGACGTGGAAGAAGTCGAGCGCCCACAGCTTGTTAGCCGTGATGGCAGCGACCAGCCCGATGAAGACGGCCGCAACCAGGAAGAGGCCCTTCATGGGCAGAATTTCGAACTCGGGGATGACGGGCGCGCCCTCGGGCCGCGCCTGTGGCGGTGCGCCCGTCATGACCTGCGCTTGCTCCAGCATGGCTATCTCACCTCGGCCCTGAATATGCCATCGCGCGTGAAGATCGTCAATCGAAGCCGCGCAGACAGACGCCGGCTACCGCCGCGCGAACGAGGCAACTCATTCCCAATATCCATGGCGATCGCCTCGACGTATTGAGTATTCCTTTAATTTACGCCGTGTTAACGGATTGACTCAGTGCCTGCGTCGGCTAAGATAAGCACATACTAACTTGGAGACATAGCTAATGCTGCCAACGTTCGTTATCGGATTACGGGAGGGGCTCGAAGCCGCGCTGATCGTCGGCATGGTCGCGGCCTTCCTATCCCGAAACGACAGGCGCGACGCTCTGCCGTACGTATTCCTCGGCGTTGGGCTGGCAGTGGCGCTGTGCGTCGCGGTCGGGCTCGCCCTCAACGCGCTCGAGCGCAACCTGCCGCAGAAGCCGCAGGAGGGCCTCGAAACCGTGGTCACTCTTGTCGCCGTGGTGATTGTTACCTACATGGTGTTCTGGATGCGCAGGAACGCGCGATCGATAAAGTCGACGCTCGAAGGCAACGCGGGCGCGGCGCTGGCCAGCGGCTCCGTGTTCGCCCTGGTCGGTATGGCCTTCCTGGCTGTGCTGCGCGAAGGCTTCGAGACCGCTGTCTTCCTGCTGGCGATCTTCCAGAACAGCTCGAACCCGCAGGCGGGCGGCGCCGGTGCAGTCCTGGGACTCGCGCTCGCGTGCGTCATGGGCTACGGCATCTACAAGGGCGGCGTACGCATCGATCTCGCGAAGTTTTTCAATGTGACGAGCTTCCTGCTGATCGTAGTGGCAGCGGGTCTCGTCTCGTCCAGCCTGCATACAGCGCACGAGGCCGGCTGGATCGATGCGCTGCAGACCCAGGCGATGAACCTCGAGTGGCTGGTGAAGCCGGGCACCGTGGTGTCGGCGCTGGTCACGGGCATGCTAGGCATCCAGCCGCGCCCGACGGTCATCGAGTCGATCGGCTGGAGCCTGTACCTCGTGCTGGTCACGCTGCTCGTGTTCTGGCCGCTGAGCCACTACGCCTACGTCCGCAAGGCCTCGCCCGTCCGAGCCATCGAAGAGTAGAGAAGGGAACGAGACCTTGAAGCGATTCGCCCGCGGTGGCGCGGCTCTCGCGGCGCTGGTCGCGCTCGGTATCTTGCTGATGCAGCTGCGGTGGCGGTTCTTCGAGCAACGGTGGTCAGACGATAACGGTTACGCTGACGAACGAAGGCTGCGACCCGCCGGCAATCAACGCGACCTCCGGCAAGACGACGTTCAAGATTACAAACAAGGGCGCCGCCGGCGTGACGGAGTTCGAGGTCCTGGACGGCAATCACGTGATCGGCGAGGTCGAGAACGTGGTGCCGGGTCTGACGCGCAGCTTCAGCATCGACCTGCAGCCGGGGACCTATACGACGTACTGTCCCGGCGGTTCCAAGAACCCGAAAGGTACCCTGACCGTAACAGGCGCTGCCTCTGCGACCGCGACGTCGTCGGGCCCGCAGACCACCGTAAGCGTCGCCGAGAACGATTTCGCGATCGCGCCGTCGCCGGCCAGCGGGCCGTCCGGTGACTACACCTTCAACGTGACGAACAGCGGCCCGACGACGCACGAGTTCGTGATCATCAAGACGGACCTGCCGGCCGATCAGCTGCCGGTCGAAAACTCAGAGGTCAACGAAGACGACCCACGCTTGCAGCACATCGACGAGGTGGAGGACCTGGCGAAAGGCGACAGCTCGAGCTTCAGCGTCAACCTGCCGGCTGGTCACTACGCGTTCATCTGCAACCTGCCGGGGCATTACCAGCTCGGCATGCACATCGATTTCACGGTCAACTAGCTCCGGCTGAAGCTGTCGCGACTCGCCGGGTCTTGACAGGGGTCGCTCAAGCCTAGATTATCTAGGTATGAGCGACCTCTTGCGTAGTCAAGCCGACCTTCTGATCCTCGCGGTGCTGCAGTCCGGGCCGGCGCACGGCTACTCGATAATCGAGGAGATCAAGCGCCGCAGCGAAGGGCAGTTCGACCTGCCGGAAGGCACGGTTTACCCGGCGCTGCACCGGATGGAGACGGATGGTCTGCTGGCCAGCGATTGGCAGCAGGCCGAGGGCCGTCGCCGCCGTGTCTACCGTTTGACGGCGCAGGGGCTGGAGGCCGGCCGCCAGCGTACGGCCGATTGGCAGCGCTTCGCGCGGGCGATGCAGGTCGTAACAGGAGCCCAAGTATGACCGAACCACAGAACATCGAAGCCTACCTCGACGCGCTGGCCGAGCGCCTCGTGCTGCCACAACAACGTCTGCGCCGCGTCCTGGCCGAGACCGAGGACCACCTGCGCTCCGCCTCGACCGCGTTGGCCAGGGATGGCATCGAGCCGGCAGAGGCGGAACGTCGGGCAATCGAGCGCTTCGGCTCACCGGACGTCGTGGCGAAGGGCTTCACGCGCGGGCCGATCGCATGGCTGCCGTTGTTCACGTCAACCGCGAGATCGCTGTACGGCGTCGCGGTCGTCGGGCTGCTGGCAATCGGGCTCAGCGGCATCTTGGCGCTGGGCTTCGGCAGTGCGTTCGGCAAGAGCTTCGTGGCCGGCGACGGTCCCGGCGTGACCTACACGCCGGAGCGCTGTGCGCAGTACATGTCGTTCGAGCCGCGCGCCACCACCTGCACGGACGCGGCGGTGCTGCACCACTTCGGCGAGGTCGTGGACTACCGTATCGCGGCCGGCATCCTGGGCCTGATCGCGCTGGGCGGTCTGTGGCTGCTCAACCGTCGCCGCTCGCGCTCGAAGCTGCCCGAGTGGTTCGCGCCCATGGCCGGCGCCTCGGTATTCGGAATCGCGGCGCTGGGGCTGCTCGCGACGTCGGGCGGCGCCGCCGGACAGGTCGGGGGTAACCTGAGCGGCGCCGCCGTGGCGGCCGTGGTCGCCGTGGCCTACGGGTTGCAGCTGGCGCGCTACCTGACGCCGGCGGTGCAGTCAGAGAGCGAGTAACCGGCTGCTGTCATCGCGTATAGCCGGCGCGCTGCAGCACCAGGCCGGCGTATACGCGTGAGCCTGTAAGTGCGCAACGCGAGGTTATAGGGATGCGGCGCCAGCTAGTCGACCCTATGGCCGCGGCGAAAGGAGTCGACGCGTTGACGGTCCGAGTCCGTGATTCTATGTAGAGCTCTTCGATGCTGATGCCTTCCTAGGACGCGAGGCGCTCGGCTCGCGCTTCGTCGCTGCCATAAACACAGAACCTTGAGGATGCGTGCAGCCGAAGCGAGCAAGCCGACGAGGAAGGCGCCGAAGGATGGGCTTCCAATCCACCCGGCTAATGACACAAGTCGGACACAGTCAGGCCGAGTCGTGTCAGACCGCCTTCAAACCAAACGCCGTCCAGATATGCGCTTGAGCCGAGGAGTTTGTCACAGTCCTCCGGGAGTCTGTAGACGTTTCTTCCCGGATCGCCCGCGATCATCAAGGTTCCCGCCGATGTCAACACCGGCGCGCCGAGAGGCGGGGCAGGGGCCAGCGGAGCCGCCCGGGCTAATTCGACGTGGTGAGCGTGGTCGATGTTCAGCAGCGCTATGTTGGCCAGTAACACGATGGTCACGGCCCCAACGACGGAGGCGACTAGCGCCGCCGGCCAAAGATAGGAGCGCAACGTCGTTCCGGTTACGGGATATTGAGCAGGCAGTGGCGACGGCTGTGACGCGCTCGGCCGCACTTCTTCCTCCACGTCGTCGAACTCACCTGGCACCGGTTCCTCTTCGGGCGCCGGCGTATTCGGCTCGTCCGCTGGTTGGAGGTCGAGAGACGAGGCCATGAAGGCGGCCTCGGTACGGTTGCGGGCATCCAGCTTGCTCAACACCCGGCTGACGTGAAACTCCACAGTGCGCCGGGAGAGATACAAACGCTCGGCAATCTCGCGGTTGCTGAGGCCCTGACCGAGCAGACGCAACACCTCCGCCTCTCGAGGGGAAAGGCCGGGACGTACGCGGCCTTGCCGATTCGCCTGACCTTCTGTCTCCGCTACGGGCTCCGGTTGCCCTTCGTTTGTCACGGGCGGTGACCTCCTGCGTGTGATTGCCTCACACGTTAGACTCCGCCGGACAGCTTTTCGACTGTGGAGCTTGCCAGTTCTGCCCTCACGACTACCTGATTCGGCGACGCGTTACGAAAACGCCTACCTGGTGTGTACTGACGAGACACTGCACTAGAGGCTAGTAGTGGTCCCAGTGCACGAACTGGTCGTTGGTCTTGCGACCCGCGGTTGGGCTCTTGGGGCGGGCCTTGCGGGCCTCCTGGTCGATATGGCCAAGAGTCACGACGGTCCAGACGCGACGGTCCGCAGGGATACCCAGGGTACGCTTGACAATCTCGGGGCCTTCGCCCTTGATGGTCGCGATGTTGGCACCGAGGCCCACCGCTTTGGCCGCGAGCAGCAGGCGCTCGACCAGGCGGCCCGTGTCGAAGGACTCGAGATCGCCACGCTCGGTGTCGCCGGCCGTGACAATCAGCAAGGCGGCCGCGGCGCCGGCTGCCGGGCGGGCGCCGTTCTCACCGATCTGCTGCAGCACGCCGCGGTCGCGCACAACGACGATCTCGGAGGGCTGCCAGTTGCTGGCGCTACCGGCCCAGCGCCCGACCTCGAGGATCTTCTCGATTACGTCTTGAGAGACGGGCTCGGAGGTGTACTCACGCACCGCGCGCAGATTGCGCAGGAACTTGATCAGGTCGTCGGATTGCTCGCTCATAGCTCACCTTTCGTCGAATTGCGTGATCGTCGGTAGGGACGATTCTACTCACTGCGAGGCGTCGTGCACCGCATCGGACGGAACGATTCGTGGCTGAGTCCTGTTAAGCAGACAAGGAAACGAGGCGCCTCCCGTTAACGGAGGCGCCTCGTTCTGGTTACGAACCGGAGCTGCGACTACGCGCTGTTCTTACGCGGGCGACCACGCTTGCGCTGACCGCGCCGGAAGTAGACGCGGTTCTCCGCGTCCCAGATCTCGAGCTCGACGCCGAGTCGCGTGGCGGCTCGGCGCAGGCGAACCTTGGTCGAGCGGAGCTGCTCGTCGCCGGACAGCTCGAGTTCGCCAACGTTACCGTCGACGCTACGAATGAAGCCTTCGTAAAGGCTCTGCTGCTCGCGAATTGCCCGGCTCGCACGAGTTGGCGCCGGTACTTCTTCAGGTTTCCTTAGAACAAAGTTAGGCATCTTCCCCCCACCTATAAACCGCAAAACTAGCCGTCTTGCTGATTGTCGGTATTTGACGCGACAGATTAACAGGCGACTACATCAATCTTTGCAGAGATTGACGATCAAATACAAGACCCTCAGTCGGGCGAATTGCCTCTGGTTCTTAAATGCAGTACCCCGAGGTCTTAAACCGGGGCGATTGGTCGTTCGGGAAGTGCGCCTTACGGAGCGGATTCAGCGCACCGGATGCAGCGACGAGGCGATCTTGATGACGTCGTCCTTGCTGATGCCGGATTCGGTGAACCCCATGATCTCGACGACAACCTTATCCAAGATCATCGCCGCATAGTGCATGTCTCTGTCTTCGCTCTTGCAGAGGTCATAGGTGCCAGCGCCGTCGGTGGTAAGAGCAGCCAATCCGTGAACGTAATAGATGGTCGACTTGCCGACCGTAATCGTCTCGGCGCAATCGGGGCGCGTGAGCTGTATCACGGCGCCGGTCGAGAGCTCAGGGCCGCCGGCGTGAGCGCCTTCCTCGGTGACGGTGAGAAACGGCACGTTGGGGCTGCCCTTGAAGCGATACTGCAGCACGACGCTGTGTGCCCTGCCGGTCCCATCGCCAGATTGCGCGTTCGGCACGATGGATACGGTGACGGGCGGCATGTCTCGCAAGAGAGTGCGGTCATACAGAGCGAAGTTCGGCGGTACATACGACGGCTCGAGGATGGTGAAGCCGAGCTGGGCGCTGGCCTCGGCGGCGGGAATGCAATCTTGAGCCGGGCAGTCCGAGGCCTTCTGCAGCTCCGGCGTGCCCTCTGACTCGCCGACGTGAGAGGAGCCGCAGGCGCACAGCACGGCCAGGATCAGAGTCAGCGCGAGCACAGGGATTCGCCGCAAAAGCGGAGGCACGTATCTCAAGACGTGCCCCATTCTAGTTGGGCGTTGGCGGCCTAGGGCATGCGCGACGGCTTGCTGGCTTGCAGGTTTTGCAAACCCCGGTACGGCGAAATTAGAGAGCTAGAGGCGGTGCTGGATGTCGTAGCGGGACGAGAGCAGGCGCTCTTCGACGCGCGACACGATTGCATCGGTAAACGAGCTGCCGATGCCGGTGGTTAGCAACTCGCGCAGGGTGCGCTTGGGGTGTACCCAGACGGGACGGCGTGGCGTGTTGCCCAGCTCGGCAGCGAGGTCGATGGCACGCTCGAGGTCGCCGATCTCGTCGACGAGGCCGAGGTCCTTGCAGCGACGCGCCGTATAAATCTCGCCCGTGGCGACTTCCTTGACGCGCGCCTTGTCCATGCCGCGGCCCTCGGCGACGGCTTCGACGAACTGATCGTAGAGGTCGTCGATCAGCTCCTGCTCTTTACGCTGCTCTTCCTCGGTCGGCGGGCGGAACATGCTGCCCATGTCCTTGAGACGGTCCGACTTCGTGACCTCCATCTTGAGGCCGAGGCGGTCCATGGCCTCGTAGACCAGGGGCCGCATAGAGATGACGCCGATGGAGCCGATGATGCCGCTGGGGATGGCGATGATGCGCGAGGCCGGGCAGGCGAGCATGTAGGCGCCGGACGCCCCGACGCCGCGGATGAACGCGATGACTGGCTTCTTGCGCACCAGGGAGCGCACGCCCATGTAGAGGTAGTTGGAGCCGGTCGCGGAGCCGCCTGGGGAGTCGATGTCCAGCACGACGGCGCGGACGTGGTCGTTCTCCTCGAGGGAATGGAACAGCTTGACGTACTCGGACGCCTTGATCCGCGGGCCGATCGGGCCGTCGAGGTCGACGACCGCGATGCCGGTTGAGGTGCGCGCTTTGAGTCCTAACACGAACATATCTGCTTTCTAGTATCGAGTGTCGCAGGCTATGCCGCGCGGGTCAACGTTACCAATCACATAAAGAAAGCGCCCGTGCCGAGGGCGGGCGCTTTCGCGTGTCTGTGGGGCAGTGCGCCGAGCGTCGGGGGAAGGCGAGCCCGGCGCGCTGCCTTACGCCACTAAATTCGGCCGGACGCGTCGAATCTGCTGCTCTCGTGACGGGAAGTGGCGTCTAGGTGCCGCCGCGCCGGCGCTTCTCCGCCGCGATGATCTCGGCGACGCGCTGCGCCGTCTCTTCGAGCCGTCCCGTGTGGTTCACGACGCGATAGTCGAAAGTCGCGGCTGCTTCCATCTCTTGCGTCGCGGTCTCGCGGCGGACGGCGCGTGATGCTTCGGTGTCGGCGTCGCGTTCGTTCACCCGGCGGCTGCTCTCAGCCAGGGATGGCGGCTCGATGAAGATCAGGAGCGCGTCGGGATAGAGGCGCCTCAGGGTCGCCGCGCCCTGCACGTCGACGCGCGCCAGCGTGTCGAGCCCGGAGGCCAGCGACTCGTCGATGCCCTTGCGCGGCACGCCGTAGTGACGGTCGTAGACGGTAGCGTGCTCGACGAAGCCGCCGGCGTCGAGGAGCGCCTGAAACTCGGCCTCGCCGGCGAAGTGATAGTCGCGACCGTCGACCTCGCCGGGGCGCGGCGGGCGCGTCGTCATGGTCACGACGCGGTGCAGGTTGGGCTGCGTGACGAGCAGCAGGTCGGCGACGGAGTCTTTGCCGGCGCCGGAGGGCCCGGAGATGACGACGAGCAGGGGCTTAGTCATGTCGCGTCTAGTCTGCCAGCAGTCCGGCTCCCGACAAAGGGCGGCGCGTGGCGGCGTCGAGGATGGCGGCGCCGAGTCCGGCAGGTGGCGCTTCCGCGAGTTTGGCGAAGAAGTTGGGGAAGGTCTTCTTGACGCAGCCGGGCTCGCGGATGCGCATACCGGCCACGGCGAGGCCCAGGGTCGCGAAGCACATCGCGATGCGGTGGTCGTCGTAGGTGTCGATCTCGGCGCCGTGCAGCTGCGAGGGGTAGACCTCCAGCGTGTCGCCCTGCTCGACGACGCGGGCGCCGCACTTCGTCAGCTCGGTGCGCAGGGCCAGCACGCGCTCCGACTCCTGCACGCGCAGCCGCCCGAGGTCGACGAAGCGCGACGGGCGCGGCAACAGCGGCGCCACGACGATCGCGGTCATGATCGCGTCTCCGAGGTCGTGGATACGTGAGACGTCAGGATAGAACCCGGAGGCGTCGCCCGAGCCTCTTTCACCGAAGCGTCGCAGGAATTCGACGAAGCGCCCGTCGATCTGCCAGTCGGACTCGGGCCAGCCGTTGACCTGCAGACGCGTCTCGGGCAGCAGCGCGCCGGCGGCGAGGAAGTAGCTGGCGCTGGAGCAATCGGGCTCGATCCAGTAGTCGCCGCCGTGTTGGGGAAACGCCTCGATTAGCTTCGAGGTCATGCCGACGTAGGCAGACTCCTCTGCGTCTTCACCGAAGACCTCGACGTCCCAGCCGCCGAGCCGTGCCGAGAGCAGCAGCGCCGAGGCAAACTGTGAGCTCTCCTCGATGCTGACGCTGCAGCGCCGGGTAATCGACGCGCTCTCGCCGAGCACGGTCGCGGGCAGGCGCCCGTCCTGCGATTCGATGCGGTAACCGAGCTGTCGCAGCGCGTCGAGCAGGGCTCCCTGGGGTCGCTGGTGCATACGCGGCGTGCCGGTCATGCGGTAGGCGCCGTGACCGAGACAGAGCAGCGGCAGCAGGAAGCGCGCCACGGTGCCGGCGTTGCCGACGTAGACCTCGAGCGGCTCGGCGGCGCTACCGGCGCGCGGGATGCGCCCGCCGAGGCCCGTTACCGCGATCGTGCAGTTGCCGGCCTCGGCAGCGTCCGGTGCGACATCGACCGCGAAGCCGAGTACTCGCAGCGCCCCAACCATGATCTCGGTGTCTTCGCTCCACAGGGCGCCGTGCAGCGTCGTGCGCCCGTCGGCCAGCGTTGCGAGCACGAGCGCGCGGTTCGTGATGCTCTTCGAGCCGGGGATCGTGACGAACACCGGCGCCGGACGAGCGGGCGGGACGATCTCGATGACGTCAGGTAGCGGCATCAGCAGCGACGCATCGACAGTGTTCGCGGCGGCTCGGGCACATTAGTCGTCGTCGAGGTCGCGGTGCAGGCGGCGCTCACGTTCACGCTGGTTCGCCTGCTCCGAAAGCGTGCCGGTGAGTTCCTTGGCGCGATCCTGCCAGAGCGTGCCGGTGAGGAAGGTCATGAAGGCCTCGCTCGAGGAAGCGAACTCGACGCTCTTGACCGGGCTTTCGCGCTGCGGCAGGCGATCGAGGAACTGCTCGCGCTCCATCTGGGTCTCGGCGAGGGAGCGGTAGAGCGACTCGGTGTCTTCTTGCGTCTCGATCAGGTCATGCAGCTTGCTCAGCTCGCGGATGTAGCGGTCGAGCCAGTGCAGGACGTTGTCGCGGTTGGTGAGGAAGATGTCGTGCGACATCTCGGGTTCGCCGGACGCGAGGCGGGTGAGGTCGCGGAAGCCGGGTCCGGCCATGTTCGCGAGCTCCGGCCAGGCGTTGCTGCCGCGCACCAGGTTGAACAGCGCCACGGAGGTCAGCAGCGGCACGTGGCTGATAGCCGCGGCGTAGGAGTCGTGCTCGTCGGCGTCGAGGAAGAAGGGCCGCGCGCCCAGCGCCTGCGCCAGCCCGACGACCGCGTTTACGGCGCCCGGGACGGCATCGACGGACGGGACGACGCAGTAGGGACGCTCGTCGAATAGCGACGCCTCGGCCTGATGCAGACCTTGCTTCTCCTTGCCGGCCATGGGGTGGCCGCCGACGAAGTAGACGTTGTCGGGCAGGGTGTCGTGGGCCCAGTGCAGTACGTCCGACTTTGTGCTCGCAGTGTCGGTGACGACAGCGCCTGCGCGCAGATGCGGCGCCATCTCCTGAAACACCTTGCGCATCGAGACGATAGGCGATGCGACGATGACCATGGTCGCGTCGCGCACGGCGTGCGGCAGCGAGGGCGCGGTGCCCTGCACGACGCCGGCCTTGTGGGCGCGCTGCATCACTTCGAGGTCCTTGTCGTAGCCGATGATCTCGGTGTTTGCCGGCTCGGCGCGTTTCAGCGCCAGACCCATCGAGCCGCCGATCAGCCCCAGTCCAACGATCGCTAGCTTGCCCATCCCTGCGCCTCCTCGAGACATCTTAGCAAGAAGCTGAAAGCTGCAAGCTGCAAGCCTCAAGCTGCAAGCCTCAAGCTGCAAGCCTCAAGCTGCTAGCAATACAGGGGCTCACCGGTCCTCATGATGTCATTGTGATCACGGCGAGGAATCTGGTGCTTCGGCTGAGAACCCACCTGGTCCAGTTGAAGACCGCGCATACGAAGCGACACGAGCTTGGAGGTTGGAGGTTGGAGCTAACTCTCGTCGTCGGCGGCGTAGAGGAGGGCGAGCAGGGGTTCTTCGTCCGGCTCGGCTTCGCCGCGGATCAGACGCACGGTGGTGGGGCTGGCGCCGGCGCCGTCAGCGAGACGGGCGCCGAGCCGCGCATGGTGCGCCAGGCGATACGCGGCTCTTCGCCACGATCGGCCGTTCTCCGATGCGAGGCGGCTCAGTGCTTCGGGCGAGAGCACGTTGAGGATGCGCAGCCACACCGGCACGGCGCCCTTGCCGCAGTCGTGTAACAGAGCGGCCGTGAGGAGATCGCGGTTGTCGGTCTGGGGTCGGAGGCGCGAGGCGACTTCGAGGCCGTGACGCTGATCGCGGCGCTGCATGGCGAAGAAGAGGTCGCGTTGGGCTTCGTTGAGCAGCGAGCGCGCGTACTCGAGGTCGGCTTCGTTGATCTGCGGTCGCAGGGCGTGGACGACCTGTCGAGTACGGTAGAAGGGTCTAGCCAATCACATTGCCCTGGCCAACGATCAACTTGGTCAGGTTGTTGATCAAGGGCGACATGATCTCGTGCAGCACGCTGATCTGGCCCTGGGTGACGAAGGGAACGACGAGCAGCAGCATGAGGATGCCCGGACCGTAAGGCTCCAGGCGTGCGACGCTGAGTGCGAGGTCGCGCGGCAGCAGGCCGATAGCGACCGAGAATCCGTCCAGCGGCGCGATCGGCAGCAGGTTGAACACCGCGAGCACCACGTTGAACACGATGACGGCTGAGAGGTAGAGGCCGAGGTAGTCGGAGAACTGCCAGCCGTTGACCGAAAAGGGGATCAGGAACGGGCTGCGCCAGTCGACGAGGCCGGCCTGGATCGGCGCCGCGGCGATCGCGGCCATGATCAGGTTCGAGACGGGACCGGCGGCAGCGACGATGGCTCGACCGGTCTGCGGGCCGTAGCGCAATCGAGCCGGGTTGACGGGCGTCGGCTTACCCCAACCGAAGCCGGCGATCAGCATGAATACGGTGCCGGCAGGGTCGAGGTGACGCATCGGGTTGAGGTTGACGCGGCCCATCATGCGCGCCGTGTGGTCGCCGAGAGCGTCGGCGGTGATGGCGTGGCTGAATTCGTGGAAGGCAATGCCGACTACGAGGGCGGTACAGACGGCCCCAGCAAAGGTAACGAAGAGCAGGACGCTCGTGGAAAGAAGATCGGAATAGGTCAGGAGCAAGCGAGGCCTCGGTTCGATTCTAGCATGCGGATTTGTAATGTCCGGTCCGATGCTTTCGGTGCTTGGCGGCGCATGAGGGGTTCGGGAGGGGAAGAGGCTGGTCGAATCCCGTCACAGCGTGGCCGGACGTTGGGCCGTTGTCTGAATCACGCCTCTCCCGGGGGAGAGGAGGGGTTGATGCGGCCGCGGTGGAGAGACGTTTGGCAGGCCTCCGCACAACGCCTTACGGATGAAAGGGATGGGCCGTTATGCCTTCGAGGCGATTAGTGGCGGCTCGAGCTCGACGGGCTTCTGCACGACGTGGCGCAGCGCCAGGTCACGGGTGTCGTTGGCTCGCAGTTGGCGGATGAGGAACTCGAACTTCGACTGCAGCGCGGCGTTGAGCTCGGTGCGCGCGTCGGCGGGTAGGTCCCAGGTCTGGCGCTTGTAAGGGCCCCAGAGCTGCTTACGCGTCTTGTAGAAGAACTGGGCGTCGGTCTCGCCGTCGGTGCGTTCGGCGGCAAACTCGCGGTTGGCGTAGGTGCGCATCTCGGCGAGCAGAGGCGCAGGGAACGCCGGGTGGTCGAGCAGCAGGTTCTGGAAGCCGGTCGCGAGGTGAATCTCGGCGGTCTCGACCTCGGGGAAGCGGTGGAACAGCTCGTCCGGCAGGGTGCTGGCGCCATGCTGCACCGCTCCTGCCATGCCGTAGCTCTCGCGACAGACGGTCGAGATCTTCCGCAGCGTCTCGAAGTCGAGCGCGACGCTGGCGATAGTGCCGTCCGGCAGCGGGATGCCGCCGTGCGATGTGCCGGTCTGCACACTCACCTTGGAAATGCCTTCGAAGTCGCTGCCGACGATGTCTCGGAAGCCGTCGGCGTAGCAGCGTAGCTCTTCGACGGTGGTGTTTTCCTTGCCGACCTCGCCAATCTCGCCGCCGATCGAGATCGTGACGCCCTCGGGCTGCAGGGAGCGCACGAGCTGCGCGAGATGGGCCGTGAGGCGGGCGTTCGGCGCCTGCTGGTCCGCGACGCGCTCGAAGCTGAGGTCGACCAGCGTCGAGGCGTCGATGTCGATGTTGTAGAACTGCGCCGCGACGGCTTTACGCACCAGGTCCTCGAGGGCGCGCGTCTCGGACTCGGCGTCGACGGCGAAACGCTTCGCGTTGGCCTGGTAGTGGTCGCCTTGAATGAACACGGGACCTTCGTAGCCCTCGATGATCGCTGCAGCGAGTACGACAGCGGCGGTCTCGGCCGGCTCCTGCTGCGTGTAGCCCATCTCCGAACGCGCAAGCTCGAACACTACGGTGGCGCTGGTGGCCTGCATGGCGCGGATCAGGGACCGCGACATGTCGAGCGCCATGCCGCGGATATTCACCGCCGGCACCGTGAAGCCAGCGACCTCGCCGCGGCCGCGGGCTGCGTAGAGCCCGGCTATCGAGGACGGCACGACGCCGAGCTGCGGCGCGCCGGCGTGAATCGCGTAGCGAGCCAGCGATCGCTCCGTCTCGTCGCCGAACACGGCAAATCGCACCAGCGCATCGATGTGCTCCCGCACGCGCGAGGCGTCTCGCAGCGCCGGGCGGGCGCCGCTGGTGTCGAGTACGGCTGACAGGATCGTGTTCATCTCATGCCTCCGGCGATGACTCAAGATTACACCTCGAACCGGAGGCGGCCAGGAATCAGCAATGACGTGTTTAATGTCGCTTACGAAACCCAGACTATGGGTCAGGAGTCGGTAAGGGCGGGCTGTGGTAAATTAGGCCACGGGCGGCAGGCATGAACACACCTCGGAGGATTCCCGTGTATACCGACATGGCCATCTTCAGTGGCAGGGCTCATCCTGTCCTGGCTGAGAGCGTATGCGCGCACCTCGAGATGCCGCTCGGTAACTGCGAGATCTTCGAGTTCAGCAACGAAAACATCTTCGTCCGTATCAAGGAGAACGTGCGCCAGCGCGACGTCTTCCTGATCCAGTCGCTCTGCTCGCCGGTCAACACCAGCGTCATGGAGCTGCTGATCATGATCGACGCGTTCCGTCGCGCTTCGGCGGGCCGGATCACGGCCGTCATGCCGTACTTCGCCTACGGACGCAGCGACAAGAAGGACCAGCCGCGGGTGCCGATTACGGCGCGTCTGCTGGCCAACCTGATCGAGACGGCGGGCGCGGACCGGGTCCTGACCATGGACCTGCACGCCAGCCAGATTCAGGGCTTCTTCAACATCCCGGTCGACGAGCTGACGGCGATGTCGCACATCGTGGAGCACTTCAAGAAGCGCGACCTGAGCAACGTGACGATCCTCGCGACGGACGTCGGCGGTGAGAAGCGGGCGCGCAACGCTGCCCGGCTCCTCGGCACGCCGCTAGCCATCGTGCTCAAGGAGCGCATTGGCAACGAGCAGCGCGTCCAGGCGCAAAACCTGATCGGCGACGTCGACGGTCGTGACATCATCATCATCGACGACGAGATCGACACCGGAGGCACGATCCTCTCGGCGGCGCACATCGCGCTGGGCCACGGCGCTCGCAGCGTGACGGTCGCCTGCATCCACGCCATCCTCTCCGGTTCTGCGGTTCAGCGCCTCTGCGACAACGACGATATCGAAGAGCTTGTGGTCACGGATACAATTCCGCTGCCGGCCGAGAAGCAGCACAAGAAGATCACGGTGCTAGCGCTATCGCCGCTGCTCGGCGAGGCGATCTCACGCATCCACAGCGGCCGCTCGGTAGGCGGTCTTTTCGCCGACGCCAAGAGCCTTTAGCCACTGCGTGGCGGCGCCCTGCGCGTCGGGCCACTCGCGTGTCGGCATCATGCGCGGTGAGTTGGCTTAGACGCGCCGTTTACTGAACCATGCCGACAGGCCTGATCTTGAACCGAGCCCATCATTAGTTGACCGCTAGTTGACCGCTGAGCGGCGCGTAGTTTGCCTGGGTCCGCGCCTGGTCGCCGGAGCTAATCAATGTTTGCATAAGGGCGCCGGCGTAGAAGCTAGCCGTTGGACTTCTGCAGGTTCGTTTTGAGGTAGAAGGTCATGCTTTGCAGCGCCAGCACGGGGTCGATGTTCTTGATCTCGACACCCTGCGGCACCGCGACGGATGTCGGGGCGTAGTTGAGGATCGAGCGAACGCCGCCCTTGATCAGCGTGTTGATGATGTCGATGGCCGCGATTGCCGGCACCGCGACGATACCGATATCGACGGGCCGCTCCGCGAGGTAGGTACTCAGCTCCGACGTGTGGCGCACCGTGATGCCGCCGACCTTCTTGCCGACCAGCGACGCGTCGCTGTCGAACGCCTCGACGATGATGAAGCCCTGCGGCTGAAAGCCATCGTAAGTGAGGATTGCCTGGCCCAGGTGCCCGACTCCGATCAGGATCATCGACCACTGACGGTCGAGACCGAGGATCTGGCGTAGCTCCTGCGCGAGGCGCTGGACGTTGTAGCCGCGGCCCTGCTTGCCGAACCGCCCGAAGTAGCTGAGGTCTTTGCGGATTTGCGCCGGCGTGACGCCCAGCACGGTCCCGAGCTCCTGCGAGCTAACGACATCGCGTCCTTGCACTTCGAGGTCGGTGAGGGCGCGAGCGTATACGGGCAGCCGGTCAATCACAACCGCGGGTATTTCAATCGGCAACGTATCACCCGTCTTAGATTGCGTATTTGGTCACAACTTTAGATATCAAGCGAACTAGGGTCAATCCAGTCTCTCGAACGAGAGTTAGGGCGTGCTAATTATGCGGCCATCCTTAGCAGACTATTAACGTTGCGGGACCCTTCGGGGAGCACCGCGGGTCGAAGGGCAGACGCGGCGTCAGAGAGGGGGCGTTGGCCGCACCTGCATCGGGCGGTTGTCGAGTCGTGCCCTCCCCTGAGGCGCGAGGGCGTGGCAGCGCCTGGGACGAAGGTGAGGACGTTATGGGCCTCGGGAGGCTTGGAATCCCCTCACCCTAACCCTCTCGGGGAGAGGGGACCGCGCTGTCTTGCCCGGCTGCTGTTAGCGGACCCCGTGTATGGTCCACCTTCGGCGCACGGGCTCGATGCCGTGGGTTTCAACCCGCCGTGCCGCTACATCCCGTTAGCTCGGGGTGCGGCCCGCGTCCTCCACGAACCAGACGTCCGGCTGGCCGATGACGCCGGCACTCTGCAGCGCTTCGTGGAGCTTGGGGCTGGCGAAGAACTGCTCGGCGTTCTCGATGCTGTCCCACTGGAAGTTGATCGTGACGTCGTTCGGGTCCTTGGCGTTGCGGAACAGGTGCGAGCCGCTGCAGCCGGCGGCCTTGCGGGCCTCGGCGTCGGCGTCGTAGGTCTGACGCCATTTGTCGTAGTCGGCGACCTTGTGACGGACGAGCAGGATAGCCATGGGTGTTCTCCTTCTCTACTTCAGCTCTTGAGTCGCGATACGGGCGCCCTCGGCGAGGGACGCGAGCTTTGCCCAGGTGATACGCGGGTCGACGCTGGCCGAGTTGGCGAAGGTGCCGAAGCCGCAGTCGCTGCTCGCGATCACGTTCTCTTTGCCAACGACCGAGGCGTAGCGCTCGATGCGGTCGGCGACGACGTCCGGGTGCTCGACAAAGTTGGTCGTGGAGTCGATCACGCCGGGGAACAGCAGCTTGCCGGGCGGCAGCTTGACCTCGCGCCAGACGCGCCATTCGGACTCGTGGCGCGGGTTGGCGCCCTCGAACGAGATGCCGTTGGGCCGCGCCGTGAGCACGATGTCGATGATGTCCTTGAGCGGCACGTCCAGGTGGTGCGGCCCCTCGTAGTTGCCCCAGCAGAGGTGCAGGCGCATCGCGTCGGGGTCGATGCCCTCCGTGGCCTTGTTGATGATGTCGACGTGCATGCGCACGGTGTCGCGAAAGTCCTCGAGGCTGCGGTCGGCGAAGCGGTTGTGCCGGCTCATCGCCAGGTCGGGGCAGTCGAGCTGCAGTGTGAAGCCGGCATCGACAATCGCTTTGTACTCGTCCTTCATGACGTTGGCGATGGCATCGAGGTAGGCCTCGTGGCTCGGGTAGTAGTCGTTCGTGAGGAAGATCGCGATGACGCCCGGCGAGGCGGCGCTCATGAATACTTCTTCGGCGCCGCTGTTGGCCGTCGCGGCCTTGAGGTTGGCGATGTCGCGCTCGACGGCGCCGAAATCCTTCCAGGCGATGGGTCCGTTGCAGGCGGGACGTGCGAAGCCAGGGGCTCCGCCGGCGGCGCGCCGGGCGGCCCACTCCGGGAAGTCCTTGCCTTCGCCCTGGACCATCGAGGAGCGGGACACACCCTCGAAGCCGGTGCAGCGGTCCTTGATGTAGGTCGAGTAGCCGGGCTTGCCCTCTTCGCCGTCGTTGATGATGTCGATGCCGGCGTTGCGCTGCAGCCGCACGACCTCCTCGACGGCCGACTTCACGACCTTGTCGAAGACGGGCCGGTCGAGCGGCGTACCGCCGTCGGCCGCGGCGAGCATCTCGCGTAGCTGCTCGGGCCGGGGCAGGCTGCCGGTGTGGGTGGTGAGGATGCGTTGGCTGCTGCGTTTCATCATGACGGTCCGCCGCTTCTAGCTCTGCTGAGTCTGGTTATCGAGGCTGGAGGCATTCTAAGCAGATACGGCTATGCGGTGCGAGTAGCAGACGAGCGCCCCGGCGAATCGGGGCGCTCGTGACGCTGTGTTGCGGTGCCGTCGTGGCGATGAGCCGCGGGTGCGTTCGTCAGGATGCCGGGTCCGTGAGCACGTCGTCACACGGGTTCCAGTGGTAGCTGATGATGCGGTCGATGTTGTTCGAGAGGTAGGCGTAGGTGTTGCGCGCCTGGTCGGGCGTGATGTGGCCGACGGCGACCTCGTGCGCCAGGAAGGCGCTCTCGCAGCTGAGGATGCCGTTTTCGAGACGCTCAGGCGCGACGCCGTTGTTGATGCCGATTTGCTTGAGGCTGAGACCGTGCAGCAGCGCGTAGCGCACGCGGTCGGAGTCGACGCCGATCGTGTGGGCGGCGCAGTCGACGACGCTGCGGCGCAGCCAGAACTCGGGGTGAGCCGTGTCGCCGTCGAAGAGCTGCGGCGTCGATGGGTCGGCCGGCGCTGCGGCCGCCTGCCCGACCTGGCCCAACGCTGCGAAGAACAGCGTCCCAACCACAGCGGCACCTAGCAGATAACTCATTACAACCTTCACTTCGTCCTCCTTCCAGCCGGCGAGCGCCCATCGCCCGCTCAGGCATGTAATCCCCCGCACCCGCCCCGTGGTTACTCCTTCTTGATCGAGCCGGCGCTAGAAACTTCGGGGAGTGCGTTGATGGTGGAGCGCCGGTAGTTTTGCAGGGGCGGTTCGGCGCCGGGCAGCCGCGGCGCGGCGTCGGGGGCTTCGGCGAACTGAGATCGGCTGGGCGGCGTTAACCGCTGGATGGGCGTTGCTCGGGTCGGTGATACGAGGGACGTTTCTCGGGCCGGCGCCGACTTCGGTCCCGTAGTAAGCCGCAGCGCCGAACTGAGCTTCGGCAGGGTCTAGAACCGCTAGTCCTGAGGTTCTCGAAGGGCGGGCGGGGTTCGGCGAGAGGGGACAGCGTTGGCGTTGGCCCAGCGTTACAGGCCAGACAGCAGCGCTACTGCGCTAGCTGCGGGGTGGGGCGGCGCCGGTGCCGGTCGATGGCCTCGTGGGGCCGCTCGGAGCCGGTGGCCGGCGACGGCGTGATGTCTTTGCAGAGGCCGGGGTTGTTGGTGCACAGCTGCTCGACGCGGCGGCAGGCGGCGGTGTCGCGGCCGTTGCAGGCGTCCTGCAGCGTCTTGAGCCGGTCGCGCAGGTTGGTCCCGTTGCCGTTGTCCTGGGTTGGCACGGCAGGTACCTGACCGCCGCAGACGTCGAGGTGTGCCTGGCAGTAGGTGACGATGGCCGCGCAGGCGGTCGATTCGCCGTTCTTACAGCGCGTCTTGAGGTCGGCCAGGACGGCGAGGCCGGCGACGCGGTTGCGCAGGTCGGTGACGCGCTGCACCTGGGTGGCGCAGGCGGCGGGTCGCGCGATACAGGCCTGCTCGGCCTGGTTGAGGCTGTTGGAGAGCGTCTGGCAGCGCGCGGAGTCGTCGTTGCACCAGGTCGAGACGTCGTCGGCGATGCGCTGGATGCGCGCCGCCTGCACGACGCCCTTACGTCGCAGGCCGTTGACGGTGACGACCTGCCCGACCTGGATGCCGTTGAGCGCGATCGGCGCGCCGTCGGCGGTCGAAACCTGCGTACCGGCGGGCACCGTGACCTGCTCCAGCGTATCGAGCGTCTGAATCGTCAGGCTGCCGTCCGCGTTGTCGACCACGACGCCTTCGAGGGTCGCGGCCTCGGCCGTCGAGCCCTTGCCGTTGAGGCTGAAGAAGCCGACCGCAATCAGCGCCAGGACGACGACGGCGGTCGCCGCGATGAGCCGCGGCAGTGCCGAAGCGGCGGTACCAGGGCACGGGCCGCTGCTGGGCCTCGATGCGTGCGGTGCGGCCGGACTGTAGCTGCGACATGAGCCGGGTGGAGGCCGCGGTGCGCGCGGCGTCCGAGGCCTGAGGCATGGCGGCGCCGTAGCGACGCAGCGCGGTGTGTGCCGCCAGGTCTTCGCGCAGGGCAGGGGCGTGCTCCGGCCAGCGTGACAGCACGCTCTCGAGGTCGTCGCCGCGTCGCAGCGACTCTATCGCGAGGTCGAGCACGTCTTCGTAGCTGATGCTCACGCCTTGCCTCCTGCCCCGGTGAGATGACGTCGTAGCGAGCCGAGGGCGCGATGCTGCAGCAGCTTCACGGCGCCCACGCTCTTGCCCAGCGCTTCGGCGACCTCCTGTAACGAGGCGTCGTTGAAGAAGCGCAGGACGATAACCTCCTGCTGCTCGCTCGTGAGCTGAGCCAGCGCTTTCGAGATGTCGGCGGCGTCTTCGACGTTGCCGTCCCAGGCGGCCGACGCCACGTCGATGTCCTCGAGCGGCACCGAGGGACGCCGGCGCAGGCGGTCGAGGTGGTCGGCCGTGAGATTGCGGGCGATGCGGTAGAGCCAGGCGGCGAACGGCGCACCGGTCGGCTTGTAACGGGCGATGCCGTTGGCGGCCGCCGCGAAGACCTCCGAAGCAATCTCTTCGGAGGTGCTGGCGTCGCCGGTCCTGGCGTAGGCAAATCTATACATCTTCTGGTAGTAGCCGTCGAAGAGCTGCTGCCATGCCTGCGGTTCAAGTGCAACAAGAGCGGCGATCGTATCGGCCGCCACACCTGCCTCCTGCCGCGAGTTTGTCTGGGCCTCGCTCAACGAGAGCATTCTCGCTGGTGTAATCGCTGCATCTGCGTCAAAGGTTACGGGTTCGTCGGGCATGAAGTTATCGGTTGTCAGTTATGAGTTCTCAGTCTTCAGTTGTGGCTTATCGGTTCATAGTTAGTTATCGGTGGTCCGACGATCGGCGACAATAGCAGCGCTGGCCCCGGCTGGGGTGACTTCCTGACACGGATAACGGATTGAGTTAGCGTGTGCTAATCTCAAGCAGGAAGCCAGCCCTTGCGTAAATCGAAGCTCCGAACTGATAACTGAGAACTGATAACCGATTACTGAGAACCGAAAGCCCAGAACCGAGGTCCAACCATGAACCAGCCGCCGATCCAGGCACCGCGTCGAGTGCGGCCGAAGCCGCGCATGGTCGAAGTTAGGCGCGTCGAGCGGCTGACGCCGGGCTGCGTGCGGGTGACGCTGACCGGCCCGGAGCTCGAGGGCTTCGCGACGCATGGTCCGGCCGAGCACATCAAGGTGCTGTTCGCGCAGCCCGGCGCCGACCGCCCCGTGCTGCCGGAGTGGGGACCCGAGGGCCCGATCATGGCCGAGGGGCAGAAGATGCCGCCGAGCCGCACCTACACGCCGCGTAGCTGGGACGCCACGACTCGCGAGCTGGTGGTCGACTTCATGCTGCACGGCGAGGGTCTCGCATCGACCTGGGCGGCGAACGCTCGGGCCGGCGACGTGATCGCGGTGTCGGGGCAGGCCGGCGGCGCCTACACGATTGCTCCGGACGCTGAGTGGTTCGTGCTTGGCGCCGACGAGTCGGCGCTGCCGGGTCTCGCGACAATCCTCGAGGCGCTGCCGGAGCCGGCGCGGGCTCAGGTCTTCGTCGAGGTTGCGGACGCGTCCGAGGAGCAGGCGCTGCCTGCGAAGCCGGGTGTCGAGGTGACGTGGTTGCATCGTGGTCATAGCGGCGCCTCGGCGGGCGGCGAGCTCGAGCGGGCGCTGCGCAGCCTCGAGATGCCAGCGGGCGATGGACGTGTCTGGCTGGGCTGCGAGGCCTCGGTGATGCGGCGTCTGCGCCATCACCTGATCGAGAACAGAGGCTTCGAGCGCTCGAAGATCCACACGCACGGCTACTGGAAGCTCGGCGAGGCGAACCACCCCGACCACGACGTCGGTCAGGAGATCTAGTCTCGGTTCCACGTCTCCCGGCCGAACCTAACACCTGAAATCTGACTTCTCGATTAGTCGAGAACGCGTGCGCTATCTGGTTGACAGCGCGATCGAGCGGCAATAGATTTGCTGCATCGTTCGCCAACGCCATACCTATGAGGTGTGCTGGCGATAGATAACGTTGTTGGGGAAGGCGGCCGCGCCCCAATTGCCCCAAATCGAGCAGCGGCCCGAGGGAAGGGAAGAATGAGCGATAGCTACTGGACCAGAGCGCTGAGACATCGCGTCAGTCGCAGGTATGCCCTGGCCGCCACGGGATCGACGGCGGCAGCGGCAGCGTTCCTCGCGGCTTGCGGTGGCAGCAGTAACAACAACAGCAGCAGCACTACGAGCGGCGGCACGAGCACCGGCGCCACGGGCGCAACCGGTGCTTCGAGCGGCAGCACCGGGGCCGCGTCCGGCGCGAGCAGCGCCAGCGGCGCTTCCGGGCCTGCGACCTCGTCACTGCTAATCAATGGCAAAGAGGTGGACACGACCGCGAGCGCCAAGCGCGGCGGTACCTGGAAGGCGGTACTGAGCCGCGACCCGCAGAACTTCGACCTGTACAACTTCGACCCGTTCTCGCAGGGATTCGCGAACGGCGTGGGTTCGAAGCTGGTGTGGATTCAGCCGTCGCGCATGAAGGACCCGACAGGCCTCGACATTGCCGGCGACATTTCGTCCAGCTGGGAGATCTCGCCCGACAAGCTGACGTACACCTTCAAGCTCAACCCGGCAGCAAAGTTCTCGCCGTTGTCCCCAAGTTTCCACCAGGGCGCACCGCAGTCGATCGCGAACCGCCAGTTCGACACCGACGACGTGATGTTCTCGTGGGACCGATTCCAGAGCGTCAGCTCCAACGCCGGTGAGCTATCGGCCGCGAAGTCGCCGACGGGACCGATCACGTCGATGACGGCGCCGGACAAGAGCACGATCGTGATGAAGCTGGCGCAGCCTTACGCGCCGCTTCTCGGTACGCTCGCCAACGCAAGCGTCAGCTACTTCTACATCCTGCCCAAGGAGGGCCAGGGACAGGACGTCAACTTCTTCAACAAGTACCAGTTCGGCAGCGGTCCGTTCTACATCGACCAGTTCGAGCCGTCGGTGAAGCTGGTGCTCAAGCGCAACCCGAACTACGAAGCGCGCGACGTCGGCGACGGCGGCCTCAAGCGCCCCTTCGTCGACGAGGTCGACTTCACGATCATCCCGGACCCGACCGCCACGTTGGCGCAGTTCCGAGCCGGTCAGATCTACCTCGGTCCCAACGGCATGACCGTCGACGACATCCTTCAGACCAAGAAGGACTTCCCGGAGATGCAGATGCGGTCCGTCCAATCGACGACGCCCGTGACCGAGTGGTTCGGCATGTCAGCCGACGGTCCGTGGAAGGATCAGCGTGTGCGCCAGGCGGTGCAGTACTCCTGGGACCGCAACACGTTCATCGACGTGATCTACGCCACCAACAAGCTAAAGGCGGCGGGCATCCCCTTCGACTATCGCTGGAACACGGCGATTCCGGGCGGCGGCCCCGGCGACTACATGTACTTCCCCGGCATGTGGCTCGACCCTCAGGGCAAGGACTTCGGAGAAAACGCCAAGTACTTCACACTCGGCTCGCATGACCAGAACGTCGCCGAGGCGAAGAAGCTGCTCAGCGCCGCTGGACATGCCAACGGCATCGATTTCCGGCACATCCAGTACCCGCTGGGTTTCGGCCAGCAGCAGGCGCAGGACGTGATCGAGGGCATGTACCAGGACATCGGCCTCAAGGCGACGCAGGACAAGGTCACGATCCCTGACATCTTCAACTACATCTTCCACAAGCCCGGCGAGGCCGGCGGCAACTGGAAGGAGATGCTGAACACGGTCGACTTCGGTGGACCGGACGTCGGCAACTACCTGCTGGGCCACTTCCACCCGTCCGGCAACCTGTTCGGCGGTTGGAACCCGGACGACACCGGTGCGAGCATCAAGGGCGACCCGGTCCTCACGGATACGGTCTCGAAGGTGCTGCTCGAGTTCGACAACACCGCGAAGGTGAAGCTGGTGCAGGACTTCCAGCGCTACATGGCGAAGATGTTCTACTACAACCGCTACCCCGGTGGCGCGGTCAACCTGTTCATGGCCTGGCCGGCGATCGCGAACTACAACACGTGGCGCAACCAGAACCTCAACCACAGCTACACGTACGAGTGGCTCGACCCGACGAAGAAGCCGCTCTCGAGCTAGCGGCTCGCGCGACGTAACCATAGAGGCCTTCCCGGTCGGGAAGGCCTCTTCATTTGTTCGAGATCGAGGTTCGGGTTCATTCGCTATCATGAGGTGGGTTCACGAATATCGAAGGAGTGGGGGCGCCATGCTCAAGACGGAATGTAATCACGCGGACGAGTTCATCAAGGCGGAGGCTCAGCCGCAGGCGCAGCTCTGCCAGGTCTGCGGCCTCAAAGGCCCGCTGCGCATGTGCACGACCTGCGGCTTCGTCGGCTGCTGCGAGTCGATGAACTCACACGACACGGAGCACTGGCGCCAGACGGGGCACCCGATCATCGCGCGTATGCCCCTGGGCGATGCGTCGTGGGTCTGGTGCTACGAGCACAACGACTACCTGAAGTAGCTGCGAGCTACAAGCTTCAAGCTGCAAGTTCCGGAGAGACCTGGCGCCTGCAACAGAACCGCTCGTCCGGAGGCTCTCGAAGGATGAGCGGCTTTCGTTAGAGACGTGGCGTCAGCCCTCACCCGCGCCGGCGAACGACGGTCCTTCGTCTGAATCTCGCCTCTCCCAGAGGGCGAGGAGGCAGTTGGCGGTCGACAGCAGGAGTCGTTAGAGACGTGGCGTCGGCCCTCACCCGCGCCGGCGAACGACGGTCCTTCGTCTGAATCTCGCCTCTCCCAGAGGGCGAGGAGGCAGTTGGCGGTCGGCCGTGCCCGAGACTCCAGGTGCTACGTGGCCGCGGCGCCGGTGTGAATCGCGGCCCAGTGCAGGGCGTAGTCGGCGACCTCTTCCCAGCCGTCCTGGCCGAGCGTGTAGTGCGAGCGCTCCGGGTACTCCTTGAAGTCGGTCACGGCCTTCGAGTGGACGTAGAGGCCGAGGTTCTTCCTCGTGACTGCAGCCGGGACCGTGTGGTCCTTGCCGCCGGCGATCAGCAGCAGAGGCGCTCGAGTCTCGTTGTGCACGTTGACCTGGACCGGCGAATGCGGCGCGAAGGCGGCAAGCGCGGCCTGGAACAGCGGCTTCGTCGGCCCCGGGATCGCCAGGCGCTCGTAGACGGCCTGAGACTCCTCTTTGCTCAGCAGGTTGCCGAATGCGTAGTGGAACTGAGCCGGCGTCAGGCCCTTCACCTTGCCGTAGTTGAGCGGGTTCATCAGAGCTGGAGACGCTGCCTTGAGCGCCGAGAACGGCAGGAGCTTGATTCCCTTCGGTGGCGCCGGGTCGATGCCGACGCCTGCCGCGCCGAGGCCGTTGCCGATCAGGATCTGCGTGATCAGCCCGCCGAACGAGTGGCCCATGATGAGCGGGGGCTCATCGAGGCCGCGGATGATCGATTCGTAGTGCGCCGTGATCTCAGCGACGCCGAGCTTTGCGAGCGGCGAAGGATCGCGGCGAATCTCCTCGACGGGGCGGTCGGCTCCGGGCCAGGCGGGCGCGAGGACCTTGTAGCCGCGCGCCGTGTAGCGTTCGACCCAGCCTTCCCAGCACAGTGGTGTCATCCAGAGACCATGAATCAGGACGATGGTCTTCGCGCCGCCGGTGCCTGCCGTCGTCATTGCCCGCCCTCCTTGAACTGCCCTCCGTCGATTGGTGACGCGCAGCATACTCCTGATAAGGAGGCGTGGGGACGGCGCAAGGTTAAATGCCGGTTAAGCTGCAACGTTAGCGGGCACGAATGGCCGAGCGATCAGGTCGTTGGGGAGCAGTCATCGCGTCGGAGCGGCCGGCCGGTTAGGCGTCGGCGGCGAGGCGCAGGCCCATGAACTGCCAGCGCAGGTAGGGCTGGAAGAAGTTGCGGTAGGTTGGGCGGATGTGGTTCTCGGGCGTGGCGCAGGAGCCGCCGCGCAGCACCATCTGGCTCGACATGAACTTGCCGTTGTACTCACCGACGGCGCCGGGCGCGGCCGTGAAACCGGGGTAGGGCAGGTAAGCGCTGCCGGTCCACTCCCAGACGTCGCCGAAGAACTGCATCGAGGCGGCATGGCCGGGTGTGGCGGCGCGCGGATGGTAGCGCTCGCTTTCGACGAAGTTGCCTCCGGCGATTGGCAGTCCGGCGGCGGCGCGCTCCCACTCGAACTCGGTAGGCAGGCGGGCGCCGGCCCAGCGCGCGTAGGCGTCGGCTTCGTAGTGCGAGACGTGGACCACGGGCTCATTGGGGTCGACGGGGCGGGTGCCGGCCAGAGTGAAGTTGTACCAGTCGCCGTCACGGTTCTCCCAGTACAGCGGCGCCTGCCAGCCCTGTTCGTTCAGGGTGTACCAGCCGTCGGACAGCCAGAGGTCGGGGCGCTCATAGCCGCCATCCTGGATGAACGCCAGGTACTCGCCGTTGGTCACGAGACGGTCGGCGATGCGGAAGTCGTTGAGGTAGACGGCGTGTCGCGGCAGCTCGTTGTCGAAGCTGAAGCCGTCGCCGTCGTAGCCGAAGTCGTAAAGGCCGCCAGCGAACTCGCGCCAGCCGAGCTTCGGTGGCGCGGATGACGCGTCGGGCGCGCGCTCACGGTAGACGGGCTCGAGCGGGTTACACCAGAGGATGTGTTTGATGTCGGTGACGAGCAGCTCCTGGTGCTGCTGCTCGTGGTTGATACCGAGCGTCATGATCTCGCCGAGGCTCTGAAGCAGCTCTTCGTTGGCGCGCTGCAGCAGATCGACGACGCCCTCGGTCACGTGCTCACGGTACTTATAGATGTCGGAGACGGTGGGGCGGGAGAGCACGCCGCGCTTGACGCGAGGGTGGTACTTGCCGGCGAGGTTGTAGTACGAGTTGAACAGGTAGGCGTACATCGGGTGGAAGCGCTGGTAGGCGGCGTCGTTCGGGTCCAGGACGAAGTTCTCGAAGAACCAGGACGTGTGCGCCAGGTGCCACTTCGGCGGGCTGACGTCGGTGACGGACTGAATCACGTAGTCCTCGGTCTCGAGCGGTTCGCAGAGCTTCTCGGTCTGGCGTCGCATCGTGAGGAAGGCGTCCGTGAGGGAAGCGCGATCGTAAGTAGCGAGGCCCGGGTGGCTCGTCGTGAGGTTGCTCATTGTGCCTCCTGGACGGGGGGAGAAACGACGCGAGGCGGTATCGCGTGCACAGTACTTTGTAGTGCAGACATTGTAACCATTCTCGGCGGCGAGGATGTGACGAATCTTACGGGTTAGCTAACGAAAGCGTTGGGCTTGGCTGTTGGCTTCTAGCTGTTGGCTATTGGCATTTGGACGCCCTCGTGCAGAGCCGTGACGTTATCGACGATGACGGCTGGTCGAATCCCTCACCGGGCCTCTTACGGTGTCGCGTGGTCCGAATCTCGCCTCTCCCCCGGGAGAGGAGGGTTGCCGAAGTGCTGCAGGTCTTTAGACCTGCGTCGAGGGTTCGTCAGATCTACCTGATGTCGACCGTGACGCTGAACGTATTGTCCGGCGACGCGTTGGGCTCGAAGGGGCGTTTGTACTGCAGCACGAGCTTCGCGCTGCCGCTGCTCTTCGCCACGAACGTGAACACCTGCGTGCCGGCGGCACCGACCACGTTGCTGGTCGAGCCGGGCGGCACGTACTTCGGCTCGCCTTGCAGCTCGAGCTGGTCCGGCGACGGGTCCTGCACCGACCACGTGTAGCCCGTCGAGGCGTTGCTGGCCAGCGCGACGATGAGCTGACCGCCGTTCGCGAGCTTGACGCCGCTGCCGTTGTCGGCATCCGTGAGCTGCACCTCGCTGGGGTAGTCCGAGGGCGTTGGGGTTGGCGTTGGCTGCTTGTCCTTGCTGCACGCCACGGCCAAGGCTGCGATCGCCAGCACGACGAGCGCGACCGGGAGGAATCGACTCCTGGGGACGAGGCCTTTCATGAGACCAGATTAGGCGCGCGGGCCGCAGGCTGGGCAGAGGCGGGTGGACAGAGAACCGGGGCCGTTTGGCCGAGACAACCGTAACCTATGAAGCGCCCGGGTGGCTTGCGCCGTGCAGGGCGCGAAACTCGTTCGCGAGCACGCCCATGACCAACGTGTCGCGATACTCGCCACGGCGGAAGCGGTCGTGGCGCAGCCTGCCTTCCTCGACGAAGCCGCACTTGCGATAGCAGGCGATGGCGCGCCCGTTGTCCTCGTGCACCTCGAGCGCGACGCGATGCAGGTTCATCTCGTAGAAGGCGAAGCGCAGCAGTGTCAGAATCGCGTCGGTGCCATAGCCGCGGCTCCAGTGCGACTTGTCGCCGATCATGACGCCCAGCGTTGCCTTCGTGGTGAACGGTTGCACATCGTGCAGTGCGATGCTGCCGACGTGCCGTCCTTCGTCGATCGTCTCGATCGCCAGCGAAATCTCGGGCGGCGCAGTCTGACGCATGGCGCGCTGGAGCCACTCCTCCTCTTGCGCACGAGAGAACGCGAGACCAGCAGCCTCGAGGTACTCGATCACCTCGTCGTCGTTGATCCAGGTGTAGTAGCGGTCGAGATCGGAGGCCTCGATAGGCCGCAGCCTGACGAGTTTTCCGGTGAGCGGAGGCAGCGCCGAATCGCTCATGACGCGGCCTCGACGGGGTGCAGGGCGCGAAACTCGTCCGCCAGCACGCCCATGACGAGCAGGTCGTGATAGGCGCCGCGCTGGTACCACTCCTGGCGCAGCCGGCCTTCTTCGACGAAGCCGCACTTGCGATAGGCCGCGATGCCGCGGGCGTTCTCGGCCAGCACGATCAGGCTGACGCGGTTGAGGTTCATCTCATCGAAGCCGAAGCGCAGCAGCGTGAGCATTGCGTCGGTGCCGTAGCCTCGGCTCCAGAACTCCTTCTCGCCGATCTGGATGCCGAGCACGGCGGTGCGGTTCTCGGGCTTCCACTCGTGCAGACCGGTGCTGCCGATGTGCCTGCCCTCCGCAAGAGTCTCGATAGCGAAGCCGATCTCGTCGCCTGGCTTGCGGTTGCTGGCGCGCTGCAGCCACGCCTCTTCCTCGGGTCGCGAGATTGGATAGCGCGACGCGAGCCAGTAGGTGACCTCCGGGTCGTTCATCCACTTCAACGCGAGGTCGATGTCAGTCGGATCCCAGCGCCTCAGCCGTACCAGCTTTCCCGTTAGCATTTGTGTCCTCCTGCGCGTCTCAAATGAAAAGAGCAGGCCTCGTAGGTGAGCCTGCTCTGCGTTGCGTCTCCGGTGTTGGGGTCAGGGTGGTGAGCAGGCCTTGCGGTGGGTCGAAAGCATGGCGAGACAGACGGCATCGCTGTCGTAGGAGTCGCTGCGTCCGCTCACGTATACCTGCTGCATCGCTTGCGACGGAGAGTACAACCGCGACGACAATGCGTCAACGGGTCCTTTGGTCAGGTCGCGGCACCTGTCGCACGCCGCATCCTCTCGAAAACGTAGCGTCTGTAGTGCGACAGCCAGCTGCCCCGCGACAGCGGGTTGACAGGCGGGAATCAGCGACCGATAAGATAGTGAATAGTCCGGTGTTTGCCGGCTACTGAAAGGAATGTGCGTCAGGGCGAGACAGCTGCCGGCAGCAGAGCCGAACCCCCGTAGTGGTCACGCCTGAACCATGAGCCCAGAACCTCCCGATAGCTCCTCTTCTCGTGCCTGGATGACGGCTCGATGAGCCAACCTATCGTCCTCGTCCTCGCGGGAGGCGTCTCCAGTCGTTTCTGGCCCCTGCGCGACAAGCTGCTGATCGAGTTCGGCTCCCAGAGCCTGCTCGAACGGCACCTGCGCGCCCTCAGCGAACTCGGCTGCGACCGCATCGTCGTGGTCACGCGGCCCGATCTGGCCGACACAGTCTCGAGCATGGGCGACGGCATCGCGGCCGAAGTGCGCGTGGCGTTGCAGAGCGAGGCGAAGGGTATGGCCGACGCGGTGCTGTGTGCCCGCCCGGCGCTCGAGTCGTACGGCGACGGGGCGATTTACATCACCCAGGCCCACGACGTGGTCGAGCGGCGGTTACACGCCGAGCTGCTGCAGACGTGGTCGCGCCGTGCAGCGAGCGTTTCGGGCATCGTTGCGGCAGTGCGGGTCGCGAGCTACTTCCCGGGCGGCTACCTGACGCTGAACGGCAATCGCGTCGCCGCGGTCGTCGAGAAGCCGGGCGCAGGCAACGAGCCGAGCGACCTCGTGAACCTCGTGGCGCACCTTCACGGCTCGTGGCAGACACTGATGCGCGCGATCGAGGCGGAGCTGCGGCAGGGCGATCCCGACGACGCCTACGAGCGCGGCCTGACGAGCCTCATGCAGGCGAGCGAATACAACGCCCACGTCTACGACGGGCGCTGGCAGGGGCTCAAGTACTCCTGGCACCTGCTCGACGTGATGGACCTGATGCTCGACCTGTGGAGCCGCGGCGTGGAATCGCCGGGGCCCGGCTACGAGCAGCGCGAGGACGGCGTCTTCCTGGCGCCGGACGTGCGCATCTTCCCCGGCGGCTACGTTGCGGCGCCGGCGCTGATCGGCCCCGGCTGCGTGATCGGCAACAACGCCCTGGTGCGCGGCTCGATCATGGGGCCGGGTTCGGTCGCGGGTTTCGGCAGCGAAGTGGCGCGCAGCTTCCTGGTCGGCGGCGTCGAGCTGCATCACAACTATGTCGGCGACAGCGTTTTCGACCGCGGCTCCTCGATGGGCTTCGGCGCGACGACCGCGAACTACCGTATCGACGGCCGCACCGTGCCGTCGATGGTCGGCGGGCTGCGCGTCGACTCAGAACGTATGAAGCTCGGGCTGATGCTCGGCGCCGGCACCAAGGTCGGCGTCAACACGAGCACTATGCCCGGCGTGAAGATCGGCGCCAACGCCATGATCGGACCGGGTATGCGCGTGACGCGCGACGTGCCCGACGGCGAGCGCGTCCTGGACGAATCGAAATATGGACGCTTTTAGCGTCGCAGGCATCGTCCTGCTGGTCGGCTGCCTGGCGCTCATGGTGTTCGTGGCCGCGGCAGAGGCCGGTCTGATCTCGATCAGCCGGGCGCGGATCCGGCTACTGGCCGGGCGGGGCGTGCCGCGCGCCGAGATCCTGCAGAGCTACATCCAGGAGCGCACCTCACTGCTCGGGGCGTTGTGGCTCGGACGCAACGTTGCGATCGTCGTGGCCGCGGCGGTGGCGGTGAGCGTGCTTACGCGCCAGCACGGTCATAGCTGGGTCGTTATCACCGGCGTCGTGGTCGCGGCGTTGATTCTGTTCGCGCTGCTCGAGGCGGTACCGAGGGCGCTGGTGGCGCGCAACCCGGAGCGCTGGAGCCTGCGCCTGGCTCCCTTCCTCACCGTGTTCCACGTCCTGTTCGGCGGCGCCGGCAGGCTGTTCAGCTTCCCGTCACGCGTCATAGGCCGGCCGGCGACGGACGAAGAAGAAGAGATGCTGCGGCTGCTCGAGATCGAGGACGTGCAGGGCACGATCGAGGACGACGAACGCAAGATGATCCGCGGCGTCTTCGGCCTCGAGGACACGGCTGCGCGTGAGATCATGACGCCGCGCACCGACGTCGCGGCCGTCGACACGGAGACGTCGCCGCAGGACGTCGTGAAGCTGATCATCGATCGCGGTTTCAGCCGCATCCCGCTGTACGAGACCAACGCCGACACGATCGTCGGTGTGATCTACGCCAAGGACCTGTTCCGTTACCTGGCGGAGGGTCGCATGCCGAAGCAGCTGCGAGACATCGCCCGGCCGCCGTTCTTTGTACCGGAGTCGAAGCGCCTCGACGACCTGCTGACCGAGATGCGGCGACAGCGGGTGCACATGGCGATCGTGATCGACGAGTACGGCGGCACCGCCGGGCTCGTGACCATCGAGGACCTGCTCGAGGAGATCGTCGGCGAGATCGAGGACGAGTACGACCGCGTCGAGCACCCGATAGTGCGTATCTCGGACAACGAGGCGCTGCTCGACGGTCGCGTCAGCATCGACGAGCTCAACGACATGTTCCACGCCCACATCGAGGCCGAAGACTTCGACACGGTCGGCGGCTGCGTGTTCCACCACCTCGGGCGTCTGCCGGCCGTCGGCGACATCGTCGAGACGGAGGGCGTGCGTCTATCCGTGCTGTCAGTGGATGGCCATCGAGTGCGCCGCCTGCGCGCCGTGCGTATGGAGGCGACGGATCCGGAGCCGGAGAACGGCAACGGCGGCAACGGGAACGGCAACGGTCACAAGCGCAACGGCAAACCGGAAAACGGCGCGGCGTAGGCGCCGCTTCTACACTACGGGCGGTACCAGGAACTCGCAGCGAGGGCCGGGAGCGCGGCTCAGGCGTCGATCGAACGTGGCAAGGGGCGCCTGATAGGCTTCGGCGATAGCTACGTACCACGCATCGTAGGCGGTGACGTTGCTACGAAGCTCCCATGCCCGCGCTGCAAAGACCTCATAGGGAATGAGGTGCACCGCCAGTGTCAGGAGGTCCTCGTGACTGAGCGAGGCGACGTCCGAAGAGATCTCACGCCGCAATTCGAGGCGCCGGATAATGTTGGCTGCCTCTGCCGGCATGAGATGAGGCGCTAGCAGATCATCCTGAGCCAGGATCCGCTCCGCCCAGATTCCGTCAGGTCCGTTACTAACCTGTGCCGCCACGACGACAGACGCATCAACAACGATCACTCTCGATCCATGTCACGAAGGCTCAGGATCAGGTCGGTAGGTACGTCCAGCTTCAGCGCATGTTTGCGAGCGCGAATTCTCTCCATGAGCTCCTTGTTGTCGGGACGGCTCGCAAGGTTAATGAGCTCGGCTCGCAAGAACTCCTGTAGGGACTGTCCGGCGCGGGCGGCACGTGCAACTAACTCTGCGTGTGCGTCGTCCGGGACGTTGCGGATGGTTATCGAAGTGCTCATAGCAGCATTTTGCATGCATTAGCAGCGAAATGCAATCAGAACTCATGGTATGACTTGCAAGAAGACGACGACGGTCATGCTGTCGCCGCCGAGGGACGCGGTAATTTGCCAGCAGCCTGGGTCGGAGAAGATGGGGCCACCTATCCAGCCCGGCACTCCGGAGCCGTCGCTAGCTGGGTCAAACGTGGCGGAGCTGACGACACCGGGGCCGTCGAGTCGCTTGGCGTCAAACAAGAATTGGCCACCGGGGATGCTGGCCCACCAGGCCCACTTTACGTAGATCGATCCGTCCGCCTGCAAGCCGAAGCCTGAGCCTCGAAAAACGAACCTACCGTCAGTCCCGAGGTTCGTCCACAGAGTCCCGTCTCCATAAGCGTAGGGATTCGGACCGTGATGCGGCGCGGAGTTGCCATTGGGCTTTGTTACAGGGCAGGCGTAGTAGGCGTCGGGGTAGGGCGGCGTCGGTGTGGGACTCCGCGTAGGCGTGACGGGAAGGTCGAGGCCGAGAGCCAGCGGTGGGTCGCTGCTGCGGTCTGGCTGCGAACCGTCGTGCCGCAACAACACGAAGCCGGCGACGACGATAAATACAACGCCGGCAGCCAGCGCAAGCCATCGCGATGTAGCGAGGCTGACGAACACCGGGGCCTTGCGGTCTCGCTCGCTTGCCCACCAGTCGGCGAGAGCTTTGCGGTCCTCGAGGCCAGTCAGTGTCAGGAGTTCGCTGACGTGCCACTTCGCGCCGTCCAGCGTAATGCTGAGCATCTCGGCGATCTCCGGGTTCGTCATGTTCTCGACCAGGGCGTCAAGGACGAGACGCTGACGCGCGTTCGGGCGCCAGTGGTTGCGTTGCGGTGTGATAGCCTTCGCGCTCACTCACGCGGCCATTATCAGAGCGGGAGCGAAAGTGTCACTACCCGAACCGTCGTAAGTTAAGACCTCGAAACGGCAGTCCTTCGGTGCTTGCGCTTCTGGGCGCAGACTGCGTAAGATGCGTGCCCAGTGAACGAACGTTCTGACGAAACCAAATACTGGGTCGCGTTTTCGCGTATCTCACGCATCGGCAGCGTGCGCGCGGGGCGTCTGCTGGCGTACTTCGGGACGATGCAGCGCGCCTGGGGCGCCAGCGCGACGGAGCTACGCGCCGCGGGCATCGACGCCGCCACCGTGTCGAGCATCGTCGAGGCGCGTGCTGCGATCTCGCCGGACGCGGATATGGAAGCGCTGCGGCGTCACGGCATCAAGGCTTACACCTGGAACGACGATGCGTACCCGCCGCTGCTCAAGCAGATCGACGACAAACCGCCGGTACTCTACGTGCGTGGCGACATCCTGCCGGAGGACGAATGGGCCATTGCGGTGGTCGGGACGCGGCGGGCGACGCCGTACGGAAGGCAGGCGGCTGAGCACTTCGCGACCGAGCTGGCGCAGCACGGCATCACGGTGGTCAGCGGCCTGGCGCGCGGCATCGACGCGGTGGCGCATCGGGCGGCGCTGAGCGCGGGCGGACGCACGATCGCGGTGCTGGCCTGCGGCCTCGACATGGTCTACCCGCCCGAGCACGCCAAGCTGGCGCTCGAGATCGCGCAGCACGGCGCACTGGTTTCGGACTACCCGCCGGGCACTCAGCCGCGCAGCGAGTTCTTCCCGCGACGTAACCGCATCCTCAGTGGTGCTAGTCTGGGTGTGTTAGTAATAGAAGGTGACGTCGACAGCGGCTCTTTGATCACCGCTCGAATAGCCATCGACCAGAATCGAGAAGTCTTCGCTGTACCCGGAAGCATCTACGGACCGACCCATCGAGGGCCGAATAAGTTGATTGCGGAGGGTGAAGCCAAACTCGTCACCCGCACCGAAGACATTCTGGAGGAGCTCAATCTGACAGTAACGACACCGACCCAACAGATGGAGCTTCGGGAGGTTGTCCCCGCGGACCCTACCGAGGCAAAGCTGTTGCGGCTCCTCAGCCACCAACCTTCGCACATCGACGAGGTGCAGCGGGCCAGCGGGTTCCCCATCGCGGCCGTATCCAGCGCTCTGGCTTTGCTCGAGCTCAAGGGGCTCGTGAAGCAGGTCGCCCCGATGAGCTTCGTCAAAGCCCGCGAAGTCGCGACTCACACTCCGGCGCAAGACGCCATGACAGGAAACTAAGTCTCCAATATGCCAGCCAAGAAGACAGCTACTACAAAGGCCAAGACCCCTGCTGCGCGCAACGGCCGCAGCACTTCAGCAGCGAACGGTGACGGCGCCACGGCGACGCGCAGCCGCCGCGGCAACCGCGATCTCGTGATCGTCGAGTCGCCGGCGAAGGCGCGCACGATCTCGGGCATTCTCGGCTCACGCTACGAGGTGACGGCCTCGGTCGGTCACGTGCGCGACCTGCCGAAGTCGAAGCTCGGCGTCGACGTCGAGAACGACTTCGCGCCGCACTACATCGTGCCGAAGGAAAAGAAAGACGTCATCCAGCGGATCAAGGACGCGGCCAGCAAGGCCTCGACGATCTACCTGGCGACCGACCCCGACCGCGAGGGCGAGGCGATCTCCTGGCACCTGGTCGAAGCTGCCGGTCTCGATCAGGCGCCGAACCGTCAGCTGCACCGCGTCGTGTTCCACGAGCTGACCCCGGGCGCCATCCTCGAGGCCTTCGACCACCCGCGCGACATCGACTACGCGCTGGTCGATGCGCAGCAGGCGCGTCGTGTGCTGGACCGTCTGGTCGGCTACAAGATCAGCCCGCTGCTCTGGCGCAAGGTGCGTCGCGGCCTCTCCGCGGGGCGCGTGCAATCCGCGGCGCTGCGCATGATCGTTGACCGTGAGCGCGAGATCCTCGATTTCACGGCGCGCGAGTACTGGAGTATCGAGGCGCTGCTGGCGCAGATCGGCGTGGCTAACGCGGTCGAGTTCAGCGCGCGTCTGCGAGGCAAGCAGGGTCAGCGCACCTTCGAGCTGCCCAGCGACGAGGCCACGCAGCACGTAACCGAGCAGCTACGCAGCGCCACGTTCAACGTGCGCTCCGTCAAGCGCCGCGACCAGCACCGGCGTCCGGCGCCGCCGTTCACGACAAGCACGCTGCAGCAGGAGGCGTCGCGGCGCTTCGGCTACACGGCGCGCCGCACGATGGCGCTGGCGCAGCAGCTCTACGAGGGCATCGACCTGCGGGGCGCCGGCCGCGCCGGGCTGATTACCTACATGCGAACCGACTCGACCAACCTGGCCGAGGTCGCGGTCGAGGAGATTCGCGGCTTCGTGGGACAGCGCTTCGGTAGAGATTACGTCCCTGCGGCGCCGCGGGCCTATCGCTCGCGCAAGGGCGCGCAGGAGGCGCACGAGGCGATTCGTCCGACGTCGGTCCTGCGTGAGCCCAACTCGCCGGAGCTGCGTGCTCTGACGCCGGACCAGCGACGTCTCTACACGCTGATCTGGCAGCGCGCCGTTGCATGCCAGATGGCGGACGCGATTCTCGACAGCGTCTCCGTAGACATCGACGCCACCGCAACCGACGGCGACGTCTACCATCTGCGCGCATCGGCCAGCGCCGTGCGCTTCCCGGGCTATCGCGCGCTGTACGAAGAGGCGAAGGACACGACCGGCGACGAGGAGGAGCAGCAGCAACTCGCGACGCCGCTGCCGGAGATGAACGAGGGCGACCGCCTGGAGCTGCACGACCTCAAGCCGGAGCAGCACTTCACGGAGCCGCCGCCGCGCTACACCGAAGCGACGCTGGTCAAGGCGCTGGAAGAGAACGGCATCGGCCGGCCGAGCACCTACGCCCCGATCCTCGGGACAATCCAGGAGCGCGGCTACGTCGAGCGCGAGCAGCGTCAGCTCAGGCCCACCGAGCTCGGCATGCTGGTCAACGACTTCCTGCGCGACTACTTCCCGAACGTCGTCGACCTCGGCTTCACGGCCGAGATGGAGGAGGACCTGGACGAGGTCGCTTCCGGTCTGCGTCCCTGGCAGCCGATGGTGCGCGAGTTCTACAACCCGCTCGAGAAAGCTCTCGAGGGCGCAGACGACGCCCCGAAGGCTGAGGTCGAGATCGGCGAGCTCTGCCCCGAGTGCGAGCGGCCGTTGATCCGCAAGTACGGCCGCTTCGGGCAGTTCATCGCCTGCAGCGGCTTCCCGGAGTGTCGCTACACGCGTCAGGACGGCGAGACCGGCGAGCCGCAGACCACGGACGAGCTGTGCGACACGTGCGGCTCGGCGATGGTCGTCAAGCGCGGGCGCTTCGGCGCCTTCCTGGCCTGCACGAAGTACCCGGAGTGCAAGGGCACGAAGCCTCTGCTGCAGAAGACGGGCGTGCTCTGCCCCAAGGACGGTGGCGAGGTCGTCGAGCGCATGACGCGGCAGAAGCGCAAGTTCTTCGGCTGCGCCAATTACCCGGCCTGCGACTTCACGAGCTGGCAGAAGCCGCTGCCCGGCCGTTGTCCGGTGGATAGCGGCCTGCTGGTCGCGCTGCGCAACCGCGCTCGCTGCACGATCTGCGGCTGGCAAGGCTCACCGGACGAGGCCATTGATATCGATTCGCGCGTCGCGGGCACGCCGCCACCGAAGCGCGAGGAGAGCGACGCCGAGGACGGCGCCACGAAGGCGTCGACGGCCAAGACGCCGCGAGGTCGTGCCAAAGCGAAGTCGACCGGCACCAAGAAGGCCTCGACGCGCTCGCCCGCGAGGCGTACACGCACGGCAACGGCCGCGGCGGCAGCGGGCGAAGACACCTAGGGACGCATCTGGATGAATCGGGCCGTCTCCCCCACCGGCGGCACCAGACGACGACGCAGCCGAAGCGATTCGGCGCGCGCTGTAAGATCCCGTTCGTCCTGAGCCGGTCGAAGGACGCGAGGTTAGAGGACGCTCGCGCTGGTTCGACGGGCTCACCACGAACGGATACAAAGGCACGAACGGATTCAGGGACCGCGGTGGCGACCAGCCATGGGCCGGCGGCACGAACGGGCAGCAAAGGTCGATCGGTCAGCGCGCAAGACAATTCGCAGGCTGAAGCCGAGCTCAGTAAGGAGACGCGGGCGCTGCTCGAGCGCTACCTGCGGGAGCGCGGCGCCGCCCGCAACCTCTCGTCCTACACGCTGCGCAACTACGGCACCGACCTCGAGCACTTCCTCCTCGCGCTGGCCGGCTGGCAGATCGACCCGCTGAAGGCGCAACGCACCGACCTGCGACGCTACCTGGCGGTGCTGCTCGGCAACGGCGTTGCGGACGGCAGTGTGCGGCGCAAGGTCAGCACGATTCGCTCCTTCTACAAGTGGCTGCGCGCCGAGGAGCTGCTGGAGAACGACCCGTTCTTCGGCGTCACGGGACCCAAGGCGGGGCGTCGATTGCCCGACATCCTCACGTCCGAGGATATCGACAGCCTGATCAAGGCCGCGGAGGGCGACGAGCCCGCCGAGCTGCGCGACCGGGCGCTGCTCGAGCTGCTGTACGCCGCCGGTCTGCGCGTCAGCGAGGTCGCGTCGCTCGACGTCGGCGAGCTCGACGTGCGCGACCGCAGCGTGCGTGTGCACGGCAAGGGCAAGAAGGACCGCGTCGGCGTGTTCGGCGAGCCGGCCGCGAATCGCCCTGCAGGTCTATCTGCGCGACGGCCGGCCGCAGCTCGTCTCGGGCAAGCAGGAGGCGCTGTTCCTCAATCGCTCCGGCGGGCGGCTGACGCCGCGCTCGGTGCAGAGCATGGTGCGCAAATACGCCACGAAGGCAGGCCTGCCGATCGCCGTGCACCCGCACCTGCTGCGTCACAGCTTCGCGACGCACCTGCTCGACGGCGGCGCCGACCTGCGCGTCGTGCAGGAGCTGCTGGGTCACGAGAGCCCGAACACGACGCAGGTCTACACTCACGTCTCCGAGGCGAAGAAGCGCAGCGTCATGGAGTCGGCATTCGAGGAGCTGGGGCGCATCGAAGCAGAGCGCTCGAAGCGATCGAGGCAGTGACGATATGACGACGAACGCCCTCGAAACTGAGTTTGATGATGCAATGATGAGCATCTACACAAACGCGAAGAGGCAGTGTAACTACAACGCTCACATCTACTTCGACATGCTCAGCAGATATCGAGGACTTGAGACAGCGAGGCGTTTGCTGGCGACACAAGAGGTTCAGTACGGATTCGCCGAGCTTTGGATGGCTGGCCGACTGGATCTCACTGTGGAGTACCTAGTCCTCCAGCCAAAATGGGGTTCGTTGATCACGGAAGACCAGCGGAGCGAAGCAAAGAAGCGTCTTCTTGCCCACAACTTCCCCGAGAGCCAGCTGCCCGGAAGCTGAGTCCATCTTCATCGCAACGCCTCTCTGCCGCATGATGGGAGCGCATGAGGCTGATCTACGACCCGGCGTCTGACCTGCTCTCGATACGGCTGCGCGCGGGGCGAATCGCGAGCTCCGAGGAGCTGGACGACGGCCTCGTGCTGCTGCTCGATGAGGCCGACCACGTGCTCGGGTTCAGCTTCGCGGACGCCCGCAAGCGCCTGACGCTGGAGGAGCTGACCAGCGTGACCTACGAGAACGCCTCGACTCAGCGCCGCGAGTCGCTGCGTTTGCCCTAGCTCAGCGCGCTTCGATGGCGATCGCCGGCTGCGACTCCGGCACGGTGCGCGGCAGGTCGAGAGTGGTGACGCGGCGCAGCTCGCGACGGTACTTCGTGTCTTCGTAGGGCAGGCCGCGGTGCATGGTGCAGCGGTTGTCCCAGATCACGAGGTCGCCGTTCTGCCAGCGATGCGTGTGACGGAACTGCTTCTGAACCGCGTGATCGCGCAGCTCCAGCAGCAGCAGGCGTCCATCCGGCACGGGCCAGTCGATGATCTTCGAGGCGTGCGAGGCGATGTAGAGCGATTTGCGTCCCGAACCCGGGATTGTGTGCACGAGGCGGATGTACGGCGCCCTCGAGACGCTTCGATTCGTCCTGCGAGAAGTCCTCGAAGCCGAGGTAGGCGCGCGAGTGCATGACCGAGTGGTGCGCGCTGAGGTCCTCGATCAGAGCCTTCGTGTCGGCGTCGAGGTCGTCGTAGGCGGCGCGCAGGTCGCAGAACTCGGTCTCGCCGCCCACCGGCGGTACGTCGCGGGCGTGCAGCATCGAGTAGCGGCCGCGCGGGTCGTTGAAGGAGGCGTCGCAGTGCCAGAGGCGGTTGCCGAGGCTGTACATGCGGCGACGGCTGTAGGTGTCGAGGATCTCGCCGGTCTCGTCCAGGTTGGAGATGTCGACCAGGGCGTCGTTGTCCCAGCGCTTCTTGTCGAGCACTCGGTTGCGGTTGAGCTGCCCGTCCAGGCGCTCGGCGAACGCGAGCTGTTCGGCGTCGCTGAACGCCTGGTTGTGGAAGACGAGCACGGCGTACTGGTCCATGCCGGCGCGAATCTCGGCGAGCACCGGCTCGTCGTAGAGATTGCGTAGCTCTATCGGGCTGCTGACTTCGGCGGCGAACAACGGGTGGAGTTGACGGTACGTGATGGCCACGGCGCACCTCCTGCGGATGATGGCCGGAGTCTAGGTTCGGACCATAGGAAAGTCAACGAATCTCGGTGCCTGGCGGACGTGCATGAGTGTGGGAACCAGACGTCCCGGTGTAGCGTCTAGGTTGCGATGAGAGTTTTCGCCGTCGTTCTTCTGGTGCTGCTGGCGGCTGCTTGTGGCGGCTCGGGCTCGCCTGCTGCGACGCTGCCGCCGGCCAGCGCTACGCCCAGCGCCTCACCGGCCGCGACCTCAGGCACGAGCTTCCCGCCGACCGTCGTTGCGTCACCGACGGCGGCTCCCGTAGCCACAGGGACGCCGAACCCGCAACCGACTTCCACCGTTATCGTGTCGCCGCCACCGCCTCTGCCGTCGCCGCCGCTGCCGGTGGGAGACACCGGTGTCGCGGGCGTGGCGCTGATCGGGCCGACGTGCCCGGTACAGCGCATCGATTCGCCGTGTCCTGACCGGCCCTGGCAGGGCGTAGTCTCCGCGCGCACGACCGGCGGTGTCGAGGTCGCTCAGGCGGCTACCGACGCAAACGGCGCCTTCTCGATGCACCTGGCGCCCGGTGTCTACGACATCGTGACGCTGACCTCGGGGCCTCTGCCGGCGCCCGTGACGCAGCGCGTGACGGTGCGGGCCGGCGAGGTCACGCAGGTGCAGCTCATGCTCGACTCCGGGATTCGTTAGGCCGAGGCGCTACTTGTCGATGTGGCGGCCCTGCTTCGCCTCGAGGCGGGCGAGGGCGCGACCCTTGTCCGGCGCCGGGTCCTTGACGAGGCCGTAGATCTCGCGGCCTTCGTGACCCTCGGGAAGGTACTCGGTAATCGGCAGGCCGTCCTCGGTGACGAAGAGCAGGCAGTGGCAGTACTTGTAGCGCTGCATCTCTTCGCAGGCGCAGACCCAGCGGCTCGATTTCACCTCAGCGGCCTTGTCCTCGTAGAAGTTGCAGGGGCACAGCGGCCGGCCCAACTCGTCGACGTGGTGCGCGAGACCAATCGTGAGGAAGTCGACAATCTCGTGATGTGGGTTAAGGACCGTGCCGCTCTTTTCCGCGAACTTCTCGGCGTAGCGCCGCATCCGCGCCCGGCTCTCCGGCGATGCCTGCGCTTCATCTGCCGCTGACGGCTGGTCGAGGGCGTACGTAGCGTTCATACAACAACCGTAGCTCGCGCAGGGCGCATCGGCAGCGGCCGAGGGACGTTTCGGAGGCGGCCGGACGGCCCGATCGCCGCGTACGGTCGAACCGCGCTGCCACGTCGCCTGCTGGCGCCTCTCTCGCGCGCCACATAGAATCGATACGTGCCCCGAGACGCCGAAACGCTTGCCCTCATCGCCCTCTCCGTGCCCGAGTACGAGCAGATCTGCTCGCTGCTGGACCGTGAGCCGAACGACGTCGAGCTCGGGATGTTCGGGGCGATGTGGAGTGAGCACTGCGGTTACAAGAACAGCAAGCCGCTGCTGCGCCTCTTCCCCAGCACGGGGCCGGCGGTGTTGACGACCCGTGGCGGCGAAAACGCCGGCGCCGTCGATATCGGCGGCGGCTACTGCGTCGTGTTCAAGGTCGAGTCTCATAACCACCCCTCGGCGGTCGAGCCGTACCAGGGCGCGGCGACGGGCGTCGGCGGTATCGTGCGCGACATCTTCGCGATGGGTGCGCGGCCGATCGCGCTGCTCGATTCGCTGCGCTTCGGGCCTCTGGCCGGCAAACGGTCCGATCGAGGTGCCGAGGCCCGCAGCGCGCGCAATCGGACGCTGTTCAAGGGCGTCGTCGAGGGTATCGGCGGTTACGGCAACTGCCTCGGCGTGCCGACGGTCGGCGGCGAGGTCTCGTTCTCGGAGTCGTACGACGGCAACCCGCTGGTCAACGCGATGTGCGTCGGCGTGGCGCGCAACGATGATCTGCTGCGCGCGATCGCGACGGGGGTCGGCAACCCGATCATCCTGGTCGGCGCCGATACGGGCCGCGACGGCATCGGCGGCGCCAACGTGCTCGCGTCGCGCACCTTCGAGGCCGGGCAGGAAGAGCTGCGGCCGACGGTGCAGGTCGGCAACCCGTTCCTCGAGAAGCTGCTGATGGAGGCGTGTGTCGAGCTGGCGGAGCAGCACGGCGACTGGATCGTCGGGCTGCAGGACTGCGGCGCCGCCGGCCTCACGAGCTCGCTGGTCGAGTGCGCCGCGCGCGGCGACTCGGGCATCGACATCGACGTTGCGAAGGTGCCGCGCCGTGAGACCGGCATGACGGCGGCCGAGGTCATGCTCAGCGAGTCGCAGGAGCGCATGCTGATCATCGCCAAACAGGAGCACGAGGCCGACGTGATCCGGCTGTTCCGGCGCTGGGAGATTCACTGTGACGTGATCGGCCACGTGACCGACGACGGCGTGGTGCGCATCTACGACGGCGACGAGCTGCAGGTGCGCGTACCGGCGAAGACGTTCACCGACGCGCCCGAGTACAGACGCCAGGGCGTCAAGCCGCGTGGCCTCGACGAGCTGCAGACCTACGACCTGGCGTTTCTGCCGGACATCGTGGCGTTCGAGCAGGGACCGGCCGACGCCAACGCGGCGCTGATGCAGCTGCTTGCCTCGCCGGAGATCGCGTCGCGACGCTGGATCTGGCGCCAGTACGACCACCAGGTGCTGACCAACACGGTCGTCGGGCCGGGCTCCGACGCCGCCGTGCTGCGCATAAAGCAGGCGGCGCCGCGCGGCATCGCGGTCGCGACCGACGGCGACGGCGTGAAGACCTACCTCGACCCGTTTGCGGGCGGCGCGATGGCCGTTGCGGAGGCGTGCCGCAACGTGGCCTGCAGCGGCGCACGGCCGATCGCGGTGACCGACTGCCTCAACTTCGGCAACCCGGAGCGCCTCGACGTCTACTTCCAACTCGAGGAGTGCATCCGCGGCATGGCGGCAGCGTGCGAGACGCTGGGCGTGCCCGTCGTCTCCGGCAACGTATCGCTGTTCAACGAATCGGACGGCGTAGCGATCTACCCGACGCCCGTGGTGGGCGCGCTGGGTGTGCTGGACGACGTCAGCAAGGTCGTGCCGAGCGGCTTCCAGGCCGAGGGCGACGTCGTCTACCTGGTCGGCGCTACCGGTGAGCAGCGCGATGGCCAGGACGTGCTGGTCGGAGAGGCGCTCGACCTGGCCGGCAGCGAGTACCTGCGCCAGGCGCACGGCCTCGTCGCGGGCTCGGTGCGTATCGACCTCGCGCTCGAGGCGCACGTGCAGCGCTCGCTGGTCGAAGGCGCGGCGGAGGGCCTCCTGCGCTCGGCCCACGACTGCTCGCACGGCGGGCTGATCGTGACGCTGGCCGAGGCCTGCTTGCAGAAGCGTATCGGATTCATATCAGAGGGAGTCGGCGTGCGTGGGCGTCGCGACGCGGCGCTGTTCGGCGAGAAGGCGTCGCGGGTCGTGGCTTCGGTCGAGGCGTCGCGCGTTGCGGACCTCGAAGCGCTGCTTGAGCGCAACCAGGTGCCGTTTCTCAGACTCGGATCGACGGGCGGCGACCGCCTGCGCTTTGCTTCGAGCATCGATGCGGCGCTCTCAGAACTCGACGCTGCGTACGAGGGCGGCCTCGGCGAGGCGCTGCAGAACACGCCCGAGATGCCGTAAAGGCCGAAACATTCTTTCCTGGTTTGACTTGACATATAGCTACGCACAGGTGTTCTATATGTAGTTGAAAGCTGACGCTTCGGTTGGTGGATAACTTCTGGGTCGGAGACGTGGCAAAAGCACTTGTAAACGATTCGTTATCGGGTGGATGATGCGCCATCGGCTTCCGCTGCTCGCCCCGTCGTCCTTCAGCCTTATGAGGGACCGGGCAGCGGGGGCCGGTAACATTTTAGTCCAACCCCGGCTTCAGCCTCGGCCGGCAGCAGGCGACATCGATCCTCAGTCGCCACTACGCTAGGCTAGGTGCTGACAGACGAGGAGGAGTTCTAAATGCGAGTAGTGTTTCTAGACGACGTTGACGGAGTAGCCCGCGCCGGCGACATCAAGAATGTCGCCGATGGCTACGCCCGCAACTTCCTGCTGCCGCGCAAGCTGGCGGCGGCAGCGACCACGACCACAATGCAGCAGGCCGAGTCCCGCGCCCGCGCCATTGCCAAGGAGCAGGATAAGCTCGACGAGGCGGCGCGCGCGGTTGCGGCGCAGCTCAGCGGATCGCCCCTGGTGATCAGCGCTCGCGCGGGCGAGGCGGGGCGTCTGTTCGGCTCCGTGACGGCGTCGGACATAGCCGATGCCGCCAACGCGCGTGCCGGCAGCAAGCTTGACCACCGCCAGGTTGTGCTCGAGGCGCCGTTCAAGGAAGTCGGCAGCTACCAGGTGCCGGTCACGTTGACGCGCAACGTCCGCGCCGAGATCACGGTCGAGGTCAAGGCAGAGGAATAACACAGCTCATGACTACGCGGCGTCAGCCCTGCCACGTAACGCTCGTAGCTGGGCACGTGCACCCGGAGCCGCTGTCGCAGGCCGAGCAGTTCTGCGTCAGTGCAGGTCTGTTGCTCTAGAAACGTATCGCAGGAGGTAGAACCGGAACCCCGTCAGTCGGACACACGCTCGCCCCGTCAGGGGATGTTGTCGAACGCTGAAGGCCCCGCCAGCCATGTTCGAGCAGTTACCTCCGCACGATGTCCAGGCCGAAGAGTCGGTCGTCGCCTCGTTGATGGTCGACGAGGAAGCGATGGCGCGCGTCGCCGGCATCCTGCAGCCCGGCGACTTCTTCCGCGAGTCCAACGGCTGGACCTACGAGGCCTGCGTGGCACTCTGGTCCCGCAACGAATCGATCAACCAGGTGACGGTCGCGCACGAGCTCGACCGCCGCGGCCGTCTCGAAGAGGTCGGCGGGCTGACGTTCCTCAGCGAGCTCGTGCTCAACCTGCCGACCCCTGTCGGCGTCGAGCACTACGCGGGCATGGTCAAACGCGACGCGACCTATCGCAAGATGATCAGCGTCGCGACGCAGATGGCGCAGGTCGCTTACCAGGGCGGCGCCGACCTCGATGGCGCCATCGCGCGCGCCGAGTCGCTGGTCTACGGCCTGCGCTCCGACGAGCGCCAGCGCGACTTCGTGCACATCCGCGAGTTCCTCGACCCCTACCTCGACCCGGCGGACGCCGAGGCGTCGATGCCCTACGGCGGGCACGTGCGCACCGGCCTCAGCGACCTCGACCGCATGCTCGGCGGCCTCAATCCATCCGACCTCGTCATCGTGGCGGCGCGCACCGGCGTTGGTAAGACGAGCCTGATGCTGAACTTCGCCCGCAACGCCGCCGTGGGACAGGGCGCCAAGGTCGCGATCTTCTCGCTGGAGATGGCGGGCGAGCAGCTGGCCCAGCGCCTGCTCGCGGCCGAAGCGCGCGTCGATTCCGCCCGGCTGCGGCTCGGCATGCACAGCGAGGCCGAAGAGAGTCGCATCATGCACGCGCACGGCATCCTTTCGCACTGCGACATCTACGTCGACGACAGCGCCGCGGTGCAGATCCCGCTGCTCAAGGCGAAGTGCGAGCGCCTCAAGCGCGACAACGACGGCCGCCTCGACCTCATCCTGGTCGACTACCTGCAGCTGGTGCACGGCAATCGCAGCGATAACCGCGTGCAGGAGATCAGCTTCATCACGCGCTCGCTCAAGGAGATGGCGCGCGAGCTCGACGTGCCGATCGTGGCGGGCTCGCAGCTGTCGCGCGCGCCGGAGCAGCGCCAGCCGCACATCCCGATGCTCAGCGACCTGCGCGAGTCGGGCTCGATCGAGCAAGACGCCGACGTCGTCATGTTCATCTACCGCGAGGAGATGTACATCCGTCGCGAGGACTGGGAAGCGCTGCACCCCGACCGCCAGAACGACCCGTACCCGGCGGGCAAGGCGCAGATCATCGTCGCGAAGCACCGCAACGGTCCCACGGGCGTGGTCGAGTGCCGCTTCCGCGACAGCATCTCGAAGTTCGAGGACTTCGAGGGCATCCCGTCCGGGGAGCCGGCCCTCCGATGACCGGCTGGCACCGGGGCGGGCGCTTCCGCGCATCGCTGCGCCGGTGCGTGGGGGAAGCGCGACCCCGGCCTGAAGACCGGGGCATCGAGGCAGTGCTTGCGGCACCCCGGCCTGAAGGCCGCGGCATCGCAGACCACGGGGCATATGCCACCGAGTCAGTCCCCTCTCCCTTCAAGGGAGAGGGTGAGGGTGAGAGGCCCCGAGGCGCTTCAAGCCTTCCGTCCGGCTGCGCTGCAGTCCTCCCAGCGTCTTTGCGAGCGGAGCGAAGCAATCTCGCGTTGGACGAGGCGTATCGCGGTAGCCGTGAGATTGCTTCGTCGGCTAACGCCTCCTCGCAAAGACAATCCACGTACCCTCTCGAGAGGCGCCGAAGCGCGAGCACTGCGCTCGAGAGGTCTCACCCTCACCCTAACCCTCTCCCTCAAGGGCGAGGGGATAATTTGGGAGCGTTTCTACCAGAGGACGAGTCGTTGCCCTTCATGCCCCTTCCTGCAGGCCGAGGTGCCGCACAACGCATCGAGGACTGTTAGCGTGACGTCGCACGAGACGGAGACGCGACGGCATTTCGGGGGCTTCCCGTCGGGGGCGCGTGCCACCGCCGTGCCCAGCGTCTTCTTCTCCGAGCTGCTGCCGCAGATCGAGGACGAGTGGGAGCTGCGTGTGACGCTGTACGTGATCTACGCGCTGGGGCGTCGCAAGGGCTACCCGCGCTTCGTGACGCTGGGCGAGCTCAATGGCGAAGCGCCGCTGCTGGCTTCGCTGGGCGATGGCGGCTCGCAGCCTCCCCTCGAGCGACTCGAGAAGGGACTGGACGAGGCGGTCGGGCGCGGCAGCATCCTGCGCCTCGACCTCGAGCACGAGGGACGCGCGGAGCGCCTCTACTTCCTCAACTCGCCGAGCGACCGGCGCGCCATCGAGCAGCTACGCGACGGTCGTATCGACCTCGGGCGCGTGCTGCCGCCGGTGCAAGGCGCACCGGCCTCGCAGCGAGGCAACGTGTTTCAGCTCTACGAGGAGAACATCGGGCCGCTCACGCCGCTGGTGGCGGAGGAGCTGCGCGAAGCGGAGGAGCTATACCCATTCGAGTGGCTGGAAGAGGCGCTACGAGAGGCGGCGCTGCAGAACAAGCGCTCCTGGCGCTACGCGGCCGCGATCCTGCAGCGCTGGGCAACGGAAGGACGCAAGCGTGAAAAGGCTGGACGAGATCCTGGCGAGGGTAACAGTGCCCGCGCCCAGCTCCTCCGACGCTATCGCGAACTCGGCGGCGACTAGCGACAGCCTCGAGGACGACGCCGCAGAGGTCTGCCCGAAGTGCCACGGGGCGGGCTTCCTGCGCCGCGACCTGCCGCTGGACGACCCCGAGTTCGGCAAGGCGGTGCCGTGCGACTGCACCCAGCGCGAGTCGGAGGAGACGCGCGTCGAGCGGCTGCAGCGCTACAGCTCGCTGGGGCCTCTGACGCGCCTCACGTTCGCCAACCTGATCGAGCACGGCCGCAGCACCAACCCGCGCGACCGTGAGCTGTTCCGCAGCCTCGTTCGCGACGCGCGGGGGTTCGCGGAGGAACCGGAGGGCTGGCTGCTAATCCACGGCTCGTCCGGCGCCGGCAAGACGCATGTCGCGGCCGCGATTGCCAATCGCTGCATCGAGCGCGGGCAGCCCGCGCTGTTCGTTGTAGTGCCGGACCTGCTGGACCACCTGCGAGCCGCCTACAAGCCCGACAGCGAGCTGGCCTACGACGTGCTGCTCGAGCAGGTGCGCACGGCGCCGGTGCTGATTCTCGACGACCTCGGCACGCAGAGCACGACGCCGTGGGCGCAGGAGAAGCTGTTCCAGATCCTCAACCACCGCTACAACGCCCAGCTGCCCACCGTGGTCACGACCAACCTGGCGCTGGAGCGTATCGACGAGCGCCAGCGCATGCGCCTCACCGACCCGGCGATCGCGCGCGTCTACTACGTCGAGTCCGCCGCGCGCGCCGTCGACGTCAACCTGCCGGATTCGCTGGACCTCGAGCGCATCCGCCAGATGACGTTCGAGAGCTTCGACGTCGCGGTGGCGCACCTGCGCCAGGAAGAGCGCTGGAGCCTGGAGAACGCCTATCGTTCTGCGCTCGACTTCGCGGAGGCGCCGGAGGGCTGGTTGATGATCTTCGGCCCCAACGGCTGCGGCAAGACGCATCTCGCCGCCGCGATTGCGAATCGATGCCGGATGCGCGGCGAACGCCCCGTGTTCTTCTTCGTCGCCGACCTGCTCGACTACCTGCGGCACCTGATGAGCGACGACAACGGCCCCGGCTTCCTCGAAGGCTTCAACCAGCTCAAGAACGCACCGCTGCTGATCCTCGACGACCTCGGGGCGCAGTCGGACGTACCGTGGGTGCGCGACAGGCTGTTCCAGCTGATCAACCATCGCTACGCCGCGCGACTGCCGACCGTGTTCACAGTGAGCATGGACGCGCTCGGGCGGGTCGAAGAGCGGGTGCTGGCGCGCCTCAACGACCCCGGCGTCTGCACCGAGGTGCCGATCACGGCGCCGGCGTATCGCGTCGATCTGCGCGACCGGCCCTCGGCCCTGAACCGCGCGCGTCCGGCGCAGCTCACGCGCGAGCCGGCGCGCCGTCGCCAGCCGGGGCGGTAGATTTTCGCGATTTAGATTCACGACTGGAATCTGTACAAACCGTCGTGCTTGCGCCGAGACGCGTCGCTCGCGCCCGTATTGACTTTTTGCGACCCCTTGCATATATTCCCCGCCAGATCGTGCCCCGCCCGCACGCGCGATGGCGATTGTTCGCGCGCAGCCTTCGGAGGAAGGCGGACGCCGCAGCGCGGCGTTGGAGGGGCCGATGGATTTCCAGGACAAGACTCTGCAATGCCGGGACTGTGGCGGGTCATTCGTCTTCACGGCCGGCGAGCAAGGCTTCTACATCGAAAAGGGGCTAATGAACGAGCCCCAGCGCTGCCCCAACTGCCGCGCCAGCCGTCGCCGCGAGCGCACCGGCACCACCGCCGAGGCCGGCGCCACGATCGTCTGCGCCAACTGCGGCCGAGAAGCGACCGTGCCGTTCGTGCCGCGCCTCGACCGCCCGGTGTACTGCAACGACTGCTTCGCCGCTCAGAGGGCATCGAAGGCGGCCGTCAGCGCGTAGTCTGATCGAGCTTCAGAGGGTGGCGCTTCGGGTCGTCCGAGGGCCGAAAGGAGCGTCAGCCCTCACCCGCTTTTGTAGACGACGTCGTGTTAGCTGAACCTCGCCTCTCCCTGAGGGCGAGGTGAGCCTCGTCGGCAGCTGCGAATTCGAGGCGTTAGTCGCGTGATTTCTGGTAGTGGTCACAGGCGGGTCAGGCACCCGTCAGTTTGACTCCTCGGCGCCAGATCTGCTGCTACGTGGGCAAGAGATCGTTCTGGATGGCAGTTCAGGGCGTGGTTAGCCGGACTTGTCGCCGCCAGCTGAGCTCTCGCGCGGGACAACAAGATGGCCTTCGACCCAGGCGGCGCCGCCGGACCAGTGCTCTTTCTTCCATACCGGCACGACTTCCTTGATGCGGTCGACGGCCCAGTGACAGGCCTCGAAGGCATCCTTGCGGTGCGGTGACGACACGGCGACCAGCAGGCTCGTCTCGCCGATCTCCAGCGTGCCGATGCGGTGCCAGGCGCCGATTTCGCTGATCTCGGGGAAGCGGCGCTTCGTCTCCTCGGCGACCTCGCGCAGCTTGCGCAGGGCCATCGATTCGTGCGCTTCGTACTCCAGTCGCTCGACGCTGCGGCCCTCGCTATGGTTGCGCACGTCGCCGTAGAACAGGGTGATCGCGCCGGCCTCGTCGCGCCGCACCAGCCTCGCGAGGTCGTCGGCGACCATCGGCTCGTAGGTCACGCGAAACAGGCTCGTCGTGGGCTCGGCCTCGGTGGCGCCGCCGCTCACGGGCGGGATCAGCGCTACGTCGGCGCCGTCGTGCAGGCGCACCTCGAATGGGACGTACTCGTCGTCGATTGCGAAGGCGATCGTCGGCAGCATCGCTTCGAGGCTCGGGTAGGCGCTGGCGAGGCGCAGCTTGAGGTCGCCAAGGGTGGCGCCGTCATCGAGCTCGATGCAGACCTCGCGCGCGCCGATGGCCTCTCGTGCCGCCGCGAACGCGTGTAGGGAAACCTTCATGCCTCGATTCTAGCATCGGCGGGCCGGCGGTGCCGGGAGCGCTTCAGGGGCGACGGTTGTATGCTGGCGAGGCCCCCGCTGTTCGATTCGAGGTCGCGCCATCGTCACGAAGCATCTGCAGAACATCGGCCGGGCGGCGCTCGACCTGCTGTATCCGCCGCGCTGCGTCCTGTGCGAGAGCGCGGGTCCGTTCCTGTGCAACGAGTGCGTCGATGGGCTACCACGAGCCGACGGCCGCCGCTGCAAGGTCTGCTGGCTGCCGCTGCGGCATAGCTGGTACTGCTACGCCTGCGAGGAGCACCCGAGCTCGCTGACGGCGCTGCGCAGCGTCTTTCGCTACGAGGGCGACGTGCGACGCCTGGTGCACGCCTTCAAGTTCGGCGGGCAGAGCTGCCTGGCCGAGGCGCTGTCGCAGCAGCTCTACGAGGCCTACGAGCAGCACGAGCTCGAGGCGGACCTCATCGCGGTGGTGCCGCTGACGGGCCTGAGACGGCGAACGCGTGGCTACAACCAGGCGGCGCTCCTGGCGCAGAACCTTGCACGCTGGCTGGAGCTGCCGTACGTCGAGGCGCTGAGCCGTCGCGGCCGTGCGACGCCCCAGGCGCAGAGCCCAAGCGCCGAGCAGCGCCGCCTCAACGTAATCGACGCCTTCGCCGTGCGAGACGCGGCTTCTGTCGAAGGGCGGCGCGTGCTGCTGATCGATGACGTGGCGACGACCGGCGCGACGCTCAACGCCTGCGCAGTCGCGCTGTTGAACGCGGGCGCGTCCGAGGTTTACGGGCTGACGCTGGCGCGGGAGGACTGATGATCGAAGAGCCGGTGCTCGTCCTGTTTTGCGGCGGCATGGGCGGCAGCGCCGTCGAGGACGCCTTCGCCGTAGCGCTGCGCGAATGCGCGCTCGACACGCTGGACGAGGCGATCGCGAGCGGTGCGTTCGGCGGTTACGTCGTAGTCGCCGACGAGCCGTCGGCGCGCTACATGGCGCCGCGTCTGCCGGACGGCGTCGAGGTCGACGTAGACGTCGACGTCGACGTGCCTGGCGAGGCGTTTCACTTCGGGCGGCGGCTCAGCGGTGTCGTTGAGCGTCGCGGTCTTGTCCGCCCGGTCTACGCCGGCTGCGGCCTGCCGCTGATCAAGCGCGACGAGCTCAAGACCGTCGCCGATACGCTGTACGCCGCCGAAAAAGCCGTCGTGGCCAACAACTTCTTTTCGGCCGACCTCATCGGCTTCGTGCCGGGGAGCGTCGTGGCCGACGTGGAGCTGCCGGACAACGACCGCATCGTGCCGCGTCTGCTGCGTGACAGGGCGGGCCTCGAGAACCGGTCGTTGAAGCGCACAATCGCGAATCAGTTCGACATCGACACTTCGGGCGACCTGGCGATCCTGGCTTACGCCGGCGGCGCCGGCGCCAACCTGCGCGGCCACATCGATTCGCAGCACATCGATACGGCGCGCCTGGTGAAGGCGTCGCGCTTGTTCACAGACCGCGACGCCGAGGTTCTGGTCGCGGGCCGGGTGGGCACGCAGACCTGGCAGTACCTCGAGTCCGAGACCGCGTGCCGGGTGCGCATGTTTGCGGAGGAGCGAGGCCTGCAGGCAGCCGGACGTGACGTCAACGGCGAGGCGAGGTCGTTGCTCGCGATGCATCTGCAGGCCGTGGGGATGCAGCGCTTCTTCGCAGACATCGCGCAACTCGGCCAGGCCGCGTTCATCGACACGCGTCCGATCTTCGCGCACATGGGCCTCAAGCCTTCGCGGCCCGACCGTTTTCTCTGCGACGCCATGCAGCCGGACGGCATCGCCGACGCGTGGTTGCGCGACTTCACGGCCGCCGCCGTCGCCGCGCCGGTCCCGGTCGTACTCGGCGGCAGTTCGCTGGTTGGGTCCGGCGTGCAGCTCCTGGCAGAGGCCGCCTGGCGCGACCACGACCGCGAGACGGGCGCAACTCCTCCCTCAGTCCCTCCCCGTTGACGGGGAGGGAAGCTCAGCCGTAGAGGCGCACTACAGGCACATCGGGGTTTTGGTCGCGGTAGGCGTTAGGTGAGAAGCGCGACTTGAGCTGTCGTCCTGGCGATGCAGCGTCTGAGGTCCTTTGCTGCGTCAGGACGACAGGATACGGCAGGCAGCGGAGCCAAACGAGGCCCATGGTAATCGGTGGAGCGGTCGCGTAGGATGGTTGCACGACATTCACGAAACGGAGGGCGCGACAGATGACAAAAGTTGTACTTGCGATCGGCTTATTGCGTCCCCGGAGGCGTCTTCTCTAGCGATCCTGTCTGCGCGTCAGACACTCCTTGAGCCGTCCCGTGGGGCGGCTTTTCTGTTTCTCGTCTCGTACTGCGGGACGAACAGCGAGGAGACACCGCAATGCACAGGTCTCAAGGCGGAGACCACCTCGACAAGCTCGAGGAGTTCATCGACAAGGGGCTGATCGCGGATGTGGTCGGCCTGATCAAGACGGGTAAGGAAGCTTCGGTCTACTGCTGCCGCGCCGGCGACGCGCTCGACGCCGGCCTCGTGGCCGCGAAGGTCTATCGCGGGCAGCAGTATCGTTTCAAGAACGACGCGGTGTATCAGGAATCACGGGCTCGTGAGCTCGGCATCCGCGGACGCAACCTGCGTGCCTTCGAGAAGCGACGCCACAGCAGCGCCGGCCGGGAGGTGCAGGGCCACACCTGGCGCAGTCGCGAGTACGAAACGCTGGCGACGCTGTACAACGCGGGCGGCGACGTGCCGCGGCCGATCGCTGCCTCGAGTGACGCCCTGCTGCTCGAGTACTTCGGCGACGAAGACGAGGCGGCGCAGCAGCTCAACCGCGTACGTCTGCCTGCGGATGAAGCCGGGCCGTTGTTCCAGCGCCTCATGCACAACGTCGAGCTGATGCTGGCCTGCGACCGCGTCCACGGCGACCTCTCGCCGCACAACGTGCTCTACTGGCAGGGCGACGTACGTGTCATCGACTTCCCGCAGGCGGTCGACTCGCGCTTCAACAGCCACGCCCGCGAGCTGCTGGCGCGCGACATCGACAACCTGTGTCGCTACTTCGCGCCCTACGGTGTCGAGGCGGACGCGGAGTACCTGACGCGGGATCTCTGGCGCCGCTATCAGCACGCCGAGATGTAGGGAGGTGTGGGGACGGGAGCTTGCGGCTTGAAGCTCGCGGCTAGTTGCTGAAGACGACCGAGTAGTAGACCCAGCCGTTGGAGGCGTGTGCGATGCCGATGCCAATGCGGCGCAGGGTTGGCTTGAGGATGTTGGCGCGGTGGGGTGCGCTGTTCAGGTACGAGGTCATCGCGACCTGCACGGACGTGGCGTCGTCGTAGCCGTAGTTGTAGTGGATGTTCTCGGCGCCGTCCGTGTACTGGTAGCCGAGCGCGTTCATCATGTCGAACACGGTCGTGCCGTCCGGGTTGTAGTGCGAGAACGTGCCCGACTGCGCCATGGTCTGTGCCCGCTGCCGCGCGATCTGCTCCAGCGACGAGTCAGCAACGAATAGCTGCAGACCGTTGTCGCTGCGAGCCTGGTTGTGCAGCTGCAGCAGCGTCGCTTCGTAGGTCGAGAGGCTGACCGGAGCGACGTTGCCGGCGTAGCTGTGGGCGTCGTTGTGCCGGTTACGCCGGCGCTGGGCGTGCCGGTCGTGGTCTGCGTTGGCGACGTCGTGGCGGTCGTAGTTGCAGTGCGGCTGGGCGTTGGTGTCGGCGTAACCGTCACGGTGACCGTGCTTGTCTTGCTCGGGGTGGGTGTCGGTGTCAGCGTGGCGTCGGGCGTGCCGACGGGATTCAAGGGCGACTTCGCGAGCGGCGTCGCAGCCGTGGTAGCAAGCGGCGTCGGCGTGATCCCGACCTGCGCCGCGAGCACGTCGAGTGCCTGCGAGGCCGGCTGAATCGTGCTCGGCTGCGGTGTCAGGGTTGCGACCAGCACCTGCGACTTGGCGGCGCGAATATCGATCGTGTCCGTGCCCTTGCCCTTGGCGCCGGTGGTGCAGGCAACTGCCAGCGCCGCGATGCCGAGCAGCAGCAGGCGGGTCCAGCGTGAGGAGAGGTTCAGGGGACGAGCCCCGTAATCGTGGCGGCCTCGTCGAGGTGCCAGAGCCGGTCGAGCAGCGCCTTCGCCTTCGCATCGCCGATCGTCGGCGTCGCGAGCGTCATGAACTTCTCGGCCAGGCGTTCGTCGCTCATCGGGTTCTCCGGCGAGCCGGTCGCGTGCTCGACACGCTGTTCCAGCATGCTGCCGTCCTTCAGCGTCAGGCGCAGGAGCACCTGGTCCTCGCCCATGGAGGGGTCGATCGTGTACTTCACCTTGCGTCGCAGCGCGGTCAGCAGCGGGTCGACCACCTTGGCGTCGGCGAACTGGGCCGGGTAGGCGGCGCCGTCGACGAGGCCGACCGAGATGCAGTGGGCGCAGCTGAACTTGCCGGCGAGGCCGACGTCCGGCTCCATGCGTCCCATGAGCTCCGGCACCAGCGGGTGCACGAAGGCATCGATGCTCTCGACGGCGTTGGCGTCGAAGCCGGGGCGCGAGCGTAGCGCGATGGCGGCATCGATGGCCGGGTGGCTGACGACGCCGCAGGAGTAGGGCTTGAGGCCGTTGTTGAAGATCTCCCAGCGCTCGCCGACGCCTTCGGTGAGGCGCGAGAGGTCGCGGTCGCTGGACATGACCTCGGCGACGCCTCGGCGGCCCTCGATAATTGCCGGCGCCGAGGTGAAGCCGCGCTTCGCCAGCAACGCCGAGACGACACCGGCCTGGGCGGCGCGTCCGGGATGCATGGGCTTTGTCATGGTGCCGAACGCCTCGCGCACGCCTGCTGCCTGCGTACCGGCGATGCCAAGGGTCGCGACGATCGTGTCGGCATCGAAGCCGAGGATGCGTGCCGCCGCGGTGGCGCCGCCGAACACGCCCATGGTGCCGGTGATGTGCCAGCCCTCGTCGTAGTGCCAGGGGTAGACCGCCATGCAGACGCGGCAGCAGACCTCGATGCCCAGAGCGACGGCGTGATCAGGTCGCGGCCGCTGGCGCCGATGTCCTCGCCCAGCGCGAACGCCGCGGGCAGAGTCGGCGCCGTCGGGTGCACGACGGTGGGGAAGTGCGTGTCGTCGTAGTCCTCGAGGTGCGCCGTGTAGCCGTTGGCGAAGGCAGCAAACTGCAGCGTCGTACGTTTCCCGGAGCCCCAGATGGCGGCTCGCTCCTTGCCACCCTCCTCGTCGAACATACCGGTAAGTATGCCTAGCGACGGGTCGCAGGCCGAATAGATCGAAACGCCGAGCACGTTGATGATGTCGCGCTTCGCCTCGTGCACGACGGCGTCGGGCAGATCGTCGTAACGGGTTCGGGCAACGAACTCGGCGATGTCGCGGGTGGCTCCCATGGCGCCTCCTGGCTACTCAAGTGCGCACGACGGCAGCGGGGCTCTAGAGAGTGTACGTAACAAAGCGGTGCAGAGGAAACAGCGGGGGTGAGGTCAGCTATCGGCTACGATCAGCTATCGAGCTACGAGCTACGAGCGCCTAGCTTCGGGTATACGAGCGACTTCGAGGATAAGCGCGGATCGTGAGCTGTGAGCCGCAAAGGGCGTCGGACGATAACGCTCGCCTTACTCTGGGAGAGGCGAGATTCAGAAGTGGCCTGTTTTTACTCGACACTTAGCAGAGTGACCTCGATTCCCGGCTGCGTCGTAGAGGAGTCTTCACTGTCTTCGATGGTTACTGTCACACATTGATGATCCGCAGGATTCCATTGAAGTCCTTTCATCCGAGCCCACGCCAATTGGCGAGGGCCCAAGGGCGCATGCGTTGAATCCAGGAGCAGCTCTCTAATCAGTTGCGCGTCGGCTGGCAAAATATTGCTCAGTCGGGTGCTTACTTCGTCGAGTCCGGCGCCCTCGTACGAATGCATTCCAGAAATCACACCATCGAGCAAAGCTTTGGCGCTTCCCACTAGCTCGAGCCTCGGCGCGCCGGTCACAATAAGGGAAATTCCATAAGCGTTTAGTTGCTTGTCGGGAGACTGGAGCTCCACGAAGTGCTGGGCGCGTTTCATTTCGAACCAGAGGGCAGCGACTAGACGGGATGTAGCGACGCGTGGACGGGGAATTTGCCACCGGACCATCGGCCTAGGTGTTGGCCAAGTCAAAGGCTGTCCAGGCGTTGTCGTATAGAAGCACTCGTGACCCAGTTCGCACGGCTGGAAACTCCGCTCGAACGTGAGCTTTTGTCGACCCAGACCGCGAAAGCTACTGGTCCTGAAGTTGTAAAAGAGGACGTTTTCGGCGTCTGCAAGCTCCGCAATAGCCGACGTGTATCGGGCGTAAAGGTGGTCTGCTGGCCTTGCAAGGGACGCTAGGGCTGCGACAACCGCCTCGCGCATTGCCACGAGTGAACCCTTCGGCTCGAAGGGCGGTCGTATGTCAGTGCGGAGCAGAACACTCGATATCGTTGATTCGAGCGTGTAATGATGCTCCATCAAGCTGGCTACTTCGCCGTGATCGCCTTGCGGAGGTTCTGCGCGAAGTCATTGACGAACGAGTCTGCCTTGCGCTTGATCAGGGGCTGGCCCAGCTCGGCCAGACGGCCCGCAAACTGAACGTCCGCGATCACCTCGACCTGCGTCTGCTGCGCCGATAGCTCTTCGATCTTGGCTTCGACGTTCGCGGTCATGCTGGCGCCGACGCGACGGTCGTTGCCTTCGCCCTTGACGTGCCAGCCGCTGTCCTGTCGCTCGATCTGCGCCTTGCCGCCGACGTCGAGGCCGATGGGGCCGATGCGTACACGAATCTTGCCCTCGTAGGCGTCGCCGCCGAGGTCCTTGAGGTCGTGCAAACCGGGCACGCAATAGGCCGACTTGTTGAAGTCGTTGAGGAAGTCCTGCACCGTCTGGCGCGGCGCCTCGATCACGACTTTGTGTTCGAATCTCACGAATGCTCCTAACGTCGCGGGACATAGAGCATAGGCATAGAGCAAATATTCGTTGGTCTTCGCGTCATGCCTTATGCCTATGCCTGCTCCTATGCGCTACAGCAGTACGCGCTCCAGGGCGCGTCGCGTGAACACGACCGCCATGTCGCGCTTGTAGTCGGACGAGCCGCGGAAGTCGTCCAGCGGGTCGACCTGGCCGGCGACGGCCTCGGCGGCGCTGCGAATCGCGGCTGCGCTGGCCTGCTGGCCTTCGAGCGCCTGCTCTACGGCCGTGGCGTGCACCGGCGTCGGGCCGGCCGCGCCCAGCGCCACACGCAGGTTGCGAATCGTGCCGTTGTCCAGCTCTGCCCTCGCGGCGACCGCGACGGTTGCGTAGTCGTCAAGGGTACGGGGCAGGAACTTGAGGTAGACCGTTTTGGCCGCGGCCGGGACCGTGGGCACGATGACCTCGGTGATCAGCTCGCCGGGCTGGATGGCGGTCTCGTAGTAGTCCGTGAACATCTCGGTGATCGGCAGGATGCGTTCGCCGCTTTTCGACTGCAGCTTGACGCGCGCGTCGAGCACGATGAGGCCGGGGGGCGGGTCCTGCGACGGGTCGGCGTGGGCGATGCCGCCGCCGACGGTCGCGACGTTGCGGATGCGCACCGTGGCGACGTGACGATAGACCTCGGCGAGCAACGGGGCGTGCTGCTTGACCAGCGACGAGGTCTCGACCTCGCGGTGGTGGGTCAGTGCGCCGATGTGCAGGCCGTCGGCCTCGAGGCGAATGCCGGAGAGGCCGGGTACGCGCGAGAGGCTGATCAGGTGGTCGGCGTCGAGCAGCGACTGCTTCATCAGTACGACGAGCGCGGTGCCACCGGCCATGGGGCGACCGTCGTCCTGGTGCTCGTCCAGCAGGTCGAGCGCTTCGTTGAGGGTGGATGGGCTGTAGTAGTAGAAGTCTCGCACCTTAAACCCCCGGGGTCCCGGGAGGCGGCGCGACCGGCTGGCCGGACGCCTTCTTCACCGAGTCGATGATCTGGTAGTAACCGGTGCAGCGGCAGAGGTTGCCCATCAGCCACTCCTTAATCTCGTCCTCGTTCGGCCGAGAGTTCTCGTTGAGCAGCGCGGTGGAGGCGACGATCTGGCCCGGCGTGCAGATGCCGCACTGGAAGCCGCCGCAATCGATGAATGCCTGCTGCACGGGGCTGAGGTTGTCCGGCGTGCCGATGCCCTCGATCGTCGTGATCTGGGCGCCGTCGGCCTGGACGGCCAGCGTGATGCAGGAGGCAACGATCTGGCCGTTGAGCATCACGGTGCAGGCGCCACAGACGCCGACGCTGCAGGCTTCCTTCGTGCCGGTGAGGCCGATGTCGTAGCGCAGCATATCGACGAGGGTGCGGCGCGCCGGCACGCTCATCTCGTACGGGTTGCCGTTGATCGTCAAATGTATCTGGTGGGGGTCTTCCGGGTTCATGCAGGGCCTTTCGCTGGAATCTACAGCATTCGGGGCGCGCAGATCGTAAGCCAGCTAGGCTCACCAATCAACACGCTGCAACGGAGCTACGTTGGGCAACCTGGATGAGAAGCTGCGATTTCGCGAAGACTGAATCTGCGCACCGAAACGCACTTGCGTCTCCACGGGCTTGCCTGACACGCTAGGGGTAATTACGAGAGTTGTATAAGCCGAGGTGATCCATGACTGCTCCGACTGACGGCGACTATTCGAAACTCCTCAACGATTTCGCGCGTGGCAGCACGACGTTCGGGCAGCTTCCGTTGGAAGCGCCCGGTTTCTGGTCGGCGCTTATCGACCGCGTGGCACGGCGCCGCGCCCGCACCGTCAGCGCAGGGCGTGAGGCCGCGGCCGAGGGCCTGCTGCACCGGCCCCTCAAGGGCCGTGAGCTGCAGGCGCGCAACAACGCCGTGGTCGAAGCGCTGGGCAACGATTCGCGCGCTGTGCGACGCCTCGCTGTGGCGCTGATGCACGAGTACGAGGCCGGCAGGGAGCTCGTCGAAGCCGCGGCCCGCGCTGCGCACGACACCGACTACGAGGTTCGCCTCGATGCGACGCGCTTCCTGGCCAAGAACGCCTCGAAGCAGACGCTGCAGCCGCTGCTCGACGTGCTCGCCAACGCGCCCGGCGCCAACCTGCAGGCCAAGGTCGACTCGCGCGACAGCCTGCGCGGCTCGATCGCCGCCGATGCGCTGATCGAGATCGGCGATGCGTCTGTGCCTGGCCTCACGCAGCTCCTGAGCAACTCCGACACGTCCGTGCGCTGGCGCGCTGCGCTCTGCCTCAAGAAGATCGGTACGCCGGAGACGCTGCCTGGTCTGATGAAGGCCCTGCACGACGACTCGCCGGACGTCGCCTGGATCGCCGCCGATGGCCTGCTGATGCTGGGGCCGTCCGTGCAGATCAACGTGCTGCGTTCCGTGCTGTCGCAGCCGGTGACGGGCGTGACGCTGCGTGCGGTGCGCCATTACGCGGAGCACTCGAGCCCGATGCGCACCTTCAAGCCGATCGTCGACGCCACGGCCGGCAGAGGGAGCAGTGCCGCGCTGCTGGCCGTCGGGACGGTGCTGAAGACGCTCGAGGGCAAGTCCTAGGCGCGCTCTTCGGCGCCGGTGCGTGTAGAATCGCTGCGACGTTCGGCATAGCGAGCAAGCGGGAGGCAGCGGTGGCGCCAGAGTTTGTCAGTAACGAAGAGATCGTCCAGGCGGCGCGACGGAACATCGGGCAGGGCGAGTACGACTACCTGGTCGGTGGCTCCGAGTCCGAGACCACGCTGCGACGCAACCGCCTCGCCTTCGACGGCTACGCCTTCCGGCCGCGCGTCCTGCGCGACGTCTCCAAGATCGACACCTCGACGTCGTTCATGGGGCACCACCTGCGCATCCCGGCGCTGCTGGCGCCGATCGGCTCACTGCAGGCGTTCACGCCAACCGGCGGCGTCGCGTCGGCGCAGGCTGCGGCGGAGTTTGGCGTCGTGCACGTCGTTAGCACCGCCACGGAGCCGAGCCTCGAAGAGATCGCGGCTTCGACCGACGCGCCGAAGATCTTCCAGCTCTACGTACGCGGCGACGACGACTGGGTGCGCGACATCCTCATGCGCGCCAAGAACGCCGGCTACAAGTCGATCGCCGTCACCGTCGACCTTGCTGTCGATAGTCGCCGCGAGCGCCCGATGATCTCGCGCTACACGCGGCTCAGCCGGCGCATCGCCTTCGACCGCATCCACCAGGCGCGTCTGACCTGGGATAAGCTCGACTGGATCAAAGAGATCACCGGCATGCCGATCCTGCTCAAGGGTGTGCAGACGCCGGAAGACGCCGAGCTCGCAGTGCAACACGGCGTCGACGTGATCTGGGTCTCGAACCACGGCGGCCGCCAGCTCGACCACGCGGAGGGATCGCTCGACGTGCTGGCGCAGGTCATGCCGGTGGTCGGCGACAAGGCCGACGTAATCGTCGACGGCGGCGTGCAGCGCGGCAGCGACATCCTCAAGGCGATCGCGCTGGGCGCGAAGTGCGTCGCGATCGGGCGGCTGCAGGGCTGGGGTCTCGCGGCGGCAGGCAAGGACGGCGTCGTGCGCGTGCTGGAGATTCTCGAGAACGAGATCATCTCCGCGATGGGCCTGCTCGGCGTCACGAGCATCGACCAGCTCGGCCCGGAGTACATCACGCGCGCCCCGATGGTGACGCCGCCGCACGAGATGAGCAGCTGGGTAAACATCCCGGGCTATCGGCTCCTGTAGGGACGCTGCGGGCGCTGAGTCCGTGTACCAGGGTTGAACCCGGCATGAAGAAGCATCTCGTCTTGTTTGAGGACGCCTCTCATCCTGTCGTCCTGAGGTACGAAGGACCTTAGACGCTCCGGCGGAGCATTACGCAGCGTTTAGCGAGACGATGCTCGAACCGCCACCAAGGCAGACGGGGCGTTATCGCGGCCGCAGCCTCTTAGGTCCTTCGTGCCTCAGGACGACAGACGTTGGCCGTTCACTCGAGACGCTTCGGCCGCAAGTAGCGCTGTAGGACGCTGCGCCGTCTGAGGTCCTTTGCTTCGCCAGGACGACAGGGCTCGGGGCACGGCCATGCAGAATCGGCGTTAACCGCTGACGGCGAGTCTCAAGTGCCCTGGGACAACGGGTTAGGTACACGCAAAGCCCCTCTAAAGGGACGCGTTTTGGCCTCACGAATGCGGCGCCGAATCTGACGCCGGTTGCTGTCTATGGAAGTGATATGGAACTGCAAGCCCTGCCAGCCAGATTAGGACATAACATAAAGCCCCGCGAATACTGTGGCCAGATGGCTACATCCGGTCCCGCCCTGACAGGGAATGTCATCATCGTGAACCTCGCATAGTGAAAGGCAAACTTGATGGCAATTAGATCTCCTCAGTCGAACCACTACTTCGGTTGGAAGCGCGACCTCCCGGACGCACGCGACTACATGCTGCTCGACCACGAGTCGCTGTTGGCGGCGGCGGCACTGCCTGCGTCGGTGGACCTGCGGGCGCAGTGCCCGGCGATCTACGACCAGGGCAACCTCGGTTCGTGCACCGCTAACAGCATCGCGGCCGGCGTGCAGTTCCTGCAGATGAAGCAGCAGATCCCGAACTTCATCCCCTCGCGACTGTTCATCTACTACCAGGAGCGCCTCGACCAGGGCGACGTCGCCAACGACACCGGCGCCAGCATCCGCGAGAGCGCCAAGGCGGTCGCGACGTACGGCGTTCCGCCCGAGACCGACTGGCCGTACGACATCAGCAAGTTCGCCGACGCGCCGCCGGCTAACGCCTACAGCGACGCGCTGCAGACCAAGGTGACGCAGTACCTCGCGGTGTCGCAGAACCTGCAGCAGATGAAGTCCTGTCTGGCGAACGGCTACCTGATCCACATCGGCTTCAGCGTCTACAGCAGCTTCGAGAGTCAGGCCGTGGCGCAGTCCGGCATCGCGCCGCTGCCCGACCTCAAGAACGAGAAGCTGCTCGGCGGCCACGCCGTCACGGTCGTCGGATACAACGACGCCTCCGGCACCTGGCTGTGCCGTAACTCATGGGGTACAGGATGGGGCATGGCGGGTTACTTCACGTTCCCCTACGCCTACCTGACTAACTCGAGGCTCTCGGGCGACTTCTGGACGTTGCGCAAGGTGACCGGCCCAACGCCGCAGCCGACACCGACTCCCACGCCGACGCCTGGACCGGCGAAGGTGCACCAGATCGACGTGTACAGCGACGGCAGCTACCAGATCGTGATGTAGGTTTTCGGCGCTGGATCGGTTCTTCGTGAGCCGGTCCAGCGCCGGACCGTATATGCTGCTCAGCGATGCCTGAGACAACCGTCACCGCCACCGACAACGGACGCGAGATCGACGTCGCGGCCGGTGACGACGTGGTCGTCGAGCTGCGCGAAAACGCCACGACAGGCTATCGCTGGGCCGTCGACGGACCGCTGCCCGCCTGCCTCAGTCTGACCGGCTCCGACTACGAGCCCGGCGGTACCGTGCCCGGCGCCGGCGGCACACGCCGCTTCCGGCTGCGCGCAACCGGGCCCGGCAACGGCGCGCTGTCGCTGAAGCTGTGGCGCGAGTGGCAGGGGGACGGCTCCGTCACGGAGCGCTTCCGCGTCAGCATCATCGTGCGCGCCTGACCCTGCTTCCGCGAAGTGCGAGGCCTATGTGTCGTCCTGAGGCACGAAGGACCTGAGACGCATCGCAGGAGTACGACGCGGCGCCCCTGGTCCGAGGCTTCGACTGTCGCTAGCCGGGACGCAGCGTTATCGCAGATGTAGCCTCTGAGGTCCTTTGCTTCGCCAGGACGACAGGGACGAGGCGGCTGTAAGAGGCACGCTCTTCTGGATGCCGGGGCTTTCAAGGGCCGGTGCTGCCGGGACCCGCATCGTCGCGCACGTGATGCCCCGCACCTCGCGCGTCTCGATCTGCTGCTACGGCGTTTCGTCTACACTGCGAGGCGCAAGAGGAGGACGCTTCGATGAAGGCTGCGCTGTTTTCTCCCAGCCCCTACACTGCGCCGGTGACGCGTCGCGGCTGGCCCGTCGACGTCTCCGAGTACTCGGACGAGGTCGCTGAGGCGTCGCTGGAGACGAGCCTGCAGCAGTTCGAGCTCGCGGACCAGGTCGGGCTTCGACTGGGTGACGCTGGCCGAGCACCACTTCTCGCCGTTCTCCCTGACGCCGAACCCGATGGTCCTGGCCGGTGCGGTCTCGCAGCGCGTCAAGCACGCCAGGATCGCGATGCTCGGCATGAACGTACCGACGATCAACCCGGTGCGCACCGCCGAAGAGTTCGCGCTGCTCGACACGCTTACCAACGGGCGCGTCGTCGCGGGCATGCTGCGCGGTACGTCGAACGAGTACGTCACCTACAACACGAACCCGGCCGAATCGCAGGAGCGCTTCCAGGAGGCGCTCCAGCTAATCGTAAAGTGCTGGACGGAGCCGCAGCCGTTCGGCTGGTTCGGGCGCTACTTCGAGTTTCGTGCCGTCTCGATCTGGCCACGTCCGGTGCAGAAGCCGCACCCGCCGATTTACATGTCGGCATCGAGTCCGGAGTCCGGCGAGTTCGCGGCGCGTAACCGGATCAAGGTGGGCTTCGCCGTCACGTCGCTGCCGCTGGCCCGCGAGGCCTCGAAGCACTACCGCGCGATGGCGAACGAGTGCGGCTGGGACCCAGCACCTGAAGACATCGTCTACCGCGTCGGCATCCAGGTCGCGAACACGGACGAGGAGGCGCAGGCAGCAGCCGGCTCAGCTCCCGACCGGCGTGGTGCACCGGCTCCGCGTCAGGGCGTGGTGGCGCAATCGAGCGCGGCGCGGGCGGCCGGGCTCTCGACCAGCAACCTGAGCGTCGACGACGCGGTGGCGCGCTCCGGCTACTACGGCCGCGACATCGAGAACCAGCGCGGCCGTGTACGCCTCGGCGGTGAGTTGGAGCAGCGCATCGAAAACGCGCAGATCCTCTGCGGCAGCCCGGACAGTATCCTGCGCCAGGCGAAGCGCCTGCAGGACGAGGTCGGCGCCGGCATCCTCGACCTGATCTTTCCCGGCAACCGTGAGACGTCACTGCGCAGCATCGAGCTGTTCGGCGAGAAGGTGCTGCCGCGCCTGCACGAGGTTTAGAAGAGCAAACGAACAAACCAGCAAACAAGCAAAGGAGCTGGCCGTGACCTGATCCGTCGTGCTCTTTGCCCTTCGCTTGTTTGCTCTTAGAAAGGCTCCTCTCATGTACGCAAACCCGATTCGAGCCGCCGTTAGCCGAGGCGAGGTGCAGTTCGGCACCTGGGTCAACATGGTGCGCAATCCCGCGATCCTGCCGTTGCTAAAGAACGCGGGGCTCGACTTCGCGCGCGTCGACATGGAGCACTCATCGCCGTCGATCGAGACGATCGCCGACATGGCGCTGCTGGCCCGCGCGATCGAGTTCCCGATCGTCGTGCGCCCGCCCGAGGCGAACCGTGAGTGGATCACGCGGCTGCTGGACGTCGGCGTCTGGAACCTGCATTGCCCCCAGGTCGACACAGCCGCGCAGGCCGCCGAGATCGTGCAGGCCTCGCGCTACTACCCGATGGGATCGCGCGGCATGGCCGGCAGCAGCCCCGCGACCGAATACGAGCCGGGCGGTCTCACGGCCGAGCGCATGCAGTACGCCAACGAGCAGGTCTTCGTCACCGTCATGCTGGAGAGCGCCTCGGCCTTCGAGCACCTCGACGCTATCGCGGCCATGCCGGGCATCGACGCCATGACGATCGGTCCGACGGACCTGGCGCAGGACCTCGGCGTATTCGGCACGCCGGACATGAATCGAGTCCTCGACGAGCACCGCGACCGCGTCGTCGCCGCCGCGAAGAAGTACGGCAAAACGGTCGCGATGCTGACATCGAGTGCGGAGCAGACGCGCCAGTGGCAGGAGGCGGGCGCGTTGCTGCTGGCGTACTCGTCGGAGATCGGTGTGCTGCAGGACGGGTTCAGGCGGGCGCTGAGGGAGATCAAGGGCTGAAGTCCCAGGCGAGACGCGACTAAGCGTTTCAGTACCCGTTCGTCCTGAGCCTGTCGAAGGACGCCGGAAGGCTGATCAGAGGGCTGCGAGGTGGTCCGGTGGGACGCAACGTCAGACGGATGGGCCGTCTGCGGGTCGATGGGGCGAGGCCTCGCCTCAGATTGCCGCGCCTCGCTGCCGCGATGGCTAGCAATGACGCAAGTCAGGAGTTGCTGCCTTACTTTGGCTCTGAGCCGGCCGCCCAGGCGAGAATGTAGGGACGAAGCTTCAGCTCCGTCCGGCGCTACCGCCTCGACGGCAGCTTCAGCCTCGGTCCCAGCACGATCGCCTCAGCCGTCACCGAGGCGCCCTCGATGCGCAGTAGCGCTGCCGTCTGCACGGCGTGGAAGCCGCGGCGGCCGGCGGCGCCGGGGTTGAGGTAGAGGATGCCGTCGCGCCATTCGTTGAGCTGGCGATGGCTGTGCCCGAACACGACGACGCGTGTCTCGGGTGCCGGCCGCGCGTGCGGTAGCTCGTGCACCAGGTGCAGCGCGACGCCCGCGAGCTCGACGTCGAGCGTGTGCGGCAGGCCGAGGTTACCCAGCGGCACGTCGTTGTTGCCCGCGACCGCGAAGAGCGGCGCCAGATCGCGCAGGCCTTCGAGCACGGCGTCGCTGCCGACGTCGCCGGCGTGCAGGATCGCCTCGACGCCCGCGAACGCATCGAGCAGGCGCGGGTCGAGGTAGCCGTGCGTGTCAGAAACGACGCCGATCAGCACGTGGAAGAGAACCTGTCATAGCACTGTTACGACGCAAGCGCGGACGCGGTCGCCGTCTGAACGCACCTGAACTTAGGGTAAATACGGACTGCATGAATGTAGACCGAATGGCAGGCTGCGGCAGAGGGAGCAAGGTCTAGCCTGAGGGTAGAGGTCTTGCTAACGGGAAGGAGTGCAGCCATGGCAGCAACCAGAATCATAGTCCCCCTCGATGGCTCAGAGTTGTCCGAGGCGGTCATACCTTACGCCGAAGAGCTGGCGCAGAAGATGGACGGAGAGATCGTCTTCGTGATGGTCGGCGAAATCGCCGAGACGTCGAAGCAGTTCAACGAGGAGATGGCAGAGCTCGAGGCCGCCCTCGATCGGGCGGGTCGTCAGGTCTCAGCGCCGCATCGTCTGCGTGCCGTACCGGCCGGTGACCCCATCGACGGCATCCTGCAGGCCGCTAACGAAGAAAACGCCGACTACATCGTGATGTCGACGCACGGCCGCTCAGGTCTGTCGGACCTGGTGCAGGGCAGCGTCGCCGCCGGCGTACTGCGCAAGGCGAAGGTGCCGGTGCTGCTCAAGCGCCCCAACGGCGCTCCAGTGGAGGCCAAGCGATGATTGGAATGGACCTGGTAGTCCTGCTGCTGTTCGTCGGCGCCCTGCGCGGCGCCGCCGCTATCGTCGAGGAGTGGCTCGACGCGAAAGATGCGCGCCACGGCCATTAGCATGGCGGGCAGGCTGCGCGAGAGCTTCGAAGTATCCAGCCGTCTCACGTAACCATCCCCCGGACCGCCACCGCGTAAGTAGCCGCCTCTCACGGCTCAGGCGCCGGCGGCCTCGGGAATCTTGACCATCAAGACCGGGCACTCGGCGGCCTGCAGCACCTTCATTGCCACGCTGCCGAGCGCGTGACGTCCTGTTGCGCCGATGCCGTGGGTGCTCATCACGATGACGCCGGCGCTGGCCGCGTGAGCCGCGCGCACGATCTCCTGGGCCGGTTCGCCGTGCGCCACCTCGCCCTCGACCTCGAAGCCGGCGGCGGTGGCTTCTTTGATGAACGGCGCCATGTAGGCCTCGGCGCGCTCCCGTACCTGGTCCTCGAGCTTCTTGACGGTTGGGACGTGCGCGTCGGGGTAGGCGAGCACGACCGTGATCAGCCTGACCCTGGCGCCGGCGAGACGCGCGAGCTCCAGCCCGGTCGCCAGAGCGCGCTCCGAATACTCCGAGCCGTCCAGCGGTACCAGCACCGTTTCGAACATCGCAGAGCCTCCTGGTTCAGACTGAGCTCAGGCTAGACGTTCGGCGGGCAACAATCATGTGCCGGTCGACTTATCCTCGGCCGACGAACGGCATCTTGGTGGCCATGACGGTGAGGAACTGCACGTTGGCGTCCAGCGGCAGATTCGCCATGTAGAGCAGCGACGTCGCGACGTGCGCCACGTCCATCGTCGCCTCCGGCATCGTCTCGCCGTTCGCCTGCGGCACGCCGCGCGTCATGCGCGACGCCAGCGGCGTCAGCGCGTTGCCGATGTCGATTTGGCCGCAGGCGATGTCGTACTTGCGCCCGTCCAGCGAGGTCGACTTGGTCAGGCCGGTAATCGCGTGCTTGGTCGAGGTGTAGGCGACCGAGTTGGGCCGCGGCGCGTGCGCCGAGATGGAGCCGTTGTTGATGATACGGCCGCCGCGCGGGTCCTGGTCCTTCATGATCTTGATCGCCTCCTGCGTGCACAGGAACGAGCCCGTCAGGTTGACGTCGACGACTGCCTTCCAGACCTCGACGTCCATGTCTTCGAGCAGCCCGGGCGGGGAGCCGCGGCCGGCGTTGTTGAACAGCAGGTCGAGGCGGCCGTACTGCTCCTTCGTCTTCGCGAACAGGTTGCGCACCTGCGCCGGGTCCGCCACGTCGGTCGGCACGACGAGGCTGTTCTCACCGGGTCCCGCCATGCTCGCCGTCTCTTCGAGGGCGTCTTTGCGCCGTCCGGCGAGCACTACGGACCAGCCGTCCTTCATCAGCGCCAGCGAGCTGGCCCGGCCGATGCCGCTGCCGGCGCCGGTCACCACCGCAATCCGGTTTGTCGTTGTCACCTTAGCCTCCGCCTAGGATTAGCTTGCTTGCGACGTGATTCTACGCGTCGTTCGGGCCGCGCGACACATATTCGTGGCGACTCATCGATAGATCAGGCTGCTTTTCGTGGTCACGAGAAAGCCCTCGTGGCGCTCGAGGAACTCGTCGACCAGCGCCGCGAACGCCTCCGGGCGGTCGGCGTCGGCCTCGTGGGCGGCGTCGTACAGGAAGACGAGACTGCAGTTCGGCAGGATCTCCTTGTAGTGACGCCCCATCTCCGGCGGCAGCACCGTATCCAGCGTGCCGAACACGACCAGCACCGGCACATGCAGCTCGGTCATGCGCGCCTCGAGGTCCGGGTCGCGCGCCGGGCCCATGATGCGGCGCGCCAGCGCCATCTGCCTGGTCTGCACTTCGGGCTCGACGGGCTGAGGCTTTTGGCGATCCGGATGCGCGTAGAGCCGGAACTCACCCGGCGAGCGCGGCGGTCCGCCCTCGGGGCGAATTGCGGCCGGTGCGACCAGGACCAGCGCCTTGACGCGCTCGGGATGCTGCACCGCCAGCCACAACGCCAGCTTGCCGCCGAACGAGTTGCCCTGGAGGTCGAAGCGCTCGACGCCGAGCGCCGTGAGCGCGGCCGCCACGCTGTTCGCCAGCTCGGCCATCGACTGGGAGCGCTCGTTCGCCGCCGAGGCGCCGAAGCCCGGCGCCTCGACCAGGATGACGCGCCGCGATTCCGCCAGCAGGTCGTGAGAGGTGTAGTGCTTGACACCGCCACCGCCGTGCAGCACGACCAGCGGCTCGCCCTCGCCGGCCGGCCCCGCTTCCAGGTAGCGCACGCGAAAGCCGTCGGCCTCGACGAAGCGCTCTTTGAAGTTGCCGTCATCCGCCATGACACACCTCCTCGTTTAGTGAAGCCTTGTGGTGCCGGACGGGTCCTTCGACGCCGTCGTCACGCCGCCACGATGCTCCGCCTTGCTGTTCGTGCGGCACGCGGCCCCGCCCCAGATTGCCGCGCCTCGCTGCCGCGATGGCTCGCAACGACGCCTCAAAAGCTGCACGCGAGAGGCGACTCAGGATCGCCGGTGTGGCTCAGCAGGCGCACCGCGGGCGGTCTCCCACCACGGAGCGTCATAGATCAGCTCTCGCGCAGTCCGCCGCACGCTAGTGCCGCTGCTCGGGCGGGACCTGGGGCTGGAACTGCATGAACTGCAGTGGCAGGTCGCTCTCGTCGAGCTCGAGCACGACGCCGGCGCGCTCCTCCTGCATCTGCACCAGCGCGTCGGTGCTGTACTCGCCGACACCGCGCTTGAGCAGCTCGAGCTGGTCGCGGTACACGGCCTCGCCGGTCTCCATCGGTACGCCGACCTCGTGTGCCAGCTCCAACGCCAGGCGTGTGTCCTTGTTCGAGAGGATGAGCGAGAACGAGGCGGGCAGGAAGGAGCGGCGGAAGAGGCCGCGCGGGTAGGCGTTGACCAGGCGCTGCACGGTACCCGTGCTGGAGCCGATCACGGTTGCGAGCGTCTTGAGGTCGACGCCGGACTTGACGCCCATCGTCAGCACCTCGCCGAGCACGAGGTTGTAGCCCTGGGCCGCGATGTTGTTGCACAGCTTGACGACCGAGCCGGCGCCGATGTCGCCGCAGTAGAACAGCTTGTTGCCGATGGCGCCGAGGACCGGCTTGACCTTCTCGTAGGTCGCTTCGTCGCCGCCGACCATGATCGAGAGCGTCGCCATTTCGGCGCCGCCGGTGCCGCCCGCGACCGGGGCGTCGAGCATCTGCACGCCCTTCTCGGCCATGAGCGGGGCGAGCCGGCGCACGACGCTGGGCGCGTTGGTCGACAGGTCGACGTAGATCGTGCCGCTCTGCATCGCCTCGACGAGGCCGCCCTCGCCCAGGACGATCTGCTCCACGGAGTCTGGCGACGGCAGCGAGCTCAGGACGACATCGGCGTCGCGCGCCGCGTCGGCAACGCTGGTGGCGCCGCGAATGCCCGGCGTCTTCGCCACTTCGGTGACCGCTTCCGGCCGCACGTCGAACGCCGCGACCTCATGCCCTGCTTTGGCGAGGTTGCGCGCCATATGGCTGCCCATGCGCCCGAGACCGATGAACCCGATTTTCACGAAAATGCCCCCTTCGAACAGTGAAACCTGTGAACCCTAGAACCTTAGAACCTTTGAGGCCGTGATTCTATGGTTCTTGGGTTCGGCGCACAGGCGCCTAGCGCCAGAGCTCTTTGCTGGCCAGAGTGGCGCCCTCCGCCAACGAGCCGAGCTTGGCCCAGACGATGGGCGGGTAGATGTTCTCGCTCGTGGCGGAGGTGCCGAAGCCGCAGTCCGTGCCGGCGATGACGCGCTCGCGGCCGACGATGCGTGCGTAGTTCAAGATGCGGTCCGCCACCAGTTCCGGGTGCTCGACGAAGTTGGTCACGGAGTCGATCACGCCCGGGATCAGCACCTTGCCCTCCGGCAGCTTCACGTCCTGCCACAGCTTCCATTCGTGGGCGTGGCGCGGGTTCGAGGCTTCGACCGAATACGCCGCGGCGTGCACCTTGAGCACGACCTCGACGATGTCGGCCAGGGGCACGTCGCGCGTGTGCGGTGCTTCGCCGTTGCCCCAGCAGACGTGGAAGCGCACCTGCTCCTCCGGCACGCCCTCGAGCGCGTGGTTCAGGGCTTCGACCCAGAGCTCCTGGCGCTTGCGGAAGGCCTCGATCGGCTGGTCGAAGAACGGGGGCAGGGCGCGGTCGATGCACATCTCCGGCGCATCGATCTGCACGATGAGGCCGGCGTCCGCGACCCTGCGGTACTCGTCCTTCATCACGTTCGCGATCGCCTCGACGTAGGCCTCGTAGGTCGGGTAGTAGGCGTTGTCCATGCGCTGCGCCACGATGCCGACGGATGCGCACGGCACGAACCCCTCGACGACCGGCGTTGCGGCCATCGCCGCCTTGAGGTTGGCGATGTCGTTGTCCAGCGCACCGAGGTCCTTCCAGGCCAGCGGTCCGATGCACTGCGCCCGCCTCGAGAAAGGATTGCCGACGTTGTGGCCGCGAGCGCGCCAGGCCGCGTAGCCCGGGAACTCCTCGGCGACGCCGGCGTTGAACGGCCGCTCGCTGACGCCCTCGAAGCCGCTGAGGCGGTCGCGCACGTAGTGGAAGAAGCTTAGCTTGCCGAGCTCACCGTCGCTGACGACGTCGATGCCCGCTTCGGCCTGCTGCTTGACGATGTCGGCTACGGCGCCCGGCAAGCGCTCCTGAAACCGCTGCTCGGCCCCGGGCTCATCGGCGCGCTGCTGAACCAGCTCGAGCAGGTCCTGCGGGCGCGGCAGGCTCCCGGTGTGTGTCGTCAGGATGCGGTTCGTACTGCGCTTCATTGCGCTCCTTTACCTCTCTTGCTCGGGAACTGCAGGGTCGTGGCGCGGATCATGCTGCGACGCTGCGGCCTTGTCAAAGACGCCGCCTGCGCATGCCGTGATCCGTCGGCGCGCTTCGTCACGAACATGCGATAACGGGCGGAGCTTCGCCGCAGAAGCGGCATGGGAGATGCAAAGGGAAGGTCACGTGAAGCGACTCTGGATTCTTATTGCGCTGATGGGCGTCGCGACGCTGGCGCTATCGGCCTGCGGCGGCAAGAAGAGCGCCGCGGCGGAAACGCGTACGCTGCAGCTCGGCACCACGACGGTCAACGCCCATGGCACGAAGGATGTCAGCAAGGTGGCGACGATCGATCTTGAGGCCGATAGCTTCTACTTCGACCCAACTTTCCTGAGCGGCAAGCCGGGCCAGAAGCTGACGATCAAGGTCGAGAACGACTCGACGACGCTGCACAACTTCTCGGTGAAGTCGCTCGGCATCGACAGCGACGTGCAGCCGAAGGGCGACAGCGAGATCGAGGTGACGTTTCCGGACACGGGCGTGCTGCTGTTCTACTGCAAGTACCACACCGGTCAGGGCATGAACGGCGAGCTGCTGGCAGGCAACGCGGCACCCGGCGCGCCTGCAGCCGATACGGCCGCCCCTTCCGGCTCGTCGACGTCTTACGACGACTCGTACTGAGCCCCGCGGCTTACGCGTCCCGGGCGACGTCGACGAGGGTTTGCTCGCTCGAGGGACCGCTCACGGATGGCGCCGGTCTCTCGTGCTCCGGGCGGCTTCGACCGAGCAGCGACAGCGCGGCAGACACCGCGACGATGGGTATGAGGACGGCGAACGTGAACTGCTGCCCGTGGACGAATGCCGCGGCGCCCGAGCCTGAGGCATGGCTCTCGTGAAGGGCCACCGTCACTGTGGCGCCGAGCGAGCCGGCCAGCGCTCCTAGCGCCGTGAGCACGGCCGAAAGCGCCCCGTACTGCTCTCGGTCCACGGTCGCGTAGACCGCAACCTGGTTGGAGGGACGCAGCAAAGCGCCGCCGAGGCCGATCAGCGCCAGCGGCGGAATGACCAGGAGTACGGAGCTCGAGAGGCCCAGCCTCGAATAGAGGATCACGGCGAGTAGCGAGAAGAAGATCCCGGCCGACGCCACGAGGCGCGGCTCGTGGCGGTCGGCGAGGCTGCCGCCGAGCGGTTCGGTGAAGATCGTCGAAAGCGGCAGCGCCATCATCACGAGTCCGACGCTGAGCGGGCTCAAGGTCAGCGCCCTCTGCAAATAGAGGGGCGTGAACAGCGTCACGGGGCTCTGAATGAACGAGCCAACGGCCAGCGTGAACATCGCGACGCAGAACGCACCGCTGCGGAAGAAGGCCAGCCTGAACAGCGGGATCTCGCAGCGGCTCTCGCGAATCAGGAACGCGACCAGCCCGATGCCCGACAGCACAAACCAGGCCAGCGTAATCGATGCGCCCCAGCCTGCCTGGCTGCCGGAGCTCAGGCCCAGGAGCAGCGCCGGGAAGCCGACGAGCAGCAGGAGCGCGCCCCAGTAATCGAAGGACTCGTGTTTGCGCACTTCCGCGCCCCGCAGCGCGAAGTACTGCATGACGGCGAGGACCAGCCCGCCCGTCATGTTGCCGAGAAAGACGGCTCGCCAGCCCCAGTTGTCGACCAGAAAACCGGCGAGCGTCGGGCCGGTCAGCGCGCCGGCGGCCGTGAAGGTCGCGAACAGGCCCATCACCTGGCCCCTGCGTGACGGCTCGACCGTGGCGGCCATGATGGCGCCGGCCAGCGGGTACGCCATGGGCAGGCCGAGCGCCATCAGCACTCGAAACACCATCAGCATCTTGAACGACGTGGCGAAAGCCGCGAAGCCGGAACCGACGGCGTAGACGATGATCCCGGCGCGATAGACGCGCTTCCTCCCGAGCAGGTCCCCGACTCGGCCGAAGCACAGCGAGAGGCTGGCCATCATGATGCTGCCGATGATCGACGCCCACTTCAGGCTCGTTAGGCTTACGTGAAACTGGTCCTGGATCTCGGGCAGTGCGACGTTGATGCCGTACAGGCTGCTCGAGAGCAGGAATGCACCCGCGCCCAGCACAACCAGGGTCCGCATCTCTTCCGGCGTGATGCCCGCGAAAGGCTTAAGGACTGAAGGGTTTCCGTGCGTTTGCAGAATAGCGGAAGTATATGACGCGAATCGAGGCTCGGGTACTGCCTCCGACAACGTTTCGTAGGCCGCGATGCTGCTGCGTCGCTCTCGACATATTCTGTAAGCCACAGTGCATCCATGCGCGCTGCGAGACGCGTACCATGGAATGCAGGGTTGCTCTTGCGGCCCGACGTCTGAATGATTCGTCTGTCCTTCCCCCGCCGGTTCGCTTTGTTCCTGGGCGTCGCGCTGCTCGGTTCGATCCTGGCCGCGTGTGGCAACGTGCTGGGCACGGACGCGCCGACGCCGACCCCTACCGTAACTACGACGCCGGTACCACCCACCGCGACGCCCACGCCGAAGCCAACCGCGACGCCGACTCCGTTGCCTACGCCGCTGCCCGAGCTCAAGCCGGGCGATGCCATCGTGGTCGGCGGCGTGCTCTACACCCGCAAAGACCCCTCGACGACCTCGCAGAACATCGGCTCGTTGCCCAACCTCGCGCCGGTGCACATCGTCAAGAGCGTCAAGGGCGAGAACTGGCTGGTCGGTACGCAGACCTGGGTTGGCATCCAGGTCGACTGGGCCAGCGAGTGGTTCCAGCTCGACGACGGTACCTATGTCTACGGGCCGTTCGTCTACATCATGGCCGCCGGCGAGACCTCGCCCCTGGCACCGGTGCCCAAGGGTGTCGAGAAGTGGATCGACGTCAACCTCAGCAAGCAGACGGCGAGCGCCATGGTCGGCGACAAGGCGGTATTCGTTGCGCCGATCAGCAGCGGCGCGCCGCCCTTCGATACGCCGCAAGGCAGCTTCGAGATTCAGCCGGACGGCCGCATCGCGGTCGAGAAGATGACGGCGTCGCAGGCCGGCTACGACCCGAGCCAGGCACAGTACGACGTCGAGCGCGTGCTGTTCACGCAGTACTTCGACCAGAAGGGCGACGCGCTGCACCTGAACTACTGGCGCCCGCACAGCGTCTTCGGCCACCAGGCGACGAGCCACGGCTGCGTGGGTATGGAGCTGCACGAGGCGCAGTACTTCTGGCTGTTCGGCGCACCGGGCATGCGCGTCGAGATTCACACCTAAGCCACTTGCGTGGCGGCGAGCTGCGCGGGAGGGTGCATAACCGCCGGACCGCATCCAGGACCGCCCTCGAGCCGCGTGTCGAGTCAGCGGCTAGTCGAGTCGGCAGGTCTTGCGGTTTTGTATTTCGTTTCGATGGTCGCGATTCGATTGATCAATCGGCGCCGGAACGCGCTATCATGGCCACAACCTTCCGAAACAGAAAGCTCTTAACAGTCAGGAGTCAGCCATGCTCAGCCAGGAAGACAACGATCTGCTTTGTCGCGTAGGCCCCGGCACGCCGATGGGCGAGCTCATGCGCCAGTACTGGGTGCCGGCGCTGCCATCGTCCGAGTTCCCCGGCCCGGACTCCCCGCCGAAGCGCATGAAGCTGCTGGGCGAGAACCTGATCATGTTCCGCGACACCAACGGCAACGTCGGCTGCGTCGTCGAGGCCTGCCCGCACCGTGGCGCCTCGCTGTTCTTCGGCCGTAACGAAGAGGCGGGCCTGCGCTGCGTCTACCACGGCTGGAAGTTCGACACGACCGGCGCCTGCGTCGACATGCCGTCGGAGCCGGCCGAGAGTAACTTCAAGAGCAAGGTGCGCGTCAAGGCATACCCGGCGCGCGACGTCAACCACATGGTCTGGGTCTACATGGGCGCGCGCGAGACGCCGCCGCCCTTCCCGGCCTTCGAGATCAACACGCTACCGCCCGAGCAGGTCGGCGAGCCCTCCATCATGATGGAAGAGGCGAACTGGATGCAGAACCTCGAGGGCGACACCGACTCCAACCACCTCGACTACCTGCACTCGCGCCTCGACGCCTTCCGCTGGCGCCTGTTCGACGAGAAGCCGGAGAAGCCCCCGGAGCCGGGTCTGTTCAACATGATCTGGAGCGACAAGATCCCGCGGCTCGACGTGCGCCTGACCGACTACGGCGTCTACTACTCGGCGCGCCGGACCTGGGACGACGACCCGCGCTACGAGTGGCACCGCATCAACCAGTTCATCTTCCCATTCCACACGATGATCACGGGCGGCGACGGCGTCACGCTGCGCTCCTTCGTGCCGCTGGATGACGAGTGGGCGATGCTGATCACGCAGCGCGGCAGCCTGACGCAGCGCATCTACGACCCCAACAGCAAGGGTAACAACGCGCTCGAGAGGGACGTAGGCTTCGTGCCGCGCACCAGCGACCCGCGCACCTACTTCTACACGAACGCCAACAAGCACAACGACTACTCCCGCGACTACGAGGCCGAGCGCACGACACGGGTCTCAGGCGTACCGGCGATCGGCAACCTGCAGGACCGCGCCATGACCGAGCTCATGTCGAACGACAAGGGCGAGGTGATCTACGACCGCTCGCACGAGCACCTCGGCTCGCTCGACGTCATGGTCATCGCGGTGCGGCGTCAGCTGCTACGCGCCGTCAAGGCGCTGCGCGACAGCGGCACACCGCCACCCAACGTCGAGAACCAGCAGCTCAACCGCATCCGCCACGCCACGGTGATCCTGCCGGCGGGCGCCGACTGGGTGCGCGAGACCGAGCAAGTCCGCGACTCGGAGGCGGGCCTGGGCGTCGCCTGGGAGATGAAGCCCCTCTCGGAGACCGGCCTCTCGCCCAAGCTCGAGACCGCCGGCTAGCACAACAACCGCACGACCAAGACAAGAGGCGCCCCGAATATTCGGGGCGCCTCTTCTCGTTGTCTGCATCGTGAGCACTCGATGCCGGGACTAAGCCGTCGATGTAGCTGCAGACCTTCAGGTCTGCGAGGGCGCCTCGTCTCTTCGCATGACGGTTCGTGTGTCGTAAGGCGGGGCGTCGAGGCAGGTCTGAAGACCTGCAGCTACAGTTTGGGCGTGCATCAGCGAATCAGGAAGTAGGTCAGGGCCGCGACCACGACGATGCCGAGCAGCGCGAGCAGCGGCAGCACGATGCGTCCGTATCCGGCCCAGTCTTCCAGCGCGACCTGCGACTCCTCGCGCGCCTGCTCGCCTAACAGCCCGGTGCGAGCGAGGAAGAGAAACGGGATGCTGCCGACGAAGAGCAGCCACCAGGGACCGCGTTTGTTCTGCATTGCATTGCCTCTACCTCCATTATCGAGGTCAGGGCGACGGGAACGAAGGGCCATTAAGTCCGAGGCCTCGAATTGATGTAGCTGCAGGTCTTCAGACCTGCCCAACGCGCCGTCTTCCATCGCCCGGACCGTTCCGCAGCGGACGCACCGTGTTGCAGACCTGAAGGTCTGCAGCTACACAGACATTGGGGTCCGTCAGGCTTTGCGCACGAGCTTCACGACCGGCAGCTTGCGCGTCGTTTTGGTCTGAATCGTGTCGAGGACCGGGAACGCGCGCGCCGATTCCGCCCACAGGCGCTCGCGCTCGTCGCCCTGTACTACGACGGCCGTCGCTTCGTACCGGTCGCCGCCGATCTCGACGGTCACGTCCGGGTGCGCGACGAGGTTGTGGTACCACGCGGGGTTGGTCGGCGCGCCGTTGTGCGATGCGAACACGACGACCTGGCCCTCCGGCGTGGCGTACATCATCGGGTTGACGCGCTCGGCGCCGCTCTTCGCGCCCTTAGTCGTCAGTAGCAGCAGCGTCGAGCCCGCGAAGCGACCCTCGATCACCTTGCCGCCGTTGGCGCGAAACTGCGCCACCACGTCCCGGTTGATCGCGTTGATATCGATTGCCTCGCTCATTGCCCCGAATGCTCTCCAATCTCGAAAACGGTTGTCGGCCGGTCCAGTAGACGCTTCGACGGCTGACGACCTTTCGCGCAGGACGCCGCCATGCTAATGGCCTAAGGGAGGTCGAAGGTCATGAGGTCGGCGCCGACCGTTAGCTTGCCGTTGTAGTCGGGTGAGATGTCGGTGGCGAAATCGTCCGGGTTGCCGCGCGAACGGATGATGTGGCTGAGCACGAGGTGCGCCGCGTTCGCCCTGGCAGCGACCTTGCCGACCTCCGTCGAGGGTGTGTGATAGGTCTCGAGCAGGGCGAAGCGCGCCTTCTCCTGTGGGTCCGGCGCCGCCGCGCCCATCTGGTTCAGCCCCTGCGACCAGAACACCTCGTGCACCAGCAGGCTCGCGTCCTTCGCGTGCAGCGCGAGGTTGTCGCAGGCCTTCGTGTCGCCGGAGATGACGACGGACGCGGCGCCCTGGTCGACCCGGAAGCCGAATGCCTGGTCGACGGGCATGTGCTCGACGCGGAAGGCCGAGAGCTGCCAGTCGCTGCCGGAGACGCTCCAGCCCTCGTCGAACTCGACGACGCGCGGGATAAGCTGCTCGGTCTGGAGGATCGGCCCGACGCGAATCTTGATGTCGTAGCTCATCGACTCGATCAGGTGGTCGATGAAGTGCTGCGTGCCGGGCGGACCGTAGATCGTTGGCGGCGTCTGCCAACGACGCCCAATCCAGCCGGCCCAGAGCACGTCCATGATGCCGGTCACGTGATCGGAGTGCAGGTGAGTGAAGGCGATGCTGTTCAGGTTGAGGGACGCGTAGCCGGCGTCGAGCAGGCGGTGCAGGATGCCGGCGCCGCAGTCGATGAGGATGGCGTCGTCGCCGCACTGCACGACCTGGCCGGCGCCGTGGCGCTGCGGGGTGGGTGTCGGCGTGCCGGTGCCGAGCAGGGTGAGCTTCATGAGACCGCCTTTCGTTGGGGAGGATGCGCTCGTCGGTGACAGTTTGCACCAAACCGCCGGCGAGTGGTCGCGACGGCATAGATGGGTCGGTTGCGTCGTTCGGCAGCTCGTGGCAGCCACCGGGCGATTGCGAAAAGGCGGCGGCGCCAACTGCCTGTCGCGCAGGGCAGAAAGAGTTAATACTTAACCGAAGCGATTCTGCGAGGTGGGACCGACATGGCGTTCAACTGTGTGCACTGCAAGACCCTGATCGAGGACGACAACCTCAAGCTGCCGCGCACCGGCGCGCTGTGCCCGAAGTGCAAGAAAGACCCGACCGAAGGCTGGAGCCCCTACAAGGACGACGTCGCCGCGGCGGGTCGCAAGTACGCCGACGAGATGAACCTGCGCCTGATCGCCAAGCAGGACTTCCCGGGGCGTGAGGCGGCGCTGTTCTTCCTCGAGGACCTCGTGCTGGAGAATCGACACGAGGTCAGCATCCGTGTCGGCAAGGCGCCGGGCTTCGAGCACAAGTGCAGCGTCTGCGGCACGATGATCCCCGGCGACCAGGGCCTGCGCCTCGAGATCGGCGATCGCTGGCGCAGCACGCGCATCGTCATCGGGCTGTGCGAGCGTCATCTCGGCGACGGTCTCTGGGGCCGCGAGTTCGACATCCTCGCCAACCACCCGGACGCCTGGCTGACGCGCGGCGACTGGCACTACGCCGGCCGCGGCACCGAGACGACGCCCACGGGGCCGCAGGAGCGAGTAGAAGCGTCCGGCGCCGAGGAACGAGGCTGTCGTGAGTGAAGACAGCCCTGCAGGATGAATCCCGCAGCTACCGCCGCCGATCTGTGCGTTGTGTTGGGAACTACGGGGTGTCTTCGCTCTGACGGTACCGGGGCGCCGCCCCAGATTGCCGCGCCTCGTCTGCTGCGATGGCTCGCAATGAAGGAACAGAACGCTCGGTTGTACTGCAGGCGCCAGACTCGGATGTAGGGACGAACCTTCAGGTCCGTCCGTTGCGCCAGACGATTCATTGTCCTTCGGCGGTTCTTCGTGCTGGCTGCAGGATTCATCCTGCAAGGTCCGTTTATGCGAGGCGCTGCATCGGCTGACAGGGCAACTCGCCTGCTTGAGCGCTCCCGGCGCTAGAATTACGCAACCGTCGTCGCACCCGAGCTCGAGGAGGTCGTGATCCATGAGAGATGCCGTGATCTGTACGCCGCTGCGCACGCCCGTGGGACGCTACGGCGGCTCGCTGAAGGATGTCGATGCCGAGACGCTGGCCTCGCTGGTCGCGAAGGCGGTGATCGAGCGCTCCGGCCTCGACCCGGCGCAGGTCGAGGACGTAATCCTCGGGCAGGGCTACCCATCGGGGGAATCGCCGGCGATCGGGCGCACCGCCGCGCTACGCGCCGGACTGCCCGTCGACGTGCCGGGGACGCAGGTCGACCGCCGCTGCGGCTCCGGGCTGCAGGCGATCTGCCTCGCGGCCATGGAGGTGCAGACCGGCGTCGCGGACGTGGTGCTGGCGGGCGGTGTCGAGAGCATGAGCAACGTCGAGTTCTACGCGACGGGGCTAAGGTCCGGACGGCGCGGCAACATCACCCTGTACGACCGCCTCGACCGCGGCCGCGTCACGGCCGGCAGCGCGCTGTACCCGGTCGAGGGCGGCATGGTGGAGACGGCGGAGAACCTGCGCCGCCAGTTCTCGATCCCGCGTGAGGAGCAGGACGAGTACTCGTTGCGGTCGCACCAGCGCGCCGTCGCGGCCTGGGACGCCGGCAAGTTCGACAACGAGATCGTCGCGGTGCCGGTGCCAACGCGGCAGGGCGAAGTCGATGGTCGAACGCGACGAGCACCCGCGCCCCGACACGAGCCTCGAGAAGCTGGCGGCGCTGCGTCCGGTGCGCCAGCGCATCGATCCTGAATCGACCGTGACGGCGGGCAACGCCAGCGGCGAGAACGACGCTTCGGCCTGCTGCATCGTCACGACGCCGGAGAAGGCGGCGGAGCTCGGGCTGAAGCCGCTGGCGAAGATGCTCGGCTGGTCGCTGGCGGGCGTACATCCCGCCTACATGGGCCTCGGGCCGGTGCCGGCGACGAAGAAGCTGTTCGCGCGCCTCAACCTGACGATGGCCGACATGGACCTGATCGAGCTCAACGAGGCGTTTGCGGCGCAGGTGCTGGCCGTGACGCGCGAATGGGGCTTCGAGGCGCGCGACTTCGACCGGCTCAACGTCAACGGCTCCGGCATCTCGATCGGCCACCCGATCGGCGCGACCGGCGGCCGTATCCTCGCTACGCTCCTCAACGAGATGGAGCGTCGCGGCTCGCATCTCGCGCTCGAGACGATGTGCATCGGCGGCGGCCAGGGCATCGCGGCCGTGTTCGAGCGGACGGATTAGCAGCCATGAACGACGCCAACCGCGAAGGCCTGGACCTGACCAAGATCGGCGAGATCACGCAGGAGGAAGTCAACGCAAACCTGACAAGCGTCTGGGGCTGGCGCGGCCCGCTTTACGAGATGTACGCGAACAGCCTGATGCTCGACTACGCGCCGGACTTCGCCAAGCTGCACCGCTGGGCGTCCGACATGTACGGCCGCCCGAGGCTCGAAAACGTCGCGACCCTGAGCATCCAGAACATCCACAGCTATATTTACCTCGGCTGGGAGACCGGCATCCTCAACGAGTTCCACACCCTGCGGCGCAACGGCATGACGAAGGCGCAGCTCATGGAGCTCGTCATGTTCACGCAGCTCACGGCGGGCATGCGCGGCCTCGGCCACGTCTACCGCGCGGTCGGCGACCTCCTGCCGGTGTGGGGCGAGCCGGAAACGCAGCTCGTGTTCCCGGAAGGCTGGGCGGTCGACGCGGACGCGTTCAAGTGCGGCCTCGACCTGACGACGCGCCAGATGACGGACGCCGATACGGCCAACCTGACGCGCTGGTACGAGCAGACGATCGGCTTCCTGCCGAAGTCGATCGCGTTCGGGCTGAAGCACCACCCCGAGTTCGTCAAGGTGAATCGCGCCAAATGGGAGGTGGCGATTCGCACGCTGCCGAAGCAGGTCGCGCCCTACATGATGCTGCGCCACCACACGATCACCGGCAATCGCGACGGCCTGCGCGAGGCGGCGCTGCTGGCGAGAGCCTGGGGCATCACGAACGAGCGCATCGTGCTCGGGATCACGAACACGGCGTTTTACTTCACGGGCTTCGAGGGCCTGTACGCGGCTGCGGACGCGGTAGAGGATTTGCTGGTGTAAGACAGAGCGCAGAGTACTGAGTGCAGAGATAACGGCTCGTTTTACTGCACTCTGTAGTCTGACCTCTGCACTAAGTGGCCACTTCGACGAGGAGCTTCTCGGCGACCGGCGTGGCGCGCGGCAGGTCGAGCGTCGTGACGCGGCGCAGCTCGCGCTTGTACATCGTGTCGTCGTAGGCGAGGCCGCGGTGCATGGTGGCGCGGTTGTCCCAGATCACGAGGTCTCCGACGCGCCACGAGTGCGTGTAGGTGAACTCGCGCTGGGTTGCGTGCTCCATGAGGTCTCGCAGCAGCAGTCGCGCCTCCGGCACCTGCCAGCCGACGATCGTCGAGGCGTGCGAGGCGAGGTAGAGCGACTTGCGGCCGTAGGGCAGGTCGCGGATCAGCGGATGCACCGCACCCGCCAGCTTGTCCCACTCCTCTTTCGAGAACTCGAAGCCGAGGGTGCTGCGCGAGTAGGCGATCGAGTGGTGCACCTGCAGGCCTTCGAGGCGCGCCTGCATCTCGGGGTCGAGCGCGTCGTAGGCCGTGCGCATGTCGGCGAACTCGGTGTCGGCGGGCACCGGCGGGACGACGCGGGCGTGCAGCATCGAGTAGCGTCCCGGCGGGTCCTGGAACGATGCGTCGGTGTGCCAGAGTCGGTTGCCCAGGGAGTACATGCGGCGCCGGTTATCCGAAGCCATGATCTCGCCGTTCTCGTCCAGGTTGGAAATGTCGGTCAGGGCCTCGTTGCCGAGCCGGCTCTTGCCGAGGACGCTGACGCCGGTCTTGGCGTGCAGCTCACCGTCGAAGCGCTTCGCAAACGCGATCTGGTCCTCGTCCGTAAACGGCTGGTCGCGAAACACCAGCACGCCGAAGCGGTCCATGCCGGCACGGATCGTCTCCAGCGTCTCGGGGTCGTAGACGCTGCGCAGGTCGATAGGGCTGACCTCGGCCATGAACAAGGGGTGAAGCGGCCGGAACGTAATCGACATAACACACGCTCCTCGGACTCGATACGTTGCCGAAAATTCTACACCCGTCCACGTCTGGTTCTCACATCCGGCGGCGCAGGTTGGGATCGCTTGCCTGGCTGCCGGGACCCCAGCGAATCGTGGCGACGGCGATCACCTCGGCGTTAACGAAGCGCCAGATCACCAGGAACGGGCCGCTCAGCGTTGCCTTGGCGTCGGGTTCGCCAGCCTCCGGGTAGTCAACGGTGGTTTCGTTGATCGGGCTGCGATGAACCGATCTTGCAGTTCGTTATCCCAGAGCGCGCGGTTCTCGGGCGTCAACCTGTTGAGGAAAGATAACGCCCACTCGGAGAGAAGGGCGTCAGAAGCCAATGATTAGGGTGGGTCTACGCGTGCTTACGACGGGAGACCTTCCGATATTGACCGGCGTCGATCTGCTTGAACCCCTGCCTTGCCTCGTCGGCAATGTCGGGCCGGGCGTTCAGCCAGTCGCGCAGGTCCTCGCCAGAAGTCAGGGCGTTCGATGACTTCGCGAAGATGCCTTTGATTGCGGCCAATCCTCGTTGCATACCGTGGAAGAGTGAGCTAGGCGCCTGCATGGTCAGATCCTCGGCGGCTGTTGCCTTGTCGCCCAAGTATAAACGTATCCGAGCGAGAGTCGTCCGTGGCGCCCGGTTGACAGACATCGCGGTAGCCGTCGACGCGCTCTGGATTCGGGACTAAGCTATGGGCGTTTCGCGAGAACGCGCCCAACGTGGTGCTAGGGATTGAGAGGACGGCTATGACGACTGCGACGCCTGACCTGCGCTCCGGAGACTTCGCTTACGACGCCGACGACGAGTGGGCGAAAATCCCGGCCGAGTACCAGTTCCCCGAGGCCGCCGGTGTGGCCGTCGATGCCGACGACAACGTTTATGTGTTCAATCGCGGCGAGCACCCGGTGGTCGTGCTGGACAAGAACGGCAACTTCCTGCGCTCTTTCGGTGAGGGCGAGTTCAGCGGCCGTGAGCACGGCATCCACATCAGCCCGGACGGCTTCTGCTACCTGGTCGAGGACGCGCACCACGCGATTCACAAGTACGACCTGATGGGCAAGCGCCTGTGGACGCTGGGCGACGAGGGCAAGCCGGCGCCGAAGTGGAGCGGCACGCCGTTCAACCGCCCGACGCACATGGCGGTCTCGCCCAAGAGCGGCGACATCTTCGTCACGGACGGCTACGGCAACTCGCGGGTGCACCGCTTCTCGCCGGACGGCAAGCTGCTGCTGTCCTGGGGCGAGGTCGGCTCCGACTACGGCGAGTTCCAGAACCCCCACAATGTCGTGGTCGACGAGGACGAGTACGTCTACGTCGCCGACCGCGAGAACAACCGCGTGCAGGTGTTCGACGGCAAGGGGCGCTTCGAGGCGTGCTGGAACCAGGTGTTCAAGGCCGACGGCATGTGCACCGACTCGAACGGCATCTTCTACGTCGGCGAACTGGTCGGCATGCACGACACCAACGCGATCGGCCATCGCATCACGATCCTCAGCAAGTTCGGACGGCGCCTGGCGCGCATCGGCTCGAAGACGCAGGGCGACGGCCCCGGCGAGTTCAACGCGATTCACGGTATGGCGGCCGACTCGCAGGGCAACCTCTACGTCGCCGAGGTGTCATACACGATGCGTGGCCGCCGCGAAGACCCACCGCGCACCTACAAGGGCTTCCGGCGTCTCAAGCGCCTCGGCGCCTGAGACGAGCTAACAAGCAAACGCGCAGAGGGCAAAGAGCGTCGAGGACAAACGGGCAAACGAGCTAACGAGCACAGAGCCAGGACACCTTGTGTTTGTTCGTAAATAGCCGGACGGTGGGACCAAGAACCGCTCATCCTGAGGCTCTCGAAGGACGAGCGGGGACCGTCGTCCGAGACCGGCCCGTTGAGTGCGTAGGGCGACCCTCGGGGTCGCCTCGTGCTTATGGCAGCAGCACAGCGGTGCCCTGCAGATCGCCCGCCTTTAGCCGGCGCAGCGCCTCGTTTGCGTCCGAAGGGGCGAAGGTCTGCGTGTCGGTGACGATCGGGATCTCGGCGGCGAGCTGTAGGAACTCGAGCGCGTCCTGTCGCGTGAAGTTTGCTACGCTGCGCAGCTCGCGCTCCAGCCACAGCAGGTCGTAGTTGAACTGCGGCACGCGGTCGAGGTGAATCGCGTTGATCGCGACGATGCCACCGCGGTCCACGTTGCGCAGCGCGTCGATCACGACGTCGCCGGCCGGCGCGAACGTCACTGCGGCGTCCAGCGCAACGCCCGGCGAGTCGGCGTAACCGCCGGCCCAGGTCGCGCCGGTGGCCAGAGCCCGCGACTGCTCCTTCTGCGCGCGCGTGAATACGTAGATTTCGCAGCCCCAGTGTCGCGCGACCTGCAGCGCCAGGTGCGCCGACGCCCCGTAGCCGAACAGCCCGAGCCGTCCTCCGGGCTCGATGCCGCTGCGCCTGAGGGAGCGATAGCCGATGACGCCGCCGCAGAGCAACGGCGCCGCGGCCGTCGCGTCGAGGCCGGCAGGCAGGCGCAGCGCGAAGCGCGCATCGACCGTCGCGTAACCGGCGTAACCGCCGTCGCGGTCCCAGCCGGTGAACGTGGCGTAGGGGCAGAGGTTCTCGCGGCCGCTGCGACAGTAGGGGCAGACACCGCAGGCGCTCGCCAGCCAGGCAACACCCGCGACGTCGCCGGTGCTCCAGCCTTCAACGCCTTCGCCCAGGGCCTCGACGACGCCGACGATCTGGTGTCCCGGCGTGATCGGCGTCTTGTGCGCGGCGAGGTCGCCCTCGGCGAGCTGGAGGTCGGTTCGGCAGACGGCGCAGGCCTGCACGCGCAGCAGGAGCTCGCCCGGCGCCGGTTCAGGTACGGAGCGCGTCTCGTCACGCAGCGGCGCCTCGTCGATCGGCGCCGGGTCGTGCAGGACCATCGCTCGCATCGTCATATTCCGATTCTACGATTCGTACCGGCACCGCGTGACGAGGCGCGCTGCATCGTCTACGCTGGCAGCCGGTTCGTCGGTCAGCAGCCGGCTTGTGGTTTCAGCAGGAGGAAGGTGCTAAATGGCCATCGTCGCGTTGGACAAGAGACTCGCAGACCTCGTAGACCTCGACGCCGTGCCAGAGAAGATCGCGGGCGGTTTCTCGTTTACCGAAGGTCCGTTGTGGAACAAGCGTGACAAGAGCCTGCTGTTCGTCGACCTGCAGTTCGTCGACCCGGAGGCGGGCGTGATCCATCGCTGGACACGGAGCGGCGGCACGACGGTGTTCCGCAAGCCGAGCCAGAACACGAACGGCAACACCTTCGACCTCGAGGGGCGCCTGATAAGCTGCGTCGGCTCCGGCCGCAAGCTGGTGCGTACTAACCACGACGGCAGCATCGAGACGCTGGCCGAGACCTACAACGGTCAGCAGATCAACGGTCCCAACGACGTGATTTGCTGCCCCAACGGCGACGTCATCTTCACCGACCCGGTGTTCTTCCGCCGCCAGACGGCCGAGGGCGAGCCGGAGCCGCTCCCGGCCGTGTATCGAGTCTCGGGTAAGGACGGCTCGCTGTCGTTGCTGACCAACAACGTGATGTCGCCTAACGGGCTCGTGGTCTCGGACGACGGCACGAAGCTCTGGATCGACAACACGCGCGAGCAGCTGGTGCACCTGTTCGACGTAAACCCGGACGGCAGCATTTCCAACGGCCGCGTGTTCTGCGAGATAAAGAACCAGGGCTTTCCGCCCGAGTTCGCCGCCTTCCTCGACGCGCAGGTGCCGGCCGGCGTGAACCGCGCGCCTGACGGGATGAAGATGGACTCGCGGGGCAACCTCTACGTGACGTCCAACCGCGCCGAGGGCGTCTGGGTCTTCGACCAGCAGGGCGCGCTTCTGGGCTGCATCGGCGTCGGCGAGGAGAAGAGCCCGTTCGCGGGTGGCGGCGCCGGCGGCCCGGCGAACCTCGCCTGGGGCGACGACGACTGGCAGACGCTCTACATCACGGCGGTTTCGTCGGTCTACCGTCTGCGCATGAAGGTCGCGGGCCAGTCAGTAGCCTGACAGCACGCTGCGCGGCGAATGCTGCCTGCGGTGCGTTGTTCTGAACCGGCCATGAGGCGCCGTGAATCGATCGCGTCCAGTTTGATGTAGCTGCAGGTCTTGCGACCTGCCTCGACGCTCCGTTTTCAGCCAGACGAACCGTGTGGCGAGCCGGCGGGGTGTCGTCGCAGACCTGAAGGTCTGCAGCTACACCAGCGTGTCAGCCTGGCGCTTGCCCGACCACGACGCCTCCTCTCCCGGGGGAGAGGCGTGATTCAGACGAGGCGACGACGGCTGACGACGTGGTGAGGGGATTCGAGCAGCCATCGTATTCAGGCTACCGGCTCCAAGCCTGGGCCCAAGTCTCGCAGGCCGGTTCAGGACCACGCCGTGTCGTTCACCCAACACGACGCGACGCGCAGCATGCTCCATGCCAAATGGTTGACATATCGAAATGTGAAGAGATTTTCGCTATTATGGCGCCGTGGCGACACGACCGTTGCATGGCACTTGATCCTCCCGCCCTCCCGTCCAAGGCCGGTGTCACCGACGGGTCTCAAGACTCCGATTCGTCGCGCCGGTCACCAGACGATCTCGCTCCGGGAGCAGCGACGCCGCATGTAAGGCGACGGGCTATCGTGCTCGGAGTTGCCGGCGTGCTGTTGCTGCTGCTCGCCGTTACCTACACGCAGAAGGACCGCTACACAGGGCACTTCGCCGAGCTGAGCCGCAGCATCATCGGCTCCGAGAACACGGCGCGCATCGAGAAGGTCTACTTCTCCGTCCAGGACCGCATCGACCGCACGAAATACAGCATCTTCGGCGGCTCTACGAACCCGTTCTCGGACGGCGGGCAGAGCCCCGTCTACGTCGCGGGCGCCTCTGCCGCGCAAGCCGACGATCTGCCTGTGCACGAGGCGATCGCGCCCACACCCATCGTTCATGAGACGCCGGCGCCGACCCCAACGGCGCCGCCGCGGCCCGCGCCGCTGGTACTGCCGACGATCACGCAGCTCAGCAGCAGCCCCGAGGACGGCGAGGGCGTTTGGACCCCGGCCGGGCTGCCACACAGCTCGCCGGACGACGTGCTCATGGCCAAGACGTTCCTGCATCCGGACCATTCGCGGCCGTACGCGACGGTCGGCGTGCTGGTTATCGACAAGCGTCGCATCCGCGTGCACATGCTCGGCGGCGTCGACGACCCGGGCGGCGACCTCGGGGTGCACGGTCCCGGCACCATCCCGGACTCGGACCTGCCGAACCTGCTGGTAGCATGGAACGGCGGCTTCCGCGGGCCGCACGGCGGCTTCGGCATGATCGCCGACGGCAAGCAGTACCGGCCGATTCGCGACGGTCTGGCCAGCGCCGTGATCATGAAGGACGGTTCGTTTCAGATCGGCCAATGGGGCCGCGACTTCACGATCAACGACACGCCCTACCAGGCGATCCGTCAGAATGCCGTGCTGCTGGTCGACAACTGCCAGGTCAGCCCCCGCACCAACGAGGGCAACGACACATGGGGCTACGTCAAAGTCGATTCGTCCGAGTTCATCACGTGGCGCTCGGCGATCGGCGTGACGAAGAACGGCGACCTGCTGGTTGCGGCCGGCAACTCGCTCAGCGCCGCGACCCTGGCGCAGGCGCTGTGGGCCGCGGGCGCCTGCTACGCCATGCAGCTCGACATCAACTCGCCCTACGTCCTGACGTCGCTGTACTTCCAGCAGCCCGACGGCTCGATCAAGAGCGCGCGCTTCATGGACTCGATGCCCGACAACCCGAATCGATTCCTCAACAGCAAGCAGCCGCACGACTTCATGTACGTGACGCTGGACGAGACCAACTACGTGCCCTGAAGCCAGCCCAATTTGACAGAGCGGACCGTGTATTTAGCTCCCATGGCAAGCCAACAAGATCTCAGGTTCATCAGTCGGTCCGAACGAGGATAGCCTGGCTCACGGGAGTCCGCAGAAGCTCCGAGATGCTGGCAACCGGTGAACTCCGACGGCCGGCGGTATGGTCAAGTGTCAACCTGGATCGATCACCGATGTTGTCTGTTCTCTCCGGGCTCATGAGTGAGCCCGGAGGACAACTCGCCGTACCGAAGCACGACGTCTTGAGTCGACTGGAATCTCAGTACGAAACCATCGCGGGTAGCGTCTTGGCTTCACCGACCCAGGTTTCGACCTCGCTTAGCGTAGGTGCCCGGCGCACGAGCTTCTTGTCGGCGTTCACCTCAGTCATCTTGGCATGCAGGTTGGCCGCCACGCGCGTGGCCAACTCGCGGACTGTGTCAACACCGGAGGCCTCCAGCAGGTCAGAGAACTCGGAGCCAACGCCTTTTACTCGCATCAGGTCGGCCCTGTTGACCCACTCGAGTATCTTTCCGGCGTCGATCGCCGTTCGCTCGGCGAGCGATTTGCGCCCTGCAGCCGAACCGGCGCTCTTCAGGAGGTCTTCCGTCGTCTTGAGACCGGCGTCGCCAAGGGTCTTGGCGTACGATGCGCCTATTCCTTCGATGTCGATTAGATTGTCAGGCATACGAGTCTCCCTTCAAATTGAGGACTGGTTGAGGACTGGAAAGGTCCAGTCCCCAGGATCGCGAAATGATATTGGTCTGTTCGGACGAGCGCAACTGGCAGCTGGCCGGTGCGTTAGTCGGAACTGCTGTACCCGGTGGAACGGCCGCGAGCTGTCTGGAGCATAGCCTGGTTTACTGCATGTCTTACCCCGCATAGCTTCTAAAGAAGCTTCTTCGCAAGATTCAGTAGGTCCTTTGAAGAAGTGTCGTTTTCCGAGCCAAGCAAGCCGGAGAGCATGCTCAGCGGGTCGCCGGTAGAGGCTGAGCCGGTGAGTGCGGTGATCTGGCTGCCAGCATTTGTTTGCTTGGAAAGCGAACCCATTACAACGCCGGCGAGCATCGGTAGCATTTTCTTGAGGATGCTACTGTCCACGCCTGTCTTCTCCGCGGCAGCGCCAGCAATGTTGCGGCTGACTTCTTTGCTTCCGAGGATGTGGCCAAGAATCGCGTTGCCGTCGTCTACGCTGCCTTGTTCCCCCAGCTTCTCCGGCTCATCTACGTACTGTTCGTGCTTCCCGCTGCCCAGGGCCTGCACCAACGCATCGAGTCCGCCCGGCTGCGCAGCGTTGTGCTGTAATCCACTGGCAAGCGCAGGCGTTAGAGCCGATACGGCCTGCTTTGCTAACGGTTCCGGTAGGCCAAGCTGCTTCGCGATCTGACCGATTGCTCCGCTATTTGAACTGAGGATTGTGTCTAACAGACCCATGCTTGGCACCTTTCAAACTACTACCGCTCCGCTGCCAGGATTGCGGCTCACCCGGTAATAACTGTCAGGCATGCAGCCTGCTGCCGGTGATGGTCCGGAAAATGACTAGCAGTAGCATTGCGCCTAGCACGGCGAGCACGATTGTGCCGAGGTCGAAATTGTTAACGCCATCACTGATCCCGAGAGCAATGGCAACGAAACCGCCCACGATCGCGCCGGCAATGCCGAGGAGGATTGTAAAGATGAGACCCCCCGGTTCGTGCCCCGGCATTAGCGCCTTGGCTATGAGGCCAGAGACAAGGCCAACCACGATCCATGCAATGATGCCCATGTTTAGCTCCCTTCTTCGCGACCTGGCGCGCACGTCTGAGACTCCATACATTTTGAGCCTCTAAGTGTCACATTACTCATCTCTATGAAGGCTTCGCAGTGCCCTCGGTCGCAAAGGTGAGGGGCCATTCGGCCCGGAATAGCGGTCCCAACAACAAGTCCTGTCAGCGATGGTGATCCTCAGCCTCGCCTGAGCCTATCTTCGAGAAACGGGTCCGCGTTGCTTCGTGATTGAGAACGCGGGGTATCCTGGCGTTACCAGACGGATGCGCTGATGGCGCTCCGTGTACTATCAGGCTGTGGAGTCGATGAGCCTGGAAGAGGCCGCGCTCGCTGCCAACGAAGCGTTCTATCGCGCCTTCAACCAGAAGGACGTGGCGGCGATGGACGATGTGTGGTCGGCGTCGCCGGACGTAACCTGCGTGCATCCCGGCTGGAACGTGCTCCAGGGGCGCGAGGCCGTGCTCGAGAGCTGGCACAACATCCTCGGTAACCCGAACCAGACCCGCATCGTCACGGGCGGCGCGACCGTCTCTCTCCACGGCACGATGGCGCTGGTGATCTGCCGCGAGCTGGTCGGCGGCTCACCGCTGGTCGCGAGCAACGTCTTCGCACTCGAAGGCGAGGCGTGGAAGCTGGTGCACCACCACTCCGGCCCTGTCATGGTCACGGCCTGACGCGGCGTCTCTACTGGTCGAGTACGTAGGCGAAGATCAACGGCGCCACGATGGTCGCGTCTGATTCGATTACGAAGCGCGGCGTGTCGACGGCCAGCTTGCCCCAGGTGATCTTCTCGTTGGGCACGGCGCCGCTGTAGGAGCCGTAGGACGTGGTGCTGTCCGAGATCTGGCAGAAGTAGCCCCAGAGGCGGCAGTCCTGGTGCAGGTCCTGCTGGATCAACGGCACGACGCAGATCGGGAAGTCGCCGGCAATGCCGCCGCCGATCTGGAAGAAGCCGACCGAAGCGTCCTTCGTCGTCTCCTTGTACCACTCGACGAGGCTGCCCATGAGCTCGAGGCCCGACTTCACGCACGAGTAGTCGACGTCGCCGCGAATCGCCGCCGCGACGAAGACGTTGCCGAGGGTCGAGTCTTCCCAGCCCGGTACGAAGATCGGCAGCTTGCGCTGGCAGGCCGCCAGGATCCAGGCATCGTTGGGGTCGATCTCGTACGACTCCTCCAGCACGCCGCTCTCGATTAGCTGGTACATGTACTCGTATGGGAAGTAACGCTTGCCTTCCTGCGAAGCCTTCTTCCATAGCTCGAGCATGTGGCGCTCGATGCGGCGCATCGCCTCTTCTTCCGGGATGCAGGTGTCGGTGACCCGGTTCATGCCGCTGTTCAGCAGCTCGATCTCCTGCTGGTCGCTGAGGTTGCGATAGTTGGGTACGCGCTGGTAATGGCTGTGCGCCACGAGGTTGAAGATGTCCTCCTCGAGGTTGGCGCCGGTGGAGCAGATGGCGGCGACCTTGTCTTCGCGCACCATGTCGGCCAGCGACAGGCCGAGTTCAGCCGTGCTCATGGCGCCGGCCAGTGTGATCAGCATCTTGCCGCCACTCTCGAGGTGATCGACGTAGGCCTGCGCCGCATCGATGACCACGGCGGCGTTGAAGTGACGGTAGTGACGGGTGATGAAGTCCTTGATCGCGCTCATCGCCTCTGCCTTTCGAGGGCGCCTTTGCCGTCGCTGCGACCGTGGATAGCGACGCGGCGCCTGCGCATAGCCTAGGCGCTCTCGCTGCCTGAGTCGACGCAGCGAAGGTGGAGGACGAGTTAGTCGGTGACCGCGAGCAGCTGCATTACGGTGCTCGTGAGCTGATTCGGGTCGAAGGGCTTTTTGAGCAGCGTCGACCTCGGAACGTTGATCGGTCCGTCGAACGCCGTGCAGAGCAGCACGGAGCCCCGAAAGCCATCGCTGCGCAACTGCTCGACGAAGCTCACAACGTCGAGGCCGGGCATGAGGTAATCGGAGATTAGGAGATCGGGCATCTGCTCTCGCGCCGCCACCAGGGCCTCGTCCGCCGTCTGGCAGGTGCGCACGTTGAAGCCCTCGAGGCTCAAGGTGAGGCGGATTAACCGCGTTGTCGGCTCGTGGTCATCAACAAGGAGAATCTCTGGCAATTTACGCCTACATCTGTTGGTTGAGGATGGACTCGATAATGCGCTGCACGTTTACGGGGTCGAAGGGCTTGTTAATCGATCCCTGTGCACCGAGCTCACGTTGACCGACGTCGGCACCGTACGCCGAGATGATTACGACCGGCGTGTTGGCATTGCGCTGCCGGAACTCGCGGTAGAATTCGCGGCCGTTCATCACCGGCATCTCGAGGTCGAGCAGGACCAGGTCGAAGTCATGCGTTTCTACGAGGGTGAGCGCCTGGTGTCCGTCTCCGGCCGTCGTAACTTCGAATCCCGAGCTCGTCAGCAAGATACGCAGCAACGTCTGCAGCGACGAGTCGTCATCGACAATGAGCACGCGGCGGCGTGTGTGCGTGCTCGTCCAGATGCTCGAGATCGAGGAGCGCCATTCGTGACGTACGTAGATCATGGCCGTGTGGGTTGTTGGCAGGTTAGGCATCGGCTGGCTCAGAGTTCGCCTCCGGTATGTGGAACGCGACGTCCAGTCCGCCGCCCGGTCTAAGTTCAGCCGCAATGTTACCACCCAGGCTCTGAACAAGCCTCCTGCACACCGCAAGGCCCACGCCTTTGCCGGGCGCGGACCGCGCTGTGCCCTGAGAGCGATAGAAGCTGTCGAAGATCAGTCCGAGCTCTTCCGGGTTGACACCGGGGCCGCGGTCCATGACGTGGAAATCGATACAGCCGTCTGCCTGATCCACTACAACCTCGATCGGCAGGTCGGCGGGGGCGTATTTGGCGGCGTTGGACAGCAGGTTGAACAGCACCTGACGCAGCGCCGCCGGGTCGCTCCAGATCCTGTCGACCTTGCAGTGCACGGTCACGATCACCTGGTGGTTCGGGTAGCCGCGTAGCAGGTCGTCCCTGGCCTGGCCGATCACGTCTTCGACACTCAGTGGCGTCTTCTCCGGCGCGCGTCCAAGCTCGGTACGAGCCAGCAGCAGCAGCGTCTCTACCAGCTGCGCCAGCCTGTCCGCTTCGACCTCGATGGCGTCCATGAGCTCGACGCGCGCGCCGTCCGGCAGGATGCGGCCCTTGTCGTTGAGCAGGCGGGCGCTGCCGTAAATGCTGGTCACCGGCGTGCGCAGCTCGTGCGCGATGATGCCGAGGAACTCATCCTTGGCCCTTGCGGAGCGTTCTGCCGTGTCGAACAGCATCGAGCGGTGGATCGATTGCGATGCCTGGTTGGCGAAGGCAAACATCAAGTCGACGTCGTCCTGACTGAAGGATCGCGAGCTTTCGAAGCCGAGCGAGAGCACGCCGAGCACATTGTCCTGCACTCGCAGCGGCAGGAACGCACTGGCCTGGGTCGCTGCCTTCTCCTTCAGATCGGCATCTTCGGGGTAGGCCTCTTTCTGCTGGTCGGCCGTGGCAAAGAGCAGCGGCTTGCTCCAGTTGAACGCGTCCGCGAACGCCGAACGCCGCGTGAGAGGCATACCGTCCATAATCGCCAGCGCCGCATCGGGATAACCGTCCTGGGCTGCGACTCGGAAGCTGAGACGGTCATCGCTCGGTAGCAGCACGCAGCCCGACATGGCGCCGATGGCATCCACGGCCTCGCTCACGACGACGGCGCAGATGTCGTCCGGCGGCAGCAGCGGCGCCAGGGCGTTACGAGCCGCGTGCAGCCGGGCCAGCTGATTCGCGAGCAGCTCGGCGGAGCCACGCTGCTGGTCCAGGGCGGTCTCGCGATCCTTGATGGCCTCGGTCATGCTCTGCATCGCCTGCTGTAGCTGCAGCACCTCGTGGTCGCTGGCGCGTACCGACAGGACGGGCTGCTCGCCGCGCGCGATCGCGGCGGCAGAGCCGGCGAGTGCAGTGAGCGGGGCCGAGAGACGGGAGGCGATGAACAGCATCACGCCGATTGCGGCGAGGAAGGCGGCAGCCAGGATCAGCAGGTCGCGCCGGAACTGGCTGGCAAGCGGTCCATCGATTGCAGAGGCGGGCCGCGTCGCGATGACCACCCAGCCGGTCGTGGGGATGGGCACCATGGCGCCGTAGCTCTTGCCGCGTATCGATCGGCGCCTCGTGATTGCGGAGCGTGACCATATGTGCCCGCTGCCGCAGCCTGGAAGGCCGGCGAATTGGCGATGCTGATGCTGGGTGTGGTCGGGTCGGACTGCGTGTTCAGCATCACGGTGCCGGTGCTATCGACCAGCGCGACGTGAGCATCAGGCGGCAGGCTGCTGGGTACGCGGCCGCTGATCTGCGGGGGATAGAACGCCACGAAGAAGTAGCCGAGCACGGGGCCGTTGTTATAGCGGACGCTGCGTCCGTAAACCAGAATCGTCTGCCCGGTCTGCGTGCCGGCGAGCGCGTCCGACCAGACGGAGTCCTGTACCGCTCTTGAGCGCAGCGAAGTAGGGCCGGTCTGAAACGTCGAAGCCCACGTTGCTGTCGGTGCCGCCGAGGACCTTGCCATCGAGGCCGGTGACGAAGATCGAGCGCACGTTGTAGCTCGTGCTCAGGTCCTTGAAATACTGGTTGAGGCCCGCAGGATTCTGGCTAAAGTCGGCGCCCTGGCTGAGGACTGTCGCCAGGGTAAGCGTAGTCGATTGCGAGAATGCCTCCAGGTCGCGGGCGAAGCCGTCAAAGCTCGCGGCCAGCGTCTGGTCCACCGTCGCGAGCTCCTGCACTTTGGAGTCGCGGCGCTCGTTCAGGGCCTCGATGTGCGTGTAGACGACGAGCGCGAACACCGGCACGAACACGAGCACCAGGGCGAGCGCCAACCGCGTCCGCAGGTGCAAGCGTTGAGGACCAGATGACGGTTTAGATACCGGTGAGTCCATTTAGTACGCGATCTCCCCGTGGAATGAGGTTGCGATCTCACGGCGGGGGGGTCGGGCGGCGGCACATGCCATGCTGGTCGGCGCGACGCATCGGCTTACGGGAAGCAGCGAAAACAAACCGCTGGGACAAAGGAGGTGGCACATCTTTAGACCGGTACTCGCTTGTATCGGAAGAGGACCATAATCCCTGTCAAAGCAATCCCCTTCTTAAATAGGTGCCAGGGCAGTCAGATGCATTTAGATTCCCGCGGGGATTGCCGTTTAGCGAGAATCGCACTCCGCCCCGCCTGCACGGCGAACCGCTGCCAATGAGTGCGGACTCAATGTAGCACCGTTTAGCGAACCAGTTCGTTGTTTAATCTCGATCGATAGGGATCTGCAACGGAGACGAGCTTAACTAGATAATTCGAGCTCGCGAGACGTTGCAGAGTTACGGCGAACCTGTAACAAGCTTGATAGCCCCGTTAGAACATCTCTCGCGTCAGGATTGCACGCCGTGCGACAGCACCGCCATCGAACGGCCCGCGACTCGGTACGTCCCGCCTCGCAGGGCGCGGGAACGCTCGCCCGGGCGGGCCGTGTCGAGCTCGATGCGCCAGGTCGAGCGGCGCACACGGGGGAACGGCAGCTTGAACGCGACCTCGTTGGCTCCCGAGTTGAGCAGTATGAGCATGTTCTCGTCGATGATCGGGTCGCCGCGCTGGTCGAGCAGGTCCGCCGAGGCGCCGGCGATGTAGACGCCAAGCATCGTATCGTCATTGTCCCAGTCCTCGTCCGTCATCTCGGCCCCCTCAGGGTCGAGCCAGTAGATGTCCTTGACGCCGGCGCCACGAATCGGCCGGCCCTGGAAGTAGCGGCGCCGGCGCAACACGGCGTGCTGGCGCCGCAACTCCACCACGCGTCGCGTCCAGTCGAGCATCTGGTGCTGCGCGGGATCGAGGTTCCACTGCATCCATGAGATCTCGTTGTCCTGGCAGTAGGCGTTGTTGTTGCCGCCCTGAGTGCGGCCGTACTCGTCGCCGTGCAGGATCATCGGTACGCCCTGCGAGATCAGCAGCGTCGTCATGAAGTTGCGCATCTGCCGCGCGCGCAGCTCGTTGACCTCCGGGTCGCCGGTCTCGCCTTCGGCGCCGCAGTTCCAGCTCAGGTTGTCGTTGGTGCCGTCGGCGTTGCCTTCGCCGTTGGCGTCATTGTGCTTGTCGTTGTAAGAGACCAGGTCCCGAAGCGTGAAGCCGTCGTGGGCCGTGTTGAAGTTGATGCTGGCGTAGGGCTTGCGGCCGTTGTGAGCGTAGAGGTCGCTGCTGCCCGTGAGACGGTAGCCCAGCTCGGCGACCTGACCCTGATCGCCGCGCCAGAAGCGCCGTACGGCGTCGCGATAGCGTCCGTTCCATTCCGTCCACAGCACCGGGAAGGCGCCGACCTGGTAGCCGCCTTCGCCGACGTCCCACGGCTCCGCGATCAGCTTGACCTGGGACAGCACCGGGTCCTGGTGGATGATCTCGAAGAAGGCGCTCAGGCGATCGGCTTCGTGCAGGCCCCGGGCCAGCGCTGCCGCCAGGTCGAAGCGAAAGCCATCGACGTGCATCTCGAGCACCCAGTAGCGCAGCGAGTCCATCATCAGCTGGATCGTGCGCGAGTGCAGCGGGTTCAGCGTGTTGCCCGTTCCCGTGTAGTCCATGTAGTAGCGCTCGTTGCCGGGCACGAGGCGGTAGTAAGAGCGGTTGTCGATGCCGCGTAGCGACAGCGTCGGCCCCAGGTGGTTGCCTTCGGCCGTGTGGTTGTAGACGACGTCGAGGATCACCTCGATGCCGGCGCGGTGCAGCGTCTTGACCATCGTCTTGAACTCGTTGACGCGGCCGCCGGGGGCACGCGAGGCGCTGTAGCGCGGGTCGGGCGCGAAGAAGCCGATCGTGTTGTAGCCCCAGTAGTTCGTGAGGCCGATATCGACCAGGTGCTTGTCGGCGACGAACTGGTGCACCGGCATCAGCTCGACGGCGCTGACGCCGAGGTTCTGCAGATAGCGCACGACTTCGTGATCGGCGAGGCCGGCGTAGGTACCGCGCACGCGGGGCTCCAGGTGGTCGTTCAGGGCGGTGAGGCCTTTTACGTGCGCCTCGTAGATCACGGTGTCGGACCAGGGCGTGCGCGGCGCCCGGTCGTCGGCCCAGGTGAAGGCGCTCTCGATAACGACAGCCTTGGGCATGCCCGGCGCGCTATCGCGCGCGTCGAACTCGAGGTCACGGTCGTCCGACTGCGACTCGATCGGGTAGGCGAACATGGCCTCGGACCAGTCCAGCGTGCCGCTCGTCGCCTTGGCGTACGGGTCGAGCAGCAGCTTGTGGTGGTTGAAGCGGTGCCCGTTCTCGGGATCGAAGGGTCCGTAGACACGATAACCGTAGAGCTGCCCGGGTCGAGCTTCCGGCAGGTAGACGTGCCAGACGTTGTCCGTCTGCTCGCGCATACGAACCCGTGCGACCTCGTGAGCACCATAAGCCTCGTCGAACAGGCACAGATCGACGCCCTCAGCGTTCTCGCTGAACAGCGCGAAGTTGACTCCGGAGCCGTCCCAGGTCGCGCCCAGCGGGTACGGCGCTCCGGTGTAAGTGCGAATCTCTTTCATGGTTGGGCGGCTTCGGGTCTGCCGCTCAGGCCTCCGTTTGCAGGATAGCAGCGCTATCGGCTGGGAGATGCAGCGCGTGGCCGGAAAGCGTCGCGGCGGCGTCGCTGCGCAGCAGTAGCTCGGACGCGGAAACCTGCAGCACGGTTTCGCGGCCCAGGTTCACGGCGAGCGTGATCGCGCCGCGGCGCATGATCAGGGTCGCGGCGTCCTCGTCGTACTCGATCTCGACCTCGTCGAGGCGGCCGTTCGTCAGGTCGGGCGTCGCGCGGCGCAGCGCGATCAGGGCGCGGTACCAGCTCAGCATCTCGCGGTGCGGCTCGCGGTCGAGCTCCGGCCAGTCGAGCCGGGAGCGCTCGAAGGTCGCGACGTCCTGGGGGTCCGGCACTTCGTCGGGCGACCAGCCGAAGGCGGCGAACTCGCGCTTGCGGCCCTCGCTGACCGCGCGCGCCAGCTCCGGCTCCTGGTGGTCGGTGAAGTACTGAAACGGCGAGGATGCCGCCCACTCCTCGCCCTGGAACAGCAGCGGCACGGCCGGCGCCGTGAGCAGCAGCGCCGCCGCGACCTTCGCCCTGCGCGATGCCGGCGAGGTGGACCAGGCGATCGCCCTTCGCGCGGTTGCCAACCTGGTCGTGGTTCTGAATCGCGAACACGAAGCGCCACGCCGGCAGATCGCCCAGCGGCCGCCCGTGCGCGCGCTTGCGATAGCGCGAGTAGGCGCCGCGGTAGACGTAGACGTGCTTCAGGGCATCGGCGAGGCCGGCGATGCTGCCGAAGTCCTCGTAGTAGCCGGCGCGCTCGCCGGTGAGGAGGGCGTGCACGGCGTGGTGGAAGTCGTCCGACCAGGCGCCGTCGAGGCCGTAGCCGCCCTGCGCGACCGGCATCACGAGGCGCGGGTCGTTGAGGTCGCTCTCGGCGATGACGTCGTAGTCGCGCCCGGTCTCGCGCTCAAGGTCTCGCGCCGCCGCGGCGATTGCTTCGAGGATGTGCAGCGCCGACTGATCGAGGATGGCGTGAATCGCGTCGAGGCGCAGTCCGTCGCAGCGATAGTCCCGCAGCCACATCAGGGCGTTATCGACGGCGAAACGGCGTACTTCGTCGGCGTGAGCCTGGTCGTAGTTGATCGCCTTGCCCCAGGGCGTGTGATAGCGCTCCGTGAAGTAGGGCCCGAAGCGCTCCAGGTAGTTGCCGGACGGTCCGAAGTGGTTGTAAACGACGTCCATGAGCACGCGCAGTCCGCGTCCATGGCAGGCGTCGACGAGACGCTTGAGGCCGTCGGGGCCGCCGTAAGCCTGGTGCGGCGCGAACAGATCGACGCCGTCGTAGCCCCAGCCGCGGTCGCCGGGAAATTGCGCCACGGGCATCAGCTCGACGTGCGTCACGCCGAGCTCGACCAGATAGTCGAGCTTGTCGACCGCGCCGTCGAAGGTGCCCTGAGGCGTGAAGGTGCCGATGTGCAGCTCGTAGATGATTGCCTGGCTCAGCGGCGTGCGCGGCCAGTCGTCGTGCTGCCACGCGAACGCGTCGTGGTCGACGACGCGCGAGGCAGCGTGCACGCCGTTGGGCTGCCACGGCGAGCGCGGGTCCGGAAACGGCCCCTCGCCGTCGACGACGTAGGCGTAGTCGGTCCCGGCGCCGGCGGCGGGCACATCGAGGACCCACCAACCGCCCTCGCCCGCGGCCATGCGCCGACGGCCGTCGTTGAGCTGCAGCTCGACACTTTCGGCCAGCGGCGCCCAGACACGAAACAGCGTCACGCGGCGCCTCCCTTCACGAGCAAGGCTACCGGGAAGTCTCGCAGCAGGTCGTCGAGCTGGACGTCGCCGCCCTGCAGCTCGGCGCCGGTGAGCCAGTTGCGCCACGCACCTTCCGGCAGCGTCAGCTTCGAGCCGTCCCAGCCCGTTGCGATGCGCGACACGAGACGCGGCGCCACCGCGATCAACCCGTCGCCGCGCCGAAACGCGACGGCGCTGTCGCGCTGCGGCCCATCGGCGTACAGCGGCTCATAATCGCCCGCGAACAGCTCGGGATGCTGGTTGCGCAGCGACAGCGTCTTCCAGATCAACCAGAGCTTCGGCAGACCGGTGTCAGCGTGTTCGAGCACGTCTGCGGCGCTGAGCCCCTTCGCTTCGGCGAGCAGACGGCGCCGTTCGTCGTAGTCCACGGGGCGGCGGTTGTCGGGGTCGACGAGGTCGAGCTGCCACAGCTCGCTGCCCTGGTAGAAGTCGGGCACGCCCGGCGCCGTCAGCTTGAGCAGCGTCTGCGCCAGCGATGAGGTGCGCGCGATCGTGTCGAGGTTCGCGGCGAGGGCGGTGCACTCGGTGGTGAACGTTTCGTCTTTGAGCAGCGACGCGACGAAGTCGTGCAGCGCCTCCTCGTAGGCCGCATCCGGCTCCATCCAGGATGTGAACAGCTTGGCCTCGCGCGCCGCCTTGAGCATGTATTCCTGCGCGCGCGCTTCGTCGATCGGCCAGGCGCCCACAAGGGTCTGGTACAGCAGGTAGGCGGTGCGGTGGTCCGGCAGGCCATTGTGCCGATACGCCTCGTGCGCCTGCAGCCAGCCCCCGACCAGGGCGGACCACGCGTCCGTAAGCTCCGTTATCGCGTCGATGCGCAGGCGTACGTCTTCGCCGCGCTTCGTGTCGTGCGTCGAGGTCGTCAGGAGGGTGCGGGGCCAGAACTCGGCGTTGCGTTTGCAGAAGGCATGAAACGCCTCGAGCGAAACGCCGAAGCGCCCCGGGTCGCCGCCGACCTCGTTCAGCGAGACGAGGCGGTTGTAGCAGTAGAACGCGGTGTCTTCAGCGCCCTTGGCCATCGCGGGGCCGGTGAGCTGCTGCCACGCGACCACGAAGGCGCTCTCAGCCTCGCCGTGCTGCCGTAGCAGCAGCACGTTGCGCAGCGACTCGAACAGCGACGCCTCGATGCCGCTGACGCGCTCTCGCGCGAAGCGCAGCGCGGCGTCGATCAGTTCGCGGTCCGTCTGGCTGAGCTCGCGGCGCTCCGCCTGGACGTAGGTGCGATAGACCGGCAGCGCCACGATCGTCTCGCGCAGCAGATCCTCGATGTTGTCCCTGGGGCAGCCGGCCGCGTCGGGGCAGGCGGCGACGAACAGGTCGGCAAGGTAGCTCAGGTCGCCGCCGAACAGCCGGTCGAGCACGAAGCGCTTCTTGTCCTCGATCACCTCTTCGTAGGTCAGCGTTTCACTCGTCACATCGCGGTAGAGCTGGTCGAGGCGCGTCTCGGCCGCGGGGTCTACGAAGAGGCCGTTGACCACGTTGAGGAAGTCGTAGCCGGTCGTGCCCTCGATCGGCCAGTCTGGCAGGCGTTCGCCGTCCTCGAGAATCTTCTCGACGTAGATCGGCACGTCGCCCGCCGCCTCACGCAGCGTCTGCAGGTACGCCGCCGGGTCGCGCAGGCCGTCGACATGGTCGATGCGCAGACCATCGACGCGTCCGTCCCTGACGAGCCCGAGGACCAGGCGGTGCACGTCGTCGAACACGGTGTCATCCTCAACGCGCACGCCGACGAGGCCGTTGATGTTGAAGAAGCGACGGTAGTCGATTTCCCAAGCGGCCGTCTTCCAGTAAACGAGCCGGTAGTGCTGCCGCTCGAGCAGTGCCAGCAGGGCATCAGGGTCGTCGTTGAGCGCCGCGAGCTGCGACGCCTCGTGTTGCGTCTCGGGAGCCAGCGGGAAGGTCGCGCCGAAGTAGCGCACCACGATGTCGCCATCGCCGGCCGCGTCGAGCTTGAGCTGGCGGGACTTGACGACGGCCTCGAGCTCCGCGCCGAGCGCAGGCAGACGGATATGGGGCGGCGTGCCGTGCCAGCGCACGTCGAAGTAGCGCGCGTACTTGCTCTCAGGGCCGTTGGCCAGCAGGTCGCGCCACCAGGGGTTCTCGTACAGAGTCGCGAGGTGGTTGGGCACGACGTCGACCATCTGCCCAAGGCTGTGGTGCTGCAACGTCGCGCAGGCGCGCTCGTAAGCCGGCGTGCCACCGAGGTCGCTGCTCAGGCGCGTCGGGTCGATGCCGTCGTAGCCGTGGGTGCTGCCAGGCGCCGCCTGCAGGATCGGCGAAAGATAGACGTGCGAGATGCCGAGCTCGGCCAGGTAGGGTGCGACCGCCGCGAGGTCATCGAAGCTGAACTCTGAGTTCAGCTGAATGCGATAGGTGGCGGTCCATGGGCGGTTCGGTTCCAACCTCCTGATTGTAGCGACGCGGCCTTGCACACACGTCACACGAGTCGATTCCAGCAATGCGCTTCGGTGACGGCTGCGAGCCTGCGACACTCGATTTGCAGCGCAAGGTACGATTGATCCAGGAGCAGGCTTTCAGAACGGAGCATCAACGTGAGCAGTGCAATCAGCGAGCTGGTCTGGGTGGTTACGGAACATTCCGCCGCCGGCGATTCGGTAGTCGGCGTCTTCTCGACGCTGGAGAAGGCCCGCGCGGTAATCGCGTCGCTGGCGGGCGAGGACAGGCTCGAAGACTTTCGCGTCGAAGGTCACGTGCCCGACGCCGCGCGTGAAGAGCCGGCGCCCTGGCAGATCGGCCTCAGTGCCGAGGGCGATCTGCTGCGCGCCGAGCCGTTCATCGGCTGCTCCTGCTCCGAGGACGAGGAGCAGATCCGCAAGCTCTCGTTCGTGGAGTCGGACGGGCAGAGCATGTACGTCATCGTCTTCGCGAAGACGCCGGGCGGCGCCATCGCCGCGGCGCAGCAGTACCGCAAGTGGTTGCAGGATGGCGACCGCTGGCCGGCCGGATTCGCGGCGCTGGAGCCGATCCAGGCATATTGATGGCCGATCGTTATACGAAAGCGGGGCCGTTTGGCGCTGATTCATGCCTTCGCGGGTTGTAATGATTGAGGAAAGAAGGGAGCGACAAGATGAACCTCGAGCTGAATAACGACGAGCTGGTTCTCCTGCATCGGATCCTCGAGAACTACCTGCCGGCTCTGCGCGAAGAGGTCTACAAGACCGAGAAGTTCGAGTGGCGCGAGTCGCTGAAGCAGGACGAAGAGGTGCTCAAGGGCCTCATCGCCCGCCTCGACGCCGCCAAAACACGCGCCGGCGCCTAGAAGCCTCGCAAACCGATCGGTGACGCCGACCAGCGCCCGCGACATCGCGTCGTCGAGCGTATGGCCGGCGTCGTCGATCACGATCAACTCCGCTTCCGGCCAGGCGCGTTTGAGTGCCCAGGGGTTGCCCAGCGGCGCTTGAAAATCGAAGCGTCCGTTCAGCAGCACACCTGGTATCTCCGCCAGCACGCCGGCGTTGCGCAATAACGCAGCGTCTGCCAGCCAGGCGTCGTGCATGACGTAGTGCGTCACGATGCGCGCGAACGCCAGCGCGTAGACCGGGTCTCGAAACCGCTCCTGCAGCTCGTCCGCCGGCGGCCAGGACGGGGTCGCCGACTCCCAGAGGCACCAGGCTTGGGCCGCGCGTTGGCGCACCGAGGCGTCCGCATCGAACAGCAGACGGTTGTAGGCCTCGACGACGTCGCCGCCGCGCAACGACTCAGGCAGGGCGTCGAGGCGGCGCTGCCACTGCTCCGGGAAGAACACGCCCAGCCCGTCGCGAAACGTCCAGTCGAACTCGCTGCGCCGGCCGGTGGTGACGCCGAAGAGGATCATCTCGCTAACCCGCCGCGGCTGCGACTCCGCGTAGGCCAGCGCCAGAGTGCTGCCCCAGGAGCCGCCGAACACGAGCCAGGTCTCGATGCCAAGATGCTCTCGCAGCGCCTCGATATCGGCGAGGAGCTTCGGCGTCGTGTTGTTTACCAGGTCAACCTTCGACTCGGCCGCATGCGGGCGGCTGCGGCCGCAGTTGCGCTGATCGAACAGCACGATGCGATACATCTCCGGGTCGAAGTAGCGGCGCAGGCGGGGCGTGCATCCGGAACCCGGACCGCCGTGCAGCACCAGCGCGGGCTTGCCTGCCGGGTTGCCGCAGGCCTCCCAGTAGACGAGCTGTCCATCGCCCACGTCGAGCAGCCCGTGCGCGTACGGCTCGATCTCCGGATACAGATCAGGCACTCACGAATCCCCTCTCGATCTTAGACGCCGTCTCATGACGCCCAGAAGTTCATTTCGGCATGAAACGCAAATCACCATGGGCATATCCGTAAACAAGATTCAAATAAAAAGGCACTAGAACCAATCGTTAGGAAATTTGTCGCTATAGACAGGACGGCTCGAATTCTCGGAATCTTCTATGACTCCTGAAGGCCGTCAACTATTCAAGCTCGAATCTTTGACTGCCCGAGGATTAAGAAGGAGAGCGATTTTGGAAACTAACTACTGGTCCAGGATCCTGCGGCAGCGCGTCGAAAGGCGCAAGGCAATCGCCGTTACCGGCGCCGGCGCCCTCGGCGCGGCGTTCCTCGCTGCCTGCGGTGGCAGCAACAATAGCAACTCGTCGTCATCCTCGGGAGCCTCCGGCACGAGCGGTTCGAGTGGCGCCAGCGCCAGCAGCGGCGCTTCGTCCGGCGCCAGCAGCGGCGCTACGGGTGCATCTGGCAGCAGCGGCGCCGCCTCCAGCGGGCTGCTCACAACGCCGGTCGACACGACAGCGCAGGCCAAGCCAGGCGGCACCGTCAAGGACTTCTACACCGCGGCGTTGACCCACATGGACGCGCTGCTCTCGAACTCGGCATCGACCGTGAACCTGGTGTCGGTGTTCTGCTACCCGCGTCTGATGAAGTTCACGCTGGTCAAGTCGCCGGCGCTCAACGACGGCAGCATGACCGAAGGCGAGACGGCCGAGTCCGTCGAGGTGGCGCCGGACGGTCTGACCTACACCTTCAAGCTGCGTCAGAAGATGCTCTGGGACAAGCGAGCGCCGACGAATAACCGCGCAATCGACTCCTCCGACGTTCTGTTCAGCTGGGACAAGTTCGCAAAGCTCAACGCCAGCGCACCGAACTTCGTCTACGACGCCACGAACGCGCCCGATGCTGCCGTCGAATCAATCTCGGCCCCGGACGCGTCGACGGTCGTGATGAAGCTGCGACGGCCCGAGGCGGCGCTGCTGACCCTGCTCGCCGGCTGGGACCAGCTCTACATCATGCCCAAGGAGTCCGACGGCGGCTTCGACCCGAAGACGACAATCCGCGGCCACGGCCCCTGGATCCTCGATGACTTCGTGCCTTCGTCTCATATGTACTGGGCCAAGAACACGGACTACTACGTCAAGGACCGTCCCTTCCCGGACCGCCTGGAGCGCAACCTGATCCCTGAGTACGCGACGCGCCTGGCCCAGTTCAAGGCCGGCAACATCCACACATACGTCGCCGCCAACGAGGACATCGTCCAGACCAAGAAGGACGTGCCGACCAGCGTCATCTACCAGGACCCGCTGTTCAACAGCATGACTTCGTCTCCGAACATCGACTTTGGCTACGAGGGCGACTCGATCTTCCGTGACACGCGCGTACGCCAGGCGATGTCGATGGCCCTCGACCGCGAGAACTTCGCGAACATCTTTGAGAACGTCGACAAGTTCGCCCAGGCCGGACTCGACATTAATTGGAAGTTCAACACGCAGCTCTCGCCCGGCTGGGGCGAGGCCTGGCTCGACCCGACCGATACCGCCAAGTTCGGTGAAGACGTGAAGTACGCGCAGTACAACCCGGACGAGGCCAAGAAACTGCTCGCGGCAGCCGGTCATGGCGGTGGCGTCGAATTCGACTTCTACCACAACCAGGAGCAGACCTATGGCGTTGCCTACGGTCAGCAGGTCGACGTCTACCAGGGCTTCTTCAACGACATCGGCATGAAGGCGAACATGAAGGGCCTGCCGTACTCCCAGTGGCTGCCCAACATCCACTACGGCTACACGCCGGCGAAGTACCGTGCCGGCACGGTCAAGGGCTTCACCGGCATCGCGCTAACGGCCGAGCGCACGCGCTACACGCCGGCGTTCTCGGTCTACGGACTCATGCACCCCAACGGCGATGCCTTCCACGGCGCGGTGCCGGCCAACGGCCAGGGCCTCGCGATCGACGGCGACCCGGTGCTCAACGACATGCTGGCGAAGTGGCGCCTGGAGACCGACAAGAACAAGGCGCAGAGCATGGGCTGGGACGTGCAGCGTTACATCACCAAGAACGCGAACTTCATCCCGAAGCCGTCCAACTCCATGGCGCTACGCCTGATGTGGCCGGCGATCGCCAACAACTACGTGTTCAACTCGTCGTCCGTCGGCCGCAACCTCTGGGCCGAGAACTACATCAACTGGTGGGTTGACAAGACGAAGGCGCCGTTCGCGATGACTCGATAGCGCAGGTAGACACGAAGAACGGGACGAGGGCATTGCCCTCGTCCCGTTTGCTTATCTTCCACGGCGCAGCAGCTCGGCTTCGTCGGCAGTTCTGTGTGCTTAGCCCTCGAGGTCGTCGAGTCCGCGTCGCGCGACCTCGAGCGCGAGACGATGGGGGTCGGCGCGACCGGTTACGCGGTAGACAGGCACGCGGTTCGCGGTTTCGATAAGGGCGGAGTCGGTGCGCGTCAGCAGGCGCGGGTCGAAGACGCCGAAGCTCTTCGCGACCAGCTTCAGCTCGGTCAGAACCTGGTCCGGCGTGAGGCGCTGCAGGTTCAGGCCCTCGCCGCCGTGGCGCCAGTTCAGCACGAAGGCGGCAGCTTAGCTCGCCGGTCAGCAGCCAGCGACGCCCCAGCACGCGGTCGACCTCGAGGTCGTACTTGTCTTCGACGCTCCACAGGTCCTCGTGCGACAACGCCTCGTAGCGCTCGCGCGTCACCGGGTCGAGCATGATCCTGGTACGCTCGCCGTCCAGCAGGGTGCCGGGGTTGACCCGCGGTAGCTTCGGCAGGCCGTGGGCAAGAACGGTTCCTTCTATGAGGTGCGGGGTCGAGCAGCACGCGGTCGTTGCTGATGTAGTCGAAGCCCTGCTCCATGAGGCGCACCGCGACCGAGCTCTTGCCCATGCCCGACTGCCCCATGATCGCGACGGCGCGTCCGTCTCGGTCGCACACTGCCGAGGCGTGGATCATCGAGGCGCCGTGGTCCATGAGCATGAGGCCGTAGATGTTGCCGATCATGTTGACGAGCTGGCTGAAGTTGCGCTGAATCGGCCCGCGCACCGTCCAATGCGAGACCCAGAGGTCCTCCTGAATCGTGATCGTGACGCCGGTGCGTACCTTGCGCACGACGCGATCATGGCGGCGGTCGAAGAATGCTTCTTTGCCGTTCTCGACCCATGGGATTAGCTCTGGGTCGGGCGCCAGCACTTCTTCCTCGATCGCGGTGACGGTCGAGTGTGGGTGGTCGTCACTCTGCAGCGTCTGCGCAAACTCGCCGAAGTAGCGCTGCAGCTTCGCGAGAATCGAAGGGTCGTTGGCTTCTACGGCGATCATGCAGTGGTCGAATCGCAGCGCCAGCCCGTTCGCTGCCGTGGTGTTAGTCATCGCGTGAGCTCCTTGACGATATAACCAGCATAAAGCGCCGCGACATCCAGATGATCGGCGGTCCAGAGTCCGCTGAAGCCGCCGAAGGCGCTCACTTCGTAGAGCAGGTAGCCGCCGTCGTTCTCTACGAGGTCGACGACGGTGTAATCGAGGCCGAACAGGCGCGCTGCCCGTACCGCTATGTCTCGGCCGGTAGCGTCGAGCCGGCAGGCGGCGTATTTGCCGCCGCTGGCCGTCGTGGTCATCCAGGCGCCGTCCGGGGCGACGCGGTAGAAGGCGCCGACGTACTCGCCGCCGAGCACGCAGGCGCCGATGTCGCGCCCGGGCGACTGGACGAAGCGTTGCGCCAGCCAGCGGCCGCGTTCTTCGTCCCAGCCCTCGAGTGGCAGCAGGTCCCCGGCACGCGCCCGGAACATGCCGCGGCCCTTCGAGGTGTATACGGGCTTCACGACGGCGTCACCGAGCGTCTGGACGGCGCAACGCAGCCCTTCGGCGCCTTCGAAGGCGATTGTCCGCGGCAGCGGCAGGCCGGCGGAGGCCAGCCTCGCGTTCATGCCGTAGCGGTCCATGGCGGCTTCGATTACGTCGGCCGCGCTGAAGCTGCGCACGCCGCGCGCCTCCAGGGCTCGCAACAGGTGCAGCCGTAGCCGAGCGACAGGGCTGTCCTGCGGCGCCAGCTTCTTGACGATGATTCCGTCGAGCTCGCCGAGGTCCTGATCGCCCAGGGTCACCTTCCCGGTCGAGAGGTCGTGCAGGCAGTCTCCGAGCGAGAACACGAATGACTCAGCGCCGGCATCGCTCAACGCCCGGGCCATCTGCTCGCTGGACCAGGCGCCGGGTATGCCGGCTACCGCGACGCGCATATCAGTCTCCTTTGCCGATTTTCAGGCTACGCGCCACGCGCTTCAGCAGGTCGAGCCCCTCGGTGAAGAGGTGCTCGGCGCGGGCGTAATCCGCTTCGAGGCGCGCTGACGTGATGTAGGAACGGGCGCGGGCGAGGCGCAACCGTGTGCGGAAGTTGCGGTCCGAGTTCTCGTCGGCGAACCGCTCTGCCACCTCGAACAGGACCTCGTTGGTCCGGCGGACGCTGCGTAGGACTTTGCCGGTTGGGAAGCGCCGCAACGCCGAGACCGAGAGCGTTGCGACGTCCTGCAAATAGTCACCGTACTGCGAGCGATGCACGTCGATGAACAGCACGTTATTCGTCTCGCGCTCGATCACGATATTGTTCGCGTTGAGGTCACCGTGCAGCCAGATACTGAACGGGGGTGTGAGCCAGGCCTCGCGCTGCTCGAGCTGAGTCAGAACGTCGAACAGCCCGCCGACGCCGGAGAGGTGCTCCTTCGCGACGCGCTCGAGGTTCGGATGGCGACGCAGCGTGTCGCGCAGGCGGGTGCGTATCTGGTTCGTGTAGTCGATTGTGGGCGGGCCGGGCGTAATCGTGTTCTTCCAGATGCCGGACAGCACCTCGGCCACCATTCGCATCTGCGTCTCCTTGATCTCGCTGTGCACCGACTCGGAGAGCAGCGTGTCGAGGAACAGCGAGCCTTCGGCGTACTCGCGTAAAAGGCCGGTGCGACCGTGGTTCTGGCTGAAGGCGATGACGCGCGGCGTGTGGCTGGGCGCCAGGCGCTCCCACTCGATCGAACGCTCGTACTCGTCCTGCAGTTTGTGGCCGTAGCCCTCCTTGAACACCATGTGGCGTCCCTGGGGCCCGAGCTCCAGTACGGTGGCGCCGCTGATGCCGTCCCAGAAGTGCCCGCGAATCGTCTTGTCGCCGCCGCCGGGCAGGACCTGCTCGAGCTGCTGGAACTGCGCGTAGCTCAGGCGGCTGCCGGTGTGGGCATAGACCGTGGTCTCGCCGATGTTGAGCACGAAGTCGCAGACTTTCTCGAGGTACTTGAGCACGGCCCAGAGGTGAAGCAGCGTGTGGCCGTGGCCGAAGCCGCCGTCGATCATGCGCGCCGTCTCTTCCAGGCGCTGCACGTAAACCTCGTCCAGCTCCTGCTCGCGATGGCAGGCGGTCTTCGCCAGCTCGAGGTCGCTCTCGAGGAACGACTGCACGCTCTCGTCCAGGCCCAGCATGGCGATACGCGACAGCTCGTCGATATTGAGCGGCAGCGATTCGCCGCCTTCCTGCTGCAGCATGAGGCAGTGCTTGGCGATGTGCGCCGCGGCGTCGCCGATGCGTTCCAGGTTGAGGATAACGCGCAGGGCGCTGCGTGAGCGGCGCTCCTGCAGCACGCCGCTGGACTCGCGGAAGATGTGGAAGCAGCGCTCTTCGAGGTAACGATTGAGGCTATCGACGACGTCGTCTCGCTCGATGACGGCTTCGGCCGCTTTGATGTCGCCGCTCGTTATTGCCGTGAGCGAGTCGGTAAGCTGCTCACGCACGACCTGCGACATGCGGCGTATGCCGTCTTCCAGCTCTTGCATCGACCCCGCCTCGCTGCCTGAGCTCGACCGCCCGTCGAGTTAGCTGTTATTCGCCGTCGAGTTCGTTCTTATTCGTAGTTGGAGTTGCCGGGGAGGATGATCCCGGACTCGCCCTCGCTCGACTGGGCCCCCTGGTCGGCTCCCGTGGTAATCAGCAGGCTCGGCGGAGCTTCCTCTACGACCTGAGGTACCGCCTTCCAGCTCAGCTCGAACTCGACGGACGCCTTGCCCTTCTCGGGGTTCGACTTCGCCTCGAGCTCGAGCTCCATGGCGATGTCGCCGCCGACGTCGAGGCTGAGGGACTTGTTGCCGGACTCGATGATGATGCGGCCGTCGCGCAGGCCCTTCGCCAGCGCCTCCAGGTAATCGGCGGCGTTGCCCGCGTCGAGTTTGGCTTCGAACTCCAGGGACTGCTTGTCGCTCATGTCGAGTGTCCTTTCTCGGGATCGAGACGGTTGATTCGTCCCGATCGCTCTGGTGTCGTTTCAAAGGATCATCGGCCAAACGACTCGCCGGCTAGAGCCGATAGGTACACCTGCTCCGGCGCGCGACTTGCTCAGGCAGCGACGATCGGTTCCTCCAGGCGCTGCTCCTTGCGCAGCTTGGCGACGTTCTTGATCTCCTTGCAGAGCTTGACCAGTTGCTCGGCGTACGGCTTGCAGTGCGCGGTGCTGGCCTGCTCCGCGAAGGCGCGGCGCAGGTTGGCCAGCGTTAGCTTGGTGCCAGGGATGACAGTGCTGCGGATACCGACCTGGAGGTAGTAGTGCGCGTCGGAGCCACCCGACACAGGCTTGTCGTACTCACGCGATAGCGCCGCGACACGATGCTCGGTGCCGTAGTCGCGCCCGTTGACCTCGATGGCGTCGACCAGGCTGAACACGCGGTCGAGCGGCAGCTTGGCGGTCTCCTTGCCGGGACGGAACGGATGCGCCGAGGTCACGGTCAGATCGAGCTCGCGGGCCCTGGTCAGGAACTCGACGCCGCCGGGGTGGTTGTCCGCCGAGAGCCGCGGGTAGAACGATGCGTCGAGCTGCTCCAGCCGGTCGAGCTCGCCTACAACGATGAAGTCGACGCGTTCGCCGACCGTGACCTCGCAGCCGGAAAAGATGCGAAAGCCATCGCCCATGTCGTAATAGCCGTCCTGGTAGGCGTGTTGGGTCAGCATGTAGTCATGCATCTCCCAGAAGTTCTTTGCGTGAATGTGCTCCGTAAGTGCAAAGCCATCCAGTCCACGCCTGATACCGAGATCCTTGAGCCTGCCGATTGCCTCATGATTGAATTCGAAGTTCTTCGAGAGGCGCGAATGCACGTGCAGATCGATTTTCAATAGTGTCTCCTGAGCCCGCCAGACCTAATTTAAGAAGTACGCGTAAACGTCTCGTTAATGACGGGTCAATGCGATGTTAACGATGGCCGGCCTGACAATCTGCAACGGCCGCAGGTTCTTTCATCGCAGGTTTCTCGTCATCTGTTTTGAGGCTGAGCAGCAGTGCTGCAGATAGCACGCCATCGAAACGCGCGCCGAGTCCGGTCAGCGCCTGGACCGCGTAACGGCTCGCTTCTTGCGCCGCGCGTTCGACGATCCCCGCCGGATCGTCGAACCAGCGCCGCGCCGATTCGCTCGCCTCGTGCTCGACCCACTTCGACGAGTGCGTCACTGCCAGCTTCAAGCGCCCGCCGTCGAGCAGCGTGTCGAGCCAGTCCTCGCCCCAGGCCTGCGTTAGCTGCACCTTCTCGGCGCGGCTCAGAGAGATCACGTCGACGTTGGCGAACACCTCGTGCAGCGCCGGCCAGAAGTCCTCCGGCCGGTCCGACACAACGTCGCTGCGGAAAGAGCTGCCGGTCGCCATGACCAGCGCGGCCGGCGCCATCTGCCTGACCTCGCGGATGACCCGCATCACGGCGTGCGGCGTTGCCTTGTTGAGTCCTCCGATGCCGATGACCAGCGGTCCGGCCTTGAGCTCGCAGACGCCGTAGCGCAGGAGCGTGATGCCGCGATTCGCCAGCCCGTCGTCGAGCCAACGTCCGTCCGGCACCGAGAGCATGATCTTCGCCGAAGCCGGCCGGTACTCCAGTGACAGCGTGCCGCCGATGCGCGGGTCCGGCTCGGCCAGCTCCAGAGCCTCGGTCGCTTCAGCGTCTACGAGCGCCGAGAGGCCGGGCGGCCGCGCACCGATGAAGCGCGACGCTGCGTCGGCGCCCTGCTCGCGCAGCCAGGCGCCGGCGGCCAGCGCGCTCATCAACGGGCTGCCGCCCGGCCTCTTTGACGTCTCGATGCCGCGGCGCGTCAGCTCGTCGACCAACGCTGCCACCTCTTGTTTCGAGACGAAGCGTTCCTGGTCCTCGGCGGGCGGCGTCATGCCCAGCGCTCCGAACTGCCCGGCGCTCAGCTCGGCCCGATAGTCAATCGTGCCCTGGAAGCCCCACAGCAGCAGCGGCCGGTTCACGGGCCGAGCGCCTCATTAATCGAGCGTGCGACACACTCCATATTTCCAAGCTAAAGCCCGGGAGTTAAGGCAGCGTCAACCGAGGTTAAATGGTTGGTTAACGAAGGGTACGTCCAGCACGCACAGCGCAGAGCACAGAGGGTCCGGTAGTAGTCGAACCGCTCGTGCTGAGGCTCTCGAATTACGAGCGGGGCCCAGCGTCGAGTGCGTTCCGTCTGTGTCTTGGGCTCACGCCTGCTTGCGCGCCTCTGCCGTCGCCTTATCCGGCACCCAGAGCTTGCACCACCACGGGCCGCCGACCACCATGTCGAGCTGCTGGTGGGCGCAGTAGCCGATGCCCTCGCGTAGCTCGCGATAGTAGGCGCAGTTGTCGCAACGGTCGTCGTTCGTGCTCTCGGGCCAGAGGTCTGCTTCTTCGATGCGCTTCTGTAGCTCCTGGGTCGACTGAGCCATCGCGGTCCTCCTTCGTCTGTCAGACATCGCGTCGAGTCTGAGCCTCTCAGCGATCGTAGGCGCGAAGCGATCGCGAAGTCATGGCGGAGGCGGCGTTGGGCTCTCGACCGTCTCGCGGTTTCGGAAGTCAGGCGTCCGGGCTGCCGTTCACTGTGATGATGTGGCGGTGTATCTCCTCGGTTAGCCGCTCGACCTCCTGGGTCAGATCGGCAACGTGCTGCGTGATTTCGGTGTTCTGTCGCAGCAGGGTCAGAAGCTGTTGCTGAAGCTCCTCGCGATGCTGCACGTCGGCGTCGGACCAGGCCTTGTCGCGATGGGCCTGCCGCGTCTGTGCCAGGAGGATCAGCGGCGCCGCGTAGGCTGCCTGGGTGCTGAACGCCAGGTTGAGCAAGATGAACGGGTACGGGTCCCAGCGCAGGCCGGCAGCGACGGCGTTGATGGCAATCCAGGCGATAACAAGGCTTGTCTGGGTTATCAGATAGGTGGGCGTGCCGAAGAAGCGCGCCATGCGCTCCGCCGTTCGCCCGAACTCGTCGGCACCGAACGGCGCCGCCAGGTGCGCTAGGGACTGATGATGCCGCGTCGTGGTCACGCGATCCTCCTTGGCTACCAAGAGCTATCGACGGCCGCAAGCAACGCTACGGTCGCCGTGCTGGATTATCGAACTGCGCGAGGCGAGGCGACAGATACTCAGCAAACTTCGACTCACGAACCAGTGCCATCATTGACACCCATTCACTTCGCTGAGGACAATTCGAGCGGGCGGCGTAGTTGCAGCCCGGGAGGTGCCGCCGTGGCGTTCATATTCAAGATCGTTCCCGAGTACCAGAGAGTGGTGCGCTTTACACTGGGGCGCTTCGATGGCATTACGCGCGGTCCCGGGTGGGTCTGGGTGATCCCCTTTGTTCACAGCACCGTCACAGTCGACCTGCGCGAAGAGGTCTTCGACATCGAGCCGCAAACCAGCATCACGAAGGACAACGCGCCGGTGACGGTCGACATGCTGGTCTTCATGCGAGTTGTCGATCCCGAGATGGCGGTGCTCAAGGTGCAGAGCTACCGTCTGGCGGCGCGAGGCATGGCGGTCACGACTCTGCGCGCCGTAGTCGGCGACATGAACCTCGACGACGTGCTGTCGAAACGCGAGCAGATGAACGCGATCATGCAGGGCCGTATGGACGAGGTCACGGACCGCTGGGGTGTCAAGGTCAACGCGGTCGAGATTCGCGAGATCCTGCCGCCGCGTGAGATCCAGGAGGCGATGAGCCGCCAGATGTCGGCCGAGCGCTTCCGCCGCGCCACAGTCACCGAGGCGGACGGCACGCGCGAAGCCGCGATCCTGAGCGCCGAGGGCTCCAAGCAGGCGGCCATCCTCAACGCCGAGGGCTCCAGGCAGTCCGCGATCCTCAACGCCGAGGGTAACCGCCAGTCGGCGATCCTCAACGCAGAAGGCTTCTCGATCGCGCTGGACCGTATCTACCAGACCGCTAACCGCGTCGACGACAAAACGATGGCGCTCCAGTACCTGGACATGATGCGCACGCTGGCCGGCAGCCAATCGACGAAGTGGATCATCCCCGCGGAGTTGACCAGCTTCGTGACCGGATTCGCGCGCAACATGGCCGCGGCTGCCAGCCCCACACAGCCGGCGAGCCAGAACGGCAACAGCAGCAGCGAAGACGTCTAACTAGGGCAGCAGCGTATCCGGGCAACATCGCGGAGTTCCGCGGTCGCTGCATCACCGCGAGATTCGACGACCCGACGTGCCTCCCGCGGCAGCTCGATCAAGAAGGTACCGTCGCGCCCTCGAGAAGGGTCAGGTGATGGCTGACCTCGCGCAGTGCATCGTTAGTGCGGAGGTTCATGGAACCGGACCGTAATGCTCTTCGCACGCCGAGATTAGACGACGCAACGTAGACTCTCGCGCCAGCCCGATCAAAAGAGGTTACGATAAGGGACGGTAGGCGCCGGGGCGGGGCGGCGACCAGAGGTCACTGCATGTACGAACCCGAAGAACGTTCCAGTCTAGGCAGCCGCATCCCCTTCGTCCTTGGCGCCATCGTCGCAGCAGCCGCCGTCATCGCGGTTGCCGTGTTCGTGTTCAAGGTCGGGCGCAGTAGTGGCGGCGACGGTGGCGGCAGCAACCAGACCATCATTCCCACAGTGGCGCCATCGCCCACCCCGGTCGGCTCGACGCCCGAAGAGGTGGCACTCGGGGCCTACGTGCAGACCAACCTCAAGGCCACCTACGCCGGCGACTGCTCGAAGCCGGCAGCGCCCTCAGCGGCGGGTCAGTCACCGATCGCTGGCCAGACGCCTGTCGCGGGCGTGAGTGGCGCCAGCGGCGCACCCGCGGCACCGAACGCGGCATCGACGCTGTGCTCGACCAGGAAGGGCGATCGCCAGGGCGCCGAGGCTTACGTTCTCGGCCCGTCGGCGACGAACTCGACCGAGTGGGCGTTCCTCGCGCAGCAGAACGGCGCCTGGCAGGTGACGCAGATTACGCAAATAACGCCCGAGAACAGCATCGTGCCCGGCATCCCGTGGCCCTTGGCGCAGGGCGCCGAGGTCGTCGTGGTCGGCACCGGCGCCTGCCTCAACGTGCGCACCGAGCCCAAAGTCGACCCCGGAAACGCCGTCGACTGCATCGCCGACGGCACGAAGATCAAGCTCGCCGCCGGCCCCACGGACGCCGACGGCATCCAGTGGTGGCAGGTCGACGGGCGAGCCGGCTGGGTCGCCGGTACCTACCTGCGCTACGAAGACGCGGCGCAGTAGAAGCTGCAAGCTGAAAGCTACAAGCTCCTGGTAAAGCAGTAAGGCCGACGAAAACTCAGGACGTCGAACTCAGGACGTCAAATGAGCTTGAAGCTTGAGGCTTTTAGCTTTGAGTTACTTCGCCGAGGTGCGGTAGTGGTGGACGAAGCGCGACATGCGGTGCAGCGCCTCTTCTAGCAGGTCGTACTTCTGGGCGTAGCAGATGCGGATGTGGCCGGCGCCGCCCTGGCCGAACGCCTGGCCCGGCACGACCGCTACCTTCTCTTCGAGCAGCAGGCGTCCGGCGAACTCTTCGTCGTCGAGGCCGGTGCTGCGAATCGAGGGGAAGGCGTAGAACGCGCCCTTGGGTTCGTGCAGCTCGAGGCCCATGTCGCGACAGGCTCGAATCACCAGCTCGCGGCGGCGGGCGTACTCGCCGAGCATGCCCTGTACGTCCTCTTCGCCGGAACGCAGCGCCTCGACGGCGGCGTGCTGCGCTGCCGTGGGCGCAGACATCATCACGTACTGGTGCACGCGCATCATTGCGTCCGTGATCATCGGCGGGGCGCAGACGTAGCCGAGACGCCAGCCCGTCATCGCGTAGGCCTTCGAGAAGCCGCCGAGCAGGACCGTGCGCTCCTTCATGCCCGGCAACGACGGCACGCTGACGTGCTCGACGCCGTAGACCAGGCGGTCGTAGATCTCGTCCGAGATTACGAACAGGTCGTGGCGCTTGACCACGTCGACTACGGCTTCGAGCGAGCTGCGCTCCATCACAGCGCCCGTCGGGTTGCTGGGGTAGCCGAGCAGCACCGCCTTGGTCTGAGGCGTGATCTTGTCTTCGAGCGGCCCCGGCTCCAGTTGGAAGCCGTTGGATGCGTGAGTCGGGACTGTAACCCACTTGCCGCCCGCGAACACCACGTTTGGCATATAGGCGACGTAGGACGGGTCGGTAGAGATGACCTCGTCGCCCTCGTCCAAGAGCGACTGCGTGGCGAGGTTGAGGGCCTCGCTAACGCCGGTCGTGATGATGATCTCGGTGTGAGGGTCGTAGCGAACGCCGTATAGGCGCTCGAGCTGCGCCGCGATCAGCTCGCGTAGCTCGAGAAGGCCGAAGTTCGAGGTGTAGGCGGTCTCGCCGGCCTCGATCGACCGGATGGCGGCCTGGCTGATGTGGTTAGGCGTCACGAAGTCGGGTTCGCCGACTCCCAGTGAGATGACGCCGTCGGTTGTGTCGATCAGCTCGAAGAAGCGGCGAATGCCCGAAGCCGAGACGAGGTCCAGCTTCGAGGATACGGCTCCACGCCTCGCGGACCTACCGGGGGCAAGCATGCACGGAAGTATATGGCAAGCTACAGCTTCGACCAAGCGCTAGCGAGGCTCGACACGTAACATTCCGGAAATAGCGCCGTAAAGGCCGCGTCAGGCGTTTCTCAGGTCTTCTTCAGTCAGACCAAGGTCCCGCAGGATCGTTCGAAGTGTGCCGACGGCGATTTCTCGACTCTCGTGGCAGTTTGCGAGTTAGCTCGCTATACGTCATTCAGGCGCGGGTACGACGACCTGGGCCTTGACTATCGTGTCGGCGTGCAGCACCTCGAGCCGTGCCGGCGTCGGCAAACCATCTTCTTTGATGAGATCGAGAAGGACTCGTGCCACATCCTCTATGTTCTCGATCGCGTCAGCAATCGTGTCGCGCTCTGCGAGGCAGCCCCTGAGGTTGGGCGAGGTCGCAAGGAAGCGACCATCCTCCAGGCGTTCAACTTGAACGTCGAGTCGATACTTCTTCACGCAGCCAATGTTGCACTTACAGCGCGGGGTGACGGGTGTGCCAGGAGGTCGCCTGCTCGTAGGCGTGCGCGACCCGCAGCATCGTGGCTTCGTCGAACGGCTTCGCGAGGACCTGCAGGCCGACCGGCAGCTCCTTGCCGTCGACCGTCACGAAGCCGCCCGGGACCGAGGCGCCCGGCAGGCCGGCGATGTTCACCGGCAGCGTGAAGATGTCGTTCAGGTACATCGAGATCGGGTCGTCGACCTTTTCGCCGATGCGGAACGCGGGCGTCGGCGTCACTGGCGTGACGATGGCGTCGTACTTCGCGAAGGCGGCATCGAACTCACGGCGGATCAGCGTGCGCACCTGCTGCGCCTTGAGGTAGTAGGCGTCGTAGTAGCCGGCCGAGAGCGCGTAGGTGCCGATCATGATGCGGCGCTTGACCTCGTCGCCGAAGCCGTGCTGCCGCGTCGCCTCCATGTTCTGCCACATCGAGTCGCCTTCCTGGTACGAGTAGCCGTACTTGACGCCGTCGTAGCGCGCCAGGTTGGCCGACGCCTCGGAAGGGGCGATGAGGTAGTACACGGCGAGCGCGGCCGGCGTGCTGGGCAGCGACAGGTCGAAGTCGACCGTGGCGCCGAGGCCCTTGATCACGTCCGTCGCAGCGTCGAAGGCGGCGCGCGTCTGCGGGTCGAGGTCGTTCGTCAGGTACTCGCGCGGGACGCCGATGCGCAGGCCCGTGAGGTCGCCCGTGAGCCCGGCGGTGAAGTCGGGCACGTCCAGCGGCGCCGAGGTGGAGTCGCGACGGTCGTGGCCGGCGATGGCGTTGAGCACCAGCGCGGCGTCGCGCACGCTGCGGGTGAACGGCCCGATCTGGTCCAGCGAGCTCGCGAAGGCGACCAGGCCGTAGCGGCTGACGCGCCCGTAGGTGGGCTTGACGCCGACGACGCCGCACAGCGCCGCGGGCTGGCGAATCGAGCCGCCGGTGTCGGAGCCGAGCGCGAACAGGCACTCGCCCGCCGCGGTCGCCGCGGCCGAGCCGCCGGAGGAGCCGCCGGGCACGCGCTCGAGGTCCCAGGGGTTCCTGGTCGGGAAGAAGGCTGAGTTCTCTGTCGACGAGCCCATCGCGAACTCGTCCATGTTCGACTTGCCGACCGCGACCGCGCCCGCAGCCTTGAGGCGCTCGACAACGTGGGCGTCGTACGGCGGCACGAAGTTCGCGAGCATGCGCGACGAGCAGGTCGTGCGCACGCCCTTCGTGACCAGCACGTCCTTGATGCACACCGGGATGCCGGTCAGCGGCCCGGCGTCGCCCGCCGCGATGCGCTTGTCGGCCTCGGCGGCCTGCGCCAGCGCGACGTCCTCGGTCACGGTGACGTAGGCCTGCACGCGCGTCGTCGACGGCGGCGATGCGGTCGAGCACGGCGCGTGTCAGGTCGGTGGCGCTTACCTGTCGCTGCGAGAGGAGGTCATGCGCCTCGGCAATCGTGAGGTCGTATAGCTCAGGCAACGGCTACTCTTCGAGCACCGCGCGCACGCGCAGGTAGCCATCGTGCTGAGAGGGCGCGATCGCGAGCACCTCGCCGGCGCCCAGCGAGGCTTCGGGTACGTCGGGCGCCATCACGCTCTCGAGCGGCAGCGTGTGGGTCGTCGGCTCGACGCCGGTGGTGTCGATCTGCCGCAGCACGTCGAAGTGCTCGAGGATGGTCGAGAGCTGCTGCTGGAACTTCTCGACGTCGGCGTCGGTCAGGTGCACGCGGGCCAGCCGCGCGACGTGCAGCACTTCTTCGCGGGTGAGGGACATGGCGTAAGTCTAGCAGCGCCCCGGGAACAGGCAACGCTCACGGGTGGAGCAACGGAGTGGGTATGCCCTGGCCAGCCTTTATGGACCAATGAATTCAAACCCAACCGGGCCGCCGGTTTGCATCAGTTCTATGAGCTCGATCTCAAACAGAGCTATAAACTCGGGAACCGAGGGAACCACCAGCGGGTCCGTTACACTGGTCGATATGACGATTGACCCAGGAGATGACGATTCCTTTCAAACGTTCCACCATCACGACTTCACAATCAGTTACCCGCTAAATTGGGAAGCCGAGTACAAACAAACCGGTGTCGTACGCTGCTGGCTGGACGATTACTCCGAGCTCTACACCTGGTACGTCGACTCAGAAAGGAGGTTGGCTAATCCGGGTAGCCTTTCACTGTTCGCTCAATACGCTCTGATGTATTTGCTTCGGCGCCAAGGATTTCATTCCCTAACGTGGTTTGAACTCGGTGCAAACTACAAGAGGCCGTTCAAAAACGAAGCCATGCTGGATAGTCAATTCGCAATCATGAGGCGATGGATGGGCGCGGGAACCTTCGAAGCCCTTCGGGGCGCTCTCGCCAACAGCGCCTTGGGGGCATGGAGGGGAGAGCCAGACCTCTTTTGCTGGGAGCCAGCCACAGCACGATGGTTTTTCGCGGAGGCAAAGGGCCGAGGCGACAAGTTGCGCGCCTCGCAGTTTGAATGGTTCAGTGTCTGCCACACAGCCTGCCCGGATATTGATATCCGGGTTTACTCACTGAAGCCGGAGTAGGTGCGACGGTAATCGGCCTCATCTGCCGCAGAGTGGCGAAGTCCCCTGCGGTTCGGAGGACTAGCAACCCTCCAGCGTCACCTCTGAGTCTCGCCGTTTGAGCACTGCCCGGACCTTCTCGCCGAGTGCAAGCCCTACGCGGGCTCGGCGACGAAGACCGGGATCTTGCGCGTCGTGCGCTGCTGGTACTCCTCGTACGGCGGGTAGGCCTGGACGGCGATAGCCCAGAGGCGCGCTCGTTCGGCGTCGTCCGCTACTTCACGGACCCGCATCGACGTCACCTCGGCGCGGTCGCGGATCTCGACCGCGGGGTTGGCGCGCAGGTTGTAGACCCAGGTCGGGTTCTTGGGCGCACCGCCGACGGAGCCGATGAGCACGTAGTTGTCGCCGTCCTTGACGCGCATCAGGGGCGTCTTGCGGATGGCGCCGCTCTTGTTGCCCTTGTTCGTCACGATTACGACCGGCAGGCCGGTGTCGCGCAGGGTGTTAGCCTCCGCGCCGTTCGTGGCCTCGTAGCGCTCGACCTGCTCCCGGACCCAGTCTCGCGGGCTCGGTACGTATTCAGCCATCTCGGTTCCTCACTCTCGGTTCGGTTGGCAGCGGCGGTGGTAAGTGGGGCAAGCCTATCGAGGAGGGATGAGGGCGTCAAACGAGCCGGGCCGCAATGGCTACGGCTGCGCGTCCGCTTCCGTCGCGAGGCGCCGGAGCTCGCTGACCACGCCTTCTACGGCCATCTGGGCTGCCTCTGATGCCTCATCGTTGCTGAGGTGGTAGACGTCCATCAGTGGCAAGCCGGCTTCGGCGCTGGCCAAGTGTGCGATCATTGCGGCTGCTCGCTTGGTGGGCGCTTCCGGCGCACCAATACTGGCCAGAACCTCGAAGATTGCCTCCACCCTGGCGCGCCGTCGCCGCATGCGGACGTCCTGAGCGAAGCCGGCGCCAATACTGAACTGCGCCCGCATCAGGTCGGCCTGCTTGCGAGAGTTCTCGTACAGAATGCGCACCAGTTCCTTCAGGTTGTCCGGTGTACGAGGAATATAGGGATTCGGGTGCAGTTCGCCCTCAATGTGTTCGGCCAGGCCTTGCAGGCGCGCTTCTCGGTCCGGGAAGTAGTGGTAGACCGTACGCACGGAGACGCCCGCCCGCTCAGCCGCCTCGGGCACCGAAATGTCGGAGACGCCAGTGTGGCGGAGTTGCTCGACGAATGCTCGGAGGATAGCCTCCCGCGTTCGGCTGGCTTGCTCACGCCGCAGCTGGCTCTCGTATGTACGCCCTTGTCTAGCGGAAGTCACCTAGACCGGAAACAGCGGCGATTCGACTCCGTGACGCCTGGCTGCGGCAACCAGTGCCGGCATGTCATCCGCGGACGGAACGCTACGGGAGACGTCCTCGAAGAAGTCTGCCGCGCTCGCAGGGGACGTGATTGTGTAGAAATGCGCCGTTTCGCTCTTTACCTCGTAACGATGGAGGGTATTGGCGGGAATATGGACACAGTCACCGGGCTGAAGTGTCACCACTTCGTCGCCGCGCTGCACGAGCAGTTCGCCTTCAAGCAGGATGTAGGCCTCGTCCCAGGGGTGGTGGTGCGGCGGCGGTCCCGTTTCACGGGGCCCTCGGACGTCGATGATCTCGAAGGCGGCGCCTCGGACCAGGGGACGCATTTCTTCCCCCACGACCTTGAGGGCCTCGATGCCCGCGGTATGTGCGACTGGTGCAGCGGTTGTAGTCACTCTACTTCTCCTTTGGCTGCATGCTTATGCATTCACTGCATAACTCTGAAATGAATATAACGAGCCAATGATGCATACGCAAGTCGGCGGACGCATCAATTTCTCCTATGCGCAACCTGTGAGCAATCGAAGACACTCAATCGGTTGCCCGACTGGTGGCACGGCTCCGAGACTCCAACTCCTCTCCAAGCAGCTGGGCACACTCTGTTAATCACTTCTCTCGTTTGAGAAAAGACGACGGCGCGATCCCCGGCACACATGCAGCAACCAGGCCGGCAGCCAGCAAGTCAGCGGGAAGGCATTCGTCAAAGATGGGCGATTCAGGTAGGCGAAGGCCTCTGCTTGCGTGATCATGACGCGCTGTGCGTCGATCACGACGATGCCCACCTGCTACCATGTTTGACGGTGGGTGCAGGACGCAGGAGTGACTAACCAAACAAAGACGGCCTCGAGTCTCGACCAGGTCGTCCTTGGCAACCCAAGCTACGTCTGGCGGTTCGGTCAGGAGCGACGGCTGGAGATGATCCGGCACTACCTCCCGCTCGAAGGCGCGCGCGTGCTCGACATCGGCTGCGGGCTCGGCGCCTACCTCAACCGCCTCGGCGCCTTTACCGACAAGGCTTACGGCATCGACATCGACCAGCCTCGAGTTGTCGAAGGCGCGCAGAACGGCATTCCGGGCATGGCCGTGGCGTTGAGCGAATCGCTGCCATTCGCCGACGGCGTGTTCGACGGCGTGCTGCTCAACGAGGTCATCGAGCACGTCGGCAACGACCGCGACACGCTGCGCGAGGCGTTGCGCGTCACGCGTCGCGGCGGGCGCATCGTGATCTTCGCGCCGAACCGCTTCTACCCGTTCGAGACGCACGGCGTCTACCTCGGCGAGCGCTACGTGTTCGGCAACATCCCGCTGGTGAACTACCTGCCGGACCCACTGCGCAACAGGCTGGTGCCACACGCCCGCGCCTACACGCGCGCTCGCCTCGAATCGATAACGGCGGGCCTGCCGGCGCGCTGGGTAGCGTGGACCGTGATCTTCCCGGGCTTCGACAACGTGCTGGCGCGCAAGCCGGCGCTGGGCAAATCGCTGCGAAAAGTCACCTATACGCTGGAGCACAACTGGCTCAAGCGTCTCGGCCTCTCTCATCTCTTGATCCTGGAGCGTCTCTAACTACTCGATGGCAAATTCTGCGAACCAAAATGCGCTCGCCGGTTACGGACGACGGCGACGCGCGCTGAAGCGCCACCAGGCGCGTCAGGGAAACGGTCCCGAGGGCAAGAAGGGCGGCCTGCCGTTCTGGGCCGGAGCGCTGATCATCATCGGCCTTCTTAGCGTCATCGGCGTGGGCGTGGGCGGCGTCGCGGCCCTGACGATCTACCACAACTACGCCGACAAGCTGGTCGCCCCGGACGAGCTCGCGATCAACCAGCCCTCGTACGGCGCCAAGATCTACGACCGCAACGGCACGCTGCTCTACGAGTACGTCGACGACAAGTCTGGCTTGAGACGGCCCGTCAAGATCGCAGACGTTTCGCCGGCCTTCCTCGCCGCGACGATCGCGACCGAGGACAACAGCTTCTTCACGAACCCCGGCGTCAACATCCCGGGCCTGGCCCGCGCGGTGCTCGAGAACGCCGGGATCGGCGGCTCCGCCGTGTTCGAGGGCTCCGGCGGCAGCTCGATCACGCAGCAGCTGGTGAAGAACGTCTACATCCCGGAGGACGAGCGGCAGCAGCGCTCGGTCTCGCGCAAGGTCAAAGAGATCGTCTACTCGCTGGAGCTGACCAAGGATTACTCGAAGTCGCAGATCCTCGAGTGGTACGTCAACCAGATCAGCTACGGCGGCGTCTACAACGGCGTCGAGGCGGCGTCGGAGGGTTACTTCGGCAAGCCCGCCAAGGACCTCACGCTCGCCGAAGCCGCGACGCTGGCCGGCATCCCGCAGTCGCCCGCCGCCTACGACCCGGTGAGCCAGCCCGAGGCCTCCAAGCAACGCCGCAGCGAGGTGCTGGACCTGATGGAGCGTCAGGGCCGCATCCAGATCGGCGAGAACGCCTACTACCAGGTCGATCCCGCCGAGGTGGCCGCCGCGCGCACCGCCGACGTCCAGGTCGGCGAGCACAGCTTCCAGATCCTGGCGCCGCACTTCGTCCTCAACTACATCGAGCCTCAGCTACGCACGATGCTGGGTTGCCCGCAGATCGCCGACCTCCAGAAAGAGGTCATCGCGGGTACGCACAGCCCGCTGATCGGGCGGCCCGGCGAAGGCTGCACGGCGCTGTATACCAAGGGCCTCGTCGTGACCACGACGCTGGATCTCAATCTGCAGAACCAGACGCAGCAGATCATGGAGAGCGCAGATCGAGAAGTAGGAGGCGCAATCGGGCAGCCATAACGGCTCGATGATGATCATGGACCCGAAGACCGGCGAGATCCTGGTCATGATCGGCAGCCGCGACTACTTCAACGCCGACATCCTCGGCAAGAACAACAACGCGACAGCGTGTAACTCGCCCGGATCGTCGTTCAAGCCGTTCGCCTACATCACGGCCTTCCAGGACCTGGGCTGGGGCCCCGGCACGATGATCCTTGACGCGCCGGTTACCTACCCAGGCGGCCCCGGTGCGCCGCCCTTCGTTCCCTCCAACCCAACGCATGACTTCTCAGGCCCGGTGACGGTTCGCTTCTCGCTCGGTAACTCGCTGAACATCCCGGCCGACAAGGCCGCGGCGGCGGTCGGACCGCAGAACATCGTGGTCGAGGCGCGCAAGCTGGGCTTCGTCGACTCGTTCAGGGTGGACGGCTGCGCGGCGGCGGCAAGCGGCTACGGCCCGGCGATCGCGACCGGCGGCGTCGGCGTCACGCTGGAAGAGATGATGTACGGCTACTCGACGCTGGCTAACGAGGGCCAGATGCGCGGCCAGGAGCCGCTCAAGCCCCACGACGCCGACGAGCGCCAGGTCGACCCCGTTTCGATCCTCAAGGTGACGGACAACAAGAACGAGACGCTGTGGGACTACAATCAGAAGAAGAAGCAGGCCCAGGTCATCGACCCCGGCTACACGTATCTAATCTGGAGCATCCTCACCGACGGGTCCGCGGAGTGTAAGACGTTCGGCTGCAGCGGCATTCAGATTCCGGGCTACACGGCCGGCGTGAAGACGGGCACCAGCCAGCCCTACAACGACGACGACCCGAAGTGTGGCGGCAAGATCGGCGAGACGTGGGCCTTCGGCTACTCGCCGGACCTCGTGGTCGGTATCTGGGCCGGCAACTCGGACAACAGCTGTGTGCATGACCTCTTCTCCAGCGACCTCGCCTATCACGCCATGGCCAATGCCTTCGCTAACGCCGAGAAGACGCTCGACATCAAGCCGACGCCGATGGTCAAGCCCGACGACGTAGTCCAGGGCACCGTTTGCGTACCGTCCGGGCTCAAGCCTACTGCGCTGTGCGGCAAGACCTCGACCGACCTGTTCGTCAAGAAGGACGTGCCGACCAAGGACGACACCTGGTGGCAGCAACGTCTCGATCGACATCCGCAACGGCAAGCTTGCGGCTCCCAACACGCCGCCGCAGCTCATCCAGAAGAAGACGATGCTCGTGGTGCCGAAGGACCAGCAGCAAACCGCCGACGAGAAGAAGGCGTGGTCTGACTGGGCCAAGGCGCTCGGCGTCGATATGGCGCCGACCGAGGTGAGCGATGGGCAGTTTGCGCCCGGCTCGCCGGTAGCGGTCGACCCGAACTCGCCGGCGATCATCTACTCGCCGCAGCCCAACACGAAGCTGACCGGCGTCACGCCTATTGTCGGACGTGCGTTCTCGGACAGCATCACGGGCTACCGTCTCGAATACGGGATGGGCAACAACCCGACGACATGGACGCAGATCCTCACGGCGCCGTTCTCGGTGCAAGGCGGCACGGTCGGCGTCTGGGACGTGACCAACCTCGATCCCGGCATCTACACGCTACGGCTTGTGGTCGCAGGACTCGAAGAAGGGCGAGCTGACCTACCCGGTCGTGGTCTCGGTCAACCAGGACCCGCCCGCGACGACAGCGACACCCGACGCCCGCGCCGACGTCAGCGCCGGCTACGGTGGGTCCGCACTAGACCATTAGCATGGCGGCGGACTGCGCGGTGGCTTCAGAGAATCCAGCGCGCTCCGCGTAACCGTCCGACAGCCGCCTGCTAAACAGACGGGCAGTCAGGGCAGGCGTGCCAGCGCCGCGTCGAGCTCTCGCGCGCTGCTGAGACCGCCGACGATGGCAACGAACTGCCTCAGCGAAGTGCTGCGTTTGCGCAGGTCGTCGATCTTGGGGCCGATCGGGTTGACGGCTGCCGGACTGCCGGCCTCGCCCGCGTAGAGGTTGAGGAAGGCGAAGTACGCCTGGTTGATCTTGCGGATGTAGTAGCCCTTCGACGCGAGCTCCTGGCGTCTCTGCTCCATCAGCGCCTCCGCCTCGTCGATCTTGCCCGCGGCCAGCAGCTTGTCGACGTCGCCGCGTAGCTGACGCAGCACCGCGCCGGCGTCTACCTGCGGCGCCGCCGGCTGTGCGGGCTGCGCGGCCTGCGCGGCCTGCGAGGTCAGGGCGGCTCCGGGAGGGCAGGCCAGCGGGCGAGGACGGCCTGCGCCAACTCATGCCCGACGAGATCGGCCGTCGTCTCGTTCATCGTCTGGAGGTCGTTGTTCTTGTAGTAGTTGAAGCCCAGCGGCCGGAAGAACAGGTAGTTGTGCGTCCACTCGTGCGCGATCAGCGTCAGCGCGCTCGCGTAGTCGTCCGGGTAATCGATGATCGTCGGATACGCGCCGAGGCCGCCGAGGGGAAACGCCAGCGCTGAGACGTTCTGCTTCTGCTGCGTTTCGGTCTCGATCTGCTCCACCTTGCTGAGGCTGAGGTCGGGGCGCAGCAGGCTGGTGCCGGTGAGCTTGATCCGGTTTCGCGGCGAGACCGCCAGCGTGCGCGGCGCGTCGGCGAACTCGAAGTCGACGGGCGGCCAGACGAGCTCGACGCCGAAGTTGCGCGTCAGCCCCTCCTGCTTGATCACGGCCGTGAGCCGACCCTCGATCGTTGCTTCGACCTCGTTCTCGAGGTTGTCGCGTTGCTTCTGCTTCGCCGCGAGGCCGGCCGCCATAGCCGCGTCAAGTGATTCGCCGCGCTGGGCAGCGTCGCTGATCTGGTTCTGAAGCGACTCGATATCGCGGTCGAGTGCGAAGAAGCGCTGGATGTCGGCGTCCTGCTGGGCTTCGCTGCGATGGCTGCGCAACGGCCGCCCGATGAGGTAGAGCCACTTGCCGGGGAAGTTCTGAGCTTCCCATGTCACGATGCTGTATTGGTTCGGTCCGGGCTTGATCGACAGCGCGGCGTCGATGCCCCAGGCGCCGAACAGCGCTGCGAGCACCAGCAAGACCACGATGCCTCTGGCGACGGCGCGTCCGTTGGGCAGATGCTCGCGAATCTGTGCGACGCGGCTCGTCATACGTCCACGGTACGTTGCGCTGCTTCGAGCCAGCAAGGACGGCTGGCACCCCGATGCTATAATCGAGGCGCGATGGCGGAGAGGCTTGCGGCGCCGGGGATCGCGATTAGCTCCGGCGCGGATTCCCGCTACGCCGAAGCCGATGGCAGGGATGCGTTCGGCTCCCGAGTCCTCGCGTACCTGATCGATACGGCGGTTCTGTTTGGCTTCGCGACGCTGTTTACAGTGTTCGCCGGCCTCGTCATCCTCGTCGGTACCGGCAGCGGCGGTAAAACAATCTCGGACACGCAGGAGTGGTTGTTCTCAGCCATCTTGCTCGCGACGTGGCCGGCCTGGCTCCTGTTCAACTTCATAGTGTGCGGTCGACTCGGGCATACCGTCGGTCATTACGTCATGGGTTTGCAGATCATCGATGAGACCGGGCAGGCGCCGCGCTATCGACGCGTGCTGGGTTACCTGGTGACGCTGCACCCGCTGATCTTCCATCCCATCCTCGCCGGCCCCTGGATGCTCGTCGCCTTCCTGGGCATCGCGCTGGCGGAGAACGAGCTCGTTCTTATCCTGGCGCTGGCCATGACGCTGCTCTGCCTCGTCGGACCGCTCGCGAGCTTCGTGTTCGCGCTGGTCGATTCGCAGCGCCGCCCCCTGCACGATCGCGTCTCGGGCCTTCGGGTCGTGCGGCTCTAGGCGCCGTGCGAGGATCGTCTGCCGGCCTCATCACCGCCCTGCTCACCGTAGTCACCCTGTTCGCGCTGGCGGGCTACCAGATCACGAGTGCAACGGCCGGCGTCCGCTTCGAGGGACGGCTCGGATCGGCCCTGATCGAGCTCGACCGCTGGCTGCCGACCCATCGCGAGGACCTCAGCCTGCTGTCGCGTGACCGCCCCAACACACCGCTGACTCTGCCCGACGTGCCGATCGACGTCACGATCCCGGCAGACCAGATCTCAAACGCGAGCGATCAGCAGCTCGAAGCCACGATCATGCATGCGATGGGCGCTGTGCTGTATCGCGACGGGTCCGGCGCGGTGCACGACGAGCTGGGCAAATCGCACCTCAGCGTCACCGACCCGGTGCGCTGGGCGATCAACCTCACGGGCTCGGGCGCGCACTCCTTCTGGCGCACCGTTCTGTTCATTACCGGGCTGATCCTGCTCGCCGTGTGCGTGGCGCAGCTGTACGCGCGTCATTCGCCGCTGCCGGGCCTTGCCGTTGGCGGCGGCGTTGCGGCGATTGGGGCGCTGCTGATCTGGATCGCGGCGCACTTCCTCCATGCCTCGCTGAGCAGCGTCGTGGATAAGGAGATCGCGCTCATCCTGCGCGACGGCGCCTGGCTCGGTCTGCGTAACGCTCTCGCAGTCACCGTGATCGCACTCTCGGCTTTGTACCTGACGGGCGTGTTCGCGCGTCGCGAAGAAGAGCCTCATCGAAGCTGGTACGACGACGAGCCGGACTACGACGCCTACGAGCCGTTCGACCCGCGAGAGCCGCCGCAAGACGCGCCTCATTACTAAGCCGTCCTGACTCATGGCACGAACCGGCCGCACCGCCTTTATCCGTGGCTGGATCGGCGCCTGTCACCCGTACCCGCTGGCGATGGTGATGGCTCTCACGGCGCTGATCGGGGTGGCATCGGCGGGCGGCAGTCCAGACCTGGGGCGCTTATTGCGTGTCCTGCTCGCCATGTTCTACTCGCAGCTCGCAATCGGCTGGAGCAACGACTACCTGGACCGCGAGTCCGACGCCGTGTATCAGCCATCGAAGCCCATCCCGTCAGGGCTCGTCGATCCGCGTCTGCTCCGAGTTGCGGTCGTCGTAGCGCTGCTCGGTGCAGTTGGCGAGGGCGTTTCTCTGGGGCTCGTGCCGTTCTTGCTGCTGGTCATCGGTACCGCTGCGGGGCTCGTCTACAACCTGGGGCTCAAGGACACGCGGCTCAGCGCCCTGCCGTTCATCGTCGCCTTTGCGGCGCTGCCACCTTTCGTCTGGAGCGCCCTCGACGTCTACCGCGGCGACTTCCTGCTGCTGTACCCGATCGGCGGCGCCGCTGGCCGTTGCGGCCCATTTCGCCAACCTGCTGCCGGACCTCGAGACGGACACGGCGGCGGGCCGGCGCAATGCCGTCGTGGTGCTGGGACGCGGACGGACGCTGGCCGGCATTTTCGTTGCGTTGCTGGCGCCCTTCGTCGCGCTCGATACGAGCCTGATCTGGCTGCACTACGACACGACGTTGCTGGTCGCCACACTCATCGCCTACGTGACGCTGATCGTCGTCGTAGGCTTCGTTTACGCTCGCGCGGGCAGTCGCGCCGCCTATGTGTGGGCGTTTCGCCTGGTCGCGCTGGCGTCGGTGCTGTTCGCGGGCGGCTGGCTGGCAGCGGTGTGACGTAGAATCGACGACGCAACCCGGGACGAAGCCAGAAAGGAGCGACGCGTGGAGATCGGCATCGGACTCGACCCAACCCTGGGTCTCGACTACGAGCAGCAGGCGCAGATTTCGTCCGAAGCGGCGGGGCTGGGCTACCAGCAGGTCTGGACGCCGGCCGGCTCCGGCGAGGACTCGTTCCATCTCTGTCACCTGCGCTGGGCGGCAACACGCGACGTCGTCGCCGGCGGCCTGACGACCGGTATCGGCGTCTTCCCGGTCGGCGTGCAGAGCCCGTTCGGCTTCGCCGCCAGCGCCGGTACGCTGAGCAAGATTACGGGCGGGCGCTTCATCCTCGGCATCGGCAGCGGCCAGGCCGACCTGCCGAACTACCGGCGCACCTGGGGCCTGCGTGGCACCTCAACGATCGCCCTGATGCGCGACTACCTGACGACAATTCGCACGCTGCTGCGCGGCGAAGCCGTCGACTACGAGGGCGACAACGTCTCGCTGCACGGCGCCCGACTCGGGATCAACCCGCCGCAGCAGACGCCGGTCTACCTGGGCGCGCTGGGGCCGCAGATGCTGCGACTCGGCGGCGAGTGCGCCGACGGCCTCTGCCTCAACTGGTGCACATCCGAGCAGGTGGCGCGGAGCCGCGAGCTTGTCGCCGAGGGCGCCGCGCGCGCCGGCCGCGACCCCTCCGAGGTGAAGATGGCCGAGTACATCCGCGTCTGCGTCGACGAGGACGAGGACGTTGCGCGCCGCGCCTACGCCCGCGCGATGATGTTCTACGCTGTCGGCAACGCACCGCCGGGGACGCCCGCGCGCAGCTATCGCGCCAACTTCGAGCGCATGGGCTTCGCCGACGACCTGGCGCGCATCGACGACATGCGCCGCCGCAACGCGCCTCAGGACGAGATCGTCGACGCGATCCCGGCGGCGCTGTGCCTGGCGGTCGGTTACTTCGGCAAACCGGCCGGTGCGGCGGCGCACTTCCGCAAGCTCGCACAGGGCCTCGATATCGCGATGGTCCGCGTCGTCAACGCCCGCCCCGGCATCGACTCGACGCGCGCCGTGATGCAGGCCTGCGCTCCGGGCGCTTGAGCGCCTTACGCGTCTGCCTTACCATTGTGTAAGGAGGGTGTGTAATGGAGCGGAAGACGCGCATGAGGGCACACATCACTAGCAAGTGCCAGATCACGATCCCGAAAGAACTGCGCGAGGAGCTCGGCCTCAAGCCCGGCGACGACATCGAGTTCGTGCGCGAGGATGGTGCGTTCAAAATAGTGCGGCCTGTGACGGAGTCACCGTTCACGAAATACAAGGGCTATCTGAAGCACCTTCGTGGCAAAGACGTAGATGAGATGATCGAGGAGATGCGTGGACGGTGATCACCGCCGTCGACACAAACATACTCCTCGATCTCGTCACACCCGATGCACCCCACGCCGATGAGTCAGATCGTGCTCTAGCAGAGGCATGGAATCAGGGCAGCATTGTCATTAGCGAGGTGACCTACGCGGAGCTCGCCGTGCGGTTCGACGCCAAGGAATGGCTCGACGCGTTCCTCGGAGACACTCGAACGGAACTCAGCTTGTCTGACGATGCGACATTGTTCAGCGCTGGTAAGGCATGGATGACCTACCTTCGACGCCGTCCCGATGGTCTGGTCTGCCCGCAATGTGGTACGGCGAACCCGACCGCCTGCATCAACTGCGGCATCAACCTGCGCCCGCGACAGCACGTCCTGGCCGACTTCATGATCGGCGCCCACGCTCTGCATCACGCCGATCAGCTGCTCACGCGCGATCGCGGCTTCTACGGCAGCTATTTCCCAGAGCTCAGGCTGGCGTAGCTTCTGCCGCCAGGCGCTGCAGCGCCGCGTCGCGTAACGACGCCGGGTCCGGCATCGCGACCTCCCGGTCGGCGGAGACGAAGACGTAGGTGACGCGCGAGACGCTGCGGCCGGTCGCGGCCTCGATCCCGAGCACGTAGACGCCGGCCTGCAGCTCGTATTCGCGCAGGCGGGCCTCGACCGCGTTCGGCGCGATATGGTCCGTCTTCCAGTCGACGATCTCGATGCCGTCGTCGCTCTCGATCAGCAGGTCAACGTAGCCTTCGAGGATGACGCCGTCGCGCGCCAGGGCGAACGGTACCTCTCGCAGCGCCCGGTTCGCGCCTCGCGCCCGCCGCGCTGCGCCGGTCGAAAGGGCGGCGCGAATCAGCTGCGCGGCCTCTTCGGCGCGCTGCGGAACCGCTTCAGCGACGGACTGGGCGTTTGCGACGGCCACGATTGCCGCGTCGTCCGCGTCCCAGGGCAGGCTCTGCAGCGCTGCGTGCACGGCGCGGCCGAGGTGGGTGCCGGCGCGTCCGCGAGACCACGGCTCCGTCTCGTCCTCGCGCTCCTCCTGCTCCGGCTCCGCGCCGTGGCGGCCGAGGGCGGTGGCGCTCGTGTAGCGCTGCAGCCTCGCGCTCGTGACCAGGGCGGCGCGCTCGAGCTCGAAGGCGTCTTCGTCGAGGTCGGAGGCTTCGATGTCGAGTGTGGCGAAGGGGCTCGCGGGCGCCGCGATCGCGAGATCGACTGGCGGCAGCGGTTCGGCGTGCTCGCGGGCGCCGTGCAGGATCAGCTTCGCGGCGGCACAGTAGGTAGTGCCGTCTTTATGGAACAACGACACGATAAGGTGGTCGCGGGCGCGCGTTGTCGCGACGTAGAGCAGGCGATCGCGCTCGGCGTCGGCGTGGAGGCGCTCGTGCTGGTTGACGTCCTCGACCGGTCCGAGGCGGAACACGGCGTTGCGCGACACGGCGCCGACGCGCACCGCGATGCGGTCGGTGTCGAGGTCGTGCCCGAAGATCGGCGTGTCGGCGCGCGGCGGCGTGCCGAGGCCCATGAGGAAAACGATAGGGAACTCGAGGCCCTTGGCGGCGTGAATCGTCAGCACGCGCACGGCGTCCTCGTCGTCGTCCAGGCCGGCGCCCTCGTGGTCGAGGATGGCGTCGCCGGCGCGGCGCTCCAGCCACTCGACCAGGGCTCGTAGACTCTCGGGGCCGCCGGCTTCGAAGCTGCGGGCCTGCTCGACCAGGAAGCGGGCACGGCGGAAGGCGTTGCGGTTGCCCGAATCGACGAGCCCGATCTCGACCAGGCGTCGCGCGGCGATGAAGCGCTCGACCAGCGACGCCAGGGGACGGACGCGGCGCTCGGCGTGCCAGCCGCGCAGGTCACGCAGCGCCTCGGCGACGCGACCATGCTCCGCATCGAGCTGGGGCCAGAGGTAGTTGAACGAGCCACCCTCGCGCCGGTAGCGCGCGATCTCGACGTCGGAGCAGGCGTAGGCCGGGCTGCGCAGCGCCGCGACCACGGCGACGTCGTCGCTGGGGTCGTCGATAGCTGTGAGGCAGTTGATCAGGTCGCGCACTTCCTGCGTGGCGTAGACCAGGCTGCCGCCCTCGACACGATACGGGATGCCTTCGGCGGCGAGGGCGCGCTCCAGCGGCGGCAGGCTGGTGCGCGCCGGTAGCAGCACCGCGATGTCGCCGTAGCGCGCCGGGCGCACGCTGCCGTCCCGGCCGGCGACCTGCCAGCCCTGCGCGACGGCATCGCGGCAGTGCGCGGCGATGTGTCGCGCTTCGAGCTGGCGCACCTGCGACGCGGCGATCGGAAGCGCCTCGCCGATCCACGACACCGCCGGGCCCGCGAGGTCGTCGTGGCGAAACGGCCCGATGTCCTTGTACGGCGGCTGCACCTCTTCGTTGAGGCCGGGGCCGATGACGCCGCGAAATACCGCGTTGACCCAGTCGAGCACGCCCGGCTGCGAACGACGGTTCAGCGACAGGTCGATCTGGCGCGCGCCGGCGTCTTCCAGCGTCTGCTTGGCGCCGGCGTAAAACGCCATGTCGGCGCCACGGAAGCGGTAGATCGACTGCTTGGGGTCGCCGACCACGAACAGGCGTCCCGGCTCCGGGAGGCCGTTCTCCGTGTTGGTCGCGAACGCGAGCGCGATGTCGGCCTGCAGCGGGTCCGTGTCCTGGAACTCGTCGATCAGGATGGTGTCGAATCGCTGACGCAGGTCGATGCGCGCGTCGCGGTCGTTGAGCAGGGCGTCGCGCACGCGCAGGATCAGGTCGTCGAACACGAGACGGCCCTCGCGCGCCCGCGCCCGCGTCTCCTCGATGACGAAGCTCACGACCAGCGGCAGCACGTCGGCCAGGGCACGAGAGCGCAACGCGTCCAGCGTTGCCTGCAGGTCGCTGACAATTTTGAGCCCGACCGCCCTCGCATCCTCGAGCCTGTCCTTGCCGCCCCAGTTGGGTTGACGCCCGTTCTTCATCTGCGGCGCCTTGCTCATCAGCGCGACGAGACGAGCGTCTCGTTCCTCACGCGGCGTCGCGATCAGGTCCTCGAGCATGTCGCGCGCCTGGCGCAACTGCTTCAGCAGCCGGTCGTCGTCGGGCACGTGCGACATAGGCAACGAAACGAGGTCTTCGCGCAGGGCGTGCAGGTCCGGCCACGCGGCGTCGTCCGGTGCGGTCAGCGGGTCGGCGCGCAGCTTGTCGGCGAGCTCGGAGTGCGACCACAGGGCGTGCGCCAGCGTCTGCAGGTTGCGTGTGTTCAGCCCGAGGTCGAGCACGCGCCCGACCGCATCGATGGCGTCGCGGTCGCTGCCGAGGCCGTCGAGATAGCGCCGCCAGCGTTCCTCGAAGCGTCGCTCCGCCGCCACAGCGTCCTCGACCTCGAACGCGGGGTCGATGCCCGCGCGCACGGCCAGCGAGCGCAGCAGCATCTGCCCGAAGGCGTGGATCGTCGAGATCTGCGCCCGGTCGAGGCCGGCCAGCGCCGTCTCGATGCGCTGCCGCTCCTGCGCCGTGCAGTCGTCCTGAAGCTTCGCTTCGAGGCCTTGCCGCACGCGGTCGCGCAGCTCGGCCGCTGCCTTGTCCGTGAACGTAATCGCCACGATGCGCTCGACGCTGCGTCCTGCGAGCACCAGCGACAGGTAGCGCTGGACCAGCGCTGCCGTCTTGCCGGTGCCGGCGCCCGCTTCGACGAACAGCGTCTCGTTAAGCAGCGTCGCGATCTGGTCGCGCGCCAGCTTGTCCGCCAGGGCGAAGTCGGGCGTCGAGGTCATGGCGTCTCTCCGCGCGCCACGTGGCCGACGCGCAACCACGGCTGCAGCGTGACGTCGCTCAGCTTCTCGATCAGCTCATCGTCGCGGCGGCGCGAGCAGATGCGGTTGAAGTCGCACCATGTACAGTTCTCCCAGCCGCCGTAGTACGTGTTCTCTTCGCCGGGGTTGGCCGGGAAGGCGCCGCGTTGTAGCCCTTCGAGGATCGCACCCAGGGTCTCGCGATAGCGGCGCAGGTTCTCGTCCGTGGTCTTGAACTCGCGCTGAGCGAACTCGGCGGCGCTGCTGATGAACCAGTAGAGCGGTGTCGCGTGCTCGACGCCCGGCACAGCTGCGAGGTAGACCGGCAGCTGTAGCCTGGTGCCGCCGGCCAGCGGGTCGTCGTCCTTCATGCCGTCGTAGCTGCTGGTGCCGCCCGTCTTGTAGTCGATCACCCAGGCGCTACGACCGTCGGGCGACCAGTCGATGCGGTCGACGATGCCGCGCAGGCGCAGGCCGGACACCTCCGTCTCCGGAATGTTGATCTCGAAGCTGCGCGGCACGGCGCCGGTCTCCTGCCGAAACGCCGTGTCCTGATCGAGGAACGCGGAAAGATCGGCGCGCAGCCGGCGTCGCTCGTGCTCGGAGAACACGTCGAGGCCGGTGCGCCCGCGCTCGTGAGCCTCGTTGAGGCGGCGCTCCAGTATGTTGAGCAAAGTGTCGCGGTCGCCCTCGTTCCAGGCCTCGTTGACGCGCGGGCGGCCGCTAGCCTGCTGCATCGTGAAGAACTCCTGCAACGCCGCGTGCACGATGGTGCCCTTCTCCGCCGGGTCGAGCATGTCGCGCTCCTCCGGCTCCTCTGGCGGGCGCAACCGCAGCACGGCGCCGAGGAAGTAGCGCATGCCGCAGGCGGCGTAGTACTCCAGCGTCGTCGGGGAGACGGTGCCGCGCGGGATCAGGTCTTCGCCGGCCAGCGCCGAGAGGTTGCCGTCGTACTCGCCGAAGCGTCCGCTGCGCCGCGACCGCAGTAGCGTCAGCGCCGTCGCAATCGGCCGCGCGTCGAAGCTGCGACCCTCGCGCCGCGCGACGAGGCTGGCGCGGATACGCAGCTCTGTCGCGTCCAGCACCGGGCCGGTGAGCAGCGCCGCGAGAGGAGAGGCCGGGCGTCGCAGCCACGCGGTGGAGGCGGCGCGCCGCAGCTCGCTGGCGCTGCGTATCTCCTCGGAGCGCCTTTGAGATGCGCTTAACATAACCTGCGAAGGGTAGTGCTCGCGCCCGGCGCCCGCGGCCTGCAGCGGCGCCGTCCAGACGATGCGCTCCGACGCCACGTTGGCGGCCCGAAGCGCCTGCTCGCGCGACCTCTGCGAGCGCAGCTCGGCGTCCTCGAGCATCGCGTGGCCGCGCGACTGCAGCGTCGCCCAGTGCGAGTCTGCGACCAGCGTTTCGGCCGGCGGACCGGCAGGGAACACGCCCTCATAGGCGCCGCAGACGATAGCGCGCCGGAAGGTCAGACCGGTTGCGATGCGGTAGTCGGCGACCAGCACGCCCTCGCCCAGCGAGGCCTCGCGGTGGTAGGCGGCCTCGAGGTTGGCGCGCAGGGCGGCGGCAAAGCTATCGAGGCTGAAGCTGCCGCCGACCGCGTCGATCGTGCCGAGCTGCTCGATCTGCGCCAGAACCTCTGCCAGCGCCGCCGCATCGGGGTCGAGGTAGGCGTCGACGATCGCCTTGAACGCCTCGATGAACGTGGCCGCGGGCTGCGGTCGTCGCAGCGGCTCGAGTCGCGCCGTCAGGGCGCCAATCAGTGAACGTAGCTCCTGCACGCGCGCCAGCTCTGCCGCGTAGCGCTCGCGCCGCTCGTCGTCTTCGTGACGGTCCGCAATCTCGGCCTCGAGGTCCGTGATCAGCGAGCCGAGCCCGCTGTGCCAGCGCGCCGCGCCCTGCGTGATGCCTGCCTCGCGGGCCAGGCGTCGCCATACGGCCGGCTGCGCGACGACGTTGCCGTCTTCGGAGGGCAGGACGGGCCGCAGCGGCGCCAGGCTGAGGCAATCGATGGTCAGGGTGCGGGAGTAGTCGTGCACCGGCAGCTCGGCCAGCGCCAACACTCCGCGTCCGGCAGGCGTCTCGCTCAGCGGCGTGCCCGGCATCGCGGCGATCGGGATGCCGGCGCTCTCGAACGCCGCGTCGAGCAGCGCCCGGTACGACTGGTCGGCACCGTGAAAAACCGCGACCTCGTGCAGGCCGCAGCCGTCGCGCAGCGCCTGCAGCACCTCGCGCGCCACCTCCCGCGCCTCACTGGCGGGGTCTGGGGCGAGTACGAAGCCGGTGTCGGCGTTCGAAGTCGCGTCGTCGACCGTCTTGTAGTGGGACGCGCCAACCGCCCGGCGCAGCGCCGTCAGCAGCCGCTCCGCGCCGGCGCTCAGGGCGCCCGGCGGCAGCGCATACACGTCGCCGAGCTCGTCGAGCAGGGCGCCGCGGCGCTCGTTGACGGCGTCGGTCGCCGCGTCGAGCAGGTCTTCGTCGTCGTAGAAGGCGCTCGAGGCGGCGCGGAACAGCCCGTACAGACGCACGACCTCGCCCAGAAGTCCGCTGCCCAGACCAATGGGCACCTCTTCGGCGCGCCGGAAGCCGCCTCGTCTGATGCGCTGGAACGTCTGGCGCAACACACGCGCGAAACCCGGCAGGTCGCGCACATCCGCCAGGTCGGCGCGCGCCTGACGCGCGATCTGCGCGGCGAGGTAGTCGCCAATCGGGCGTGCGAGGGGAGCACGCCCCGCCTGTGCCAGGTCTCCGGCGCCCAGTAGTTCGGCGAGGCGCAGCAGCGTTTCGAAGCGCACTCCCGCAAACGGCCCGAGCTCGGCCAGACGGCGGCGCAGCTGAATCCCCGCGACGTGCGAGGGCACGATCACGGTTACGGGCGCCAGCGGGTCGCGCCGGCGCGCTCTGGCGATGTCGTCGAGGAAGGCGGGCAGGGCGGGCATCTGCTCCCGCAGCATAGCCATAATCGTCGCACGCGAAAAGCCGCAGTCGAGCCGCATTGACACGCAACCGGCGTCCGGCTTGAATCGAACCGTGGCAAGCGTCGACGACCGCCCGTTACGCGCCCGCCGGGGAGACCTCGCTGCCTTCAACGAGCTGGTCGTTGAGCACGAGTCGCAGGTCTATAACCTCTGCTACCGCATTCTCGGCGGCGCGCAGTCGGCGGAAGACGCCGCCCAGGAGGCCTTCATCTCCGCCTGGCGCAACATCGAGAGCTTCCGCGGCGAGTCGTTCAAGCCCTGGCTGCTGCGGATCGCCGCCAACCAGTGCCGCGATGAGCTGCGACGCCGCGTCCGCCGCCCGGCCTCGTCTCTCGACAGTGCTCTCGAGGCCGGTGTGCCGGAACCTCCCGCCGCAGACCCATCACCGGAAGCGATGGCGCTCAACGCGGAGCTGAGCCGTTCGCTGCAGACCGCGCTCGACCTGCTGCCGGAGGACCAGCGCACCGCCGTCGTGCTGTGTGACGTCGAGGGCCTCGATTACTCGGAGATCGCCGTCGCGATGAATACGTCGCTCGGTACCGTGAAGTCGCGCATCTCGCGCGCCAGACTCAAGCTCCGGGAGCTCATGCAGCGCGAACCGGAACTTTTACCGGGACGATTTCGTCCTGAACAGTGAGGAAGCATGGGCTGGTTTAGACGCAGCGATCACCCGGAGGAACAGCTCTCCGCCTATCTGGACGGCGAGCTGAACGCGCGACAGGCAAGCGCCGTCGAGCGTCATCTGGCCGGCTGCGTGGCATGCTCGGCGCTGCTTGAGGATCTGCGCTCTGCCAAGTCGATGCTCGCTGCGATGCCGCGCGAGACGCCCCGACGCTCCTTCGTTCTTGGACCGGAGCATGCGCGCGAACGCATCCCGGCGCAGCCGCCACGGCGGTTCGCCCTGACGTTTGCGCCCGCGATCGCTCTTACTGTGTTCGTGGCGCTGCTCGTCGTGGATCTCGGTAGCTTCACCTCCAACTCGGCCTCGTCTACTCACAACGAGTCGGCGGGAGCGCTGAAGACGACTGCCGACCGCCAGGCGGTGGCGACCGATTCGGCGGTGACTGCGCCGGCCGTTCAGGGCTTTACGCCGGAGACGCCCAGCGCGGGCGCCGGCGCGGCCCAGGCTCCGGCGCCCGGCACTCAGGGTTCGGCGCCTGCGGACGCTACGCCGCTAACGACGTTCGCAGCGCCGATTGCACCGAACGCGAGCTCGCCCAACGGCGCCGTTCCGCCGCCCACGTCGGGCGTTACATCGGCCGGATCCGCTGCTTCCGCGTCGGGCTCCGCCGACTCGGGAGCGTCCGGGCCGAACGTGTTCGGCGCCGCCGAGACGCCTGCCGTTCAGCCGGTGGCGCAGCCCGCAAACGGCACTGGCTCCGGTCCATCCACGTTGCGCATTCTTGAAATATTCGCCGGCGCGGCCTTCCTGAGCTCGACTTTCTTCGTGTTCTTCTGGCCGCGTCTCAAGCTCAGGGGAGACAGCTGACAATGAAACGAAAATACGTACTACTACCGCTGATCGCCGCCGTTGCGATGCTGGCGCTGGCCTGCAGCGGCAAAGGCGACACCATAGTCCAGACCTCGTCGCAGAACCTGACGGGCGTCACCGCCACTGGCGAGGGCAAGGTCACCGGCAAGCCGGACGTCGCGGTACTCACGGTGGGCGTGCAGGCAACGCGCACGACCGTCGAAGACGCGCGCTCTGCCGCCGCGACAGCGCAGACCGGCGTGATCAGTTCGCTGAAGTCGAACGGTGTCGCCGACAAGGACATTCAGACCGTTCAGTTCACGGTCCAGCCGCAGTACGACTACTCGAAGACCGGCACGCCGACGATTACCGGCTACACGGTGAGCAACGTCGTCACGGCCAAGATTCGTAACCTCGACAAGGCCGGCCCGGCGATCGACGACGCGGTCAAGGCCGGTGGTAACGACGCCATCGTCCAGAGCATCGACTTCACGATCGACGACCCGACCGACCTCAAGAACCAGGCGCGCGAGGCCGCGGTCAAGGCCGCGAAGGCTCAGGCCCAGCAGCTGGCCGACGCAGCCGGTGAGAAGCTCGGTAAGCTGCTCTCGATCTCCGAGACCAGCGCGCCGACGCCGATAACCCGCCTCGCGATCCCTCAGGCTGCCGGCGCCGCCGACTCCTCGGCTCAGACGCCGGTGCAGCCGGGTGAGCTCCAGATCACGGTCGACGTCTCGGTGGTCTACGCGATTCAGTAGGTCGCGTCTTCAGACCGCCAATCGCAGGGGCGACCACCCGCACGGTCGCCCCTGCGCCTTTGCGTCGCGTTGCCCGTGTCCGGGGCCGCGGTTAGAATCGCTGAAATCGTAGGTGCGCCGCTTGTCGACGCCGGCGCCCGGGGAGCAGTCTCACGTCAGTCCTCAGCGACAGCAGCATCCGCGAGCAGATCGGCGCCGGCCACCTGGTCATCGAGCCGTGGGAGGAGCGCTTCCTCCAGCCCGCCAGCATCGACCTGCGCCTCGGCCGCGAGTTCCGCGTCTTCCGCAACTACCGCCTGCCGTACATCGACGTGAAGCAGGAGATGTCGAACCTCACGGAGCTGATCTCGATCGACGAGAGCGCGCCGTTCATGCTGCATCCCGACGAGTTCGTGCTGGCCGTGACGCTGGAGCGCGTCGAAGTACCGAGCGACCTCGTCGGCCGCCTCGACGGCAAGAGCTCGCTGGGGCGTCTCGGGCTCATCGTCCACTCGACGGCCGGCTTCGTCGACCCGGGCTTCAAGGGCCGCCTGACGCTCGAGCTGCGCAACATCTCCAACCTGCCGATCACGCTGTACTACGCGATGCCGATCTCGCAGATCTCGTTCATGCAGCTCACGACGCCCGCCGAGAAGCCCTACGGCTCCGAGTCGTCCAAATACCAGGGCCAGGAAGGGCCCGAGGCGAGCCGCTACTACCTCAATTTCCGCCACTCCCTGCCCTCGAGGCCGCACCGGCCGCGTCGCAGCGGTCAGTAGTCAGATGCAGCAACGCGGTCCCTCAGCGGCGATGCGCCAGGCGCTGGAGTTGGCGCGCGCCCAGGACGGCAACACCAGCCCCAACCCGGCCGTCGGCTGCGTCCTGATCAAAGACGGAACGATAATCGGCGAGGGCGCCTACCAGGGCCCCGGCTCGCCGCACGCCGAGATCGCGGCCCTGCGGCAGGCCGGCAGCAAAGCCCGTGGCGCCACCGCCTACGTGACGCTCGAGCCGTGCAGCCATCGGGTCTCACGTGATGGCACGCCGCGCACGCCCTGCTGCGACGCTCTAATCGACGCCGGCGTTGCGCGCGTCGTCATGGCGATAGAGGATCCTGATCCGCGCACAGCCGGCAAAGGCCGCGCCCACCTGATCACTGCCGGCATCGACGTCGAGACCGGCGACGGCGGTGCGGAATCGTCGCGCCTGCTCGAGGCGTATCTCAAGCAGCGGCGCACCGGCATGCCGTTCGTGGTCGTCAAGTACGCCGCCAGCCTGGATGGTCGCATCGCGGCCGGCAGCGGCGACTCGCGCTGGGTCAGCGGCCCCGAGACGCTGCGCTGGGCACACGCCAACCGCCCCAGGCTCGACGCGATCATGGTCGGCGCCTCGACCATCGCGGTGGACGACTCGCAGCTCACGGCGCGACCCGAGGGAGTATTGGCGCCGCGCCAGCCCCTGCGCGTCGTCGTCGACAGCACGGGGCGCATCCCGGTGACGGCGAAGGTGCTGGCCGGCGAGTCGAAGACGCTGGTCGCCACGACTGAGCGCTCGTCCGCAGGCTGGCGCTCGAGCATCGAATCGACGGGCGCCGAGGTGCTCGTCCTGCCATCGGACGCCGACGGCCTCGTACCGCTGCGAGCCCTGCTCGAGGAGTTGGGGCGTCGCGAGATCCTGCTGCTGCTCTGCGAGGGCGGCGGCGTGTTGCACGGCTCGCTGTTCGATCAGCGCCTCGTCGACAAGGTGACCGCGGTGATCGCGCCGATGATCGTCGGCGCCGCCGATGCGCCGACGGCCGTCGCCGGCCGAGGCGCGCGCTACATGCGCGAGGCGCCGCGTCTGCGCGACATGACGGTCGAGCGCCTCGGCGAGGACATCCTCGTAACCGGCTACCCGGAGTGGCCGGAAGAATAGCAATTCGCCAATCGCAAGATTACGGTTAGCTGCGTGGCACCTCAGATGGCGCCTCGTTCACGCCGCCTCTCCTATCGTCGAAGCACAACCCGCTGTTCACAGCACGGAGGAGAGATATGAAAGAAGAACAGGTTCACGAGCTGCTCTATCAGGCCCTCGAGACGGAGCAGGGCGGCCAGAAGATCTACAAGACCGCGATTGCCTGCGCTCAGAACGACGATCTGAAGGAGGAGTGGCAAAAGTACCTCGAGCAGACGCGAGAGCACGAGCAGCACGTCCTCGGCGTCCTGCAGGCGTTCGGCCTCGACCCGAAGCGCGAGACGCCCGGCCGCAAGGTCGTGCATCACCTCGGCGAGTCGCTGCTCAAGGCGATGCAGATGGCGCAGCAGTCCGGGACACCGGAAGCAGCGCAGCTCGTCGCAGCCGAGTGCGTCGTGCTGGCCGAGACGAAGGACCATCAGAACTGGTCGCTGCTCGCCGACGTCGGCGAAGTCATGCGAGGCGACAAGGCTCGCGCGATCAAGGATGCCGTCGCCAGGGTCGAAGGCCAGGAGGACGAGCACCTCTACCACACGCGAGGCTGGGGCCGAGAGCTCTGGATCGAATCGCTGGGTATGCCGGCCGTGCTGCCGCCGCCCGAGGAGGAGAAGCAGGTCAAGACGATGATCGGCGCCGCACGAGCCGAGCAATCCCGCGCCGATATGCTCTAGGACGCTGTCTATTTATTGACGATATGGCATGTACGGATGATCATTAGTTATGCGACCGTATCATCCGTACACGCCAGACCAAGCTTTCTTGCTGCCCGCTCACTGGTGTCGGACAGCTCCCTGAAGATCGATCGCTCGATCAAGCTGCCGGTCTATGCTTCGGCTCTCGTTTCCGAAGTCTGGCTTGTCGACTTCACTGCCGAGGCCATCGAGATTACCGAGAACCGTCGGAGGGCCGCTATACGCAGACGCATGTCGTCGGTCGCGGTGAAAACATCGCGCCGCTCGCCTTCTCCGGCGTAGCGATAGCTGTTAACGACATCCTCGGCTGAAGACCACCATCTGTCCTTAAACGGGCCGTTTGTCCGTTTGCCCGCTGGTCTTGTTGCCCTTAGGATCGCGTACACATAACGGGCGAATTCAGAGGCGGGGCTAACGTGTTCACAGGTATCGTCGAAGAAGTAGGGACCGTCCGGTCGATTGCGCCGGGGCGTCTCGTAATCAACGCCAAGAAGGTCACCTGGGGCACCAACCTCGGCGACTCCATCGCGGTCAACGGCTGCGACCTCACCGCGGTCTACTTCGACGAGGACGGCTTCTTCGCCAACGTCATCGAAGAGACCTACAAGCGCACTAACCTTGGCGACCTCAAGGTCGGGGATCCGGTAAACCTCGAGCGCGCGCTGACGCTGGCCGGTCGCGTCGGCGGGCACCTGGTGCGTGGCGTGATCGAGCACACCGGCACGCTGGATAGCTTCACACCGCAGGAGCATTCGGTCGAGGCGCGCTTCAAGGCGCCGCCGGAGATCATGCGCTACGTCATCGTCAAAGGCCCCATCGCGATCAACGGCGCTTCGCTCACCGTGATCGACCGCGACGACGAGGGTTTCTCGGTCGGGCTGATTCCCTACACTCAAGAACACACAAATCTCATGAACCTGAACCCTAACGATAGGGTAAACTTGGAATCAGATATCATCGCTCGCTATGTCGAGCAACTGTTGGACGAACGTTACCTCGATACAGACTCCCGCCCGGCAGAAAGGCCCCTCTAATGACCACGGCAGCAGACCCTGATCGCGCTTCAAAGGCGAAGACGAACGACAAGGCCAAAGACGTCATGGCCACGGTCGAAGAAGCGATCGAGGAGATTCGCGCCGGACGCTTTGTCGTCGTAATCGATGACGAGGCGCGCGAGAACGAGGGCGACCTCGTCATGGCCGCCGACTTCGTCACCGCCGATCACATCAACTTCATGGCCAGGTACGGCCGCGGTCTGATCTGCATGCCGATGACCGCTGAGCGCATCGAAGAGCTCGGCATCCCGATGATGGTCAACGCGCAGGACAACAGCTCGATGTTCGGCACGCCGTTCACCGTCTCGGTCGAGGCGCGCTCCGGCGTCACCACCGGCATTTCGGCTGCCGACCGCGCTCGCACCGTCGAGGTGCTGATCGACTCCGAGTCGACCAAGCGCGACATCGTCATGCCGGGCCACCTGTTCCCGTTGCGTGCCCGCGAGGGTGGCGTGCTGGTGCGCGCCGGTCAGACCGAGGCGACCGTCGACCTGTGCAAGCTCGCGGGCCTGTACCCGGCAGGCGTGCTGTGCGAGATCATGCGCAACGACGGCACGATGATGCGCCTGCCCGACCTCAAGCGCTTCGCCGCGCGGCACGGGCTCAAGATCCTCAGTGTCGAGCAGCTCATCGCCTACCGTCAGCAGCACGAGAAGCTGGTCGAGCGCGTCACGGAGACCGTGATCCCCACGGCCTACGGCTCCTGGAAGGCGATCGCCTATCGCAGCATGACCGACCCCGACGAGCACGTGGCGCTGGTCATGGGCGACGTCAGCGGTGACGAGCCCGTCCTGGTGCGCATGCACAGCCAGTGCGTCACGGGCGACGTGTTCGGCAGCATGCGCTGCGACTGCGGCGAGCAGCTCGACAAGTCGATGCAGATGATCGGTGAAGAGGGGCGCGGCGTGATCGTCTACATGCGCCAGGAAGGGCGCGGGATCGGCTTTCACAACAAGCTGCGCGCCTACGCCCTGCAGGACGTCGGCATGGACACGGTCGAAGCTAACCTCGCGCTGGGCTTCGAGGCCGACCGCCGCGATTACGGTATTGGCATGCAGATACTCGTCGACCTGGGTTTGACCAAGATCCGCTTCCTGACCAACAACCCTCGCAAGCGCGCCGGTCTCGAAGGCTTCGGCCTCGAGATGGTCGAGCGCGTCCCGATCATCGCCGAGCCCAACGAGTTCAACGCGCGCTACCTCGAGGTGAAGCGCGAGAAGCTCGGTCACCGCTTCGACGACGACCCCATGAACATCGTCTAGAGACGTGAGCAACAAGCTTCAAGCGACAAGCTACAAGCAGTGCGAGCCTTGTTGCCTGTTGCCCGTTGCTGGTTGCCGGGAATGATCGAAATACCGGAAGACCTCGACGGTGCGGACCTGCGCGTGGCGATTGCAGTGTCGCGGTTCAATACGCTGATTACGGAGCGACTGCTGGCCGGCGCGCTCGAGGGCTTGACGGCGCTCGGCGTCGACGTGTCGCGCGTCACGGTCGCGTGGGTGCCGGGCAGCTTCGAGCTGCCATTCGCGGCTCAGCGCTTCGCCGAGACGTCGCGCTACGACGCCGTTATCTGCCTTGGCTGCGTGATCAAGGGCGAGACCGACCACAACGAGTACATCAACCACGCGACCGCGACCGGCCTGCAGGAAGTCGGCGCGCGCACCGGCGTTCCGGCGATCTTCGGGGTCGTGACGGTGAACAGCCTGGAGCAGGCGCTGGCGCGCGCCGAAGAGGGCTCGACGAACAAGGGCTACGAATGCGCCGTTGCGGCTGTCACCATGGCGAACCTGAGCCGCATCATCCCCGAGTAGCGCTGGTCTTGCCCGAGCACCAGTTCTTCAAAGTAGCCCAGAAGGCGTTCATCGACCGCGGCGGTCAGGTGCTCGTCGTCTATTTCCCTGACGGCGGCCTCGACTTCCCCGGCGGCCGTATCGATGAGGGCGAGTCCGATCTCGTCGCGTCGATTCAGCGCGAGGTACGCGAGGAAACGACCCTTGAGATCGAGGTCGGCGCGCCGTTCACTACCTGGCTCAACGCCGAACGCACCTTGTTCATAGTCGGCTACCGCTGTCGCTACCTGGCAGGCGACGTTGTGCTCAGTGAGGAACATGGCTCACATCGCTGGGTCGATGCCAGGAGCTATCGTGAAATCGACGACGGCAGCGCTGCGTTCGATATGCTGAGCCGGTACTTCGATAGCGCCTGAGAAAGGACCACAGCGCCATGTACATCGCGATTCGTCAGTTTACGGTCGATGCGGGCAAGACATCCGACCTCACTGCGGCGGCCGAGACCGCGCATGCGCTGACGCGCGGCGTCGAGGGCTTTCGCTGGGCGATGCTGTTGCGCTCTACCGACGATGCCACCAAGTTCGCAGCCGCCTCGATGTGGCTCACAGCGGCGGCCGCAACTGATTGGGCCATCGGCACCATCGGCGCGGCCTACGATTCGGTGATCACTGCGGTCGCGTCTGACTCGTCGTTGCGTGAGTTCGACGTGGCGACCGCGCGCGGCTCGATGACGCCGGCAGAATACGCGGTGATAGTCGAGTGGGAGGTGCCGCCCGAGAGCGTCCCGGCCTTCAGCAACCGCTGGAACGCGCTGTATCACGCCGTCGAGGACGCGATCGGCAGCCGCCTGCTGCGTGACCTCGAGCAGCCGAATCGTTATACGGGCCTGCACGTCGTGATAAAGCAGGACGCGCTCAAGTCCGAAACGTTCGTCTCCGACGTGGCGACCGCCGAGGGCGCGGCGCTGAAGCCCGCCTCGGTCACGCACTACTCGGTTGTTCTGCTGACCGAGGCCTGAAGCCGGGGCCGCAACTTAACCGCGACGTAACCGGGAGCCGCGAAAGCGTGTGTTAAGATGCCCTGAGCCCCGGAGGATCGCAAAATGACCGAGATCGAACCGATCCCTGAATCGGACACGGACGATGTTGAATGGCAGAACGGCCAGGGCGAGACGCCTGACTCCAGCGCCCTGACGTCGCTACAACTGGCGCACAAGGTCATGGCCAAGTTTCCCGACCTGACCAAGCGCTACCAGAAGTTCATCGGCACGGCGGCCGTGGTGTCGTCGGCGCTGATCGTGCTCACGAGCATCGCTGTCTCGAAGCGCCTGCACAAGGGCGAGTCGCCGGAGGACATCCTCAACTCGATCACGCCCGAGGAGATCGAGAGCGCCGGCCGGGAGAAGCCCGCCAAGCCGGAGAAGAACGGCCACAACGGCAGCAAGGCGCAGTTCCTGCACTAGGCGAGCATTTGGCCTTTAGCATTTAGCTATTTAGCCAAGGGCCTAATGCTAATTGATAGATGCTCGCCCTTGACTTGCAGAACATTTTTGCTAATATTCGCAGCGGCGTGGCGCGGCACATCCTGCACGTAGACCTCGATGCCTTCTTCGTTGCGGTGGAGCAGGCTCGAGATCCCGCGCTCGCTGGCAAGGCTGTCGTGGTCGGCGGCGACCCGGGCGGGCGCGGCGTTGTCGCGACGGCATCGTACGAGGCGCGCGTCTTTGGTGTGCACTCGGCGATGCCGCTGCGCACCGCGAAACGCCTGGCGCCGCACGCGATCTTCCTGAGGGGCGACTACAAGGAATACAGCCGCGTCTCGCGCGCCTTCCACGCCATCCTCGCCGACTACACGCCGCTCGTAGAGTCTGGCGGTCTCGACGAGGCCTACCTCGACGTCACGGGCTGCGAGCCACTGGCGGGCACACCGGAGCAGGCCGCGGCGACGATTCGCGCCCGCATCCACGCCGAGCTGGGCATCGCAGCCTCGGTGGGCATTTCGAGCAGCAAGCTCGTGTCCAAGGTCGCTTCCGACCGCGCCAAGCCGGACGGCGTCTGCGTCGTGCCCGAGGGCGGCGAGGCCGCATTCCTGGCGCCGCTGCCGCTGCGCGCCCTGCCGATGCTGGGGCCGAAGCTCGAGGTGAAGCTGGCGCAGATGGGGCTCTCGACCCTCGGTCAGCTGCAGACGCTGCCTGCACCGACGCTCGAGAGCCTGCTCGGGCGATACGGCAGCGTCATCTCCCAGCGCAGCCGCGGTATCGACCCGACGCCGGTCGGCGGCGAGCACGGCGCCAAGTCGATCAGCCGCGAGGGCACCTTCGCCAGCGACGTCGCCGACCCCGAGCACCTGCGCTCCCTGCTGCGCGCCTTCAGCGAGAGCGTCGGCTCACAGCTGCGGGCCCAGGGCCGTCGTGCTCGCACCGTGACGCTGAAGCTGCGCTACGAGGACTTCACGACGTTGAGCCGTAGCAGCACGCTGCCGAGGCCTCTGAACAGCAACGAGGCGATCTTCGAAGCTGCTGACGCGCTGCTCAGCCGGCTGCGTCAGGCGGAGCGCCGGCCGGTGCGCCTGATCGGTGTCGGCGCCAGCAACCTGGTCGACGATGCCGTGCAGCTCAGCCTGGAGCCGTCGCGCGAGATCAAGGACGAGTCACTTAGCGCCGCCTTCGACCGCGTACGTCAGAAGTACGGCACGCGCTCGCTGCAGACTGGTCGCACCGCCTTCGACCCGGCGACCAGTCGCGACGAGGTGTTCGATCGCGGTACGGGACTCTCGTCACAGATCGATCATTAGTCCTCATGCGTAACCTTTACGTTAGGGGTATAATGGGCCACGCGTCGCTCACAGGGCGCGCGTCTGGAAAGTCGAAAAATGATAATGGCAGAAGCAATAGAGGGTGCCGCCCCCCGCGTCGTCTCTGGACGCTGGGTGAGCTTGCGGCGCGCTTGCGACATCCTGGGCGTCGATGAGTCGACGCTACGCCGTTGGGCCGACGGCGGCCGGCTGCGGGTTTACCGTACGCCCGGCGGTCACCGCCGCTTTGCCCTCAGCGACCTCGAGGGCATGGTGGCGGGCGAGAACCGCCGCGGCTCGGAAGAGGTAGAACGCATCGCCGTCGCCAAGATCCGGCGCCAGCTGCAGCGGGCGCGTCAGCAGGAGCACGGCTGGTACGTCAGCCTCTCGGAGTCGAACCGCGGCCGCCTGCGCGACCTCGGCCGTCGCCTGGTGGAAATGGCCGGCGAGTACATGGACAAGCGCACGCGTCACAGCGGGCTGCTCGACGAGGCGCTGGAGATGGGCGAAGCCTACGGCCGCATCTTCGTCGAGGCCGGCATGCCGCTGCCGAGCGCGATCGGCGCCTACATCGGCTTCAGCAAGACGGTCGACGAGACGACGCGTCAGACCGCCCTGCGCGAGTCGATGCCGCTGGATGAGGCCCTGGCGGCCTACGGGCAGGTGCACGCGTTGGGTGACCAGGTGCTGCTCGGCATGACGGCTGCGTACGAGGCTCTCGCCGGCACAGCCGACGGCAGCTAGTCAAACCAACGGAGGGGCCTGCCGGATGGGTGCCCGCAAGGGTTGTATCGCGCGATCGCTGCAGCCGAAGAACGCAACGTTATCTCAATCTTCTAACGCTGCTGGTGAGGCGTCCGGAGTCGGATCCGTGAGAGCATGGGAAGAGATTGTGAGCATTGCCACAATCTGAAGACCACGAGGACTCCGGTCACAACGACAATGCTGCGTTGAGCGCCGATAATGACTCGAGGGAATTTATGAGCGAACGACAGAAACCGCGCCGCAGGCGCAACGGATTCATGGACGGCCAGGATCAGGTCTTTTCGCTGAGCAGTATCTACCGCACCTCGATCCTGGGCAGCGATCGGTCGGGCGACATGGCGCGCCCCGGCCACGCTGAGGTCGACCCGATAGCATGGCCGGAGCCCGGCGAGGACCTCGACGACTCCGAGCTGAGCGACTACGAGCGCCGTCAGGCTATCGCGCGGGAGCGCTGGCGCCGCGAGGGCCGCGCCTGACAATGCACGTCTCCGTTACGGGCGTCAGCCACCATGAGACGCCCGTTGAGCTGCGTGAGCGCTTCGCGTTCAACGCCGAGCAGCTCGTCCCGGCCCTGAGCCGCCTCCCGGCCGAGCTCGGCGCCTCGATTCTCTCGACCTGCAACCGCACCGAGCTGTACATCGCCTCGGAGCGCAGCGTCGAGCTCGACGAAGCCGTCGCGGCGCTGGCGACGGCGCATGGCCAGCCTTCGCCCGAGGGCATCGCCTTCTACCACAAGGACGGTCCCGAGGCCGTGCAGCACCTGTTCCGCGTAGCCGCCGGCATCGAGTCGCTGGTGATCGGCGAGTCGGAAATCCTGGGGCAGGTGCGCGAGGCCTTTTCGGCCGCTACGGCCGCGGGCAGCGGCAACGCCGTTCTGGCGCGCCTGTTCCATTCAGCCCTGCGCGTCGGACGTCGCGCCCGCAGCGAGACCGAGATCGGCGCGCACGGGCTCTCAGTCGCCGCGCTCGCGGTTAGCCTTTCGCGCCGGCTGCTGGGCGACCTGCGCCGCAAGACAGTGCTCGTGGTCGGCGCCGGCGAGGCGGGGCAACGCTGTGCCGGCGCTCTGGTGCAGAACGGCGTCGGCCGCCTGCTGGTCACGACGCGTCGATCCGGCCTGGCCGAAGAGATCGCGCGCGAGCTCAACGGCGTCGCGATTCCCTACGCGGAGCTGAGCAGCGCACTCGCCGAAGCCGACGTGATCATCACCGCCACGGCCGCACCCGAGGCGATCATCAGCGCCGCCGACGTTGCGGCCGCGATGGCATCTCGTCCCGAGCGGCCGCTGCTCATCGTCGACATCGCCGTGCCGCGCGACGTCGATGCCGCCGCGCGCGACGTGGCCAACGTGCACCTGTTCGACATCGACGACCTGGAGGCCGCGGCCGAGGCCAACCTCGAGGCGCGTCGGCGCGAGGTCGGGGCCGTCGAAGCCATCGTCCTCGACGAGTCGGCGCGGTTTCAGGCCTGGCTCGAAGCGCAGGGCGTCGCGCCGACCATCGCCACGCTGCGCCGGCGCGCCGAAGCGATTCGCGCCGCCGAGCTGCAGCGCACGCTATCGCGCCTGCCAGACCTCGACGAGGCGGACCGCAAGCGCATCGAGGCCATGAGCGAGGCGATCGTCAAGCGTCTGCTGCACGAGCCCGTGACGCGCCTGCGCCAGTCCGGCACCGAGCGCCACGTCGAAGCCCTGCGCGATCTCTTTGGCCTCGACGACTGACCTATCTGACACGTCCCCGGCATAGGCCCGGCCACGCAGCGATGCTAAGCTTCGACTGTGGATGCTGAGATTCAGGCCGTTGCCTTCGACTGCTTCGGCACGCTGATCGATTTCAGCGACGAGGCGTTTGCCACCGCTTACGGCGTCATCTGCGCCGAGCAGGGCGTCCCGATCGACGGGCAGACCTTTTACGACAAGTGGATGGAGGTCTGGCGACGCCTCGCCAACGCCGGAAGTTCCGCGACAGGCGCAGGGATCGAGTTCAAAGCTTCGAACGGCAACGGCGTCGAGGCGCTGGTCAACCAGCCGGCCGCCCTCAGCGAGGCCGAGCCGATGCCGCCGCATCCCGAGCACCACACGCCCTCGGCCGGACGCAACCGCTCGCTCGACGGACCGGTGCCCGAGTTCAGGACGTATCGCGAGGAGTGGACTGAGCACTTCGCAATCTGCTTCGAGGAGCTCGGCGTCGAGGCCGACGCCGCCGTGGCTCACGAGCGCCTGCGCGAGCTCCTGGCGCAGGGCAGCGCCTTCCCAGAATCGCGGCGCGTCGTCGAACGGGTCGGGAGGCGTCTGCAGACCGCGATGCTCTCGAACGCCGACGACGACTTCCTGCATCCCGTGCTCGGCCGCAACGGGCTCGTCTTCCCGGTCATCGTCTCGTCCGAGTCGGCGCGCGTCTACAAGCCCCACGTCGCGATCTTCCGCACGCTGGCCGACGAACTTGGCTTGCTGCCGGAATCGATCCTCTACGTCGGCGACAGCCGCCTCGCCGACATCACCGGCGCCAAGAACGCCGGCCTGCGCGCGGCCTGGCTGAATCGGCGACGCAGCATGAGCGAGTGGAGCGCCTCGGGGCGTAATCTCATCGAACCCGACTACGAAATCGAGACCTTAGACGCGCTTCTCGGTATCCTCGACATAGCATGAGTCGCGTAACCGCACGCTCCCACGCCATCTTCGAGGAGGCGCAGCGCTACCTCCCCGGCGGCGTCAACAGCCCAGTGCGCTCCTTCCGCGGCGTCGGCGGCGACCCCGTCGTCGTGGCGTCTGGCGCCGGGCCGCGCATCACCGACGTCGATGGCAACGCCTACATCGATTACTGCGGCTCCTGGGGCCCGCTGGTCCTCGGACACGCGCACGCCGCCGTCGTCGAAGCCGTGAGCAGCGCCGCCAGCCGCGGTCTGACCTTCGGCGCCGCCACCGAGGCCGAGCTCGAGCTGGCGCGCCTGGTCTGCGAGGCCGTGCCGTCGATCGAGATGGTGCGCTGCGTCAGCTCCGGCACCGAGGCGACAATGTCGGCGCTCCGTCTGGCTCGCGCCTTCACCGGACGCAGCAAGATCGTCAAGTTCGAGGGCTGCTACCACGGCCACGCCGACGGGCTGCTGGTGCAGGCCGGCTCCGGCGTCGCGACCCTGTCGCTGCCCGATAGCGCCGGCGTGCCGCCCTCCTACGCCGCCGAGACGCTGGTCGCGCCCTACAACGACGTTGCGGCGATCGATGCGCTGTTCGAGCAGCGCCGCGACGAGATCGCCGCCGTGATCGTCGAGCCCGTCGCCGCCAACATGGGGGTCGTGCCGCCCGCACCGGGCTTCCTGCAGCACCTGCGCGATCTTTGCACCGCGTCCGGGGCGCTGCTGATCTTCGACGAGGTGATCACGGGCTTCCGGGTCGGTCTCGGCGGTTACCAGGCGTCGTGCGGCGTCCTGCCGGACATCACCTGCCTCGGCAAGGTGATCGGCGGCGGCATGCCGGTCGGTGCCTACGGCGGCCGCCGCGACATCATGCAGCTGATCGCGCCGCTGGGGCCCGTCTACCAGGCCGGTACGCTCTCGGGCAACCCGCTGGCCATGGCCGCAGGACTCGCGACGCTGCGGGAGCTGTCGCGCCCCGGCGTCTACGAAGCCCTCGAAGCAAAGGGCGCGCGCCTCGAGGCCGGCCTGCGCGCCGCGCTCAACCGCCACGAGGTCCCGGCGCAGGTCAACCGCGTCGGCTCGCTGATGACGCTGTTCTTCACGGACGCCCCGGTTACGGACTACGCCAGCGCGCGCAAGTGCGACACCGAACGCTACGCTCGCTTCTTCCACGCCCTGCTCGACGCCGGCGTCTACTTCCCGCCGTCGCAGTTCGAGGCCGCCTTCGTCTCGCTGGCGCACAGCGACGCCGACATCGACGCGACAATCGATGCGGTGGACGCGGCGCTGTCTGCCTGAGTTCCGATGGCGCGCTGGCAGGACGTCGTCGATGCTGAACCCGAGTTCGCCGCCGAGGTGCGCAAGCGCTTCGACGCGCACCGGCACAAGACGATGGCGACGATTCGCGCCGACGGCTCGCCGCGGATTAGCGGCATCGAAGTGACGTTCTCGGACGGCGACGTCTGGATCGGCAGCATGACCGGCGCACGCAAGGCCGCCGACCTGCGCCGCGATCCGCGTCTCGCCCTGCACTGCGCCTCCGAGGACCCGCCCGAGGACCCGACGGCCTGGACCGGAGACGCCAAGCTCGCGGGTCGCGCCGAGCTGGTCGAAGACCCGCAGCGCCTGGCATCGATGGGCGAAGGCGGCGACGGTTCCGGCGACCTGTTCCGTATCGATGTCAACGAGGTCGTCCTCACCCGCGTCGGCGCGCCGGCCGACCACCTCGTGATCGAGACCTGGCGCGAAGGCCGTGGCCTCAGCCGCATCGAGCGCCGCTAACCTCCTGACTCCGTTGGCGGCGCTTCTTCTAGCGTTCGGCCCTTCCCGAAGCGACGTGACCTTGTTCCGCGTCGGCGCGCGTTCTATACTTCGCTCCAGTACGTTTAATTGATAAACTGGGTGAGCGTCTAATGAAAGTCACCTGTGCTCAGAACGACCTCGCACGCGGCCTCGGCATCGTAGGGCGCGCGGTAGCTGCCCGTAGCCCGCTGCCGATAACGGCCAACGTGCTCATCGCCAGCGACGAGGGGCGCCTCAAGCTCTCCGCCACAAATCTGGAGATCACGATCAGCTGCTGGCTCGACGCCGACTTCGAGGAGGACGGCGCCATCACCGTCCCCGCTCGCCTGCTCAGCGACTTCGTCGGCACGCTGCCCAACGACCGCATTTCGATGACCGTCTCCCCGCGCTCGCGCCAGGTGAAGCTCGAATGCGCCCGCAACGAGGCCTCGATCGGCGGCCTCGACGCCGACGACTTCCCGCCGCCGCCGGTCGTCAAGGACGGCATCGACGTACAGATCGACGCCAAGGCGCTGCGTCAGGCGATCGCCCAGACCGTGTTCGCCGCCGCCACCGACGACTCTCGGCCCGTGCTTACCGGCGTCGACACCAAGTTCGACGGCAAGACGCTGACCCTCGCTGCATCGGACGGCTTCCGCCTCTCGGTCTACAAGCTCACGCTCGACGAGTCGGTCGAAGGCACGGAGATCGTCGTGCCCGCAAAGGCGCTGGCGGAGTTGAGCCGGCTGCTCGGCGAAGAAGACGGTCCGATTACGCTGCGCACCAACGCCGCGAAGTCGCAGGTCCTGTTCCGGCTGCAGAACGCGGAGATGATAGCCCAGCTCATCCAGGGCACATTCCCCAACTTCAATCAGCTCATCCCGGCCAGCTACACCAGCAAGGCCGTTGCCGAGGTTGGCGAGTTCCTGCGCGAGACGCGCACCGCCTCCGTATTCGCCCGCGACGGCTCCGGTATCGTCCGGCTCGTCGTTTCGCCCGGCGAAGGCGCCGCCATGGGCAAGGTCGTAATCTCGGCTCGCGCCGAAGAGGTTGGCGACAACGAGGGCGAGATCGACGCGGCCGTCGAGGGCGAGGGCGTGAAGATCGCGTTCAACGGCAAGTACCTGCAGGACGTCCTGCAGGCCCTCGAAGGCGGTCAGCTGGCGATGGAGACGACAGGCCCCAGCAGCCAGGGCGTCTTCAAAACGGTCGGCGACGAGAACTACGTCCACGTCATCATGCCGATGTTCGTGCAATGGTGAGTACAGGCGTTCCGTGCCGCTTGGAGCTATCTCTCTTCCGCTAGACAGCACCTTGTCAAATAGAGTTTCATCGACACGAGTTGTTTCAATCTCGGGTAGGCAGCCTCCGCCCTGTTCAGGGCTTATCGCGGTTGGTTACCGCTCTTCGCAGAGTGCGGCATGACGTGGCGGCCGCGTCAGAGCGTTCGAATCGTCCCGCGCCAAAATGGTGCGCCGTCGCCGCGCTACTCGATCTGTGGCGAGGCGACATAAGAGCGGGCGTCTGCCGTTGTTCGCGGCCAGACGGCTCGTCATTAGTTGGGCTGAGCGCCCAGGGTTGGCGCCGCGTATTTCCGCCGCGCAGGCTCCACCGGCGATGGTTGAGTGTTTCGCTCGCTAACATCCATCAACATTCTTTTGAGAGCGCCTGTAGGCCCTCATCGACCGCCCAGAGGGTTCATGAATTTCAACAGAAGATACTCGGCGTGTGTTAGGGTAAGGGTAATGTCGTGAGCATCCACCGCGACGTTTCCACCCTGCCTCTGATGGAGGCAGCGCAAGTTTCGGACTGACTCAGGCCCTTCGGTGCTGCGCTTCCGGTATCTGTGATTACGCGATGCCGGAGGTACTTTTGCTTTCCCCCTTTAGAGGTCGAGCCCGCAAACCGGCTTCGTTGACTCCTCTCAATTCCCTAGAACTGGTTCATAGCGACGCCTCGGTGATTCCGATCCTCCAAACCACAGGCTTGGGGGTAAGGAAGCTCGAATGGCGCGGCCCTGAGCGTTTCGGATCCGAAGACAATCGGCGCCTTCGGATCGCAATCGTGAGCCCGGAAGTAGGGGCGGGCGCCGGTGTGCCGCATTACTGGCTGGCACTGGCAAAGGTGCTCTCAATGAAGCACGAGTTGCATGTCTTCACTGCGAAGACCGATCGCGAAGCTGTCGACGGCGTCAGCTTTCACACGATCCCCATCGTGGCCGCCGGCTGGTTCCTCAGCCATATGACCTTCTATCTCGTAGCAAGAGCCCGGTTCCTGTTTCACAGGCTGAGTTTCCAGAAGCCTTTCGACGTGGTGCTCGGAGTGGGTGCGCTGACGCCCTTTGCGGATGTAACGACTGTTCACTTCGTCCAGGCCCGAGAGATCGAGTTGCAGCGCCAGGGACTGATCCCTCGTCCGCGTCCTCTGGCCGGCCTGGCGGCATTCGACTACGCGCTGTACAGCCGCACGATGGCCTGGTTAGGCGCACGCTTCTACCGGGATACGAAGGCATCGATCGTCGCGATCTCTCAGTCGGTGAAGCGGGACATAGCACTGTTCGAAGGCGCGAACCCGGCAGCGATCTCGGTCGTTCCTAATGGCGTCGACGTCGTGCGGTTCAGTCCGGCCAATCGAGAGCGCTTTCGCCGTGAGACGAGAGAGTCTCTTGGCCTCGCCGATACCGATGTTGCCGTACTCTTCGTCGGCAACTCGTGGGGCCGCAAAGGCTTACGTACTGCCATCGAGGCGATTAATGGTCCGGGTCAGAGCAACGTTCGGCTCATCGTGGTAGGCGATGGCGATCCGCCCTCGTTCGTGCAGACGCTACCGGCAGAGCTGGCTCAGCGCATCATCTTTGTCGGACCGAAGAGTGCCGATGTGGAGCGCTACTACGCCGCGTCTGACATCTTCCTCCTCCCGACGCTGTATGAGCCCTTCGGCCTCGTGATTCTCGAAGCGCTTGCGAGCGGCTTGCCGTCTATTTTCAGCGCATGTGCAGGCGCCGCCGAATGGCTGGAGGACGGCGTCGATGCATTGTTCTTACGCGATCCTGCCGACGGCGAGGAGGCCAGGATGGCTTTGCGAAGCGTGATTTCGAGCGCGGAGTTCGCTGCGCGACTCTCTGAGAATGGCCGGCTGGCCGCCGAAAGCCTCCAATGGGGCAATGTCGGATGGCAGCTCATCGAAACTGCGGCAGCTCGTAAGCGCACGCTCGCGGCCAGCGCGTAGCATATGCCACGAGACCTTCCCCTGAGCAACGGCCACCTGTTGGTCACGTTCGACTCAGACTACGCGCTGAGTGACATCTACTTCCCGCACGTGGGAACAGAAAACCACGCCTATCGAAGGCACTCCAGGCTCGGCGTCTGGGTGGACGGAGAGTTCGCCTGGCTGCGCGATCCCGGTTGGGAGCTTTCGCTTCGTTACGCCGATGATTCTCTCGTTACAAATGTTGAAGCCACGAATCGGCGCCTCGGCGTAGTCCTTACGATCGAAGACGCCGTTGACTTCGACCAGGATGTATTGCTGAGGCGGTTCACCGCGCTTAGCCTGGCGGGCCATTCGGTCGACGTGCGCCTCTACGTTCATCTGGACTTCGCCCTTGGCGGTAATACAGTCGGAGACACCGTGTTCTTCCACCCGGAGTACCGGTCGATCGTCGCGTATAAGAACCAGCACTACCTGCTGCTCGGTGGTCGCACTGAAACCCGAGACCACCTCGACGGTTGGACAACAGGACAAAAGCAAAGCTGGCGAGACGCCGAAGACGGTGCCCTGGAAGGATTGCCCATAGCCTTCGGCTCTGTCGATTGCGTTGGTGAGCTGAGGCTGGGCCAGGTTGGCACAGATGCGCCCACAGTTGCGCATGCATGGATCGCTGCCGGAGCCAGCCTTGAGGACGTGGGCAAGCTGAGTCAGATCGTCCTGACCAGGGGACCGGATAGCCTCATCGACCGCACGTACAAGTACTGGCAGGCATGGGTTAAGAAGGACACAGACGTTCATCCCGGACTGGGCGCTCTGCCCGAACCGATACAGAAGCTATACCGCCGCAGCCTGCTAATCGCGAATGCCCAAACGGACTACGGCGGAGCGATCATCGCATCACCCGACTCGGAGATTTCGGACGCCTTCAGTCCCCGAGGCGCTTCAGGCCCACCCATCACCGACATCTTCCAGGGCCACGAAAGCTACGCCTACTCATGGCCGAGAGACGGTTCGCTGGTGGCGATGGCGCTCGACAACGCCGGCTATGCTTCCGTGGCCCGCGCCTACATCAGCTTCTGCAAGGAAACCGCTATCCACCGCAACAAGGACGGCGAAGAACAGGCCTACATGCTCCAGAAGTACCTGTCCAACGGTGCTGTCGCGAGCAACGTCATCGCGTGGATCGATGACGATGGCGCGGCGCGCCTCCCTATCCAGGAGGATGAGACAGCGCTGGTACTGATCGCGATTCGGAACCACTATGCGCAGACCAGCGACTGGGGATTTGTCTCGCCTCTGTATCACCCGATGATCGTCAGCATGGCGAATTTTCTCGTCGACTTTCGTGACCCAGACACCGGCCTGCCTTGCCCGAGCCAGGACCTCTGGGAGGAGCGACAGGGAATGCACGCCTTCTCAATCGCCACGACCTGGCGCGCACTCCGAGATACTGCGTATTTCACTGAGCTGTTCGCCGAGCCGGATCAGACCAACAAGTACCTGCAGGCGGCGGCGGACCTCAAAGCGGCAACGGAACGGTATCTCTTCGACCCTGAGTCGGGTCGATTCGCGCGCAGCCTGTTCGTCGATCGAGACGGCGTGCTACGCCGAGACATGATTGTAGACGCAAGTGTCTTTGCACTGTCCTACTTCGGCATGTTCGAGCCAGACGATCCCCGTATAGCTGCCACTATGGAAGCGATCGAGGCGACGCTCGTTTGTCCTGAAGGCCATGCCGGGTTGGCGCGTTTCAAGGGCGATACCTATCACCTCAGACAGAGCGGTGCCGACCTGAACGTCCCCGGCAATCCCTGGTTCATCTGCACGCTGTGGCTGGCGCAGTATCAGTTGCAGCGCGCCAGGGTAGCTGCTGACCTTGAAGCACCCATGGAGATTCTCTGCCAGGTCGAGAGGTCCGCACTCCCCAGCGGTGTCCTTGCGGAGCAGATCGATGCGGTCTCAGGGGAGCCGGCGGGAGCAACCCCCTTAACGTGGTCGCACGCTACGGTAATCCTGACTGTCCTCGAATATCTGAAGGCAAAGGAACGAATCTGCGGTTCCGACTAGTGCGCAAATCTCGGTACATCGGGCGTTGCAGGAGTCATGGCTAGTCACGCCTCCCCCTGGTGGAAAGACGCGATCTTCTACGAGATTTTCCCGCGAAGCTTCATGGACGCCGACGGCGATGGAGTTGGCGACCTCCGGGGCATTCTCTCCAGGCTGGATTACCTCAAGGACCTCGGCGTCGATGCACTGTGGCTCACACCCATCTTCCAATCTCCGTGGAAGGATTCAGGCTACGACGTCGCCGACTATGAACGCATCGATCCTTCAATGGGAACCATGGCGGACTTTCGAGAACTCCTCAAAGAGGCGCATCGTCGGAATCTGCGGATTATCATCGACCTCGTCATCAACCACACGTCGGACGAGCACTCCTGGTTCCGCGAGTCGCGCTCGTCCCCGAACAACCCCAAGCGCGACTTCTACATTTGGCGACCGGCCAGAGACGGCGCCCAACCGAACAACTGGAAATCGCTGGTCAAGGGCTCGGTATGGGAGTGGGATGAGGTCTCCGGCGAGTATTACTTGCATCTCTTTTCGAAGTACCAGCCGGACCTCAATTGGGAGAACCCTAAAGTCAAGGCAGCGGTCTTTGAGATGATGCGAGGCTGGCTGGCCATGGGGGTCGATGGCTTCCGGATGGACGTGATCAATTGCCTCATGAAACCGGCCGGTCTTCCGGATGCTCAGCGCAACCCCGGCGACGATGAGCCGTACGTTCTGGACCGTGCTCTGTACGCCGACAACCCGGGGATGCACGAGTTGCTCCAAGAAATGCGCCGAGACGTGTTGGAGCCGTTTGGCGCCTGCTCGATCGGCGAGGTCCACTTCAACACGAAGGAGGCGGCCGGCCTCTACGTTGAGCCGGCTCGGAGGGAGCTGGACCTGATCTTCCAGACCGATCTGCTCTTCAACCGTACCGGCCCCGCGTTTATCGGCAGAAGCATCGCGGCATGGGACATCGCCTTGCGGGGGCGAGGCTGGAACGCCTTTTGTCTCGGTAATCACGATACACCGCGTCAGGTTTCGGTCCTCGGAGACGATGGCCAATATCGCTCTGAGTCGGCCAAGGCGCTGGCGACACTGGCTTTGACGGCTCCGGGTTCGCCGTTCATCTTCCAGGGTGACGAACTCGGCATGACCAACGTCTCTTTCGAGCGTCTGGAAGATTATCGCGACATCGAGATGAAGAGCTTCTTCGAGGAAAAAGTGGCGGCAGGCGCTGACCCAACCGACGCACTGAATTTTCTGCGACCAAGATCCCGCGATAACTCTCGGACACCCATGCAGTGGTCGGCTGCACGAAGTGCAGGATTCACGACAGGCACTCCGTGGATAGAAGCCAATCCCAACTACCGCGGAATCAACGTGGAAGAGCAGGAGGGCAACCCGAGTTCAGTCTTGCAGTTCTATCGACGCTTGGTGGCCTTGCGGAAGGAACACGCTTGCCTGTCCCTTGGCGACTACCGGCCCATTGCCAGCGGCCACGAGGACTTGCTTGCGTATCGGCGCTCTTTACCTGAGGAAACCTTGCTCATTCTCGTGAACCTGTCGCCCCGCTCCATAAGTTTCAGCACTGACGTGCCGGCAAGCGGGGTCCAGCTTATCGGCAACTATCCCGCGGCGGACGAGATTCAGGATCATGTCCGGCCCGTGGGAGTTGCGCATCGTGCGCTGCGCTTGGCCAGAGGACAAGCTCGCCAACACTCCTGGAGTCTACTGATCGCGAGAGGGAGACCGCTGCTAGCCCTGGCAACGTGTGATGATGGTAGAGCGAGCTGGTCTGCCGCACGACGCTGGCTCATCCCTATCGTGTGTATTCACGACGCCTATCTATTTTGTCTGCGAAGGCTTAGAATAGAGCCACAAGAACCCCTCAGTTCTCAGACCTGCCAGCTTCACAAAAGCCGTCTCCTCTGTCCTCTTCGGGCAATCTTGATTCGCTACGAATCAGAGGAAGACACGCCGTCCACGTTCCCACTGCCTCAGTCGCGAACCTCGTGATGCAGACCACGCGTCTGCTTTTCCATGGTTCGTCTCCGCTGTCGCGTTCTCGACAAGGGTGCCGTTTCTTCCGATGGGACCACCGTTAGGCCATTCGGGTCACACCGCTACTGGTGCCTCGGATGATTCGTCAGTGGCTTAACACCGTTTCGTTGCTGAAACGCAAAGTGCCAGCGCGACAGAGAGAGGATCGAAATGACTCGAGGTTCCGTAACCAAGCTCGTAACTACCTTCGGCTCGAATTGGGGCCGAATCCGAGGGGACTCTGCATCGAAGGACATCTTCTTCAACACCGCGTCCCTTGAAGAGCCCGCCGAATTCTCATCGCTAAAGGTCGGCCTGGCTGTTGATTTCGACGAACTGCCGGACTTCATCAACGGGAGCCATGCCGAGAACGTGGTCCTGACGTCCTCGGAATCGAGCGACGGCGCGAGTGAGTCATGATGTCCCCCTTGTGTTATCTGGGCCTGCATTCCTGGCCGCGACTGCACGGCATCTGGCATGAAGCAGTCATGGAGCCGGCTTCAGCTACCTGCACTCATTGTGGCAAACCACTCGCCAGCGTCTGGCGGACCGTATATCCGCAAGATGGCAGCAGATGTCGTCGCGGCGCGTGCCAGATTCACGGCTGAATGGAGTCCAGGTGCCCCAATATTCCCGGAGCCGAATGGCTCCCGAAGCTGGCGACTTTCAGCACTGCTGGGGAACACTTCGCTATGCGTAACGTGATGTTAGTAGTGTGTAGACAAGCTCGTAATCAGAGGAACTGACTAATGAGCATCATCGCTTGGATCGTCGTAGGTCTTATCTCAGGTGTCATAGCGAAAGCGTTAATGCCCGGCCGCGAACCAGGTGGAATAATCTTCACCATCGTTCTTGGCATCGCTGGTGCCTTTGTCGGTGGCTTTCTGGCCATTGCCCTCGGTATCAGTGACGGCGTCAACAACTTCGACCTCGGCACGATCGTGCTCGCGGTGATCGGGGCGATGCTGCTTCTTGTCGTCTACCGCACGATCACCAGCGGCAGACTGCACGCCTGACAACGCCAGCGATGCAGGGCTTTTTTTCCTGCCAGAGCTAGCTCGTAGAACGCCCGCAGCGCGGGCGAAAGAAGGACATTTTGAACACGTGCCCATTCCGAACAGAAGCCTGTACTCTTAGCACTCCCTGCTCGAAGTGCCGCGAAGTTGCCACCAGAACTGCTCACGTTCTCGTGCGCTTCCAGGCACAGGGTACGCACGGGGCGAGTCACAGCCATCAGGTGCACACGCGATACCAGCCAAAGCACGGCGGTTACTGGCAGCGGAAAGCAGCCTGAGGTTGCTACCGGTGAGCCCCGATAAGCCGCGCCGCCGCGCCGCAAGCCTGCCTAGCACAATGCGAGCGTGCGAAATCACGCCGGGGCAAGGTGATCAGGCTGAAGCCAGTCACTGACGCAGGACAGCGCCCCGCGCAATTCAGGTCGGCCGTACTTCAAGCGAGGACCTATCGAGTCCAGGCCCGCAAAGACGAGTTCACGATTTTATTGCCGCCACCAAGCTAAATGGCACGTTCGCGATTTGGCTGCCGTTGAAAATATATTCCGATGTTCGTCCAGTGGTGATAAACTTCGGCACTTCAGCGGGCAAAATCCCCCTGATAGTGGCCCTCTCGCGCGTCGCTTCAACAGTGATCTGAAGCGCTTCCAGCACCTGCGACCACTCTTCCGCACCTGCGTTTTCAAGCCAGGTTTCGATGTGCTGGGCTATGGCGATGCCGTACCGCTTGTCTACGCGCGCCCCAGCGCCGGACCATTCCGATAGCCCGCCTCCTCACTTCCCGCAATGGCAAGGGCCAAGGCTGTGGCGGTCGTTGTCATTGCGGCCGTTATGTAGCGGCAGCGAAACCAGGGGCGTAACGGGGCGGTTACCTCGCGAGTACGGACAGCCTCGCGGGTGGTTCGTGCGGGCGCAGCTCTTCGAGGTGGATGCGCAGGAAGTCCAGCAGGTGGCGCCGTTTCTCCGCGCCGCGCACCCCGTTTGCCGCGCCTTCGCTCTCAGGCGGGGCGAGATGTGGCGCCACGCGCGAGGCACGCTCGTAGACGCGGCGCCAGGTCTTCTTCACCGCGTCGGGGGAGACACCCAGAGCCTGGGCAATCTCAGCGTCCGATTCGTTGAGCAGCGCCAGCTCCAGCACCCGTTGCTCTCCGGAGGAGAAGTGAATGCGCGGCTGCATTGGGTAAAAGAGGAACGAAAGCGGGTTCACCGCTGAAGGCTGCACGTCGTCCTTACGTAACAGCAAGAAGTAGGGCTTGAGCTCAAGGGATGCAACATTCGACGACTCGTCAGAAGCCGCGCCAAAGTAATCGACTATATGAAAGCCACCAGCCTTCATGTACTCGGCCGCCTGGAGGCCATAGACCTCCTGCATCGCGGTCTTGAGATGATAGCCTCCGTAGAAAAAGAAAAACGCTGTGTTGACTGCAAACATAACTTCCTGCGTCCGTGGGTGGGAGAGGTCGGGGTCCCTTAGGGCAAAGTGCAGCATGAGAAGGTGTAGGCCGCCGTGCGAGTTAGCTTCGCGAATCTCCTTGTAGGACAGGACGGGCGAGTCCTCTGCTAAGGCGTCTTCGTAGAGTTTCGCTGAAAGACCTGGGTAAGGCTGTTTAAGGTAGTTCTCCGCGAAGTCTTCTCGAAGGAAGACGCTGGCGCCGACCATCTGAATAGCTTCGTGAGTTGGTAAGTCTGGGTCCTCTATTAGCGTGATGCGCATCGAATTGTTGGCCAGCAACGCTTTCCATAAGTCCACAAGATTGTTTCTCACAAACAAACTCGGCGCGAAGCCAGGGTGGAGCAAGGATCGGAAGGTCTCGAGGTCGGCGGGCGTAGCGAGGCGATAGCGCATGGTAGTTCTCATAATCCCGCGGAGGAATCAAAGACAGTAGGACTGTCACCTTTTAGGGGATTGTTGCCCGCTGACCGGGAAACTAAGTTATCACAAGTATAGGCTTCTAGTTCACAACTTGAACGTTGCCGAATTGCGCAGACAACCGAATGTGACTGGACCGGAACGAATTAATTCCTGTACAAGCGGCAGAGATCGTATGCGCGCGGAGCAGCAATGAGAATCTGGAAAGTCTGTGCGGTATCGGAGTTAGGCAAGAATGCGCACTAACAAGGCGGCGAGCCTGGTCGTCCTGCTTGTCTTTGCCTTGGCTGTTGGCGCGAAAACGCAGATGGTCTTCGGCTCCAGCAGCTTCGGTGGCGAGACCGGAGGCATTGGTGGCGGGTGTGGTACTGACTTCACAAGTAAGAGTATCCCGAATGTCCAAGCGCTAAGCTGGTCAGATTTCATCGGCTCGCCAGACGGCCTAGCTGGCGGCTCTGCGGCGATGTCGTTTGTTTGGACCTCTTCCCCAGGACGGCAACTCAAGTTAGACATGACTGCCACGGGAGCTGAAGGCTGCGGAGCCAACGCCGCTTACTCTGCAAATTTATTTGTCGACCCTGGCACGCAGGTTACACTGGCGGCCACCACTCAGAATGCTCATGTCAGGATCCTGCCGCTCCAAAATCAGGCGAATGTCGTCCAAGACGTGTGCCCAATTCCACAGTGCGACCACGAAAGCCTTACCCAGACCGTCACCTTGAGCGGCACCTACCGGCTTGAGGCCGTAGAAGCTCCGGGGTGGGACGAAACTGCCAGCGTGCACTTGGTCCTGTCCCTGGGGAACACCGCACCGCTTGTCTCCATTGGTGATGCCGTGGATTCTGAGGGCGACAGCGGAAGCAAGTTCTTCGCGTTCCCGGTCATCCTCTCCGCTCCCCTTTCAACAAGCGCCTCCGTCAGCTTCGGGACCCAGGACCTCACCGCTACTGTCGCCGACAACGATTACAACGCCGCCTTTGGCAGCGTCAGCTTCGCACCCGGCGAAGTGTCGAAGGTAATCTCAATTGCTGTGATTGGAGACACGAAAAACGAAGCCAACGAGACTTTTCGCGTAATCCTAGGCGATCCGTCGGCTAATATTCTCATAGGCAGTTCAGCTGCCATGGGAACGATCATCAACGACGATGTCGCTGTCGATTTCGACTGGACGGTGCCAGATCGCTTCGGGCTGGACCAGAATGGTGACCAGATCATCGATTACTACCCCCCGGACGGGCACCTGGTTATCTCGCCCGACGGTTGGCGAGTAGACTTCACCTTCAGTGTGGGCGGAAGTTGTCCCAGTGGTCTAAGCTCGAAATGGACCGTGAATGGACTCGCCATCGCACCAAGCGATCCTGAAATCCTGCTCAGCAATGCCGCGGCTTGTAAGTTTAGCTATCGCTTTCCGAGGGAAGATACGTTCCAAGTTAAGCTTGAGCTCACAGACAGCACCAATGCGGTCGTAGGGCAGCAGCAGAAGGCGGTTATAGTCCAGGATTGGCTCATCGTCTCGATAGGCGATTCTGTGGCTTCCGGCGAAGGTAATCCCGACGCACCAGGGCCGATCTGGGAGGACCGCCAGTGCCACCGTACATCCGCAGCCGGACCGGCCCAGGCGGCGATGAAAATCGAGCGCGCCGATCCTAAGACGTCTGTGACCTTCATACACCTTGCGTGCTCCGGCGCCTCGATAAACGAAGGTCTTCTCCGCCGTTACGTGGGCCAAGAACCAGGCAGGCCACTCTTGCCACAGGTACAAGCTATGGACTTGCTAGTTGGCAATCGGGAGGTCGATGCCGTTCTCATTTCGATCGGTGCCAACGATGTGGAGTTCAGCAATATCGTAAAGAATTGTTTCCTTCGTACGGACTGTAACGATGCTTCGAAGCCCAACTCAATGGCCGCCTTTTTTGACAGCAAATTGCCTACGCTTCCTGCTGCCTATGACGCATTGGGTTTAAAGCTCAGGTCTGGTCTGAGGCATCCACTGAAGCCTGGACGGACTTACATCACTGAATATTTCGATCCGACCAGGGACGAGTCCGGCGCTTTCTGCGATAACAAGATCCTGGAGGAGGCCTTCGACTTTCCCCGTCTGGGCATTACTGCGACAGAGGGACAATGGGCTTCCACTGAGATGCTCGTGCGTTTGAACCAGACTGTGGCCGCGGCAGCATCGCGCAACGACTGGCACTTCGTTAACGGAATCTACGACGCATTCCGAACTCATGGCTACTGTGCGATTGACTCTCAGCGCTGGATCGTCCAGGCAACGGAATCGCTACGGAATCAGCACAACAAGGACGGCACAATACATCCCAATCGTCCTGGGCATGTTGAGTACGGAGCGCGCCTAACAGCGGCACTTACAGCGGACTTCTATGCCGGCGACGATTTCAGTCGGCCGCGAGCGCCCATCACCGGCCCGTAGTCCGCCTGCAGTGCATGGACGGTTACGATTAAGGTTCAAAAGTCTTTGTTGTCCGATTGGGTGCACCGGCGTTACATGGCTCGGAAATTTTCGAATGCAACGTAGCGGAACTGAGCCGTCCTGGCGAATGGAATTGAATCAACGTCCTTATTGCACGTATATTCCGATGTTTGTTCAATGGTGAGACGTTTTGAATCTTATTTTTACGAATCGCCTCATTCTCGAGTCTACGACCACGTGAACACGCACGGGGTCGTCTTCCTGCGAGACGCCTATTCGGACTCGTCCAGGGGCGCTGCGGCCGCGATTCTACGGAGCATTCCGCTGAAAATCACGGAATGCAGCGGGAATAGACCGAACCAGTAGGCGAGGCCGGCCACGCCCACGGGATCGAAGATCGCGGTCTGCCTGAGGCTGCAGCGATTCGCGCCCTGGGGTTCGATCTCGAACTGGAGCCAGGCTCGGCCAGGCAACCGCATCTCGGCGGCGAAGCGGACGAGCCGTGCTGGTTCGATGGCCTCGACGCGCCAGAAGTCGACCGTGTCGCCGACGGCGAGGTGTCGAGGATCGCGGCGTCCGCGGCGCATGCCGGCACCGCCGACAGCGAGGTCGAGCAGGCCTCGGAGGCGCCAGAGCCAGTTACCGTAGTACCAACCGGTGTCGCCACCGATACGCTCGACGACGCCGAACGCGGCATCGGCGGAGCATTCAATCGGGGCGACGCGCGAGTCCACCAGGCGTGAACCGAAAGCATCGCCGCCCCAGCCGCGAGTTACGCCGGCCGATGCGAGAGCGTCCGACCAGCGCGTCTGGGCGAATTCCCGATCTTCGTTTCTCAGGGCGCGCGCTACGGCTTCGCGGACGCCCATGGGATGCACGCCGAAGAGCTCCTGTGCTCGTGCGTCGTTTGCTACCGTCTCGTGCGGCAGGCTCTCGATCAGGATGCGACCAACGCGGGCGTAGAGCGGCGTCACGAGGCCCAACCAGAGGCTGGAGAGCCGTGGCGTGAGCACGGGCACAGGGATCATCAGCCGTCGCAGGCCTCGCTGGTTGCCGTACTCCAGCATGAGGTCCTTGAAGGAGACCCGCTCCGCTCCGCCGATCTCGAATATCTCGGAGCCGGTGATCGGCACGTCGATGGCTCTGCGCAGGTAGGCGATGACGTCCTCGATGGCGATTGGTTGAGTACGAATGCGGACCCAGCGCGGCATCACCATGATCGGCAGCCGGTCGATAAGCGAGCGGATCATCTCGAAAGAGAGGCTGCCGGATCCCAGAATGACCGAAGCGCGAAACTCGATAGTCGGCACGCCGGAGTCGCGGAAGATGCGACCGACTTCCTGCCGGCTGGCGAGATGCGGCGAGAGGTTGTCGCCGGTACCGAGACCACCGAGATAAATGAGCCTGCTTACGCCGGCCGCCTTCGCTGCAGCGGCGAAGTTGGACGCGACTTCGCGATCGCGAGTCACGAAGTCAGCGGTCGCGGCCATGGAGTGAACCAGGTAATAGGCGTGCGTGACCCCCACCATCGCGGCTGCGAGGTCGTCGGACTTCATGACGTCGCCTTTCACAACCTCGGTCGATGGGCTGAGATTGGTGTGCAGGCGCTTCGGATCGCGCACCAGGCAGCGAACGCGGCAGCCATCGTCCTGAAGTGCCTGCAACAGGCGCCCGCCGACGTAGCCGGTGGCGCCGGTTAGCAGGACAAGAGGCTGAGACGTTTCGGGCTGCATCACTTCATCAAGGTGGGGAAGAAGACCTGCCACGCCAGCGCCGACTTCGCGGTGAGGCTGAGAAGAATGTATACCGATTCGCCGAAGACATAATTGCGCCAGGGCCCGATGCGGCGGTACTGCAGCCACATGTTCAGCGCGAAGACGTTGAAGAATAGGAACAGCGAGAAGAAGATGCCGTACACGAACCCGGGCGGGTTGGCGGACGAGCCGGGGCTGACGAAGTAGACACCGATGGCGATCCAGGGAACCGCGCCGGCGATGCAGCCGAGCCAGAAAGGTAGCAGGCTCCCGGAGCCCGGCCTGGCGTAGTGCTCCTGAACCAGGCCGAAGAAGATCATCGATGCGTTGACACCGAAGAGCGCGATCAGGGCCGCGACATCGCCGATGCCGGTGAGCATGGCGATAAGCACGATCATCAGCGAGGCGCTGAGCGAGTATTCGATCCAGCGCGCGTCGTTGCGCTGACGCTGCAGGTTACGCGTGTACCAGCCGAACACCCCCGGCAGAACGAGGGTGAAGTGAGCCACCGCCGATATGAAGACGAACGCGGCGACCGCGGGTCCGATAGGGAGGTCGAACAGGTGGCGCAGGGTCGGCGGTTCACTGCCCGGCGCGCCCTGCATGAAAGTGGCGTTTACCGGCAGCGAGAAACCGTTCGAGAGCGTGAGAATCAGCACTCCCTGCGCCGCGTGCAGCACGCCCATCGCCAGGTTGTACCAGCGCAGGCGTCGAAACGTCGCGCTCTGCGCTGGGTTGTTGGTGTCCGAATCTGGCTGCTTCACGGCTTCAATCCTCGCTGGCTGCCGATGCAGCCGGTGGGGGCAGAGGAAGACAATTTAGTCCTCCTCTGCCCCGCTCTTTGTTACTACCAGTTACCTGCTGGTCATCTGCGACTGACCACCGCGGTGACTCTGTGCGCTCGGGAGCTTCATCTGCGCCATCGCCAGACCCGCGAGGCCGACGAAGGCTGAAGCGCCGACGAGGATGTAAACGATACGCGTAATGGTCGAGGTCTCGCCGAAGTCCTTGCCAAAGATGGCGGCGACGAGGTCGTACTCGAAGAGTCCGACAAGGCCCCAGTTGATGCCGCCAACGGCGAGAAGTATCAGCGATAGCCAGACGATTGGGTTGATGTTGTTCATTGCTGTTTCTCCTTTTTAGTTCGTAGGTTGCGTACGCGATGCCCGGATCGCGTGTCTGATTAGGCTCGAGCTCGTGAGCGAGCGAAGCGAGCGGCGAACAGCGTGCTCAGCACGACGGCCGTGGCAATCGCGGCCCAGGACACATAGGAGGTGCCGTCATCGGCCGATTTGTCAGCCAGGAGGCCGGCGTCGCCGGTGTTTGGCGGCATCATGACCGCGGCCGCGGGGGTGTAGCTGAGAGGCACGACGGACAGAGACGGGCTGCCATTGGCCAGACCAGCGGCGACGAAGGTGTACACCGTGCCGGCCTTTAGCTGAACGCCATCGAGGGGCAGAACGACGGTGCTGGTGCCGGCGGCTCGCACCTCGAGGTTGTAGGTGCCGGCGTCGACCGGCAGCGGGCCCTTTTGCTCACCGAACGCCAGGTTCGAGACGAGGACGGGTCCGTCCTTGACGGCGATGTCCACGGCCGGCGCGTCCGGCGAAGCGTGGATCACCTGGACGTGGGCCTTGCCCGCGCCGGGCGCAGCGTTGTTGTCGACGAACACCTTGGCCTGGATCTGCGCCAGCTTGTTAACGGCGGCAACCGTGTAATCGGTGTCGGCTTTCAGGTCGGCGGTCGCGGACAGGACGGGGGTCGAGGCTGCGGCGGCGCCGGCAGGCCTTACGTCAAAGGTGTAGGTGCCGGCCGGGACAGCCAGGTAGTCGGACGCCGACTTGAAGGCAACATTGCTGAGAACTTTGGTGCCGTTAGCGTAGACGTCGACCGCCGGTGCGTCGGGTGAGGCGTGCAAGACGCGCACGCGCGCTTCACCGGCAGCCTGCGCGCCGGCGAACGCCCAGGTAGCGAGCATGACAGCAGCGAGAGTTGCAAGGATGAATCTGAACACGGTAAGTCCTTTCACTAGGTCGGTACGCTCCGAGGACTGCTAATTCACTGCGATGCCTGCATCACATCAATGGCCTCCATCTGCGTCACATCTTGGTCAAGCAACGCAAAGCCATTGTGCAAACCATGTGCACAACTTGTCAAGGTCTGTTGACTAAGTTTTGCAAAAGCTAGAGAATCGAGCGGTGAACTACACGGTCAAGGCTGCTGCGCGTGCAACCGGCGTGTCCGAGAGCAGGCTTCGTACCTGGGAACGCCGCTATGGCATACCCAAGCCCGCGCGGGCGGCTTCAGGCCGGCGCCTGTACGACGACGACGATCTCGCCGTCATCCGGCGCATGGCGTCTCTGGTGGGTGCCGGCGTGTCGGCTGCAGAGGCCGCGGAAGCAGCGCGTTTCGGAGCGGCTGAAACGCCTCCCCTCTCAGAGAAGCGCACCGAGCACCCTCTGATCGCGGCGCTTGTCGCCGCCGCAGAGTCGTTCGACGAGGCGGCTCTGCTCGCGGCGCTGAAAAGCTGCACTGACGCTTGGGGCTGGGCTCAGGCCCTGGACGAAGTGGTCTTCCCGGCGCTGAAGCAGATTGGCAGGTCATGGGAAGAGGCGGCAATTCCTCCGGCCAAGGAGCACTTCGCCTCGGAGCTGGTGAAGCGAGAGCTCGAGGCGGCATTGCATGATCTCGGTCCGTCCGTGGACCGCTCGCCACGAATCATGCTTGCGTGTCCGGAGTCAGAGCGTCATGACCTGGGACTGATGGCACTGGCGCTGCTGCTCAGACTGGCGCACGTCAACGTCGTCTATCTAGGCGGCGATGTGCCCACGTCCGATCTCATTGCCGCAAATGACGAGCTGCGGCCAGACGCGATCTGCCTGTCGGCAACCAGCGCTAACGGGCTTGCTTCTCTCGTGCGCGCATCCAGGACGCTGGTATCGGCAAGAGCCGTGCGGCTGTTCATCGGTGGACCGGCGGTTAACGGCACGGGCCCCGTCGCGGCTGGTCTCCCGCTGCCCGAATCCCTCGCATCTGCATCGAGGTTAATCGTCGAAAACACTCGCCCGAAGTAGGGACCAGTCGAACGAATGTTGCGCGCGTAGACTTGAGTTGGCAGCAGGCGCTGTGTTGGCGATTTGGCCCTGGAAGAATCGACACGGATCAAATAGATTCAGGCGGCGCAATCGCTCTTTCCTGGTAAGAGCGGACTTAGCGGACGCGAACAGCATTCCCCTTTGGGGGCTTTTGAAGTCGTAAACTTCCAACTGTGAAGACGATGCTGTCGAAGGACTCTCCTTTCGTATACGTCGTCACGATCGCTGCCACCGCTCTGCTAACGGCCGTTCTGGCGCCGTTTCGAACGGAGATAGGCCTGCTCAATGAAGGCCTGCTGTTCCTCCTCCTGACGCTGCTCGTGGCGTCGGTCTGGGGCCGAGGGCCGGGGCTGTTCGCGGCCGTAATCACGAACCTCGCGTTCAACTTCTTCTTCATTGACCCGCTCTACCGGTTCACGGTACAGGAGCCGCGCAACACGGTCGCGCTGGGCGTGTTCCTGGTCGTGTCCATCGTCGGTAGCTCGTTGCTTTCGGCAGCGCGTGACGCCGCGTCTCGGGCGCGACTGCGGCAGGCCGAGACGGAGATCGCTTTGGCATTGAGCCGCGAGATGAGCGGCGAGATCGACCCCGGTGAGGCGCTAAACCGGCTCTGCCTTGAAGCGGTTCGCGACTTTGCGGCACCCGGCGCCGCGGTGCTCAAGAGCTCGGACGGCCGCTGGGCAGTGCTGGCGCATGCCGGGAGCGTAACTTCGGGCCGTGCGCCGAGCCCAGAGGAGCGCTCGGTGGCCGATCGCGTGGCGACCAGCGGCGAGGTCGAAGGCCTCGGACGCACCGGCCTCAGCAAGACGCGCGCGCGCGTCGTCTTCCCTCGCGGTCGCGAGGCAGCCTTCGGCGCGGCTCGCAGCGAGACCCTGGTGCCGTTGAAGGTCGGCGACCAGATTCTGGGGATACTGAGACTCGACGGCCCAATTGGCGATACGCCGTTCAGCGAACACCCAGAAGGGCTGCTGAGCGCCATCGCTGGCGAAGCGGCGCTCGCGGTTCACCGCTCGGAGCTTGCGCAGGCCGCTGCTCACGCCGAGGCGCTGCGCGAGGCAGACGAACTCAAGAGTGCGCTGCTCAATGCCGTCTCCCACGACCTGCGCACGCCCCTGGCCTCGATCATCGCCTCCGCCGGCAGCCTGCAGCAAACTGACGTGAAGTGGACCGACGAAGAGCGCCTCGGTTTCGCAGATGCCATCGAGAGCGAGGCGCAGCGCCTCAACCGGCTGGTCGGCAACTTGCTCGACCTTTCGCGTATCGAGTCCGGTAGCCTGCGACCCGAGAAGGGCTGGTACGATTTGGGCGCGTTGGTCGACGAAGTTGTGGGCCGGCTCAAACCGATGACGGCGAGGCACAAGGTCTCTTTCGAAATGCCGCCCGAGCTACCCCCTGTCGCCCTTGATTACATCGAGATCGACGAAGTGCTGACTAATCTCATCGAGAATGCCACCAAATACACTCCCGAGGGAACGGAGATAGCCATAAGCGTGCGTCCTGTGGGAGATGAGGTCGTGGTCGAAGTAGGCGATCGCGGCGGCGGCATTCCGCCCGACGCCTTGCAGAGCGTTTTCGAGCCGTTCTATCGCGTTGGAGGGTCTAAGGTGCGTGGCACCGGTCTCGGCCTCGCGGTGGCAAAGGGCCTTGTGCAGGCGCACGGGGGACGCATCTGGGCCCAGAACCGTCTCGACGGTGGTGCGATCTTCGCCTTCTCGTTGCCCGTGAAAGCAAGCGATGGCTCCTTACTGCCGGTGCCAGAGCGCGCTACATGACGCGCGCTACCGGGCCGCGCGTGCTGGTCGTCGACGATGAGCCGGCGATTCGGCGGGCGCTGGGCACGAATCTCAACCGCCACGGCTTCAATGTCGAAATGGCAGAGTCAGGCCAGGAAGCGCTCGACCTGTTCGCGTCTTTCCGGCCCGACCTCGTTATCCTCGACCTCAGCCTCCCGGACTTCGACGGCAGCCACGTCATCGAAAGGATTCGCGAACGCTCGAGCACGCCGATCATCATCCTCTCGGTACGGGGTGCGGAACGCGACAAGGTCGGCGCCCTGGACATGGGGGCTGACGACTACCTGACGAAGCCGTTCAGCGTGAACGAGCTCCTGGCGAGAGTGAGAGTTGCCCTGCGTCACGTTGCCCAGCCTACCCATTCAGGCGTCTTCCGCGCAGGCGACCTCGAGGTCGATCTGGAGCATCGCCGCGTCCGTAGGGCTGCGAAGGAAGTCGACCTCTCTCCCACAGAATACGACCTGCTGAAGGTCCTCATCGCCCATCCCGATCGGGTTCTGACGCACGCCATGCTGGTGCACGACGTCTGGGGCCCGGAGTACGGTAACGAGCCCCACTACCTTCACGTCTACGTCGCACGCCTGCGCAAGAAGCTCGAAGCCGACCCGCAACGGCCTCGACTGATCGTCACCGAACCGGGTGTTGGCTACCGGCTCGTGGCGGACGAGGCAACGTGAGCCTGACCGGCGAGGTAGCGATGATTTGGGCGCTGGCGTGGACGCTCTAACCCTTTTCGGCGCTATCGCAGTGACAACCATGCTGCTGTTCTACGCTCTCGAAGATCGCGGCGCGGTCTTCGTACTGGGGTTCGCGATCGCCTGCGTGGCTTCGTCAGCGTACGGCTTCCTGCAGGGCGCCTGGCCGTTCGGCGTCGTCGAGCTTGTGTGGTCGGCTGTTGCGTTGCGCCGTTGGAGACGGCGGGTGGGCGCTCAGGCTCGAACTGCCCCTTAGTCTCTAGCCTTGCCCAACAGATGTGGCCGCGCCCTCTCGTCAAGCGTGAGGGCTTCGTTGAGCCGCCCAGGCTCTTCGTTGGCACTGCATTCACGTTCTCGCGCGACCATAAGTCCGTGGACATAGGCTTCTGGTCCGCAGGGAGGTAGTCGATGAAAGCATGCCGTGGCCACATTGGAGGCGAAGAGGCCCCCGATGCTAGCAAAGATTTACGCGATCCCCGCCGCGATGTACACGCGAGTGGCCGTTCTTCGCTCTCGTTCCCTGGCGGCTTACGCGGTTTCTGAATAGACGCTACCTGCGCTTCCGATCGCGTGCCTGCCCATCGCTGCAAAGGCCGGTGGCCCTCGCGTTATGGCCGGACGGTCGGGCCGGATGGCACTGAGGGCAGCCCAGCAACTCAGTTAGTTTGCTAATAGGCCAACCGTCGCAAACGTTGAGCGAACGTTGAGGCGCAATGTCGATCCGTTGTGAAGCCATTGAGAACGCGAACCTAGACTCGTCCTTGAGCCGAGACAGTGACTCTGCTCAAGGAGGACACGATGACCCAGGCACGCGTCAACTCAACGAGCGACCCCACTAACCGGGACTGGGCCGATTTGCTACGAACGAACTGCCTGATCCTGACTTCGAGCAAGGTGACGAACTCTGTGAGTCTTAGCCGGGGCTTCCAGCACGGCATGGAGGCAGAACGAGAGTCGTTCGTCGAACTCGGACAGCGCCTCGCGGAGGAGTACGGGCTGCAGTCTCAAGTCGAGAGTCACGGCTACTACGTGACGATTCGCTTCTTCCGACCCGAGCCAGAAGCAGACGTCGACACTGCCGACTCCGGCTCCGTGCTCGGCAAGGCGGGGGCCTGGCTCAAGGCACGCTTCGGCCGAGCCAACGAGGGAAGCGAGTTGCAGTCATGAACATCCTGCTGGTCGAGGATGATCGCTCCCTGTCCGACGTGATCGCGCGCAACCTGACTGCTCGCGGTCACTCGGTCACGACCGCAGACACCGCCGAGGGTGGACTGCGCGAATTGGCGCAGGAGTGGCCGGACACGCTGATTCTCGACGTGAACCTGCCGGATTTCAGCGCCTGGGAGGTTCTGCGGCGAATCGGTCGGGACCCCGGCCGGCGCCCGCGCATCGTGGTGATGTCGGCATATCCGATCTCGCGCAAGAGGATCGACGAATTTCATCCACAGAGCGCTTTGCAGAAGCCGTTCCCAATTAACGCGCTTATGCACGCGGTTGAGGACGGACAGCCTGAGACAGTTGGTGCGGATGGCTAAATTATTCAGAGGCGGATTTTAATCACTCCGTGATGGGAAGAGGAAGCAAATGAATGATCTTATCTACATCGCCTTGAGCATAGGCATATTCATTCTCGTCGCGGTATCGATTATCGCTTTCGAGAAGGTCTAGAGATGAGCTTCGAGAACGTAGCTTTACTGATCGTATCAACCGTGGTCATGGCCTACCTGATCTTCGCCCTGATCAGGCCCGAGAAATTCTAGGAGCCTGAAATGGAAGTCAGCGGTATAGTCCACATTCTGTTTTACTTTCTCGTAATCCTGGCACTGACCAAACCTCTCGGTGCCTACATGGCGATTGTGTTCGAGGGCGAAGGTAGCATCTCGAAGCGTGTGTTCGCACCCGTTGAGAACGTGATCTTCAAGGTTTTCATGGTCGACGCCAGGAAGGAAATGGACTGGAAGCGCTACGCGTTTGCTGTCGTCTTCTTCAGCGTCATCGGCATCCTCATCGTCTATGGGCTGCAGAGGCTGCAGGGTAGCCTGCCGCTCAACCCGCAGAATCTTCCAGGGACGACATCTGACCTGGGATTCAGTACCGCGTCCAGCTTCACGTCCAACACTAACTGGCAGGCTTACGGAGGCGAGACGACGCTGAGCTACCTCACGCAGATGCTCGGTCTGACGGTGCAGAACTTCGTCTCTGCCTCAGTGGGCATCGTTGTCGTGATCGTCCTAATCCGTGGCTTCTCGCGTCGCTCGACCAGCGACCTCGGGAACTTCTGGGCCGACATCGTCCGCTGCGTGCTCTGGATCATGATGCCCCTGTCCATCGTTTTGACGATTTTCCTCGTTTCGCAGGGCGTGATTCAGAACTTCAGCTCCTATAAGGAGGTCACGACCCTCGAAGGCGTCAAGCAGGTCCTGGCGATGGGACCGGCTGCGTCGCAGATAGCGATCAAGCAGCTGGGCACGAACGGCGGCGGGTTCTTCAACTCCAACTCGGCCGTTCCGTTCGAAAACCCAACGCCGTTCACGAACTTCCTCGAGTCAATCTCGATCTTCCTGATACCGGCAGGCCTGACGTACACGTTCGGCAAGATGGTGAAGGATACGCGCCAGGGTTGGGCCGTCTTCGCTGCCATGAGCATTCTGTTTCTCGCCGGCATCTTCGTCGTCTACCCGGCAGAACAACACGGCAATCCGATCATGGCAAACCTGGGAGTAGATAACTCCTACCAGACCGGTAACCTGGCCAGCTCCGGCGGCAACATGGAGGGCAAGGAGGTCCGCTTCGGCATTGCGGATTCCGCGATCTGGGCGACCGCAACCACGGACGCCTCCAACGGCTCCGTTAACTCGATGCACGACAGCTACATGCCGCTTGGCGGCCTCGTCGCATTGTTCAACATGCATTTGGGAGAGGTCGTTTTCGGTGGGACCGGCTCAGGCCTCTATACGATGCTCGGCTTCGCGATCATCGCCGTCTTCGTTGCCGGGCTGATGATCGGCAGAACGCCGGAGTATTTGGGCAAGAAAATCGGCCCGTACGAAATGAAGATGTCGATCTTCATGTTCCTGGTTCCTTCAGCGGCAGTCCTGCTCTTAACGGCACTCGGGACCACTACCGGCCTTGGCAAGGCGGGGCCGCTAAACGCCGGGCCTCATGGCTACTCGGAAATTCTTTACGCCTTCACATCAGCGGGCGAGAACAACGGGTCGGCATTCGCCGGTCTCACCGCTAACACTCCGTTCTACAACACCGCGCAGGGTGTCGAGATGCTGCTCGTCCGGTTCATCCCGATGATCGCCGCCCTCGCATTGGCGGGTGCCCTGGCGAAGAAGCAGCTGGTTCCCGCAACCGCCGGGACGCTTCCAACGAATGGTCCGTTGTTCGTAGGGCTGCTGACAGGCGTGGTGTTTATCGTGGGCGGGTTGACGTTCTTGCCTGCCCTCGCCCTTGGTCCGATTGTCGAACACTTCCTGGTCAACGCCGGGACGCTGTTCTAGGAGTGAAAGCAATGCAGGAGCATCGTTCAGAAATCGCCAGGGATCGCAAGGCCGGGATTTCTATATTCCGCGGCGACATCATTCGCCAGGCCTGCATCGACTCGCTGGTCAAGCTCAACCCGATTCATCTACTCGGCAATCCCGTCATGCTTGTGGTCGAAATCGGTGCCGTAATCACCAGCATCCTCTTCCTGGACACTGTTTTTGGCAGCGGGACCCATGGCGCCTTCACGGTCGCGATCTCAGCCTGGCTATGGTTCACGGTCCTGTTCGCCAACTTCGCCGAAGCCATGGCGGAAGGGCGCGGCAAGGCACAGGCAAACACGTTGCGTCAGATGCGCCGCGACACTACGGCGCACCGCGAAGGCGCCGGCGGCACACTGGAAGACGTCCCGGCCGGGTCGCTGCGCAAGGGTGACGTGATCCGCGTCACTGCGGGCGAAGTCATCGCCAGCGACGGCGACGTCATTGGGGGCGTAGCGTTCGTCAGCGAGGCTGCGATCACCGGCGAATCGGCTCCCGTGCTCAAGGAGCCGGGCACCGACATTCGTAGCTCCGTCACCGGTGGAACCACAGTCACGAGCGACTGGCTACGCATTCGCGTCACGTCTGATCCCGGCGAGACCTTCCTCGACCGCATGATCGCGCTCGTCGAAGGCGCCGCGCGCCAGAAGACGCCGAACGAAGTCGCCCTGAACATCCTGCTGGCCGGCTTCACGATTATCTTCCTGCTCGCCGTCATGACCATTCGTCCATTCCTCGACTTCGTAAACGGCGATGTCAGCACCGTCGCCCTCGTGTCGCTGCTGGTCTGCCTGATCCCTACGACAATCGGCGGTCTGCTTTCGGCGATCGGTATCGCGGGCATGGACCGGCTGGTGCAGCACAACGTGCTCGCCATGTCCGGTCGTGCAGTCGAGACCGCCGGCGACATCGACACGCTGATCCTCGACAAGACGGGAACAATAACCTTCGGCAACCGACTTGCCGCTGAGTTCATACCGGTCGGCGGACACAACGACAAGGAGCTAATCGACGCCTCGCTAATGTCTTCGCTCGCCGATGAGACGCCTGAGGGCCGCTCGATCGTAGACCTGGCACGGCAACTCGGTTATCAGATGGAAGGCGAGCCGGACGGGGCTGAGCTCATCCCGTTCAGCGCGGAGACGCGCCTCAGCGGCATCGACCTTACGGGCCGGCGCGTCATGAAGGGCGCGGTCGACGCGGTCACTGCACTGGCGAAGGCCGTGCCGTCTGACCTGCAGGAGAACGCGGCGAAGATTGCAATGGCTGGCGGTACGCCGCTGGCGGTGATCGACGACGTCGACATCCTCGGCCTCATCTACCTGAAAGACACGGTCAAGCCCGGCATCAAAGAGCAGATGCTAAGTCTGCGCCGGGCTGGCATACGCACCGTGATGATCACCGGCGACAACCGCCTTACTGCGGCAACGATCGCTGCCGAAGCGGGCGTCGAGGACTTTGTGGCCGAGGCGAAGCCGGAGGATAAGATTCGCCTGATACGCGAGGAGCAGGAGAAGGGCCGCCTGGTCGCTATGACCGGCGACGGCACGAATGATGCTCCGGCTCTCGCCCAGGCAGACGTCGGCGTGGCGATGAACAGCGGCACGCAGGCTGCCAAAGAGGCCGCCAACATGGTCGACCTCGATTCAGACCCGACGAAGCTCATGGACGTTGTCGCTATCGGCAAGCAGTTGCTGATGACGCGCGGTTCCCTGACGACGTTTAGCATTGCCAACGACGTCTCGAAGTACTTCGCCATCATCCCGGCGATGTTCGCGGGGGTTTATCCGCAGCTAGACAAGATCAACATCATGAATCTTTCGACGCCGCAGAGCGCGATTCTCTCGGCCGTCATATTCAACGCCCTGATCATCATCGCGCTCGTGCCGCTGGCATTGAAAGGCGTCGCTTATAAGGCGAAGCCTGCGGAAGAAGTATTGAGGTCTAACCTTGCGCTCTACGGCGTCGGCGGCCTTATCGCACCTTTCGTCGGCATCAAGCTGATAGACCTGCTCCTGACAGGCCTCGGGCTGGCGTAGGGCGACGAAGGAGTTAGAGGTAAGTCATGGTCAAGACACTGCTAGCAGACTTTCGCACAGCAGTCATCAGTATGGTTTTCTTCACCGTTCTTTGTGGTTTGGCGTATCCATTGCTCATGACCGGAGTCGCTCAAGCGGCGTTTCCGCGACAGGCGAACGGCAGCCTCGTACACGTCAACGGCCAGGCTGTTGGTTCGTCTCTGGTCGGGCAAAACTTCAGCGACCCGAAATACTTCCAGCCTCGCCCTTCGGCTGCTGGGAGTGACGGCTACGATGCCAGCTCCTCCTCGGGCTCCAACCTGGGGCCCTCCAGCCAGGTCCTGATAGATCGCGTCAAGGCCAGCCTCGACGCGATCCGTTCCGAGAACAACCTTGCGCCGAATGCTCTGGTACCGGTCGATGCCGTAACTGCTTCTGCGAGCGGCCTCGACCCTCACATATCGCCGGCGTATGCCGAACTGCAGGTGCCGCGCGTGGCCAAGGCACGCGGCATGACGGAGGACGCCGTCCGGACTCTGGTCCACAAGTACACGGACGGTTCTCTGCTCTTCGTGGCGGGCGAGCCGCGAGTCAACGTGCTTCGTTTGAACATCGCCCTGGACGAGGCGGCGCCGTGACGCCGCAGATCGTCGATCACGGCCGGTCCCTGGTATCGCGCGTTACTTCGTACGAGCCTCTGGAGAGCAGGATGCAGCCGCTAATTGGCGCACGTCGGGGCACCGTCCAGCTCGGGAACCTGATGCTCAACCGAGACACCTTCCATGTCTCGGTCGGCCAGGAACCCGTCCTCCTCGGCAAGCATGAGTTCGACCTGCTCGAAGCTCTTGTGTTGCAGCCGGACCTGATCATTCACTCGGACGACCTCAGCGAAATGCTCTGGAATGAGACGAATCGGCGATGCCGCAGACGTCTATCCGTCATGGTCTTCCGCCTGCGTACAAAGCTCACCGGTCTCGGTCCCTACAGGATCGAGTCCGCGAGGAGCCGCGGTTACGGTCTTGTCCTGGATGAGCAACCAACAATCTTAGGCAAAGGAGGCTTCAGTGGAGCAGACGCTGCCGGGCGGTATCCTGCTTCTGGGCGATGACCTGTCATTCTTAACGGAGCTGTCGACCGATTTAAGGAGCATTTGCCGCAGCGTGGTGATTACAGCAGCTCCGGATGCGGTGCGAAGCGGCGGGCAAGGTGGGTTCGGCGCCCCGGCAGCGGCAGTTGTTTGTCTTGACGGTTCGGAGAATCTCGGTGATGTTCACGCCCTGATGGGAAAGTATCCAGGAACCACGTTCCTCTTCCTATCCGGGACGGCGCCTCCTCGGGCTTCGATAGCTCGCGCAGTCCATCGCGGCGGTGGTGAGATCATCCCGCGCGCCGAGAGCCGTCTGGTGATCACCGCAACCCTGGTCGCGATGATGGCGCGCAGTCCTCGCGCAGCAGCTGATTCATGAGTGAACAACGCCCCGATCCGGACGCGATCCTTGCGCGTATAAAACGCGAGGAGCGAGAGAGTGAGAGAGGCGGGAGAGGCCACCTGCGCATCTATCTCGGCGCCTTTCCCGGCGTCGGCAAGACGTTCGCGATGCTCAACGAGGCGCACCGGCGCCAGCGCTACGGCGAGGACGTGGTCGTTGGCTTCGCCGAGACGCACGGGCGCAGGGTCACGCAGCAGGAGCTCGAGGGTCTCGAGATGCTGCCACGAAAACGCATCGACTACCACGGCGTTATCGTGGAAGAGCTCGACGTGGACGCCGTGCTGCAGCGGCACCCGCAGGTCTGCCTGGTCGATGAACTGGCTCACACGAACGTCGCCGGCTCCGAGCGCGAGAAGCGATATGAGGACGTCGAGGTCATCCTCAACGCCGGCATCGACGTCGTCTCGACGCTGAACATTCAGCATCTCCAGAGCCTGAACGATACGATCACCGGCATCACGGGCGTCCGCGTGCGCGAAACCGTACCGGACTCCGTCCTGGATGAAGCTGACGAGGTCATCCTGATCGACCTGTCTCCCGAAGGCGCGCGTGCTCGGTTGCAGCACGGCAACGTCTATCCGCCTGAGCAGGCGAAGCAAGCACTCGAGGGTTTCTTCCGTCCAGAGAACCTGGCGGCGCTGCGAGAGTTGGCCTTGCGCCGAACAACGCAAGAAGTGGACGAGCAGCTAGAAGAGTACATGCGCGAGTCCACGCACAAAGCGGACGTGACCGAACGCGTCCTGGTGCTAATAGACCACGACTCGCTGTCGCGTGCGCTGCTGCGACATGCCTGGCGCCTGGCTCAGGGCTTCGACGCGGAGTTAATCATTGCCTACTTCAAGAGAGACCGGAGCAAGGATGAGGAGCGAGAGCTCGCCCAGACGCTCGAGCTCGCGGAGGACCTGAACGGCCGCATCTGCCAACTCGATGGCGAAGACCGGCCTGGCGCAGTTGCTGCCTTCCTGCGCGCGGAGGGAATCCGCCAGATGGTGCTGCAGAAGGAGCCGCGCCGCGGTCTGAGGGCAATGCTGAGTCCTTCGTTCGCCGGCCAGTTGATGGCGATCGCTCCGGACGTGAGCTTCTACCTCCCGGGGGTTCGGCCTTAGAAACTGAGCTCGGACTACGACGGCGTCTCGTGCGAATGACGTAGAGCTTGGCGGTCCACACCGGTCGCTGGTCACGCCGGTCTCGCTCAATGATGATTGAAGGCATCCCCTTAGGTTGACAGTCTCGCGGATCGCGAAGACAGACTGGTCTTAGAGGTTTAGGCAAATTCGTACAGATGAAGATCGCTTAAAGCCCCTCCTCTGGCGTACCGATTGGGTTGCCAGGTGGTTGTTACGCAGCTCCGCTCATTGAAGCGACGAAGCGACCTCTGGCAGGCAACGGAGCGTCTCCAGGAGCTTCGGGTCCGTCGACTGCTGCGACCATACGCTCGGTCACAGCCTCTCCGAGCATCCGGCCGCTGCGGAGTTTTGGGCTGCAATCTGCAGAGGAGGTGCGCGCTGCGCCGGCATACCGGTGCCTCAGCGAGTACTGGTTAAACGGCGGCGACAACGAGCTCACCACGCCCCACGTCCGTATCGTGAGACAGGCTAATTTCCCAGGTTGGCAGTGCCTGAGTCCGATCCGGAGCCGGCTAAGTACGCCGTCTCAACAAAGCTGTTCAATGCCTCTTCGCAGCGTTTAAGGCAGGCCTCGACCGTGCGTCGCTCGTCCATTCCGAAGGCGTCGCGTTCCACAATCTGGGCGAGCCAGCGCTTGCGCTTCTCGAGATCCTCTTCGAGTTCTTCAACCTCAGCAAACTGGAAGTCCTCCGCCTCCACGACACGTTGAACGTGCCTCAGGTAGCGCTCGCACTTTTCGATGAGGTCACGGTACTCGTCACGGCGGGCGCGGAGGTAAATGTCCTGCAAATTTTCACTGCGAGTCTCGTCCGCGCCGTTGGCAATGAAGCTATGGGACCTGCCTCCCAGTTCGGTGATCTCAGCAAGGATGGCATCGATTCTTGGGCGCAGGGCCGGCAGATAAGGCAGGAACCAGACACCTGTATCGAGATATATAGCACCCAGCTTGCGAAGATGGCGCCAGACGAGCACTCGTTTTCGAGAAGGCTCGCTCGGAAGGACGTATGAGAGGATGAACCACTGATCTGAGGCCACTTGACGTCCTGAATGGTGGTGCTAGAGTTTTGCGGTGTAACAGGTGTTACATCAAATTCAAGAGTCGGAGTCTCTGTATGAAAGATGCCCTGCTAATCCTAGCATCGTTCCTCGCCTGCAGCGTCGAGATGGTCGAGGCCCTGACGATCGTCCTCGCCGTGGGCGTGACGAGGGGCTGGCGTTCGGCGCTTATGGGTGTTGGCGCAGGCCTCGTGGTCCTTGCCGCCGTCGTGGCCGCACTCGGGCCATCGCTCGTGAACTTCGTGCCGCTATCGGTCCTCCAGGTCGTCGTCGGTGCGCTGCTGCTGATTTTCGGCATGCAGTGGGTACGCAAAGCGGTCCAGCGCGCGGCCGGCGTCCGGTCCAAGCACAACGAAGACCAGATCTTCGAGGACGAAATGTCCGAGCTGCGCGGCGGCGCCGTAGTGGCCGGGGCGATGGACTGGACGGGATTCGTGGTCTCGTTCAAGGGAGTGTTTCTTGAGGGCCTCGAAGTGGCCTTCATCGTGCTGACCTTCGGCGCCAACTCCGGCAAGTTCGGCCTCACAGCCGCTGGTGCCGCCGCGGCCTTTGTTCTCTTCAGCGGCATCGCCTTGGTTGTGCACCGCCCCTTGAGCCGGGTCCCCGAAAACACGATCAAGTTCACCGTTGGTCTGATGTTGATCTCGTTCGGCACCTTCTGGTCCGGCGAGGGTATCGGCGTTGATTGGAAGCTGAGCGACGGCACCATCCTCGTGGCTATCGCGGTCTACAGTCTCGTTGCCTTCGGCATGGTCGAGGTGCTGAAGCGCCGTAGCGTAGCTCGGCGCGTTAGCCTCGACGTGGCCAACATGGAGGCAGCGCAATGAAGTACGTAAAGGGTTTCGGCTACTTCTGGTACGACTTCCTAGTCGGCGACTCCGCTGCGTTGGCGGTCGGAGGTGTGGGAGCCCTGCTCCTCGCGTATCTTGTCGTCCTGGCAGGCGCCCCCGCGTTGGCCGAAATCGTTCTTCCTCTCGTCGTAATCGCAACAATTATTGCCAGCCTTCTTTGAGACCGCGTGAAGGCAGAGCAGTGACCGGATACACCGGATGAACGTCTTCACACTGCCCGACAGCGCACATGGCGCCAAGTTCACGGATACGCTCGAAATCGATCAAGAAGCGCACCGGCTCTATGCCGGCGACAATTGGAGCGGCGGTGTCGACATCTTCGATGTCTCGACACCGGAGGCGCGCTATCTCAAGACCGTACGGATGAGAGGCAACCTCTTCGGTATCTGCGTCGCCAAGAACGTCAACAAGGTATTCGTCGGCCTCTCGGGCAGCACTCTTGCCGTGGTCGACATCGAGCCTGACTCGCCGACGTTCGAAACCATGGTCGCGCGCATCAGCACCGGTGGCACCGGCAACGCCGACCTTATCGATTACGCCGCAGAGCTCAAGAAGGTCTACATCGCCAACCGCAACGACGGCTTCATGGCCGTCATCGATGCGGTCAACAACGTACTGCTAAAGAAGATCGAAGGCCTGGGTGGAGGCCTGGAGCAACCGCGCTTCAACCCAAGCGATGGCATGGTCTACCTCGCGGGAAATACCGATGACGTCGTCTACCAGATCGATGCGACGACGGACGAACTGGTTGCGACGTACCCTTTGAACGAGGACTGTCATCCCAACGGCATGGCGATAAACCCAGATACAGGTGAGGCCTTACTGGCTTGTGCCAACCGCCAGCGTCCGCACACCGTAATCTTCGACCTCAAGGCCAAGCGGATAGCATCGGTTATAGAGGAATGCGGGTCCGGGGATGGCGCCGTCTACGATCCGGTGGCCTCCCGGTTCTTCTTCGCAGCCTCCGGCTTCAGCGCTGGTCCCGTAGTCGGCATCTTCGGTGGCAACCCGGTGCGCTGGCTTGCGAACGTCCCCACTGGTCCGTTCGCAAGCTGGGTGGCCTTCGATCAAAGCAACCGCCTGCTCTATGCGCCGACCATTCGCGATGGCAAGCCGGCTCTGCTGAGCTTCGCCCTGCCGTCAACCTGAGCGTCCGGCGCTATTAGAACCCTGAGGGAGAGACGCATCCATGTACGAGCACATTCTGGTTCCCTTAGACGGGTCGGATCTTGCAGAGGCGGCCGTCCCCTACGCGGAAGAGATTGCTCGCGCCTTCGGCAGCAAGGTTGCCCTGTTTCAGGTCATCAGGTCATTAGATTCGATCATCGCGGAGACGTTGCCATGGGGTTCGATGAATCCCGCCGAGCACGAGGTACCCCTCGGCGTTGCCAAGACCAGGTTCGAATCAGAGCAGCAAGCCGCTGAGGCGTACCTGAACTCAATTGTCAAGCAACTCGGAGACAAGGGTGTATCGGCTGAAGTCGAGGTGGCCGAAGGTGATGCGCGTGATGAGATCCTCTCGTACATCTCCAAAGCCGGCATTTCCCTTGTCGTAATGAGCAGTCACGGCCGTGGAGCGCTGGGTCGCCTCGTCCTGGGCAGCGTCGCCGATACGATTCTTCGTCGTGCCGGCATACCGGTGCTGCTGATTACGCCTGCCGCAATTGCTCAAGGCGCTCAGTGATCGCGGAGAGAAGCAGCGCCGGTACGTTTCGTAATTCGTAGGACTCCCGGATCAGTTCATCGTGTGGGCGGGTAGGCGTTCTCTGGCGCGCCGAGCGTTCAGCGCTGCTCAGCGAGAGTCGCTACAAAGCGGTAGGTGGGGCGCTGGCGGATGCCGGCTTGATCGTCGAAGGCGTGCCCTTCATTGAAGAGTCCGCTCGGGTACGGGCAGCCCTGTTTGAATGTCGAAAGGGCAGATGCTTGAACTAGTTAACCAGCGCTGGGAAGTTGTTCAGGCTGTTATCGTTGAGCGCCTGTCGAATGGCGTCCGGGTTGACGCCGATGTCGACGATCTCCGCCTGAAGGTCACAGGAATTGCCCTTGCACCAGTTCCCGGCGGTAACCTGCGCCGGATCGATCACGACTATCAGGAAGTTGACGATCGGCACGTTGGTCTTGCCGTTGGCATCCGGGAAAAGGCCACTCAGGACCGGGATCATCTTGACGAGCGACACGCCCGTATAGCCCGGCAGGAACGGATTGCACTTGTCATTCAGGGAATAGCGCGTGGTCCCGTCGACGGTTTCGGTCTGAATTATCTTGGCGAGCGTGTTGCAGTCGCTCGGGACGTTGTCCACCAGGAACTGGACGGAGCTCCTGACCGCCGCGATGTTGTTGCCAGGTTCGGTATCGACGCTGGTTTGGCAGTCCTCGCCAGCAGTGGCAGCCGCAGCCACGCATAGTGGCGTGATTGCGCCGAAACAGATCGCATCTTTGAGCTTGCGCTCCTCCAAACTGCCGGGTTCGGGGAAACCACAGTTGGAACCGCCACCAGACGAATCGATGGCCAGGGTCCAGAAGTTGCCGGTATTGGAGCCACAGCCTCCGCCGCTGCCATTCTGGGAGTCGTACTTGATCGTCACGACTGAGCCGCCGTGCATCTCGCCACTATCGCCGGTGTTCGGAAGCCCGTCAGGACCAAAGACGCACGTCTTCTCGACGCCGAACGGGGCCATGCCAACGCCGCCGCCGACGGAGAAGTGGGTCGCCGACGCACAGACCGAGACGTCGGCTTTGTTGATCCCGAGCACGCGGGCGAACGTCGTGCTGCGGGTCCTCTTCAGCTTCACCATGATCGTATTGCTCGCGGTTTGACCAGAGCAGGTCTGGTTGAAATAGATTCCCTTTACTTCCGACGCGTCGACGCTGTTCTTCGTGCTCCAGGTCATGGCGGTTTCGATCGCGGTGCTGTTGCCCGAAGCGTCAGTCTTCAGTTGGCTTGCCCCGGCCAGCGCCATGGCGTCGGCAGCATTTTGCAAATTGCGTCGGTCATGGGTTAGCAGGCCGAGGTCGACCACGAGGGCGGTGAACCCCAGGACCACTACCATGACGAAGGCCGCGGCGATGACCAGCTGGCCGCTCTGCCCATCGCCGGCGCGCCCCAGTCGCGAGAGCATGCGCCCTGGCATCACTCCACTCTCATGTCGCTGGTCGACTTGATAGTGATCGAGGACGGTACGCCGCTGCCAAAGATGCTCATGAGGCCGCCGAGCGGAGTCACCATCTTGTAGTCGTACTGGACCGTCACTCGTGCGGAATCGCCGGTTGTAAAGTCGCAATCAGCAGGATCGATGGTGATTTGCGAACCTGAGGTGACGAGGCCGCCGGATGAATCCTCAACGCGTTGTTTGATGCTGTCACAGGTTGCATGAACGGCGGCCAGCCTCGCACCTTCGCGCGCTGAGTTGGTGATGCTGATCCACGCTCTCAGGCCCAGCCCAAAATCGACGACGCCCATGACCAGAATGAGGAAGATCGGCAACACCAGGGCCAACTCCACCAGTGCCTGGCCTCGCTGCTTGCGTTCGCCTGTCGTTCGGCGTAGTGCGCCGGCATTGTGTCCGTTCGGAGTCGGCGAAGTAATCATTTTCCACTGAAATAGTCGGCAGATCAGGCGTGATAAAAAGCGGAAAAAGACTTCCGATAAAGTCAAGAAATAGTCGGGAAAATAAAGTCAGTAGAGGCCGACGAATATGGCAGATTCAGGAGATATTGCACATAATTTCTGGCAGAAGCGTCCCTCGATGCGGTCGGGAAAAGCAAAAGCTTAATCGGACATCGCAGGCCACTATTCTCGACCCGACGTCCTCCGCTTCGAGGTCCATGCGAGACCCAGGAAGCCTGTGTATCGGCTCACTGACCCGATGATAACGGCGAAGTAGCTGTCTGAGTTCCCGCGCCATCGAGCGCGAACTCAGTCAGCGTGGTAGAGGTGTCTCAGAGTGATTCGGCCGGACACGCACCTGGTCCCATATCTCCTGGCCTGCACGCGTTAGCTCCGCCAGATCTTGCGCGCCGTTTTCACGACCAGCTCAAGCTTGGCGTGCTGCTCTTCGAAGCTGAGGGGATTGCCCGCGCCCGACGAAGCGAAGCCGCATTGCGTGCTCAGCGCCAGGTTCTCGAGTGGTATGAAGCGGGTGGCCTCGCGGATGCGGCTCTCGACCGCGGCGACGTCCTCCAGCGCTCCGTTCTTGGTCGTTAGCAGGCCCAGCACGACCGTCGCGCCGCCGCGAACGTGTTCGAGTGGCTCGAAGCCGCCTGCGCGCTCGGTGTCGTACTCGAGTAGCAGCGTGTCGATGTTGGTTAAGCGAGGGAACATCTGCGCCGCCAGGTGCTCGTAGCCGCCACTGGCGGACCAGTAACCGCCGCCGCCGTTGCCGCGACAGACGTGAATCGCGCGCGTGACGCCGCTGAGACCCTCGAACAGCGAGTTATCGAGCTCGGCGTCCGCGATCAGATCGGCCTCGAGGTCGCGACCTTCGGCCTCGAAGGCTGCGCGCACGTCCGGGTCGGTGTAAGCCTGGCCGTAGTTCGGCGCGTCGATCTGGACGTAGTTGCAGCCCATCGCAATCACGCGGTCGACGACTTCTCGCCGGATGAAGTCGCGTACGGCCAGCAGGTAGGCGTCGACCGTCGGGTAGGCGTCGCTCGAGTCCTTCTCGTGCCAGAAGTGGCGGTGGTAGCTGGGCGCCGTGAACGTGTACTTGGTCCGGAAGCCGGCGTTCTGGCTGAGGAAGCCGTACTCGCTGGTAGCGATGTCGTTGCGCAGACGCAGCGGCGTCTTGATCACCGTCCCGGGGCCAAGGTTGCGCGGCACGATGTTGCCGGAGCTGTCGCGCCAGAACTTCATGTACGTGATGCGATAGTCCTCGGCGGGACCGTAACCCTCGAAGGGGGCGTTGGGCTGGTAGCTGGTCGAAGGGTTCCAGCCGACGCGCCGGTATTCGCCGTCCGTGATCACATCCAGCCCGACAGACTTCTGCAGCTCGATCGCCTCCAGGATCGCCCGGTCCTCGACAGCGCGCAGGTCTTCGGCGCTGATCTTGCCGTCGCGCGCCTGCTGACGCGCCTCGTACAGGTAGGCGGGACGCAGGAGACTACCGACCGTCTCGGCGCGGGCTGTTGCGACCATGAAAGGGCTCCTTCTAAGACTCGAGGTGATTGGTGATGCTGGTATCGGGCGCGAGCATGAGGTTGCAGTTGCTGGCGCACCTTCGCGGCGAAGACAAAACTAGCGCTCGGGCCTGACGTCGATACGCGACTCGTCCAGCGTCACGAGATGATGAGGTGTCCAGATGCCGAGCTTACCGGCGACGGCCGCTGCCTTGATCTTGGCCGGCGCCTGCGGGTCCCGCGCGAGCGAACCGTAGCCCTCGTTGCGCAGCCTCGTGCGGATCTCGTCCTCGGTCATGCGTGAGGGCGCCGTAGTCGCGCGGCTTCCAGGTCTCGTCCTTCTGAACGTACTCGTGGCCGATCACAATGCCCTTCTGCTTCATGAAATAGCGTGGCGCCGTCGGCTTCCATGGCCTGCCACTCCGGAGACGCGACAGCGCGCTGGAACGCAGCGTAATCGTCGAACCAGAGCTCGGACCAGCCGTCGTGCGTCATGTTGCGCAGCTGGAACGCCTGCAGCGCGGCGTGGCACTGCGTGTAACGCCGCAGGCCCGGCAGCTTGGCGGCGATTGGCCCGTGCACGTTGAGCCAGTGGTCGAAGAAGTCGCGGTGGTCGAGGCCGGGCTTGCGGCAGACCATGAAGATCGCGTTGATCATCGACGGCGTGGTCGTCCCATCGATGATGACGTGCTCGTCGCCGAAGATCACGGCGTGCTGGTCGTCGCGAGGCCAGCGGTCGGTGCGGTCGAACAGTTGCCGGTCGTCGGCCGGGACCGGAGACCACGACATATCGGTCCCGGGCGTGTTCACGACGAGTGGGTCCTCGTGCCAGAACATCGAGATGCCGACGAAGGTTGGTGCGGGTTCGTGTTCGTAGGCTTCGGGCAGGCTGAAGTAGTGGTAGTAACGCTCGAGGTTTGGCCGGTTGGCCACCAGCTTGCCGTGGCTATCGGCCCAGTAGTCCTGGACCTCGGTGCGGGAGCGCCCGCTGGTCAGGTTGGGATTTGCTGCCGTGATTCGCTTGACTACCATCACACCTGCCCTCGCTGAGAGACCCTAACGGAGTCTGGATTCCAATGTGCGGAATTCATTGTCGCGCATTGTAACCTAGGCCCGAAGTATGTCAAGGTAGCCATGCTGTGGCTTGAGGTCGCCCACGCTAATCGCGAGGCGCAGGGCTTGAATCAATCAGGGTGTTTCGTGTGAGATTTAACGAGGAAGACAAAGTAAGAGTCACTTCGACGGGCAGGGCAGGCTGATATCGTGGGATGGGGTAAGGCAGGATGAGCGACGGATCTGAGTCTTCGGCCCAGCGTTCTGGTAACGTCCGCTCGGTTCAGCGGGCGGCACGGATTATCACGGCGCTCGCGGAGCATCCCTACCCGATGGGCGTCGCCGAGCTCGCGGCGCGTGTCATGCTTTCGCCGGCCAGTGTGCACCGCATGCTTGCGACGCTGATTAGCGTCGGTTGGGTCGATCAGAACTCCCGCACCGCGAAGTACCGTCTCGGGACTCGCATGCTGGGTATCGGTTCGACCGGCCTGATCACCAGCCCGGTAATCCAGAACGGCCGCGGCTTCCTGACGCGGCTCGCCGAACAAACCGGCCAGTCGACCGCCCTCAGCACGCTGGTCGGCATGCGCGTCATCCACCTCGCGCGCTCGCCCGGCGCCAAGATGGTCGGCCGGCCCGACTTCGAACCAGGCGTCTCGCAACCGGCCCACGCCATGGCGGACGGCAAGCTGCTGCTTTCATACCTGCCGGCTACGGAGCGCGCCTACCTCTACGAGGTCGACGGCCTGCGACGCTACACCGACACCACGATCGTCGATCCCGCCGCCATGGAGCGCGAGATCGAGTGCATCCGCGAGAGCGGCTACGCCGTCGACCATTACGAACGCTTTGCAGCCGCGCGAGGTGTTGCGGTGCCGGTGCTAGGGCTCGACGGCGAACCGCTGCTGGCGATGCTCTGCCTCGGCCACATCAACGACGATCCGGCTGAGGATGCGGCGCTGGCGCGTCAGATGCAGTCGCTGGCAGCCGAGATGTCGGACAACATCGCGGTCCTCGGCGACATGCCCAAGGCGAACACCGAGTTCGCGAAATACAACCTCGAGTAGCGCATAGACATAGGCATACACATAAAGCACGAGAGTCGCGGCTGACGCCGCGTTAATCTCTGTGCCTATGCCTATGCCTATGCCTATGCCTATGCCTATGCCTATGCCTATGCCTATGCGCTGATTAGTCGCTTGCCAACGTCCTCGCCGTAGAAGTGCGGTCCGGTGCCTTGCTTCGGCGCCATGTTCGCGAGAACGGCGAGCAGCTCTTCGTTGCTCGCATCCAGGTCGATCGGTTCGTTGTGGGGCTGCGGGTAGTCCATGCCCGTGGACCAGTAGACCTCGACGTGGTTGTTCTCTGGATCGCGGAAGTAGCAGCCGAACGCGATGCCGTGGTTCGTGATGCGGAAGTTCTCGATACCGTAGTCGCGCAGGGCGTGGTACATCTCGCGCAGGTCGTCCAGCGATCCCGATCTTGAACGAGATCTGCTGCGCGTTGGTGTGACGGTCCGGCGAGGGGCTGATCAGGAACTCGTGGTGCTCCGTCTCCGGGTGAGCGCTGAGGAAGACGCCGCGGCCGTTGCCGCCGTCGGTCACCGTCAGCCCGAGGATGCGCGTGTAGAAGTCGAGCATCTTGTCCAGGTCCTGTACCGAGATGCCGACGTGCCCAAGCGATGTGACTCGTGTCGCCATTTCTTGTCTCCTCGTCTCGCGCTTAGCGCGTCGAGACTTGCTCCGGCGCCAGGCGCTTGCCGACGTCCGTGCCGTAGTAGTGCGGCCCGGTACCGGCGCGCGGCTCCAGGTCCTCGATCAGCTTCAGCAGCGCGTCGTCGCTCTGCGACAGGTCGATTGGGTCGGCGTAGGGCTGCGGGTAGTCGATGCCCGTCGACCAGTAGACCTCGATCCGGTTGTCCTCCGGGTCGCGGAAGTAGCAGCCGAACGCGATGCCGTGATTGACGACGCGGTCGATCGGGCTGCCGTACTCGACGATGCGCTTGTGCATCGCCTTGAGGTCCTGCAGCGAATCGACGTGGAAGGAGACCTGACCGGCGTCCGTCTTCTGGTCCGGCGACTTCGCCAGCGCGATCTCGTGGTGCTCTGTTTCCGGATGCCCGCTGAGGAACACGACGCGGTCTTCCGGTCCCCGGTCGGTTTCGGTCAGGCCGAGGACGCTCGTATAGAAGTCGACCATCGTCGGCACGTCCCGGATGAAGATGCCGAAATGCCCCAGCCCGGTTACTTTTGCCATCGCCTGCCTCCTAGCTGAACGCCTGTCGAGCCGCCTCTGCCACGAGCTCGAGCTTGCGGCGCTGCTCGTCCCAGGTCAAGCAGATTGCCCTGCGCCGTCGATGCGAAGCCGCACTGCGTCGAGATCGCGAGGTTGTCGATCGAGACGTACTTTGTCGCTTCCTCGATGCGGCGTCGCAGGTAATCGACCTGCTCCAGCTCCGGCAGCTTCGAGCTGATCAACCCGAGCACGACCATCTTGTCTTTGGGAACGAAGCGCAGCGGCTCGAAGCCTCCGGCACGCTCGCTCTCGTACTCGAGCAGGAAGCGGTCGACGTTGAGCTGCGCGAACGCCTTCTCCGCGATCGGTTCGTAGTCGCCTTCGGCGTGCCAGCGGCTGCGTGCGTTGCCGCGACACATGTGCAGGCCGACGGTGACGCCCGGCGTGCCGCGCAGGCCATCGAGCGCAATGTTGTCGAGCCGGATCAGCTCGTTGAGGTAGGCGTCCGGGTCCTCTCCCTCCGCGATCATGCGCGGCCGCACCGTCTTGTCGGCGACGCGCTCGACATAATGCAGCGAGTCGAGCTGGACGTAGGGCGCGCCGTCTTTGACCAGCGCCTTCATCTCGTCGTTGATCATGCCGGCGAGGTCCTGGGCCAGGTCGAAGCGCGTCGGGTAGGCCTTCTCGCTGACGCCGGGCTCGTACATGCCGCCGGCCATCGACATCGGGCCGGGCAGGGTGATCTTCCACGGCCCCGGCGCATGCTCACTCAGGAACGCGGCGTCGGTCGCGACGAAACGACGCGTCTTCTGCAGCTTCTCGCCCGCCACCATGGCGCGTGCTCGCTGAAGCATCGTGTTGACGTCGTTGGCGACGGGCTCATCCGGCGTCGGGCCGCGCCACACGTCGAAGATGCGGCGGATCGGCGAGCCCTCTACCGGGACGAGACCGGAGATCGCGCCGGCAGCAGGGTTGCTCCAGCCGGTGCGACGGTACTCGCCGTCCGTGAACACGCTGATCCCCGACTGGCGCTCCATCTCCAGCGCCTTGAGGACGCTCGCGTCTTCGACCTCGCGCAACTGCTCCTCGCTGATTTTGCCGTCGGTGAAGGCGGCGCGCGCCTCCAGGAGCTCGGGCGGTCGCAGCAGGCTGCCGACGTGGTCGGCTCGGTACTTGGTCGCGGTGGTTGTCGATGTCACAAACGATGCCCTTCCTAAGCGGTGACGTGGTTTCGGTGTCTACGATACCCAGCGCGAAGGCCGGGCGTCGATGCGCGAATCGTCCAGCGTGACCAGGTGCTCGGGCGTCCAGACACCAAGCTTGTCGTGCTGCGCTGCAGCCTTTATCTTGGCGGGCGCGTTCGGGTCCTTCGCCAGCAGGCCGCCGTAGTCTTCTTTGAGCAGTCGCGCGCGGATCTGGTCCTCGCTCAGTCAGCAGCGCACCGTAGTCGCGTGGCTTCCAGCTCTCGTCCTTCTGCACGTACTCGCGACCGATGACGATGCCCTTCTCCGGACAGAACAGCGTGGCGCCGTCAGCCTCCATCGCGGCCCACTCAGGCGACTGTGTCGCGTGCTGGAACGACCAGAAGTCGTCGAACCACAGCTCAGACCAGCCGTCGTGGGTGCTGGTGCCGCGCGCCAGGCTCTCCAGCACGACGTGGTTCTGAATGTAGCGCCTGAGACCGGGGAGTTGCGCCGCGAGCGGGCCGTGCACGTTGAGCCAGTGGTCGAAGAAGTCGCGGTGGTCGAGGCCGGGCTTGCGCACGACCATGAAGATCGCGTTGACCATCGATGCCTTCGTCTGTCCGTCGATCAGCACGTGCTCTTCGCCGAGGATGTCGGCGTGCTGATCGTCGATCGGCCAGCGAATCGTGCGGTCGAACACGTGCTCGTCGTCCTGTCGCACCGGGAACCAGGCGCTGGGGTCCGGCGGCTGAGGCGGCGGCAGCGGGTTGTCGCGCCAGAACATCGAGATGCCGATGAAGGTCGGCTTCGGGTTCGGAGTCGTAGGCCTCGGGCAGGCTGAAGTAGTGATGGTAGCGCTGAAGCGCCGCACTGTTCGCGACCAGCTTGCCGTGGCTCTCGGCCCAGTAGTGCTGGGCTTCGACTCGCGATCGTCCGTTGGTCAGGTTCTCGTTGGCTGCCGTGATGCGCTTGATCGCCATGCCCGTCTCTCCTTCTGCAGACTGATTCAGCGTTGAGGTCGCGCGTCGATCCAGTTGTCGCCGTAGACGGCGAGGTGTTCCGGCGTCCAGACCGCGATCTGGTCCTTCAGGGCCGCGGCCTTGATCTTCGTCGCGATGGCGGGGTCGCAGGCGAGTGATTTGTAGCCTTCCTTGCGCAGACGGGCGCTGATCTCTTCCTCGGTCATCGAGAGCGCGCCGTAGTCGCGCGGCTTCCAGCTTTCGTCCTTCTGCACGTACTCGCGCCCGATGACGATGCCCTTCTCAGGGCAAAATAGCGTCGCGCCGTCTGCTTCCATGGCAGCCCACTCGGGAGACTGCGTGGCCTGCTGGAACGACCAGTAGTCGTCGAACCAGAGCTCGGACCAGCCGTCGTGGGTGCTGGTGGCGTAGGCGAAGCTCTCGAGCACGGCGTGGTTCTGAATGTAGCGCCTGAGCCCGGGTAGCTGCGCCGCGAGTGGTGCCGTGCACGTTGAGCCAGTGGTCGAAGAAGTCGCGGTGGTCGAGGCCCGGCTTGCGCACGACCATGAAGATCGCGTTGACCATCGACGCCTTCGTTTCGCCGTCGATAAGCACGTGCTCCTCGCCGAGGATGTCGGCGTGCTGGTCGTCTGTCGGCCAGCGCTTCTCGCGGTCGAATACCTGACGGTCGTCGGAGCCGAGTGGCTGGTTGCGATAGTAGTGCGTGAACGGGTCCTGGTCGGCCTCGGAGCGCGCCGGTACGTTCAGCGGGTTGTCGCGCCAGAACATCGAGATGCCGATGAAGGTCGGTTTCGGTTCGTTCTGGTAGGCCTCGTAGAGGCTGAAGTAGTGGTGATAGCGCCGCAGCGTCGGGCTGTTCGCGACGAGTCTGCCGTGCGTCTCGGCCCAGTAATGCTGGGCCTCCATGCGGGAGCGGCCGGTGTAGGTGTTCTCGTTGGCTGCGGTGATACGCTTGATTGCCAAGGCCCCTCCTTCACGGTCGATTTCGTTGTGCGGAATCGGCTTCCAACATCGTAGACATGGGGCATCGCCTGTCAATACCCTGATCGCCGTTCCCGTAGCGTCGTGGTCACCGATCGACGTTACAGAAGAAAGATGCTGTCAATTCCGTCCGATTGCTTGACAGGCCAATGATGTGGACGTAGCATTCCGCACCACGGAATCTACTTTCGGATTCCGCTCTTTCGGTTCGACGGGTCAGGCCCGGCTTTGTCTGCGGAGGTAGCGGCTGTGCAGATCTTCGGCAACACGATTCGCTTCAACGTCCAGGCCACGACCACCCGCTGGACCTACCCGGAGTTTCGCGACAACTGGCTGCTCTTCGAGCGCCTCGGCTACGACGTTGCCTACGTGACCGACCACTTCGTTTCGGAGAACCCGCAGGCCGGCCTCTCGCCGGTGTGGGAGGGTCCGACCATGCTCTCGGCGCTCGCGGCCCAGACGACGCGTATTCGCTGCGGCGTCATGGTCGCCGGCAACACGTATCGCAATCCCGGCATCCTGGCCAAGATCGCGACGACTATCGATCACGTCTCGAATGGGCGCATGGAGCTCGGCATGGGCTCCGGCCACACGCAGATCGAGCACGACCAGTACGGCATCCCGTACTACACCTCAGGCCGCCGCCTGCGCGCCTTCGCGGAGTCGGCCAAGATCGTGCGCAGTCTGCTGCACAACGAGCGCACCGACTTCGACGGGCAGTACTACAAGATCACCAACGCGGCCTGCGAGCCGAAGCCGGTGCAGCAGCCGTTCCCGCTCCTGGTTGGCGGCATCGGCGAAGAGCTCTCGATGCGCATCGTGGCCGAGTCCGCCGACATCTGGAATAACTGGACCTCGCCCGGCTACGAGGAGTATCAGCAGAAGCTCGACGCCCTCGCGCGCCACTGTAAGGATGTGGGTCGCGATCCCGCCGACATCCGTAAGTCGATGCACATCAAACCGATCGTTGGCGAGACCGACGCGGAGGTAGAGGAACGCGCTTCCGTGCCGGGGCGTCATCGCAGCCAGGGCACGCCGGACCAGGTTACGGAGGCGCTGCTCGGCTTCGTGCGCATGGGCGTCAGCGACTTCGTGTTCATGTTCGATTCGCCGGGTGACTACCGCAGCCTGGAGCTGCTCGCGACGCAGGTAGCGCCGCATGTACGCGCCGAGGGGCCTCGATTGTTGGAGGCGGCAGCGTCCGCATCGCGGGCTTCGGTGTAGCGGGGTCGTTCAAGCCTGTACAGTAACCCTTCTTCATAACGCTTCGATGTAAACAATCTCGATATTGACAAGCTGTATTTCATAGCTAGCATGGCGACAGTACATTCCGATAAGCGGAATGCCATCTTGCAAGGAGGAACTGCAATGGAAGCCAACTACTGGCACAGCTTCAGGGCAACGCGTCTAACGCGGCGCCGCGCTCTTGCTGCCACTGGATCTGCGGCAGCTGCGGCAGCGTTCTTAGCAGCCTGTGGCGGCAGCAGCAACAACTCGTCTAACGGCTCCAGCCAGGGCGGTTCCTCGACGGGGAGGGCGGAGCCGGCTCCGGTAGCAGCAGCTCCGGCTCGGGAGCGTCTTCCGGCGCCGCGGCGTCGAAGCTCCTGTTGATCCCGACGGACCAGACATCGACGCGAAAGCGCGGCGGCACGATGAACATCGCCGTCAACGTCGCCACTGCCACGCTCGAGCAGTCGGCCGGCGGCAACGGCTCCGGCAGCGCACTGGTGCACAGCGCCTACAGCCAGTTGATGCGCGCCAAGATCGGCACCTACAAGGACACGCCTCAGGGCGTCTGGGAGCCGGAGTTCGCGCAATCCTTCGAGCAGAGCGCCGACGGCCTCTCGGTCACCTTCAAGCTGCGCGGCATGAAGTTCGACAACCGCGCGCCTACCAACGGTCGCGTCAGCACCTCGGCCGACGTCAAGTACAGCTGGGACCGCTTCGTCAACACGAATCCGCGCGCCCCCGAGCTGGCGAATGCCAAAGCGGCAGACGCCCCCGTCACCAGCGTCGACACGCCGGATGAGCAGACGGTGGTCTTTCACCTCGCGTTCCCGTTTGCGCCGTTTTCGGCTTACCTTGGTAGCGCCTTCTTCCCCTTCATATACCCGAAGGAGGCCGACGGCGGCTATCAGACCAAGGGCGTCGCGCGCGGTACCGGTGTCTGGCAAATTCCCGACGACCGCCCGAGCGGCGACGCCGAGATGATCCGCAACCCGAATTACGTTCACAACGGCGCGGACGGCGAGCCCTACTTCGACAAGCTCACCATGCACAGCCTCACGGATCCTTCGACGATCTACGCGCAGCTCAACGCGGGCGCGCTCGAGTTCGTCACGACCGCACTGAGCCAGGAGGACATCCTCAAGCTCAAGCAGGACAATCAGAAAATGATCATGTATCAGCGCCCCTTCTACGCGAAGGGCTCCGGCGGCATCTTCTTCGGACGCCGGACAGGATCGCCGTGGAACGACGATCGCGTGCGCAAGGCCCTTGCGATGAACATGGACGCGGAACTGTGGGGCGACAACGCCAGCAACCGCAAGAAGTACGAAGCCCAGGGCCTGCCGGTCAACACGAAGTGGTTCGCGCGCTGCGGCCCCGGCTACGAGTGGTACCTGGACCCCAAGACGGACGCTGCCGGGCCCGGCGGTAAGTACCTGCAGCACAACCCGGACGATGCGCACAAGATGCTCCAGGCGACGGGCCTCAAGCTCCCGATCGAGAGCATCTGGCAGAGGACAACGGACGCATCGCGCGACCCTAACTACGAGGCGATGATGGGTCTCTTCGAGCAGAGCGGCGACTTCAAGTTCACGAACCAGATCTGGCCCGACGTGAACACCTACTACGCCCAGGTGCGTAACACCGGCGGCGACTTCGACGGTCACAGCATCGCGTTCTACTTCGACCACCACGACTACGACTGGACGATGTACCTCATGTACAACGTCAAGTCCACCGACTTCTGGATGAAGATCGCCGGCGAAGACCCGAAGATGACCGACTTCGTCAACCGCCAGCGACGCGAGCTGGACGGGAAGAAGCGCGAGACCATCTGGCAGGACTTCGTCAAGTACGATCTGCAGCAGATGAACTACCTCCCGTATCACTGGCCTGCCGACTGGCAGCCCTACTACATCGCTCAGCCCTGGGTCGGTGGTTGGGGTTGGTGGCAGCCCTACATCGAGCAGTACCCGGACGGAGCCGGTCAGATCTACTCGCAGTACTGGTACGACGCGAGCAAGAAGGCTTAATCTTCGTTCTCTCAGTGCAACGACGGGGTCGGCTTCCATTTTCGGAAGCCGGCCCCGGTTTTCATCCGTCAGGAGGGGCTTTGGCCATGGGCATCAAGCGCATCACGGCGGCGAACGAGAACGTCACTGCGGGGCGTTCGCGTGAAGAAGCTCAGCACTACTGGGCCGAGAGCCACGGCAAGCTCGTGGCGAACAATGCCGGCATTCTGCGTTATCACCACTACTTCAGCCTGCCCGAGGCCTATGAGCACGACCCCAAGCCGAACTTCATCGGCATCTCGATGTTCTGGCGCAACGATCTCGAGACGATGTTCGCGCAGCGCATCCTGCAGCCCGGCCAGTCCGCCTACAACGCGGACGACCACCAGCTATTCGACCGCGAGATTCGCTGGCCCACCGATGACCAGCACGCTGACATCTTCGGCGAAGAGAACATCATCATCGACGGGCCCAAGACGCCGTCGATGGTCAACGCGATCTTCATGGTCGTGCGCAAACCCGGCCTCGATCACCGCGACTTCTTCGAGCACTGGAAGCAAGTGCAGGTGCCTCTCGCCTCCAAACTGCCGGGCCTGCGCCGCTACATCCAGTGCCCCGTCGTGCTCGAGAGCATCGCGCGCGGCTCGAGCACCCACGACGGCTGGTCCGAGTTCTGGTTCGACGACTACGCCGCGTTCCAGCGGGCCGTCGCCTCGCCGGAGTGGGCGGCGATGGAGGCCGATGGCGCCACGCTGTTCATGAAGCAGAAGGGCATCGTTATCGGCCGCGAGTACGTGCAGAAGGACGAGACGTGGAAGCCGCGCGACTACGGTGCGCTATCGCTCAGCGAGGACGAGATTCGCGCTCGCCTTGAGCGCGAGGGCTACACCTCGGTCGCCGCGGACCCGACGGCTCCGGCCAGGATCAAGGCTGCGGCCGCCGCCAACAAGCTCGGCGTCTGGACGGAGCACCACCTCGTGACGCTGGACGAATCGAGCATCGACGCGCGACCAGAGCGCATCCAGGCACAGCCGCTGCACTGAAGGTCGAACGCTCCTCATCTGAGTGAAGCACGGAGGCTTGTCTTGAACGAAGGCAGAGGCGTTTTGTCTTTCGAGTGGTGGCTCGCTGCCCGGTGGGAAGCTCTACGTGTACAGATAAAGTCCTATGCGAGCGCTGCGGCCGGAAGATTGCCGAACCGTGCTGTCCAGCTGCCGGGTGGTGAAGCCAGTGCCGTGAGTTGCTCAACGAAACGAAGGAAGTCCTGCCGAGGCATCCGCTCGGCGCCCAGACTCAGCAAGTGTGGGTTCTCGACTTGGGCGTCGATGAGGGGGAAGTCCCACTCGGAGAGCCTGCGTGCCAGGCCCGCCAGCGCGACCTTCGAGCCGCCGGACTCGGCGCTGAACATGCTCTCGCCGAAGAACATGTGGCCAATCGCAACGCCGTAGATGCCGCCGACGAGCCGCTCGCGATCGTAGACCTCTACCGAGTGCGCGCTGCCCTGGGAATGAAGCGCCAGATACGCCTCTTGCATCTCCCGGGTTATCCAGGTGCCGTTCTGTCCCGTTCTCGGTATGGCCGCGCAGGCTTCGATGACGTCTCGAAACGCCGTGTCAGCGCGGACCGTCCAGGTAGAGCTTCGCAGGCTGCGCCGAAATCGACTCGGTAGGCTGAAGGCGTCCGTGCGGAACACGACGCGAGGATCGGGTGACCACCAGAGGATCGGTTGGCCTTCGGAGTACCACGGGAAGATGCCGTTTCGGTAGGCGTTCAGGAGCCGAGCCGGCGACAGGTCGCCGCCCGCCGCCAGCAGCCCGTCCGGCCAGCGCATCGCCGACTCCGGAGGCGGGAACGGGGCGCATGGATCGTCCGGCAGTAGATACAAACGCCGATTCATGACACAAGCCTAACCTGCCATGCCCAGTGGCGGTGAGCGCCAGCAATCCAGATCGAGAGACCTCGGATGAGCGTTGGCGCGTGGGTCACGCGCCGCCGACTGCGGTGCGCCGCAGCTCTTCAGGTGAAGTGGAAGCGCGTCTGGACGGCGAACCTAGTGCTTCAGGCCCGCGTCGCCGGTGTTCGGCGGCGTGATGCAGACGTTGTTGCCGATCGGGATACACGCTATCGGTGCGCCGCTGCTCGAGGTCGCGCCGCCGGTTGTGCTCGTCGGGTTCGGGCAGGTCGCGTGCAGAATAACGGAGCCGAACTTGTCGCCCGAGGCCGCCGTAACCTTCACGTCGCCCTGGACCGCTCCCACGATGTACTTCACGTTGAGCACGCCGTTGACCGTCGGCGCCGAAAGCGTGTTGAGTGCCACGTTGGTGCCGTCCTGGTACGAGCCGTCCGGGTTGAGGAACTGGCCGTTCGTCGCCAGGAAGTTGACCACCGTGTTGTCGGCAACGACCTGGACCTTCGAGTCGCGTACGCTGGCGCCGATGAACACCGTCTCGCCGCAGGTCACCGCGGTCGACGACGCGTTGAGGTCGAGCAGACCGGGCTGCACCGAGCTGTTCACGTTGGGGCCGGGGCAGAACTGCTGCACCGTCACCACGGCCGCGTCGAAGGTGCGCTCCTGCGTGCCGTCGAGCGTTCCAACGCTGACCGTCACGTTAGAGGACGTCATGCCAGGCTGCAGCGTCAGGGTCGCGATGCCGGATTCGTTGTTCGCGTCGTTAGGCTGGACCACCAGCAGACCAACGTCCGTGGCGAAGTGGAAGCCGAGGCCCGCCACGACGTGACCGTTGGGGTCGCGACCCGAGGCCGTGATCGTGGAGGTGCCGCCGCACTCGATGACGTTAGGGCTCGCCGTGACGACGACCGAGACATTGGCCTCTCCGGCGAAGCTGCCGCACGCCAGCGAGACGTCCACGGTCGCCGTTTTCACCGCCTTGTCCACCGGGTCCGCGATCGAGGCCGTGACCTTTGCGGTCGTCTGGTTCGGTCCCAGGGTTAGGGTTGCCGTGTTGTTGGTCGTCTGAGTCAGCAGGCCGCCCGTGGTCGAGAAGCTGAAGGCCGCGCCGTTGAGGACGTTGCCGACCTGGTCGAAGACGGTCGCGGTGATCGTGGACGTGCCGCCCTGGCACGGCAGGAGGTTGGGGCTCGCCGACACCGTGACCTGGCCGCCGCCGACGAACTGATTGCCGCCGCCGCTACTCGCCGCGATGCACTGGATGTTCACCGAGGTTACGTCCGCCTCACCGGGCTCGGCCGTCACCGTAACGATGCCGTTCGTCGAGCAGGTAACCGTGAGGCGCACCAGAATCGAGCCGATGTTGTCCTCTTCCACGGTGACAATGTTGCTGGCCGGATCCGAGTCGGTGCAGGACGGGTTGCACGAAACGAGGTCGAGGGTTCCGGAGGCGTTGCTCGCGCCGCCATCGCCGTTGGCCGCAGCGATCGTTGTGGATTCAGTGGTGTCTCCGGCGAGGTTCAAATTGACCACGATGATCGTCGAATTTCCGGAGTTGACGCTGGTCGAGTTCGGTACGAGAGGCGGGACGACCGTGGCGTTTGCCGCCGTGGATGCGAACGACATTGCGACGACAACCAGCGCAGCTACGGCGGTCGAAATGAGTAGTGGTTTTTTCCGCATTGCCAACCCCTCGTCCTTGAACACGGTCAGCCAGGCCGGATCCCAAATGGGATCCTTCCCGTGGACCGTACGCTTGGGGGTTTGCATCGACGAGCAGCAGTGAGCGGGGACCCTAGCCGGCCTCGCTCGAGACGTCAAACCCCGCCACCAGCCCGGGCATGCGGGAGTGCCTGGGCTGCCCGATCTACTAACGAAGTCGCATGCTAAAGAGTTAACGTCCAAACGTCCAGCTTATGCACCTCGAGTTTCGTCAGGAGAGGACGAGAGCAAAGCCACGGTCGACACGCTAAGGAATTTTCGAAGCAGGCCGACAATTCTGCAGGTGTAATCGAGTTACTGCAGGACGGTGATTTGCATGAGCAGCATGAGCATCGCATGTGTCGTAGCGTTGGGCACGGCAATTGGCCTGGTTCTGGCGCTGCCTGAAGCTGAGCGACTGGATATGGCAGCCGCTGCCTACATCACGATCTTCTTCAACGCGCTTTTCGCGGCCTGGGCGTTCGCTATCGGGCGAAGCATCGTGAGAATGGTCCGGGAGTCTGGCGAAACCCGGCGCTAATTTCGTGACGAAGCTTTAGCTCACTTTGAGACGATAAGGACCGATCGTTATCTCGTCGCCCGGGCTGAGCGTGGCCCAGTCGACCGGCTTCCCCTCGATCAGCGACGGTACCGAGTCCGACAGCTGGTGGAAGATCAGCTTCCCGTCCCGGCTCCAGATTCGCGCGTGCACGCCGGCGACGCGGCCCTGCGGGTCTTCGAGGCGAAGCTGGTTCGACGCGTCGGTGCCGATGGTCGCGGGCTCGCGGCCTACGTGCGCGGTCTGTCGCGTGTCCGGGCCCTCGACCTCGATCGAGACGTCGGGCGCGGCCGGCGCCGGTTCGCCCGGAGCCGAGGTCTGCAGCTCGCCGACGGCGCCGGTGCTCAGCACGGCAAGCTGAGCCGAGAGGCGCCTCGTCTTGAGGCGGTTGTAGCTGAAGGCGCCGCCGCCGACCACAACCCCGACGACCAGGACCGCGAGAAGGATCAGCAGGACGGAGCTGCTGTTGCTCGATTCCGTGCCCGTGGCTGCAGGCGCCGGCGCGGCTCCGGCCTCTGTGTCCGCGCCCGCCACTCCCGTGACGCTGCGAAGCGTCTTGTAGTCGCTGCTGACCTGCAGGGTCCCGGCCGAGCTGTAGATGCGCAGGTCGAGGCTGCGGTCGGCAACGTTGGGGTCGGCGGTCGAGTTCAGCGTGACCACGTACTGGCTCTTGAGCAGCTGAGCGACCTGCTTGTAGAGGGTCGTCACGTCTGCGCTGGAAGGAGCCTGGAGGAAGGCGCCGCCGGATTGCGCGGCCAGCGAGGTCAGGAAGGCGCGGTCGATGTCCTGGCCGAGGCCGATGACGTAGAACGGTATGTGGGCGTTCGCGGCCAGCCTCAGCGCCTGGTCTGAGCTCAGGTCCGAGTGGCCGCCGTCGTCCTTGCCGTCCGAGAGAAACACGATGGCCTTGCGCGGCAGCGTCGCAGCCTGCGCCGTCTTGATCGAGGTTTCGACGGCCGAGTACAACGCCGTGTCGCCGCGCGCGATCAGCCCGTCGAGCGCCGATACCGCCGCGTTGTGGTCCGCGGTCAGGCCTTCGACGAGGTTGGCCTGGCTGGCGAAGTTCAGCACGGCAACCTGGTCGGCGGGTTGGAGGTTCTTGACGAAGTCGCTTATCGCCGATTTCGCGGCGGCCAGCGGCGGTCCGAACATGCTGCCGCTCGTGTCGACCGTCATGATCACGCCGAGGCCGAGGTTCTGGTTCGAGACGGTCTGCAGCTTCGTCACCGCCGCCGATGCGCCCGTCTCCTGCGCCGTCACGTCGGCCGGCTGCAGGTCGACGACGGGCTGCCCGGTCGAGTCGACCAGCGTCAGCACGGCCTCGACCGTGGGGAAGGCGCTGTCGTCGACGCTGACGATCTGCGCCACCGGCGCGGCGCCACGCACCGTGGTCCCGCCGGATATGAGGGCAAAGACCAACACGACAATAGTGGCTAACGCTGTACGCACCGCAGGTTCTCCCGAATGGAGTAAACGATTTCGAGAGTCAAGAATAACGGAAACACGCGAAAAAGCCAGAAGAAATTCCGTCCCGCATTCTGGCGAGACGGGACCGTTGGGGAGAGAACACGATGAACCAGGCTACAGACGAATCTGAGACGCAGGCGCCCGCAACGGCCCAGATAATCGACATCGAGACGCTGCGGCAGCATCGGCGCCTCGTCGAAGCGCGCGAGTGGCTGCGAGCCCAGCTGCCCTGGCAGCGCGCCGACGCCCGCCGGATCAGCGACCGCATCCGCGCCGCCTGAGTTATCCTTCGACGGCGGCAATTTTCGCCGCCCGAATATCCTCAAATTGCGCACAGATCCCGACGGCGCAGCCCTGCCCGCCAGCCTCCAAAGAAATTTTAGACCAGGCCGACGAATTATGGCCTCTGCGGAAGATATGTATTAAACTCGCGCGACTTAGCGCTCGAAACTCGAACAGGCATAGATGGCCTTGTTACAGTTTCTAGATGGGCGCGCCTCTCTCTTGACATTTATGTAATCCTGCCTTATCACTTATGTCTGCCTCTGTTCGTTTGCGCAGTGGTCATCGTGACACAACTGCCGGACGTAATAGAGGCGATATGGCCCTTTGCTCCCCGCCTCGTTAGGGCTGTAATACTTCCGACGGTTTCCGCGTTTAGCGGACAGAAGGCAATTTGCCTGCGTCGGGAAAGTTACAGAGAAGGAGGCGCCCTGGAAGCAAGGATGCAAGCGGGATTAAGCCTGCTCTTTGCCGGAGTTTCCGGCACTCCAACCACACCCCGTATTTAGTCATGGAGGACCTGCAAGGATGCAGTTCATCAATTTCATCAAGGATCGAATCTCCGCTCTGTTCACGGAAGAGTCCGGCCAGGACGGCATCGAGTACCTGCTCGTCATCGGCGGCATCAGCGTGGCCATCATCGTCGCAGCGTTGCCGCGCTCGTTACTGGTGGCTGCCCGGCGTCGTCACCGGCGTCTGTGAAGCAGCTCATCGACGGTATCATACTCCGGCGTCACCGCTTAGCCTAAGCTGGTCGACTAGGGCGGGACTGGCTGTTCAGCCCGCTCAAGGCTACCCGCGCCCTCTTGACGCGACTGCTTCGCTGATCGAGGACGAGACGGTCAGGCCGGCATCGAGTACCTGCTCGCGATGGGCGCTATCGCAGTCGTGGTCGCCGGCAGCTCTTGATCGGCGGCTTCGAGGCCATCGTGCGCGGCGTGCTACCGGTGCTCTGCGACGCGGTCGATCCCCTACGCGGCGGCGGTAACTGTATCAGCTTTTAGTCGGAAGACCGAACTAGTTCTGGGTTCTGAACAATGATGAGACTTACGAGCATTCGACGACCGGTGCGACGCGGCATCAAGGACGAGAAGGGCCAGGCGGCCATCGAGCTGCTGCTCGTCTTTCCCGTCTTCATCGTTGTCGTGCTGCTCGCCGTCGACTTCGGTCTCTGGATGTATCAGACCGTAAGCGTCGCCAGCGCGGTTCGCGACGGCGCGCGCTACGCCGCGGTCAACTGCGGCGGCAACCTCCTGCACCGCGAGCGACATCGCAACTTACACGGCCAATCACTCCAGCGGCAGCATCGACGCCGCTCATGTTCACGTGAGCTGGGCGGCGAGTCGGCCCGCCGCGGCCGGCGCCAAGGGCAGCCAGGTCGTCGTTGAGGCCTGCGCGCCCTACTCGATGATCTTCGCCCCGGTCACGTTCTCGACGGGGCTTGCCTCCAGCGACAACATGCGCGTGGAGCAGTCGTTCTCCTCCACGGCAGGCGGCTCAGTCATGTCCCTGATGCGGCACGCCATGGGCGTAGTGCGCCTGCTCGCCCGGGAGGAATCGGGGCAAACCGCTATTGCGATCCTGCTGGTGTTTCTCGGCGTCTTCGCGCTGTGCGGGCTCTCGCTCGATGCCGGCTTCTGGTACTTCGACCATCGCACAGCACAGAACCAGGCAGACTCGGCGGCGCTGGCCGGTATCCAGGCGCTACCCTCGTCCAGCACGGGTGGGGCGCTCACGGACGCGGTTACCTGGCTGCAGAACAACGGAATCACGTCCGGGCTGCCAGTCCTCGACCTCGAGCGACTGCAATCGAGATGGCGTCGAACGATATTCGAGTCGTGGTTACGGATGAGATACCAGCGGGAAACCCGGACGGCATCTACGACACCGTCCGCGTTTGCATCCGAAGAAATTCTGCCGTACTGCTGAGCGCGCTATCCGGTGTCGGCGAGGCGAGAGTAAGCGCAGCGGCAAAAACCAAGACCGGCGGCGCAGAAGGATCAACCGTAATGCCCTGGGCGGCGATTCCCTTCGACCTCAACTGCGATGCAATTGGCGAGATGTGCAACGTGGACCTCAACGCCAACGGCGTGCTGGACCCCGGCGAATCAGGCGTCTGCACATTCGTCGACTGTCCCTTCGGCATCGACAATCGGCGCCTGTTTTCGCTTAAAGAACGGGAACCTGAACCAGTGCAATAGCAGCCAGTACTGCCCGGCGGTCCCCATCCAGGCGTGCGGCAACGGCGCGAGTAGCTACCGCGATTGCATCACCGGCGACGCCACGAGCTCGCGGTTTCGCAGGTCGGCGCCACAGTCCAGGTCGATACGTTGCAGGGCAACATGGGTGTCAACACGAGCAATCCCCTGGACCAATGGGCGACCGACAACGGCGACGCTGCCCAAAACTGCGACGTGGCATCGACACCGGACCAGACGCAGGGCGGCCTCGATACCGACGTGATCAACGGCGTGTTGCAGACCCGGCTCAACGATCCGGCCTGCGACTACCGCAAAGTCGTGCTGGCAATTGTCTGCCAGACGGCCAACGCGAACTGTGTGCCCAACAACGGCAGCAACCACCTGCTCGTAGTGGGGCTCGCCGTGTACTACGTGGCCGGCTGGGATCAGAACGCGGCCGCAGGCTCAACTACGCAAGCCTGCACCCACTACAACGGTAATAACGTTCCCAACGGAAAGTTCAATTGCGGGGCTGTCTGGGGCTATCTGCTCAAGGGCGAGGACCCGGCAGGTCGATTCAAGCTCGACGAGATCAGCAACAACCCGAACCCATTGGCGCCAATAGTCATCGCGCTGGTTGAGTAGACCTGACGTCGCGTAACACACGACGTCAAAGCGCGTTAGCAAATTAGCAAAACAAATTCGTCCACGGAGGGACTTATGACGAGCATCAGTCAGGCACAACGCGGAGGGCGCGCCAACAAACGGCAACTCTGGATTGCTGCCGCTCTCGGTCTGCTCGCGGCGGTCCTCGTCATCGTGTTCCTCAGCAACGCGGGCAGCAAGGACAACAACAGCAGCACCTCCGTAGCGACGGAGGGCGTCATCGTTGCGTCCCAGCCGATCGCTATCGGCACGCAGATCACCGCCGATATGCTGACCACCAAACAGGTTGCAACCTCGGCTATCGCTTCCGACGCCATACGCGACAAGACTCTGGCCATCGGGCAGGTCGCCCGCTATCCGATCTCGCGTGGCGACACCCTGAGCACGGGCGAGCTGGTCGCGGCGCCGCAGGTCAAGTCGCTGTCGTTCGAGATCCCGCCGGGCCTGCGCGGCATGACCATCCCGGTCTCGATTAACAACACGCCCTCGGCGCTGATCGCCCCCGGCGACTTCGTCGACGTGATCGTCAGCGCGGACGCCGTGCTGCTCAACGGCAACGTCGTGACGCTGCCGGGCAACAACCAGCAGCAGGCTCGAGGCTCGGCGACGCTCCTGCAGAACGTGCAGGTGCTCTCCGTCGACCGCAACTTCGCCGACACCGGCGTCGTCTACGACTCCTCGGTCCGCGGTACGCCGCCCGATGCGAAGGACAGCGTCTCCTTCGTCACCCTGGCTGTAACTCCCGATCAAGCGCAGCTTCTCTGGCTGGCGCAGGACAGCGGCAAGCTCACCATCGTGCTGCGTGCGTTCGGCGATGACAAAGTCGTCACCCTCACGCCGGACGTCGAGCCGCTGCAGCTTCCTTAGACATCGCTCGACTGAAAGGCACAATCATGGCCGCGAAATCACGAGTACTGATCATCGACGAAGACCTCGATAGCCGCGTCGAGACGCGCAAGGCGATTCAGCGCGCGGGCCTGGACAACGCCGGCGAGGTCGGCTTCGGCGCCGAGGCCGTGACCACCGCCAGCGAAGTGCGCCCCGACGTGCTGCTGATCGCCGTCGAGGAGCCGGTCACGCGCGCGCTGGAGACGGTCGACTCGCTGGCCAACGTGCTGCCCGAGACGCCGATCATCTTCTACGCATCCAGCACGGACGCGGACTCGGTACGCCGCGCCGTGATCTACGGCGCCCGCGACTACCTGATCAAGCCGCTGCAGGCCGAGGGCCTCAAGCAGGCCGTGATCCGCGCCCTCGAGTTCGAAGAGAAACGCCACATGCGCCAGGCGGGGCAGCTCGCATCGGCGCCGGTGCGCGGCACCGTGATCACGGTCGCGGGCGCCAAGGGCGGCATCGGCAAGTCGGTGATCGCGACCAACCTCGCGCTCGCGTTGCGACAGAAGACGCAGGCCAGCGTCGTCATCGTCGACGCCGACACGCACTTCGGCGACATCGCGACAATGCTCGACGTGACGCCCACGGTCACGGCCGCCGATCTGCTGCGCGACCTGCCGAAGCTGGACCGCAACAAGATCCACGACTACCTCACCGAGGCGCCGCTCGGCGTCTGGGTCCTCGCCGGCTCTCGCGACGAGGACAACGTCTGGGAGGCGGCCGACAAGGACAGCGGTAAGAAGATCGTCGAGCTCCTGTCGCTCTCGCACGACTTCATCATCGTCGACACGTCCGGTGCCATGGACAGCTTCGTGCGTGAGGTGATCAGCGCCTCGACGCTGGTGCTCCTGGTTACGACAGGCGAGGTCTCGAGCGTGCGTGATACACGGTCCGCGCTCAACCGCTTGAAGAGTTGGTCGGTGCCGGCCGAGAAGGTCAAGATTCTCCTCAACCGCGGCGCCCGGGCCGACGGCTTCCAGGTCGCCGACATCGAGAAGAGCCTCGACCGCCCGATCTTCTGGGAGCTACCGCGAGACCGCGAGGTGGGACGCTCGATTCAGCTCGGCCGCCCCGTCGTTATCGAGAAGCCGGGCACGGCTGCCGCGCGCAACATCACTGCACTGGCTGAGGCGATTGGTGGCAACGTCAGGACCGCGACGTCCAACGGCCACCGCCCAGGGCTGATGTCTCGCTTCAGCAGAACGAAGCAGGTGGTGGCATGACGTCCTGGCAGACCATCCTCCCGCGGGTAGAGCCCGACAGCACCAGCGAGATCGAGGAGGCCGTACACCAGCGTGTGATCCGCGCCGTCAACGATTCCGAGATTCGCGGCCTCGGCAAGGAGCAGGCGCGGCCCATCGTCGCGGACGCCACGCGGCGTCTCCTCACGGAAGAGTACCCGGCCGTCGTCGGCGACTCGAAGGACGAGCTCGTCACGCGTATCGTCGATGAGATAACGGGTCTGGGGCCGATCGAAGGGCTGCTGCGCGACCCGAGCGTATCCGAAGTCATGGTCAACGCGCCGGACGAGGTCTACTTCGAGCGCGACGGCATCATCCACGAGTCCGATGTGCACTTCAGAAACGATGCGCACGTCATGCGCATCGTCGAGCGAATCACGTCGGCGCTCGGTCGTCATGTCGACGAAGCGTCGCCTATGGTCGACGCGCGCCTCGAGGACGGCTCACGTGTCAACGTAATCATTCCGCCGCTGGTGCCGCGCAGCGCCGTCCTGACGATTCGCAAGTTCCGCGCCGACATGTTCTCCATGAACGATCTCGTGCACGCCGGCACGCTGTCGCGGCAGATGGCGGACTTCCTTGGCGGCTGCGTCCAGGCGAAGCTCAACATCGTCGTCTCCGGTGGCACCGGTACCGGTAAGACAACGCTGCTGAACGCCCTTTCAGCCTTCATCCCGATGCGAGAACGCATCATCAGCATCGAGGACCCGCTCGAGATGCAGCTTCAGCAGAAGCACGTCATCGCCATGGAAGCGCGTCCGCCTTCCGTCGAAGGCGCCGGCGAGGTGACGCAGCGCATGCTCCTGCGCAACGCGCTGCGCATGCGCCCGGACCGCATCATCGTCGGCGAGGTTCGTGGCTCCGAGGCCTTCGACATGATGCAGGCGATGAACACCGGTCACGAGGGCTCGCTGACCACGGTTCACGCCAACTCACCGAGAGACGCCCTCGCACGCATCGAGAACATGGTCCTGATGGCCGGCTTCGAGTTGCCCGTGGCGGTGATTCGCGAGCAGATGGCGTCGGCGCTCCACGTCGTGATCCATCTCTCCCGCCTCTTCGATGGCAGCCGTAGGGTCGTCAACATCAGCGAAGTGTCCGGCATGGAAGGCAACGTGATCACGATGCAGGACATTTTCCTGTTCCATCAGGACGACATCACGTCGGACGGGCGCGTCGTTGGCGATCTGAGGCCGACGGGTTTGCGTCCGCACTTCGTCGACCGTCTCAAGTCATTCGGTATCGAGTTCAGCGACGACATCTTCGGTGTCGCGAGGTGGACCTGACGTGGATCCTTCTATCCTCATAGCCGGTGCCGCCGCGGCGGGTGCTGTGTTCGTCGCAACGCTTACGCTGCAACGCAACGCCAGCACGAGCCGCGAGCTGATTCAGTCCCGGATAAGCTCCGATGGCTCGCCGAACATCGCACAGCCGCGGCTCCAGCTTGCGATCCCACGCATGGCTTCACTGTCGCAGCGGGGTCAGCGACTTGCGCGCGACCTCGATAGGGCCGGTGTAGCGCTGACCGTGAGCGAGTACATGATGGTGCGGACCGCCGTCGCGGTGTTGGGCTCCATCGTTGCCCTCCTGCTGGCCTCCTCATTCTCCGCGGGCATGGCAGTCAAAATCGGTGCGGCCGTCTTCGGCTTCATCTTTGGCTACTGGTTACCGGGGCAGTACATCAACGGTCGTAAGGCACGCAGATTGAAGCGCATCGAAGATGAGCTGGTCGAGGTCATGGTCTCGATGGCGAAGTCGCTGCGCGCCGGGGTCGGCCTGACGCAGGCTCTCGAGTATGCCGGGCGCGATGCTCCCGACCCCCTGGGCAGCGAGCTCCTGCGCGTGGTGCGCGAGCTACAGCTCGGTGCCGATGTTGAAAACGTGTTCGAGGAGATGAATGCTCGCATCGCCAGCCCCGACCTCGAGATCGCCTCGGCGGCGATCATTATTCAGCGCAGAGTCGGCGGCAACCTCTCCGAAGTCCTCACTAATGTGGCGAACACGATTCGAGAGCGAAGAGCGATTCGTAACGAGCTGAACGCGATTACCGCGAAGCAGCGCCTGCAGGGCAACGCCTCGGCTTTGATTCCTGTATTTGTGGCCGTCTTCTTTTTCTTCGTGAACCATGACACGGCCAAGCTGCTGTTCACCACGACGGCCGGCAACATCGCGCTCGCGGTCGGCATCTTCTTCGAGGTCGCCGGCCTGTGGATGGTGCGCCGCTTTGGAGCAATCGAGGTCTGATATGCCGCTGCTGATTGGACTCCTGACCTTTGTCGCCGTGATGCTGCTCGTCAGCTACGTGGCCCAGCCTCGTCAGGATGAGGTTCGGCGCCGCATCCTGGCGGGCGGCTCCGGCGGTGCAGAATCGAGCGAGCCGTCCAGTGCGTCATTCGGCAAGAGGCTGATCCGCCCGATGTTCAGCTGGCTCGGCTCCGGCTTCGGCAAGCTGCTGCCCCAACACATGATTCAGAGCCTCGAGACCACGCTGGTCCAGGCCGGCGAGCCCATGGCGCTGTCGAGCTTTCTCGCAATCTGGGGACTGGTCGCATCGTTGGCAGCGCTGGCCGTCTTCTGGCTCCTTACCGCGCAGGCCGACTGGGGCTTCGGGCGCCTGTTCGTTTTGAGCGCCCTGATTCTCGTGTATTCGATTGGCACGCCGTACCTGCTGCTCAGGCGCCGCGCCGGCAAGCGCAAGAAGCGCATCGAGCGGGCCCTGCCGGATGCCCTCGATCTGCTCCTCACGTGCATCGAAGCCGGTCTGGGCGTGGACGCTGCCTTCGCGCTCGTGGCGCAGAGGTCGACGGGTCCGCTGGCCGAGGTGCTTACGGAATACCTGAGACTCGTCGGGTTCGGGCAGTCACGCCGCGACGCTCTCGAATACATCAGCCAGCGCTCCGGCGCTCCCGGGCTGAATCGTCTGGCCGCGGTAGTGGCGCAGGCCACGGCTGTCGGAACCACCATGGGCGACGTGCTGCGCGTTCAGGCAGCCGAGCTGCGTGAGGCTCGCCGCCTCAAGGCGCAGGAGGCGGCCGCAAAAGCACCGATCTGGATGACGATTCCGCTGGCGCTGTGCTTCATGCCGGCCATGGGCGCCGTCATCGTGGTGCCTTCCATTCTTCATCTCTTGAATTCGATAAAGGACCTGGGGTTAAGAGCATGACTTACGCAACTGAAGCCAGAAGCATGACCGGGCGAGACTCGACGTTCTACGCCTATCTGGCGGTTCCAGTACTGGAGCTGCTCGCACTCGTCGTCATGACGTTCCTGCCCGATCGCGTTGCCGCGGCGCTGCTCACCGAAGTCACGGTTGTGTTGCTGCTGTACCTGGGGCTGATCGACTTTCTCACCCTCAAAGTGCCGAACCTGATCGTGTACCCATCGATTGCGTTCGTGCTGATCGGCACGGCGCTGGTCAAGATGAGCGCGCTCGATAATGCGCTGCTTGGTGGAGGGGCGCTGCTCGGCATCATGTTCGTTCTCGCAATCATCGGCCGCGGTTCGATGGGCATGGGCGACGTCAAGTTCGCCTGCCTGCTGGGCTGCGCGCTGGGACCGATTGTTGGCGTGCTCGCGCTGGCGTCCGGCTTCGTCGTCGGCGCAGTAAGCGCGATCGTGCTGCTGGTTCTGCACCTGAAAGGCCGAAAGGATTCGGTGCCGCTCACGCCTTATCTCGCGATAGGCGGGATCGTCTGGATCCTGCTCATCGGCACGCTGGTGAAGTAGAGGTCACACGTTGAAAACCGTACGCGTCGAGCTGCCAGACGGATCGTTGCTGTGCAACGCCGAGCTGGCGAACAACCTCTGGACACGTGGTGTAGGCCTGCTGGCCCGAAAAGGGCTCGATCCAGACAAAGGCCTGCTGATTGAGCCCTGCACGTCCGTGCACACCTGGTTCATGCTCTTCGCCCTCGACGTCCTGTTTCTCGATAACGAAGGCACGGTGGTCAAGGTGAAAACGCTAAAGCCGTTCTGGTTCTCCTTCGGAGGCAAGGGCGCGAAACGAGTTCTCGAAATCAAGTCCGGCTCCGCGGCCGCCCACGCAGTGAAGAAGGGCGATCGCCTCCTGATCTCCGAGATCGATGCGGCCGCGGCCGGCGCCTCGAGGACGGCAGCGGAGCATGACTGAGCTATCGCCTCGGGTTTTCGAGGATGTGAGAGCTAAACGTCGAGCCGGTCTGAAGTAGTCGGACCCTCGTAACAAGAAAGCAAGGATGCTATGAATCTATCTCGGCTCAAATTCCTGGCGATCGCGCTTGGCGCTTTCGTAGTTGCGTTCGCCTTCGCGGGCACCGGAACAGCTTCCAACCCGACTACAGCCGTGGCGGCGCCGACGGTAAACATCCCGTTGAACAACGACACTGCCGGCGCAGCGCAGGGCTGTCCGACCGACGGCGCTGCCTACTGGCACTTCGTCATCACGCCGAACAGCGGTGGCTCGTCTTTCGTGACATTCCACCTCAATCTTGGCGATGTGAGCACGTATGACACGAGCTCTTACGTGCCGAACGGGGCCCAGACAGACAACGTCTTCGTACAGGTTCCCGCCGGGAAGACGCTTACATCGCTGGACAATACTGGCAGCAGCGCCGACGTCACATGGGACGGCACTCACGCGCCCAGCAAGTTCACGCTCAGCGGTACCTGCGCGGGTTCCGCCCCCAGTCCCGACGTTGGCGTGGCCAAGAGCGACAACACCTCGCACAGCGTTACCGCCGGCGGGACCTTCAACTGGACCCTTACGATCACGGTGACCAACGGCCCGACTTCGGCGACGGTGCAAGACACGATCCCGAGCGGCTTCGCCATCGGCAGCGTTACCGACAAGAACAGCGGCAACGCCGACGAGTCGAGCATCGTGTGCAATACGTCGACACAAACCGTGACCTGCTCGCTCAACGCTACGCCCAGTGGCACCTACACCGTGACGATCCCGGTAACGGCGCCGACGGGCACCCCGACGACGAACTGCAAGCAGTACACGAACACCGCCAACATCACGAACGGCGGCGGTAGCAACACGCAGAATGACACCGCCAGCGATTCCGTCACGGTGCTGTGCCCCGCGCAGCCCGACGTCGCGATTGCCAAGAGCGACAACACATCGCACAGCGTTCACGCCGGCGGGACGTTCAACTGGGTGCTGACGATCACCGTGACCAACGGCCCGGCTTCGGCGACCGTGCAGGACACGGTCCCGAGCGGCTTCGCCATCGGCAGCGTCACGGACAAAAACAGCGGCAACGTCGACGAGTCCAGCATCGTCTGTAACACGGCGTCGCAGACTGTCACCTGCACGCTGACCAGCACTGCGACCGGTACCTACACCGTGACGATCCCGGTTACGGCGCCGGACGGCTCGCCTGGCTCCGAGTGCACCAGCTTCCAGAACACGGCCTCGATTACCGCGGGCGGCGGCACCAACGCCAGCAACGACTCGGCCAACGACTCCGTGACCGTGACCTGCCCCGACGTCGGCGTTAGCAAATCGGACGACACTGGCGGCACGGTTCAGGCAGGCGGCTCGTTCAACTGGCTCGTAACGGTCAGCGTGACCAACGGTCCCGCTTCCGGGACGATCCAGGACACGGTGCCCGCCAACTTCATCATCGGAACGCCCGGCGCCGACAGCGGCACCATTGGCTGCAGCAAGCTCGGTCAGGTCGTCACCTGCACCTTGACCAATACTCCGACCGGCAGTCACACGATCACGATTCCTGTCACGGCGCCGAGCAGCACCGCGCTTGCCGCCTGCGCCAGCTATGAGAACGACGTCTCGATCACGGCCGGCGGCGGCACGAACGCCAACAACGACTCGGCGAGCGACTCCGTCACCGTGACCTGCCCCGACGTCGGCATCAGCAAGACGAACAACGTCAACGGCAGCGTCGCCGCCGGTGGCAGCTTCAACTGGGTCCTGACGGTCAGCGTGACCAACGGTCCGGCTTCGGCGACCGTCCAGGACACGGTCCCGGCTGGCTTCAGCATCGGCAGCGTCACCGACAACGCCGCGAGCATCGACTGCGGTACGGCGTCTCAGACCGTCACGTGCACGTTGACAGACACCCCGACCGGCACCTACACCGTGACGATTCCGGTCACGGCGCCCGGCTCGGACCCGTCCGACAACTGCAAGGCGTATGAGAACGACGCCTCGATAACGTCGGGCGGCGGCACGAACGGCAACAACGACAGCGCGAGCAACTCGGTGACCGTGCTCTGTCCCGCGCAGCCCGACGTCGGCATCAGCAAGACCGACAACACTCAGGGCAGCGTTCATGCTGGCGGCGGCTTCGACTGGACACTGACCGTGACCGTGACTAACGGCCCGGCTTCGGCCACTGTCGTCGACAACGTGCCCGCGGGCTTCACGATCGGTAGCGTCACGGACGCCAACAGCACGCCTGCCGACGAGGCGACGATCGGCTGCAGCACGAGCCTAGCAGACCGTCACCTGCACGCTGACCAGCACGCCGACTGGTACCTATACGATCACGATTCCGGTCACGGCGCCCGCGGCCACGGTCGCGGACGCCTGTGCACCGCACGAGAACGTCGCTAACGTCACGGTCGGCGGCGGTACCAACGCGAACAACGACAGCGCTAACGACGCCGTCACGGTGGTTTGCCCGGACGTTGGCGTCAGCAAGAGCGACGACACGCAGGGCAGCACTCACGCCGGCGGCTCGTTCAACTGGCTCGTCACGATCAGCGTGACCAACGGCCCGGCTTCCGCCACGGTAGAGGACACGGTCCCTGCGAACTTCGCGATCGGTAGCGTGAGTGCAAACGACGCGAGCATCGACTGCAGCAACGTATCTCAGACCGTTACCTGTACGCTGACCAACACTCCGACCGGTACGTACACCGTCACGATCCCGGTGACCGCCCCCGCCGCCAGCGTCGACGGAGCCTGTGCCAACCACGAGAACGACGTCGTGGTCACTTCCGGCGGCGGCACCAACGCCAACAACGACTCGGCCAGCGACACCGTTGGCGTCATCTGCCCCGATGTCGGCGTGTTCAAGAGCAACGACGCGGGCGGCTCCATCACCGCCGGCGGCTCGTTCACCTGGACGGTCACCGTTGCCGTCACCGACGGCCCGGCCTCGGGCACTGTGCAGGACACGGTCCCGGCCGGCTTCGCTATCGGCAACTTCAGCTCCAACGAGGCGACGATCGACTGCGGCGCGGCCGGCGCAGGTCGTGACGTGTACGCTGACCAACACGCCGAATGGCAGCTACGCCGTGTCGATCCCGGTGACCGCGCCCAGCGACAACCCGAATACGAACTGCACGCAGTACAACAACACCGCCACGATCACCGATGGCGGTGGCACCAGCAGCGCCAACGACTCGGCCAGCGACCCGATGACGGTCGTTTGCCCCGGCCAGGCGGTGCTCTCCATCGTCAAGTCGGGTGACGCAACCGTCACGACCGGCGACACCGTGAGCTACGGCGTGACCGTAACTAACACCTCGGCCCTCGGCGCCAACAGCGTCGTGGTTACGGACGACCTGCCGAACAGCCTCACCGGCGTCACGGCGACCTACGACGTCGACCCGACGACAGCGGGCGGCACCGGGAGCTGCAGCGTCGGGGTGGGCAACAGCGTGACATGTAATGTCGGCGCCCTCGCGGCCAGCGACGGCAACACGAGTGCGCCTGAGGCGGACGTGGTCCAGGTCTCGATCAGCGCAACCGTCACCGGCTGCGCCACGCTGACCAACCAGGCGACCGTCACCTACTCCACGGACGGCAGCGCTCAGCCGCCGAACGTCGTCGACAGCAACATCGTCACGACCGACGTGACCTGTGGCTCGATCACGATCGTCAAGAACGCGGTGCCGAACAGCACGCAGGACTTCGGTTTCAGCGGCGATCTCGGCGCCTTCACGCTCGACGACGACGGTAACAACAACAACGCGTTCTCGAACACAGTGGTGTTCAACGACCTCGGCATCGACACCTACGTCGTTACTGAGAACGTGACCGCCGGCTGGCTAGTCAACTCGATTACGTGCAGCGACGGCAGCGCCACCAGCGTGACTACCCGCTCCGCGGTGATTCAGCTTGCCGGTGGCGAAGACGTTACGTGTACGTTCGTCAACGTAACCGACCCGGGGACAATCCCGCCCGTTACGCCTCCGTTCACGCCGCCGGTGACACCGCCGCTGGTCGTGCCGCCGCCTGCCAACGTCACCACGGTGACGACGCTGCCGCTGATTGCACAGGTGCAGGGAGCGGTCTCGGTACCTTCGACGCAGCCGACCACGCCGGGGCTGATCTCGGAGGTCGAGGGCGTACGCACGCTGCCGGGCACCGGTACGGGCGGCTACCTCAATTCGGAGAGCTCGTCTGGTCCCGCTAGCTGGCTCGTTGGGCTGCTTGCGGCCGTCGGCGTTAGCTTCCTCCTCCTGCGCGTCCGTAGGGGCGCGCGGTGAGGAGCTGGCGCGGCTTCTGGCTGAGCGTCTTCGCGCTGCTGGTCGCCAGCTTCGCGCTGGGTGCGGGCCTGCTCGTCTGGCAGGGAGACAGCTCCAGTTCGAAGCCCGAGAGCACCAGCGCCAGCACTGAAGTAACGCGGCCGGCGGCGAAACCGTCGCAGCCGGCCGCGCCGAATCAGGCGCCGGCGGGCTCGACTAGTGCGGCCGCTCCGGTCGACCTGCACGCGATCTCGCGGCTCGTCGTACCGGGTGTCGGCATCGATGCGCCGGTCGTGACGCTGGGCGTCAACTCGGACGGCGTCATGCAGTCGCCGGCCACTCCGACCGATGTCGGCTGGTACAACTTCTCGTCGCTCCCCGGCGGTGGCAGCAACATCGTCCTGTCCGGGCACGTCGACTACGTGAACTACGGCCCGGCGATCTTCTGGAACCTGCGCGAGCTCAAGCCAGACGACGTCGTACAGGTCGTTCTGGACAACGGCTCGGTCGTCAATTATCACGTGACGACAGTGACGACCTACGATGACCAGACGGCGCCGGTACAGCAGATCATCGGTGCGACGCCCGCGGAGACGATCACGATGATCACCTGCACCGGCACCTTCGATACGCAGTCGCGGGAATACGACAAGCGTCTCGTGGTCCGCGCCGTCAGGACCTGACTTGTGGAATCTGGTTCGGCCTAAGCGACGCGCTGAGTCTCGCCGCAAACAGGGCAGAGGCCGTCCGCGGTTGGAGCGTACTCCGCGCCGCACAGAGGGCAGGCCGGGACGCGTTCGAGTGACTGACTGCGGCGGCGTTCTCGATATGCCGCGAGGTCGCTGACCTCAGCCTCGACTGATGACGCTTGGCCCGATGCGCGCGTCGAGAGCACGGCGTGCAGTCGCGGTCCCTGCCTGACCATGAGAACACCCAGCGCGATCAATCCCGCGTAGACCAGGAGCAGGCCGAGCGTCACAGAGTCGAAGACATCTGCCTCGAGAACTCGAACGGCGCCGTAGACCAGAAAGAAGACCGTAGAGACCGCGAGCAGCCAGCCTTCGACTACCAGCGGACTGAGAGACGTCTCACGGTCGTTCTTTGGACGCCGCCGAAACAGTCCCGAAATGTCGATCACATTCGTCTTCTCTTGCATCACATAGCCTCCGCAACAACGATGGCGCATTGCATTCCGCAAAGCTGACCGTATCTGTCGAGGTTGCTTTGCGGAACTTCTCTGCGCTAATAGCTTCTGTATTATTAATCTGGTTGATCTCACCGAATTCGTCGAAATAGTAGCAAATAATCGTCGAGTCTATTCGACGAGCTTGTAGCCCTGCGTATCAGTGTCGATGTAGCGCGTAAACTTGATCTGTATGTCCTGTGACCCGCCCTGCGAGAACGTCTTCGTGATGATCTGTACGGAGCCAAAGTTGCCGCCGCCCGTGACCTGCATGTTTGCGTTCGGGAAGTACATGATGCCGGTCGTGGTCCAGGCCGAGCCGCTGCTCGATCCGGCGAACTTGAACTGCTGGCTACACGAATCGTCTTGCCAGAACAGCATGTTCAAGTAGCCCGTGAGCGAAGTCGAGTGCGAAACGGTCGGTGCGGCCAGCTTGAGTACACCACTGCCTGTGATGCTCATGCCCTGGCACGCCTGTTCCGTCGATTTGTTGGCGTAGGGGTCAGATGTGTTGAAGATCGTGACGCCGGTCGCCGTCGGGCAGTTGTCCGAGGCGGTCGCGGGGCCGCAGATGTTGCCGCTTTGATAGCTGAAGCCGCCGCCGTTGCCGTTGTGGTCCGCACCCGCGAACACGTAGATCCCGGGTTGGAAGTGCACAGTCTGGCTGGTGCTGTTGATCTTCAGCCCGCCGTAATAGGTACCCGGCTGCAGCGTGACGTCGCCAGCGCCGGTGAGAGAGGTGATCGTCGGGTTCGTAGCGGCGGACCGTTGGTTCGCCGAGCAGGGGATCGCGTGGTTGCCACAGGCAGTTAGTGAAATCGGGACGCAGTTGGTAGGCGTCGTAGCGCTGAAGTCCGAGCACCCTACCGGTCGCGGGCAGTACTCAGCAGACTGGTTACCGGGCGGACTGCATGACAGTGGATCCGGGAATAACGGCGCTTTTGTCGGCTTCGGAGACGCTGTCGAATTGCTCGGGACGCTCCAGCTGCCGCGGCTGTTGTAGTCCAGCTTGCAATCGATGACGTCGCCCGCTTTGTCATAGCAGGTCTGGGCTGTGACCACGCTGCCGCCGTTCTGTGCTGCAGAGATGCCGGTACAGCTACCGCCGGTCGTTGCCGCCGAGTCGACCACGGCACCACCGCCGGTGATCGTGATGTTGCTGCTGGTTGTAAACGCGTCGCACTGCGTCTTATCCAGCACGATGAGGGCGTAGTTGCGCTTGAGCGGCGTTGCGCCGCCCACCGCCCGCGCTTCGACCCGGGCAGTCTTCACGCCGAGAATGCGGATGAAGACCGTGGGGTCGTTTCGGGTGATTCGAACTTCGATGTATGAGTGGTCGCCGATGTGCTTGCCGGAAGTCGGCGGCAGGTTCACCGTCACTTCGCTGTTGGGGCAGGTGCCGGTGCCGAGGCCGTTCTTCTCGGCGTAAGTGCAGGCGATCTGCTTGGCCTGGTCTTCGACACCGTCAGTGCCGAAGTTGTACATCAGGTACTGTGCGCCTGCCAGCGCGGCGGCATCCGCGGTGCGCTGTCGTTCGGTCCGATGCAGCATCAGCAGGCCGACATCGAGTGCGAGCCCGGCGAAGCCTATGATGAGCGGCGTCAGAAGACCCGCGATGATGATGATCTGGCCTCGCTCACCCCAGCGTGCAGCGAATATTAGCCTCAGCTTCGAACCCCAACCGTCAGCGCTGCGCCTCATCTGCCTACTCCGCCGGCGTCCTACTCGGACCGCATCCTGGTCGTCGACGTGAAGGTGATCGAGTCCGATCCGCCGAGGATCCTCACGATGCCGCCGAGCGGCGTGATGAAGTTGTAGGTGTACTGCGCCGTCACGACCACTTCCGATCCGGTGGAGCAGGGCGTGGTTGCCTGGATAACGTTGGCGGCTGTGAGGCCCAGTGCGCTGCCGGAGTCGACTACCTGCGCGATGGCGGCGTTGGAGGCGGTCGTCGTGTCATCGCCCTCGCAGACCACGCCGACTCGGGCGCCTTCACGCGCGGCGTTGGTCAGCATGATGTCTGCACGCAGCGCCATGCCGAAATCGATGATCCCAAGGACTACTACCACGAATACGGGAATAACGACGGCGAATTCGACCATTGACTGGCCGCGTTCCCTGCGTCGTCTGGTCTGGGTTCGGTCGGAATTCTGGCGTCCTGGGCGTGCGTCCGGTGACGCAACGTGATCGATGCCCATCTCGCCCTCCCTTATGCATATTCGGCAGACGTGCCGAAACACGAAGGGCGTGAGACATCAAATCGCCAGATTAGGCGCTACGTAGAGAGTATCGGCCGCATCCCAGCGAACCTTTAGTTATTTGACCTATCTTCTTCAAAACTCGATTTCGTCGGCTGGCGGATCGATGGGGCGAGGCAGATGTCAGTTCTGCCCGTTGCCGTTGCCGCTGTTACCGGAGCCGGCGTTGCCGTTGCCGCCGGAGCCAGCGTTACCGTTGCCGTTGCCGTTGCCAGCGTTGCCGTTGCCGGAGCCAGCGCTGCCGTTGCCGTTGCCGGAGCCAGCGTTGCCGTTGTTACCGGAGCCAGCGCTGCCGTTGCCGTTGCCGGAGCCAGCGTTGCCGCTACCGTTGTTCGAACCGCCATTCCCGTTGCCATTGTCGGTGCCGCCGCTGCCGTTGCCATTGTTCGAACCGCCGTTCCCGTTGCCGTTGCCGGAGTTGCCGTTCCCGTTGCCATTGCCGTTGTTGCCGGAGCCCGCGTTGCCGTTGCCGTTGTTGCCGTTGCCGGCGTTGCCGTTGCCGGCGTTGCCGTTGCCGGCGTTGCCGTTGCCGGCGTTGCCGTTGCCGGCGTTGCCGTTGCCGTTGTCGGTGCCGCCGCTGCCGTTACCGTTGTTCGAACCGCCGTTCCCGTTACCGTTGTTCGAACCGCCGTTCCCGTTACCGTTGCCGTTGTTGCCGGAGTTGCCGTTGCCGTTACCGTTGTTCGAACCGCCGTTCCCATTGCCGTTGTCGGTGCCGCCGCTGCCGTTACCGTTGTTCGAACCGCCGTTCCCGTTACCGTTGCCGTTGTTGCCGGAGCCCGCGTTGCCGTTGTTGCCGTTGCCGTTGCCATTGCCGTTGCCATTGTCGGTACCGTCGCTGCCGTTGCCGTTGTTCGAACCGCCGTTCCCGTTGCCGGGGTTGTCGACCTGACCGGGAGGGTTGACCACGCTCGCAGGACTGGCTGCCGGCGCGGCGCCGGAGCCGCTGCTCTTCGGCTCCTCGGTGGAGGAGGTCACAGGGTTGGTTGCGCCGCTGCCTTCATCGTTGCTGCCGGATGCGATCGACGGTGTCGGCGTGGTGGGCGTTGTCACGATGGACGGGACTTCCGTTTGCTGGCCGTCCGGCAGGCTATCGAGTACCGGCTTGCCGGGTTGAGTAAGGTTGCCGGCCCCTTCGCCGGTTCCGGTCGCTCCAGTGGCGTTCCCGGACTTATCGTGTGACGAACCTCCGGTTACCGCGGCCTCGATCGAATGTAGTGCGCCCGTCAGCGGCTGTGTCGAGACCGAGCCCGAGGCGAACGCTCCCGCGACGCCCAGGCCGATACCGATGGCTCCGATCACCGCCAGGAAGCGAGGGCCGGTGCCGCGATGTTTCGTCAGGCCGGAGCGGAATCGGCGCAGCTCGGCACGCATAGCCTTGCGCGCGGAGGCGGTTGCTTCCATTGAAGGAGCGGGCGTCTCGACGGCGAGTAGGCTCTGGAGCCCGGCCAGCTCACGAATCGCCGGCGCCAGGTCGGGGTGCGCTGCGAGCACGCTCTCGCCATCGCCGCGGTCGACCTGCTCGAGGTAAGCGGCCAGCACTTCGACGAGTTCGTCTTCGGGAGGACGTTTGCCAAACCTTCTCGAAGTCATGCTCGGTCCTCGTCGACAAGATGCTTGCGCAGGTTCACGAGCGCCCTCGCCTGAAGTGAATACACCGCGGTCTGCGTCTTACCGATGATGCCGGCGACATCCTGCGCGGCGAGGCCCATCAGGTAGCGCAGGATAATCACCTGTCGTTGCTCGTTCGGCAGGCTCCGGATTGCGTTGAACAAATCGATGCTGGCTGCAAGGCCTTCGACCCCGGGCTCGATGGCATCGGCATCGGGCGCCGTGATCATTGCCCGCCGCGCCTCCGCTTTGAGCCTGTCGTATATCAGATTATGCTCGATGCGATACAGCCAGGCGAGGACCGGCCGTCCCGTGTACTCGAAGCTTTTGATGCCACGCAGCGCCTCGACGAATACCTGCGAGGCCATGTCCTCAGCCTCGCCGCGGTTGCGCAGACGAATGTAGGCGTAGCGGAAGAGGCGCGGGTAGAACTCCTGGAACCACTGGTCCCAGAGCTCGGGATCGCCGGCCTTGGCCCGGGCGACCTCGCGTATCTCGGCCTGCTGCCGGTCCAGATGAGCCCTCGCCGATGCGGCAGTCTCGCGCCCCGTGGTTTCTCCGGGGCCGCTTCCCTCGCTGGCCGCCATGTCCCCAATCACGAGCTTGAAGACCCGCATACAGGGTTACTATCGGTTTCCCGCGTTAGAGGCACAGACGTAGCGCCTTACTTCTCCGGCCCTGATTGGCCACAGGCTTCGATAAGTCACCAGGCTGGCGTTTCCGCGCCGGAATTACCGCCAACATCCTGTCCCTTCATGCTGCCCGATTGAGCGCCGATCCTGAGCCACGCCTGGGTCCCGAGGCTGCCGAGTTTGGCCACGATCAGACGCCTTCGGCCCCGAGTATGCACCGCTTTTAGCCTCGACGCCAAATCATTTCCTCGAGACGCCATGAGCAAAGAATTTTTCGAAATTCTCCCGCTCCGACGTTCAGTAATTCGCACTGATCTGCATGTATTGAGCGGTGGGGTGTCACTTACTACAACGCAATAACCCCGTACTTGATTTCAGGTGGAATGCCGGCAAGCGCCCATAACAACGGGCGAGAAATCGAATTGATGAGACTCCCCGCAGGAGGAACAGGCAGGTAGTAGTCGGCTAAACAGATCTCCCAGGGAGCGGGAATTTTCAGCAAGGAAGCAGATCGATGTTCAAGTTCAAATTAGCGATTCTTCTTGCCGGCGTCACGGCGATAGCGAGCCTGGTCGGGCTCGCAGCGATTGCGGAAGCTGCGGGTGGACCGCAGGGAACACTTACGTGTGTTGACTCGGCGACCAACTTGCCGTTGGGCATCTATAACAGTCAAAAGTACGCGCTCCAGATCGGTGAGACGGCAAACTGCCAGATCATCGACGCCACGGACGCCAGCGGCCTCACAACGACGACAGTCATCATCCAGAGTTCCGATCTTGGCAACGCCAGTACCCTCGGGACTGTCACCGGAACCACGATTAGCTTTTCGTGGACTGCTCCGGCCAATGGCTGCAATACGACGATTGTCGCGTGGCTGGGTAAGAGTGGTAAGCATACGATCGAGTCAGATCCAGGTGGATTCGGCTACGTCGATGCCAATGGCAATCACGTTACGTGTGGGACCAGTACGGGACCTACGCTGGAGACGACACCGTCTGTGACTGGCGCCTTCGTCCCCGTGACGATCAACGACAGCGCCACGCTGGCCGGCGGAACGACCAGCCCTGCGATCAGCGGGACAATCACGTTCAACCTCTACGGCCCCGGCGACACCACCTGCAGCGGCCCCGTCCTCTACACGGACGTCGTCACGGTTAACGGCAACGGCATTTACACGACGGCCTCCGGTGACAACCCTGGGGGTTACTCTGCATCAGCCTCGGGCACGTACAACTGGATCGCCAGCTACAGCGGCGACGGCAACAACGTGGCGCTGAGCGGCGTCTGCGGCGACGAGGCGATTACTGTCCCGGCGTCCGTGTTCACTGTCAGCAAGACCATAACCATCTCGTCCAGCCAGACCTGCACCTGGGACGTCGACAAGTCTGTCGATGACAGTAGCCTTGTACTGCAGGACGGCGGTACTGCGACCGTGAACTACACCGTCGACGTCACGAAGTCGTGCGGCGACGTCGTCTACACCGGCTCCGGCAGCATCACGGTTTCGACCACGGACGGTGTGACCGTCAGCTCGGTCTCCGACCCTGGCGCCGACCTCAGCTGCCCGGTCTTCCCGGTCACGGTCCCGGCAGGTTCTACGGACTACGAGATCTGCACCTACACCATGCCGGTAAGCAACCCCGACACCGTGACCAACACCGCGACGGTAACGTCCCTCGACGGCGTTGAGGAGTCAAACGCCACGCTCGACAAGACCGTCAACTCGACCGTCGTAATCGACGACTGTCCAACATGACGGACACGAATTCGAGCGGGCCGAACGAGCAGACCTGCGCCTCGAACACCTACCAGTACCCGGTCGAAATCACCGCCGACGGCTGCGATCAGCAGACCTTCGACAACACGGCGACTGTGAAGGGCGTCGACTCCGGGGACGGTGACGAAGCATCCGCAACCGTCACGGTCGACAAGGCATGTGTTGCCGTAAGCAAGACTGCGAACGCGACCTGGGGCTCGAAGTGCGATTGGACCATCGACAAGAGCGGTCCCGCTTCGGCCGGCGTACCGGCAGGCGGCACCACGACAGTCACATACGCGGTCCTCGTCAACGACGACTGCCAGCAGGTCATCGAGGTTTCCGGGACGATCACGGTTGAAAACACCGGCACTGCCAACGTCACGATAACGGACGTCAGCGATCAGCTAGGAGGCACTCTCGACTGCAGCCCGATCGAGGGCAGTGCCCTCCAGCCGGGTGACAAGATGGAGTGCACGTACGACCTCGCGCTGGACTCGGCCACAGACACTACCAACACTGCGACCGCGGCCTGGACCTATGACGGCGGCAGCTCCAGCACGGACAGCGATCCCGTCGCTGTGGACTTCCCCGAGACTCCGACCGGCACCAACACCTGCGTCGTCGTAAAGGACGTGACGACCGGCGAGGTCCTGGACTCGGAGCTTTGCGTCAACGAGGTCCCGGCCGGCGGCGCCAGCTACTCCGTCACGGTTAGTCTTGACCCGACGAAGTGCGGTCCCTACACCAACGTAGCCGAAGTTATCGGCGATGGCAGTACCGTCCTCGACCAGGACGACGCGACCACCACGGTAGGCTGCCTCGGCTACACGATGGGCTTCTGGGGTAACAAGAACGGCCAGGAGTTGCTCGCGAGTACCGATGCCTTCACCAACCCCGTGACTCTCGGCATCAACCCGGGCGGCTGCTACGTCGTCGTCAACACGGCGTCCAAGTCGACGACCATCTTCCCTAAGTCGTTGAACGGATTCTCTGCGATGCAGAACTGCTCGGCACTCGACAAAGGCATAAACAAGAACTCGTTCAACACGCTTCTGGGCCAGACTCTGGCGCTCAGCTACAACATTCGCTACGTCGACAACTACGCTGGTCAGTCTATCGGCGACCTGGGCTGCACGCCTGTCGGTGGCCTGACGTCGGCCAGCACGGTCGAGGACGTTCTTACCTACGCCAACGGTCTGATCGGCAACGCTAAGAGTGGCTACGGCAGCACCGTTACGCAGAGCCAGATCGGCGACCTGAACACCCTGCTCGGCTGTCTCAACCGAGAGGCATAGACCAGGGCTCGGCGAGCACTGGAGACGAGAGAGGGAGGGGGCAACCCCTCCCTCTCTCTATGTCCGAGGAGCTTGGCTCGCCAGAGGGCCGAAGCTGGGACCGGAACATCTTGGCCTGCGTCAGGCTGCGGTCGTCTCGTGATTCATGCTTTCACGCAGCCGCGCCATGATGCGCCGGTGCAGCTGGCAGACCCGCGACTCTGTCAGGCCCAGCGCGCTTCCGATTTCGCGGAAGGTCATCGAACTGCCGTAGTACAGCTCGACGATCTGCCGATCGCGTTCCGCCAAACCACCCAGGCACTCGATCAGCGCCTGGTGCATTCCGAGCCTTTCGATTGCGACCTCAGGGCTGCTGTCTTCGTGCTCGTCCTGTAGCCAGGCCTGGGTGTCCTCTCGCGTCTCGCGGTCGATGGCTTCGAGAGACGCGGCCGCAGCAGCGTTGGCGCGCAGTTGCCGGACCTGGGCGACGGCCAGACCGGTCCGTACCGCGATCTCCCTGTCCGTCGGCCAGCGCCCGAGTGTATGAGCCAGCTCAACCAGTGCAGCATCGAGCTCTCGGACCTGTCGCCGGACCGCGCGAGGCAGCGGGTCGATGCGACGGACGGCGTCCAGGATGGCGCCGCGTATGCGTGGTAATGCGAACGTCGAAAGAGAGGCCCCACGAGATACGTCGTAAGAGTCAACGGCCTGGATCAGCCCCATGACACCATACGAATACGCGTCTTCCTTCTCCAGCCGGCCGCGTGAGCAGATTTGCGACATGCGCGCAACCGTCAACGCGACGAGGCCGAGGTGGCTCTGAATCAAAGCATCGCGAGACGGAGGGGGAGCAGACGCCACGGCGCTTGCGTGCGTCGCTTCCGTGACTCGGAGAGAGTGATGCTCGTAGGTGAATTCGTAGCTGCGTCTGGAGGCCAGTGGCTCCACAGAACCTTGCCGGCGGTCCGCGGTTCCTGGTTCGGCTTGTCCCTGACCGCTGCAATCCACAGATGCTTATCGACAGAGGCGAGCGCGGCGCAGAGCGTCTCAGGTGAGATTTGAGGAGGATTTAAGCGCTGTTCGAAGTAGGATCGTTCTAGCCCGCCCGATGTTTCGTTGAGAAGGTCTGCAAAACTCGCGAAACCATCGTTCTGAAATCGGCGCGTAGACGCATATTTAAGTGTGTAGGTCGCGTCGTCGAGCGAGGGGCGGGAGTCTCGGGCACCTAACTCCGCAGTAATCCTCCTTGAGCGAGGTCTCGTGATTCGAGACTCTCGCCACCTTGCTCGACGACGCGCCGCATCGCCCGGCGCCGCCTACGAGTCGTTGAGCAGGGCGCTGCTGGGCTCCCGGACGGCCGGCAACGCCGGTTGAGCCGTCCCGATTGCTCGAAGCTCCCGGTCGCCGAGGACTGCCAGATAAAGCGCCGCCAGGAAGATGGCGCTTTGCATCACGGCGCCGACAGCGAACATGCGCAGCAGCCCCGGTTCGTGCACGAACTCGAGGGCAAGCGCGGCGAACAGCAGGCTGCCGATGCCGAGGACGGTCTCGGCGCGGGCCTGGCTGACGGCGTGCAGGCCGGACGCGCTGACCTTGAACTTGTTGGTGCGGCGCCAGGCGATGCTGGACTGGACGAGGCCCTGCAAGCTGGCGACCCCGCGTACGTAGGTCAGTGCCTTGCTCGTCACGAACGCCCCTAACGTCTCGCCGAGGCCGGCTCGGGACAGCGTCCGGTAGACCAGAGCCCAGTGCACGAAGCTGGTGAGCAGAGCCACGGTAGCTGTGATCCACAGCACGAACGGCACCGCCACGACTTCGTGATGCAGCGCCATCGAGCTCATTACCGCGGCTCCGAGCACCAGGGTCAGGAACCCGAGGCCCATGCTGATGTTCTCGATGCCGTGATTCAGGTGGTGCAGCTTCTGAAGCGGCGTCAGGTTGCTTGGCGCCCCGAAGGGAGTTGGCAGGAACAGGCGCCAGTGTCGCTTGAACTCCTGCACCGGCCCGACGGTCCAGCGATGTCGCTGCTTCTTGAAGTCTCCGAACGTCTCGGGGATCAGTCCGCGGCCGAACGTCTGGTTGAGATAGACCGACGAGTAGCCACGGGCGTGAATGCGGATCGCGAGCTCGGAGTCTTCAGTGGCGCACCACTCGGCCCACGCGCCCGCTTCCTCGAGGGCCTGCTTGCGGATCACGCACATCGTCCCGACGATGATCGCAGCGTCGCGCTCGTTCTGGCTGACGAGGTTGGTCTCGAAGAAGTAGCGGTACTCCCAGTAGCACTTGCGCAGGAACGCGTTGTCCTGCCAGTCGCGATAGTCGTGCGGCGTCTGCACGAAACCCATCTGCGCATCGTCGAAGAAGGGCACCATCGAGCTGAGGAAGTCGCTCTCGACCTGGTAGTCGCTATCGACGATTGAGACAAGCTGAGCCTCAGGGTCGGTGTGCCGGAGCGCGAAGTTCAGCGCGCCTGCCTTGGCTCCCTGTAACGGGTCGACGTGGAAGAAGCGAAACTCGGGGCCCAGCGCGCGGCAGTGGGCTTCTACGGGACGCCACAGCGACTCTTCCTGGGTGTTGTTGTCGATGACCAGCACTTCGTAGTTCGGGTAGTCGAGCTTCCTGATCGAGTCGAGCGTGGCGATGACGACGTCGGGTGGTTCGGCGTGCACCGGTACATGAATCGATACCAGGGGCGCGTCCGGCCCAAAACGGTGCGACCGGGCAGACCTCGGCCGGCGCCAGTCGAGCCGGATCAAAGACTCCCACTGCTCGACGCCCTGGACGATCGTCGTAACCGTCGTCAGCGCCAGCAGCGGGTAGGCCGCGAACATCAGCGCGCGCGTCACCGGATCGACATGGATCGTTGCGATGAACCACAGCGCCCAGGCGAGCCCGAACAGCACGGTCTCGGCGTTGCCCGCGAGCATCAGCGCGCCGACCGGCGAAAGGCCCCGAGCGACGCGGACCGAAGGCAGCAGAAGCGCGAGGTTCAGGCCGGCGACGAGCAGCGTCAGCGGGTAGATCCCGGACATCTGGCTCGCGAGAGCAACGAGGCAAGTGACGAGGCCGGCAGCAAGCCGCCCGAATTTGCCGGGTCTCCCCAGGCTGTGTTCCAGGGCGATAAGCAGGACGGAGATACCGAAGCTAAGGGAGGAGAAGAGAAGCAGGTTCGTCAGCGGGTTACCGAGGTCATTCAATCGCAAAATCATCCTCTCGAAGTCATGCGCCCGATTCCACGCTGTGACTCGCCAACGACTGCAAGAAGAGCGATTCGATAGGTGAGCACTCCTCTTTCATGACGAAACCTGGCCATTTCTGAACGTGCTCGCGAACTTGACATACTGATCGCGCACGAGCGTTTCGACTCGAACGCCTCGGACGTTGCGTATGACGATGGCCCGAGGCATGCCGCGAGCGAGGCGTCACATGGTCGGCTCGGCCGCGTTGTTCTAGTCAGCGATATCGCAGGATGACGGGGAGCAAGGGACACGCTAAACTTGCTTCAGCTTCCCCGCGTCTTCGCCAGTTTGATGCCGCCCGGGCAAGGACTACTGCGTGACCAGCGCGCGCACTCTTAGCGGTCAGCCTGCAGCCGATGAGCGAGAACCCGATCTCGTTCGAGACCTGAAGGCGCGCTCGCCCCAGGCCTGGGAGCAGCTGTTCAACGATCACTACGAACGTCTCGTGCGCTACGTCGCGGTGCGCGTTCGCAACCTCGAGGAAGCGCAGGACGTTGCCTCCAGCGTCTTTTTGCGGGCGCTGAAGAACATCGACACATACCGGTACACCGGGAAGCCGGTCGTGGCCTGGCTCTACGGTATCGCGCAAAACCTCTTGAGGGAGCGGTTCCGCAGGGTCAAGCAGGAGACCGGGTTCGATGCCTCCGAGGCGTTGCTGAACATGGCCGCTGCCGGGACCTTGAACGGCGCCAGCGGCTCGACCGCGCATATCGAGAGACTCGACCTTGAAATCGAGATCTCGCGGCTCACGCCTCTCCAACAGGAAGTGCTCGTCTTGAGGTATATAGCCGGCTTTCGTGGGCGCGAAGTAGCCTCCATGTTGGGAAAGAGCGAAAGGGCAGTCTACTATCTCGAGGCAAGGGGACTGGTGCGATTGCGCGATAGTCTCGGTCTTGAGGTAAAGAAGGCGGGTCAGGCCAATGACTGAACGCCGGAACCGGCTCAGCGAGGTGTTTGGTGACACGCTGGCGCGCCTGACCACGGATTCGAGTGTCGCGTCGGTGGTGGCGTACCTTCAGGACTACGAGCGCCTCGTGCTGGACAGCGGCCTCAGCCCCGACAGCCTTGTCCCTACCGAGACAGACGTTCAGGCGATCTTCCGGCTGATCCTGGACCTCCGCACCTTGACGCTCGAGGTGCCGCAGGCCAACGCTCGAGATCGCTTCATGCGCCAGGTCGCCATCGCGCGCGCCGATTACCTCGCCGACAGGGCCAGGAAGGCGGCCCGTCGCAGCAAGGCGAACAGCATTGCCGCGGGCGTGGCCGCGGTCTGCATCCTCGCGGCAACCGCGAGCGTCGCCGGCGCGACCAGCGACCTGCCGAAAGTCACGCTACCGGTCTCCCTGCAGGACATCGTCGACGCGATCTCCCCCTCAAAACCCGCAGACCAGAACGGCTCCCAGGCAGCGCCCACGCTGCCGTCTAACGTGTCCAGCGCCAATCAGGTGACGGGGCTCACTGGCGTCGATAGCGAGAACAGCGGCATCTCGGCCGACGGTTTGCCTGGCGTCGCCGAACTGCGCCAGGTCCTGGAGACGCTGCAGAGCACCCTGCTCGACGAGCAAACGGCATCGCCGGCGGCGTCAGGCGACGTCACTTTCGGAGCAGAGACCTCGAAAGGGTCGAGCCAGGCTCCGCTCGCGCCTAACACCGCTTCGAGCACGCAGAGCGCCGCCGGCCAGTCAACTGCCACCGGGAGCTCTTCTGTGCAGTCGGGCTCTGTCGCTAGTCAGCCCAGCACGCCGGCAACGCAGCCGGCCACGTCTCCTGTCGACATGCAGCCGGGTTCAGATCACTCCGGGACAACCGGCGGCCAATCGGCTTCGGCGCCCGGCGTGACCGGCGCGACACCTGGTCAGAGCGGTTCGACTCCTGGTCAGAGCGGCGGGGGAGGCGGTAGCCAACCGAGCACCGCACCGGGCTTGACGGGCTCGACGCCTGGGCTGAATGACTCGGCGCCGGGTCTGTCCGGTTCAACCCCCGGTCAGTCCAGTTCGGCCCCTGGTAATTCGGGCTCCGCTCCGGGTAACTCTGGCTCCAGTCCGGGTCAGTCTGACGCCACACCCGGCGGGCTCCGGCTCGGCTCCGGCTCAGTCCGACTCCTCGGCCAGCTCGGGCACGAATGCCGGCCAGTCTGGCTCATCGAACGGCTCCTCAGACTCTCATGCCGGACACTAGGCCTGAAGCACAGCCGGCGTCTGAACTCGCTCAGACGATGCGCATCTGAACGTCGGGTGCACGCAGCAGCAGCCAGAGCGAGCGCTTCGGGCTTCTTAGCCGAACGCCAACCTGACGCCGGGTGATCGACCACAAGATTCACCTGGCGCGAAGAAGAGTTCTCTGGGTACGGGCCGCTGGGCTCCACGTTCGCTCGAAATGGCCACATCTCTAGACGCCGTCCACCACGCGTCCGCCCTCAGCTGGCTCCCCGAGAGGACCGGTCGGACGCTGAGCCTGTTCGGTAGACCTATCTATTCCCGTCGAAGGCCGTTAGACTGAGAAGGTACCCCTCAGGTAATCCCTAGCTTTCAGACCAGCCAGCTTCCCAAAGCCGACCTCTTTGTTCTAGGGCCACTTGCTTCAGGCCTGATTCAGAGGACGGTTTGATTCCTCGTGACTGGCATTCAGTACCGGCTTCGTCCGCGGGCGAGTACGCAGGTCCAACCGTGCGCAACCCGATGACTGGCCGAGCGACATTCTTGTCGGATTGGAAGGTATGACATGGCTGCTGGCGAAATCAAACGCCTGATCTCGGAAACTGGCATCGGATTCATCTCGGAGGTTGGTCGCGAGGAGGAGATTTCCTTCCAGGCCACCGCACTTATCGGCCATACATTCGATAGGCTCGCAACGGGGCAACATGTCGAATTCGACCATCAGCCCTACTCGAGGTCGTCCAACAGAACGCGCGCGATTAACGTACGCGTTATCAGCCAGGCCTGAGCAACACGGGGAGACGACCGTCCGGAACGACCCTGATCGGCCGTCTCTTGAGCAAACCAGTACGACGGCATCGTTGGAACGCCTCTAAGAAGGAGTCGCACTATATGGATCACGGATACGCAGTTGACGAAAACAGGCGCTGCGCCGCCAGGACAAAGAAGGAACTTCAGTGTCAGTTGCCTCCCCTGGTGGGAATCAAGCTGTGCGCGCTGCACGCCGGCCTCGCGAAAGCCAAGCTAGCCCCCGGCTTCGGTGATGCAAAGGCACTAGAATCCTATAAGCGGTCTCATGCCGCCGCCAGAGTCTAGAGCCCGTAACCCGAAAGGTGACCGCAATGGGTGACAAGAGTCCAAAGAACAACTCGAAGGCGAAGAAGCAGAAGGCCAACAAGAAGAAGGCCCCTGCCGTTCAGCCGATGGCGCCAACTACGGCCCAGAAGCCGAGGTCGGCCTGACTGCAGACTCCCCACTAGAGAGTCTCATACGCAGCCCAATTAGGACCTCCTGACGTTCGGCTGTGGCCCGCCCGAGGCGATTCTGTGTGTGCCAAGCGGGGCGGCCGCCGACCGATTCGGCCCTTCGAATCGCGTGAATCGCGCTCGCGACCGGGTCACGCCGTCATGTCAGCTCTCGCTGATGTGCTTGCCCGTCTGGCTGCGGCCGTCCTCATAAGAGCTGTCGCTGGCCGGCTCGCCAAACACCAAGCTGCACGTTTTCGGGCGCCGAGCCTCTCGTCTGGACGAGTACGACGTCGAGCCGCAGTCTCCCGGATTCTCGGGAAGACGAAACGATGCCTCGCGACGGACCAAAGCTGGCTCGCCCCTCAGATCGATGCGCCGTCGCTAATCTACGCTCCGTCTCGGTGAGTCATACCCGTGACGCGTACGTCCTCTTCTGACCCCGGCAGCGTGATGCTCAGTTCAGGATGACGCTCCCGCACGGCGCCGAGCATCGGTAGTAGCGCCGGCGGTTCGTCCCAGCGCACGCCGTCGATGAAGAACGTCGGAGTGCCGCGGACCCCGCTGCGCAGGCCGCTGTTCAGGTCGTCGCGAACGCGTTTGCTGTACGCGTGGTGCGCCAGGTCGTGCTCGAACCGAGCCCAATCGAGATCGAGCGTGCCGGCCAGGCGTAGCAGCGAGCCTTCGTCCAGCGACTGCTGGTTCGCGTACAGCAGCGCGTGCATCTGCCAGAACAGCCCCTGCGCCGCGGCGGCTTCGGCAGCTTCGGCGGCCTGTTCGGCCTGAGGATGCAGGCTGGTTAGCGGGAAGTGGCGAAACACGTAGCGCAGGTTGTCGCCCAGCGCCGCCTCGAGTCCGTCGACCAGCGGCTGGGCCGCCTTGCAGAACGGGCACTGGTAGTCTCCGTACTCGACGATCGTTATCGGGGCTGATGGCGGACCCGTGACGTGGTCGGTTTCGCCCACCGGCACGGTCAGCCGCAGCGGCAGCGATACCATCAGCGGCTCCCCGGCGGCATCTGCGACGACGGACGTTCGAGAGCCTCGCGGTCCCAGCCGCCGAGATTGGCCACGGTGTCGATAAGTCGATCGCAGGAAGCTCAGCAGCGTCGCGCTTGGCGACGGCGCCGCACGCACGGCTTCGTACGGCAGGAGAAACTCGCCGAGGCCCGCGTGGTAGTGCGCGGCCGCCGGCTGTACCGAAGCGTCTCTGAAGCCCTCGGGCTCCGGGGCTGCGTATGCGTAGAAGCTCGCCTCGTCGATCGGACCGCTGCCGGGCCAGAAGCCGCCGCTCATCACCTCATGAGAATACGCCTCTCGCGTCACCGGGTCGGCGTCGGGACGCTGCGGCGCCCGCCGGCCCGAGAATCGCGTCACGGCCAGGTCGAAGCTACCCCAGAAGAAGTGCACCGGGCTGCACTTGCCGAGGTACTCGCCCTTGAAGCGCTTGAAGACGTCCTGCACCAGCGACAGGATGCGCCAGATGCGATAGGCATACTCCGGTTCGTAGGACGCGTGCTGCTCGTCCTGGGCGAAAGGGATCGTGTGCTCGACCTCGACGGGCACGGGCCAGATCTGGGCCTCGACGCCGAGCCTCGCCAGAGCCTCCAGATAGAGGCGATAGAACGTCGCTACCGACTGCGGCTCCAACGGCACGGTCTCGATGCCACCCTCGCTGGTACGCATCACGAGCTTGTGATCGATGAAGTCGAACTCGACGTCGAGGCTGCGGGAGCGGCTGGGCATCGGCCCGGTCATCAGGCCGCGGGCGCTAAGGTACAGCGGTACGTGCCACCAGTGGTTCTCCGGCGGCGCCAGCGCCAGGCGCGTCTTGCCGACGATCTGTGTCCACATATGCAGCGTCGCGTAGGTATCTCGCCAGTCGGCCAGCCGTATTTCCGGCCACGGCTCCTCGACCCCCGCTGTCTGGGGCGCGCGCTGGCCCTGACTGCCCCTCGTGTTGTTTGCATCCTGCTGAGTGTTCATCGCTTCTCCTCAGGATCAGGATAGTCGCCTCGCGGCGTCGCGAGTTCGTCTACTGCGAGCTCCAGAGCTGGCTCAGCTGAGCGAACGCCTGGTCCGTCGCCGCGCTGTGCTGCTGTTGCAGGCACTGGAGATAGCCCGCCGGGTCGATGCGCGCCGCGGGGATGTACGGCGGCTTCGTGAACGCCGGGTGGTCGAAGTCGAAGAACTCGAGCATCGGGTTGGCGGCGCCGACGCGACGGGTAATCGGCGGCAGGTTGAAGCGCGTCGAGATGAACTTGAGGATCGATGTGTGGTCGTTGACCACGTGCGAGACGTAATGCGGCCGCGAGAACGGCGAAATGACCGCGGCGGGCACACGGATGCCGTAGCGGTCGAAGCCTCCGGGCTCGTCGCCCGGCCCGAGCATCGGCGCGATGTCGTCCGGCGGCACCGCGGCCGGCGGTGGCACGTGGTCGAAGTAGCCGCCGTGTTCGTCGTACACCAGGAACAGGGCCGTTGAGCCCCAGAGCGGGCTGGCGAACACCGTCGAAATCAGCTGGGAAACGTAGCGCTGGCCGATTTGCACGTCGGTCGGCGGGTGCTCGTCGTTCTCCTGCGCGCCGAGAAACACCGGGTCGACGAACGCCACCTGAGGCAGCTTGCCCAGCAGTGCATCGCGGTAGAACGCATCGATCGGTGCCAGATTGCGCCAGTTGCGTCGCACGTAGCCGAAGAGGGCCGCGAACGGCACCTGCGAGTAGTAAACCTTCCAGCTCACGCCGGCCCTGTCGAGCTGCTCGAAGATCGTGCCGTTGGGCGGCGCGAAAGCGTTGGGATCGGCGAGGATGTTCGGCACCGTGTCGGTGACATGACCGAACGAGGTGCCAGCCAGCAGGTAGTAGCGGTTGGGGAACGTCGGACCCAGCATCGGTGAGAAGTAGCGGTCGCCCATCGCGAACGTGCTGAAGAGGCGGTAGTAATACGGCAGGTCGTCGCCGTCGTAGTACGACATGGCGCGGCTGCCGTTGGGGTCGAGCGGGACCTCGTTCACAGCCGTGAAGCTGTCCATCGCGCCGTGGTTCCAGGCACGATGCGTGCCGTTCCATGAGTGATCGAGGTCCGCGACCGAGCACAGCGTGCCGGCGTGGAACACGTTGATCGGCGGGCCGCTCGGGTTGAGCGGGTCCGGGTTGGAAGCGTTGCTCGGCAGCCCCTCAGCGGCCGGCTGTCCCTCGTAATGCAGCCTGCCCACGTAGTTGTCGAACGAGTGGTTCTCCTGCATCACCACGATGATGTGTTCGATCTGCTTGATGCCGTCGCGAGTCGGCCCGAATGCTGCCGTGGTTCGCGGCCGGCCGAGCGCGCCGGTGAGCGCCAGGCCCGCGGCCACGGAGCCGAGTTGGCGTCGCGTTATGCGGTACTGCCTGGCTTTGGGGCGGTGGCTGGCAACACGACGGCTGGGCATCTTTCCTCGATTCGAACGCAAAAGCGGGCACGAAAAGCAGCCAAAAGATAGCACGCCGAAACCGGCCTGCATCTAATGGCTTGCTAACGTCTCGTAATCGATCCGAACCGGCAGACTGATCGCCCGGCTGCGACGGCCGCGAGGCATGCCAAACAGCCGGACGTGCCGGCATCTCAGCGTTTCGCGACGAGGATGTGTTGCTAGCTCAGGGCAGCGACGGCGAGGATGCGCCCCCGGTCAGGGGCTTGCCCTTCGTCTTCTTGGCTGCTGACTTCTTGCTCTTATCCGAGGCACGGGCCTCGACCTGCAAATTACGCAGGGCTGCGTTGACGTTACGCACCCTGCGGTTCCAGTCTTCGAGATCGACGCCTTCCTCGACGAACGGCCCTTCTTCGTCCATCACCTTCCCCCTCAAGTGCAGCATCGGCAGTTCCACCTCCTGGACTAGGGGTAACACCGGTTCTGCAATGACCTTTTAACACGTGCAGCCCGACCTGCCCCTGCAGCACGCGAAAACATCCCTCCTGGACCGCACGACGTCGTCGCGCCTCAGAGCCCTGGGTACGTCAGGCGATGGGCTGCAGCTGTGCCTGCGGCGTCGCACTGCGCACGGCGTCGCGACGCGCCACGATCATGAACAACGACAGTCGCTGCCGCAGGTCGAGCACGACATGGCGAAAAGCTGCGATCCTGTCCTCGTCTTTGAGGCCGGCCAGTGCCGGGTCCGTGAACGTCCAGCGGAACTGACCCAGGCGGCCGGCCGGCAGGTCCAGCTCATCGACCGACGGGTCGTTGCTCAGCGCGATCACGTAGTCGAAGATTCTGCCGTCGAAGCGCGAAACCGGCTTCGATTCCAGGGTGCGGGGTCGGATGTAGTTCTCGCCCAGAACGGCAACGGTCAGAGGATGCACAGCCGTGGGGCACGCGCCGGCGCTCGAAGCCTCGAATGCGCCCTTGCCCATATCGTTTAGCAGAGCCTCGGCGAGAATGCTGAGAGTGGCGTTGTTCTTGCAGAGAAACAGAACCTGGATAGCCATCACACGGTTCCTTCGACGTAATGCTGCGGATTTGGCTTGAGCTATGGGCTCGAATTCAGCTTAGGAGCGTCGGGTCTCGGCCCGTAAGAGGCGATCAGCCCGAAATGGCAGCCAATCGGAAGTTGGCAGGCTTACCTGACGTCTGCCGCCGTCTTCCTGGCGCGAGCGACCGCGGCTGTTCCTTACACAACTCATGAACACGCCGTAGCTGGATGAAAGCCGGGTCTGGGGCCGGGAATGTTGTCGATAATGCGCGGAGCCTGCTCGCGATGTTTAGCGAGCAGGCTCCGATGTGGCCTGAGAGATGCACGCGCCTCGGCGTCGGAAGCGTCTAGCCTAGGCCCCGACGGCGCCTCGTGGTACCGGTACGCCGGGGACGCCCCAGCGGATGCGGTTGATCGTCGTTGGACCGGTGAAGTACAGCGTCATCCAGTCGTCGTCGCCCCAGTTCATGTTCACGGCGCGCGTCTGAATCGTGCCGATGTGTTCGCCCTGGGGGGAGATCACCCAGATACCGCCGGGGCCGGTGCAGTAGACGTTGCCTTCGACGTCGCACTTCATGCCGTCTGGTGCGCCGGGGCGGTCGTCGCCGCGCATGTCGCAGAACAGGCGCGCGCTGCCGCGGTCCACCATGCCGTTGCTCTCGACGTCGTACGCCATGATTAGCTTGCGATGCCGGTTGCTGTCGTTGAAGTAGAGGATCTTCTCGTCCGGCGAGAAGCACAGCCCGTTGGGGTTCACGAAGTCGCGCACGATCATGTTGACCTGGCTGAGGTCGGCCGAGACGCGGTAGAAGCCGGCGATGTCGAGCTCGGGCGTGTGCTCCGGCGGCGTCAGTGGCGGGCGCGGCGGCGGGTCGGAGAAGTAGATGCTGCCGTCCGACTTCACCACGACGTCGTTAGGGCGGTTGAGCTTCAGCCCGTGGTAACGGTCTGCGATCACCGTGACGCTGCCGTCGGGCTCGATGCGGTCGACGCGGCGGCTGAAGTGATGGCAGATCACGAGCCGTCCCTGCTGGTCGCGCGTCATGCCGTTGGCGTTGGCGGTTTCTTCCTGGTCGACGGTGACGCCTTTGCCCGGCTCGTACTTCATGCGACGGCTGCCGTGGATGTCGCTGAATAAGAGGTAACCGCCCTCCTTCCACCACACGGGACCTTCGGCCGGGCCGTGCTGCCCGCCGTAACCGCCGCCGAGCTCCTCGGGCGTGTCCTGCGGACCGACGAGGCGCTTCATTGCGTCAGACAGGATCTCGATCGTCATGTTTGGCACCTTTCTCCGACAACGAGCCGCAACCTTGTTGCATTTCAGTGGCGATGCTACCAGAATCTGCACCAAGATTGCTCCATTGGTCAATCGTTCCTTATGACTCCGTCCTAGAAGAAGAGAGAGATGAAGCGAAGCACCGACCGAATCCTCACGACTCACGTAGGCAGCCTGGTCCGTCCGCCCGAAGTCATGGAGATGATCCTCAAGAAGGTAACAGGCGGCGAGTTTGACGAGGCCGAATTCGAAAAGGTGGTGGCGCAGGGCGTTAAAGACGTCGTTCGCATGCAAGCCGAGGTCGGCATCGACGTACCGAGCGACGGCGAGTTCTCGAAGCCGAGCTTCAGCGGCTACATCAACGAGCGCCTCGCCGGCCTCGAGCCGCGCCCCGTCGAGCGACGCCCCAGCACCGGCCCCATGAACTACCCGATCCTCAACGAGGAGTTCCCGGGCTTCATGACGCAGTACGCCGGTATGTACCGCACCATGTGGATGCCGATGTCGCTCGACAAGGAGCTGATCGACCAGGCAGTCAAGGTCGGCCCCGGCGAGCGCACCGTCCTTGTTGGCCCCGTCTCCTACAAGGGCCAGGCCCTGGTGCAGCGTGACATCGCCAACTTCAAGGCCGCGATGCAGGGTCTGCAGTTCGAGGAAGCCTTCATCCCGGCCGCGACGCCGAGCCGCCAGGACGCCGACCCCAAGGAGGTCTACCCCAGCGAGCAGGCCTACCGCTACGCCCTGGCCGATGCGATGCACGAAGAGTACAAGGCGATCGTCGATGCCGGATTCGTCGTGCAGCTCGACCTCGGCCTGCCGGCGCGCAACCAGGTGCTCCCCGGTGATACGCGCCCGAGCTGGGAGAAGCTGCGCGAAGCCTCGATGAAGGACGTCGAGGCCTACAACCACGCCCTGCGCGGCATCCCGGAGGACCGCGTTCGCTACCACCTCTGCTGGGGCAGCATGAACACGCCTCACACCAGCGACGTGCCGCTCAAGGAAATCGTCGACATGATCCTCAGCATCAACGCGCAGGCCTACTCCATCGAGGCCGCCAACCCGCGTCACGAGCACGAGTGGATGGTCTGGCAGGACGTGAAGCTGCCCGAGGGCAAGATCCTCATCCCCGGCATCGTCTCGCACCAGACCAACGTCGTCGAGCATCCCGAGCTCGTGGCGTGGCGCATCAAGAACTACGCCAGCGTCGTCGGCCGCGAGAACGTCATCGCCGGCACGGATTGCGGGTTCTCCCAGGGCTGGAACATGATCCGCGTACATCCCGAGGTGCAATGGGCCAAGCTGCGCTCGCTGGCCGAGGGCGCTGCGCTGGCCAGCAAGGACTTGTGGGGCCGCAACTAGCCGTCACCCCAATCTGAAGAGTAGCTACCGAGGAGGCTCGTAATGGGATCGCACTTCAAGGAAAAGCTCTACGACCCGAAGACCAGGCCGCTGGGGATGTTCGTCAAGTTTCCGACTCTCGAGACCACGGAGATTCTCGCGAGCAGCGGCCTCGACTTCATCATCCTGGACATGGAGCACGCGCCGTTGGGCGTCGAGACGGTCTACGGCATGATTGCGGTCGCCGAGCGCTGCGGTATGTCGGCGCTGGTGCGACTGCGCGGCCACGACATCTCGACCGGCAACATGTTCCTCGATGCCGGCGCCTCGGGCGTGCTCGTGCCGCACTGCTCGCCCTACGACGTCGCCTGTGAGCTGCTCGGCGACATGGTGTTTCCGCCGGTCGGCCGTCGTGGCGCCGGCGGCGGCGGTCGCGCCACCCAGTGGGGCCTCGACGGCGCCGAGGAGTATCGCCGCGGCGGCGACCAGGGCGTCGTGCGCGTGCCGATGATCGAGGACCCGGAAGCGGTCGAAGACATCGAGCGCATCCTGACGATTCCCGGCCTCGACGCCGCCTTCATCGGCCAGGGCGACCTCGGCCAGACGCTGGGCGATCGCGAAAAGGTACCGCCTCTGGTCGAAAAGGCGCTCGCAGCCTGCAATTCGGCTGGCATTCCGGCCTGCACGACGGCGTACGGCGCCGACGTCGAGGCGCGGCTCAAGCAGGGCTTCAAGTTCCTCGCTATCTCGAACGATACAGGCCTGTTCACGCGCGCGGCGCAGGATCGGATTAAGGTCGCGAAGCAGGCCGTCGAGGCGGTAGCGCGCTAACGGAGGCCCTCAGGCGCCCAGCCAGCCGCGGAACCGTCTCTCGAGACGGCTGTCGGCCGGTTACGAGGATCGCCGCGAGTCTTGCGAAGGACCCGCGCAGGACGCCGCCACGCTAGTGGCTAGCCGACGAGTTCGCGCACGCCACGGCGATAGCCGAGGCTGGAAGAGATGACGTCGGCGAGCTGGAGGAGCGGTGGGATTAGCTTCTCCAGCGTGGCTTCGTCGGTGATGCCGTAGAAGCACACGGCGGCGATCGGACTCCCACTCGAGTCCAGGATCGGCGCCGCAACGGCGATGTGGCTGTTGTCGTAGTGCTCACCGCGGTTGATCGCATAGCCCTGCTGCCTGATCCGGGCGAGCTCCTCGCTCAGCGTCTCACGCGTGGCGAAGGTTTGCGGTGTGAACTGCTTCAGCGGTCCATTGAGGATGGACTGCCGAACCTCCTCGCTGGAGAACGCGAGGATTGCCTTGCCCGGGGCGCAGGCGTAGACCGGCACGATGTACGACAGGATGTTGTACATCGCGTAGTCGTCCTGGGGTGTGAGGCTCTCGAGGTAGATCGTCTGGTCGCCGCGTACGACGGCAATGTAGGCGGCGTTGCCCCATTCCTTGACGGCCACCTCCATGTGCGGCCGAGCGATATCGAGGAAGGGCAGGCGTCGCGCCGCCTGTACGCCCCAGGTCCAGAAGCGCACGTCGAGGAAATGTCGCCCCGTGTCGTCGCGCTCGACGAGTCCGTCGTCCACTAGCGAAGCCAGCAAGCGGGAGACGGTGGACTTGTTGGCGCCCATCTTCTCGGCCAGATCGGTGACCGTTAGACCTTTCGGGAAGGCAGCAAGCAGGTCGAAAGCCTGGACTGTTCGGGAAAGACTATTCGCCATCTGGTTCCAGATCATACGGGACGCGACCGATTCGTTCAATCTGTGAAATGAAACACAGATGCAATCCAGTCTTGACATTCGTAGATTCTGCAACTAAGTTGCACGACATCGGCCGAATCCCGCTTGGGAGCAAGGGAGGTCCACAGATGGCGAACTACTGGGACAAGACACTGAGCACCAGGATTTCACGCCGGCGCGGGTTGGTCGGCCTCGGAGGCGGTGCGCTGGGCGCCGCGTTCCTCGCAGCCTGCGGCGGTAGCAGTAACAACAACAACTCGTCTACCACTTCGGGCGCTTCGTCCGCTTCCGGCGCCTCGTCTGGCAGCGGCGCGGCATCGGGCAGCAGCGCAGCGTCAGGCGCCACTGGCGCCGCATCCGGTGCGTCGGGCAGCGTCGACAAGTCCGGCCTGCTGACCAAAGCCGTCGACACCACCGCGCAGGCCAAGCCGGGCGGCACGTTCCCCTACTACGTAACGTCCGAAGTCAAGACGATGGACCCGCTGAACAACGCGGCGGTCGGCTCCGGTATCAACAACCAGGCCTACGCCTACAGCCGGATGTTCCAGTGGAAGCCCGGCGTGCTCGACAACCCGGTCGGCGGCGCCTTCGTGCCGGACGCGGCCGAGTCTTACGAGGTTTCTCCGGACGGGCTGACGATCACCTTCAAGATGCGCTCGGACGTGAAGTTCGACCCGCGCCCGCCGACAAACGGCCGCCTCATGACGGCGAACGACGTCAAGTTCAGCTGGGACAAGTTCTCGGTCAACGGCCTCACTCGCTTCGACTACGTCAACTCGCTGAACGCGGCGGGACCGGTGAAGTCTATCGATGCAACCGATGACCACACGGTCGTGGCCAAGCTAGCTTTCCCGATCGCGAACATGGTGTCGCGTTTCGCCTTCCACCGTTTCCTCTCGATCATGCCTACGGAGTCTGATGGCGGCTTCGACCCCAAGACGGACCAGCGCGGCTCCGGCCCCTGGATGCTGCGCAAGTGGGAGCCAAGCGTCGCCTATACCTACGACCGCAACCCAACTTGGCACCTGCGCAAGGGCCAGCCTTACCTCGACACGCTGAACCTGGCCCTGATCTCGGAGCCCGCCCAGATTCGCGCTCAGCTCCTCTCGGGCGGCATCTGGAACGCACGCACCAACGCCGGGGAGATCGATCCTACAGACGTCATCGCGGCGAAGAAGGAAGAGACGAAGCTCGGCATGTATGACGACGGCTACCCCTGGGGTGGCCCGAACCACCTGGCCTTCGGGTTCAAGGACCCGTCGCCGTTCCAGGACGTGCGCATCCGTCGCGCCATGTCGATGACCCTCGACCGCGACCTCTGGATCGACGCCAACTACAACGTCAGCAAGTTCGAGGCGCAGGGTCTGCCGATGGAGACGCGCTGGAACACGCACTACTCGGCCGACGACAAGACCTACTGGCTCGACCCCAAGGGCACTTCCCTGGGCGAAGGCGCAGCGTACTTCAAGTTCAACGTCGCCGACGCCACCAAGCTGATGCAGGCCGCCGGCTACAACTCACCCATGAAGCTCACGGGCCTGATGCAGGGCAACGGTAACAACCAGATCACCAGCCTCGTCGGGATGCTTACCGGCAGCAAGCTGTTCGACGTTAGCATCCAGAGCCTGACCGCCACCGACTACAACCACACGGTGTACAACGGCTCCGGCGACTTCGAGGGTCTCGGCCTGGCGCAGAACATGGGCGTCCGCGGCGACATCGACCAGTACCTCTCGACGCGCTGGTCCCCGGGCGGCGCATCGGGCACGCAGACGATGTTCCCCAAGGTCTACGACTGGTATCAGAAGTCGCAGGACCTGATCACCGCCCAGCGGCAGGAGCTCGACGACAAGAAGCGCCTCAGCATCATCCTCGATCTCGAGAAGGAGCTGGCGCTGCAGATGCCCACCGTGCCGTACCCCGGCGCCGCCAACGGCTTCAGTCTCGCGTGGCCGTACCTCGCCAACTACGGCGTCTTCCGTTCCGTCTACGACTTCGAGGCTGTGTTCTGGACCCGCTACTGGTACGACGCCTCGAAGAAGTAGCCTCGTCGCGCCAACAAGGTTCGCGTATCTGATTCGACGCCTCGTGAGTCACGGCTCTCGAGGCGTCGCTCATCGCTCGGGTCTTTGCTGGTCGCGAGCCGGAAGCTCACCACCGTCGAGTGCGTAAGATAGCGCTCGACACCGCACCCGGAGCGGCCGGCGGCGGCCAATGCGAGGAGGATCAACCACGATGCCGGCTGAAGAGCCCACGAACCCAATCGTCTTGGCCCCAACGACGCTCAGCGAGAGTCCGCCGCTCGAGTACATCGACGCTGCCCAGCGCGCCGGCTACGACGGCATCGGCATCCGCCTCTACCGTTCGCCTCACCTGAGCTTCTTTCCCGTCGTGGGCGACAGGACGCTGGAGAGCGAGGTGCGCAAGGCCCTTGCCGACTCCGACCTGCAGGTCTACGACATCCTTACCTGCTACGTAGCGCCAGACATGGACCTCGAGGCCATGAAGCGCGCGCACGAGTACGGCGCCTCGCTGGGTGCGAAGTACGCGCTGGTAATCGGCGACGACCCGGACTGGAACCGGATGGTCGATAACTTCGGCAAGCTGTGCGACAACGCCAGAGAGTTCGGGCTGTTTTGCGCGCTGGAGGCGCCTGTGAACCGCCGCGCGCTGACCTCGCTCGATCTGAACCTCAAGCTGCTGCGCGAGGCCGGCCGCGACAACGCCGGCATCAGCATCGACCCTGTGCAGTTCATGCGCGCCGGCGACACTCCCGAAATGCTCAAGGGCGTCAATGCCAGGCTGACGCCGTACACCCAGATCTGCGACACGGCTTCGATGACGCCGGGCGAGACGTACTGCATGCCCGGCGACGGCATCGTTCCCCTGCGCGAGCTGCTCGACGTTCTGCCTGCCGGTCTGCCCCTCAGCCTCGAGTACCACCACCGAAACGACGAGCGCTACACGCCGGTCGCCTGGGCAACCCACGTGCTCGACGGCACACGACGCTTCCTGCGCCAGTACTACGCGGCGAAGCGCTCCTGATCTCCAGATCAGACTGAGTAGCGTCTGGAACGCCTCGACTGACTTCAAGGCAGAGTTTTCCTGAAAACGTGGCGCTCCTGATTCGTCGGGTCGGCGGTGCTAATCTCCGACGCATCAGCCGTTCAGGTCAGGTTTTCAGGAGATACTCATGGCCAAAGTAGCATCCCTCCCTGTTCCAATTGGCGATGCCCTCGACGCGCTGAGTCCGGGCATTCGCGCCGCCGCGGACGAGGCGGAGTCGTTGCGCACCGTTCCCCTGCGCTGGTCGAAGCGATGAAGCTGTCGGGTTTCTTCCGGCTCTGGGTGCCGGAGGAGCACGGCGGCTCGATGGTCGACCTTCCGACCATGGCGACGTTTGTCGAAGCGCTGTCGCGGTTGGACGGCGCCGTCGGGTGGACCGTAATGATCGGCGCGACGGGAGGCGCGTTCGCCGGCCAACTGCCGCCCGATCGGGTCCAGGAGGTCTTCGGCGACCCGAATACGATCATCGGCGGTTCTGTAATCCCGCGCGGGCAGGCCGACGCCGTAGACGGCGGCTACCAGGTCTCGGGACGCTGGCCCTTCGCGAGCGGCTGCCTGCACGCGACCTGGCTGCTCGGCAACTCCCGCGTCATGGAGAACGGCGAGCCCGTAGTTTTACCCAACGGTATGCCGGCGATGCGGGCTATGCTAGCGCCGAGCGAGTCGTGCGACATCATCGATACATGGCGATCGCCCGGGCTACGCGGCAGCGGCAGCCACGACTTCGCCATGTCCGAGGTGTTCGTGCCCGCCGAGCGCACGGTTGCGTTTGGGCCGGGGCGTCCGGTCCGTAGCGAGCAGCTCTATCAGCTGCCAGTGCCGGTGCTGCTCGGCTACCCCATTGGTTCCGTGGCGCTCGGGATCACACGTGCGTCGATCGATGCGTTCGAGGAGATTGCGTCAGGCGGGCGAACGCCGAGCCTGTCTCGCGTCGAGATCCGCAGTCGAGCCTCGATCCAGGCTGAGGTCGGGCATTGCGAAGCGAAGCTGGCGGCTGCCCGCTCTTTCTACTTCGAGGTTGCAGAAGAGCTATTCGAGTCGGCCGGCAGTGGCGATCAGCTAACGGAAGCCCTGAACGTGCGGCGCATGCTCGCGGCGAATCAGGCGGTCGACATAGCGCGCGAGATCACGAGCAGCATGTTTCACCTTGGCGGCTCCAGCGTAATGGACGCGCCCAACACGCTCGAGCGCTGCTTCCGCGATGCCCACGTAGTTGCTCAGCATGTTGCGGTTGCGCCGCCGAACTGGGAAGCGGCCGGCCGTCACTACCTCGGCCTGCCACTGGAGTAGCAGGTCACGTCAGTAAATGAGCCCGGCCGCGCGATTACGCTGCGTGTTTCGTCGGGGTTGCTATACGGGCCCGACGGTGCCGGCGTTGGGGTCGCGGGCGGGGACGACCTGAACGGTCAGCCCGTAAGTGAGGATCATTTCCATGAAGGCGTGGCGGCTGCCCTTCAGCATGCCGGAGACCTCCGGGTGCCTGGCGCTGGGTCCAATCAGACCATAGCGCAGGATCTGGCGATGCAGACCGGGGGGCAGTAGCTCCGGGTTATGAATGGACGTAAACAAGGTCCGGTCTTCGTCTGATCCTCGGAAGGAGATCTCAAGGGTCTTCATATTCGAATTAGCTCCTCATCTGCATTGTGCGTAACTGGTGCCTCGAACAGCGCGGGGTTCACCGTGGCGTCGCAGCCCATCACACCGTCGTTGGGTTGCGGTTGCTGACTCCTGCCACCGCGATCGAGCTGCGTGCACTCCTCACGCCGAAGGGCTCTCCGGCGTCACGGACGTGGCGGGCGCTTTGCTGTAGTTTGCGGTGCGGCCTACGCCAGGCTTGCTGCCTTCGATCCTCAGGCTGCCGAAGATCTGAGTCCTGCAGCCGTCGGAGCAGGTCATCAGAAAGCCTTTGGGGCTGTAGAGCCGGTAAGTGACGCTCTCTTCGCGATCACTTGGCAGGTGCAGCAGGTTTTCGCAATCGCCGGTCGATACGTCCAGACCGTCCGGAAAAGCCTGCGGCCCGTCCGAATCGGACACGAGAGCGCCGCTGCTGTCGTACAGACGATACGAAACGAGTGACGTTCCCTTGAGGTCGGCCTCGATCTTGAGGATGGTCTCTTCGGTGTACGAATCGACAAAGGCGACGAAGGCACCGGGGCGGCGCCCCAGCTTCACAGCGACGCCTTCGCACGGGGCTTGAGGATCTTCAGACGCTCGGCACGAGAGCCGTTCACCATGTCCGGCTCGCTCTCGAACGTGACCTCCTGGCCCAGGCTCAGCGTCTCGAAGTCTGCTGGATGGAGCATCGAGGCCCGGTTGAAGAAGCAGTCGACGCCGGTCTTGGCGGTGCGTACGCGTCCCCACTCGGAGCCGAAGGACCTGACAATCTTGGTGACGACACCGTTGGTCATCGGTTGCCCCTGGCGCCGCGTTCGGCGTAGGAACCGGGCTTGCTGAGGCTGTTGGACCACCGGCTCGAAGTCGCGCGGCACCTGGCGCTGCAGCCCGCCGTTCTGAACCAGCAAGTTGATTGACTCATGTGTCCGGAGCCCCTTTCGACTAGCAGACGTGTTCGCGCTTACCAGTAGGCTCGCAGTCGCATCTGCGTGTCGGCTGGCTCCTGTGGAGCCGAAGGGCGGGATGTCCTGCCAATGCGCGGTGTCTAATCGAGCGCTTGCAGGTCTGATCTGACGGTCTAGTGCGTTGCTCCGGCTGTTTCAGCATAACCGACACATCATTGAATAGATATGGTTTAGCAATCGTACTGGTCGGGCTGCGTGCGCGGATGCGGCCAGCACCCGATCGGCGATATCGGTCTGCAGGCGGCGCCGCTGCGAGTCGGCGACCGTTTCGTCGATGCTGCCGACGTGTTCGTTGGTGGGCGCCTCGGCCCGGAGCCGCGCCTCGCGACCAGGATCCTCAGCTCGGTGCCGCTGGACGAGCTGCCGGAGCGTATTGCCGCGCTGCTGTCGACGCAAGCGACGTGACCGTTATCAGGGTTCGTTAGGGTTCGAGGACGGAGCCGAAGTGTTCGGCCCCTCGAGATCAGACGCCCTCGGAGACCGGCGGCTTGTAGCCTACAGCCGCGCTGGTCAGATGCCCCAGCTTGGGATGCTCCGGCTCGAATCCGACCGCGAAGCCCGACTCACGCAGCGTCTCGCTGGTCGTCGGTCCGATGGAGCCGATGACGACGCGCGACATGGCGTCTCGTAGCTCCTTCTCGATGCCGAGTCGCTGGGCAATCAGCAGCACGTGCACCACCTGGCGCGACGACGTGAACAGTGCCACGTCGATCTCGCCGGCGATGATGCGTCGCAGGTTGGCTTCGAGCGGCGCCAGGTCTTCGGGCAGTGCCCACTGATACACCGGCACGCTAGTCACGAAGGCGCCCAGCACTTCGAGGCCGGCCTGGAGCTGCGGCGTGGGCATACCGTGCTCCTGGATCGCGATGCGGGTGCCGCGTACGTCCGGTACACCCTGACGGCAGGCTGCCAGGATGTCGCGCCAGGTGTTCGGCTCGCCGATGCGCACGCTGGCCTCGAGACCGGCCTCACGCAGCGCCGCGACCGGCTTCGGGCCGCGCGCCACCGTGGTGATCCGGCCCAGCGCCGCAAGGAAAGACGGCACGTCTACTTCACCCTCGATCGAGCGCAGGATGTAGCGAAACCCCACGCCCGTCATCAGCACCACGATGTCGTAATCGCCGGCGATTGCGCCGCGCGCGAACGCGACGACGGCGTCGTTCTGCTCCAGCGGCGTTTCGCGCATCGCGGGGCTAACGAACGCGGAGGCGCCCGCTGTTTCCAGCAGGCGCCTCATCTCGGCGGCGCGCCGGCTCTCGAAACCCGCGACTCGCAGGCTGCCGGGGCCAGGCGTTTCTTCGTTCATCGCGTCCTTTGTTTGCTCTCGCATCTCTTACAGCGTACCGCCGTTAGCTACCCTCCGCGCCGCTGGCGCCCTCGAGCAGCGGCGCCGTACGCAGCGCCGGCTCTCGCGTCGATGCTTCGGCCTTCGAGAAGCCGGGGATGCGGCCGTAGGTGAAGTACAGCGTCAGGCCGGTCAGCAGCCCGCCGCCGACGATGTTGCCGAGGGTTACGGGAAGCTGGTTCCACAGCCACCACTGGCTGAACGAGACGTGGGCGCCGAACAGCATGCCTGCTGGAATCACGAACATGTTGACCACTGAGTGCTCGAAGCCCTGGGCGAAGAACGTCGTGATGGGCAGCCACATGGCGACGATCTTGCCGGTGGTGGAGGTCGAGGTCATCGCCATGACGACGCCCATCGTGACCATCCAGTTGCACAGTACCGCCTTGAAGAACACCTCTCGCATGCCCGTCCAGCCCTGCGACTGGTAGGCGACCGTCTTGGCCTCGGAAATCGCGACCAGCTTGGCGGCTACGGGTGCGCCGGCGTTGGTCGTCGCGTAGAACAGACCGGCGTACAGCAGCCCGCCGAGCAGGTTGCCGACGAACACCCAGGTCCAGTTGTTCGCCAGGTCTTTCATCGTGATCTTGCCGCGCAAGACACCGAGCGGCAGGACGGCGAAGTTGCCGGTCACGAGCTCGAATCCCAGCAGGATGATGATTACGAAGCCTACCGGGAAGATGATGCCTCCCGCGAAGCCGAGTCCTGACTGGATCTGCGTCTGGATCGCCAGCGTCGTGGCGATGCCGAGCAGTGCACCGGAGAGCACGCCACGGACCAGCATGTCCGGGACCGTTAGCTTACCTTTGGTCGCCCCCGCGGCGACCATGTTGTCTACGACTTGAGCCGGAGCTACGTAAGACATGATTGCTTTACCTCTCTAGCCATTGATGCGTGGTTACGGTGTAGCGGCGCCGACCAGCTCGGACCCAGGCCTGGCGGCCCGAAGCTTGCGGCGCACTTCTGCGAAATCGACGTGACGGATGAGAAACTCGATCGTGCTCGCGACGTTCGAGCACGGGACGTCTTGCATGAACTTCACCCCGGGTACCGGGTCGCGTCCGGCCGAGCCGCCGATGTAGATGTCGACGGTGTCGATGATCTCGTCGCCGACGCGCGTACGCCGGCCGAGCAGCCCGATGTCCGAAGCCTGGTGGCTGCCGCAGCCCGCGGGACAGCCCGACCAGTTAACCGTGACGGGAATGGAGCAGCCCATCGACGCCTCTATGTCTGAGATGACCTTTTCGGCGTAGCCCTTGGTCTCGATCAGCGCCAGGCTGCAGTAGTCCATACCGGTGCAGCTGACACTGCCGCGGGCGATCGACGAGGGCTGGTAGCGCAGCTCCTGCAGCAGTGGTTCCTGCAGCAGCGCGTCCAGCTTCGAGTCCGTAATGTCGGTGAGGATGACGTTCTGGCCGGCCGTGAAGCGCACGCCGCCGCAGCCGTACGTCTCAGCGAGGCGCGCCAGCTCGAGCATCTGGTCGCCCGAAGCGCGGCCCACCGGTACGAGCAGCCCGACGTAGTTGAGGCCCGGTTGGCGCTGCGGGTGCACGCCGACGTGGTCGGTGGTCGTGTCGCCACGCCGGTCTTCGCCGGCCGGCGTCAGCGCGTAGCCGAGGCGCGCCTCGACTTCGCTGCGGAAGCGCTCGATGCCCCAGTCTTCCAGCAGGAAGTACAGGCGTGAGCGCGTGCGGGCCTCGCGCGAACCGTGGTCGCGGAACACCAGCGTGATCGCGGCAGCGACCTCCGCGGCGTCGTCGGGCTCGACGAACGCGTCGAGCGGGCGCGCCGGCGTGAAGCCGCCGGAGCCCATCTTGCCGCCGACCAGAACGTTGAAGCCGCGCACCTCCTCGCCGCCGATCGTCCTCACGGCCGGCACCATGGCGATGTCCTGACTGGCAGCTTGGGTACAGTTCTCGGTGCAGCCGGTGATCGCCACGTTGAACTTGCGCGGCAGGTTGGTGAACTGGCTGTTGCCGACGAAGCGGTCGTTGAACGCCTTCGCGGCCGGCGACGTGTCGAACAGCTCATTCGGCGTCAGGCCGGCGACCGCGCAGCCCGCGACGCCGCGTATGTTGTCGAAGCCGGTCTGCAGCGTCGCCAGACCTGCTTCGTGCAACCGTTCGAGTACGACCGGCATGTCTTCGATGCGGATCCAGCGCAGCTGCACCTGCTGTCGCGTCGTCAGGTCCAGCGTGCCGCGCCCGTATCGATTCGTGATCTCGCCGATGGCCCGTAGCTGGGCCGCGTTCGAGATGCCGCTGGGGATGCGAACGCGGATCATGAAGTAGCCGGGCGTCTGCTTGCGATAGAAGACGCCGACCCACTTGAGCCGCACGTCGCGGTCTGCCTCCGGTATCGACTCCCAGCCCTCGCGTGCGAACCGCTCGATGTCGCCCGCGATCTCCAGTCCGTCGCGTTCGGCCTTGATCAGCTCGATCTTGTTTTTCGTTGCCCGTTCTGCCATGCGTCGTCTCCTCACCAGCCGCGCCCGGCTTGCACCGGTTGCCTACCTCAGCGGCTTACTGCAGAGGCTAGAGAGTCGCGATTTCAGAGCCGTCGCCGTATGTCTAACGCCGGGTGAACACTGTGTTTCGCAAGGTCTAACAGCGGCTCCGCGCTGATGGCGGTGGCAGCGCGCGGCAGCCCACGGCTCTCCGAGCCGTCCGGCGGCTATGCGGTCATTCCGAGCGGAGCCGAGGAATCGCCGCTCGTCACGCGTCGCGTGGGGACAGACCACCGCAAGCGTCCCGCGCGTGACGTAGCGGCGGCGACGAAGCCGGGGCCTGGCGGCTTCTCAGAGCGAACCGGCCGGGCGTGTCGCGTCAGTCTTCGTGGTGCGCGTGATCGTGATCGTGATGGTCGTGGTCGTGAGGGTGATGCGAGTCCGAACCGGACTCATCCAGGGCTTCTCAACACCCGGGCTCGCCGGGATGGCCGCAGCAGGCCTGGCCGTGACTGATCTTGATCCAGTTGTTGCGCAGGAGCAGCCGCAGCTTGCGCCCCAGCGGCATTGGTTGGCGCAGGTTGGAGATGAAGAACCTCGGTCGCGGTCGCATGCTCATGACGCCCTCTCGAAACGAGCTTACAGCCAAACGCCCGCGAGCGATGTGACGGTTTGCTTACAAATCGCAGCGCCTCAAAGCGTCGCGTTCAACCTCACCCCCTCTCTGACGCCGGGCTCTAGGCGAAACGCGCCGGGCCGGCATTGCGATTGCGTAACGAGGGGCCGTTAGGCACTTTTAGGGCTTGCGCACGGGGGTAAAATGAGAGTGTAGAGAAGAAGGGATCACCTCAGACATCCAAGGAGAAGCGAGGGATCTGCCTATGATCTGTGAGTGCGCCGACGAGGCGCGGAAAAGCCGGCAAGGCTCCTGACCCGCGAATCCTCATGAAGCGGGCATAGTCCTCCAAAGCGAGAGGACACCCGATTAGCAACAGTGAAGCTGGATGACGGGGACCTGAACCGACATAAGCCGGCAATCAATAGTTCCAGTAAGTAGAAGCCCCGGGAGAGATCCCGGGGCTTCTTCCGTCTGGCGCGAACCGCAGGGAGCGCCGTCGATGGCGCTTCATCCGGCCGTAACCGCTTCCAGGTCCGCGAGCTTCAACGTGAGCCACGATTGTTGGTCGCGGCCGTGCAGCAGGAACTGCGACACGGCAGTGAAAGCGTGCGCCGGCAGCGGCGTCGTCGGAACGCAGACGCCGGGGTTGCGCCCGTAGTACGGGAACGACGTCCCGGCGACGTGGACGCGCAGCCGGTGCCCCGCCTTGAACAGGTGCGAGCACGACCAGGCCGGAAACTCGATGGCTTCGGCGGTGAACGGCGCCAGCGCTTCCGGCTTCGTGAGGCTGTGTCGATAACGCGAGCGGATCGCGCCCTGCGTGATGTTGGTCGAGCGCCCGCCAGCATCCACGTCGCACAGCCGCACGATCCAGTCGCAGTCCGTGCCGCTGGTCGCAACCGTCAGGTGCGCATCCGCGCCCGTAATCCACGTGTCGTGCTCCAGCGGCTCAGAAGTGAACGTCAGCACGGCGCGCAGACGCTCGACCGGCGCCTGGTCTGCTGGCCCGCCGCCGCGACCGCCGACTGCCGGTACCGGTACCAGCGGCTCGCTCGTGAACACGTCGAAGGTCGCCGACTCTGGCGCCGGCTCCTCGAGGCTACCGCCGGGCTCGCCGTTGGCGTTGCCGTCGCTGTCGAGGTAGAGACGCCAGTCCTTCGTCGCTGGCGGCCAGTCGGGCAGCGTGCGCCACTGGTCGAGGCCCGTGACGAACATGCGACAGGTTTGGGCTCGCGGCCCGCCTTCACCCGCCAGGTAATGCTTGAAGAAACGCACCTGCTCGGCGTCGACCGGCGATGCTGCCGCCGGACCGAAGTTGCGCCCGCCCACCGTGCTGGCCCAGGGCTGGTGCTGCCACGGTCCCGCGATCAGCGACTGCTCGGCGTGCGGCTCGGCGCAGGCCGCGTCGCGCGCCATGAGCGTGCCCTGCAGGTAGGAGTCGTACCAGCCCGCGACCCACAACGACGGCATCGACGGCGCCGGCGGGATCGACTGCTCCTGCCAGTAATAGTCGTACGTCTCGTGGGTCAGCCAGTCGACCAGCCAGGGCACGTCAGCTGCTGCCTGGGGGATCGCCGGCGGCATCGAGATCGTGGGACCGAGCTCGCTCTGCAGCTTGCGATAGCGCGCCGCGTCGGCATCGCGCCCGTCGTGCAGCGCCGAGATCCAGCCGAGCTGCAGACTCCAGCTCACGTTGCCGCCGTACAGAGGCACGCCGTTTTCGTAGTGCCAGCCGTTGTAGGCGTCCGCCGCGGTCTGGGCCGGCGCGATCGCCTTTAGAGCGCTCGATCCGGCGGCAGCGGCCTGAAGCTGGACGAGGCCCTGGAACGAGAAGCCGTACATGCCCACGTTGCCGTTGGAACGCGGCAGCGATGCCGCCCACTCGATCGTCGCCAGCGTATCGGCGGTCTCGCGACGCGGGTAGAACGAGCCGCCTGAGCGCCAGGTACCGCGCACGTCCTGCACGACCACGACGAAACCCTGCGCCGCGTACCACGCCGGGTGCATGTACACCGGCGACGACGCGACGGCGGAGCCGTAAGGCAGGCGCATGAGCAGGGTTGGGAACTGGCCGGGGCGATTGGGCGTGTACACGTCGGCGCTGAGCCGGGTTCCGTCCGGCAGGGTGAGGCCGGCGTCTTGCTCGACAGAGATCTCGTTTAGCATCACGGCTCCTTCAGTAGCGAGGCGGGCCGGCGGAAGCTTCCGCCGGCCCGCCCTTCGATGGCACCAGGAGGCTGCCTAGTGCTTCGCCAACTTCGCCGCGTCAAGGATTGCGAAGGAACGGGCGGTGTCGAGGTCCGGGATCTTGGTTATGCGCTTCTGATCCAGGGCCTGCTGCGCCTGCGCCTTCCACAGGTCATCGTTGAGGTAGAGCAGTCCGTGAGCTTTGGTGAAGTCGGTGTCGATCAGTGCAGCCTGCGCGATGGCCTGCTGCTGCTGCTGCTGCTCGTCGAGACCGTCGACCAGGTTGGCGTGCACCAGCCAGGAAGCGGCTTTGGCCGGGTCGTCCAGGTAGTCGGACCAGGCGTGCGCCGTGGCCTGAACGAAGCGCACGAGTGCGTCCTGGTTCTTGTCGAAGAAGTCGCGCCGCGTGAAGTAGATCTCGCCCTGGCCGCCGAAACCGTAGTCAGCGAGGTTGAACAGCACAGGGTCGATGCCCGCCTTCTTCAGCGTAATCGGCTCGTTCACGGCGTAAGCGAGCTGGCAGTCGACGACGCCGGCGATGATCTCGGTGACCGAGCTGGCGCCGATCGGTTTGATCTTCACGCTGCTCGGGTCCACGCCGTTGGTCTGGAGCAGCAGAGGCAGCGTCGTGTCGTCGTTGGGGCCCTTCGAGCCGATCGTGTGGCCGGCGAGGTCGGTGAACTTCGTGATGCCCTTGTCGCCGCGACACAGCAGGACGCTGGCCGACTTCTGATACACGGCCGCGAAGCCTACGAGGTCGGCGCCCTTCTCATTGGCCGCGTAGATGTTCGTGGCGCTGCTGACGCCGATGTCGGCGCCGCCCCCGACGACGATGTTAATCGGGTCGATGCCCTGGCCGCCGTCGAGAATCTTGACGCTGAGGCTGGCCTCTTTGTAGTAGCCCATCTTGTCGGCGTAGACCGGGCCGAAGTGCTGGACGTTGGGGATCCAGTCCAGCTGGAAGCTCAAACTCAAAGGCTTCGGCGTCGCCGTGGGCGCTGCAGCGGCTACCGACGATCCCGAAGCGCCGGATGCGCCCGAGGCGGCAGACGCTCCCGAGGCTCCCGGCGACGTCGTCGTCGCGGTCGGCGAGTTGTCGGCCTTGGAGCTGCCGCCGCACGCAATCGCGAACGTGAGGCTCAATATCGCCAGCACTGTTAACGGGAGCCTGGTCTTCCAATGATTCATTGCTTCCTCCATGAGTGGACGGCATGCCCGCCCGGTGCAAGTCGCCCTGATTTGGCGCCACTTGAGCGTATGGCCGCGCCCGAAAGGGCCGAAATGTCGGCTGATTACGAAATCCACGGCGGGCGCTATGCACGCCCGACAAGCCACCTCTGCCGAAACAAGCGCGAAACGCGGCCCCGGAGAGACAGGCAAACGAGCAAACGGTCAAAGAGCACGAGCCGGAGGCTGGTATCGACGTGCCCTCTGAATTGCCAACAGCCAGCAGGCACAGCCAACAGCCAACAGCCGCCGCCCACTCGTTTCGTCGCGACAATCACCGATCGCGTTCTTTGGCCCGACCTGCCATAGGAAGCACACGCCCCGCCCGAGAGACTTGCAGAAGCGAGGCCCAGATCGGGCCGTCATCAAAATGCCGACACGGAGGATGGGCGATGCAGGTTGGTTTCTATACGTGGGGGAGCTGCTTTGTCGAATCGCCCGGGCTCGACGGGCCGGACCCTTATTCGCGCCATCACGGCGCCGAGGACTACGAGCGCGCCTACCTGGCGATGCTCGACTGGGCCAAGCTCGCCGACTCCCTGGGCTACGAAAGCTTCTGGCTGACCGAGCACCACTTCCAGCGCGAGGGCTACGAGATCATCCCGAACGTCGTGCTGCTGGCGTCGGTGTTCGCGCAGCACACGAAGCGCATCAAGTTCGGTTCGTTCTTCCAGGTGGTGCCGACCTGGCACCCGTTACGGCTGGCTGAAGACCTGGCGATCGCCGATCTGCTCACGGGCGGCCGCGTGGCGTTCGGCGCCGGCCGCGGCTCCGTCGAGCGCGAGGCGCGGGTGTTCGGCGCCGGCTTCGGTCGCGGCGGCGACGACGGCGATCGCCTCAACCGCGAGCTGTTCGAGGAGCAGATGGAGATCATGCGCCGAGCCTGGGAAGAGCCGGAGTTCAACTTCCACGGTAAGCACTACACGATCCCGCCCGAAGGCATCCTCAACACCGGCAACCCCGCGACCGGACGGCCCTGGGACAAGATCAGCCTCGTGCCGAGGCCGAAGCGCCCGATTCGCATCTACCAGGCGTGTAACAGCAACGAAACACTGCGCAAGTGCGCTGCGGCGGGCAACGTCGGTGTCATCCCCTTCCGCGGCGACATCGAGTCGACGAAGGAGCGCTGGGACGAGTTCGGCGAAGTGCTGTCGCAGAAGCTCGGTCGCCCGGCGCAGCGCGGCGAGAACCGCATGCTCGTTATCTCCGCTCACGTCGGCGAGGACCGCGAGACCGCGATGGAAGAGCTGCGCATCCCGGTAATCGAGCGCTCGCGTTTCCTGGCGCAGCAGCGGCCCGTCGGCTCGTTCGCGGACGGCAGACCGTACCCGGTGGGCTACGTGCCCAGCCTCGAGGAGACGCTGCTGCGCGGCAACCTCATGGTCGGCTCTGGCCCGGAGGTGCGCGACCGCGTCGTCGAGATCGTCGAGGCGCTGGGCGTCGAGGAGATGGCGGTCGAGATGGGCTTCCCGGGCATGCCGGAGCACATCGTCTCGAAGCAAATCGAGTTGTTCGCCGAGCAGGTGCGGCCTGCGCTCGACCGTATCGGCGAGCCCGCCGCGAGCGTCTAGGAGAGCGCCCGTGATCGTGACACGCGTCTACTCAGACGAGAACGGCGACTCGCACGTCGAGGACCTCGAAGTGCCGATGGACGAGGCGAACCGCGGCTTCGTCTCGAGCCTCATGGACCTGAAAGGCATCGTCTTCCGCGAGAGCGACTGGTCCGGCCCGCTGCCGTTCCACAACGCCCGCTGGCGCCATTTCTGCATACCGATCACCGGCTCGTTCGAGATCGAATGCACGGACGGCACGAAGCGCCTCATCGGGCCGGGGACGATCATGCTCGGGGAGGACCTGACCGGGCCGGGTCATGCCAGCATCGAGGTCGACACGCCGCGTCAGACGCTGTTCCTGCCCGTGCCAGACGATTTCGACACGTCGACGTGGAAGCGCGTCGTCCGACAAGAGGCCTGAATCAAGCAACGCAAAGGAGCCGAGCCATGCTCATACGCCGAATCGACCACACAGCCGTCTACGTCAGCGACCTCGACCGGTCCATCGCCTGGTACGAGGCCGCGCTGGGCCTGACCTGCGCCTACAAGGGCGACACAGGCGGCGGGGAGCCGGGCGCCTTCTTCGACGTCGGCGACACGATTCTCGCCATGCTCGTTACCCACGACCCGTCGCGCAACCTGGCGGAGCAGCACTTCGCCTTCGCCGTCGAGAGCGCCGACGCCATGTACGACGACCTCATGAGCCGCGGCTACGCGCCGGTGTTCGAGCCCGAGAACCTGCCGAGCGGCTACATCGCCGGCCAGCGCTACTTCGACCTGCTCGACCCCGACGGCGTACGCATCGAGTTCGTGCAGCGCAAGAACATCGCCATCAACCCGATAACCCTGCACCCCGAGGCCGCGACGCCGGCATGACCAGCGGCCTCATCCGTAACCTCATGACGCAGGCGGGTCCGCGCGACCTCGCTTTCGTCGACGGCGTCATCGTGGAGACGGCGCCGCCCACTCTGCCCGAGACGGACGGCACGGGCTACGTGGCGGTGCCGCGCCTCACCGATACGCATCTGCACCTCGACAAGACGCTGCTCGGCGAGCGCTGGTATCCGCATCGCGCCGGCGGCAGCATCGCCCAGCGCATCGATCTCGAGATCGATGCGCTCGCTGGCCCGGACGTCGAGCCGACGTTTGTGCGGGCCGAGCGTCTGCTACGCCGGGCCGTCGCCAACGGCAGCACCCGCCTGCGCTCCCACGTCGACATCAGCGCTCGGCTCGGGCTCAGCCGCCTCGAAGCGCTCATGAACCTGCGCGAGGCCTACCGCGACGTGGTCGACATAACCTTCGTGGCGTTCCCGCAGGAGGGCATTGTCATCTCTCCCGGGACGCTGGCGCTGCTGGACGAGGCGCTCTGCGCCGGCGTCGAGGCGATCGGCGGGCTCGATCCCGTGACCCGCGACGGCGACCTCGAAGGGCACCTCGACGCCGTCTTCGGGCTCGCGGCCAAGCACGGCTGCCGCGTCGACGTCCACCTGCACGAGCCCGGCGCCACGGGTACCAACACGATGCGTGAGATCGCCGCGCGCACCCGCGCGGGCGGCCTCGACGGGCGCGTCGCGATTAGCCATGGCTACGGCCTCGGGCAGGTCGATGCGGTCGAGCTTGGACGTACGGCTGAGGCGCTGGCCGGCGCCGGCGTCACGCTGGTGACCAACGTCCCCGGACACGATGCGCGCCCGCCCGTCGATGTGCTGGTCGCGGCCGGCGTCAACGTCGTGTTCGCGTCCGACAACGTGCGCGACTCCTGGTCGCCTTACGGCAAGGCCGACATGCTCGAGCGCGTTGCGTTGGCGGGCTACCTGTTCGGCTGGAACGAAGACGAGGCGATCTTCCGCGGCATCGAGCGCGTGACGCTGTCGCCGTCGATCGCGTTGGGCGACGCACCGGCGCTGCTACGCCCCGGTGATGCCGCCGACTTCACTCTGGTGCCCGCGGGCTGCCTCCAGGAAGCGATCGTCATGCAGCCGCCCGGCCGCATCGTCTACAAGGCGGGCCGCGTCGTGGCGCACGAAGGCGATGTCATCGTCCCGGAGCCGGTATCGACGTGAGGCAGGGCCTGCTGCTGACGCGCTGCCTCCTGCCGGACGGTCGCCTGGCCGACGTCCTGGTGCAGGACGGCTCGATCGCCGCGGTCGAGCCCGTCGGCGTCATCCCGGCGTTCAACCATCACGTAATCGACGCCGCCATGCGCCTCGTGACGCCCGGCCTCACCGACCCGCATCTGCATCCCGACAAGGCCTTCGATTCCGACGGCCCCGAAGCCGCCGATGTCTCCGAGGCTATCCGTAACGTACGGGCGCGCAAACCGTCCGTCACCGCCGAGGCCGTTCACGAGCGCACCCTGCGTTTGCTGCACTGGTGCCTTCGCCTCGGCACGACGCGGGTGCGTCTGCACGCCGAGGTCGACCCGCTCCTCGGCCTCCGTAGCGTCGAAGGCGTGCTCGCGGCCTGCGCTCAGATGCGCGATCGCGTGCGCGCGCAGGTCGTTGCGTTCCCCCAGGAGGGCATCGTCAAGGAGCCCGGCACGCTGGCTCTGATGCGCGAGGCCATGACCATGGGCTGCGACGTGGTCGGCGCGATTAGCTACCAGGACCCGGACGCACGTGAGCATCTCTCGCTGGCCGCGGCGCTGGCTGCCGAGCTCGATGCACCGCTGGACGTGCACGCCGACTTCTGCGTGCCTCTCGAGAGCTCTCAACTCGACACGATCGCCTCTGTCACGCATGAGTACTGCCTCGAAGGCCGGGTCACGCTGGGGCACTGCACGACGCTGGCGCGCATGGACCCGGCCGACCGCGACGCCGCGCTCGGCAAGCTGGCAGCAGCGCACATCGACTTGATCGTGCTGCCGCGCACCGATCTGTACCTCGATGGCGCCATCGCGTCGCTCGCCGAAGCGCGGCGCGCCGGCGTGCCCGGCTTCATCGCCAGCAACAACATCTGCAACCCGTTTACGCCGGTCGGCCGGCCGTCGCTGCCTTCGGTCGCGGCGCTGTACGCCCTCGCGAACCGTGAGGCCTCGCGCTCGCAGCTCGACGACCTGGCGCGCGGACTCTGGCAGGCCGGTTCGATCTGCGGCGCGTCGTGCGCCATCGAGCGCGGAGCGCCCGCCGGCCTCGTCGTCTGGCCCGTGACGCGGCCGTGGCAGCTGGTCGCGATGGAGGCCGATCCGGACGTCGTGCTGGTAGACGGCGTCGAGGTGTTTACAAGGCCCCGAAACGAGACCGAAGCGTTGTGGGCATCGGAACCGCCGGTCGCGGCGCCTTCGGGAAGCATGGATTAGGAGCACGCTATGCGCGTCGGCATTTTTCACCAGATGTGGGCCGTGTCCGAGAAGACGGACCGCCAGGTCATCGAAGAGGCGCTGAGTGACGTCATCCTCGCGGACGAGCTCGGCTACGAGTCGTTCTGGTTCGGCGAGCACCATTTCAACCGCGAGCGCGCCTTCTTCGGCCGCGTACCGATCCCGGAGCTCGTTATCGCGCGCTTCGCCGCCGCGACCCGCAGTATCCGGCTCGGCACCGGCGTCAAGGTGCTGCCCTTCGACGACGCCCCGCGCTTCGCCGAGAGCATGACGCTGCTCGATATCCTCACGGGCGGTCGCGCCCACTACGGCCTCGGCATGGCGGTGCGTAGCGTCGAGGGGCCGGCCCACGACCGCGGCCCCAGGTTCCGCGAGCAGCTCTCCGAGGTCGTCGCCTACCTGACGGGCGACGTCAGCGACGGCAGGCCTCCACTGACACCGGCCCCGGAGCGCGACCTGACGAGCCTGCTCTGGGTCGCGGCGCGCGAGCCCGCGTCGGTCGAATACGCGGCCAGGCTGGGCCTCAACTTCGTCGTCGGCCAGGCGGAGCAGGGCAGGCAGCAGCGCAGCTACGTCGACACTTATCGCAACGCCGGCGGCAGCGGCGAGGTCAGAGGCGCGCGCATGGTCTACGTGGGCGAGACCGACGCCGAGGCGCTGGCCGGCGTTGAGCTACCCGCGACGACCTGGTTCGACACGAGCCGTAAGGGCGCCTACTACCGGCAGGCCGTGGAAGATGGACGTTTCGCCACGGAGGAGCCGGCCGACCTGCGCGACCTGCTCTCGCGCATCGAGTACATCGTGGGCTCTCCCGAGACGGTGGCCGAGGGGTTGCGACGCTACATGAGCGAGGCCGCCGTCGACCGACTCGACATAATGCTACACACGCCGGGCATGCCCCAGGACGCGCTGCAGCGCTCTATGCGGCTGTTCGCGCTGGAGGTCGCGCCGCTGCTCGGCGTCGAGATGGCCGCCGCGTCCGTCTAGCGATTATCAAGTTTCGATTCTGTTTCACGCTGCCACCGCTGGCTCGTAGCCACTAAGCCGGGCCTAAGGATTCGGCACGCCCAGCCCTCAACCTCGCGGAGGCAACACGCCAGACTGGTGAAAACGATGCGGCGCTGCGCCGCGGGAGGCGACAATGACAGGGACGGGCATCCTTCACCAGATGTGGGCCGAGGCCGCCGTGAGCGACCGGGCCTGTCTCATGGACGCGGCCGACGACGTACGCCTGGCAGACGAGCTGGGCTTCGACTCGTTCTGGTTCGGCGAGCACCACTACAACCGCACCAAGCGCTTCTTCGGGCGCGTACCGGTGCCGGAGCTGATGATCGCGCGGCTCGCTGCCGAGACGCGGCAGATCCATCTCGGCACCGGCGTCAAGGTACTATCTCTCGACCCGCCCTCGCGCGTGGCCGAGAAGATGGCGCTGCTCGATATCCTTACGGACGGTCGCGCCGAGTTTGGCTTCGGCGAAGGCACGCCGGGCTCGTTCTTCAACGCCGAGGACAAGGCGCCGCGTTATCGCGCTGCCCTCGTCGAGCTCGTCGCGTTCCTGACCGGCGACACGTCGAACGACCGCCCGGCCCTGACGCCGGCCCCGGAGCGCGACCTGCGGCCCCTGATTCTGGTCGGCGGTGCGCAACTGGGAGGGCATTCGCCTCACCGCGGAGCTCGGCCTTAATCTCGCCACAGGACAGCTCGGCGTGGCCGCGGACCAGAAGGTCTGGATCGACATGTATCGCGACGCCGGCGGCACGGGCGAGACACGAGCCTACCGCCTCGTGCTCGTGGCGGAGTCGGACGCCGAAGCGGAGCGCATCTCCGCCGGCGCGCGCCAGCTCTACTACGGCAACGGTGGTGGCGGCGGCGACACCCTCGACGCAAACCGAAGCCGAGGCCGAGTCGTTCCGGCGCGAAAACTTCATCCTCGGCTCGCCCGAGACGGTTGCCGAACGTATCCAGGCCTACAAGGACGGTACCGGTGTCGACCGCGTCGACTTGCTGGCGCACGCCCCGGGTCTGCCCCACGAAGCCCTGCGCCAGACCCTGACCCTGTACGCGCGAGAGGTTGCGCCGCGCCTGGGTGTGACCATGGCCGCGCCGCTGCCTGCGTGATCGTCGCTCCAGGGCCCGAAGTGCGCCGAGTTTCCGTTTCGTTTCGCGTGGAGCCGGTTGTCCGGCGCTTACACAGCCAAGGACACAGAATCGGCGCCGTGGAACGTGGGTTCGCGAGCCGTACCACCCCATTCTGAAATGCGTGACGGAGGTGATTTCTTGACCACCGCAGTTATCGAGCCGCAGCTTTCCGACGGGAGCGCCAGGCGTTCCGGGCTTTATTGCGACTCCGTCGGCATGCAGTTCGGCCACAAGGAGTCGATGGTCGTAGCGCTCGATAACTGCTCGATCGCGATCGAGCAGGGCGAACGCGGCTCGATCATCGGTCCGTCCGGCTGCGGCAAGTCGACACTGCTGCGCATCTTCGCCAACATCCTCGAACCGACCTCAGGGGCGGTCTCGGTGGGCGGCAAGACGGCTCGTGACGCTCGTCTGGTGCGCGACTATAGCTTCGTGTTTCAGCACTCGATCATGCTGCCGTGGCGCACCCTGCACCAGAACGTCGAGATGGCGATGGAGGTCGCACACGTCGGCAAGCGCGAGCGGCGTGAGCGGGCACAGGACCTGATCAACCTCGTAGGCCTCTCCGGCTTCGAGGACCGCTATCCGAATCAGCTCTCCGGCGGCATGCGCCAGCGCGGCGCCATCGCCCGGGCCCTGACCATGAGCCCGAAGTTCCTGCTCATGGACGAGCCCTTCGGCGCCCTGGACGAAATCAACCGCGAGCGCCTCAACTTCGAGCTGCTGCGTATCCTGGCGGCGACCAGCGCCACGCTCCTGCTCGTCACGCACTCGATTCCCGAGGCCGTTATCCTCAGCGACCGCGTCTACGTGATGTCGCCGCGGCCGGGCCACATAACCCAGGTCGTCGACGTCGATCTGCCCCGCGAACGTACGCCGGCAATTCGCGACAACCCGCGCTTCCAGGAGTGCGAAAGCATCTTGAGGCACGCACTGTACGGAGCCTGAGCGGGCTCCGGAAGGGACGGAATCATGTTCTCCAGAAAAGCACTAGGGCTATTGGCGATCACTGCGTTGCTACCGGCGCTGATTGCCTGTGGCTCCAGTTCGAACAACAACAGCTCGTCCTCGGCGGCCAGCGGCGCCGCGTCCGGCGCGTCTGCTTCAGGCAGCACGGCCGCTAGCAGCGCCAAGCCCGACAAACTCAAGGTCCAGCTCAACTTCGTCGAAAACGCCGAGCACTTTGGCGTCGCTTACGCCGACAAGGCCGGTCTCTACAAGCAGTACAACCTCGACGTCGACGTCATCCCCGGCGGCCAGGGCATCGACGGCCTGCAGCTCGTGGCCGGCGGCGGCGCCGACATCGCCGTAAGCACGCCCTCGAACGTCATGACGGCAGTGAGCCAGGGCATCCCGGTTATTGCCTTTGCTGCCGAGTTCGACAAAACGCCGCAGGCCATGATCTGCCGCAAGGACAAGGGCATCTCGCAGATTAGCGACCTCCAGGGCAAATCGTTCGGCGTCAAGAACGCTTCGGGCGAAGAGGTCACGCGCGCCTTCCTGCAGAAGAACGGCATCGACACCACGAAGATCAAGACGTCGCCGATCGGCGCCAGCTCGGTCACCGAGATCATCGCCGGCATCGTCGACTGCCAGGTCGGCTTCGCGGTAAATGAGCCCATCTCGATGAAGAAGGCGGGCGTCGAGCCGATCCTCTTCCTGTTCAACGACTACGGGTATCCCAGCCAGAGCGACGTCTACATCACGACGCCGGAGGTCCTGGCAAAGAAGAAGGCCGCCCTCGCCCGCTGGGTGCAGGCGACCGCCCTCGGCTGGCAGCACTTCCTGCAGGACCCCAAGGCCGCGGCGCAGTGGATCATCGACAACAAGCTGGTCGACGGCCTCGATCCGGACCAGCAGCAGCAGGAGGCCGTCGACATGGCGCCGCTTATCGGCGACGACTTCACGCAGAAGTACGGTCTGCTTTACCTCAACCAGGAGTCGTGGCAGGCGGTAGCGGATCAGGTGCTCAACGAGGGCCGCGTCAAAGCGCCGGTCGACCTGACTAAGGTGATGACGACCTCGGTCCTGGATGAGGCCTACGCAACGAAGAAGATTACCCAGCAACAGGGCGATTAAGGATCGAGACCGCCACGGTGTAGACCGGGGCGCCTAGAACGAGGGACAAGATGGCAGTTAGGGATACTAGCCTCGCACTACCAGGAGCGACCAGCTTCAAGGGCGTTACGAGCGCTCTGAATAACATCGGGGCGCGCGTTCTGCGCGACTGGGTACCGCCCCTGATGATCGTCCTGGCGGTGCTTGGCTTCTGGCAGTTCGCATCGACGACGGGGATGGTCAAGGACTTCGTGCTGCCGCCGCCGGTGCGCGTCATGCACGCCTTCTTCGACGATTATGCGCTGATCCTCAAGCACTCCCGCCCGACGATCATCGAAGCGTTGCTCGGTTTCACTATCGGTAACTGCCTCGCGGTGTTCCTGGCGGTCCTGTTCATTCACTCCAGCATCGCAGAGCGCGGTCTTTTCCCGGTCGCGCTCTGCTACCGCAGCATCCCTTTCATCGCGATTACGCCGGTCCTGATCCTGGCGATGGGCAACGGCATGGAGCCGAAGGTCGTCATCGCCAGTATGGCGAGCTTCTTCATCACGTTGGTGAACATGATGCGCGGCCTGCGCTCCGTGGACGGCGAAGCTGCCGAGCTGATGCACAGCCTTTCGGCGAGTTGGTGGCAGGTTCTGTGGAAGGTGCGCTGGCCGGCCTCGATGCCCTTCCTCTTCGCGTCGCTCAAGCTGGCTGCCGGCAGCTCCTTCACCGGCGCGATCGCTGCAGAGTGGATCGGCTCCCGCCAGGGCCTGGGTTACCTCATCGTCCTGTCGAGCTACCAGTACAAGATCCCGACCATGTGGGCGACGATCTTCACGGCGGCGATCCTGGCGCTGGCGGCGTTCATGCTGGTCGCGCTGGTCGAGAGCCGGGTGACGCGCTGGGCCCGCAACACGGCCATGCCGGAATGACGCCGAAGCTAGCAGTTCGCCGCGTTACGTGCGTGACATAAAGCGGCAACACAAGCGAAACCCTGTCGAAATACGCTCTGCGTAGGATCGAGACATGGCGGGGTCACGGGTCCGATTGTTTACGAGTCTCCTCGAGAGACAGCGTGGCCGCGACTTGCCCTCGGACGAGACGATCCAGGCCGTCGTCGACGCGGTAGCCCGGGCGATGGACACGGAAGTTGCCACGCTTTACGTCCTGGACAAGTGCGCCGGCGAGCTGATCCTCGCCGCAACACGAGGCCTCGCCCGTTCGGGTGTGGGCTTCGTGACGCTCAAGCTGGGCGAGGGCATCAGCGGCCAGGCGGCGGCCAACCGCGAGCCGATCACCTGCGCCGACGTCAAGGCGAACGGTCAGTTCAAGCTCATCCCGGGCTTCGACCAGAGTCGCTACCGTTCGATCGTCGCGGTGCCGATCATGAACGGCGACGAGCTGGTCGGCGCGCTCAACGCCCAGAGCGTCGAGGTTCGCGAGTACGACACCTGGACGCAGCAAGAGCTCATGGCGATCGGGCGCATGATCGCGCCGATGCTGCATCGGGCCTGGCGCGAGGGCGACCTGGCGCTGCGCCTCCGCGGTCCTCAGCTGCTCTCGAGCGTCGACGGCTACGTCGCCGCCTCGTTGGGCGCGCGACAGGTCTGCGAGGAGCTTGCGACCGGCCTCAGCCGCATTCTGCCGGCCCTGAGCTGCTGCGTTGCCTACGGCGATCCCGGGCCCGGCTTGCAGATCGTCGGTGAACAGCCCAACAGCGAGGTCGCTAGCGCGCTCGAAGTCAGCGTGAGTAGCGGCGTCTGCCAGGAGAGCATCGAGGCCGAGCTCTCGTATCTGACGCTGCCCCTGCGCGGCGAATCGATGATCTGCGGTGGCCTCGCCGTCTGGACCGATGGCGTCACGACGACTCCCTGGGCCGCGCCCCACGTGCGCCACTACCTCGAGACGCTGGCTGAGCAGGCAGGCCTCGCCGTCGAGCGCATGCTGGCGCCGCGGGCCGAAGCTCTCGCCCCTGAGGCCCCCGGCGAAGAATCGAGCCTCTACGGCGAGCTCGTCGAGATGGTGCTGCAGGACAGGGGCCTCAAGGACGTGGTCGAGCACGCGGCGCAGGCCACGGGCGTGCGCATCGGCATCGTCGACACCTTCGGTACGCTGCTGGCCGGCGAGCTGCTGGACGCGCCCCCGACCGACCTGGCGTTGCGAGCCGGCGATCAGCTCCTGGGTCGCATGCTGGCCTCGGCGACGACGGCTGTGCGCCCCATTCTCGAAACCGTGGCGCAGGTCGTTTCCCTCGAGTTGGCGAAGTGGAAGGTGCGCTTTGAGGTCGAGGCGCAGATCCGCGGCGACCTGCTCGAGACGCTGCTCTCGGGCCGTACCAGCGACGCACGGGAGCTACAGGCGCGCGCGAGCCTCGTCGGCCTCGACCTGCGTCTCGCCTACACACCCATCGCCTTCGCCTTCGAGGAGTCGTCCGGCGCTGAGCTCTCGTCGCCGCTGGCGGTACGGGGCCTGATTCGCGCCGCGCACCGTCACTTCCACGAATCGCCGCGCTCGGTCGTGTTCCAGCGTCCGGACGGTCTGCTCGTCCTGGTCGATAGCTCGGTCGACCCGCTGAAGGTGGCCGAAGCCGCCGCTGCCGATTTCAAAGAGCTGGCGCGCCTCAAGGACATCGGCATCGGCGTCGGCGTGCCGGTGCAGGAGCCGTCCGGCTACGCGCGCTCGGTGCGCAAAGCCTGGCTGGGCGCCGCCCTGGCGCTGCGCTTCCGCATCCCCGGCCCGATCACTCAGAGCCGCCTCGGCGTGCACGCGCTACTGCTCGCGATCGCCGAGGAAGATCGCATCGCCGAGTACGTCGGCGAGCAGCTCGGAGCGCTGCTAACCTCCGACGAAAAGACCGGCGGCGACCTCGTGCGCACACTCGAGGCCTATCACCTCAGCGGCGAGCGCCTGCGGCCGGCGGCGCGCATGCTGTTCGTGCACGTAAACACCCTGAAATACCGTCTCGCCAAAATCGAAGCGCTCACCGGACGCAGCCTGCGCAATCCGGTCGACCGCTTCAACATGTATCTGGCGCTGTATGCGTTGCGACTGGTTGAACCGGAGCGCAAACCGCTCATTTCGGACGAACTCGGTGACTCCGTCTTGTCCGAAGTGGACGATGAAGCGTGAAACTCGCGGCGACTAGCATCTGACATCAACAGTCAGAGGTGTCGTCGTATGGACCCTGTCCGGGAAGCCCTCTCGCGTTTTCAACAAGGTGACGCTATCCTCACCGGCATCGCGCCGGCGAAGGAGCTGCTGCCCGCCCTGAGCGACGGCATGGTCCTGACGCACGCCGGCCCGCCGATCGCATTCGAAGACATGTGCGGCCCGATGCAGGGCGCGCTGGCGGGAGCGGCGCTCTACGAAGGCTGGGCCGCCAACGTCCCCGAAGCGATGCGCCGCCTCGCGAGCGGGCAGATTGCGGTGCTGCCTAACCACCATGCCGGCAGCGTAGCGCCGATGGCGGGCGTTATCTCTCCTTCGATGCTCGCCTACAGCGTCGAAAACCCGGCCTTCGGCAACCGCGTCGCGACCATCCTCAACGAGGGCAACGTGCCCGACCCGCTGCGCTGCGGCGCCAACGGCCCGTCCGTAATCGCCCGCCTGCGCTGGCTGAACCACCAGGTCGCTCCGACGATCGCGCGCTGTATCCCCGAAGGCCTCAGCATCCGCGACATCGTGGCGCAGGCCGTGATGATGGGCGACGAGATGCACCAGCGCAACGTCGCCGCTAGCAGCCTCTTCCTCAAGGCACTGCTGCCGGCCCTGCTACCTGAGTCCGGCGCGGCGTCGGTCGTGCGCTACCTGACCGAGTCGCCGCAGAGCTTCCTCAACCTCGCGATGGCGGCCTCGAAGGCGATGCTCGACCCGTTGTCCGGCATCCCGGACTGCCCGATCGTCACGGCGATGAGCCGCAACGGCGTCGAGTTCGGCATCCGCGTCAGCGGCACCGGCGACCGCTGGTACACAGCGCCGTCGCCGCGGCCGCGGGGCGTCTACTGGGCCGGCTACGGCCTTGACGACGCCAACCCCGACATCGGCGATAGCGCCATCGTGGAGACGGCGGGCCTCGGCGGTTGCGCGCTGCCGGGAGCGCCGGCACTGTTCGCCACGGTGGGCTGCAGCGGCATGGACGAAGCGCGCTCGATCCAGGACGAGCTGCGGGCGATCGCGGCGGGCTCGAGCCCGTTCTACATGGTCTCGCCGCCCGAATTGCTGGGCACGCCCTTCGGATTCGACGTCACGCGCGCCGCCGAGACCGGTGTGACGCCGCTGATTACGACGGGGATCGCGCACAGGCAGGCGGGTATCGGCCAGGTTGGCGTCGGCATGGTGCGGGCGCCGCTGGCGTGCTTTGTCGAAGCAACAGCTGCGATAGATCAGGGTGCTTTCATTTCAGGAGGTCGCAAGTGAACGACGTTGCGCTGGTTGTTATCGACATGCAGAACGACTTCTGTCTGCCGTCCGCCTGCCTGTTCGTGGGAGGCGCGCCGAACATTGTTCGGAACGTCGCCCGAATCGCGGACAGCTTCCGGGAGGCAGGCGCGCCGGTGATCATGGTCCTGCGTCAGCACCGCGACTCCGGCCTCGATGTCGATCACACGCGCACCAGCCTGTTCAGCACCGACCCGTTCCTGGTCGATAGCCCCGGCTCCGACCTGGTCGAGGGCCTCGAGATCGCGCCCACGGACGTTGTCGTAATCAAGCGCCGCTGGAGCGCCTTCTTTTCTACCGACCTCGATCTGATCCTGCGGCGCCTTGCCGTGCGCTCGGTCGTGCTCGCCGGCGTGCAGACGCCGAACTGCATCCGCGCCACCGCCAACGACGCGACGTCGCTCGACTATCGCTGCATCGTCCTCAGAGACGCCACAGCTTCGGCCAACGACGAGGTGCAGAACGCGAACCTCTTCGACATGGGCAACATGGGCGTCGAAATCGCCACCGTCGCAGACATCGAGGACCGGCTCAGCGTCGCCGTATAGCCCGGCGTCTACGTCTCGTCGCTGAAGCGAATCGAGGCGTGCGTGCCGTCACAGAACGGCTTGTTACTGGAGGCGCCGCAGCGGCACAGAGCCACGCGGTTGCGCAGCTCGTACTGCGTGCCGTCCGCCGCGATCACCGGGATGCCGCCTCGTGCCCAGATCGGGCCGCTCACGCCGAGCTGCAGGTCCTCGACGATGCCCAGCGAGGGCTCGTAGTCGGGCTCGATGGCTTGCAGGGGTGACTTGCTCCAGGCCACCAGCCTGCCGCCTGGGCAGTTACCGGCCTCGCGCTTGACGATCGCCTGCTTCGCCGGGTCGTCGGTCTGCTCGACGACGTTCCAGATCTGGCCGTCGGCGTCGCAGAAGCGCGCGAAGGCGCACAGCGCCTCGGCGTCGGTCAGCACCATCTCCGGCCCGTCGTATTGCTCGACCTGGTCGATGTACGGCTCGCGGCTCGCAACCTCCGTGCCGTCGAACGCGGTGACCTCGTGCGAGCCGTCGCAGAATGGCTTGCTTTCGGACTGCCCGCAGCGGCACAGCGAATAGCTGTCGCCCGCATCGTAGACACGGTCCTGGCGCCAGGACATCGACACGCCTTCTGCGTTGGCCTCGATGATCTGTTTCGCCAGCGGCAGGCCGCCGGTGACTTCGTAGGGGCCGTTCTCGGTAACCGTTATCTTGATCTCGTCTCGTTCGCTCATCCGTCTCCTCGAGTCTTAGCCGTTGGCCCCGTGAGGCGAACGGCGGCCCTGCCGTCCCCAGCCAACGATACCTTTTGTGGCTACTTGTGTCCGTTGGTTGAGGCCATAGCAACCGCGGTCGTGGACGGGCGGCACTCGCCTCGCACCGAGCGCAGCCACAGCGCCTCAATGCCGCCGGCAAGCACCACGAGGCCCGCCAGCACCAGCGCCGCTGTAATGTCGTCGCGCACCGTCTGCTGCAGCAGCACTACGACCGCCGCCAGGCAACCGAGCACGCCCGCCGCCGCGATCGGACGCGACGCCCCGATCTCCGATGCGCGTCGTAACGCGGCGCCGTTCACGGCCGCAAAGATCAGCAGGAAGCTGGCGCTGGCGATGCTCGAGATCGACTCCAGGTTCAGCGTGTTGGCCAGGATTAGCGTTCCCGAAGCTGTTAGAAACAGACCGATGGGCTCTCGCCAGACCTCGTGCTCGAGGATTGGCGGCAGTTCGCCCTCGGCCGCGATCGAGTAGCTGAGTCTCGACACGCCGTACAGCGTCGCGTTGATCGCGGAGAACGTGGCCAGCAGCGCGGCAGCCGCCACTGCTCTGAAGCCGGCGTCGCCGAGGCTAGGTTTGGCAGCCTGCGACAGCGCGAAGTCGGCGGCGCCCGAAAGCGCGCTCGGGCTCAGCGAACCGACCGTCACCACGGCGATAAGCACGTAGAGCACCAGGACGAGCAGGACGGAGCCGAAAAAGGCGCGCGGCAGGTTCACCGCCGGCTTCTCGATGTCTTCTGCAGAGTTCGCGATCAGCTCGAAGCCCTCGTAGGCCACGAAGATCAGCATCCCGGCGGCCACAACGGTCGGCAGCGCCGGCCAGGTGCTGGTCGCCAGCCGCGCCCCGGAGACCGAGCCGGCGCCGGCGACACCGACCACCGCCAGCAGCCCGAGCTTGATCGCCACCACGAGCGTCTCCGTGCGCGCGACGATCGAGGCGCTGAGCAGGTTGAGCAGCGTCGGTGCGATGATCGCGGCGCTGATCAGCAGATGCAGGGTCAGCGACGACACGGCGTGACCGGAGAAGAAGGTGGCGCCGTAGTTGGCAAACGCCACCGCGTACAGCGACAGAGTCACCAGGTAGGCGATCCACAGCAGGTTGTTCATCGTCCCCGTCACCAGGCCTACTCCAAAGGCTCGGTCGAGGAATACGACGGTGCCGCCGCGGCTCGGATAAGCGACCGAGAGCCTGGCGTAGGAGTACGCGGTCAGCACTGCTACCGCGCCGGCGATCGCGAACGCCAGCGGCGCCGCACCGTGCGCCTGCACCGCGACGACGCCCAGCACCGCGAAGATGCCGCCACCGACCATGCCGCCGACGCCGATCGCCATCGCGCCCATCAGTCCGACGCTGCGCTTTTCCACCGCTCGATTATCACCCGGACGCGAAATCTGGCTTCAGGTCACGCGAGCCCGGAGCTACAGCGGCGGCCTGACACCAGCGCGTCCGGCTCTCATCGCGTTCCGTCTGCCAGCGTCCGAGCCGTTTGGCGATCGATTGCAACGTAACCACGAACCATTGATCGGCCACCGGCATTGCTGGCCCGGAACACGCATGCCAGCATGTCTCATGCCGAACAAGCGGCGGTCTCTTCCCGAAACAGCGGGTCTTTTCGTCGAGCGCTACCTCGGCCCGCATGTTCTGAGCCAACTGGGTCGGGTGCAGACACGTTCCGCCCACCGCCACGTTGGCGTCGCGGCCAAAGGGCCGGGGCAACAACCGGACTGGTCCGCCGGCGAAACGCGCTGGAGCCCTTACGGCACGCCGCCTAGGCTTCACAACCGCCTCACGCCCCTGATCGACGGCGAGGCCTTCATGGAGCGTCTCTACACCGCGATCTCCACGGCCACCGAGTACGTCTACATCGCCGGCTGGTGCCTCACGCCGCATCTCCCGCTCCTGCGCGAGTCGCCCGAGCACGTTATCGATAGCCGCCTCGTCACGGTGCTGGCGCAGGCCTCGCGCCGCGTGCCGGTCCGGGTCCTGTTGTGGAGCGGCGCTCCGTTCCTCATCCATCCGACCAGTGAATACGTCGACGAGGTCGCAAAGACGTTGATCACGGAGGCTGCCGGTGGCGACCTCCGCTGCGAGGTAGACACGAGCGCCACCTGGAGCCATACGCATCACCAGAAGGCGGTCGTTGTGGACGGGCAATGGGCCTCGGTCGGCGGCATCGACCTGACGACATACTCCGGCGATCGTTGGGACGAGCGGGGCCATCGGTTGCGCGCCGGCGTCAACTGGCACGACGCGGCCATGTCGATCGAAGGCGAAGCGGTCGCCGACGTCGAGGCCAATTTTCGCCAGCGATGGCTTGCGGTCACCGGCGACGCAAGCCTCCCCAGCGTCCAGCCCAAAGTCGGCGAAGCGTGGTCGACGCCTGCTCAGATAATCCGGACCATTCCCGCCGGCATCTACGACTTCGCTCATGACGGCGAGTACGGTTTTCACCATGCCTATCTCGAGCTAATAAAGCAGGCCCGGCGCTTCGTCTATCTCGAGAGCCAGTACATCTGGTCGCCGGAGGTCATGGACGCTCTTATCGAACTTGTCCAGCGACCGCCATCTCCGAGCTTTCGCATCGTTATCGTGCTGCCCGCGCGCGCCACGAGCGGTAAGTGGGACAATGACAAGCACGTCGAAGCGCTGCATGACGTCGATGACGGCCGCGGCATAGTTCAGGTCTACTCCCTCTACACCAGCGGCCCCACCTCGGGTGCGAAGCCGTTTCGCTACCGTCCCGTCTATGTGCACGCCAAGCTCGGCATCGTCGACGACGAGTGGCTGATCGTCGGCTCGGCTAACCTCAACGACCGCAGCCTGCACAGCGACGGTGAGATCGGCGTGCTCGCGAACGACCCGGAATTGGCGCGGGCCCTCCGCCTGGACTTATGGACCGAGCACCTTTCCCGCCGTCCTCAGGACATCGAGGCGCGCGACGTCACAGAGGTGATCGACAGCGAGTGGCGCGAGCGAGCGTCGAAGAACGGCCGCATAATTACCCAGGGCGAGGAGCCGCTGCAGTCTGGCGTCCACTTCTATCAGTCTGGTGGACCGCCCGGCTCCTGGATCCTGGAAGAATCGGAATCGCTGACCTTCGAGCACTAATACCTGCGCGCCGGCAGAGACGATCTTTGCTGGGCCGGCATCTCCCCACGGTTTCCGCTCGACCAACCTCCTGCTCGCGTTGACAACCCCAACGGGCAGCAATAGGCTTCGCGTCCCACCGAGCATCTGAATGAGCCGATTGGAGACACCGATGAAGCGCAGTGACGGCCGAATCCTCACGAGTCACGCTGGCAGCCTGCCGCGCCCGCCGGAGCTGGCCGAGATCAACCGCGCCATCCAGACCGGCCGGCCCGTCGACGAGTCGACTCGGGCGGCGCGGATCAGGGCCGCGGTGCCGGGAGTGGTCGCGAAGCAAATCGAGGTAGGTGTCGACGTCGTCAACGACGGCGAGTACGGCAAGACGAGCTTCCTCAACTACGTGCAGGAGCGTCTCGGCGGCTTCGAGCCCACCGGAGAGAGCGAGCACATGGGAGCGATGGCCGATCGCCGCGACCGCAGCCTGTTCCAGGAGTTCTACGCCGAAGAGCTCGCCGCCCGTTCCGGCGCCCGCCAGCAGCTGGCCTGCACCGGCCCCGTCACCTACACAGGGCAGGCCCAGCTCCAGGCCGACATCGACAACTTCAGATGCCCTGAGCCAGGTCGAAGAGGCTGCGCTGGCCGGCGCGCGCGTCGAAGAGGCGTTCATGCCCGCCCTGGCGCCTTCGTACGGCGGCGAGAACCGCTACTACAAGACCCAGGACGAGTTCGACGAGGCCGTCGCCAACGCGATGAACGTCGAGTACCGCGCCATCGTCGACGCCGGCTTCGTGCTACAGATCGACGACCCCGGTCTGCCGGCGTTCTGGGACCGCTACATCCCCGCGATCAGCCTGGACCACTACCGCAGGGAGGCCGCGCGTCGCGTCGAGCTCGTCAACCTTGCCCTCGCGGGCGTGCCGGAGGACCGCGTGCGCTACCACATCTGCTGGGGCAGCTGGCACGGCCCGCACGTCACCGACATCCCGCTCGAGGACCTCGTCGACCTCATGCTCGACGTGAAGGCGCAGATGTACTCCATCGAAGCCGCGAACGCCCGCCACGAGCACGAGTGGCGCGTCTGGCAGGACACGAAGCTGCCCGACGGTAAGATACTCATGCCCGGCGTCGTCGGCCACGCGACCAACGTCATCGAGCACCCGCGCCTGGTCGCGGACCGCATCGAGAAGTACGCGGCGCTGGTCGGCCGCGAGAACGTCGTCGCGGGCACCGACTGCGGTCTCGGCGGCCGCGTGCACCCGCAGATCTGCTGGGCGAAGCTGCAGGCGCTCTCCGAAGGCGCCGCCCTCGCCAGCAAGGAGCTCTGGAGCCACTAGCGTGGCGGCGTCCTGCGCGAAGATCTGGCAGCCGTCGGAACGCTTTCGTATACCGGCCGGCGACTGTTCGTCGGATTGCGGGCGACCAGGAGCAGCGACTTAGCAGTCAGTCGTCGGACGGTATTCGAGACGCTGGAGCCTTACAAACTGCTCGCGCAGTCTGCCGAGTGCTAACTCTCGATCGCCTGGCCGTCGATCGTCAGGCGCACGCGGTCGCCGAGCATGAAGCCGCCGGCCGTCATCGGCACGTTCCAGTTGATGCCCCAGTCGCTCTGCGCGATGTCGCCCTCGATCTCGAAGCCGAGCTTGCGCTTGCCGCTGACCGGGTCGTCGACCGGGCCCGCGTACTCGCCCTTCAGCGCCACGGGCTTGGTCACGCCGAGGATCGTCAGGTTGCCGTGCACCTCGAATTCGCTGCCCTTGCCCGGATCGATTTTCGTCGTCGCGAACTCGATGTTCGGGTGCTCTCCAACGTTGAAGAAATCCGCGGTCTTGAGGTGGCCGTCGCGGCCGGGGTTGCGCGTGTCGAGCGTGTTCACGTCGATCGTCGCGCTGAGGCTCGCGTTTTCGGGATGCGCCTCGTCGAGCTGCAGGCTGGCGGCCGAGACCTGCATGTTGCCACGAATCAGCGACACGCCGAGGTGCCTGATCGCAAACGCGACCTGCGTATGAGCCAGATCAACATCCCATGCCACGTCGTTACCGTCCTTCCCTAGCTAGCGCTGCGAACCGTCGATCGATGCCGAGTCTTGTGATGGGCCGCGTCTGCGCGCCCGAGTTGCACTGCGCATGTTAATACGAAGACGCGACGTCCGGTTTGGCCCGGCGGGACGTTTGCCGCCCCGATGCCTATCCCGGACAATGGGCCCGTGGGCGCCGCCGGTCGAGAATCGGCGCGGCGCTTGCCTGAGAATCGAGGGGCCTCCGCATCGCAGCCATAGCTTTCGCCATGAGCGCCGCTATCTCGTGGTCGCTCAGCGCCATCTCCGTCCGATTAGGTTTGCGCTACATGCCGGCCACCCTGGGGACGTTCGTCTCGCTGTGCTCCGGGCTGGCGCTGATGATCGTCGTCGTGGCCCTGTTTCAGCGCTCTCAGGTCGGCGACGTCACGCTGACTGTGGTCGGGATCTTCGCGGTCGTCGGGCTGTTCAACTTCATCTTCGGGCGCTACCTCAACTTCCTCTCGATCAGCCACCTTGGTGTCGTGCGCGCCACGCCGATCGCGTCGACGACGCCGCTGTTCGCTGCCGTGCTCGCCGTGATCTTTCTCGGAGAGTCGATCAGCGCTCTGACGATTGTGGGCACGCTGTTCGTGATGAGCGGCATCTATCTCGTGCTCAAGCAGGCATGACGCTACCGAATCGCGAGCCGCGGACCGCCACAGAGGCGCCGGTGCGCAGCATGCGGGGCTACGTCTTCGCCTCCAGCTCCGCGGCCGCCTACGCCGCGGCCCAGGTGCTGGCCAGCCACGGCGTCTCCGACTTCCACGCACCGCTGGTCGGCACCACCATCGCGCTCGCGTTCGGTACTCTGGCCTTCGTCGCGATTGCGTTGCGCAACTTCAGCGCGCCGGTGCTCAACTTCCGGCGCGGCGTCCTGTTCTTCATCCTGGCGGGCTTCTTCTCGTCTGCCGGCGTCGCATCGATCTTCTCCGCCGTCGAGCGCGCCGACGTCGTCATCGTGTCGCCGGTATCGAGCACCTACCCGCTGTTCACCCTGCTGTTCGCCGCCGTCCTGCTCGGCGACCTCGAGCGGGTGAATCCGCGCATGGTCCTCGGTGCGGCGTTGGTCGTTATCGGCGTCGCGATCATCTCGGTGTCGTAGGCGCCGCCGGCGTCACCCAGACGTGAGCGCCGCTTAACACATATTTAGAAACTGCGCGGTCGCCGGGTGCTACGATCGAGAGTGCTCGACGCGAGCCATCGCGCCGGCGAAGAGGTGTCCCCGTGTTAAAGCAACGCAGAGCTGTTCGTCATTCTCGGTGCCGTGGCGCTCGCCATCCTCGGCACGACCTTCGTCCTCGCACGTAGCGGCGGTTCTACCGCCAACGCCGACGCCGGCTCGTTCGAGACGATGCTCGCGGCCAGGACCGGCATCAGCGTCGATACGCTGCACATGGTCGAGTCTACCGGCCTCAACGTCGTCGCCGACAAGGCGGTAAACGACGGCAAGCTCACGTCGGCCGAGGGCGACAAGCTGCGCAACGTCGCGCTGAGCCCGCTGCTAGAACAGGCGTTCTCCGACCTCGCGAACGCGACCGGCACGTCGGAGCAGAACCTGTTCAACGGGCTCGCCAACCACCAGAGCCTGGCCCAGATCGCGAGCGCCAACGGCGTCGACGCCACGACCCTCAAGACTCGGCTCTCGCAGCTCGCGAACAGCGACATCGACATGGCGGCCCAGATGGGTGTGATCTCGCCGGACATGGCCAGCCAGGCGAAGGCTCAGGTCAATGACGCGAACCTGACAAAGGCTATCAGCCTGACGCTGCCTGACCACATGGATTCGCAGCACTAGCGTGACTTCGACCGCCGGGGCTCAAGCCGCCGCCGCCGCCACCTCTCACGGTGACGGGACGGCGGCTCTGCAGGTCGTCGGCATCAGCAAGCAGTACAGCGAAGACGTCCTCGCCCTCGACCACGTCGACCTCACCGTAATGCCGGGGCAGGTCTTCGGGCTGCTCGGGCCCAACGGCGCCGGCAAGACGACGCTGCTGCGAATCGCGCTCGGCCTCATTCAACCCACCTCGGGCACGGCTTACATCATGGGCGAACGCATGCACCCCAGCCATCCCGTGCTGAGGCGCGTCGGCTCGCTGATCGAGGGGCCGGCCTTCGTGCCCCATCTTTCCGGCATGGACAACCTCGAGTACTTCTGGTGCGCCGATGGCAGCTCGATGCGCGACGCGAATCTCGACGAAGCGCTGGAGCTCGCCGGCCTCGGCTCGGCGATCAACCGCAAGGTGCGCACCTACTCGAAGGGCATGCAGCAGCGCCTCGCCCTGGCACAGGCTCTACTCAAGAAGCCGGACTTCCTGGTCCTCGACGAGCCCACGGTCGGCCTCGACCCGCAGGAGATGCGCGAGATTCGCTCCCTGATTCGCGACTTCGCCTTGGCCGGCGCGACCGTCCTGCTCTCGAGCCACATCCTCGCCGAGGTCGAGCAGGTCTGTACCCACGCCGCCGTCCTCGACCGCGGGCACCTCGTCGCGTCGGGCAGCGTCGCGGACCTGACCTCGTCGGCCGCGTCCGTCTACCTCGAAGTCGACGACACGGCCGGAGCCATCGCCATGCTCAAAGACACGCAGGGCGTCAGCCAGCTGCACGAGGAGGCCCCCGGCATCTCGATGCGCCTGACCGGCGTTGCGCGCAGCGACATCGTCAAAGCTCTCGTTTCCGCCGGCATCGGCGTCGAGACGATCACCTCGCGCCACACCCTCGAGGACGCATTCTTCGCGATGCTGGGCGAGGAGTAGGCATGATTCGCGTCGAGTTCGAGAAGCAGTTTCTGCGCCTGCGCACGCTCCTGACGCTCGGTGTCATGGCGGCGATACCGACCCTCATGGTCATCGCGCTCCAGCTGCGTAACCGTCAGCCTCACGACAGCGATTTGATGGCGCTGGCCCGGCACTCCGGCCTCAACATGCCGCTCGCCGCCCTCAGCGTCATGATGAACTTCCTCCTGCCGGCCGTAATCGCGATCTACGCCGGCAGCGCCATCGCCGAAGAGGCGACGTGGGGCAGCCTGCGCTACCTTCTGCTGAGACCCGTCTCGCGTAACAAGGTGCTGATCTCGAAGCTGGTGGTCGTCCTTGTGCTCTCCCTGGCGGCTGCGATCATCATCGCGACCACCGGGATCATCGAGGGCGTTGTAGCCTTTGGCTGGAAGCCGGTTCTGACGCCGTCGCTTACCGAAGTGCCGGCCGGAACCGCCTTCCTCCGCCTGATCGTTGCGACCCTCTACGTCGCGTGGAGCATGACCGGCATCATCGCGCTCGGCTTCATGCTCTCGACCCTCACCGACGCCACGATGGGCGCCGTCTCAGGTGCGGCCGGCGTCGCGATTCTGTCCGAGATTCTCGTCGCGATTACGCCCCTGGGCAGCATCCGCACCGTCCTGCCGACCTACCACTGGCACGCCTGGGAGAGCCTGTTCGCCACGCCGGTCGTCACCAGCCACATGGCATGGGGCGTGCTGCTGCAGGTTCCTTATATCGCCGTCTTTCTCGGCGTCGCGTGGTGGTATTTCCACCGCAAAGACATCCTCTGCTGACCCAAACCTGTCATTCCGAGCCAAGCCGAGGGATCGCCGCTTTTCGCTCTAGCGACCCCTTCGCGTGGCCATCGTCAGCCGCTCTGCGTGAACGACAGGCTCCTCAGGTTGCTCACCGCTCGCTCGATTGTCTCGAGGCGTTTGCAGAACGCGAACCGCACCTCGTGCTCGCCGCGCCCGGGCGTCAGGTAGAAGTTCGAGCCCGGCACCGCCGCGACCTTTGCTTCGGCCAGCAGACGCATCGCGAAGTCGAGCGGCGTACTCTGCGGGTCGAGCGCCGAGAAGTCGGCCATGACGTAGTACGAGCCCGCGGGCGCGCTGCACACGAAGCCGGCGTCGCGCAGACCCTCGACTAGTAGATCGCGGCGCTGCTGGTAGAACGGCGGCAGCCCCTCGTAGTACGACGCCGGCATCGACAGCGCCGTGACGCCCGCGATCTGTAGCGGCGTCGGCGCCTGGATCACCGACACGTCGTGGATCACGCGCACGTGGTGCGTGTAGGACGGCGGGCAGATCACCCAGCCGACGCGCCAGCCTGTCGCCACGTAGGTCTTCGACAGCGCGTTGGTCGTGAACGTCCGCTCATGCATGCCCGGCAGCGAGGCGATGCTGATGTGGCTCGCCTCGCCGTAGGTGATGTGCTCGTAGATCTCGTCCGTGATCAGCAGCAGGTCGCGTTCGCGGGCCAGCGCCGCGATATGCTCCAGCTCATCGCGCTCGAAGACCTTGCCGGTAGGATTGTGGGGCGTGTTCAGCAGGATCGCGACCGTGCGCGCCGTGATGCAGTTTTCCAGCGCCTGCCTGTCGTAGGTCATGGTCAGTGGATCGATAGTCACGGTCTTCGGCGTCAGGCCCAGGAGCTGGCATTGCGGCACGTACGCCTCATGAAACGGCTCGAAGAACACGACCTCGTCTCCCGGGTTCGAGATCGTCTTCAGCACCGTCATGATGCCCTCGGTCGCGCCGAGCGTGACCACAACGTCCTCCGGGTCGACGCCCTCGATGCCGTTGAACGACACTGCTTTCTTCGCGATCGCCTGTCGCAGCTCCGGGACGCCGAACGTGTAGGAGTACTGGTTGTTGCCGCCTCGGATCGCCGCGACGGCCGCGTCCTTGATCTCCTCCGGCGTGTCGTAGTCCGCGAAGCCCTGCGACAGGTTGACGGCGCCGTGCTCGTTGGCGAGGCGCGTCATCTTGCGGATCATCGTCTCGCCGACATTGAACTCGCTCAGCGCCCGATTCAGATGCGTCACGTCTCTGCCTCGTCTCGGCCACGTCGTCTCGACGCGTCGTCTATCGGCGCCAACTCTACGCGATGCGGCGCTGCACCGCGACCGGTCGCTGGTTCGGGCCAAACGGCACTGAAAACTGAAATCTCCTGCCGGTTGTCGCGCTACGCCCCGCGCACGTAACGTCACAGCATGAACGGGAGCGTCTCCACGACGCGCTCCCGGAAGGAGACCGGCGCATGAAAGCTATCCGTGTCAACCTGACGTTCTTCTTCGACGAGGCGAAAGTCGGCGAGCAGGAGATCAGGAGCCGCCTCGAGAAGCTGCTCGTCGATCAGTTCCCCGAGGTGCGCGACCGCGACGTGCACTGGCAGGCGGCGCCGTCGTCCGGCGCTGTCGAAGACCTCGCGGCCAAACTCGACCGCCTCGATACGTAGAGCCGGCCGGTGACTAGTCGCCGGGCCACTCCGGTCCTTCGACTTTGCTCAGGATGACGCGAGCCAGCCGAGGATCTTCTCGCGCGCCACGGCGTTGCCGAAGTAGCCGTTGTGCTGCACCGCGTCGTCGGCCTCGAACACGAAGCGCTCGGCGATCGGGAACAGCGAGCCGCCGTTCTTGTCCCACACACCGTCCGTCGGCACCACGAGGTCGTTCTGCTTCGCGAACAGCTTGTCGAGCAGCACGTCCTTGGCGTAGTCGAACAGCCCCTTGTCGGACGGCTCGAAATTCGAGGCCAGCGCATAGTAGCGCGCCGTCGACGTACGCTCCTGGTTCAGGTTGGTAAGGAAGTCGCCGTCCGGCACCATCGACTGCAGCCCGTCGAGGCCCGCCAGCGCTCCGACCGCGATCTGCTTCACGACCGCGAGGATCGCCTGCAGCGTGTCGAGCACCATCGTGTCGGGGAAGAAGTTGAGGATGTTCGTGTAGGAGTCGATGAAGTCGCCGACGTGCTTCGGGTCGGCGAGCACGGTGCCGGCATTGGGCGCCGCCACGAATACCACCTTGCCCACGTTGACGCGTCGATTGCCCAGCGCAAACCGGTCGAGGCGCTCGCTGAGCATCCGGCTCACCAGCCCGCCGCGGGAGTGACACACGATGTCGAGGTCCAGCGCCGTCCCGTCCGGCACCTGGTTGAGGAACCATTCGATGTTCTGCTTCGGGTCCTGCGACAGCGTCGGATGGTCCAGCGCGAACACGCGTCCGCCGTAGCGCGTCGATAGCGTCTGCACGAAGTCGCGCGGCAGGGCGCAGAACGCGCCGGCAGCGCGGCTGAACGTACCGTGCACCATGAGCAACGCCCGTCCCGCGCCCAGGCCCTGCCACTGCTCCGGACCGACCACGGCAGCATTGGCGGCGCCGTAGTTGTCCGGCGTGAACTGGCGCACGGCGTAGGGGCGGTTCTTGTCCTCCCAGCGGCTGGCAAAGTGGTCGCCCACCGCGCCGAGCACCGGGTCGATCATCGGGAACACGACGACCTTCAGCACCTTCTTGCCCAGCGCTCCAACCACGCCTCGAGTCGCCGGTTGAGCCGATGGCGTAGCGACGCGACGCCGGATGACGTAGGTGCGGCTGCCGCGGCCCCGGGTGACGTCGATTCTGGTTCTGCGTGTCGCGCGCGAAGTTCCAGGTCGTGACGCCGGCTTCGTCGGTGTAGAGCACGACCTGGCCCCACTGCTCGCCGGGATCCGGCACCTGCAGCTCGATTGCCGGCTCCCCGAACGACGTGCTTCGCGTCTGCACGGCGCCGGTCGGGATCTCACGCGTCCCGGCCAGCTCCAGCGTCGCGGTCGTCTGGAAGTTGTGCGCCGCTAGCGCCTCCTCGAGGGCGTCCGTCGTCAGGGTGGCGGCGCGTGTCGCGGGGCTGGACGGCGGATGCGAGGTCGCGGTGCCGGCGAGGCCGGGCGTGCGCAGCATGATGCCGTCGACACGTACCGGGTTGCCATTGGGCTGCAGTGCTTCGCTCATGTCGGGATGCTCCTTAATTCAAAAGCCCCCTTGCCTCGCAAGGTGCGGGGTTCGGGAGAGGTTCAGCCGAGCTTTGTGAGCTTCAACGATGGGTGGCCGTACCAGATGTACGCCAGGCAGGTCGCCGAATCGCCGGCCTCGACGCCGTGGAAGGCGGCACGCTCGCGCCGCAGGATCTCGGCCGGCGGCGTGCCCGCGAACGCCTCTGCGTAGAAGCGCAGCGCGATCTCCCTGGCTATCGTGTCCTTGATCGACCATAGCGGCGCCACGACGCCGGACGCACCGGCGTAGAGAAACGCGTCCGCCATGCCGCCGTAGTCGCCGAGGATGCGGTTCGAGCTGCCGACCTGGCAGGCGTTGAGGAACACGAACGGGCTGGACGCCAGCACGCTGCCTTTGACCTCCAGCGGGTCGAGCGTCTGCCCGTCCGTGAGGACGATGCCGTTCATGACGCTGTTCGGGTCGTAAATGCCGTGTACGGCGAAGTGCAGCGCCTGCGCCGCCGGCACGCCGCCAAGGCACTGCAGCACGTCCTGCGTCGTCGCCGGCACCGCTGTGGCGCCGTACGACTGCTCGATCGTCGCTGCCTCCTGCTCCGCCTCGAGCAGACGGTTCCAGCCCGGCTGGTTGTACTCGCCCGAGACGACGGCCATTGCGGCGACCTTCACGGCGACCGGCGGTGGCAGCTTGGGGCGGCGCTGCCCCAGCACCCAGCGCCCGACGCAGGCCTGCGCCCCGAGGAACGGCGGCACCGAAGCGTCGTCGCTCAGCGGCGGGTCGACGCAGGCCAGCTCCCACGGTACGTACGGCTCCTCCGACAGGATGAAGACGCTCGGCGCGCGTCCTTCGGAGGCAGCTTGTTTGGCGACGGCCTGCAGCATGTCCCAGAACTGCTGCGGCATCTGCTCCGCTATCGTGTTGCCGATCCCCTGCAGATAAGCTCGCAGGCCGAGCTGTCCCTCGCGTACGCCGACACCGTCGACGATCGTGCGCGCGAAGTCCTCCGGCCTGCTGCCGATGTTGGTCGATACCGGCGCATCGGGAACGTCGATGTTCGTGTGCGGCGTGTCGAAGGTCCACAGCAGCCGACCGCCGTTGTCGGACTCGCCGGTCTGAATCCGCACCGTGAGGTCGGCCGCGTCATGGCTGGTCGGGATCGACATGCTGCCGGGCTCGGGCGGTGCCTGCTTCGGCGCGTGCTCCAGCAGATGCGCGTCCTTCACGACCGCGAGAGCTCGTACCGCCAGCCCCATCGACTGCCCGTCCACCGAGTAGATCGCCTGTAGCGTGCGGGGCCGCACCTCGTCGTCCTGGCCGTCGGCGCGCAGGTGCAGCACGAAGCTCGGGTACGCGGCCTCGGCGGTGACCGGCAGCTCGTGGCGCCACGTCTCGCCCTCGCGCAGGCTGAAGCCGTCCGCGACCACCTGCACCGTCAGCGTGTACGGGCCGCGGCTGCTCTCGGGGCGCACCAGAACGGGCCCCGCGACGCCCGCCACTTGCGCCTCGGAGAGGCCGATCGTTGCCTCGAACTCGGTCTGCGCCACGACCGCCTCCGCGCACTCGATCAGGCTGTAAGCCGTGCGGGGCGGGTCGGCGGTTGCGGTGGCTGCGACCGGCTCGTCTGCTGGCGATGGGCTCGGCGATGGCGGCGCCGGTTCCCGTGCCGGCGCCGACGTCTCGTCAGCGCCGGCTTCATCCGGTAGCGAGCGTACCGCATCACCGTCGACCGCGCCGCCGCCGTCCGATTCCGGTGGCCCGGCGTGCAGCTCGAACGGCGAGCCATCGATGTCTGCCTCGGATTCGCTGACCGGCTCTGCCGCCGGCGGCGGTTCGGCTTCCGGCTCCGGTGGTCCAGCATGCGCGTCGAATCGTGGCGGCGGTTCCGGCGCGGGCGGCTCCGCGTGGGTCTCGAACGCCTCTGGCTCCGGTGGCGGTGCGTGCAGGATCATGCGGTCGTCGGGGCGAATCAGGATCTCGGCGCCGCGTCGTGCGAAGGCCGACGCGCCTGTGTTCAGCAGACCTCCCACAGAAATCGAGGGCACCGTCCAGACCATCGCCCAGGTCGGCGTCAGCGGCGTGATGCCGAGTTGCTGCGACAGCACGCACGCTGCCAGGCCGGTCGGTACGCCGCCGAGCAACGCCCAGGTCAGGCCTCGACCGCGCCGCAGCCCGCTCACGACGCCCAGCACCTGAGTCGCGACGCCCACCACCAGCACGGCTATCGAGGCGCCGCCGATCGGTGTCGAGAGCGGGCTGGCGCCGGTGATGTTGACCCAGAAAGAGAGGTTGCAGCCGCCCGTGCTCGTGACGTCGACCTCGAGCAGCCCGGCTGCCAGGTTCGACACGTTCGACGGTGTGACCTGGCCGGCCCACTGAATCCGGTCGGAGGATACGTTGGCTGTGTCAAGGGGCACGTTCTGGCTGAACGGACCCGCCTTCATCGTGACCGTGACGGCGCCGATCTGTGTGTTCGCCAGCAGCTCAAGCTCGACCGGTTGGTTCCTATCGAGCTTGACGGCGCTGCCCGACGAGCTGTACTGCGCCACATTCACGCCCTGGATGCCGCCGATACACTGGACGCTCTGGGCGTGCGCCGCCCGGGGCAGTACGCTCAAGCCGAACGCGATCAGCGCCAGCTCGATTACGACGGCGAGGCAGAGTCGTTTCATGTCCGTCATCGGGCCCACGAATGCGCCCAATCATACGCTTTTCGCGTTGGCGCATTACGAGCTTCTGATTGAGCTAACATACTGGCCTTATGGCCCAATTTCGCTCCTCCTTCGGACCGCATCAGTCGCGACGTCTGCGCGTCGAGATTTAGGTAGACGATGCAAACGCTGCATTACCTCGACTTCGACCTTCAATTCGTGCGCGAAGGTGACCACTACGTCGCGCAGGTTCTGCAATCGCCTGCAGGAGAGGCATCGACCGTTTTCACCCTTCCCTTTACTCAGGACCGGGTCGAGAACCTGGTTTTGAAGATGAGCCCGCTGCGACGGCGCACGCGCGGTATCTCGTCCGAGGAGCTGGCGGCAGCGCGAGAGCTCGGCACCGGCCTGTTCGCCGCCGTGTTCTCCGGCGAGACGCTGGCCGCCCTGCGTCGCAGCCTCGACGAGACCAACCGCCACGACGCCACCGGTCTGCGCCTCAAGCTGCGCCTCCAGGACGCGCCCGATTTGGCGGACCTGCCCTGGGAGTTCATGTTCGATGCTTCGCTCGACCGCTTCCTGGCGCAGTCCGACTACACGCCGATCGTCCGCTACATCGACATGCCGCAGCCCGTGCGACCTCTGGAGGTCGCTCTGCCGCTAAACATCCTCGTCATGATCTCGAGCCCCGAAGACCCCGATTACCCACCGCTCGATATCGCCCGCGAGAAGCAGCGTCTCGAGCAGGCCCTGGCGCCGCTGATCAGCGCCGGTAAGGTCACGATCGACTGGCTCGAGAAGGCGTCATTGTCCGAGCTGCAGCGCCACCTGCGCACGAACGCCTACCACGTCTTCCACTTCATCGGTCACGGCGGCTTCGATCAGGCCGCCGGCGAAGGCGTCCTGATTCTCGAGGACGACAACGGCAAGGCCTGGCGTGCCGCCGGTTATCGCATCGGTCCTCTGCTCAACGACCACCGATCGCTGCGCCTCGCGGTGCTCAACTCCTGCGAAGGAGCGCGCGGCTCTCGCAGCGATCCCTTCGGCAGCATGGCCGCAAGTATGATCCGGCAGGGCATCCCGGCGGTCGTCGCCATGCAGTTCGAGATCACCGACGGCGCCGCGATTACGTTCAGCGGCGACTTCTACGGCGCCCTGGCCGACGGCTACGCTGTCGACGCCGCCGTTTCTGAAGCGCGCAAAGGCATCCTGATTCAGGCCAACGACGTCGAGTGGGGCACGCCGGTGCTCTACATGCGCGCTCCGGACGGGCAGCTCTTCGACCTGTCTCAGTCGCCGGCGCCGGTCCAGCCCGCCGTCGCACCGGCGCCACCCGTCACCGAGACCCCGGCCTCGTCACCGGCTCCGGCGCCGCAGCCACAACCCACGGTATCGCCCCCGACGACGCCCGCGGCCTTGAGCCTCGAAATGCAGGCGACGCAGCCGGCCGGACGCTTCGGCGGCGCCACCTTCGAGCTCAACCTGCACAACACCGGCGATGCCGATGCATCCGTGCGCCTTTCGCTCGCCGCCGGGTCAAACGATACCCGAGTCTCGCTGCCACGCGAGGCCGTCAAGGTGCCGGGGCACAGCACGGCGACTCTCTCGTTGCGCGCCCAGCCGCGCAATCGGCGCTGGACCGGCGCCCGCGAGTCGCGCTCGTTCACCATCGCGGCCTCCGGCGGGACGGCGGCTCCGGAGAGCCACCCAGCGTGACCGGCGACTACGACGACCGGCCCTACGGCTGGCTGCCGATCGGTGGCGCGGGTGGCGTCTTCGCGGCCGGCGTGGCGGTGGTCGCGTTCCTCCTGCTGCAGGGCGGCGGCGGTAGCAGTGCGTTGCCTCCGCAGAGCCCGACCGACGTTCCCCAGCAAGTCGACAAGATCTACTTCCAGTCGACGCGCGATACGCCCGATCACGAAGAGATTTACGTCGGTGAACGCCGACGGCTCCAACGTCCAGCGCATCACCACGACGCCGCAGTCGTCAGTGCCCGGCGACCCGGCGCGCAGCAGCCGGCTCGCCGACGTGAGCAGCGACGGCAGGAGCGTGGTCTTCGCCTCGAACCGCGACGGCGGCACATCGGAGCTGTACGTCATGGCTGCGGACGGCAGCAATGTGCGCAAGATTCCCACCGTCTCCAACGCCGACAAGCTCGAGCCCAACCTTTCGGCCGACGGTAAGCGCGTCGTCTTCGAGGTCAAGACGACGACGGCCGGCGTCGACCGCTATGACGTCTACGTTGCCAACCTGGACGGATCCGGCGTGCAGAACCTGACCAACGAGGCGTTTGCCGATATCGACCCCTACTGGTCGCCGGACGGTAAGCAGATCGTTTTCGGCTCGGACCGTGAGGACAATCGTACGCAGGTCTGGGTCATGAACTCGGACGGCTCCAACAAGACGCGTCTCACTCACGGCGACGGCTTCGAAACCGAGCCCGCCTGGTCACCCGACGGCAGCTGATTGCCTTCGAGACCAATCGCTCCGGCTCCAACGGCTTCGACATCTGGACGCATGGACGCGGACGGCAGCAATCAGCAGCCCGTCGAGACGCAGCCGACCGACGACTTCGACCCCGCCTGGTCCCGCAGACGGCCAGCATATTGCCTTCACGGCCGGTCCAAGACGGCAACTTCGACGTCGAGGTCGTCAAGCTCGACGGCACCGGTCTCGTCAACCTCACGAACGGGCAGGGCAGCAGCGGCAAGCCGGCCTGGTCGCCGAAGCGCAACTTCCTGACGCAGTAACGGCGTTCGGGACTCGGCCCGCCTCGACAGACGGTCGTCGGACGGTCACGAAGAGCCCTACAAGTCTAGATGGCTATTCGCGCAGTTCGCCGCCACGCTAGTGGCCTTTCGCGAGCTCGCCCGTCCACGGGTCGCCGCGTAGATCGCGGTCGTAGGCGCGCAGCGGGTGGCGAGACGGATCGAGGACCGCGTCCGTATCCCACGGCTCGAAGGCGTTCTTGATGTTCGCGAGGCCGCTCTGCGCCAGCTCCGGGTGGTGGCGCAGGATCACGGCCTTGAGGTCTGTCGCGTCGATCCAGGCGAGGCCCTCTTTCGTGTAGGTCTCCTCGTTGTAGTTGTCCGTGTAGAAGCGGTCGGCCTGCAGGCGTCGCGTCGCGTTGAGGATGAAGATCTGAAACAGCGTCTCGCCGAAGCCGAAGCCAGTCGGCCGGCGCGTCTCGCCCAGCGTCCCAACCATCAGGTCGACCTGCTCGACCGCGGAGGGGCCGTCGCCGTAGACCTCGCGTAGCAGGCGCAGGTCCTCGGGGTCGGTTGTCAGGTCCTCCAGCGTACGCAGCGGGTTGAGCCCGAGCTGGCGCCGGAACTCGTTGTAGCGCGGCACGCCCCGTTCGCGCGCCCGCAGCACGTCGACCGCCGCCAGGTCGAACACCGGGTTGCCGGGGATGCTCAGCTCGGTCATGAACTTGGGGAAGTTGTGCAGCACAAGCTGGCCGGGATGCTGGTTGCCGAACGAGTAGAACAGGTCCGTCATTCCCACTTCGGCCGTGACCTTCGGCGATCCCGCCTGTCGCGAGGCCGGAAAGTCGATCTCCGACGTCCCGTCGCCGTTCAGGTGCTGGATGCGCAGCTTCTCCGGCAGCAGCGAGTGCAGCCGGTAGACCTCGACGAACTCCTCGGTCAGGCCATACGGCACGCCGTGCTTGTTGATCGGGTTGCCGACCACGCCGCCCAGCTCCGGGTTGCGCACGTTGATCGGCGCCACCGTCTTCTTGGCCTTGCCGTGGCGCAGCAGGTTGGTCAGCAGGCCGTACCAGTTGGCGTTGAGGCCGTCGTTCAGCGCCTGGTTGGGCAGGATCGCCGGAGTCCACTCGACCGAATGGATCTTCGCCATGACGGCCGCGTTGATCAGCCTCGCCACGTTGAACAGCCGGTTGTCGTCCCAGTCCGGGTTGTGCGCCTTGAGCATGTCGCAGATCGCGTTGTGCTCGCGCGCGAACAGCGTGTGAAGCATCGCCAGTCCCACCCACCAGTCGCGCTTGAAGCCAGTCTGTTCGACGCCGCTGTGGTCCAGCGGCAGCGTGTTCTGCTCCGTCAGCCTGATCTTGCCGTCGACGTGGCTGCGCAGCGCATCGACCGTCGCCTGGTCGCTGCCGTAGATCTGCGATCCGTCCCACCAGTGCGTCACCTCGTTGATGAACGTTGTGGGCGTGACCTCGTTGGGCTCGTCGCGCGTCGGGTCCGGCTGCGTCTTGCCGACGTAGAGGTAGTTCTGGCGGAACTTGATCCGCGCCGGGTCGTCCTCGGCCAGCGGGATCTCGTGCAGTTCCAGGCGCAGGTTCTCGGCGTGGCTGATCCAGTCGTGGTTCTCGAAGTTGATCCAGCACGCCGCCAGCATGTTGAGGAACGGCACCTCTTTGATCTGCTCGCCGCGTCGCAGCAGCTTTAGGCTCACGAGGCGCGGGTTCGGCGTCAGCAGCTGCTCGCCCGTCTCCGCCTTTATCGAGTAGTTGCGCACGTTGCGCGGGAAGCGCGTACCCGCCGCGCCCTCCTTTGGGTCCGAGAGGTTGTTCCAGGTGCCGTCGGCGGTGCGGAAATGCGTCACGCCCGGTGGCGGCGTCAGATCCCGGCTTGAGCCAGCCGATCAGCCGGTCGCGCGGGTAGGTGCTGAGCAGGTTGTGTTTGTTGAGCTGGTTGCGCATGTAGGCCAGCGTCAGCACTCCGAGCATCGTGTTGCGGCGGTACCAGTTCGTCCAGACGTCGTCGCGATAGCCCAGCGCCAGCCCGACCGTCGTCGTGATCCCGTCCAGCGACACCGACGCGACGGCGCCCACGAAGTTACCGCCAATCTTGCGCAACCTCGCCCCGGTTCCGAGCTCGAGATGCGGCGGCGGCGACGGCAGCGTCCCGGCCGGCACCACCGGCGGTCGCAGCAGCTCATCGCGGTCGTACTTCTGGTGGTCCGGCACCTGCACCTGGATCTCGGCCTGCGAGTTCGCCGTGCACAGGTCGCGCAGCTCGACCCAATCTGCACGAGACGGGTCGCACTTCAGCGCCGCCTCGAACTGCTGCAGCGCCGACGCGTAGTCCTCGCGCTGGAAGTAGATCACGCCGAGGCTCGCGTACGATCTCGCCGGTCTTGTCCTTCGCCGCCGCCTTGGTCAGCTCCGCGACGGCCTCGTCCGCTTTACCCGATTCGATCAGCGCCCGTATGTCGCTCAGGTCCTGGCCCGAATTGGAAGTCGTCACGTCGGAACCTCCTCGTCGTTGGCATTAACTGAAAATCGAAGCCACCGTCGAGCCGTCCCTGGCCCGCCGTCCTTCACCGCGACTCCGTTCTTTGACTTTATCTGCCCGCGGTCTGCAAGTAGCCGTCGGGCGGTTACGTCGGACGTTCGTCTGACTTCAAAGCTCTCGCGCAGTTCGCCGCCACGCTAGTGGCCGGCCGTTTCGACTCCGATGGCGTCCGTGCCTCTCTTGGCGATGATCAGAGCAAGTACGGTGTTCAACGCCGAGATCGATACGATCATTAGCCCCGTCTTCGTCTTGACCTGCCCCGACTTCGCGATCAGGAACGCAGTGCACAGGTCCGACGCGTGCATGATCGGCGCGATCTTCTGGGCGTGCTCGCGTACGTCGTCGTCGCCACGCAGCAGGTCTACGGCCGCGAGGATCGTCCTGACCCCGAACATGCGCAGCGCGTAGGTCGCGACCGGGGTGTCGTGGTGCTCCTCGTCGCGAAAGCGTCCCATGATGATCTGCGGCGCGAACAAACCGATGGCGCCGTTGACGAATCGAATGGCGGCGAGCAGGAGTCGCGCCCCGTCGCGCTTGCGGCTCTTCATGGTGTGCGGCCCTCCAGGTTCGATTACCCTCTCGGACCCGGGCACTGCTCGGTCGCCACGGGCTGGAGCGAGGCCGCCCAATAATAGCGGAAAGGCTTTGCCGCTGCGTAACACGTGGCACCGGGGTGGGGCAAGATGGGCATAGACATAGGACATAGGCATAAAGCACGAGCCAGTCGCTACACGCTTTGCTCTATGCCTATGCCTATGCCTATGCCTATGCCTATGCCTGACCTGCTCTCGGACGAACCTATGCCTTACGCTCAACGCCTCCCGACCCCATGGGCGTTGCGGGATCGCGCCGGCGGGCGTACATTAGGCGCCTCTAACCCCGGGAACCGCAGGATGCCCAGTCAGCCGAGGTAGGACGCCCAGCAAATCGAGGTATGAGTGGCCATGGTAACTACGGTCAGCGACCTCAACACGATGTCCCAGGAGCAGCTCGACGACCTGTTTCGGGCCGCCCGGTCCGGCCCCATCCCCGACGGTAACAGCAGCGGTATCGCAATCGTCGCCCCCGGCACGAAGATCGAAGGCATTGCGGAGCGCTTCATCCACTGGCTGGCCTGGCGTGGCAAGGTGTTCAACGCCCGCGAGGGCTACCTGCACAACAAGATCACGTTCCTCGAGATCCGCGCCGTCAAGGCGAAGGTCTACGAGGACACCAGCTGGTTCGACGGCCAGCCCGCGATCATCCTCGACTACTCGAAGACGTCGTTCATCGCCCACAAGGTGCGTGACGAGATTCGCGAGGTCTCGCCCGGTCTCTTCCTCGGTCAGGTCTTCTGGGGTAAGAAGCGCATCATCAACTTCGCCCTGAGCTTCGCGCCATCCACTGCGAAAACCGCCTGATGCAGTCCTGCCTCACGACATGGTCGACCAGACAGCCGTAACCATCCTGGCCGGCGTGCGGCCGGACGACCACGAAACGCTGCGAGCCCAGCTCGAAGCGATAGGTGGCAACGCGGCCGGCAACGCCGCGATTCCTTTCGGTCGCTTCGACCAGCTGCATTTCGCCCGCCTCGTCCTGCTCGACCCCGTCGTTGACCTCGACGGTACATCGATCGCCGGCAAGCTCGTGTTCTTCGCCGACATCGACGGCCCCGCGGCGCCCTTCCTGCGTCAGCTCGTCGACACCGCCGGCGACGGCCTCGACACGGTCCTGCGTTACTGCGACGGCTACACCACCGGGTCGAACGGCGCCGAGAAGCTCGCCTACCTCGAAGCGCACATGATCAAGGCCGGCGCCGAGTACGTGAACACGGCCGGCCGCACCGCCCGTCAGGTCACGCAGGAAGCAGTCCTGCGCGAAGCCATCGAGGCCTATCTCGACGCCGACCGCCCGAGCTTCGATGGCCTAGGTGCGCAGCAGGCGACGGCCCGCATACACGATCACGTAGCGGCGGACCCCGCGCTGTCGTGGGCGCTCAAGCCCGCGGACGGTCCCGGCGTCATGGGCCGCCTGCGCGACTGGGCTGCCCTCGCACGCCTCGCTGCGGTCATGCTGCTGCTCTCGCCTCTGCTGATCCTCGCGGCGCCTTTCGGCCTCGTACTGCTGCGCATCCACGAGCTGCGCGATCCCGCCCCCGACATCCGCCCCTCGCCGGAGCACGCCCGCGATCTCGCCGACCGCGAGGATATCGTGGTGCAGAACCCGTTCATGGGCGTCGGCTTCGTCAAGCCGGGGCGCTTCCGGCGCTATCTCTCGACCTTCGCTCTCGCCGTTGCCGGGCCGATCATCCGTCACTGGTACGACCGCACCAGCCTGGCCGGCGTGCAGACGATTCACTTCGCCCGCTGGACCTTCCTCGACGACCGCCGACGTCTCCTGTTCGGCAGCAACTACGACGGCAGCCTCGAGAGCTACATGGACGACTTCATCGACCGCCTCGCCTGGGGCCTCAACGTGATCTTTGGCAACGGCTACGGCTACCCGAAGGTGCGCTGGGCCCTGTTCGGTGGCGCCCAGCGGGAGGAGAGCTTCAAGCACTTCCTGCGGCTACACCAGGTGCCGTGCCAGGTCTGGTACTCGGCCTACCCCCAGCTCTCGGCCGTCAACGTCGCCAACAACGCCGCGATTCGCGCCGGCCTCTCGCACAAACTCGACGATGCAGCAGCGGCCGCCTGGCTGCGGAGGCTCTGAGAACGACATGCCCGACATCGACCGTCGCGACGTTCAGGGCCTCGTGGCCACCGGCTACGGCAGCCTCAACTGCGCTACCTATCTCCTGCTCGCCATCGATGACGCCGCCTCAGCGCGCGGCTGGCTCGGCGCCCACCTCGACGACGTCGCCAGCGCCTACGGACGCGCCGAGCCCACTGCGACCAACCTCGCGTTCACCGCGACGGGGCTGCAGAAGCTCGGCCTGCCCCCTGACGCCGCCGCCGGTTTCTCGCTCGAGTTCCAGGAGGGCATCGTTACGCCGCATCGCAGCCGCATCCTCGGCGACGTCGACGAGAGCGACCCGGCCGGCTGGCAGTGGGGCGGCCCGACCACCGAGGCCGTCGACGCGCTGCTCATGTTGTTTGCCACTGACGCCGCCGAGCTCGCGCAGCACGAGGACGCCTACACGAACGGCCTTGCCGGCAGCGGGCTGCACCTCGTGCGGCGCCTCGAAACGTTGGCGCTGCGTCCCGAGGAGCACTTCGGCTTTCGCGACGGCATCTCGCAGCCCACGATCGATGGTCTCATGCGTCCGGCGCGCCCCGACGACCTGATCGATACCGGCGAGTTTCTGCTCGGTTACCCCAACGAGTACGGCCTCTATACCGATCGCCCGCTGCTGCCGCGGGGCGTTGCTCTGGGCGCGCTGCTGCCGGCGGCGGCCGACGTCTCGAGTCAGCGCGACTTCGGCGCCAACGGGACCTATCTCGTGTTTCGACAGCTCGAGCAGGACGTGCGCGCCTTCTGGTCCTTCCTCGATGCGCATGCTGCCGATGGATCAGAGCGCGTCCGCCTCGGCGCCAAGATGGTCGGTCGCTGGCCCGGCGGCGCCCCGCTCGCCGTCTCCGACCACGACGACCCCGCGCTCGCGACCTTCAACGACTTCGCCTACCACCACGGCGACCCCGAAGGGCTTGCCTGCCCGGTCGGCGCGCACGTGCGTCGCACCAACCCGCGCGACTCACTGGACCCGAAGCCCGGCACGCCCGACTCGATCGCGATCAACAAGCGCCACCGTATCCTGCGTCGCGGGCGCAGCTACGGCCCCTGGCTGGGTATCGATGGCGCGCTCTCGCCGCCCGCTGACGACGAGCCGGAGCGCGGCCTGCACTTCATCTGCCTCAACGCCAACATCGCGCGCCAGTTCGAGTTCATTCAGCACACCTGGCTCAACGACCCGCACTTCGCCGGCCTTTACGACGACGCCGATCCCGTCGTCGGCCACCACGGCCGGCCCGGCAGCAGCTTCACGATGCCCGCCGAGCCGGTACGTCAGCGCCTCACCGGCCTGCCGCAGTTCGTCCGGACCCGCGGCGGCGCCTACTTCTTCCTGCCGGGCCTCAGCGCCCTGCGTTACCTCGCGGCCCTGCAGGCCTGACGTCATGGCCGAAGCGACTCGCACAGACGAGGTCGGGCCCGGTCTCGGCATACCCGCCGCCGCACACCGGTAATCGCCTCTTCGACTGGCTGATGAGCCTGCTCGTGTTCATCCTGCACGTCGAGCGCCGTTTCGACCCGTGGTTCCATCCCGCCTTCGACGCCGTGCTGCAGGACCCGCTCACGCGGCTCTTCACCTGGATGATCAACCGCCAGCGCCAGGACGAGGGCTACGCGATCGCGGAGGAGCGCATCCAGCCCAACGAAGAGGCCAGCCTGCAGCGCATCATCGATGAGTTCACCGGCCAGCTGAACTACCTCTGGCGCGCCGGTCACTACGAGCGCGGTGGCAACACCAAGACCCACGGCATCGTCCGCGCCGAGTTCACGGTGCGCGACGATCTTCCCGAGAACATGCGACGCGGTATCTTCGCCGAGCCGAAGACCTATCGCGCCTGGGTGCGCTACTCCGGTCCCGGCCCTTACATCACGCCCGACATCGACGACGTCGGCTTCATGAGCATGAGTATCAAGCTCATGGGTGTGCCCGGCCCCAAGCTGCTCGACGACGAAAAGGGGACCGTCGATTGGACCGCCGTTACGACTCCCACCTTCGTCACACCCGACACCAGGGCCAACGCCGATTTGCAGTACTGGAGCTATCGAAACGCCTTCCTGTTCTACTTCTTCAACCTCAAGCGCACCCACATCCTGGACTCGATGATGCAGTTCCTCTGGAGCAAGACGCAGACCAGCCCGCTGGAGGCGCAGTACTTCAGCTGTGTGCCGTATCTGCTCGGCGAAGGGCAGGCCATGCAGTACTCGTTCCGCCCGCGGCTCAAGACGCGCTCGCGTGTGCCGCGCCTGCCCCTGAAGCCTCCGGACAACTACCTGCGCGACGCCATGGTCGCGACGCTGGCTAGCCAGGACGTTGAATTCGACATAACGTTGCAGCTCCAAACCGACCCGTTCCTCATGCCGATCGAGAACAACGCCGTCCTCTGGCCGACGAAGCTGTCGCCGCGCGTCCCGGCCGCCGTCCTGCGCATCCCGCAGCAGAAGTTCGATTCGCCGGAGCAGCTCGCGTTCGCGCGAGTGCTGACTTGGAACCCCTGGCACACGATCGCCGAACACCGGCCGCTGGGCAACCAGAGCCGCGCCCGGAGGCGCATGTACTGGGAGCTATCGCGCCTGCGCCAGGGCAAGAACGCTGTCGAGCACTTCGAGCCCACCGGTGACGAGGTCTTCCCGGAATAGGGGACCTTCGATCGAAGCCGTGATCGAAAGGCTCCGATGAGTTACGTAGACCGTGATCGAGTCTTTGCGAGGAGGCGCCAGGCGAAGCAGTCTCGCGTTGCACGAGGCGTCTCGCGGAAGCCCTGAGATTGCTTCGCCGTGGCTCGCAAAGACATCACGAAGGGCGCTCCCAACCCTGGCGGGCGTAAGCCACCCCAGCTCGCGAGCTTATATGGACGACCGTAGCCCCATCCCCTCAAGGCGCGGCAGCACCTCCTGCACGAAGTACTCGATGTCGTCCAGGTAGTTGACGAAGTTCAGCGCCAGCCCGTCGAAGCCCACGTTGGCCAGACGCGCGATCTGACTCGCGACCCGGTCGGGGTCGCCGATGGCGCAGAAGTTGCCCCGAGCCAGCACCTGCCGCTCGATCGGTCCCTCGCCGATGCGCCGGAACGCGCCCTCGTCGTCCTCCCGGCGCCGCACGTCGCGCTCGTGCAGCTCCACGATGTGCCCGATCGCCCCGAGGTCGGCGTGTTCGATGACGTGCTGCGTGAACTCTTCCGCCTCACGCTGAGTCGGCCGGCACACGACGCCGATCGGCGTCCACACCTGCAGCGATCGTCCTGTCTCCGCCGCCTGGCGCTTCGTGTCGGCGACGCGCTCGGCGCTGTCTTCCGGGAAGCGCACCGCGTCGAAGTGCAGGTCCGAATAGCGCAGCGCGAACGCCCGCCCCGATGGCGACGTGCCGGCGTTCATCATGATCGGCGCGGCTCCGTCGTAGGGCCGCGGCGAGCCCTCGACCTGCTGCAGCCGGTAGTGCGCGCCCTCGAAGTCGAACGGCGCGCCGCCCTCCCAGATGCGCGTCACGATGCGCCACCACTCGTCGCCCTGCTCGTAGCGCGCCGCGTGCTCCTGCTTCTCAACGCCGAACATCTGAAACTCGTCGTCGTTCCAGCCGCACACCGCGTTGACGCCGAACCGCCCGCGCCCGATCTGGTCCACGGTCGCCATCTGCTTCGCCGCGACCACGGGATGATTCAGCGGCACATGCACCGTCGCGAACACGTTGATCGCGCTCGTTGCCGAGAGCAGTCCCGCCGCCCACGTGATCGATTCCCAGCTCGTGCCGTTGGGGTTGCTCTCGCCGCCGTAGCCCTTCCAGCGCGCGATCGGGATCATGCACTCGATGCCGGCCGCGTCGGCGATCTGCGCCAGGCGGAGGTTGTTCTCCCACGACGGCACCCAGCGCTCCGGCGCCAGCGTGTACGTGCGCCCGCTGGAACAGTTGGCGCCGAAGATGCCGAGTTTGAGCCGGTTGCCCGATAGCAAAATCTCGTTACGTGTCGTCATGGTCCGGGACGCGATTCTACAGCACGAGTCAGAGTGCGGAGTTCAGAGTGCAGCGAGACGGCTCGCATCACGCCGAGACGATACGGGTTTTACCCTGCACTCTGCCTGCGTTTCCATAGGCCCTCACCTCGCAGCGTTATAATCGGGCGCCTGTAGACACGTCAGCCAATCGGAGGGGAACGATGCCCAAATACACCTACGACCACATCCATCTGCGCACGAAGGACCCGCAGGGCATGGCGCAGTACTTCAACAAGATGTTCGACGCCAAGATCCTCGAGTCGATTCAGTCGGACGGGCGCCCGCGCGTCGACCTCGACATCGATGGCCTCATCGTGTTCATCGCGCCGGCCCCGGCCGACGCCGACGTCCCGGCCAGCCCGCGCGACCCTTACCTAGGCCTCGACCACTTCGGCTTTCGGGTCGACAGCGTGGACGAGACCGTGGCCGAGCTCAAGCGTCGCGGCGCCGACATCGTCGACGAGCCGCGCACGATCAGGCCCGGCGTACGCATCGCCTTCGTGCGCGCCCCCGAGAACGTGCGCATCGAGCTGCTGGAGCGCCACGAGGCCTAGGCGGAGCACGCGGTACAGAGTACAGAAAGCTCGCACGCCGGTTCAGTTCAGGCGGATCGTCTCACTGCACTCTGCAGCCGTCAGCCGCTGTAGTTCCAGCCCGTGAACGTCGAAGTAAGCGGCTCCTCGGCGTGGATCAGGTGCGAGCCGACGACTTCACCGAGCACCAGCGTGTGGTCGCCGCTCGGCACGAAGTTCACGGCGCGGCATTCCAGCCACGCCATTGCGTCCTTCAGAATCGGGCAGCCTGTGGCGCTGAGCGTGTAGTCCGTCTCGTTCAGCTTGTGATGCACCCCTCGCGCGCTCGGCCCGCCGATCTTCGAGTTGAGGTAGGGCTGCGCGAAGTGGGCCGCAAGGTGCATCGCCCTCTCGCTCTGCGATAGAAAGTTGACCGTGAAGATGCCGGTCGCACGAATGTTGGCGAGCGTCTGGGCGTTGTTCTCCAGCCCGATCGTCACCATGTGAGGCTCGAACGAGCTCTGCATCACCCAGTCGGCAATCATGCCGTTGCATTCGTTGTCCATCTTGGAACCGATGACGTACAGACCGTACGGCATGTATTCCATGACCTCGCTGACTTCAGAAACCGTTGTCATAGTTGACCCCCTGCTGCAGTATTCGCGTACTAATCGCGTATACGACGTTACGCTTGACTGCTTCACCCTGCATGGGCCATCAGGCAGGTGCGAACGGCACGTTTACAGACCACCGGACCTCGGGAGGTCGTGTAGATTCGGTTGGACAGGCAGCCTCAGAGACGCCCTCTCAGCGAGGCGTTCTCGTCACTCGGACGCGGCTCCCGTCAGTCAGCCAGCGGTTATCGCCGGTTTGTGCGCCTTGAGGAAGGCGCGCGCCTGCTCCACGGCCTGTGCCTTGAGCTCGGGAGTGTCCTTCCATGGGTAGATCGTCACCTCGGCCTTCGGCGCCAGCTCGAGCACGTCCAGGCAGGTCTGGTAAGGGTGCGCCGACACGTCGTCCGGCATGACCAGCATCGGTGTCTGACACGACCGCGCGAAGTCTCTCGACACGCTGTACACGAAGTCGGGCTGCACTCGGTACAGGTTGTGCAGGTAGGCGCTTAGCGTGTCCATGGTCAGGTCGGGGCGGTTCTTCAGCAGCTCCGGCGCCCACAGGTCGCGCCCCGAGTTGTACATCACGTCCGGGTTCTCCGGCCGATGACCGACCGGCTGGCACAGCACCCCCGCCACGAGGCGGTCCGGCGCTTTCTGGGCCATCTTCATCACGAACGGCCCACCGATGCAGCAGCCGAGGAAGAAGAACTCGCGGATGCCCAGGTGGTCCATCAGCCCGAGCTGGTCGTCGGCGAAGGCGCCCCACGGGTCGTCGACCGGCACCGGTCCCGTCGATTCGCCGCCGTTGGCGTTGCGCTGGTCCATCGTGATGCAGCGGAAGTCGTTCTTGAACACCTCCATCGCGTTGAACACGGCGGTGCTCCAGTTGCTCAGCTTCGAGTTGAGACCGCCGCCCGGCGTCACGAGCAGCGGGAAACCGGAGCCGGCCTCCTCGTAGTGAATCCTAACGTCACCCTTTTCGTAGTACGGCATTTGATTTCCCTCCCCGTCGCGAATCGCTGAATCGTCGCTACTCTAGCCGATCGACACGCTTCATGGCGCACACAGCGAGGACACAAAAAGAGAGCCCGCTGGGTTCAGCGAGCCCTCTTCCTGGTTACGAACCCGATGCTAGCGCTGTGGCAGACGCCTGCGCACAGCCAGACCGGCCGCGACTGTCGACACGGCCAACGCCAGCGCCGCCAGCCAGACGCCACCGTAGCTGCTCGACGACGACGCGAGGCCGGCGTCGCCGGTGTTGGGAGGCGTGATCGCTGAGCTGGAGGCGCCGGTGGTGGGAGTGATGTGTGACGTGGATGGCCCAGACCCGCCGCTCGAGGACGCCCCGATTACCGTCACCTGCGGTGTCGCAACGGCCGTGCCCTGCACGTTCACGATTACCAGCGACTCTGCAAACGTAATCTTGTTGTCCAGCACGATCATCCCCGGCGTGCTGCCGACCTTCAACGTCGCAGTCGCCACGCCGTTCGAGTCGGTGACTTTGCGCTCCACCAGCGAGCCGATCTGCGCGTCGTTGCCGGGCTGCTGGCTGATCGCGAACGTAACGAACGTCGAAACCTCCGGCATCCCGAAGCCGTCCTTGGCCGTGCAGGTAATCGTTACCTGAGAACCGGCCGCCGGCGTCGTGCTGCTGGCCTGCAGACCAGCGTCTCCTGCGTTACCCCGAAAGAAGGTGGCTGCGTCGGTGTCGGCGTTGGCGTCGGAGTCGGCGTGGGTGTTGGTGACGGCGCCGCGACGGGCCGGTTGGTGAAGGTACAGACGTAGAGGTCACCCGGCTCCATCTCGAAGCTGTAGCTGGTACCGCTCGGCGTGGTGCCGATCATCTGGTTGCCCTCTACACACTCTACGGACTCGTTGTAACTCGGCAGGTTGGTCTCGGTCACGGTGCAGTTCACGGTATCGCCGGTGAAGCTGACCTGGTAGGTCACCTGGCCGCCGTCGCCGAGGGTCGGCGTGCCGTCCGTCACCTCGACGTTAGTCGAGTCGACGCAGTTGAAACCGATGTTCACGGTGCTGCGGCCGTGGTCCGTGAACACCTTCCTGACCTGGACCGTGGCCGATATTCTGCCCTGAACTTCGTAGGCGCCGATGTCGCACGTACCGTCGTGGGCGCAATTCTGGTCGAAGCCGGTGCCGCGCTGGTCCGTGGGTCCGGAGCCCGGTCGGCGGCACGGTCGCGTCGAAGGCGATGTTGCACACCGAGTTGTCACCGGCGTCGATCGCCGGGCTGCCGGTAAGCAGCGGGTGCGTCTCCGTCGGGCCCCCGTCGTTTTGCAGCGCGCCGAGGTTTGCCCCCGTGTCCGAGAGGTCGCCCTGTGCCGGTCAGGTTGCAGCTGCCGTCGTCGTCCAGGTTGTGGCCGTTGGAAGTCACGCCGGTGCCGGAGCAATCGTCCGGCGTGTTCTGCGCCACGATTGTGTTCGCCATCGTCACGTTCGTGGCGGTGGCGTCGTTGTGGATGCCGCTGCCCGATACCTGCGTCGCCGAGTTGTTATTCGCGACGGTCACGTTGAGCAGGTCGACAGTCCCGTACTCCGACGAGAAGTCGAGGCCGTTGAAGATGCCGCCTCCGAGACCGTTTGGCGCGTGGTTCGTGCTGATCGTGCTGTCGACCATGTGTACGTCGTCGCCATCGTTGAAAATGCCGCCGCCGCTGCCGGTGTAGCCGCGGAAGCCCGTTGTGTTATTGCTGATCGTCGATCAGTAGAATCGTCAGGCTGCCTGGGACTGACGGCCGTGGTGAAGATGCCGCCGCCGTTGTTGTCGGCGTCGTTGTCGTTAACGGTGGTCCGAAGCAGGGTGACACTGCCGCTACCGTTATAGATACCGCCGCCGCGGCCGCTGCGCGTGCAGTTGCTGTTGACCACGCTGTCGCTGACGTTGACGGTGCCGTCGTACGTCGCGATGCCGCCACCGCCGCCGTCGCCCCAGACGCCGTTGTGGCTGACCGAGCTACCGTTCTGAATGGTCAAGTCCCCGCCGGCGTTGAAGATGCCGCCTCCATCGCTGCCGAGAGTCTGCCCCGCCACAGTACAGGAGCTGCTGCCGGTAGAGTTGCTGTCCACCGAGCTGGCATCGATCGTTACCGTGCCGCCGTTGTTGTAGATGCCGCCGCCTTGCGAGGCGTTGTTGCCGGCAATGCTGCTACCGTTCTCGATCATCAGGTCGGTGCCGCCGGCGTTGTAGATACCGCCACCCTGGCCGAAGCTTGGCGCCACGTTGTTCGATACCGTCACGTTGTCAAGCGTCAGGGTGCCGTTGTTGTAGATGCCGCCACCGGAGCTTGCCGACCCGTCGGTAACCGTGATGTGGACCAACGTGAGGTCCGCACCGCCCTGGACGAAGAAGACCTGGTCCGTAGCATCCGCATCGACCGTCACGGTGTGTCCCGTACCGTCGATGCTCAGCTTATGGCTGCTGTCCGGCCCCACGCTGAGCGCTGACCCAACGTGGATATCGTAGTCGCCGTCGAACGCGATCGTGTCGTCCTCGGTGTTTGCGTTTGCTTCCTCGATGGCGGCTCGCAGGGTGCAAATGCCGCCGGCTAGGGTTGTCTCACAGACGCCATCCCCTGGAGTGGCGTCTCCCTGATCAAGAGCGGAGTTGACTGTCAATGTCTGGGCGTGCACAGGCGTAGGCCCAACCGGACTGCTACCATACGATGCCAGCCCGAGGGCTATCGCAAACGCAATCGCCACCAGCAGGGTGGCCTTGATGCGGGCCGAGTTCGATCTCTTCGCAACCTTCATGGGTTAGATCCCTCCACTCAGCCACGTGGCGCTGGGGAACGGAAGAGCGGTTTCGTAGGGCACGACCGCCCGTCAGGTTCCTGAAAAAACCCTGATCGTTATAACGTGCCCAAGTTTACATGGTTAACCCCGAAGTGAAAGGCTTCTCTCCACGATCTGCAAGCTTCCATCGCGCCCGTCGCCGAGCGTCTGCCTCCACTCCGCTGATGTATTCTTCAGCGAGTAGGAGAGCACCCCGCGTTGGACGACTTCAGCGACGAGGAACGAGACCGCCTCGCGCGTCATTTCAGCAACACGACCGAGCCCGTCTTCGTCCTCACCGACCTGCCGGAGATGGTCAAGGGCGCCCTCTTCGCGCGTTACTCGCGTTCGCCCAAGACGCTGCGCCGCCTCTTCCTCGACGAGTTTCAGGACGGCATCGATGACGCAACGAAGACCGGCGCCGTCGGCCTCGACCGCGCTACCGCCCTCTACGAGCGCGTCTTCCTCGAGTACGGCGACGACTCCGTGGCGCAGCTCGCGGGCGTGCACCTCGCCGTCGAGGGCGCCTCGAACATCCTCACCAAGGTCATCGAGCGCGGCCGCCTCATGTCCTACCTGGAGCAGTCGACCCGCTACATGCCCTACAACGACCGCCCCGACGGCCGCTGGCGCTACCACGTCCCGGACGAGCTGACCGGCGACGCGCGCGACCGCTTCGTCGCCACCGCCGGCCGCGCCTTCGAGCTCTACACCAGCCTGTTCGAGCCTCTGGGCGACTACCTCAAGACGCAGTTCCCCCAGCCCGAAGGCACCTCGAACGCCGCCTACCGCACGAGCATCCGCGCCAAGGTCTGCGACATCCTGCGCGGCCTCCTGCCCGCCGCCACCACCTCCAACGCCGGCATCTACGGCTCCGCTCAGGGCTACGAGGCGCTGCTTCTGCGTCTCCTCAGCCACGAGCTCGCAGAGGCTCGCTCGCTGGGCGAATCGATGCTCCGCGAGCTCAAGCAGGTCGTGCCCGTGTTCGTCGAGCGCGTAGGGCGCCCCGACCGCGGCGGCGTCTTCGTCGATTACCTGCAGCGCGCCCGCGACGAAACGCGCAGCCTGCTGCCGCCTCCGTCCGCGGCCGGGGCGCCTCCCGCCGCCACTCAGGTCCGCCTCACCGAATACGACCCCGACGGCGAGACCAGCGTCCTCGCGGCCATCTTGTTCGAGCTCAGCGATCTCTCGGACGAGGCCGCCCTGGCGGCCGCCCGCGCCCTCACGCTCGACGAACGAGCCGCCATCATCGACTCCTACGCCGGGCCGCGCAGCAATCGCCGCCACCGGCCCGGCCGCGCCTTCGAGCGCACCTCTTATCGCTTCGAGGTCGTCGCCGACTACGGCGCCTTCCGCGACCTCCAGCGCCACCGTCTCCTGACCATCGAGTGGCAGCCCCTCACCACTCGTCTTGGCTACGACCTGCCGCCCGAGATCGTCGCACTCGGCGCCGAATCCGAGTGGCGCGATTCTCATGGCCGAGTCCGCCTCGGTCTACGAAACGCTGTGCGCTACCGCTTCGCCTGCCGTGGCCCAGTACATCGTGCCGATGGCCTACCGCATCCGCTTCGTCATGGACATGAACGCCCGTGAGGCCATGCACGTCATCGAGCTGCGCACCAGCGAGCAGGCGCACCGCAACTACCGCCTCATCTGCCTCGAGATGCACCGCCTCATCGCCAAAGAGGCCGGGCATCAGCTCATCGCGGACGCCATGCGCTTCGTCGGCACCAGCGAGGCGGGCCTCGAGCGCCTCAACGCCGAGCAGCGCATCGAAGCCCGTCGCTCCGCCCTCGCCGCCCGCGACGCTTCCTGAAGAGGCAGCACGCCTGAGTCGCGGCGTTACCTGCATCCGATAGCACCGGCAACCGGCGTATAGATCGGCTCGATAAGCAGCACAACTTAAGCACTTAACCGACGCGCGCTCGGTCTGTATACTCGCATCGCTCACGGCCCAAGACGTCTTTTCGAACCTGGGGGCATGGCTTGCGAGAACCGGAAACGTCCTGGGCCTCCCGGCTTCCCTTTTACTATGGCTGGGTCATCGTCGCGGTCGTGTTCATGCGCTCCTTCACCACCGCCGGGGCCCTCTGGACGACAGGCATCCTCTCGGTTTCGATGCACCACGACCTCGGCTGGAGCCGCACGATCATCTTCGCCGGCATCACGCTGCGTACTCTCGGCGCCGCGGGGGCAGGCGTGTTTTTCGGCAGGTTCATGGACACCAGCGGCGGCGCGCGCCTGCTGGCCACAGGCAGCGCTATCATCGCCGCGCTCTGTCTCTGCTGCGTCGCATTCGTGCAGGAGCCCTGGCAGTTCCTGCTCATCTTCGGCGTCATCGGGGGCGTACTCGGCGCGGGCCCGGCTCAGCTCCTCATGGGTGCGACTGTTCCGAAGTGGTTCATCCGCAATCGTGGTCGCGCCATGGCGACCTCGACCATGGGAACCGGTCTCGCGGCCTTCCTGCTGCCGCCGCTCGTCGCTTTCGTGAATCAGAGCTTCGGCTGGCGCCAGACCTGGTTCGCCCTCGGCGTGCTTGCCATCCTGCTCTCGGTGTTGCCGTCGCTGCTGATTCGTACGCAGCCCGAGGACATGGGTCTGCTGCCCGACGGCGACACCGAACCACACGAGAACGCCGGCCCCACCCCCGTACGCATACGCATCGCCGAGCACAGCTTCACGCGCGCCGAGGCGTTTCGCACGCCGACTCTCTGGCTGCTGGTTCTCGTCGTCATGCTCGGCATGGTCTCGCCGACGGCTTTCCCGACCAACCTGGTGCCGGCCCTGGAGGAGAAGGGCTTCTCCGAGTCGACCGCCGCCATCGCGTTCAGCGCCTATGGCCTCACGAGCTTCCTGGGGCGCTTCTTCTGGGGTTGGCTCGCCGACAAGCTGCACATCCGCAAGACGCTGCTGATTATCTGCACCTACACGGGCGTCACCGTCCCCTTGCTGCTCCTGCTACCGGGCGACCTGCGACTGCTGGCCGGCGGCATCGCGGGCCTGGGTATCGGTGGCTGGGTAGGCCTCAACCAGGTCGTGTGGCCTGCCTACTTCGGTCGTGCCAACATCGGCGCGATCAGCGGCGCCGTCCGGCCGTCTGATCACGCTCTCAGGCTCGACCGGCCCGCTCTACGTCGCTGCCCTTGCCGAGTACTTCAACTCCTACACGGTCAGCATCCTGGTCATGACGCTCTCCTGGTGGCTTTGCGGCATGGTCCTGTTCTTCGTGCGCCAGCCTCGCGTCGCCGAGCAGATGGCGGAGCCCGTGCCCGCGCCTAACCCGGCAGGCTAGGTTTTTCATGCGGGGTTGTTCCAACTGCTAAGCGCCTTCGCCGGCGTGCTACGCTGCGTTCACCGCTGCCCCGCGACCGGAAAGGAGCGTTGCTCATGATTGCTCCGCGTGACGTGCTCAGCGACCTCGTCATCGCCAACCGCGTCCTCAGCAACGAGAACGTCGTCGATGCCTACGGACACGTCAGCCTGCGCAATCCCGCGGCGCCGGACCGCTTCTTCCTCTCGCACTCGCTCGCCCCGGCCTTCGTCGGCTTCGACGACATCCTCGAGTTCACGCTCGACGGCCGTGTCGCCGGCGACGACGACCGTCCGCCCTACCTCGAGCGCTTCATTCACGCCGCCATCTACGAGGCGCGCCCCGACGTCAACGCCGTTATCCATGCCCACGCCGAGGACACCCTGCCCTTCGGCATCTCGCAGACGCCGCTCGTGCCCGTGATTCACTCCGGCGCCTTCATCGGCGCCGAGGTGCCGGTCTGGGACATCGCCACCAACTTCGGAGACGCCACCAACCTGCTGGTCACTAGCGTCGAGCAGGGCCGCGACCTCGCGCGCTGCCTCGCCGGCAACAACGTCGTGCTCATGCGCGGTCATGGCTTCGCCGCCGCCGCGCCGACTATCATCGATGTCGTGAGGATGGCGATTTACCTGCCGCGCAACGCCCGCGCCCTGCTCAACGGCCTGCGCCTCGGCGAGGTCACACCGCTCTCGGCCGGCGAGATCGCGGCGCGCTTCGCCGGCGGCGGTTATCGCCCCAATTCGCCCGAGACGCTGCGTGCCTGGCGCTACTGGGCCCAGCGCGCGGGTTGCGCCGATCTGCTCTCGTGAGCCATTGGCGTGGCGACGGACTGCGCGAGGAGATTCATAGAGTGCAGCGCCCCAAGTAACCGCCCGAGATCGGCCTTGCTAGACGGACAGGCCGGCCGCATCGGAGCCCAGGAGGTCGAATTATGCTGAGTGAGCGCGAAAACGAGCTGCTGACCAAAGTCGGCCCCGGCACGCCGATGGGCGAGCTCTACCGCCGCTTCTGGCTGCCCGTCCTCGTCGCCACCGAGCTGCCCGCGCCCGACTGCACGCCCGTGCGCCTTACCGTGCTCGGCGAGAAGCTGGTCGCGTTCAAGGACACGCAGGGCCGCATCGGCGTCCTCGACGAGCGCTGCCCGCACCGCCTCGCCAGCCTGTTCTGGGGCCGCAACGAAGAGAGCGGCCTGCGCTGTGTCTACCACGGCTGGAAGTGGGACATCGACGGCCGCTGCCTCGACGTGCCCAACACGCCCGAAGGCGAGACCTACAAGGACAAAGTCACGGCCTTCGCTGCCTACCCCGCGGTCGAGCGCGGCGGCCTCGTCTGGGCCTACCTCGGCCCGCGCGAGACGATGCCCGAGCTGCCGAACTTCGAGCTCAACGCCGTGCCCGCGTCGCATCGCTACATCTCGAAGATGTTCATCGGCGGCAACTGGCTGCAGGGCCTCGAGGGCGATATCGACTCCAGTCACGTCAGCTTCCTGCACAGCCGCCTCGACACCGCGCCCGACCTCACGGCGATGGGTCGCGCCCAGGCCCCGATGTACCAGGACAAGGCGCCGCGCTGGTCGATCAAGGACACGGAGTACGGCGTCATGCTCGCGGCCCAGCGCACCGGCCCCAACGACACGCTCTACTGGCGCGTCAACCAGTGGAACATGCCCTCGTTCACCATGATCGCCGCCAAGCCCGGCACGCCGATTCACTTCCAGGTGCGCGTGCCCGCCGACGACGAGCACCAGATCTACTACCGCATCGTCTGGCACCCGGAGCGCCCTCTGACCGAGACGGAGCTCAACGACGCCCGCACCGCCGGCGTCAACTTCCCGGAGATCACGCCCGGCACCTTCTTCCCGGTCGAGAACAAGGCCAACAACTACTTGATCGATCGTGCCTTGCAGAAGAACGGCTCGTCGTTCAGCGGCATCAAGTCGATCCCGGCGCAGGACTGGGCCGTGCAGGAGGACCAGGGCGGTCCCGTCGTCGACCGCTCGCTCGAGCACCTGGTCAGCGCCGACCAGGCCATCGTCTCGATGCGACGCCGCATCCTGCGTACCCTGCGACAGTTCCAGGAGGGCACCGAGCCCTCGGAGCCCGCCGCGATCGCCGGCCCGCGCGTCCGCCCCGTCGACGTCGTCCTCAGCAGCAGCGTCGACGTCTGGGAGGGCGCCGCCGACTACCTCACGGCCCGCACCTGGGGCACGACACCCAGCGGCTCGCCCGCGCCCCAGCCCGCCTCCTGACGGCAGCACGCGCTCGCGCGGCCACTGCCTCTGTCATAGTCGCGAAAGCGGCGTCGGCGAAGGGTGTTCACTCGGAGGAGCCTCATGAGTCAAGAAGACGGTGAAGCACGTCTTCCAGCAACTGTTCGGCGATTGGCTGATACTCCCGGCCGGCGCCTCAATTCCATCAAGCGTCGATCATGGAACGCAAATTGCCGTCAGACTGAGTTTGAAAGAGACGGTGACTTGGCTGGAGCGCAGCCTCTCCGAAGCGGGGTTCTCACCCATCCTCTTTGAAAGACGGAGAGGGCATCGCTCTCCGAAACTGGGAGCTGCCGGGTATTCGTATCACAGCTGGAATAGTGAAGGACAAGAAAGACAATGCGGTCACGCAAGTGGCGCTCTCCCGCCTTGACGAGGCTGACCTGGTGCCACCACCTGTCGCTAGTTGGCCGCGCCTTCTAGGTGAAAGTGAGCAGCCCCGGCTGTCGTAATGCCTCCCGAGAATAACAAGCTTCCCTCGCCCTGCTTCAGGGAGAGGGACTGAGGGTGAGGGTCGCTCCGTCGCTCCGCCGCCTGCTACGATCCCCGTCAGTGCTCCCGCTCAACCCTCCTCGTCATCCTCGCCGCCGCGCTGCTCCTTAGCGCCGCCTGTGGCCACTCGAAGCCGCAGCCACCGCTGATCGACCTCGCAGCTCTGGTCCAGGGGCCGGGCGAGTGGTCCGGTAAGCAGATCGAAGTGCGGGGCACGCTGCGACGCCTCGTCGACCCAGACGGTACGACCTACGGCGTCATCGAAAACGCCAGCGCAGACCGCGTCGGCCTCAAGCAGATCGACGCCTGGCAGTCGCTCGTAGACCAGCAGGTCGACGCCACCGGCACCCTGCGCTTCGACCCCGGCTTCGGCTGGTACCTCGACTCGCCGGCCATCAAAGCGCTGCCTGGCGGGTCGTCCTGACGCAGCCGGCTCCTGGAGTGATGGCCAGGTTCGCTCAGGGCGGCCGGCATCGCTAGAATGGCGCCCAGCCGAACCGTCTTCGCCCGCAGCAGAACAAGGAGCTGAAATGCCGCGTCTACCCGTTCCTTCCGACACCGACGCCTTCCCCGCAGAGACCCGCGAGGCCATCCGCCACATCGTCGAAACCCGAGGCGGCAGCGTACCGCCGCCCAGCGGCCTGCTTACCTACGCTGGCAAGACCGGCGCCTTGCTCTCCGACCTCGTCGAGCACTTGCGCTACCACACCTCGCTCACGCCCGCCGAGACCGAGCTGGCGATCTGCACCTCGGCGCGCTCGAGCAACAACGACTACATCTGGAACGCCCACTGCAGGCTCGGCCTCGAGGTCGGTACTCGCGAAGAAGCGCTGCACGCCGTCGACACCCACGGCTCACTCGACGGCCTCACGCCGGACGAGGCGCTGATCATCCGCTTCGGCCGCGAGCTGCTCGAAGACCTCAAGGTCACGGATGCCACCTACAAGGCCGTTCAGGATCGCTACGGCGTCGGCGGCATGATGGAGCTCGCCGCCACCATGGCCGTCTATCTCATGAATGCCAGCATCCTGCGCGTCGCCGACGTACAGCCCACCGCGGACGCCCGCCACCTCGCGCCCCGCAAGTAGCGGCCCGAGAGCAAACACAACGAGCCCTTCTCCCCGTCGGAGAAGGGCTCGTTTTTCATGTAGGGACGAAGCTTTAGCTCCGTCCGTCTCACGACGCGGCGACGAGGTGCGCCGTGATGTTGGCGTGGTGCCTACCGCCGCCGGCCGCGCTCCCTACCTCCGCGCACGCTGCGTCCTGAGCCTGTCGAAGGAGGGAAAGGGACTGAGGGATAGGGGTTCGACCTGCGTTACGGGAACGAACGCCGGTTCATCTGCACGCTGATCCAGCGCAGCTCCGTGAACTCGTCCAGCGCCGCCTTGCCGCCCATGCGGCCGTAGCCGCTGCCCTTGACGCCGCCGAACGGCACCTGGGGCTCGTCGTTCACCGTCTGGTCGCCGATGTGCACCATGCCCGTATCGAGGTCGCGTGCGATCGACAGCGCCCGCATGAAGTCGTTCGTGATGATCCCGGACGAGAGGCCGTACTTCGAGTCGTTGGCCACTCGCAGCGCCTCCTCGGCGTCTTCGACCACCACGATCGGCGCCACCGGCCCGAACGTCTGGTCCGTGAACAGCTTCATCGTGTTCTTCACGTTGCTCACGATCGTCGGCTCGTAGATCAGGCCCTGGTGCTTGCCGCCGGTGACCAGCGCCGCGCCGGCATCGACCGCGCCCATGACGTGCGACTGCACCTTGTCGAGCGCAGCCTGGTTGATCAGCGGCCCGATCGCCACCGTCGGGTCGCGCGGGTCGCCCATCTTCATCGCCAGCGCGCGCTGCATCAGCTTCTCGGTGAACTCCTCCGCGATCGGCCGCTCGATGATGATCCGCTCCGTCGACATGCAGATCTGGCCCTGGTGCAGGAAGCAGCCCCAGGCCGCCGCGTCCGCCGCGAAGTCGACGTCGGCGTCGCGCAGGATCAGCAGCGGGTCCTTGCCGCCCAGCTCCAGGACGGCGCGCTTCAGGTGCCGGCCCGCCTTCTCCGCCACGATCGTCCCGACCTCCGTCGAGCCCGTGAAGCTGATGCGGCGCACCGCCGGGTTCGCGATCAGCTCGTCGCCGACCTCGGCCGCGTCGGCCTTGGCGTGCGTCAGGATGTTCAGCACGCCGGGAGGGAAGCCTGCCTCCTGGAAGATCTCGCCGATCAGCACGCCGCCCGAGACCGGCGCTTCCTCCGACGGCTTCAGCACCGCCGTGTTGCCGTACGCGATCGGCAGCGCGATGGCGCGGGTGCACAGGATGTACGGCACGTTGAACGGCCCGAAGCCCGCGACCACGCCCGCCGGCTGACGGATCGTCATGAAGAACGCGCCGGGGTAGTCTGCCGGGATCGTCTCGCCCGTGACGCTGTAGGCCTGTGCCGCCGCCTCGCGCAGCAGCCCCGGCACGAACATCATCTGGAACATCGCGATGCCGATCGTCGAGCCCGTCTCTTCGCTCAGCACGCGCACCAGCTCGTCCTGTCGCTTCTCGAAGATGTCGGCGGCCTTGAGGAAAAGGCTGCGTCGCATCGCCGGCGGCGAGTTGCGCCACTCCGCGAAAGCCCTGTCCGCCGCCTCGATGGCCCGGGTCGCGTCTGACCCGCGCCCCGCTCGCCACGTTGGCGAACACCTCGCCGTTATACGGGTTGTGGTCCTCGAACGTCGCGCCGTTCGCCGCGTCGACCCACTCGCCACCGATCAGCATCTTGTAAGACTGTGCCATACTCCTCCTCCTTCACGCCGCCACGTGTGCGTCCACCTGATTGTCACGCCCCACTGGCGACCGGCGCCAGTCTACACGCCATTTCGTCAACGCGCAGTCAACAAATGACCCAACATCAAATCTTGAGTCGGCAGTTACCGTGGGACGACAAATGTCGCTCCGAGCCGTCCCCACACAAAACGTCATTGCGAGCCATCGCGGCAGCGAGGCGCGGCAATCTGGGGCGGGGACCTCGGTGCGTCACGGCGAATCCAGGCCACATCGTCCAATGCCCCAACCGCGACACCGCCCCCGACTCGGCGCGAAATGTAGGAACGAAGCGCTCCGTCGCAAAGATGCGCCTCGTGCCCGCCGTAGTGCGACTCGAGAGCGCTGAGCTTCCCTTTCTCCGCGCACGGGGAAAGGGACTGAGGGATAGGGGTAAGCTCCCGCTGCGTCCTGAGCCTGTCGAAGGAGGGAAAGGGACTGAGGGATAGGGGCCGGGCCGCCCAACAAAAGAGCGGCCTCGTCGGCCGCTCCCTGATGTGTCGCTGAAAGGTCTCTACCGGACGCGCGCCTTCTCCTTGATCCGCGCCGCGCGGCCGCGTAGCTCTCGCAGGTAGTACAGGCGAGCGCGCCGTACCTTGCCGCGGCGCACTACCTCGACCTTGTCGACGCGCGGCGAGTGGCGCAGGAACGTCCTCTCCACGCCGATACCGCTGCTGATCTTGCGTACCGTGAACGTCGAAGCCGGGCCGCCCTGGCGGATCCGGATCACGTCGCCCTCGAACACCTGGATGCGCTCGCGGTCGCCCTCGACCACCTTGGCGCTGACGCGCACGCGGTCGCCGGGTCCGAATTCCGCAATGTTCGGGTTCTCCACGAAGTTAGACAGGCTCTTGGCGTCCATCGGTTGTGCCCCCATCGTCCTCTTCGCGCAACGCTTCCTGCGCGAGTTGTCGTTCTTGTTCCGTGAGGCAGCCCGGCCCGGCGCCCTTTCTCAGGGCTGCCCGCAGCAGGTCTGGCCTTCGTTTCGCTGTACGAGAGATTCGCTGCCGGCGTCGCCAGCGCGCGATTTCGCCGTGATTACCAGACAGAAGTATATCCGGTACCTGCCATCCGCGAAACTCCGCCGGCCGCGTGTACTGCGGATACTCCAGCAGCCCGTCCGAATGCGACTCCTCGAGCAGCGAATCGGCCGAGCCCAGCGTCCCAGGCTGCCGCCGCACGACCGCGTCGATCACGACCAGCGCCGCGACTTCGCCGCCCGACAGCACGTAATCGCCGATGCTCACCTCGTCGTCCACCATGTACTCTCGCACCCGCTCATCGACGCCCTCGTAGTGGCCGCAGACCAGGATCAACCGCTGCTCCGCCGACAGCTCGTCGACCACGGCCTGGTTGAACAGCCGCCCCTGTGGCGTCAGCAGCACCACGCGCCCCGCCGGCTCCGTCTCGGCTCGCACCGCTTCGATGCAGTCGGCCAGCGGTTCCGGCTTCATCACCATGCCCGGCCCTCCGCCATAGGCGTAGTCATCGACCACCTGGTGCTTGTCCGTGGCATAGTCGCGGATGTTGTGCAGACGCACCTCCGCCACGCCCTCGCGCAGCGCGCGGCCCAGGATGCTCGCCCGCAGCGGCCCGTCGAACGTCTCCGGAAACAGCGTCAGCACGTCGATGCGCATCAGGAGTACAGAGTACAGATCGCAGCCTGCAGGCGCTAAGCCGCGCGCCTACATGCCTGTACGTGCTTAACGGAGGGAGATGAAGCTGAGACCGCCGATTCTACGCCGCGAGCGACTCTCCCAGCACGTCCTCGTTCCTTACGCCGAACGAGGCGTGGCTCTGAAGTACGCGCCATGCGCCCTCCTCGCGGTGGAACAGCATGGTCACGCGAAACGGCATCTCGCCGGCGGGCAACGTGAACACGGGCTGATCAGTCACCCAGCCGAAGTTGCCTTCGACGTACGCCTCTGCCTTGCTTCCCGCGGCCATCGAGGCGCTGCTGCCCACGTCGCTGGACTGTGACTGCAGCGCCTGCACCGCCGAGTCGTGGCCCGTCCACCACTCGTGTGGGTCCGTGCCGATGACCGAAACGCCCGCGTCCCTCGACATCATCTCGTCCAGGGCGGACACGTCCCCGCTGTTAACCGCATCGACGAACCGGTAATACGCCTGCTTCAACTCGGCCGACTTCTGCATTGCGAAAGCTCCTCACCTTGGCGAAATCGGCTCCCTCCGCACTCGCCGTTACTTGGATGCATCCCTTCTCGTCAAGACTCGACACCATACCTCGCCACACGAGATGCCGGCTGACCCTTCCTCGTGCTTTTCGCGAGCCGCTCCACCTACGCCTCGCGCTCGACCCAGAAGTCGTAGGGACGAAACTTCAGCTCCGGCTGCCGGCGCCGCAAACCGTAGTGCCCCTCGAGAGCGCTGAGCGTCCCTTTCTCCGCGCACGGGGAAAGGGACTGAGGGATAGGGGTAAGCCCCTTTACGTCAGGTCGATCCAGTACCGGCGCTGCAGCTTCCCCGACGTCGGGTCGAGGACCTCGTTCTCCAGCACGCCGCCGTTGCGCTCGATCACGCGAATCGAAGCCGCGTTGTCCGTGTGCACTGTCAGCAGCGCCCGCTCGATGCCGAGCTCTCGTGCCTCGATCAGCGTCTGGCGCAGCATCTCGGTCGCGTAGCCGTTGCCACGCTGCGACCGCGCCACGTAGTAGCCGATGTGTCCGCCGTGCAGCAGGAGGAAGTCGTTCAGCCGGTGACGCAGCCGGATCACGCCCACCAGCCGATCGGCATCGTCCAGCGCCCAGAACGTCGTCATCGGCACGAAGCCGTCCGGCAGGTTGCGACCCTCTGCCATGTCGACCAGCCGTCGCAGCACCGCTTCGACGTCGAAACCGCCGCTCAGCGCTCCCGCCGCCGGCGGCCCCGCGACCACCTCGCGCTCGCCGCTGAACCCGCTCTCGCCCGCGCCGATCTCCGCCAGGAACTCGACCAGGCCCGCCGGCGCCTCCAGCGACGCGCGGATCAGCCTCAACCGGACGACCATCGCTCTATGCCTATGCCTATGCCTATGCCTATGCCTGTATGCCGTCGGCGCCTCGCCGACCGGGTGCTGCTCGCCCGCGTCGCCCTTCAGCAGCTCGACCGCGTGAGGCAGCAACTCGAGCACCGACTGCAGGCTCTCACGGGCGCCGCGCTCGCTGCCCGGCAGGTTCACGATCAGGCGTGCGGCCTCGAGTCACGGCGATCCCCCTCGATAGCGCCGCCAGGTGCGTGCTCTTGCGACCCTCCTCGCGCATCACCTCGGCGATGCCCGGCACCTGGCGCTCCGCTACGTCCAGCGTCGCCTCCGGCGTCACGTCGCGCGGCGCCAGGCCCGTGCCGCCCGTCGTCAGGATCAGGTCGAGCTTCACGTCGTCCACCCAGCGCTTGAGCAGCGGCGCGATCTCCCAGCGCACGTCGGCGATAACCGCAGTCTCCACCACGTCCATGCCCGCCTCGCGCAGAAGCGCGGCGACCGCCGGGCCCGCCGTATCGACTCGCTCGCCGCGCGATCCCTTGTCGCTGACCGTCAATATGCCCGCCCGAATCGTCATCGCATTGCCTCTCGCGTGCAGTTTCTCATTGCCGCTCATGCTAGCACCGGCGAGACGTCTTTCATGAGTCATGATTTTGGTTTCTACTTTCGCGTCTCGTTTAACGCGTTACTGCTTACCGGAACCGTAAGAACTCAACTAGTTTGCTATAGACACTGCTCCGTTCTGAATCTGAATCTATCTATTACCGAGGAGAACTCAGGCACGGATTTGCCGAGGATTGCCTGGAAGTACTTCCCCCGGAGGAAAGGCGAAGAATGGCAGAGAGCTACTGGTCTTCTGTTCTAAAGAATCGCATCTCAAGACGCCGTGCGATGGTCACGACCGCAGCGGGAGCATCTGCGGCCGCTTTCCTCGCGGCCTGCGGCAGCAGCAGCAATAACAACAGCAGTACGGGCTCCTCGTCGGCCGCCACCACCGCGCCGGCGTCCGGGTCCAGCGGCGCATCGAGCAGCACCGGCGCATCCGGCGCCAGCGGTGCCTCCGGTGCGTCCAGCGGACTCATCTCGGCGGCTGTAGATACATCCTCGAAGGCTAAGGCCGGGGGCACTGTCAACGACAGCTCGAACCGCGAGCCTCAGCACCTCGACGGTCAGGCGCAGGGGCAGGTCCAGCTCAACTTCTTCAACAGCCTGGCCTACGAGACTCTCGTTCGCAACAAGGCGGGCCATATAGCGCGATCGAGCTTCGCTGACGTCGAAGGCAACCTGGCCGAATCCTGGGAGTTCAACGGCGACGGCACTCAGCTGACGTTCAAGATTCACCAGGGCGTCAAGTGGCAGAACCGCCCGCCGGTCAACGGCCGCGCCTTCGTGGCAGACGACGTCGTCCAGAGCTGGAACCGCTACATCGGCCTGGTATCCAACGACCGCGCCGTCATGGCGAACTCGCTCAACCCTGTGGCGCCAATCATCTCGGTGACGGCGCCCGATGCCAGCACCGTTGTCCTCAAGCTCAGCGAGCCGACATCCTACCTGCTGCAGCGCTTCACCAGCACTGTGACCGGTGAAGTCGGCTCCATCTACCCCAAAGAAGCCGACGGCGGCTTCGACCCCAAGACGGACCAGATCGGCACCGGAGCCTACGAGCTCGACAAGTGGGAGACCTCGGTAAGCCTGGATTACAAGAAGAACCCGGACTACTGGAACAAGCAGGCCGGTTACCCCGACGCGGTCCATATTCCGATCGTGCAGGAGTACGCGACTGGCCTGGCTCAGTTCAAGGCCGGATCGATCTATGCCTACCAGGTAGTGCCGACCGACCAGATCCAGACCAAGAAGGATACGCCCGACATCAACCTGTTCGAGCTCGATCCTCGCTACACCAACCCGCTGTTCCAGATGCGCTTCGGTTGGATGCCGATCGACGGCAAGAAGTCGCCCTTCCTGGACATTCGGGTCCGCCAGGCGCTTTCGATGGCACTCGACCGCGACAGCTACATCAACGCCGCCTACAACGTCGACAAGTTCAAGGCGGAAGGTATCCCGGTCAAGACCTACTACGACACGTCCCAATCCCACAACGCCTGGACTCTGGACCCGCGCGATGCCAAGACCTTTGGTGACAACGCCAAGTACTATGCCTATAACGTATCGGAAGCCAAGAAGCTCTTCGACGCCGCCAAGTCCGCGTACGGCAGCGACTTCCCGTCGATCCCGGCGGCCTCGGTAGACATTTTCGGCCCCGCCTACGCGCAGAACACCGAGGTTATGAATAACTTCGCCCGGGCTATTGGCTTCGACGTCAAGGGCAGCACCATCATCTACAACAAGGACTATCTGCCCAAGTACGTCACCAAGAAGGGTCAATTCGAGGGCATCCTTTACGGCATCGGCGCTACACCCTCGGCCGACGTCACCGACTTCTACATCTGGAAGTACTACTCGAAGTCGGGGGAGACCAGCGGCGCTCTCGGCAACGGCGGGCCGGACGGCAGCCTGGGCGACGGCTCCGGCGACCCGCAGGTCGACACCATGATCGAGAACGCCCGCCACGAGCTCGATAGCACCAAGCGCCAGGCAATCATCGGTGACCTGCAGAAGTACCTGGGGAAGGAACAGTACGCTGTATCACCGCCCGGCGTCGCGGACGGCTTCGTGATGGCCTGGCCGATGCTGTCTAACTACAACGTCTGGCAAGACGACTCTCGTACCACCAGCTTCACGATTCCGAGTCTCATGACCTACTGGATCGACCCCACGCAGAAGCCCGGCAAGTAGCCACGATGCCTTCGCAGGAAGGCGGCGAAAGGCCAACTTGACGGCCAGCCACGGCGCCTGCAAGGGGCGCGAAAAGTAGCAACAAGGAAACGCCCTCAGCCGGGACAGGCCGAGGGCGTTTCCTATAACACGGTTTAGGAAACATGAAACCAATAACTAGATTGCTATAGACGCGTCCAAGGTACATAGATATATCGTCTATCACCGAACAGAAACCTGGAAAGAATTAGGGAGAAATACCAGGTTGTCCCAGAGCGGTGGAAAGGCGACAAATGGCTGAAAACTACTGGACAAATGTGCTTCGAAGACGCACCACTAGGCGTCGCGCAATCGCCGGCACGGCGGGGGGCGCCGCCGCGGCTGCCTTCCTGGCGGCCTGCGGTAGCAGCAACAACAAGAGCAGCCCGACCGCGGTACCCACAACCGCGAGCTCCGGCGCCACGACTTCGGGCGCATCGGGTGCGTCCGGCGCCTCGGGAGCGACAGGCGCCAGCGGGGCCACCGGAGCGACCGGTCCCGCGAAGAGCCCACTGCTCGCCGACATCGTCGACACGACGACCTCGGCCAAGCGCGGTGGCACCATGAAGTGGACCCAGGCCTCCGAGCCGCTGCACTTCGACGGCCAGGCTCAGGGCCAGGCCCAGCTCAACGTCTACAACGGCATGGTTTATGAGTCGCTTGTGCGCGGCAAGCCCGGCATCGGCAAGCCCAGCACCCTTACGGAAGTGCTGCCCAACCTCTCCGAGTCCTGGGAGGTCAGCCCCGACAAGCTCACGATTACCTTCAAGCTGCGCCAGGGCGTCAAGTGGCAGAACATCGCGCCGGTCAGCGGCCGCGCCTTCGACTCCTCTGACGTGGTTCAGAGCATCAATCGCTACGTCAGTGCACCGACGCCGAACAACAAGGCCGCCAACTTCAACTCCGTGAACCCGGGCGCGCCAATCATCTCGGTCACCGCTCCCGACGCCTCGACCATCGTTTACAAGCTCAAGGAGCCCTCGTCCTACATCATGCAGCGCATCGCCAACATGATTACCGGCGAGCTGGGACAGATCTACCCGAAAGAGGCCTCCGACGGCTCGATGGACCCGCGCAAGCAGCAAATCGGCACCGGCGGCTTCATGCTCGACAAGTACGTTGCGTCCAGCGGGCTGACCTACAAGCGCAACCCCGACTACTGGGCCAAGGACGCGGTCTGGACAGACGTGCTCGAGATCCCCTTCATTAGCGACCCGGCGGCAAGGCTGGCCCAGTTCAAGACCGGCGCCATCTACGAGCCCACAATCACCGGCATCGCCGCCGAGAACATCGTTCCCACCAAAAAGGACGCGCCGGCGATCAACATGTACGCCTATCTCGCGCCGAACAACAACACCAGCTTCATCCAGCGCTTCGGCTGGAAAGACCTCGACGGCAAGCCCTCGCCCTTCCTCGACGTCCGCGTGCGCCAGGCCATCGCCATGGGCATCGACCGCGACTCCTACATCGACGCGTTCTACAACGTCTCGAAGTTTGCCAGCGACGGTCTGCCAGTCGATACCTTCTACCACACCTCGATGGGCTACATTCCCGGCGTCACGCTCGACCCGCGCGCCAAGGACTTCGGCGACAACGCCAAGTACTACACCTACAACGTTGCCGAGGCCAAGAAGCTGCTTTCTGCCGCGGGCGCAGAAGGCGTCGCCTATACCAACCACTGGCCCAACTTCCCGGCCTTCGGCCCCGCCTTCCCAAAGCAGATCGCGGTTATCGAGCAGTTCAACACCGACCTCGGCTTCAAGGTCACCTCAGACCCGCTCGACTACAACCTCGGCTACCTGCCGAACTTCGTAACCAAGCGCGGCCAGCACGAGGGCATTCTGGAATCCCTCGGTGCCGTAACCTCCGCCGACCCCACCGACTACTACGTCTGGCGCTACTACTCGAAGTCCGGCGCCACCTCGGGCGCCATCTTCGGCGACATCGGCTCCGGCGGCGGCGAAGGCGACCCCAAGGTCGACGACTTCATCGACAAGGCCAAGGCTGAGTTCGATTCCGCCAAGAACGTCGCCATCCTCGCGGACCTGCAGAAGTACCTTGCCGGTATGCAGTACTGCGTCTCCTCGCCCGGCGTCGCCTCCTCCTTCGCTCTCGCCTGGCCCGCCGTCAAGAACTACCTCGTCTACCAGGGCGATACCCGCGCCATCAACGCCTTCCACTGGACATGGTGGCTGGACGAAACACAGGCTCCCCTCAAGAAGAGCTAAGCCTATTAGGGGGTTAAAAACCTCAGCAAACTCTTAAATCTCAACGTTTTCGCGGTAGCTAATCCGCACGAAAGGCCTCGGATAACCGAGGTCTTTCTGTGTTTCAAATCTTCTCATCTATCTTTTCGATTGTGAAATCCCGTTATGGAATAATGTCGTACGTAACAGTAGACGAGCTTAATATGGGGGTATTAAGGTACCCGCAGTTTCCGGGCTAATGGCCGGAAATCAGCACCGGGGAGCCGGAGGAGGATTCAACTCAATGGATGGTAGCTACTGGTCCAAAGTTCTCACGAGGCGCGTGACGCGTCGGCGTGCGGTGGCTGTGTCGGCGGGGAGCGCCGCCGCGGCAGCCTTCCTCGCCGCTTGCGCGCAGCAGTAACAACAACTCGAGCAGCACCGGTTCGTCCAGCGGCACGTCTGGTGCCACCGGCGCGACCGGGTCCACCGGCGCCAGCGGTGCGACGGGCGCGACAGGCGCCAAGAACCCGCTGCTCACCGACATCGTCGACACCACCTCGAAGGCCGCGAAGGGCGGCACCTTCCTCTGGCCTAACAGCAAGGAGCCCGGCCACTTCGACGGCCAGGCGCAGGGTCAGGTCCAGCTCAACCACGAGAACGGTCTCGTCTACGAGGCCCTGGTTCGCAACAAGCCCGGCATCGGCAAGCCGTCGTCCTGGTCGGAAGTCGAGAAGGGTCTCGCAGACTCCTGGGAGGTCAGCCCCGACAAGCTGACGATCACGTTCAAGATTCACCCCGGCATCAAGTGGCAGAACGTCGCGCCGGTCAGCGGCCGCGCCTTCGACGCCACGGACGTCGCCGCCAGCTGGGACCGCTACGTGAGCCTGCCGGGCAACAACAAGGGTGCCAACGCCAACTCGGTCAACCCGGCCGCGCCGGTGGTCAGCATCAAGGCCCCGGACGCCACGACGGTCGTCGTGACGCTGAAGGAGCCCTCGTCCTACATCATGCAGCGCCTGGCTAACACCATCACCGGTGAGATGGGCGCTATCTACCCGAAGGAAGCGGCCGGCAGCTTCGACCCGAAGCAGAGCCAGATTGGCACCGGCCCCTTCATGCTCGACAAGTTCACTCCCTCCGTCTCGGTCGATTACAAGCGCAACCCGGACTACTGGGACGCCTCGGCCGGCTTCCTCGACGCTGTGAAGCTGCCGAACATCCCGGAGTACGCAGGCCAGCTGGCGCAGTTCAAGACCGGCGCTCTCTCCAGCATGGCCGTCTCCGCCGAAGACATCATCCAGACCAAGAAGGACAGCCCGGCCCTGGCCATGTACCAGGTGACCCCGGCGACCAACAACCCGGGCGCCGCGATGCGCTTCGGCTGGCTGCCGATCGGTGACAAGAAGTCGCCGTTCCTCGACATCCGCGTGCGCCAGGCGCTGTCGATGGCCTTCGACCGCGACACCCACATCGACACGTTCTCCAACGTCTCGAAGTTCGCCGCCGCCGGCCTGCCGATCAACACCTACTACAACACGGCGCAGGGCTACGTCCCCGGCATCACCCTGGACCCGCGCGACAAGGCGACCTTCGGCTCAAACGCCCAGTACTTCGAGTACAACATGACAGAGGCGAAGAAGCTGTTCGACGCCGCCAAGTCGGCTTACGGCAGCGACTTCCCGGAGATTCCCTCCGGCACCGTCGCCGCCGTATTCGGCGCGGTCTACACCCAGGAATGCGCGGTCATGGACCAGTACGCCCAGGACCTCGGCTTCAAAGTCAACGCGAGCAGCCTGGACTACAACATCGACTACCTGGGCAAGTACGTCACCAAGCAGGGTCAGCTTTCCGGCATGTTCTACGGCATCGGCGCCGTCACCTCACCTGACTCGACCGACTTCTACGTCTGGAAGTACTACTCGAAGTCCGGCGCAACCAGCGGTTCGCTCGGCTTCGGTGGTCCGGACGGCAGCCTCGGCGACAAGTCCGGCGACCCCCAGATCGACGCCCTGATCGAGAAGGCCAAGGGCGAGTTCGACGCCACGAAGAACGCTGCCATCCTCGGCGACATCCAGCGCGGCCTGGCCAAGGAGATGTACCAGATCTCCCGCCCAGGCTTCGCCGACACGTTCGAGCTCGCATGGCCCGCGATCGGAAACTTCGCCACCTTCCAGGGCGAGTCGCGTGTCATCCTCATCGGCACCAACGGCATCAGCCAGTACTGGTTCGACCCCAGCAAGGCAAGCAAGCCCTAAGCTCCCGGCAGCCTGAGGCTCCTCCAGCAAAGAGGCCCCGATTCGGGGCCTCTTTGCTTTTGCGTCCCACGATCCCATCGAATCCCGTTTCGCACGCCGCGAAACGACGGCCAACCCTGGCCCGCCCGGAAGTTCTTAGCGAGAGAAAAGCCTGGCTTCGCCTGGATTGTCGTTGTGATCCATAGATGAATCTATGTGAAACACTGGACAGATTTATTGATCCCGGTTACCGTAGCGCAGGTTTCGTTATTTACGAATCTTGCTTCAGGTATAGCGAGGGAGGAATCGTCTTTCACATGGATGGGAGCTACTGGTCCAACGTCCTGCGCAGGAGAGTCACACGCCGCCGCGCCGTGGCCATATCGGCCGGCTCGGCCGCCGCGGCCGCCTTCCTGGCGGCCTGCGGTAGCAGCAACAACAACAAGACGAGCACTACCAGCGGCAGCTCGGCAGCCTCGGGTGCGAGCGGCACCTCAGGCGCGTCCGGCGCCTCTGGATCGACTGCAGCCTCCGGCGCCAGCGGTGCGTCCGGCGCCACCGGCTCGACCGCGCCCAAGAACGCGCTGCTCGCCGACATCGTTGATAGCTCGAGCTCCGCTAAGCGCGGCGGTGTCATGAAGTGGACGCAGGCCTCCGAGCCGCTGCACTTCGATGGTCAGGCTCAGGGCCAGGCTCAGCTCAACATCTACAACGGCATGGTTTACGAGTCGCTGGTGCGCAATAAGCCCGGCGTCGCATCGCCGACGAAATGGAACGAGGTGCTCCCCAACCTCGCGGAATCGTGGGAGTTCTCGCCCGACAAGACTTCGATAACGTTCAAGATCAGGCAGGGCGTCAAGTGGCAGAACGTCGCGCCCGTGAACGGACGCCCCTTCGACGCCACAGACGTGGCCGCCAGCTGGACGCGCTACGTCGGCTTGCCCGGCAACAACAAGGCCGCCAACGCCAACTCCGTTAACCCCAGCGCGCCGATCATCTCCATGACCGCTACGGACGCGACCACCGTCGTCGTCAAGCTCAAGGAGCCGACGTCCTTCATCATGCAACGCCTCGCCAACATGATCACCGGCGAGGTCGGCGGTATCTATCCCAAGGAAGCCGATGGCGGCTTCGACCCCCGCAAGACGGCGATCGGAACCGGCGGCTACATGCTCGACCAGTACGTGCCGTCCGCCAGCCTCGCCTACAAGGCCAACCCGGACTACTGGAACAAGGCGACGATCTACACCGACAGGCTCGAGATGCCGATCATCAACGAGCCCGCCGCCAAGCTCTCGCAGTTCAAGACCGGCGCCATCTACGCCGTCGGTGGCCTTGCCGACATCTCGCCCGAAGACATCGTTCCGACCAAGAAGGACGCGCCGGCGGTGAACATGTACACGTTCATCGCGCCGAGCAACAACACGTCCTTCATCGAGCGCTTCGGCTGGTTGCCGCTCAACGGCAAGCCCGCACCCTGGCTCGACGTCCGCGTGCGCCAGGCCATGGCAATGGCGATCGACCGCGACGCCTACATCGACGCCTTCTCCAACGTCTCGGCTTTCGAGAAGCAAGGTCTGCCGGCCCAGCCCTATTACCACACCTCCATGGGCTACATTCCCGGCGTCACGCTGGACCCTCGCGACAAGTCCTTCGGCGACAACGCCAAGTACTACACGCACGACCTGGACTCTGCCAAGAAACTGCTCTCGGCAGCCGGCTACGCCGATGGCTTCGCCTACACCTCGCACTGGCCGAACTTCCCGCTGTTTGGGCCCAACTTCCCCAAGCAGATCGCCGTCATCGAGTCCTACAACAGCGACCTCGGTCTCAAGCCGACTTCGGACCCGATCGACTACAACCTGAAGTACCTGCCGGACTTCGTTACGAAGCGCGGCCAGCACGAAGGCATCGTCTTCACGCTCGGCGCCGTGACCTCGCCGGACCCGGTCGACTACTACGTCTGGCGCTACTACTCGAAGTCGGGCGCGACCAGCGGCGCAGTCTTCGGCGACATCGGCTCCGGCAACGGCCAGGGCGACCCCAAGGTCGACGACTTCATCGACCAGGCAAAAGGCGAGCTCGACGCCGCCAAGCAGGGCGCTATCCTCGGCGACCTGCAGCGCTACCTGGCGGGAATGCAGTACTGCATCAGCTCTCCCGGACTCGCAACCAGCTTCACGCTGGCCTGGCCGGCCGTGAAGAACTACCTCGCCTTCCAGGGCGACAGCCGGGCGATCAACTCGTTCTACTACACCTGGTGGCTGGACCAGACCCTGGATCCGATTAAGAAGTCATAGCGCCGCACAGGTCAGTGTCGTAATGCCAGAGAGGCCCCGGAAAACCGGGGCCTCTCTTCTTGACGTCCGCGCAGCCTTGCCGTTTCTAACGATTTCAAAACGCGCTAAATATCACGCGAAAAACGTTTCGGATAATACATTGTACACGTACAGTTTATAGATTTATAAGACATATAGGGTAGACAGTGCGAATCGATCTCACGTAATGTAGCGCCAGTTTTCAGACGGGATTCACCGAATCTCGATCATGAAATCTGGAGGAGGATCTGCGTTTCAATGGATGGGAGCTACTGGTCCAACGCTCTACGCAATCGGATTACGAGACGACGGGCAATGGCCGTCTCGGCTGGCTCCGCTGCCGCCGCCGCCTTTCTTGCGGCCTGCGGTGGCAGCAGTAACAACAACTCGAGCACCAGCGGCAGCTCGAGCTCGGGCGCCGCGTCCGGCTCATCGGGCGCTGCCTCCAGCGGCGCGTCGGGTTCGTCAGCTGCTTCGGGGGCGTCCGGAGCTACTGGCGCCTCAGGCGCGTCAGCGAGTCCGTACGTTACTCAACCTACCGACACTACCAGCGCCGCCAAGGCCGGTGGCGGCTTCGTCTTCCCGGCTCAGGCCGACCCCGGTCACCTCGATGGCCAGGCCCAGGGTCAAGTACAGCTCAACGTCTACAACAGCTTCGTTTACGAAGCCCTGGTCCGTAACAAGATGGGCCATATCCAGCCCTCTACCAACACCGACGTCGAGGGTCAGCTCGCGGAGTCGTGGGAGCAGAGCGCCGACGGCCTGACGCTGACGTTCAAGATCCGCCAGGGCGTCAAGTGGCAGAACGTCGCGCCGGTCAGCGGCCGGCCGTTCACGGCAGACGACGTGGTACAGAGCTGGAACCGCTACATCTCGCTGCCGTCCAACAACCGCGCCACCAACGCCAACTCGATTAACCCGAGCGCGCCGGTCGTCTCGATTACCTCGCCGGACGCCAGCACCGTGGTCGTCAAGCTCAAGGAACCGACCTCCTACATGCTGCAGCGCTTCACCAGCATGGTTACCGGCGAGATCGGCTCGATCTACCCCAAGGAGGCCGACGGCGGCTTCGACCCCAAGAAGCAGCAGATCGGCACCGGCGCCTACCTGCTCGATAAATGGGAGCCCTCCGTCTCCATCAACTACAAGAAGAATCCGGACTACTGGGACAAACAGTCGGCCTGGTGGGACACGATCCAATATCCAAACGTGCCCGAATACGCCACCCAGCTGGCGTCCTTCAAGGCCGGCTCATTCTCGACCATGGCGGTGCAGGCCCTGGACCAGGTACCGACCAAGAAGGACGTGCCGGCGCTGGCCATGTACCCGTACCTGGCCACGGGCAGCAACCCGCTGTTCCAGATGCGCTTCGGCTGGCTGCCGATCGGCGACAAGAAGTCGCCCTTCCTCGACATTCGTGTGCGCCAGGCGCTTTCGATGGCCGTCGACCGCGACAGCTTCATCGACCAGTACGCCAACGTCTCGAAGTTCAAGGACCAGGGCATCGACCTCAAGACCTACTACTCGACGGCGCAGGGCTACCTGCCCGGCCTCACCCTTGACCCCCGCAGCGCCGGCGCCTTCGGTGACAACGCCAAGTACTACAAGTTCGACGTCGCCACCGCGAAGCAGTTGATCAGCGCCGCCAAGTCCTCCTACGGCGGCGACTTCCCGGCCATCGACTCGCACGCCGTCAACGCGGTCTTCGGTCCGACCTACACGACGGGCACGCAGATTTACGACCAGTTCGCGCGCGACATCGGCTTCACGATCAACTCAGTGCCGATCGACTACGTGAAGGAGTACCTGCCGAACTTCGTCACCAAGCAGGGCCAGTTCGCCGGCATCCTCTACGGCATCGGCGCCGTCACGTCGGCGCACATCATCGACTTCTACGTCTGGAAGTACTACTCGAAGTCGGGCGAGACCAGCGGTTCCCTCGGCTACGGCGGTCCGGACGGAAGCCTCGGCGACAAGTCCGGCGACCCGCAGGTCGACTCCCTGATCGAGAAGGGCAAGGGGACGTTCGACAACACCGCCCTCGCCCAGGTCGACTCCGACCTGCAGAAGTACCTGGCCAAGGAGCAGTACGCCGTCTCGCATGCCGGCTGGGCCGACTCGTTCATCATGGCCTGGCCTTCGGTGAGCAACTTCGACGTCTGGTGGAACGACTCTCGCACCGTCCAGCTGGGTATCCCCTCGCTGTTCACCACCTGGTTCGACAGCTCCAAGCCCAGCAAAGCCTAGCCCCGCGCAGCTAGAAGCACAGAAGAGGCCCCGGTTGGTTCCGGGGCCTCTTCCTCTTCTATAAGACTCCTATGTATATAAGGAAGACCTTCGAGATGTGGCGGTGTCTCAAGGCACGCGTCGGCAACAGCGAGTCGTCAGGCTAACTTGCACCCGTCGTTGCGAGCCATCCCGGCAGCGAGGCGCGGCAATCTGGGGAGGGGCCTCGCACCGTCTCTCTCGATGACGGGCCGGCGTTCGGGCGTCCGATGGCCAATCGCTTCTCGGCTTAACGAGGGCGGATGCACGGCGAAATCCTGCTCGCGCTGTCCATGCGCACCCGCGATCCGTCGTACCGGACGAAGCCTCTTACTCCAGCACGACCACCAAAAACGTCAGGCATAGGAGGGCGTGAAAGCCTGTCCCCGTCAACAATGCACGACCACCATGATCCGTCGCACCTCACGAAGCCTCTTGCGACAGCACGACCAGAAAGTCCGTAACACGATGTTTTCAAAGTTCGCACGTCGACCTTGTTGACACTTCGTTATTGGATGGTAGTATGTGGGAGCTTGTGGGAAGTAGTGGCGGGAATGACAAGCATCAACCCATTCCCGTGGGGAGTCGAGGCCCCGCCGGATGCTCTTTCTTGGCAAGCACGATTACTCGATGGACGAGCGTGGGCGCGTTCCTATGCCGCCGCGCTACAGGGAGGCTTTGATGAAGGGTCTGGTCCTCACGGAAGGCGCCCCTGACAACTGCCTCCGGGCCTACCCGGCCGACGACTTCAACCGTCAGGCCGAGCTCTACCTGAGTAAGCCCACCACCACCGAGTTCGGTCGCGACGCTCGCACCGCCTTCTTCGGCAGCGCCGAGCAGGTCGATATGGACCGTCAAGGGCGCGTCCTCATCCCTTCCGTCCTGCGAGACTTCGCCGGGCTGAAGGGCCAGGTAGTCGTCGTCGGCAACGGCGATAGCTTCCTGATCTGGGACGCCCAGTCCTACGAAACCCACCTTGTAGCATCGCAGGCGCGCTATCGCCAGAGCCTTGAATCGGAATGATGTTGATGGAGGCTCCTGTTCGCCACGAACCGGTGATGCTGCGCGAAACGCTCGCAGCTCTCAACGTACGTCCCGGTGGTCGCTACGTAGACTGCACGCTGGACGGCGGCGGCCACGCCGAAGCCATCCTCGAAGCTGCCTCGCCCGGCGGCGCCCTCCTCGGCATCGATGAGGACGTGGACGTGATGCGCCTCGCCGAGCAGCGACTCGAGCGCTTCTCCGGCTCCTTCGCCGCCGTGCAGGGCAACTTTAAGTATGTAGACGAATACTGCCGCCAGCGTGGCTTCGCGCCCGTGCACGGCATCCTCTTCGACCTCGGGCTCTCGTCGCATCAGCTGGCCAGCGCCTCGCGCGGGTTCAGCTTTCGCACCGAGTCGCCCCTGGACATGCGCTTCGGACCTGGAGTGGAGCTCAGCGCCGCCTACTGGGTCAACGAGGCCGACGAAGTAGATCTCGCAGACTTGATCTGGCGTTTCGGCGAAGAGCGGCAGAGCCGCCGCATCGCCCGCGCCATCGTCCACAGTCGTCCACTCGCGACGACTACCGAACTAGCCAAAGCCGTCGAGCAGGCCGTGGGCCGGAGACCTGGAAGTCAAATCCACCCCGCCACCAAGACGTTCCAGGCCCTCCGTATCGCCGTCAACCAGGAACTAGCCAGCCTGGCCGAGGCGTTGCCCAGGGCTCACGGTCTGCTCGGCTTTGGATCCCGCCTTGTGGTAATCAGTTACCACTCGCTCGAGGATCGCATCGTCAAACAATTCATCGCTCGTGAGTCACGCGATTGCCTCTGCCCGCCGTCGCAGCCGGTCTGCACCTGTGGCCACAAGGCCACGCTGAAGCCGGTTACGCGCGGCGCGCTCACGCCATCGCAGGAAGAAATCGCGTCAAACCCCCGCAGCCGCAGCGCCAAGCTACGTGCTGCGGAGCGCCTGGCGGCGTGAGCCGGTCCCGTGGCCACTCTCGACCGTCTGGGTCCGTCTGCCCCGCCCGCACCCCGAGATTCGGGGTCGGCCTGGAAGCCCCGCCGCGCGATAGCTGCAGCGATCACCCTCGCCGCGGCTATCGCGCTACTCCAGGTCGTAATGTCCAGCAGCTTCACGCACACCGGCGCCAAGCTGCAGACCCTCGAGGACCAGAAGACGACCCTGCAGGCCCAGATCTACGACCTCGAGGCCGAAGTCGGCGCGCTCGCGTCCCTGGACCGTACGCAGCGCGCCGCTACCGAACGCCTCGGCATGGTGCCAGCCCGCACCCAGGACTACATCTCGGTCAACGTCGAGGGGCCGTCCGGTCCGCTGTTGCCGCGGCCCATCCTCAAGCTGCAATCGCCGCCGCCACCCAACGACGAAACCTGGTGGCAGTCCTTCCTCAAGGCGTTGCCCCTGCCCTGAGGCCTTCAAATCTAATTTCGGGGAGTTAGCAGGTGGCGCGTTCCGGTTCTCGTTTCACCTGGCGTGTCGCGTTGCTGGCGGCCGTTCTCATCCTCGGCACCATCGGCGTGATTGCGCGCCTCGCGTTTCTCCAGATCGTCGACCACCAGCATTACCTCGCCAGCGCTGAGAGCGAGCACCTCGATAAGCAGGTCGTGCGCTCGAGCCGCGGCGCCATCCTCGACCGCAACGGCTTCCCACTCGCCACCTCCGTCGACGTCTGGGACCTCTACGTCGACAGCCGGGCCTGGCACGACGACCCGACCAAGGTTCAGAAAGTCGCTGTAGCCCTCTCTCCCGTCCTGCAGGAGAGCGTCGCCGATCTCTCGACCAAGCTGCAGCCCGACCCAAAGGCGCCGATCAAGCTGCTCTCCAGCGACCTCGACTACGATGCCGGCGTCGCCGTGCAGGGCATGAACCTGCCGGGCGTCACCCTTGCGCAGGCCAGCCAGCGCTTCTATCCCGAAGGCGACCTCGCCTCCGACGTGCTCGGCTTCCTCGGCACCGACCATTCCGGCCTCGCCGGTCTCGAGGCCGATCTCGACGACGTCCTCGGCGGTACGCCCGGCGCCCTCTACTTCGAGCGCGACGCCGCCGGCAACCCGATCGCCTTCGGCCAGAGCCGCGTCGACCCCGGCAAGCCCGGCTCCGACGTCAAGCTGACAATCGACCGCTACATCCAGAAGCTCTGCGAAGACGAGCTCGACTTCGAGATCAAGGCCCACAGCGCCAGCGGTGGACAGATTCTGGTCATGGACCCGAAGACAGGCGCCATCCTCGCGATGGCCAGCCGTCCCAGCTTCAAGCTCTCGACTCTAAATTTGAACGACCCGAATTTCGCGAACTACCGCGACCGCGCCGTCACCGACCTCTACGAGCCCGGCTCCGTCGACAAGACGCTGACCATGGCGACGGCGCTTGATCTTGGCCTCGTCACGCCGAACACGACCTACTACGATTCCGGCCTCGTCGTAAAGGACGGCTACGAGTTCCGCAACTGGGACTTCAGCACCAACGGTACCCAGACCATGACCCAGGTCCTGCAGAAGAGTCTCAACACCGGCGCCATCTGGCTCAGCGACCAGATCGGCCCGGACCGGCTTTACTCGTACCTCCAGCGCTTCGGTTACGGTGAGTCGACGCACTCCGGCCTCGGTGGCGAATCGTCCGGCATCGTGCGCACCAACCAGGACCCCGAGTGGTCGCCGACCGACCTCTACACCAACAGCTACGGCCAGGGCATCGCCGCGACGCCGCTGCAGGTCATCACCGCCGTCTCGTCGCTGATCAACGGCGGCCACCTCATGCGCCCTTACATCGTCTCGGAGATCGATGGCCCTAACGGCGTGCGCAAGTTCGACCCGGTGGTCGTGCGCCAGACGATATCGCCGCAGACCTCCGCAACCATGGTCGAGATGATGCACCAGGTCGTCGATGGCGTCCCGGGGCACGGCGCGCAGGTCAAAGGCTATGATGTCGGTGGCAAGACGGGCACCACCCTGGTCAGCATTCCGACCGGCTACGACCTCGACTCGACGATAGCCACGTTCGTCGGCTTTGCCCCCGTCGAAGACCCCGCGATGATCATGCTCGTGAAGATCGACCAACCCAAGGACGACCCGCTGGGCGGCATCGTCGCCGCGCCGGTGTTTGGCAAGCTCGCGCCCCAGATCCTCCACTACCTCGGCGTCCTGCCTAACAACGCTCTGGCGACCTCGAAGCCCTGAGATCGATGGTCGAAGCGATGGCCGCCGCCTGCCTGGCAATGATCGTAGCGCTCCTCGCGGGACGCCCCATCCTGACCGAGCTGCGACGCCGTAAGCTCGGCGACTCCTACAGCGGCGCCGAGCCGGAGCGATATGCCGAGAAGGCCGGCACGCCGACCATGGGCGGTCTCATCTTCCTCCTGGCCATCCTCGTCGCCGGCATCCCGTTTGCCGTTGCCCGCGACACGGACATGTTGCTGCCGCTCTGCGTCATGCTCGCCGGCGCGTCACTCGGCGCCTTCGACGACATGCAGACCCTGCACGGGCGTCAGAAGCTCAGCGGCCACGAGCCCTGGTTCTTCTTCGTCAAATGGGGCGTCCTGCTCACCATCGGCGTCGCCATGGCCGCGGTGCTCTACTGGCACTTCGACCTGCGCGAGATCGTCGTGCCCCACTTCGGCGGTTACAGCCTCGGCGCGCTCTACCTGCCGGTCGTTGTCATCGTCTTCGTCGTCGCGACCAGCGGCGCCGTGATCACCGACGGCATGGACGGCCTCATGGCCGGTGTCTGTGCGTTTGCCTACGCGGCGTACGGCGTAATTGCCCTTCACCAGGGACAAAACGAGCTTGGGGCCCTCTGTTTCACCGTCGTCGGCTCCCTTGCCGGCTTCCTCTGGTACAACGCCTATCCGGCCCGGCTCATCATGGGCGATCTCGGTTCGCAGCTGCTCTCGGTCGGTATCGTGCCGATCGCCTTCATGACCGGCTGGTGGCTGCTGTTGCCGGTGATATGCATCATCTTCGTCGCCGAGGGCCTCTCCGACGTGATCCAGATCGGCTACTACAAGGCGACGCACGGACGCCGCGTCTTCAAAATGGCCCCGATCCACTACCACTTCGAGCTCTCGGGCTGGCCCGAAACCCAGGTCGTCACCCGATTCTGGATAGTCGGCATGCTTGGCGCCTTCGCCGGCATCGCCCTGGCGCTGGTGAACTGACATGACGATGCCTGACTGGCGCGGTAAACGAGTCACGGTCATCGGCCTCGGCATCGAGGGCGAAGACATGGCGCGCTACTTCGTGCGACACGGCGCCCGCGTCACCGTCAGCGCCGTCGACGCCATCGCCCGCCGCGTCGAAGCGCTAAGCGCCATCGGCGTACGCATCCTCCTCGGCTCCAACGAGCCCTCCGACGTCGAAGGCGCCGAACTCGTCTGCGCCTCGCAGGGCGTACCGCTGAGCAACCCGGCCGTCGTCGCCGCGCGCAGCTACCGCATCCCCGTCGAGTCGATGACCAGCATCTTCTTCGACTACTACCCCGGGCCCATCGTCGGCATCACCGGCTCGAGCGGCAAGACCACGACCACTACGCTGGTCGATGCCATCTTCACGGCGGCGGCGCGCCCGCACGTGCTCGGCGGCAACATCGGCGCCGGCCTGCTCGCCCTGCTCGACGACGCCTCTGCCGAGCGTACGGCCGTGCTCGAGGTCAGTCACACGCAGCTTCAGCTCACGCGGCGCAGTCCGCACGTCGCTGCGCTGCTCAACGTCACGCCCAACCACCTCGATCAGTTCAGCTGGGACGACTACGTCGCCCTCAAGCGCCGCATCTACGAGATGCAGGGCCCGCGCGACAACGCCGTGTTCAATATCGACGACCCGGTCTCGTCCGGTTTCCGTAATCTCGCGCCGGGGCACGTCTTCCTCTTCGGCATGTCTGGCGATCACGGCTCCGACGGCGCCTATGTCCAGAACGAGTCGATCTTCTGGCGCCTCGGCAGCCGCCAGGAGCGCGTCATCCAGGCCGCCGACGTGCCGCTACGTGGTCGACATAACATCGCAAACGTCACCGCCGCGACCGCCATTGCCGCGGCCTGCGAGATCGTCCCGGCGGCCGTCGCGCAGGCGATTCGCGACTTCCGCGCCCCGGCTCACCGCCTCGAGTTCGTCGACCGCGTCCGCGACGTCGACTACTACAACGACAGCATCGCGACGGCGCCGGAGCGCACCCTTGCGGCGCTGAATTCGTTCGACGAGCCCCTCGTCTTGCTGCTTGGGGGCAGGGAGAAGAACCTCCCCCTCGACGAGCTCATGACCGAGGCTCGCGCGCACTGCCGTGCCATCGTCACGTTCGGCGAGGCCGGACCGATGCTCGCCGACGCCGCCGAGGCCGCCGGCATCGAGGTTCGCCGCGCCGGTCCTTTGTCCGAAGCCTTCGCCGTCGCCGCGGAGCTGGCTCAGCCCGGCGACATCGTCTTGCTTTCCCCCGCCTGCACCAGCTTCGACGCCTACCCCAACTTCGAGGAACGCGGCGTCGATTTCCGCCGGCTGGTCGCACAGCTCAGCCAGGAGGCCAACCAGTGAGCAGCGTCTATAACCGCGTAACGGTTGGCAAACCGGACTTCGCCATCCTCGTCACGACCCTGACGCTGGTGGTTGTCGGACTGATCTTCGTCTACAGCGCCAGCTTCGCTATCGCGCTCGCCGAGTTCGGCAACGTCAACTACTTCCTCTTCCGCCAGACCGCGGCGGCGCTCATGGGCCTCTGCGCCATGTTCATCTGCGCCGGTACCGACTACCACAAGCTGCGAGCCCTCAGCCCGATCTTCATGCTCGTCGCGGTGCTCAGCCTCGCCGCCGTGCTTGTGCTCGGCAACGACATCTACGGCGCGCGGCGCTGGATCAGCCTGGGCGCGCTGCCACCGTTCCAGCCCAGCGAGTTCGCCAAGCTCGCCCTGGTTATCTATATCTCGGCCTGGCTTGCTTCGAACAAGCGCGACCTCAAGAGCTTCGCGGTCGGCTTCATGCCCTTCATCTTCGCTGTCGGCATCGTCGCGGCGCTGATCATCCTCGAGCCCGACACCGGTACCGCTGCGATCATCGTCTTCACGATGTGCGCGCTGTTCTTCCTGGCCGGCGGCTCGATGACCCACGTCTTCACGCTCGGCTGCATCGGTGCCGTCGCCGGCACGATGCTCATCCTCGTCGAGGGCTATCGCGCCGACCGTCTCCTCGCCTTCGCCCACGCCGAGAACGACCCCTCGGGCCTCGGCTTCCAGACGCTGCAGCTCCTGATCGCGCTGGGTAGCGGCGGTATCCAGGGCCTTGGGCTCGGTTACAGCCGGCAGAAGTTCTTCTATATACCCGGCGCCCACACCGACGGCGTCTTCGCGATCATCGGCGAAGAGACCGGCTTCATCGGCGCTATGATTGTCGTCTGCCTCTTTGCTTACCTCGTCTACCGCGGCTTCAAGGTCGCGCTCAAGGCCCAGGATGAGTTCGGCTGCTACCTCGCGATGGGCATCGTCTGCTGGATCGCCTTCCAGACCCTGATTAACATCGGCGGCATCACACGCTCGATACCTCTGACCGGCATTCCTTTGCCTTTCGTTAGCTACGGTGGCTCATCATTGATAATGGTGATGGCTGGGATCGGCGTGCTGCTCAACGTTTCGCGTTACAGCAGAGAGACCGTGCGCGTCCCGCAACCGCGCAAACGTAGAGCCGCTGCCGTCGAGGCCGCCGGCCGTAGACAGGCGCTGCCGCAACCGCAGCCGGCGCCAACCGCCCTGACGAGGCTCAAGGAGGCGGACGGCAAGGCGCACAAATGATAGCGAGATGAGTGACTGCACCATGCGGGGCAGGCCTGGTGGAGGAACCGTGAAACCGACAACCCCTAACGGCGGGGGGCAGCCACGTCAATGTAGCTGCAGACCTTCAGGTCTGCTCGTGCGGTTGGCCGCGAGAGACGCAGCCTGGCTCGCAGGTCTGAAGACCTGCAGCTACACCCGGCCTTTTGCTCGTTTGCTCGTTTGCTCGTTTGCTCGTGAGGTGGCTTCGTGCGCGTAGTGCTCTGCGGCGGCGGCACCGGCGGTCACGTCTACCCTGCCCTGGCGGTCGCCTCGACCCTGCAGAAGATCGTCGAGGACGAGCCCGTCGAGCTGCTTTACGTCGGCGTGCGCGGCAAGATGGACCGCGACATCGTCTCGCGCGCGGGCATCCCGTTTCGCGGCGTCACCGCCGGACCGCTGCGCTCCAGCTCGATTGGCGGCACCGCGCGCGGCAGCGTCGATTCTCGTAGCCGGTACCGCGCAGGCCTTCTCGATTCTGCGTGAGTATCAACCCGACGTCGTCTTCGCGACCGGCGGCTACGGCAGCGTCGGCGTCGGCCTCGCCACGCGCACTCTAAAGCGACCCCTCCTGCTCTTCCTGCCCGACGTCGAAGCCGGCCTCGCGGTGAAGACCCTGGCGAAGGTCGCCGACCGTATCGCCGTCACCGTCCCGCCGGCTCAGCAGGCGATGGGCTACGACAAGACGGTGCTCACGGGCTACCCGGTGCGAGAGGCCTTCTACGGCCTCGACCGCGCCACCGCTCGCAAGCAGCTCGGCCTCGACCCCAGCCTGCCGACCCTGCTCGTCTCCGGCGCCAGCAGCGGCGCCTCGGTGCTCAACAACAGCGTCTCGACCTGGGTCGCAGACTTCCTCAAGGCCGGGCAGTTGATCCACCTCTGCGGCCCGCGCGACGAGGCCTGGTTGCGCGCCGGCATGGAGATGCTGCACGCGGACGAGCGCCGCCGCTACCACCTGCACGCCTACCTGCACGACGAGATGCCGCTGGCGCTCGCCGCCGCCGACCTTGCGATCATGCGCTCCGGCGCCTCCGTCCTCGGCGAGCTGCCGGCCGCGCGCCTGCCCGCCATCCTCGTCCCCGGCGAGTACGACGGCGGCTACACCCAGGAAGGCAACGCGCGTTACATGCAGGACCAGGGCGCCGCCGTCATGCTGCGTCAGTCCGACCTCGCCGAGCTGCACGAGCTCGCCATGGACCTGCTCAACGACCCGAGTCGCCTCGAAGGCATGCGCACCGCCCTCGCCGCCCTCGACCACCCCGACGCCACCGAGCGCCTCGCCCGCCTCGTCATCGAGATGGCGCACAGCCGCACCAGGGCAGGCGCAAGATGAACGAAGAGTCCTCCCCCTCGCCTCGCAAGCATGTCCTGAGCCAGGTCGAAGGAGAGAGGGGGCCGGGGGGTGAGGTTGCCCCCATGCCCCGGGGTTCAGCCCGGGGTGCTGTACCGGACCCCACCCCCACGCCGGGTGTTTCAACCTCCGGTGCTGCCCTCATCCCTCAGCGCGTGCACCTCGTGGGCATAGGCGGCATGCACATGTCCGCCATCGGCCGCATCCTGCTCGCCTGGGGCCACGATGTCTCCGGTTCCGACCTGCGCGGCACGCCCCTGACCGACACGCTGCAATCGCTCGGCGCGCGCGTCGTCATCGGCCCACACGCGGCCGCCAACATCGGCGACCCCGACCTCGTCGTCACCACCTCGGCCGCGATCGGCGACAATCCGGAGCTCGTCGCGGCCCGCGAGCGCGGCATCCCCGTGATCAAGCGCGCCGAGATGGTCGCGCGGCTCATGCAGGGCAAGATTGGCGTCGGTATCGCCGGTTGCCACGGCAAGAGCACGACCAGCGGCCTCGTCGCCTACATCCTCGCGTCGTCCGGCCGCGACCCGACCTACCTCATCGGCGCCGAAGTCTCCGACCTCGGCACCAACGCCGCGCCCGGCGACGGCCCGCACGTCGTCGTCGAGGCCGACGAGTACGACCGCGCCTTCCTCAGCTACCACCCTCAGGTCGCGCTCGTCACTAACGTCGAGCCCGACCACCTCGACTACTACGGCACCTATGAGGCCGTGAAGGAGGCGTTTCGCGGCTACGTCGGCAACGTGCCGCCCGGCGGCACCGTCATCCTCTGCGCCACCAACGCCGAGGCCCTCGCCTTGCGCGATCACGTCCAGCCCGGCGTCGACGTCGTCACCTACGCCCTCGATCAGCGCTCCGAGTGGCGCGCCTACGGAGGTCGAGACCCACGGCCTCGGCCAGGCCTTTACCGTCTACCACCACGGCGAGCCCGTTCGCCGCTTCGATATGGCCCTGCCGATTCGCCACAACGTCGAAAACGCCCTCGGCGCCATCGTCGTCTGCCAGACGCTCGGCCTCTCGATGGACGAGATCGCGGTCGCGCTCGCGAGCTACGGCGGCGTTGCGCGACGCTTCCAGCCCGTCGGCGAGTCTGCCGGCGTCTCGGTCTACGACGACTACGCCCATCACCCCACCGAGATCGCCGACACCGCCGCCGCCGCCAGGGCGCACTTCCCCGGCCGGCGCATCGTCGCCCTGTTCCAGCCGCACACCTTCGCCCGCACGCGTTACCTGCTCGAAGGTTTCAAGCGCTGCTTCAAGGACTTCGACCGCCTCTACATTCTCGAGACCTACGCCGCCCGCGAGGCCATCGCCGACGGCATGACCGGCGCCCAACTCGCCGCCGAGCTCACCGATCCCGTTCCCGGCTACTTCGAGACCTTCGAGGCCGCCGCCGAAGGCATCGCCGCCATGCTCGAGCCCGGCGACGTCTTCTTCACGGTCGGCGCCGGCGACGTCGACTCCGTCGGCCCCATGGTCCTCGACCGCCTCCGCGAAAGGCCCGGCGCATGACCGGACGCATCGAGACCGCGACTCACGCCCCCGCCCTTCGAGGCGTCGATGGCACCGCGACCCCCTCGATAACGTCGTTGCAAGCCATCGCGGCAGCGAGGCGCGGCAATCTGGGGCGGGATCTCGTCGCGTCCTCACGAATAGCGCTGCGTCGTCCCAGCGTCCCGCCATCGCAAACACCATCGTCCTTCATGGACGCCTCACACCGACATAGCTCCCCCTCTCCTCGCGAGGAGAGGGGGCAGGGGGGTGAGGTTTGACCCTCGACGCCGCCTTCCTGCGCACCCTCGCAGCCGCCGCCCCGACGCGCCTCGACGAGCCCCTCTCGCGCCACACGACCATCGGCATCGGTGGCCCGGCAGACGCCTACGTCGTCCCCGAGACCACGCCCCAGGTCGTCGAGGTCCTGCGACTATGCTCCGGCGCCTCCGTGCCCGTGTTCATGCTCGGCTCCGGCTCCAACATCGTCGTCGGCGACCTCGGCATCCGCGGCGTCGTCCTCGACAACCACGCGCAGCAGCTCACCCACCTCGGCCCGATTCCCACCGAACCCGATCTCGCACCAGGCAGCGTCGAAGGCCGTTCCATTGCCGCTCATCCTGAGGCTCTCGAAGGACCCCCGTCGTCTGAACAACCAAGCTCCCCCTCGCCTCGCAAGCATGTCCTGAGCCAGGTCGAAGGAGAGAGGGGGCCTGGGGGAGAGGTCGCCCCGATGCCTCGGGGTACCAAAGACACCCCGAAGTCTGACAACGAATCTACGTCTCAGCCGCCTCCCGAGAACGACCGCACAATCGCGGCGGCTGCAGTCCAGAGAATCTGGTTCAAAGCCGATTCCGGCTGCAGCTTCGCCGCCGTCGCCCGTCAGCTCGCCTTCGCCGGGTACGCCGGCCTCGAGTGGGCCTGTGGCATCCCCGGCACGATCGGCGGCGCCGTTGTCTACAACGCCGGCGCCTATGGTGGCTGCCTCGCCGACGTCCTGCTGCGCGTCGGTCTCTGGGACCACGAGCACGGCGAGCACGTCCTCGAAGCCGCCGATCTCGGCCTCGTCTACCGCGGCAGCGCCTTCACGCGCGGCCTCATGCACGGACGCGCCGTGCTCTGGGCCGAGTTCGCGCTCTGGCCCGGCGACGCCGGCCAGCTGCGCGCCCGCGTCGCCGACTACGACGCCCGGCGTCTCAAGGCACAGCCTCGCGGCCGCAACGCCGGCTCCTTCTTCAAGAACCCGCCCGGCCAGCCCGCCTGGAAGCTGCTCGACGGCGTTGGCATGCGCGGCTACCGCATCGGCGGCGCCGAGTTCTCCCAGGTACACTGCAACTTCCTGATCAACGCCGGCGGCGCCACCGCGGCCGACGTCTCCGCCCTCAAGCTCGAGGCTCAGACGCGCGTCCGCGAGCGCTTCGGCGTCGAGCTCGAGAACGAGGTCTCACTAGTAGGCGAGGGCTTCGGCGATGCCTGATCGCGCCCCGTCTCGCACGGCTCGAAAGCGCTACGGCGCGCGCTCCTCGATGGCTCGTCGAGGCGTCCTCCCTGCGGCGTCGAGTTCCCATAGACGCCTCGTCGGCACCCCACGCTGCGCTTCATTTCGAGGCGCTTTTCGTGCTTCGGTTGATGTTCGTGCGCTGTCCCGGCGTCATACGCCGGACACCGAGCTGCACGCTTCGGCGGCGCCATCGGGACTTTCTAACGTGGCGAATCGGCTATCTTTGTGCTTCGGTAACTGGTTTCGGGCCTCGGTCACGGCTGATACGCCACATAACCGCCTTAAACCTTCCATAATCCTCACGCACATGCGAGACTTTAGTCGTCAATAAGAGTAAGCTTTCACGGACTGCTAAGGCGTGTAGTCGGATTAGCCGGCTCTCGACATAGCGAGGAGTAGCCCTTGGCCAAGGACCGCAGCCCCCGCCGGCGGCCCGAGACAACAGCGCGACAGAACCCCAAACCTCAGAGACGGTTCCGTTGGCGCTTGCTGCTCGCCCTTATACCCATCGTCCTCGTCGCCGGTGGCACTTACGTTGCCCTGCGCTCGCCCTACCTCACCGTGCAGAACATCGAGGTCCAGGGTACTCAGAACCTCGATCAGGCATCGCTCGCCGCGATCACCGGTCTGCAGGGCAAGAGCATGCTGCGCCTGCCTGTCGCGCAGGCCACCCAGGCGCTCGACGCCATCCCCGCCGTCAAGACCGCGACCATCGTGCGCAACTGGCCCAACGGCATCACGATTACGGTTCAGGAGCGCGTGCCCGTCGCCTTCTGGTCGATCGGTGGCCACGACTACCCCGTAGACCAGGACGGTGTCGTCCTCTCCTCCGGTGCGCCCGATGGCCCCGCGCCTCGCATCGTCGAGCAGGGTAACGACCGCATAATGTCGCCCGGCGATCGCGTGCACCCCGACGCCATTGCGTTAGCCCAGAAGATCATGAGCGAGGCGCCGAGCGCCCTCGGCCAGAGCGTCAAAGAGCTCGACTACCAGGCCGATGTCGGTATCACCGCCGTGTTCGATGGCGGCATGCGCGTCACCTTCGGCGACGAGCGCTCTTACGAATACAAAGTCGCGGTGCTCTCCGCGCTCCTCAACGACCTCACAGCCAAGGGCTACACGCCCAAGTCCGTCGATCTGCGCTTCGGAGGGCGGGTCACCTATGAATAGCCAAATGATCGGTTGTAGCTGCAGACCTTCAGGTCTGCCCGGCGAAGCCGGCGAGCTCTTTGCTCGTTTGCCGGTTTGCTCGTTTGCCCTGCGCGGGCCGGAGGCGCGCTCATGAGAGCCGGCACCTTCGCAGCCATCGACGTCGGCACCACAAAGGTCTGCACCATCGTCGGCGAAGTCGCGGCCGGTACCGGCGAGACGCGCATCCTCGGAGTCGGCGTCGCGCCCTCGATCGGCATCAGCAAGGGCATGGTCGATAACATCCGCGAGGCCACCGAGGCGATTCGCGCCTCTGTCGAAAAGGCCGAACGTGCTTCCGGAACACGCATCGTTTCGGCCCACGTCGGCCTCAGCGGCGCGCACGTCCAGAGCGTCAACAACCGCGGCATCGTTGCCGTCCCGGACCGCAACCGCCCGATCTCGTCCGACGACATCGCTCGCGCTCTCGAGGGCGCCAAGATCATCTCGATTCCCGCCAACCGTGAGATCCTGCACGTCCTGCCGCGCTACTTCATCGTCGACGGCCAGGACAACGTCAGCGACCCGCTCGGCATGTACGGTCAGCGCCTCGACGTCGAAGCGCACATCATCACCGTCGCCAGCAGCGCCATCGCTAACGTCAGCAAGGTCGTGCAGGCTGCCGGCGTCGAGGTCGACGACATCGTGCTGCAGCCGCTGGCCAGCGCCGAGGCCGTCCTCACCGCTGAAGAGCGCCGTCAGGGCGTCGTCGTCGCCGACATCGGCGGTGGCTGCACCGACATCTCCGTGTTCATCGAGGGCAGCATCCAGCACACCGCGACCGTGCCCATGGGCGGCAACCACATCACGCGCGACCTCGTGGTTGGCCTCCGCTGCCCCTACCACAGCGCCGAGGGCGCCAAGGAGGTCTACGGCAACGCTCTGCCCAGCGCCGTGCCCGCCGACGAGACGATCGACATCGAGGCGTTCGGCGCCGAGCGCCAGCGCACTTATCCGCGACGCCTGGTCTGCGAGATCATCCAGGCCCGCTGCGAAGAGATCCTCGAGCTGATCGTCAACGAGGTCAAAATCGCCACCGACGTCGAGCTCGTCTCCGCCGGTCTCGTGCTCACCGGCGGCACCGCGCGCCTCCCCGGCCTCGATCTCCTGGCCGAGCAGGTCACCGGCATGCCGGCGCGCATCGGCATGCCCAGCCACATCTTCGGCCTCGTCGATGAGCTGCACGACCCCGCGTTCGCGACCGGCGTCGGCCTGCTGCAGTGGGCCATGGGCGGCCAGGACCTCGCGCCGCTCAGCCAGGGCCCGTCCGGCCCCAGCGCCTTCGATGGTCTCTTCAAGCGCATCGGCGATTGGTTCCGGGTCCTCCTGCCCGAATGAGATAGAGATGAACGAACAGGACTGCGATGGCTCTAATCAACGGAAAGCAGCTTTCCTTGCTCGGCGACCAGCCCGGCCCGCAGTCATCGCCGCCCGCCGCAGGCCACGCGTCGAACATCGCTCGGCGGCAGCCGGAAAAAGAGACGTCTCATGGGCGGTCACGTCAGGCCTCACAACCATCAATCCAACCTCCCGCGCAGGACAACAAAAGCGATACGGATCAGACGACGTTACAGGGACGGTCAAATCAACATTTGTCAGGCGAACAACCAATCGCGCAGGACAGAAAAGAAAGAGGGGCGATATGGCAGGTAAGAGTCAATTCGATGGACTCCCGCCGATCAAAGTAATCGGCGTAGGCGGTGGCGGCTGCAACGCCGTCAACCGCATGGCCGCGGAAAAGATACCCGGCGTCGAGCTCGTCGCCGTCAACACCGACGGCCAGGCGCTCATGCACATCCAGGCCGACGTCCAGATCCGCATCGGCGACAAGCTCACTAAGGGCCTCGGCGTCGGCGGCGACCCCGGTAAGGGCCAGCGCGCCGCCGAAGAGAGTCGCGACGAGCTGCGCGAGGCCGTGCGTGACGCCGAGATGGTCTTCGTCACCTCCGGCATGGGTGGCGGTACCGGCACCGGCGCCTCACCCGTCGTCGCCGAAGTTGCGCGCGAGGCCGGCGCCCTGACCATCGGCGTCGTCACGAAGCCCTTCGGCTTCGAGGGCGGCAAGCGGGCCCAGCGCGCCGAAGAGGGCATCGCGGCCCTGCGCGACAAGGTCGATACCCTGATCGTCATCCCCAACGACCGCCTGCTCACGCTCAGCGACGCCAAGACCACGCTGGAGGAAGCCTTCAGCAGCGCCGACGACGTCCTGCGCCAGGCCATCCAGGGCATCTCCGAGGTCATCACCCTGCCCGGCGTGATCAACCTCGACTTCGCGGACGTGCGCAAGATCATGGGTCAGGCCGGACCGGCGCTGCTCGCGATTGGCAGGGCCCGCGGCGACAACCGCGCCGCCGAAGCCGCCCGCCTCGCCGTCACCAGCCCGCTGCTCGACGTCAGCATTCGCGGCGCCCGCGGCGTCCTGTTCAACGTCGTCGGCGGCAAGAACCTCGGCATCCTCGAGGTCAACCAGGCAGCGCAGGTCATCCAGGGCGTCGTCGACGCCGACGCCGAGATCGTCTTCGGCGCCGCCATCGACGAGAACCTCGGCGACGAGGTCAAGGTCACCGTCATCGCCACCGGCTTCGAAGCGCGTGCCAACGACGTCGAGCCCGAGTACGACGAAGAAGAGGACCTGCCGCCGGCTCCCGACACCCGCGAGCCCGCCCGTCACGAAGTCGCGCGCTCGGACGCCCGCGCGCCCTTCGGCTCCATGCCCCAGGTCCCCGACCTCGACACCGAGCTCCCGGCCTTCCTGCGTCGCGGCGTCACCGCCCGCTAGCTCGAGCGCATCGCCTCGACAGACGACACGTAGGGGCGCAGCATGCTGCGCCCCTACGCCTTTTTCTCAAGCCGACGGGACGTCTTCGTCATTACGGACTACCCGCTCCGCCTGACGAAATCCCCTCTCCCGGGGGAGAGGGTTAGGGTGAGGGGATAGCAAACGCCCCGCCTAACACCACTGCTCCCCCCTTTTCCCGCCGCGACCCCCAAAAGCCGTCGTTGCGAGCCATCGCGGCAGCGAGGCGCGGCAACCCCGGTTCGGAGGCCTCGTCCGTGTCGAAGCTCACGGACTCATCCTCCGCACGTTGAGCCTCGTCCTCCGCGCCAGCCGCGCTCGACCCTCGATCTCCCTCTCCGTAAACGGGGAGGGAGATGCAGGCAGGCAGGGGAGGGGTTCCATCGTCACCTCGTAGTACGCTGCCCCCATGCCCGACGACCCCTCGATACGCATCGATCCCGCCACGCCCGCCGACGTGCCGCTGATCATGCAGCTCATCCAGGAGCTCGCCGACTACGAGCACGAACCCGAAGCCGCCCAGGCGACGCCGCAGCAGCTACACGACGCCCTCTTCGGCGCCCGTCCCGCCGCCGAGGCCGTCATCGCCCGCCTCGACGGTGTGCCCGCCGGCTGGGCCCTCTGGTTCCAGAACTACTCGACCTGGACCGGCAAGCCCGGCCTCTGGCTCGAAGACCTCTACGTCCGCCCCGAGCACCGTCGCCGCGGCGTCGGCCGGGCCCTGCTCAGCTACCTCGCGCGCCTCTGCGTCGAGCGCGACTACGGTCGCTTCGAATGGTCCGTCCTCGACTGGAACCAGCCCGCCATCGACTTCTACGCCACCCTCGGCGCCGTGCAGATGTCCGAGTGGACCACCCACCGCATCGCCGGCCCCGCCCTCCACCGCCTCGCCCAAGAACCTGCGTAGCCGTTCCAGCGTCCCCTCGCCCTCGGGGAGGGAGAGGGATCAAGGGAGAGGGTGCGGCGTCCCGGGTCCGCTTTATGCCTCGACTACCTCGCTCGACGCCAAATCCTGCTCTGCATAACCGCCGACACCACATGATTCGACGCGCGCCTCGAAGCCTCTCGCGATAGCGCGATCAAGAAACATGGTTCGTTGTTTAAGCCAACGACACGTTGTTAGGCTGAAACGACACCTCTACCCGCGAAGAAGCTCGATGCGAAAGGCGTAACCAGCCCCGTCATCCGCGCCGTCACGACAGGCTGGCAATCCCCCAACGGATCAGGATAGAAAAGTGCTCGAAGCCATCGGAATCGCCCTCGTCATCGCGTGCCTGCGAACCGTCGACGTCTCGCTCGCCACCATGAAGACCGTCTTCATCGTCGAAGGGCGCGGCCTGCTCGCGCCCGCGCTCGGCTTCGTCGAGGCCACCGTCTACGTCATCGCCGCCACGCTCGTGTTCAGCGACCTCGGCAACCCGATCATGATCGTCGGCTTCGGCGCCGGCTTCGCGTCCGGCACCGCGCTCGGCATCTTCATGGCGCGCAAGCTCGCCCTCGGCAACATCACCATGCGCTTCTTCGCCAGCGGCGACTCCGCCGGCCTCGTCGACGTCCTGCGCGAAGCCGGCTTCCGGCTCACCGAAATGTCCGGCATGGGCCGCGACGGCCCCGTCGCCATGATTCAGCTCACCCTGCGCAAGCGGCTCGTCCCCGCCGTCCTCGATCTCGCCAAGCCCTGGCTCGACCGCTGCTTCGTCACCGTCGGCGACGAGCCCCTCGTCTACAACCCGGATCCAGCCGACCTCGTCTGCGATCAAAGAAGCCCTGCGCAACATGAGCCAGGCCCCCTGGGCCGCCATCGGCCGCCGCCCGCACGCGTAGGGCCCCACCCCGCGCCGCCGCCCTGCCCGCAGGCAGAGGGAGGGGTTCTTCTCCCGTTCCGACCATAACGCGGCGCCTTATGACGACACATCTTCTTCATCTCGACACAAAATGTAGGGTTCGAATGCCTTGACAGCCTCTACATCTGGTGTACTATCACCGAGCGCCCCTCAAAGACCGGGGCACGTCAAGAGCCGAACAGCAACCCCGCCAGGAAGCTGATCGCTGATAGCTGAAAGCTCGTAGCTAACAATGCGCTGCCCGTACTGCGCCTACGCCGACACCAAAGTCACGGACTCCCGCGAGGCCGATGACGGTATTCGGCGCCGCCGCGAGTGCCTCTCCTGCGGCAAGCGCTTCACCACCTACGAGCGCGTCCAGGCGGCGCACCTCATGGTCGTCAAGAAGGACGGGCGCCGCGAAGAGTTCTCGCGCGAGAAGGTGCGCAGCGGCATCCGGCGCTCCTGCGCCAAGCTCTCGGTCAGCGCCGTCGAGATCGACGCCATCGTCGACGAGGTCGAGCAGACCCTGCTGGCGCGCGGCAACGCCGAGGTCCCCTACACCGACATCGGCGACCTCGTCATGGACAGCCTGCGCGAGCTCAACTACGCCGCCTACGTGCGCTTCGCCTCGCACTACCGCGATTTCGTCAGCCTCGAGGAGCTGCAGGCCGAGATCGAGCGCTCCCGCGTGGCGCCGCGACGTCCCGCCCGCCGCGCCGGCGCCGCCCAGCCGCCGCTGCTGCCGCCCGCCGCGCTCGAAGTCGGAGCCGGCCGCGCCCGTGGCGATTACCGACAGACACGCACGCCGGGCCGCCCGGCGCTAGGGAAGTAGCCATTAATGAGACGAGCATTGAGCCTCGGAAGTACAACTCGTAAACAAGATCAGGCAGGGGCCGAGTAGAAAAAAGTGATCATCGAATCGTTTGGCAAGCTGTTTACCGCGAGCGGCGAAATCGTCGCGGAGGGAACCTGTCAGGTCGATATGGACCGTGGCAGCGTCACCCTGCGCCCCATCGTCGATACGCCACTGCTCTCGCGCAGGCAGGGCGCCCTCCGCCTCTCCCTGGACGACGGCACCGAGCTCAAGGTCCAGGGCCAGATCATCCGCTTCCGCCTCAACGTCGCCGGCGTCCCGCCCGGTCCCGCCTACCGCATGACCGTCGCCACCGGCCCGCAGCAGCAGCAGCCGCGTTCGGCAGGAGCAGGCTCGTGAGGACGCAGCGCGTTCACCCCAATGCGAAGGGGGGGGGGTGGGGGGGGGGGGGTAGGTTGAGGGAGCGCGCGCACATGCAGGGCCGAGGCCCGCGCCGATGAGCGAGACCGTCGACCCGCGCGACGTCCGCAACGCCGGCAAGCCCTGGACCGAGCAGCAGGTCAAGCTCCTGCGTAACCTCGCCATGGGCGGTCAGGTCATGCGCCTCATGGTGCGCGAGATGGGCCGCCCCGAGGACGAGCTGCGCGCCAGGGCCGCCGCAGAGGGCTTCGAGCTCCAGACCGGCGCCTACAACCGCCGCAGCCTCTACGAGGACGACAAGTGATGCGATCAGCGTCCATTCGCCGAGCTACAATAGGCTTCCCGGCCATTCGGTCTTGCGATCGTCAGCGCTGCCGAACTTCGATCCAAGACTACTGATGGCTAGATCGTGTACGACGAATCGGTTCGACTCGCACAGCGAGAGTCTATTCCAGCTCGGGAAGTTACGCAGCCTTGGAATCACGCGCAGAATTCAGCGATCGGCTATCATTGTCAGACGGAGGCCTGACCGCTTACTCGATCGCTCATGACATACCGAAACGAGCAAGAGGCCAGAGCGATTAACACATGCGGATACATCGCTATGGCGAGTGAAGCGGCGCGAACGAGCGCGTACTCGGGCGGTGCTTAAGATGCAGAGGCGCGATTCCCGTGGACACCGCGACGCGTTGCAACGTTCGTATTGGACTGTGGAATAGAGCATCGCGGATCGCGGACCATCGGGACTGGGTCAGATACAGACTTGCTACCATGAGCGGCAAAAGGACGACGTACGGAGCATGACTTACTAAGTCGCTGACCGATACGTACGAATACGATATGGACGTTGGCGCTGGACACAGTCTGGCCATGAGTCGCTGTATGAGAAGTTTGAGCAGAACGCCCGAGGTGAGGACCGTTGGTCGGCGGGATCCAATAAGCGACGATCGATCCGACGCGTGGCTATCAGCAGAGAAGACAAATCAAAAGAGATTCGGTTGAAGATTCGACTGACGCAGATTAAGGAGCTTACCAGGAGAACCTCAGTAAGACACGCAAGCTAGTCGAGAAAGAAGACCCCCCGCAGATGACTACGACAATCTACCCCGGACTCAGCACCTCCCGTGACGAGCGCCCCGAGCTTCGGCTCACGCGCTTCTTCACCACCCCCGGCGTTAGCGCCTACGACCTCATCGACTGGGATAGACGCACCGCGTCCATCTCCGACGAGTCCGGCAAGACGTTCTTCGAGCAGACCGACATCGAGATCCCGTCGTTCTGGTCCCAGACCGCCACCCAGGTCGTCGCCTCCAAGTACTTCCGCGGCCGCATCGGCACCCCGGCGCGCGAGACCAGCGCCCGCGACATGGTCGACCGCATCGTCGGCGAGATCGGTAAGTGGGGCCGCGAGCCCGCCGACCTCGACCTCGCGACCGGCGTGCGCAGCGGCGTCCCCTACTTCGCCACCGAGGACGAGGCCCTGACCTTCGAGCACGAGCTGCGCCACATCCTGATTCACCAGCTCGCCTGCTTCAACAGCCCCGTCTGGTTCAACGTCGGCACCAAGGCCAAGCCCCAGTGCTCCGCCTGCTTCATCCTCTCCGTCGAGGACGACATGGAGTCGATTCTCGACTGGTGCCGCACCGAGGGCATGATCTTCAAGGGCGGCTCCGGCTCCGGCATCAACCTCTCGACCATCCGCTCCTCGCGCGAGTACCTCTCCGGCGGCGGCGTCGCTTCCGGCCCCGTCTCCTTCATGCGCGGCGCCGACGCCATCGCCGGCTCGATCAAGTCCGGCGGCACCACCCGCCGCGCCGCCAAGATGGTCATCCTCAACTCCAACCATCCCGACGTCATGGAGTTCATCGAGTCCAAGGCCAGGGAAGAGAAGAAGGCCTACGACCTCGGCGCCGCCGGCTGGGACATGTCGCTCAACGGCGAAGCCTGGGCCAGCGTCCAGTTCCAGAACGCCAACAACAGCGTCCGCGCCACCGACGACTTCATGCGCGCCGCCATCAACGGCGGCCCCTGGGAGCTGCGCGGCGTCAGCGACGGCTCGCTCATCGAGGTCGTCAACGCCGCCGACGTCCTGCGCGCCATCTCGCAGGCCGCCTGGGCCTGCGGCGACCCCGGCATGCAGTTCGACACCACGATCAACGACTGGCACACCTGCGCCAACACCGCGCCGATCAACGCCAGCAACCCCTGCTCCGAGTACATGCACGTCGACAACTCGGCCTGCAACCTCTCGAGCATCAACCTGCTCAAGTTCCTGCGCGAAGACGAGACCACCGGCCGCCTCTACTACGACGTCGAGGCCTACACCCACACCGTCGACATCATGATCACGGCGCAGGAGATCGTCGTCGGGCACTCCGGCTACCCGACCGCGAAGATCGAGGCCAACGCGCACGCCATGCGCCAGCTCGGCCTCGGCTACGCCAACCTCGGCGCCACGCTCATGACCCTCGGCCTGCCCTACGACTCCGACGCCGGCCGCGCCTACGCCGCCGCCCTCACCGCCGTCATGACCGGCCGCGCCTACGCCCAGTCGGCCAACATCGCCGCCCGCGTCGGCAGCTTCGAGGCCTACCCCGTGAACCGCGAGCCCATGCTGCGCGTCATCGCCAAGCACCGCGCCGCCTCTTACGACATCGAGCGCTCCCTGCTCAACGACGAGGGCCTCGCCGGCGCCGCCACCGCCGCCTGGGACGAAGCCCTCTCGCTCGGCGAGGCGCACGGCTACCGCAACGCCCAGGCCACCGTCCTGGCGCCCACCGGCACCATTGCCTTCATGATGGACTGCGACACCACCGGCGTTGAGCCCGACATCGCCCTGATCAAGTACAAGAAGCTGGTCGGCGGCGGCATGCTGCGCATGGTCAACAACACCGTCCCGCGCGCCCTCGCCCGCCTCGGCTACACCCCGGAGCAGGTCGAAGCCATCGTCGCCTACATCGACGCCGAGGGCACCATCGAGGGCGCCCCCGCCCTCAAGGACGAGCACCTGCCGGTCTTCGACTGCGCCTTCCGCGCCGACAAGGGCGAGCGCTCGATCGACCCCATGGGCCACGTCAAGATGATGGGCGCCATCCAGCCCTTCATCTCCGGCGCCATCTCCAAGACCGTCAACGTGCCCAACGAGGCCACCGCCGACGACATCTTCAACACCTACGTCGAGTCCTGGAAGGCCGGCGTCAAGGCCATCGCCATCTACCGCGACGGCTCCAAGGCCGTGCAGCCCCTCAGCACCAAGAGCGACGACAAGTCCTCTTCTTCCCCTCGCCCTCTGGGAGAGGGTCAGGGTGAGGGCGAACCTCAGATCGTCACCATCTACCAGCCGGTGCGTCGCAAGATGCCCGACACCCGCAGCTCCGTGACCCACAAGTTCGACATCGAAGGTCACGAAGGCTACATCACGGTCGGCATGTACGAAGACGGCAACCCCGGCGAAGTCTTCGTCTCGATCGCCAAGCAGGGCTCGACCACCGCCGGCCTCTGCGAGGCCTTCGGGCGCGCCATCAGCTACGCCCTCCAGTACGGCGTCCCCCTACGCGACCTCGTGCAGCGCTTCAGCTACATGCGCTTCGAGCCCATGGGCCGCACCATGAACCGCGAAATCCCCATGGCGCAGTCGATCGTCGACTACATCTTCCGCTGGCTCGCCTCGCAGTTCCTCGACGACGCAGCCAAGCAGGAGCTCGGCATCCTCACCGAGGGCGAACGAGCCCGCCTCACCGCCCAGTACGACGCCGTCCAGACCCAGTTCGTCATCGCCCCCGTCGAAACTCAGGAGTCAGACTCCCCCTCGCCTCGCAAGGAGAGGGGGCCGGGGGGTGAGGTAGCGCCCTCGCTGCCACCGATCGCCGGTGGCTCCGCCGATGCCCTGCCGGTCCTCGGCACCAGCGGCAGCGGCTCGACCGCCTACCGAGGCCCTCGCGTCCAGGCCGACGCCCCGGCCTGCGCCAACTGCGGCTGGATCATGACGCGCTCCGGCACCTGCTACCGCTGCGAAAACTGCGGCAGCACCAGCGGCTGCAGCTAAGACTCATCGGGTAAAGAGTCTAGTAATAGCTGGGGTCGAGAGCGGCAACCGCTCACAGACCACACTACGAAAGGAGGACCTGGCAAATGGCAAGAAAGGTAACGAGTCCTCGGGCTGCAAGTGCCGCCAGCAAGGTCCTGCGAAGCAAAGCCACAAGCAGAACTTCAAAGACTGCTGCGGGCAGCGCATTAGTCAGCGCGAAAAGCCCAAGCGTAAATCTCGCTAACTAGCTTTCCCCTCGTCGGCGGTCCCTGCCCCGTCACTGCCGACGAACCTTCTTGGCGGCGCCCGAACCCCTCCGGGCGCCGCCCCTTTTTCTACCCCGCTGCCGCTTCGCCGATCAGGCCCCTTCTCTGCCTGCTACGCCTCGCCCTCGCCCCGTAGACTGCCACGCACGCCCCGACCGTCGATGACTCATCCCCTCTCCCGGGGGAGAGGGTTAGGGTGAGGGGATCGCCGACGCCCGAACCTCCGCGCTCCCTCCATTCGCCCACGAACGCTCGCGCCTACCCAGCACCGGCACGTCCATCACCGGCGCAGCGTCTTCCGGACGAACCCACGAATCGCCTCGAGCAAATGCTTTGCGACCCATCGCGGCAGCGAGGCGAAGCAATCTCGGGCGGGGGCTCACCCCGTAACGCCATCAGACGCTGCATCGTCCCAACGTCTCTACGGCCGAGGCGCCTCGGCTCGCCGTGGACACTGAGGCATCCTGCCCGCTATCTAGACTCGGGTCCATGACTCGTCGCACGGCCCGTAATCTCTTGCGACAGCACGATCAGAAACGGTCGCGGCCTTCTTGACGACGTTTGTATTCCTCTTCCGTCACCCGCAGCACCAGCGTCCCCGCCACCCGATCATGGATCGCCCGGCGTTGCTTCGAGTCCACGAAAATCAGCGCCAGGCTGATCATGTGCCCGATCACCACGATCCCGCCCACGAACAGGATCAGGTAGCGCAGGATCGCCCGGTCCGGCGTCAGATGCGCCCCCGCCTTGTCCGTCACGTAAAGGCCCATCAGCAGCTGCCCCGGCGTTGCGCTCAGCCAGATCCACGAACCGATGTCGTACACCGCCGTCGCCAGCAGGAACAGCGCGAGCGCCGAGCGCTCCGTCGTACCGACGCCCGGGATGCTCGTCGCCAGCGCCACGTCGATAACGATGATGATCGCCGCGTCGACCAGAAATGCCGAGATGCGCAGCCACGGCGAGCCGATCGGCAAAGCTTGCTGCGTCGTCGCCTCTTGCACCTGCCGACTATAACAAGTGACCTGCACACGCGCCCAAAGGCGAACACTTGAGCGGATTCTGTGCTACACTGACCGCCCATGACCGCGAAAACCTCTCGCGGCAAAGCGCCGCATAAGCTCGTTCTCGCCGAAAACGCCCGCGTCGTCCTCGAACGACGCTACCTCGCCAAAGACGACGCCGGCCAGCCCATCGAGACCGCGGAGCAGCTCTTCCGCCGCGTCGCCGACAACATCGCCCAGGCCGAGCGCCTCTATACCCACACTGACTCCCCCTCGCCCCGCAGGGAGAGGGGGCCGGGGGGAGAGGTCAGCGACCCCGTAGCCCGCTGGGCCGCCGTCTTCTACGACCTCATGACCTCGCTGCGGTTCCTGCCCAACTCCCCCACCCTCGGCAACGCCGGACGGCCCCTGCAGCAGCTCGCGGCCTGCTTCGTCCTGCCCGTCGAAGACTCCATGGCCAGCATCTTCGAGTCCGTCAAAGACACCGCCCTGATTCATCAGAGCGGTGGTGGCACCGGCTTCGGCTTCAGCCGCCTGCGCCCCGCCGGCGACATCGTGCGCAGCACCGGCGGCGTCGCATCCGGCCCCGTCTCCTTCATGCGCGTCTTCGACGCCGCCACTGAGGCGATCAAGCAGGGCGGCACCCGTCGCGGCGCCAACATGGCAATCCTCGACGTGCATCACCCCGACATCGAAGCCTTCATCAACGTCAAGGCCGACATGGTCACGCTGACCAACTTCAACATCTCCGTCGCCGCCGACACCGACTTCATGCGCGCCGTCGAATCCGGCGCCGGCTACGATCTCGTCAACCCGCGCACCGGCGAGGTCGTCGCGCGCCGCCGCGCCCGCGACATCTTCGACCAGATCGTCGCCAACGCCTGGCGCAACGGCGACCCCGGCCTCGTCTTCCTCGACCGCATCAACGCCGACAACCCCACGCCCGCCCTCGGCCGCATCGAAGCCACCAACCCCTGCGGCGAGCAGCCACTCCTGCCCTACGAAGCCTGCAACCTCGGCTCGCTCAACCTCGCCCGCTTCGTGGTCGAGAAGCCGCCAGCTTCAAGCGGCAAGTCTCAAGCTTCCGAGTTTTCCACCTCCGTTCGTGGTGAGCCTGGTTCTCCTGAGCCGGGACGAAGGGTCGAACCACGCGACGTAGGAGACTCCGTGGGCTTAGATTCCGCTCATCCTGAGGCTCTCGAAGGACCCCCGTCCGACCAGCCCGACTCCCCCTCGCCTCGCAGGCCTGTCCTGAGCGAGGTCGAAGGAGAGAGGGGGCCGGAGGGAGAGGTAGCCCCGATGCCCCGGGGTTCAACCCCGGGTGCTGCATCCGACACCACGATGCCTGGGGTTTCAACCCCGGGTGCCGACCCCCTTGTTGTCGGTAGCCTGTTGCCTGATGCTTGCGAACTGGACTGGGACGCCCTCGCCGCCGCCATCCCGATCGCTGTGCGCTTCCTCGACAACGTCATCGACATGAACGCCTACCCCGTCGAGGCCATCGCGACTCAGACGCGACTCACCCGCAAGATCGGCCTCGGCGTCATGGGCTGGGCCGACCTCCTCTATCAGCTCGACATCCCCTACGACTCCGAAGCCGCCCTCGACCTCGCCGATCGCGTCTCCGCCTTCATCCGCCGCCACGCCGACGCCGCCTCCGAGGCCCTCGCCGCCGAACGCGGCCCCTTCCCAGCCTGGCCCGCCTCCATCTACGGCCCCGAGTTCCCTGAAATCTCCCCTTCGCCTCGCAGGCATGTCCTGAGCCAGGTCGAAGGAGAGAGGGGGCCGGGGGATGAGGTAAGCTCCGTACCATCCACAACACGCGCTGAGTCCGAGATGCCCCGGGGTTCAGCCCGGGGCACCGCAAACGAAGCGAACCTTCCCCATGCAACCGCCGCTGCCCGCGATTCGTTGCCACGGGTTTCAACCCCCGATACCGCTATCTCCCGTCCCCTGCGCAACGCCACCCGCACCACCGTCGCGCCCACCGGCACTCTCAGCATCATCGCCGACTGCTCCGGCGGCATCGAGCCCGCCTTCGCGCTCGCCTTCACCCGCCAGCACTTCCTCGACCCCAAACGCCCCACGCAGCCCGTGCGCCTCACCGAGGTCAACCCCGTCTTCGAGGCTGTTGCCCGCGAGCAGGGCTTCTACTCCCAGGAGCTCGTCGACTACCTCGCGGCCGGCGGCAGCCTCCAGCAGCGCGACGATGTGCCCGAGGCCGCCAAACGCCGCTTCGTCACCGCCCACGAGATCGCGCCCGAGTGGCACGTGCGCATGCAGGCCGCCTTCCAGCGCCACGTCGACAACGCCGTCAGCAAGACGATCAACTTCCCCCGCAACGCCACCACGGACGACGTCGCCGCCGCCTACCTGCTCGCCTACCGCGAAGGCTGCAAGGGCATCACCATCTACCGCGACGGCTCCCGCACCGGCCAGGTCCTCTCCCACGTCGCCGACGGCGAATCCGGAGTCGCCGCGCCCTTGCCCGAGCCGTTCGCCCCGGCCGGCGAAGCCCCGCATCGGCGCCACATGCCCGACGAACGCAACTCCATCACTCACAAGTTCCGCGTCGGCGAGCAGGAGGGCTTCGTCACCGTCGGCCTCTTCGCCGACGGCACCCCCGGCGAAATCTTCGTCACCATCTCCAAGGAAGGCAGCACCATCCGCGGCCTCATGGACTCGGTCGCCATGCTCACTTCGTACTCGCTGCAGTACGGCGTACCGCTGCGCACCCTCGTCGGCAAGTTCCGCGGCGTCCACTTCGAGCCCGCCGGCCTCACCACCAACCCCCAGATCCCCAGCGCCACCAGCCTCGTCGACTACATCTTCCGTTGGCTCGAACTGCGCTTCCTCACACCGGCCGAGGAGTCGTCGGAAGGGATGCCCCGGGGTTCAGCCCGGGGTACTGCAACCGCTCGTCCTGAGTTGCATCCTGAGCCGGGTCGAAGGGGACTCGAAGGGCGATCCGGCGGTCCATCCGAATACGAAGCTTACGCTAAGGTCGATGACCTGCCGTCTACTCAGCAGACAGGCTCCCCCTCTCCCCGCAGGGAGAGGGGGCTGGGGGGTGGTGAGGTTCCCGAAGACCTCTCCCTGACCCCCGGCTCCGCCGCCAACCGACCGTCTCGCGGCCGTCGCGCCACCACCCGGGGCAGCGCCTACCTCCCGCCTCGACCCGCCCTGCCCTTCTCCGAAATCGCCACCGGCCTCCTCTGCCCCGATTGCGGCAGCGAGAATCGTCTTCGCCGAAGGCTGCCTCACCTGCCGCTCCTGCGGCTACACAAGGTGCGGCTAAATCATGAGTGACCTCGTCAGCAAACCGGAGCGTTCATCCGGTGACGCGGTCAATGCAGTTCACGAAGGCAATTCTGTCAGCGATACCTGTCGTGGGCGGCCCTGCGGCAGAGCTGATCGCCTATTATCTTCACGCCTCCTTTAGAGCAGCGTCGCGATGACTAGGACTAAAGTCGATTGCTGAAGCTATCGAAGAATTGCAAGCTAAATTCGAGTACATCAACGCCTGAATACCTTTCGAGAAATGAAAGCTTCATAGAGCGACAGACCATTCATGCTTCCCAAATTGCCATCCGAGAACTCATCAAGAAGAGAAGTTGCGATGCACTGAGGAAGCCGTTCAGAATTCAGCGACTCCCTTCTGCTCCGGAAGATGACTTAAAGCTCATTTTTCTGTGATTTAATCGATTGCGCTTACTCCATCTCATCTTCGCCTGTTGAAGTATCTAAGTGATCCGGTTGGCTACTTTCAGGCACCACAATCTTCCCGTTCCTAACTAGCATGATGGGTGGCATCGCCACGGCTATCGAGCGACGCGTTGCCAGACTGGAAAGGGAAACGTGACTTCTACGACCAACTAGGGAAAGACCTGTATGGTCGGGGCCTCACGCGCACAAGTGAATTTCATACCACCGTGACGGGACGCGGCATGTTGCAGCCTGTTATCTCAAGTCTAGGCAGCAACTTCTTGAGCTTCATCGACAAGCAGATCGACAATGACTCCTGACACCCCCTGACAGCATCCCGTTGCGATCTCCCGCCCGACGCCGTATCCTGTCGTACACACGTTCTCATTCTCGGCCCGACAGGACGGCCCGTATCCCCCATGACCGACACCGCATTCAATCAACACGAATCGCCCATCCCGGGCCCCATCGCGCCGCCCTCAGACTCGATTCCCCAGAAGAAACCGCGAAAAAACGCGCGTAACAATCAAACAATCAACCGATCGAGCAATGAAGGCTCCCCCTCGCCTCGCAAGCATGTCCTGAGCCGGGTCGAAGGGAGAGGGGGATGGGGGGAGAGGTTGCCCTGATGCCCCGGGGTTCAGCCCGGGGTACCGAGCCCGGCTTCGCCTTCCACCCCGTCATCGCAGAGTGGTTCCGTCGCCGCTTCGAGGCCCCTACCGACGCCCAGACCGCTGGCTGGCCCCTGATCCAGTCCGGCCGCGACGTCCTCATCGCCGCGCCCACCGGCTCCGGCAAGACGCTCGCCGCCTTCCTCTGCGGCATCGACGCCCTCGTCAAGCAGGCCGAAGCCGGCGACCTCCCCAACCAGACCCGCATCGTCTACGTCTCGCCCCTCAAGGCGCTCGGCAACGACATCCAGCGCAACCTCGAAGCGCCGCTACAGGAGCTCGCCGAGGTCGCCGCCGACCTCGGTTACGCCGTCGGCGGCTCGCTGCCCGGCTTCGGCGCCTGGCCCGAGATTCGCGTCGGTCTGCGCACCGGCGACACGTCGCAGAAGGACCGCCAGGCCTACGTCAAAACGCCGCCGCACATCATGATCACGACCCCCGAGTCGCTCTACCTCATGCTCACCGCCGCCCGCGCCCGCGAGACCCTGCGCCACGTCCGCACCGTCATCGTCGACGAGATCCACGCCCTCGCGCGCGACAAGCGCGGCAGCCACCTCTCCCTCTCCCTCGCCCGCCTCGACCACGTCTGCGAGCAGCGGCCCGCCCGTATCGGCCTCAGCGCCACGCAGCGCCCCGTCGAAGAGATCGCAGCCTTCCTCATCGGCACCGAGCATGTCGCCCGCAATGCCTCCCCCTCGCCTCGCAAGCATGTCCTGAGCCCCGTCGAAGGAGAGAGGGGGCCGGGGGGTGAGGTTCTCCCTAATCCCGATTGCGCCATCGTCGACCTCGGCCACCAGCGCGACCTCGAGCTGCACCTCGAAGTGCCGCCGTCCGACCTCGAAGCCGTCGCCGCCCGCGAGCAGTGGGCCGACGTCTATGAGCGTCTGGCCGGGCTGATCCGTGCCCACCGCACGACCCTCGTGTTCGTCAACACGCGCCGCCTCTCCGAGCGCGTCGCCCACAACCTGCGCGAGCGCCTCGGTGAGGACGCGGTCGCCAGCCACCACGGCAGCCTCTCACGCGACCGCCGCTTGCGTGTCGAGCAGCGCCTCAAGCAGGGCGAGCTCAAGGCGCTGGTCTGCACCGCCTCCCTCGAGCTCGGCATCGACATCGGCAGCATCGACCTCGTGTGTCAGGTCGGCTCGCCTCGCAGCGTCGCGACCTTCCTGCAGCGCGTCGGCCGCTCCGGTCACGCCCTCGGTCTCAAACCGCAGGGGCGTCTCTTCCCCACCAGCCGTGACGAGCTGGTCGAGTGCGCCGCGCTGATCCGCGCCGTGCGCGCCGGCCGTCTCGACCGCGTCATTCAGCCCGTCGCGCCGCTCGACATCCTCGCTCAGCAGATCGTCGCCGAGTGCGCCTGCGAGGACTGGACCGAGGACGGTCTCTACGACCTCGTCCGCCGCGCCTGGCCCTTCCGCGACCTCGACCGCGACGACTTCGACGACATCGTCGAGATGCTGGCGGAGGGCGTCGGTGAAGGCGCAGGACGCGCGCCGCCGCTGCTCCACCACGACCGCATCAATCACGTGCTGCGTGGTCGTCGCGGCGCCCGCATGACATCGATCCTCAACGGCGGCGCCATCCCGGAGATGGCCGACTACCGCGTCATCGCCGAGCCGGACGACGCCGTCGTGGGCACGGTCGGCGAAGACTGGGCCATCGAGAGCATGGCCGGCGACATCTTCCTGCTCGGCACGCACTCCTGGCGCATCAAGCGCGTCGCTTCCGCCGAGGTGCGCGTCGAGGACGCTCACGGCGCACCGCCCACGATCCCGTTCTGGGTCGGCGAGGCGCCCGGTCGCACCCGCGAGCTGTCGCAGGAGGTTGGGCGGCTGCGTCGCGACGTCATTGCCCTGCTCGAAAACCCCTCACCCTCGGAGAATGGAGGGCAGCTCCAAAACGTCCCCTCTCCCCTGGAGGGGAGAGGGCAGGGAGAGGGGTCGAGCTCCCATGAGTCGACGCCCGCTACGTCCCCTGAGCTCACGCGCCTCCTCTCCCAGGAGTGCGGCCTCGACGACCTGGGCGCTGTGCAGGTCATCGACTACCTGCGCGCCGGCCGCGATGCCCTCGGCGTCATGCCCAGCGACACGGACGTCGTGTTCGAGCGCTTCTTCGATGAGACGGGCGGTATGCAGCTCGTGGTGCACGCGCCCTTCGGAGCCAGGATCAACCGCGCCTGGGGCCTGACGCTGCGCAAGCGCTTCTGCGTCCGCTTCGACTTCGAGCTGCAGGCAGCGGCCGGCGACGACTCGATCGTGCTGTCGCTGGGGCCGCAGCATAGCTTCCCGCTCGAAGAGAGCTTCTCCTACGTCACGTCGCGCAACGCCGAGCAGTCGCTGAAGCAGGCGGTGCTCTACGCGCCCGTGTTCCCGGTGCGCTGGCGCTGGGACGCCGGCCGCGCCCTGGCCGTGCCGCGCTTCACCGGCGCTCGCAAGGTTCCGCCGCCGATTCAGCGCATGCGCGCCGACGACCTGCTGGCAGCCGTGTTCCCGGCGCAGGTCGGCTGCCAGGAGAACGTCACGGGCCCGCTCGAGATCCCGGATCATCCGCTCGTGCGCCAGACCGTCAACGACTGCCTCCACGAAGCCATGGACCTCGACGGGCTGATCGGCGTGCTCCAGAGCATCGAGGCCGGCGAGATCCGCATGCACGCCATCGACACGCTGGAGCCGTCGCCGATGGCCCACGAGATCATCAGCGGCAAGCCCTACACCTATCTGGACGACGCACCGCTGGAGGAGCGCCGCACCCGCGCCGTGACCCTGCGTCGAGCGCTGCCGGAGAGCGCCCGCGAGCTCGGAGCCCTTGACGCCGATGCTATCGCCCGCGTACGCGACGAAGCCTGGCCGCAACCCCGCGACGCCGAAGAGGCTCACGATGCGCTGCTCAGCCTGGTCGTCGCGCCGGCCCGCGAGCTATCCGGCTGGGGCGCCTGGCTGACCGAGTTGATCGAGGCCGGTCGGGCTGCACGTCTTTCGACCGCAGGCACTTTCAGACCACCTCTACTTCGCGGCCGAGAACCTCAGGCTCGTCAGCCTGCTCTACCCCGACGCGACTATCGAAACGCCGATCGATCCGCCCGAGCGCGCGCTGGTGCAGGTCGAAGAGCGCGACGACGCTCGATTCGCGGCTGCTGCGCGGCTGGACCGAGGCTTCGGGTCCGGTCGCGCCGGCCGCGCTTGGGAGCACGCCTCGGTCTCCCTGGCGTCGACATCGAGCGCGGCCTGAGGCAGATCGAGAGCCTCGGCTTCGTGCTGCGTGGCCGCTTCTCGCCCGAACCCAGCGAAGGTCCGGATGGACCGGAGCGCTATTTCAGCGCAGCCTGAGGACGAGTACTGCGACCGCCGTCTGCTGGCTCGCATCCACCGCTACACCCTCGACCGGCTGCGGCGCGAGATCGACCCCGTTTCGGCGCAGGACTTCATGCGCTTCCTGCTGCGCTGGCAGCATCTCACGCCGGACTCGCGCCTCGCGGGCAAGCAGGGCGTGCGTCAGGCGATCGCGCGCCTCGAAGGCTACGAGGCGCCGGCCGGCTCGTGGGAACGAGACTTGTTAGCGTCGCGCGTGCAGGACTACCGCTCGTCGTGGCTGGACGAGCTGTGCCTGGCGGGCGAGGTTGCGTGGTCGCGCCTGACGCCGCGCAAGGCCACGGCGGCAGCCACCGCCACCGCGAGTCGAGCGACGCCGGTCTCGGTCGTGCTGCGTCCCGATCTACCGGCGCTGCTCGCGGGCGTGCGCGGCGCGCAGACGGACCCCGGCGGCCCCAGGACCGGCGCCGCGTCCGAGGTGCTCGATCTGCTGAGGACGCGCGGCGCCCTGTTTTTCGACGAGATTGTCAACGGCACGCGGCGCCTGCGCTCCGACGTCGAGCGCGGTCTGCGCGAGCTGGTCGCGTGGGGCCTGGTCACGGCGGACGGCTTCCAGGGCCTGCGTCAGCTCTCGGGCAAGGCAGCGCATTCCGGCCGGCGTCGCAGCAGCGAATCGAGCTACAGCGCCGGCGGCTTCTTTGCCGGCAGCGGTCCGGCCGGACGCTGGGCCGTCGTTCACGCCCCCGAGCTTGACCCGGGCGCCACGGACGAGCTGGCGGAGTCGGTCGCACGACTGCTGCTGCAGCGCTACGGCGTGCTGTTCCGCGACCTCTACACGCGTGAGAGCTTCACGCTGCCGTGGCGCGACGTGCTGCGTGCCCTGCGCCGGCTGGAGGCGCGCGGCCTCGTGCGGGGCGGGCGCTTCGTCTCTGGCCCCAGCGGTGAGCAGTACGCGCTGCCCGAGGCAGTCGATGCCCTGCGCCGCGCTCGCCGCACCGAGCCCAACGGCGAGCGCGTCTGGGTCAGCGCCATCGACCCGCTGAACCTCGCTGGCGTCGTGCTGCCAGGCGACAAGATCCCGGCGCAGTCTGGCAAGGGCATCCTCTTCGTCGACGGCCTGCCGCAAGAAGCAGAGCGACCGCTCGCCACGGCGCTCAAGACGCCCGTACCATCGAAGCTGACGCCACGCCTGACAGCCGCGGGCCGGCGGTAATCGAGGCTGCGTTCCTTGTTCCTGCCCTCAGGCTTCGCTATATTGCGCTCAGGATGCAGTTAGACGCCTCGGCGTCTGGGAGGTTCAGCCGTGGTACGCGAGATAGTCGACGAGCGTGAGATGAGCGGGGCGATGCTGAAGCCCGGCGCCAAGTCTTACGAGGAAGCTCACCTGCACGCGGTTCAGAATATCGCCGAGGAGCTGTTCCCCTTCCCGACGCCCGACTACCCGTATTTCCGGACCTTCGTCAACGAGCCCGAGACGGCGCAAAAGGTGTTCACCAACTACGGTCACGAGCTGGAGCCGGACATCGTCGTGCTGCAGTGGCCCGAGAAGATCCCGGTGATGGTCGCCGAGGTTGTGACGCCCGACATGCTGACTGAAGAGAACGCTCTCAACGTCTGGGCCGTCGAAGCCCGTCTCGATGGCGTCCGCTTCTTCCTCTACGTTCCGGCCGGCCACGCCAAAGAGGCGAAGGCGCTGCTCAAGAAGACCGGCATCAAGAAGCTCTCGCTGCGCACCTGGCGCAACAGCACGGGCCTTAAGACGATCGACGTCGCTACGCTGAGCTAGCAGCCTCTTGCTCGCAATCCGGCACGAGACCGCCTCCGACCGCGAGGCGGTCTTTCGCGTCGAGGCGCAGGCTTTCGGTCGCGATGCTGAGGCGCGCCTCGCCGATGCCTTGCGTGACGCCGGCAAGACGCTGTTATCGCTGGTCGCCGAGGACGACGGCGAGATCGTGGGTCACATCGTGTTCAGCCCGATGAGCATCGAGTCTGGTTCAGCGAGTCACGCGGCCGTATGTCTCGGACCGATCGCGGTCGCGCCGCCGCACCAGCGTCGCGGCATCGGCGGGCGTCTGATCGAGGCCGGGCTGGCGGAGCTGCGTGACGCCGGGCACGACGCCGTGTTCCTGCTCGGCCATCCGACCTACTACCCGCGCTTCGGCTTTCGCCCGGCGCGCGAGTTCGACGTGCACTACGAAGACGACCGCGACGCCTTCATGGCGATCGAGCTGCGTCCCGGGGCGCTCGACGGCGTCTCGGGCACGGCCCGCTTCGCAGTGGAGTTCGACGCGGTCGAGTAGATGTGATTACTTAGGGCCGAGGCGCTCCTTGCCCATGATCGGCGCCAGCACGGCCGGGACCTTCACGGAACCGTCTGCCTGCTGGTAGTTGTCGAGGATCGCGATCAGCATGCGGCCCATGGCGCAACCGGTGTCGTTCACGGTGTGGGCGTAGCGCAGGCCGCCGCCCTCGGAGGGACGATAGCGGATGTTCAGCCGGCGCGCCTGGTACTCCGTAGTGTTCGTGTCGGTCATGACCTCCATGAACTCGCGGGAGCCCGAGAGCCAGACCTCGACGTCACGCTGGCGATGCGTCGCCAGGTAGCCCGCGTCGCCGGTGCACTTGTCGACTATACGGTAGGGTAGCTGGAGCTGCTGCAGCAGCCACTCGTTGACCTCACGAAACTCCGCGTACACCGCCGTCGACTGTGACTCGGCACAGACTGCGTTCATCTCGATTTTGTCGAACTGGTGCACGCGCTTGATGCCGCGCACGTCCTTGCCCCACGAGCCGGCCTCGGATCGGAAGCAGGGAGTGGAGGCGAAGACCTTGATCGGCAGCTCGGCTTCTTCGAGGCTACGGTCCATGAAGTAGCTGAAGTTCGCCGGCTCGGACGAGCCGACCAGGAATAGCGGCAGCGGCTCCTCGACGTTGTCGGTCTTGATCTCGTAGACCTGGTCGCGGCCCTCGGGGAACTGTGACGTCCCGAACAGCGAGCGCTCGCGCACCAGCAGCGGCGGGATGATCGGCGTGTAGCCGCGACGCACGAGCTCGTCCGTCAGGATGCGGTTGATGCCCATCTGCATCAGCGCGACGTCGCCCAGGATGTAGGCAAAGCGCGAGCCCGATACCTTGCCGCCTTGCTGCGTGTCGACGCCGCCCAGCCGCTCGCCGAGCTCTGAGTAGTGCAGCGGCTCGAACTCGTCCTCGCTGGCGTGGACCGGAGTCTGGGGCATGAACCGCGCCGCGTTGTTGCCCGTGCCGAGCTGCTCCGGCTTCAGGTAGCCGCTGCGAGGCGCCCAGGCGCACTCCTCGACGTTGTCTTCCTCGCCGCGCCCGGCCGGCATCGCAGGGTCGATCCAGTTGGGGAACCATTCCATGATCGCGTTCCATTCGCGCGTCACGGAGTCGATCTGCGTCTCGAGGTCGCGCGTCTGGTCACGCAGCTCGGAACCGCGCTGCCGCGCCGCGTTGGGGTCGGTCTTGCCCAGCGCCGCGACCTTCTTCTTCTCGGCGTTGAGGTTGTCGATTTCGCTTTGTAGCTGCCGGCGGCGTTCGTCCAGCGCCAGCCAGCGGTCGAGGTCGGCCTTCGTGGGGTCGACCTTGCGCAGGCGGATGATCTCGCGCAGGCGGTCCGATTCGTTGCGTACCTGTCGTGGGTCGAGCACGCTAGCCTGCCCCTCGCATTGCCGCGGCGGCCTCGACGTGCTCTGCCAGACGGATCGCCTCGATGCCGAGCGCCTTGACGTCCTCGTGCAGGCCTACAGGCTCACCGTCACGATAGAGGGTGCCCGATGCCAGCATATCGGCGTCGGCCCAGATGATCGGGTTGTCCGGGTCGTAGCTGCGTCCGGGGAATCCGGACACGTGACGCAGGAAATAGACGAGGTCGACGTGCTCGTGGTCGGGCGCGATGGTGCAGTTCTGAATCGTGTAAGGCGGCTCGATCGGCGTCGGACCCTCGTATGTGAGGCGATCCAACAGCGGCAGTGGTTGGGCGGTCAGGGCAAACTCCTCGTCGACCTCGCGCAGGACGGCCTGCACGGGGTCCTCGCCCGGCTCCATGTGGCCCCCGGCAGGGAGCCAGAAGCCCAGCTTGCGATGCCAGTGCAGCGCGACGCGGCCGTCATGCACGACGAATCCGGAGACGGTGAGATGTCGATCCATTTCTCGATTCTAGGTGGAGCAGAAGCCAGCAACAAGCGATGCGGCGTCTCGCTACCGCTTCGCCACGAGGCTCAGGTCGAAGTCGCGCAGCGTCTCGCAGCACGACGTCGGCGGTCGGCTGCGGCGGAAAGGCGCTGCTGGCGGCGCGTACTTGCACGGTGCACATGCCGGCGCCCTTCGCCGACGCCAGGCCCGTCGGCGTGTCCTCGATACCGATGCAGTGCCGCGGTTCGTGGCCGAGGCACTTCGCGGCGTACTCGTAGATGTCGGGCGCCGGCTTCGGGTGCTCGACCATCGAGGCGGAGACCAGCGCGTCGAAGGCGCCTTCGAGCCCGAGTCCGCCCAGCAGCGCCTCGATCCAGGCCGGCAGAGACGACGACGCCACGGCGATCGGCACATGGCGCTCTCGCAGCGCCGCGATCAGCTCGCGTACCCCCGGCAGCGCCTCGTGGAGCTTGCTAAGGCGCGCTCGCAGGTCGGCATCATAGCTCGCCATCAACGGATCGAGCGGTCCCCGGCAGCTTGAAGGTCTCGGCCAGGTAGCGCCACGTGTCCTCGATGCTGTGGCCCATGATTGCGCGCTGATGGGCGTCCGTGATCTGGTAGCCCAGCGGCTCCAGCACGGCGCGCATCGCTTCGTAGTAGACGGGCTCGCTGTCGGCCAGCACGCCGTCCATGTCGAACACGACCGCCTCGTAGGTCGTCACGAGAACTCCGCGCCCAGGATCCGCAGGTCCAGACCATCGAACTGCCTGAAGCCTGTCAGTGGTCACGAGGGATTAAGTGTCGAGAAAGCCACGATCGTTTATGGAAGATGCCTCCAGGAAGGCATCGATCTCCTGCTGCAGCAGGATCTCGTGGATCCTCTCCGGCGTTGCCTCATCGCCGGGAATGGTGGCGTGACCTCCATGTATCAAGGGCAGGGATACACGTTGTCCTACCGCGGGCTCTTCGCTTGCCAGTCCTCGTCTCAAGAGCTCGGCGACCAGATTCTTGAGCTTGCTGTTCTCCCGCACAGCGCGCAGCTTGATCTCTTGAACAAGGTCTTCCGGTAACTCAACAGTGAGCTTCATGTAGCTATTTTGGCAGAACTCAGTTTCTGTCTCCTACGCCTGCTCGCGCTTGCGTAGCGCCGGGAACAGGATCACCTCACGGATCGAGTGCTGGCCCGTGAGGATCATCGTCAGGCGGTCGATGCCGATGCCGAGGCCGCCGGTCGGTGGCATGCCGTGCTCCAGCGCCGTCAGGAAGTCTTCGTCCAGCGTCTCGACCTCCTCGAGGCCGGCTGCGGCGAGGCGACGCTGCGTCTCGAAGCGCTCGCGCTGGTCCAGCGGGTCGTTCAGCTCCGAGTAGGCGTTGCCGATCTCGAAGCCGCCGATGAACACCTCGAAGCGCTCCACGATGCCGTCTTCGCCGGGCTTGCTCTTGGCCAGGGGAGAAATCTCCTTGGGGTAGTCCAGCAGGAAGGTCGGTTGGATTAGCTTCGGCTCGACATAATGCGAAACGGCCTCGTCGAGCAGCTTGCTCCAGGACCAGCCGGGGTCGAGCTCGCCACCGAAGCCGCGTCGCTTGAGCTCGGCGTACAGCGTCTCGCGCGTGTTGAACTCCTTGAAGTCGATGCCACCGTGCTCGATCAGGGCGTCGCGCATCGTGACACGGTTCCAGGGCGGCGCGAGGTCGATCTCGTGCTCGTCGAACACGGTCGTCGTGCCGCCGAGCACCTGCTGCGCGATGCCCGAGACCATCTCCTCGACCATGCGCGCCACCTCGGCGTAGTCCGAGTACGCCTCGTAGCACTCGAGCATCGTGAACTCGGGGTTGTATTTCCAGGAGACGCCCTCGTTGCGGAAGATGCGCCCGATCTCGTAGACGCGGTCGTAGCCGCCGACCAGCAGGCGCTTGAGATGCAGCTCCAGCGAGATGCGCAGGAAGAAGTCCTGGTCGAGCGCGCGATGGTGCGTCACGAACGGCGTCGCGGCGGCGCCGCCGGCCTCGGGCTGCAGCACCGGAGTCTCGACCTCCATGAAGCCGCGTCCGTCCAGGTAGCGTCGCATCGCAGAGATGATGGCCGCGCGCTTCTTGAAGATATCGCGTACCTCTTCGTTGGCAATGAGGTCGCGGTAGCGCTGGCGATAGCGCTGCTCCATGTCCGTGAGGCCGTGGAACTTCTCGGGCGGAGCCTGAAGCGCCTTGGTCAGCATCACGATCGAGGACGCTTCGACCGTGATCTCGCCGCTGCGAGTGCGGAACAGCGACCCAGTCGCGCCGAGGAAGTCGCCCAGGTCTGCATCCTTGAGGATGTCGAAGTCGGCCTCGCTGACCCTGTCGCGGCGCACGTAGACCTGGATGCGTCCTTCGCCGTCGCGCAGGTCGAGGAAGGCGGCCTTGCCCATGTTGCGTAGCGCTGTCACGCGACCCGCGACGTTGACCGTCGGGGCATCGCCGTTCTGCAGCGCCTCCCACACCTCGAACGCGGCAATCGCCTGCGTCGACGTATGCGTGCGGTTGTAGCGCGCCGGGTATGGGTCGATGCCGCGCTCGCGCAGACGCTCCAGCTTGGCGACCCGTTCCTGAAACAGCTCCTCTTCGCGTGTTGGCATATTTGTCCTCAGAATACAGAGAGCAGTCCACTCTCAAAGTTGCGTAAGTGCTGGACGCTACGTGTCGGTCAGTACAGGGTCGGTGGGCGGTCTCCGCTGCGCTCCAATTATTGACAGAGCCGCCGCGCAGTCTGCCGCATGCTAATGCCAGAATACAGATAGCGGTCCTTTGGCGCAGGACGCAATAAAAGATCAGTAGGAAACAGTTTCTGACCGGCGTTCACACACGATCCGTAGGGCGGTGGCCGATCCGCTCTCGTCATTGACCGGGCTTTCGCGCAGTTCGCCGCATGCCAATGCCAGAGAGCGGGCCGCTGGTGCAGCCCGCTCCCGATGTGTCGAACTCTGCTGCGTTTAGCTGATGCCCGTGACCGTGTAGCGCATGACGCCCTTCGGGGCACTGACCTGCACTTCGTCGCCGACACGCTTACCGAGCAACGAACGGCCCACGGGCGATTCGTTGCTGATCATTCCCGCCGTCGGGCGAGCCTCGGCGGCTCCGACGATCGTGTACTCCAGCGTCTTGCCCTCGCTCGAGGTCACGTGGACCGTCGAGCCGATCTGGACCCGGCTGGCGTGATGCGCGGCCTCTTCGTCGATGACCGTCGCATTTTGCAGCAGGTGCTCGAGGGTCATGATGCGCCCCTCGACGAAGGCCTGCTCGTTCTTCGCCTCTTCGTATTCGGCGTTGTTCTGGGCGCTGGCCAGCTCTTTTGCGGCGTGAATGCGCTCAGCAACCTCGGGGCGTCGCACGCTGATCAGGTGATCGAGCTCCTTCTCCAGGCGCCCGATACCGTCCTTGGTCATGGGAACAGCCTTTTCGGCCATCTTTTACCCCCGTGGGCCCGATTTGGACCCGATATTGGTCCAGATAAACAAGAGACTGAGGCGCGCGTGCGTCCTCAGTCGACTCAAATCTGCTGACCGCGCCGATCATATCCCCATGTCGAGAGGCTGTAAAGTCAACCGGGAAAGGCCGCCAGCCGCTCGTAGCGCGCGCCGCCGGGGCCGATATGGCTCCGCATCAAGCTAACCTGATCGACGCTAAAAGGTGGTGCTGTCGCTCCCAAGACGGTTGTCGTAACCTCGGCGGCACGCTGTCTCTGAGCCTCCGAGAGTTGCTCGGGCAGGCGCGCCAGTGTCAGATGAGGCGCGAGGGCGCGCCGCTCGCGCGCCACGCCGGCAGCCTCCAGCCACGTCTCGATGCGCTCTGCAAGCTGGGTCAGGCGCTCGCGCTGCGGCGTGTCGATGGCGCACCACAGCACCCGCGGCGCCCGCCGGTCGCTGAACGTGCCCGCACGTCCGAGACGCAGCTCGATGCCGGGCGGCTCCGGCATCGCCGCCTCGAGCTGCTGCTTGATTACATCGATCCGGCTCTCTTCAACGTTGCCGATGAACTTCAGCGTCAGGTGGGTTCCCTCGGGACGCACCCAGCGCAGTCGCAGCGCAGCAGTCTGCTGGTCGGCCTCGAGAGCGCGCCGCATGCGTTCCTGGAGGTCGGCGAGCGCGTCGAGCCAGGTCTGCGGCAGCTCGACGGCCACGAACAGGCGCAGGTGGGCCTCGTGGTTTGTCATGCGAGGCCGAGCAGCGCCGCCGCGTTGCCACCGAGGATGAGGTCGCGCGTGTGCACGTCGAGGTTCGCTTCTTCGATGCGACGGCGAGAGCGTGCTTGCGACAGCAGTGGGTAGTCGCTGCCGAACAGGATGCTCTCCGGTCCTGCAAGGCCTGCGACATGCGCGTAAATGCTGTCGGCGTAGAGCAGGCTGGTCGCGGCGGTGTCGACGAGGACGTTGGGTAGCGCACGCACCTCGGGCATCGCGGCGTAGAACGGCAGGCCACCGCCCCAGTGCGCTCCGATCAGCTTCGTGTCGGGATGGGCGCAGGCGTAGTCGTAGAAGCAGCGCATCGCGAGTCCGTCCTTGCCGGCGTAGCGATGCCCCACCGGCTCGGTAACGTGGAAAAGTAGCGGTACGTCCAGCTCCGCCGCGACCTCGGCCATCATGGTCCCGGCCTCGCTCGTGAGCTCGAAGCCGAGCGTTCTCGGGGCGCAGCTCGCCGAAGCCTCGCGCTCCGGCGGCCACGCAGCGCCGCATCTCCGCCTCGATCGCCTCCGCATCCGAGGCCAGCGGCAGCGTGCAAAACGCCACGAGCCGCCCGCCGCCCTGCGCCGCGGCGGCGATCAGGTAGTCGTTGTGCTCTCGGACAACCGAAGCGTCGCGCCAGGCGAAGCCGAGCATGATCGACGCGTCGATGCGGGCGCGCTGCATGCTCGCGAGCAGGTCTTCGGCCGTCGCGAGCGTTGCTTTGGGGTCCGAGTACAGCTCAGCGAACGTGGGGTCGGTCCGAAGCAAACCTTCTCGCCGCTCGATGACCGCCGGCGGGAAGACATGCGTGTGACAATCGACGATCACGCGCGGATCATAGCATCGGCGCCCGATTGTTGAGCGCCGCAGTCAACTTAGGCATTATGGCGCAGGTAAGGAGTGCTGCTTGCCTGACTGGTTGGTCTGGCCCGGTTTGACCATACTCGGCGTCGTCGTCGGTGCCTACGGCACGATGATCGGTGCCGGCGGCGGCTTCGTGCTCGTGCCGTTGCTGCTGTTCCTCTACCCGAATCAGCATCCTCAGCTGCTCACCAGCATCTCGTTGGCCGTCGTGTTCTTCAACGTGCTGTCGGGCTCGGCAGCGTATGCGCGGCAGAAGCGCGTCGACTTCGTGGCCGGTAACGTGTTCGCGCTCGCCTCGATACCCGGCGCCATAGCTGGTGCGCTGGTGGTCGGCTACGTGCCGCGCCGGACCTTCGACGTAATCTTCGCCGTCATGCTGCTTGCAGTGTCGAGCTTCCTCGTGCTGCGGCCGGCGGCGCAGGTAGTGCAGCGTCGCAGTCGTCGCGGCCTGATCGAGCGCGAGCTCACGGACGCGGAGGGATTCACCTACCGCTACTCCTACAACGTCTACCTGGGAGCTCTCCTTAGCGCACTCGTCGGCTTCCTCTCCGGCCTGCTCGGCACCGGCGGTGGCGTGATCCACGTGCCGATCATGGTGCAGATCCTGCTGTTCCCTGCCCACATCGCCACGGCGACCTCCCACTACGTGCTGACGATTTCTTCGCTCACCGGCACGGGCGTGCACGTCCTCCACGGCGACCTCGTTGGTGGTTACGCTCGCACCGCGGCTCTTGGCGTAGGCGTGTTGGTCGGGGCGCAGATCGGCGCGCGGCTCTCGCGATACTTGGAAGGCTCGCACCTGATCCGCCTGCTCGCGATCGCGATGGCGCTGGTTGCGGTGCGTTTGCTGATCGCCGGCGTGAACGGCTAGCGAGCTACTGCAGCGATCGCGCGATCTGGAGGATCGTGTCGCGCTGCAGCGGTGGACCGCTGGCCTGCAACTCGTAGTAGATGACGCCCTGCTGCCAGAACAGGTGGTACAGGGTATGGCCGGTGCCGCCATCCTCCGAGATCAGCGCCGCCGATACGTTGGAGAACAGGCGGATCACCTCGCGTGAGGAGCCCGTCGGGTCCGGCGACACGGCGGGAGCGAACTGCGATTGCCTGATCGTCATGTCGAACGGCCCGGTCCAGACGAGATCGACCTCCTGGCGCCCGGCGTCGCCCGTGACGGAGCTGTCGGTCAGCTTCTCGCTCAGAGGCAGGTAGCAGGGAAACTTGATCGCGAAAGAAGCTTGCCCGCGCGCGCTCTGCAGGAACGTGTCTTCGGCAGAACCGGGGACCGGCGTCGGACAGGCGCTGGTCGGGTCGTTGCTCTTGCAGGTGAAGGCCATGAACACAACCAGCACCACGGCCGCTACGCCGCCGGCGATCTTGTAGCGCCGGGGGTTCCGCTTATACGCCTGCGTAGCTGTGTAAACCTGAGATGAGGAAGTTGACGGCGAAGTAGGTGAACAACACGGCAGCGTAGCCCACCAGCAGCAGGTAGGCAGCGCGTTTGCCTTCCCAGCCGCGCAGCCCGCGCGCGTGCAGGTAGCCGGCGTAGACGAACCAGGTCAGCAGCGCCGAGGTCTCCTTCGGGTCCCAGCCCCAGTAACGACCCCAGGCGTGATTGGCCCAGTAGGCGCCGAGCGCGATGCCGAGCGTGAGCAGCGGGAACCCGACCAGCACCGACCAGTACGAAATCTCGCTCAGCGACTCGGCGTCGGGCAGGCGTGCGAACCGCCGTCCGGACGAGTTGGCCTGAATCAGGTAGAGCACCGAACCGCCGAACGAAATCGAGAGCGCGCTGTACGCGAGCATCATGGTCGTGACGTGCAGGCCCAGGATGCGGTTCGATTGCAGGGCGGGCACCAGCGGCGTGATCTGCGAGGGGAAGAACGCCAGCGAAACCGCCATCAGCGTGCAGGCCACCGGCAGCATGACGGCCGGAATCGCCTTCTCTTTGAACCCGAATTCGAAGGCCGTTGTGAAGAAGACGGTGCCCCAGCCCAGCGCGACGGTGTATTCCCAGAGGTTGCCCACCGGCGGCCGCCCGACCGCGATGGCCCTCGAGATCATCGATACGGTCAGGAGGATGAAGGCGCTGTAGAGCAGGAATCGCGCCAGAGTTGCGGCGCCGGATGGCAGCGTCACGGACATCGGGAAGCTCACGGTGCCCGCGTCGGTTGCGGCCTGGCGATAGGTAGTCAAGCTACCGACGGCGACCAGGATGTAGGTGACGGCGGCCAGACAACAAACCATGAAGCCGCTGAGGAACGCGTAATACGCTAAGCTCGCTATTGCCCTGCTCCCTTACCCTCTCTCGGAGGGAAGAATCTATTGTCCCCTCGCCCTCTGGGAGAGGGTTAGGGTGAGGGCTGAGCGCCCCCGCCCACCGCTGCGGCCCCGACCGCCGTAGTGGCCGGTTCCGTCTGCTCTTTCTTAGCCTCCTCGGCGCTTTGGGCCCGTTGGGAGGTGCGCATGTGCACACGCTTGAAGCTCTCGACGAGTCCTCGACCGCCCGGCCGGCGTCCTCGATCGCGCATCTGCTTGATCAACTCGTTGCGGTCGTGCGATTGCACCTGGCTTGCATGAGCCAGAATAGCGTCTGCTTTCTTTTCGATGAAGCCGCTGACGTCGACGAAGTAGTTCGGGTCGGGCGAACCAACCAGCAGGACCTCGTTCACTCGCCACTCGCCAAGGCCCTGCTCGGCGTGCTGCGGGAAGTAGAGGCGGTCGCGTGTTGCCGGGAACAGCGCGTCGCGCACCGCGATGCCGGTGTTGCGATGGTCGTTGTGGTTGAAGCTCGGGCGGAAGCCGTCCCAGGTCAGGACGACGTCGGGCTTGTAGGTGCGGAACAGCCGCACGATGCGCTCGCGAATCTCCGCGTCGGTGCCGACGAAGCCGTCCGGGTATCCCAGGAAGAACACGTCTTTGACGCCGAGGACGCGCGCCGCCTGGCGCTGCTCCTCCTCGCGAATCGCCGCCAGCTCCTGGCCGCTGAGGCCGGGCTCATGCGTGCCCTTGTCGCCGCTCGTCGTCAGGACGTAGTAGACGGTCCAGCCCTCGGAGCACCACTTCGCGATGCTGCCCGACGAGCCGAAGTCGATGTCGTCCGGGTGCGCCATGATCGCCATCAGCGTCTTGGGCCCGTCGTGGCCGATCGGCGGCAGCTTCGAAACGTCCTCCCCGTAGTCGAACGGGTTGTGCGCCCGCGTCCGTACTCGATTGACCAGCTTCGGCAGCACCAGCATCCTCAACTCCTCTACCCGTCTACTGTCCTAGCTTCGCCCCCCACCGTCAAGCACCGCAATCGTTACAGCGCGTCCCATCGCTCTCTACGAGAGCGCCCCACTGCTACCGGACGGTCCCAACGCCGTCACTCCCCAAACGCCGTCATTCTGAGCGCAGCCGAAGAATCTCGACGCCCCGACGTCGCAGAGGCGCCCCGTCGCGCTCGCAGAGCGCACCCCACGCCCCAACCGCTCAGCATCCCCAACGCCGTCATTGCTCTGAAAGAGCTCTCCACCACCACAAATGATTCGACCTGCTCGAGCACCCTGTCACTCAAACTCGAATAGACCGATGCCGCAGGCGAGATGTCATTCCGAGCGAAGCCGAGGAATCGCCGCGCCACGCGGCCCGTCCCTTCTCAACCGTGCGACCAGCAGCATCGCCGCCCGAAAGTTGCCATGCTCCATGCGTCCCTCACCCGTATCTGATGACGCGTCTTCTTGTTTCTAGAAGAGCGCTCGGCGGGATAACAAGCTAGCCTCTCGCCTATCGGGAGAGGCCTAGGGTGAGGGCAGACCACGAGTCTCAAGCATCAAATGATCGAATCCAAAGGAATCGACAGAATCTGGCACGCCGCCGCCGGTCCGAGGCACATGCCAGCAACATGGGAGAAGATGAGCCGCTCGCGCTCGACCGCCTGGCAACGAGCGCGCCAGCAGCCACCTAAGACTCACCGTGCCGAATTGTCCTTGTCGGTCACTCGGGGACCATCTAAGCTAGGACAGCGATGCCCCTCAAGCAAACGTCGTTGGTTGTTCTTGCTGACAGCTTCGCTCCCCAAGGCTACACGGCGGACGCGCTGCGTGAGGTGCTAGGTCCTGAGGCTTCTGACCTAATCGCGACGCCGCTCATTTCGCAGATTGAGTCCGAGACAGGCCTGAAGCTCACGGTGGAGATGAACAAGCTCACCATTGCCGTAGAACTAAAAGACGATCGGACTCCACCATCTGCCTTCGAGCAAACATATTCCATTCTGGACTACATAATGAACTCGAACCGCCTGATCAAGCGCCAGGCATTGGGGATAAACTTCATTGGGTACGAGAACATCGACGTGCCGGAAGCCCAAGCTGGCGCAGCGCTATTACAATGGGATTTCCTAGAGCAGGCTACTGAAGCATCGATTACGGACGCCTCGTTTACGTTGAAGTATAATAAAGAGGATCAAGCGTGTAGATTGACCGTGAGGCCAAGCTTGGCAATGGACAGCCACCTCGCGCTCGCTGCGGATCTGAACGTCCATCATCCGGTTTCCGACCTTGGTCAGCTACTCCAATACGCGAAGTCTCAGGCCCATTGGTATGAGTACTTCGCTACAGTTTTGGACCGACTGAGTCAAAAAGTGAGGGGACAATGACTCCGGCGGCTGCACCCACAAAGACGCAGAACTGGTTGGACATCGAGCAAGCTGAGACGGCTCCGAGTGAAGTCTGCCGCGAACTTGTAGAATTCGTATACGATCCGTCTTCTCTCCCTCGATTGTACAGTCCCGCGGGCTTGCAGTGGAACTTAAAAGCTCTCGATTCCACGGCGAGTCAGTTCGATGACTTGCATGGCGCATTTCTGAGCACTGAATTGGATCAGCCCACTCACTTCAAGCGAGTGCTTGCAGATTCAGCGTTAGAGAACCTGCAACGCGTCTTGCGGAGCTTCAACCCGGTTCTCAACGTTCAGCCACGTACGCTGCGTGTCGATATTCCTCCAGAAGTCTCTCGCGATGTGCAAGTCAATATGCCGCGAATAATCTGGAAGATGTCTGACCCACATTCCGCCAACACGGATGGATCGACGCAAGAACGGGTGCCCGTCGGCTATAACCTCAGGAACGATCGCGCACCATCGCTACCCCGCAAGCTGGTGCTCCATGGAGCGAACGAAGAGGATCGGATACTAGAAGACGAAAGCCCTCGCTTCCAACCCAAATCTCTGAAGCGCCTAAGAGAAACCAACTTCCAGCGGGGACCTGAGTGGCGTGTCTGATAGATGTACGACGCCAGCGGTGCTCATGGCCTTGATCAAGGCACAATCCTGAAAGAGGCCCCGTTCTACGCCATCGCCGAGCGTCGCGAAGCGATAGTCGTCACACCTGTCTGTGATATCGCACAGGACAAGGCTGACTATGTGGCTTTCTGCGCCCTCTTCAAGCTGAGTGAGTTCCTAGAGGGACAGCTTGCCGGAGGCTGGAGCAGCGGCGGGAAGCTCGACGCTAATGGTAAGTTTCCTGACAGCTTGCCAAAGAACGAGAAAAACGGCTTTCGAAAGGACACACGAAACAAACTGGAGCAGATAGCCAGAGGGTCATTCCCGCGCTATTACTGGCTGCAGCCTTGGGATGATGGCGAACCTCGCGTGGCTGATCTGGCACTAGTCCAAACGGTCACATTGGAAGAAGCAATTGTGCATGAAATGCTAGTTCACCTGCAGACTCCATATCGCGAACTTGTTTCCACCCGCTACGCAGCACACATGGGGCGAGTAGGGGTCCCTGATCCAGAAGACGGCGAGAAGAAGCAGACGGCTGAAACCATTCAAGCCATTGTCGAGGCAGCATTGGGTGCCCCCGAAGCGTAAAGCCAAGGCCCTTTCGCCTTAGCAAGAAGTATTCGACTGACAGTCGGTAGGACGCAATGCATGCGCGCGTTGCCGCCGCTGCGCCACCCGCCCCTTAGACCTCCGCGCCCCTCCCCGCTACGCTGGAGCGCATGGCCACGCACGACCCCACTCCCGAAGCCCGAAAGGCACCCACGGCGGACGCCGCCACGGCGCCGGTGCCCCCAAAGGCAACGTCAACAACCTCAGGCACGGCCTCGACTCGCAGACCGTGCTCAAGGCCGCCATGATCATCGCCACCTTCCCGGACGTCCACCGCCTCTTCGAGGCCGTCATCAACAGCACCGACCGCTCGCGCTATCGCCGCGTGCTTACCGCCGCCCGGGCCAACCTGCGTGGCGACCCCACCCTCGCCGATTCAATCAAGACCGACGCCGCGCTCGCCCTGCTCCAGACCCTCGATCAGGTGCAGGAAGGCCTGCGTTTCCGCGAAATTTTCTCGAGTCAATCAAGTCAATCAAGTGGCTTCTACAGCACGCGACCGCGATCGGAGCAGACCGATGACTGCTAACTGGAGCGACTCGATGCTGCGGTGGTTAGCTGCTTGTGCCGGTTGGCAGCAGACCCCGGTCCGCGGCCGCGGCGCCATCGATCAGGTTGTTGTAAACCTGCAACACCGCTTCGGCGACGTTCTCCCAACGGTAACGCGCCACAGCTTCGCGCGCCGCCTCGCCGAGACTCTGACGCAGCGGCTCGTTGTCCAGCAGCAGCTCGATGCGCTCGGCGAACGGTTCGGGGCAGAGCCAGGGAATCAGGTAACCGGTCTCGCCGTCCCGGACGGTGCCGGTGAGGCCGCCGACCCGCGATGCTACGACCGGCACGCCGCTCGCCATCGCCTCGACGGCGACCAGCCCGAAGCTCTCGTAGTGCGACGGCACGACGCAAACGTCGGCGGCGTTGTAGTACAGCGGCAGCTTCTCGTGGTCGACGGCGCCGACGAACGCGACGCGATGCTCGATGCCGCGCAGCCTCGCCAGGCCCTGCAGCGCCTCGATCTCGGGCTGCGACGCCTCGTCGCCGCCGACGATCAGCACGCTGCAGTCGACGTCGCTCTCGAGCATCGCCGCGGCGTTGATCAGGATGTCGACGCCCTTCAGCGGCTCGATGCGCCCGACGAACAGGACGATGCGTTCATCCTGCAGCCCAAGCGCCTCGCGGGCGTCACTCTTGGCCCCGGGCCGGAAGCGGTCCATATCGACGCCCAGTGGGATGACGCTGACCTTGGCCACGTCGGCGCCGTAGAGCTGGCGCAAGAGGACGCGCTCCTGCTCCGTGGCGCAGATCACGCCGTCGGCGCCGCGCAGGACGGCGCGCTCGGACTCGATGCGCAGCTCCGTCTCGTGCTCCGAGAGGCTGGAGCGGTTCTTGATCTCGCCCAGCGTGTGGAACATCGCGACGTGTGGTACGCGCCATTCAGCCTTCAGGCGCTCGGCCACAAGGCCGGAGAGCCAGTAGTGGCTGTGCACGACGTCGTACGCGATGCCCTCGCGAGAAGCGAAGGCGAGCAGCCGCTCGTAGAACTCGTCGAGGTGCTCGTATACGTCTTCGGGCGCCAGGTTCTGCAGCGGTCCGGCCTGCAAGTGCACGACGCGCAGCCCAGGCTCGACCTGCACGACTTCCTGCAAGTCAGCGTGCGTAGCCCGCGTAAACACGTCGACCAGGCAGCCGGCGGCCGCGAGCTGTCGCGCAAGCTCCAGCACGTAGACGTTGAGACCGCCCGCCTTGGCGCCGCCGGGACGCGCCAGTGGCGACGTGTGGGCGCTGATCACAGCGATGCGCAGCGGCTGCATCAGGGACGTCTCAGCGTGAGGCGGTAGATCTGCTGGTCCTGCGCGCCGAGGTCGTACTTGTAAGGCTCGTCGCCGCGCAGGAAGTCGAGGCCCGTCTTGCCGTTCTCGATCGCCCAGCGCAGACACAGCGCCTTGGAGACGAGACCCACCGACAAATTAGAAAACTCCGGGTCGTAGCCGGAGTTGTAGAGATAAAGATGGCTTCCGGCGTCGAAACACAGGACAGCGGCCGCGGGCTTGCCGTTGACGCGCAGCATGAACAGACGGATGAGACCCTCTGCCGACATTGCCGAGGCCATACGGCGGAAGAACGTCTCCATCTCGGGCGTCATGAACTCGGTCTTGTCGGCGCGGCTGCGAGTGTGCAGGTCGAGGAAGTCGTCCATAGCCGCGACCACGTCTGCCTGCTCGCTCAGCACGTCGAAGTCGACGCCGGCGCCGCTGTCGAACAGGCGCCGGATCTTGCGTCGCAGCTCGTGACGGTCTTTCTTGTTCAGCGAGCCGAGGTAGTCCTCCCAGGTCGGCGGCAGGTCGAGCCGCGGCGCCACGGCCTCGAGCTCTTCCGTGACCTGGTAGCCGTGCTCGGCGGCGAAGGCCTTGACGCGGTCTCGCGTTGGCGACGAGGCCATGAGGCCCCACAGCTCCAGCTCCGACCACTCTTCGTTCTCGATCTGCTTCCAGAGCTCGCCGTACGCCTCGTCCGCCTTCGACGGATCAACGATCACGTCCATGAAGTCGCAGATCGAAGCGTCGCCGATGAACGTCATGCGTCCGTCGGCGCGCATGAGCGGCGCGATGCCGGCAGCGTTGTCATCGTGGCAGCAGAGGAAGACGACCTCGTGGCTGTCACCGAACTCAGAGAGCCAGGTGCGCAACCAGGTCGGATGCAGGAAGACGAGGCGTTCGGGATACAGGGAAAGTAGCTGCTCGAGGCGGGGCTCGATGTCGGTCACGCCTGCTGCTGTACCTTGCGAATTCATCTAATGGAGTATCTCATTTCCAGGTACGGCGTGGTGCGTACTCGTGTGGTGGGACGCAGTAAATACTACTGTGAGGTTCTTCGGGGCGTCAACGAACCGGCAGTGCGTCCTCGATGGCATCGAGGCGGGCCGGCACCTCGATGTCGTGCGACTCGAAGCCCTTCGCCGCGTCCGGGTCCTTGAGCCCGGCGCCGGTGATGATGCAGACGCAGGTCTGACCGTGTAGGTCGGTAGTCGCTGCGGCCTTTATCAGGCCCGCGACGCTGGCTGCAGACGCCGGCTCGCAAAAGATGCCCTCTTCGCGCGCCATACGCTGGTAGGCGGCGATGATCTCTTCGTCCGTGACGCTATCGATGGCGCCGCCGGACTCGTCGCGCGCCGCCGTGGCGAAGCGCCAACTAGCCGGGTTGCCGATGCGAATCGCCGAGGCGATGGTCTGTGGGTCCTCGACGATCTCGTCCAGCACGATCGGCGCAGCGCCTGCGGCCTGGAAGCCCATCATGCGAGGCAGCTTCGTCGAGAGGTTCTGCTCGGCGTATTCCTTGAAGCCGGCCCAGTAGGCCGTGATGTTGCCGGCGTTGCCCACCGGGATGAACAGGCGGTCCGGCGCGTCGCCGAGCTCGTCGATCAGCTCGAACGAGGCGGTCTTCTGGCCCTGGATGCGGTAGGCGTTGACCGAGTTGACCAACGCTACGGGATGCTTGCTGGTGTACTCGCGCGCCAGGCGCAGCGCGTCGTCGAATGAGCCCTCGATGGCGACGACCTGCGCACCGTAAGCGATACTCTGCGCCAGCTTGCCGGCCGCGGTGCGTCCTTTGGGCAGGAAGACGTAGGACTGCAGACCGCAGTGCGCCGCGTAGGCCGCGGCCGAGGCGCTGGTGTTGCCCGTCGAGGCGCAGAGCACGGCCTTCGCGCCCTCCTCGATGGCTTTGGCGACGGCCATGACCATGCCCCGGTCCTTGAATGAGCCGGTCGGGTTGCACATCTCGAGCTTGAAGTAGAGCTCGTCGATGCCGAGCGATGGGCCGATGTGGCTGGAGCGCACCAGCGGCGTGCTGCCTTCGCCGAGGCTGATGCGCGGCGTCGCGGACGTCAGCGGCAGGAAGTCGGCGTAGCGGTCGAGCACACCTCGACGCGCGCTAATCGGGCGCGACATCGAAGGCACGGCCGCGAATGTCCCGTATCTCTTTTTCGAGCGCCACGATGTTGCGCTTGCGTATGTCCGCCTCGAGCTCGCGCACGCCGTTGAGGTAGGCGCCGAGCTGCTCCTTTTCGACCTGCAGACGCTCTCGCAGCTTGCGTAGGTCGTCCTGATAGCCGCCGATGCGCGCTTCGATCAGCGAGCTGCGTTCATCGTTCTGGTTGAGGCGATTGTCGATCTTGTTCAGCTCGGCCGCGATCTCGTTGAGGCGCTCGTTGTGGCGCGTGCGTTCCGCCTGCACCAGCTCGAGGCGATCGTCGATGCGCGCGATTTTGTTGGTCTCGGCGCGTATCATCTCGATTTCGGTCTCGAGGCGCCGCAGCATTTCGCCGGTGCTGTTCACGCGCTCGCGCTGCGTGGCGTCCTCGCTCTGCAGGGAGAGAACGGCGCCGGAGATGCGCTGCAGCTCCTGGTCGATGCGGCTCAGCGTCGAGATTGTGCGCGCCTGACCGGTGTCTTGCTCCGCGATCGCGTTCTCGAAGCCTTCGATGCGCATCGAGACCTGGGAGATCATCTCGAGGTTGCGGCGGTTGTGCTCCTCGGCGCCGGAGAGGCGCTCCTGCCAGGCGTCGATTGCGCGCTCGATTTCGCCGAAGCGCCGCACGTTGTCGTTCTTGTCCTGCCGCACGTGCTCGGCGTCGCCGAGGATGCGGCGCTCCAGCTCCTCACGGCTCTGGCGCAGCGAGTTGATGTCGTCCTGTGAACGCGCGATCAGCTCTCGCAGCGAGCGCAGGTCGTCCTGGGCGTGCTGAATCGCGGGCCAGAGGCCGTCGAACTGAGCGAGGGCGTTGAAGGCCTGGTGCGCGGTGTCGGCAGCGTCGGTCGCGAAGCCACGGCTCTGCTCCGCCGCCTGCGCGACGACGGTGAAGCGACTCTTGATCTCAGCGATCTCGGAGTGCACCCAGGCGAGCGTATCGCCGGTAAGCGGGACCTCTCGTCGTGTTGTCACTGCTCTTCCACGCGCAGGAAGTTGCCGATCTCCTGCACCACGTCCAGCTCGGCTACTGCTTTGAGTGCGCTCTGCATCGATGCCTCGCGCGCTTCATGGGTCATCATAACTAACTCGGCCGTCTTTGACGCCGCGTCTGCCTCTTTCTGAATTACCGAGGCGATGCTGATCTGAGCCTCGCCCAGCTTCGCCGCGATTTGCGCCAGCACACCCGGCTGGTCCACGACGGTGATGCGCACGAAATAGCGCGTCACTAACTCAGTTATCGGCACGAGACGCGTCGGCGCCTCTTCTGCCGCGAACGCCGGCTTGCGACCCGCGATTACGCCCTGCGCCGCCTCGAGAACGTCGGCGATGACGGCACTAACTGTGGGGAAGCCGGCGCCGGGGCCCTGGAAGTTGACGCGCCCGACGAGGTCGCCCTCGACCTGAATCGCGTTGAGCACGCCATCGACTTTGGCCAGCGGGGCGTCGGCGGGCAGCAGCACGGGGTGCACGCGCGTCTGGATGCCTCCATCCTGTCTGCGTGCCATCGCCAGTAGCTTGATCGCGTATCCGAGCTCGGCGGCGTAGCGAAAGTCCTTCGCCGTGAGCTTCGTGATGCCTTCGCGGTAGATGTCTTCGGCGCGTACGGGCGCCCGGAACGCGAGACTCGCGAGGATCGCCAGCTTGTAGCGCGCGTCGAAGGCCTCGATGTCGTTGGTGGGATCAGGCTCCGCGTAACCGAGATCCTGTGCGACCTTCAGAGCGTCGCCGAAGTCGGCGCCTTCGCGGCTCATCGCGGTGAGGATGTAGTTGGTCGTGCCGTTGATGATCGCGGAGACGGCCGTTATCTCGTTCGCCAGCAGGTCTCGCTTCAGCGGGGCGATGATCGGGATGCCGCCGCCCACCGAGGCCTCGTATAGCAGCTCGACGCCGTGCTCGCGCGCCACGGCGAGCAGCCTGTGTCCGTGCTTGGCCATGACCTCTTTGTTCGCCGTGACGACCTGCTTACCCTGCGACAACGCCGCCGTCATGTATTCGACGGATGGGTCCTCGACGCCGAGCATTTCGACCACGATGTCGACCCGCGGGTCGTTGAGCAACGCGGACGCGTCGTTGGTCAGCAGGGCGTGGGGAATGCCATGTCGAGGCTTCGTCGCGTTCTTGACGAGGATGCCGGCGATCTCGAGCGGCCGTCCGAGCTGGCCGGCGTAGACCTCGCGCTTCGCGATCAGGGTGCGTGCGACGGCGGCCCCGACGGTTCCTGCGCCGAGCAGTGCTACGCGAACGGGTCGTTCGTCAAGCATGGGGGACGGCGCTGGCTGCGAGCGACTGGAGCTTGTTGCCGACCGACTGGAGTTGGCCGTTCGTGATCAGGTTGATCACAGGGGCGTTGGTGGCCGTGGTCACGAGCGTGTCGTCGAACTGCTTCTGCGCCAGCTGCTGCTTCTGCGTATCGTCGAGCGGGCGAGTCTCATGCCCGCGCACGTCGATCAGGTAGTAGTTCGAGCCTGACTCGATCACGTCGCTGAGGCCGGTCGTGCTGAACGCGGCGTCCTCGACTTCCTTAGGGAGGATGCCTTTCGGCGTCCAGCCCTTGTCGCCACCGTTGGCCTTGGAGGCGTCCGTCGAGACGGCTTTGGCCACGTCTTCGAACGTCTCGCCACCATCAACGCGCTGCTTGGCCTGGATGGCGTCGGCCTGCGTCGTGGTTTCGATCAGGAAGACGTCTACCTGGTCCGCGTCGGCTGGCATCGCCGCTTGCAGCTTGTCCATGATCTTCTGCTGCGCGACCCTGGAGCGAATTATGTCCTCGTAGTCGCTGAGCGGCAGCTTGATGCGCAGCAGCTCGGCGTGAAGCAGGGTCGCGACATCCACTCGCGAAGCGTTGGGCGGAGCGTTCAGGTCCTGCGCGATGGCCTTGTCCAAATCATCGTTGCTGATCGTGATGCCCTGGTCCCGCGCCATAATGCGGATGATCTCTTCGCGCTGAATACGTCCGGCTACAGCGAGGACGCTATTTGTCACGTTTTGCGAATCGTAGAAGCCCTGGATCTGGTCTGAGATCGCGCGGCGTTCGAAGAAATCGTAGCTGAAGCTGCGGTTCGCGACCTTGAATACGGTTGCAGTGTGCGGCTTGATACGGTCGGCGTAGTAGCCGTAGCTGATCAGTCCCAGCGCCAGCACCACGACTATCGTGATACCGCCGATAAGAAGCACGGCATTGCGACGTTCCGGGTCGACACTGCCGGAGAAAAGGCCACGCAAAGACGGCAGGCGGATCAAATCGGGGAGACCCCCTCGGTGCGGTTGATTAGTATTCTCGGACTCGGCGGGCAGCAGATGCGCCGAAGCCAAACCAAGATGTCGCAGCGCTGCACACGTTGCGACATTCTCGCCTTAGAAAGGCGTGGCGTTCAAGAGCGCGTCGGAAAGACGCCCGTCGACTGGATGTGCTGTGCCGTAAAGGGAAGCAGCGCTATGTGGCGCGCACGCTTCAGCGCCAGGGTCAGCATGCGCTGATGTCGGGCACACGTGCCGGTCTTGCGACGTGGCTCGATCTTGGCTCGGTCGGAGACGTAGCGCCGCAGCTTCGCAGGCTCCTTGTAGTCGATGTGGTTGATTTTGTCGACGCAGAACGCACATACGCGGCGCCGGCCGAAGCGGCCGCCACCACCGCCACGACGACGAGGCCGCTCCTGGCCGCCTCTGTCCTGGCCGCCCCGATCTTGGCCGCCACGAGGGCCGCCGCCTTGCTGCTCGCTGAATGACGTCTGCGGCGCGTCTTGCTGACTTGCTTCGCTCACTGCTGCGCTGTACCTCCGGTCCTTCGTTGTGAAGGACTATCCCTCAAAGGGTAGATCATCGGGGTCGATGTCGCCAGGGACGTCCGGTAGACCAGCGCCCTGCGGCCGATCGAGGAACAGTACCTGATTGGCCACGACCTCGGTGCGATATCGCTTCTGACCGTCGGGACCGTCCCAACTGCGGGTGGTGAGACGACCTTCGACGTAGACCTTGCGGCCCTTCTGGAGGTGCTGGCCAAGCATCTCGGCGAGCTTGTTCCAGGTAACGACGGTGAACCACTCCGTCTCCTCGCGCCGCTCGCCGTCGCCACCGCCGAAGGAGCGGTTCACCGCGAGGGTGAACGTGGTGACCGCGCTACCGTTTGCGGTGTAGCGCATTTCGGGGTCTTTCCCCAGGTTGCCGATGAGCATGACCTTGTTGAGGCCGTCCGGCATCGCTCATTCCCCTCTGCGGCAGCCTGCTCTGTGCTGTCGCTATTCGCCGGCTTTGACGATCATGTGGCGGATTACTTCCTCCGAAATACGGAGGCTGCTTTCGAGACTGGGCACCTGATTGGGGTCGAGCTTGATCTGGCTGACCACGTAGTTGCCCTCGAAGTGCCGCTTGATCGGGTAGGCCAGGCGGCGCCTGCCCCAGTGGTTGACGTCAACCACTTCTCCGCCGTGGCTGCTAATGTTCTGGTTCAATCGCTCGATGCTGTCGGCCACGACATCGTCACCGACTTCCGGGCTGAGGATTACAACCATTTCGTAGTCGCGCAATGATGTCGCCAAATCGTGCTCCTGCCAGATGTCGCGTTGAATACACCGCAGACTTGCAGCCTGCGGTAACTCGCCTATTCTAGGTAGCGACGCGACGGGCGTCAACGCGTCTCTCTGGCGATGAAGCGGGGCGCGATTCTGCTGTGCTAAAATTGCCAAAATTGCTAAGCAACCTTAACAGTGCTGGGAGGCGGGGTTGGAAGACGGTTCACGCCTGAAGCCGCCTCCCCTTGGCTGGCTGGCTGCCTTCTTGATCATCGCGGTCGCTGCCGGAGCTATCTCCGGCGCCATCGTCGCGCTCGTTGTTCATGGCTCCAGCGACAATAACGGTTCGTCGGCCGCAGCTACCCAACCGACTGCTGTTCCCGCCCGCACGCTACCCGGTGAAGACGCCGTCGGGCAGGTGGCGTCGGTGGCGGTGCGGTCCGTGGTCACGGTGATAAACGAGGAGCCGCCGCACCAGGACGAGAACGGCAACACGGTGGAGACCGTTAATAGCGGCTCCGGCTTCATCTTCGACGCCGGCGGCTACATAGTCACGAACGAGCACGTTATCGACCAACCGGGTACCCTGAGCGTTGTGCTCAACGACGGCCAGCAGCGTCCGGCGACGCTCGTCTCCGACGATGCTCCTTTTACCGACCTCGCGGTCTTGCGTATCCAGGGCGGCGGTTTGACGCCACTGACCTTTGCCGACTCCGACAAGCTGGTGCCGGGGCAGGCCGTCATCGCTATCGGCAGCGCCCTGTTCGAGTACCAGAACAGCGTCACGACCGGCGTGATCAGCGGCCTCAAGCGTCGCTATCTGCGCAACGGCATCTTCGAGGACGACTTGATTCAAACTGACGCGGCGATCAACACCGGCAACAGCGGCGGCCCCCTGGTCACGCTCGATGGTAAGGTCGTCGGGATGGTCTCGAACGTCGTGCGACGCATCGCCAACTCCGATCAGGTCCAGGGCATCTCGTTCGCGCTCTCGAGCCGCACGATCGTGCCGCTGATCACCGAGATCGTGAAGAACGGCAAGGTGGCGCGACCCTACTTCGGCATCCAGGACACCGACATCGACCCATCGGTTGGCCTGCCCGATGGCGTTACGATCGACCACGGGGCGCTGGTAACTGACGTGATCGTCGGCAGCCCGGCGGCAAAGGCCGGCATCCAGAAGGGCGATATCATCCTCAGCATCGGCGATTCGCAGATCACGCCCGACTTCACCTTCCTCAACGCGCTCGCGCTGGTCGGACCGACCGATAACGTGCCGGTTCAGCTGCAGCGCGGCAGCACGGTGATGAACCTCAACGTGCAGATGGTGCCGCGATGAACGCCGGCGGACCTTTCCAGCGTCGCGACTCAGACGGCCAGCCTCGCGACAAGTCGGCTCAGATGATCTTTATCGCCATGGGCATTATCGGGGTCATCCTGTTCATCCTGGTCGCGTCGCCGCTCTCGATCTTTGGTGGTGGCGGCGGTGGCAATAACAACAACCTCGCGCTGCCGCCGACTACAGGAAGCAGCGGATCGAGCGCAGCCTCCGGCTCTACGGGCGGCCTGACGACGATCAGCGGCGGTACGGTAAACGGCAAGGCGCCCAAGGTGCCCGCCGGCTACGAGGCGCTCAGCAGCCTGCTCAACGACATCAAGAAGCCGAAGGACCAGGGCCCGTACGCTCTCACCGTCAGCCTGCTGCAGCCCGTAACCGACGGTCGCAACCTCGGTCTTTACACCTACGCCGACGGCAAGTGGCAGCGCCTCGCGACCGCGACCCTGGTACAGAACGGTACTGCCGCCAGCGGGCAGGTCGACGAGATCCCGGCGAACGTTGCCGTGCTCCGCCTCACCGCCAGCGCGGTGCAGATCAGCGGCTGGCTGCCGGCGGGCGCTCAGCCCGCCACCGGCGCTCTTGCAGTGCTCTCGACGATCAATCCTGTCGACTACTCACCGGCTGCCGACGGCTCGGTGGCGGGCACTCCAACGCAGCTACCCCAGGGCGCCAGCGGCAACGTGGTCCCGACGGTCCGCTCATCGACGCCGGATCAGGACACGGCAGTGAACAACATCCTTGCGTCGCCGGACCTGCGGGACGCGCACATTACGGCGCTGGTGCAGCTGGCGCTCAAGCCCGGCAACGCCGGTGTCGAGATCGATTACCCTCGCGTGAACCCGGCGCGTAAGGCCGACTTCACGTCGTTCATTAGTTCACTGGCAGATCAGCTGCACCAGGCGAATCGCACGCTGAGCGTCAGCCTGCCGACGCCGGTGCGCAACGGCGTCACGTGGGACACCGGCGCCTACGATTGGCAGGCGCTCTCGGCCAAGGCAGACACGCTCAAGCTGGCCGCCGAGCAGGACCCATCGCTCTACTACCAGCGTATGGGCGAGGTTCTCGACTACCTCAAGGGTAAGGTCGACTACAAGAAGGTCTCGCTGGTCGTGACCCGCAACAGCTACGAAAAGGCCAGCGACGGTCTGCGTGCCATGTCGCTGAACGATGCCCTCGGCCTCGCGAGTCAGATCGACGTCCGCACCGCCTCGACAATCACGCCCAACTCGTCCGTCGTCATCGTCGGCAAGAACATCTTCACGGACGACGGCGCCAGCGGGCTGCGCTGGGACGACCAGGCAGACGCCGTCTCGTTCCAGTACCCGGGCACCGGCGGTCAGCACACGGTCTGGTTGGAAAACAGCTTTAGCCTCGCCTTCCGTCTCGATCTGGCGCGTCGCTACGGGCTTGGTGGTATCGCGATCGATAACGTGGCGCAGAACCCGGCGCTGCCGGCGTTCTGGGAGCCGCTGGCCAGCTTCGCCGACTCCGGCAACGTCGACCTGGTGCAGCCGAACGGCGTACTCCTGCGTCCGACCTGGAACGTACAGGCCGGCAACCCGCAGCCTGAGAACAAGGGCAACCTGGTCTGGACCGCGCCGGCCCAGCCCGGCACCTACGACATCGAGCTGATCGTGAGCGACGGCGTGATCCGCGCCGAGCAGAAGATAACGCTGACCGTCAAACCAGCGTCGTCTCAGTAGCTGGCGATGCCGCTGCGCGTGATCGGCGGCGAACTTGGTGGTCGCACGCTGAAGGGACCGCCCCGCAGCGGCGTACGCCCGACGTCAGATCGGGTGCGCGAGGCGCTGTTCGAGATCCTCGGGCCGGACGTCGAAGGCGCCCGGGTGCTTGATCTGTACAGCGGCACCGGCGCCATGGGCATCGAGGCCCTGAGTCGCGGCGCCGAGCACTGCGATTTCGTCGAGGCTGACTCGAAGGCCTGCGAGGTCGTGCGCGAGAACCTGACGCGTACGGCGCTACTCGATAGGGCAAAGCTCTACCCGCTGACGGTCGCGCGCGCCATGTCTCGCGTGCAGGGACCGTACGACCTTGTAGTCGCTGACCCGCCCTACGAGTATGATCGGGCCGAAAGTGAGCTGAGCGAGGTCGTTTCTCGCGGCTTGCTGTCGCCGGACGGAACGCTGGTCGTCGAGCATTCGCAGCGCCGCGACTGGCCGCAAAGCCTCGGCGGGCGCCAACAGCTCACGAGCCGCCGCTACGGAGACACCCGATTGACGTTGTACCGCTGAAGGCTGTGTATCGCTGAAGGAACCTGAATTTGACCGTTGCACTCTTCGCCGGCCGCTTCGACCCCGTGACGAACGGCCACCTCGATATCGCACTCAGAGCCGCCGCTCTGTTCCAGAACTTGATCGTCGCCGTCGCCGACTCGAAGAGCACGCTGTTTACGACCGATGAGCGCATCGAGCTGTTTCAGAAGGCCGTGAGGCAGCAGGGCAACATCCAGGTCGTGACGCTGCAAGGCCTGACCGTAGAGTTCGCGCGCAAGCTCGGCGCATCGATTCTGATCCGAAGCGTGCGCGGCAGCACCGACTTCGAGTACGAGTTCGACATGGCGCTAATGAACCGCAGGATGGCCCCCGAAATCGAGTCGATATACCTGATCTCTCGCCAGGAGAACCTTTTCATCAGCGGCACACGTATACGAGAAGTCGCCGAGCTTGGCTATGATGTGTCTGGCTTCGTTCCGCAGCACGTGGTGCAGGCCCTTAACGAAAAGTTCGCGATGAAAAAGGGCAGCGGTATATCGGCCCAACAACGGGACGATTAATCTGACGGAAGCTGTAAGCAACCACAGCGGCAAAGGAGCCGCGGAGCAGGGCGGGCGTAACGAATGGACATACTGCACCTCATTGACCGCCTCGAAGAGCTGGTGGCAGAGGCGCGTCGTATGCCCATAGGGCAGGGCATCGTGGTCGACCGCCGCCGCGTGCTCGAGATGGTCGACCAGATGCGCAGCGCCGTGCCGTGGGAAGTCAAAGAGGCCGATCGCATCGTCGCCGAGAAGGACTCGATCATCGAGGAGGCGCGGCGCGAGAGCGAGGGCATCATCCACCGCGCCGAGCTCGAGGCGCAGGAAAAGCTCGACGAGACGGAGCTCCTGAAAGCAGCTGAGCGCGAGTCCCAGGCGATGATCGACCGCGCCGAGCAGCGTGCTCAGACCATGCTCGACGACGCGCAGACTCAGGTGCAGGCGCGACTGCGTCAGGCGGAGCAGGCCGCGACCAACCAGATGGACGAAGCCGACCGCTACGCGCTCGAGATGCTACGGCGCCTTGACCAGCAGCTCAGCGCCTTCTCGAGCACCGTCAGGGCCGGCGTCTCCGCCCTCGAAGAACGCACTGCCGAACCCCAGACAGAAGACTTGTACCCTCAGCCAAGGGACGAAGACCAGCAGCGTTAGACCGTCTGCTCGGGCTCACGGTCGCTTACGAGGCTCCCAGGAACTGTAGGAGCAGCGTCTTGAACGCGGCGACGTTGGGGCCGTTGAAGATGTCGGTAGCGTGCTGGTTGCCGTCGAAGATCTTGCTCTGCTTCGGCTGCTGCGCTTTGTCCATGAAGGTCTGTACCGAGGCCGGGGCGCCGTCGTCGCCGCTCGACGCGACGAATAGCTTCGGCGCGGTGATCTTCGCCACGTCGTTCGAGGCGTCGAGGCCCATGAAGCTGACCGGCGCCGACACCGCTACGACGCCCGCGACCTTCTCCTGCGCCGCGACCTTGAGTGCCGCCGTGCCGCCCATGCTGCCGCCGATCAGGTAGATCAGCGGGTAGTCGCGCGAGCTCATGAAGCGCACGGCCGCGTCCATGTCCAGGTCAATCTTGCTCGGGTCCTTGGTGCCGCCGGTCTCGCCGTAGCCCCGGAAGTCGAAGGTGAGGGCGTTGATGCCCCTGGTAGCGAGCTCTTTGGCGAAGTCGCGCCACGCCGTCTGGTCCTTGTCGTACTCGTGCCCGAAGATCACGATCTTGCGCAACGGCCCCGGCGTCGAATAGAGGTGACCATGGATTTGCACGCCGTCCGTCGTCTGGAATACGACTGGCTCGTCATGCACCGCCGACGTGTCGGTTACGGGCGCCGGCGTCGGTTGGGCAGTCGGTTTGGCGTCGGCGCTCGCCACCGTCGCGACGCTGGCAGCGGCGCCCGTCGACGCGACAGGTGTAGGCGTAGCGTTGTTTTTCGAGCTGCCACCACAGGCGGCGAGGACGAGCGCAAAGATCAGGGGTACGACAAGACGCGGACTGAGATGCATGGGGCGGGGACCTCCATAGCAGAGTTCGCTTCAGGTTACGCCATCTGGCAGCGCCGGGCCGTATCTACCGGACGACGATGTTCACGAGGCGCCGCGGCACGAACAGGACGCGGTCGATGACCTTGCCCTCGAGTTGAGCCTGGACGCGCGGGCTGGCCAGCGCCGTCTCGCGCGCCTCCGCCTCGCCGATATCGACCGGCACGTCGTCGAACTTGTCGCGCACCTTGCCGTTGACCTGCACTACCAGCGTGAACGTCTCCGACTTAGCCAGCGATGCGTCGGCGACTGGCCACGACTGCTGGTGCACGCTGTAGGAGTGCCCGGTGCGCTGCCACAGCTCCTCGGCGATGTGCGGCGCGGCGGGCGCCATCAGCAGCAGCAACGTCTCGACCGCCTGATTCCAGGCCGTACGTCCGACGTTGCCGGCCTCGCGCACTTTGCCCAGGTAGCTCGTGTACTCCATCAGGCGCGCCAGCATCGTATTGAAGCGGAACGCATCGAGGTCGTCCGTAACGATGCTGATCGTGCGGTGGCGCTGCCGCTCCAGATCGCGCACTGCCTCTTCGTCCGACGCGAAGCTAACGGGAGGCTGCAGCGCCAGGCTCCAGGCGCGGTTCAGCCAGCGCGCCAGGCCTTCGATGCCTTCAGGACGATACGGTCCGCCGTCGCTCCAGGGGCCGATGAACATCAGGTAGCAGCGAAACGTATCGGCGCCGTAGCTCGAGACGTAGTCGTCCGGGTTGACGACGTTGCCGCGGCTCTTCGACATCTTCTCGCCATCCGGGCCCAGAATGATGCCCTGGTTGAACAGCTTCACGGCGGGCTCGTCGAAGTCGATCAGGCCCAGGTCGCGCATCGCCTTGGTGAAGAATCGGAAGTACATCAGGTGCATCGTCGCGTGCTCGATGCCGCCGGTGTACTGGCTCACGGGCAGCCAGTCGCTCTTCGAGGTGTCGAACGGCGCCTCGGCGAAGTGCGGGCTCAGGTAGCGGTACTGATACCACGATGAGTCCACGAACGTGTCCATCGTGTCGGTCTCGCGCTCCGAGTCCTTGCCGCAGATTGGGCAGGGCACGTGGCGGAAGCCCTCGTGCTGCTTGAGCGGCGATTCACCGGTCGGCAGGAATTCGGCGTCCTCGGGCAGCAGGACAGGCAGGTCGGACTCCGGCACCGGCACAGCGCCGTGGTCCGGGCAGTAGATGATCGGGATCGGCGTGCCCCAATAACGCTGGCGGCTGACCAGCCAGTCGCGCAGTCGATATGTGATCGCCTTGGACGCGAAGCCGCGCTCGGCGCCGTACGCGACGACGGTGCTCTTGCCCTCGACGTTCGGTGTGCCGTCGAACGGCCCGGAGTTGACCATCGTTCCGGCCTCGACGTACGCCTCGCTCAACGGCGCTCCGTTGTAGTCGGGCGGCGCGATCACCAGCTTGATCTCGAGGCCGTACTTCTCGGCGAACTCGAAGTCGCGCTCATCGTGCGCCGGGACGCCCATGACGGCGCCCGTGCCGTAACCGGCCAGTACGTAGTCGCCGACGTAGATCGGCACCTGCTCGCCGTTGTAGGGGTTGATGCAGTACGAGCCGGTGAACACGCCCGTCTTCGCCTTGTCGGCGGCGGTGCGCTCGATCTCGGTCTGACGCCGCGCCTGCTCGACATAAGCCTCGACTTCGGTGCGCTGCGCCCCGGTGGTCAGTGCCTCGACCAGCTCGTGTTCCGGAGCCAGCACCATGAACGTGACGCCGTAGATCGTGTCGGGGCGCGTTGTGAAGACGGAGATGCCGTCGGACGGGGCACTGGAAACCTCATCCGCCGGCGTCTGGGGCGTTTCCAGCTCAAACCTTATGTTTGCGCCCTCGCTACGGCCGATCCAGTGGGTCTGCATCGTCTTGACCCGGTCGGGCCACTCCAGCCCGTCGAAGTTCAGCAGCTCCTCGGCGTAAGCGGTGATGCGGAAGAACCACTGCTCGAGGTCGCGTTTGATTACGGGTGTGCCGCAGCGCTCGCAGTGGCGGTCGTCGCCCCAGACCTGCTCGCGCGCCAGCGTCGTATTGCAGTTCGGGCACCAGTCGACGGCCGCCTTCTGGCGGTAGGCCAGGCCCTTGTTGAAGAACTGCAGGAAGAACCACTGGTTCCACTTGTAGTACTCCGGCAGGCAGGTAATCACCTCGCGTGACCAGTCGAACATCGTGCCCATGCGCCGCGCCTGCTGCCGCATGCGCTCGATGTTCTCCAGCGTCCACTTCAGCGGGTGCACGTTGTTCTTGATCGCCGCGTTTTCGGCCGGCAGCCCGAAGGCGTCGAAGCCGTAGGGGAAGAGCACGTTGTAGCCCTTCATGCGCAGGTAGCGCGCCTTCGTGTCCGGCGGCGTCTCGGCGTACCAGTGACCGGTGTGCAGGTCGCCGGACGGGTAGGGGTACATCGTCAGGAAGAAGTACTTCGGCCGCGGGTCGTCATCGCGCACCGTGTACAGACCGTCCTTCTGCCAGCGCTGCTGCCACTTAGCCTCGATGGCGGGTGCGTCGTAGCGCTCGATGCGGCCCTCGGGCTCGCCGCGCGGTTCTTCGATTTGTTCTGTGTTCGTCGTCTGAGTCATGTTGAATCCGATTCTATAACAAGGACTGTCAGACGCTGACTAGATTGCGCTGCTGGCGCTGCGTACGTCCGCTGCGCCGTAGCCGAGCATGCGCATCACGCTCTCGATGATCTGGCGCTTCTTTGCGGTCTCCGTGTTCGTCACGACCCAGTACGGCGACCGCGCGACCTGCTTCGGGAAGACGCTCTGGCCCCACTGCTCGAGCTCGCCGGCGCTGCGGGCGAAGTAGCGCCGTTTGCGACCCGAAAGGTCCAGCACGCACTCGAAGGCGTCGCGGTGCTTCTCGGCGATGAGGGAGAGGAGGCACATGAAGCGCCCCAGCGATGTCGTTTCGCCGAGGAATCGTGGGCTCTTGAGCCACTGTTCGACCTCGCTGGGCGGTCGCAGGTCTGCTGGCGGCCTCGCCTCCATGACGGTGATACGGCCGCGTTTGTGCAGCCGGGTGCGCAGCTCGTTGCTCGTGACCTCCGCGCCGATGCCGAAGGTCCGGCGTAGAAGCTCCGAGAACGAGACCTTGCCGTCAGCGGTGCGACCGAGGAGGTAGTAATAGACGTCGTCTTCGATCTCGATAGTCTTCAGCGTCTCGCTCCTTATGAAAGGACTGTAAGGAGTTTAAGGCGTGTAAGGAGCATTATCAAGCTTTACGTTTGGTTATTGGCGGATTACGAGCCAAAGAAGAGGGGCGCACATCGTGCGCCCCTCTTGATGATTCACCGTCCCGCGGACTAGAGCTGAGATGTTAGCTGCTTGAGGTCGGCCTCGGCTCGGGCGCCGTAGTGGCTGATCGCCTCCGCGGCGAGCATGCCGCCGTAGCGGCCGCAGGTGCGCAGGTCCTTGCCCTGCGTGTAGGCGTAGAGGAAGCCCGCCGCGTAGGCGTCGCCGGCGCCGGTCGTGTCGACGACGTTGACCTTCTCGGCGTCGATGATGTGCAGCTCGTCACCGCTGATCACAACGGAGCCCTTCTCGCTGCGGGTCAGCGCCGCGATCTCGCAGTGGCCCTTCACCTTCTGCAGCGCCTCGTCGAAGCTGTCGACCTGATACAGCGACGTGATTTCGACCTCGTTGGCAAACAGGATGTCGACGTGGTTCTGCACCAGGTCGAGGAACTCCTCGCGGTAGCGCTCGACGCAAAACGGGTCGGATAGCGTCAGAGATACCTTGCGGCCGGACTCGGCAGCGACGCGGGCGGCCTTGCGGAACGCCTCCTTGGCGCGCGGCGGGTCGAACAGGTAGCCCTCGAGGAAAACGACCTTGGAGTCGCGGATCAGCGCATCGTTCACGTCCTCAGGACCGAGCTCCGCGCAGGCACCGAGGAAGGTCTGCATCGTGCGCTGTGCGTCCGGCGTCACGAAGATCAGGCAGCGCGCGGTCGGCGGCGGCGCCGGCATCGGCGTCGTGTCGAAGGCGACACCGACGGCCTGGATGTCATGCGCGAACACCTGACCGAGCTCGTCATTTGCCACCTTGCCGATGAACGCGGCGCGTCCGCCGAGGCCGGCGATGCCGGAGACCGTGTTCGCGGCGGAGCCGCCGGACGCCTCGACGCCGGCCCCCATGAGGCCGTAGAGGTACTGCGCCTCGTCAGAACTGATCAGGGACATCGCGCCTTTGGCCAGGCGCTGCTCGTCGAGAAACTTGTCTTCGGCATGAGCCAGGACGTCGACGATCGCGTTGCCGATCGCCGTGACGTCGTATCGAGGTTCGTTAGTCATATCGGCTGACCTTCCAGAAATGCATCGAGCGAGTTGTGAAAGCTGGGAAATTGTCTCGGTTCGCGCCGACTAGCGTCAACCTTCAGACTCGCGCGCCTCGTTATTATCGGTCGATGCGCATCTGGGACGTCGAACCGTCGCTGCTCTGTCGCAAGCACCTGCTGGGGGAGCATCGGGAGCTGCACGCCGTCTGGGCGATCTTGACGCAAGGCAAGAGAGGCTACGCCAACCATCCCGAGACGCTGCGCTGGCACGGCCGGCTCGCCGCCCTATACCGGCGCCACGAGGCGCTCGTCGCTGAAATGACGCAGCGTGGTTATCGCCACGCGACGCCGTTGGACGTGTTGCTGGCGCAGGGCCTCGAGGTGCAGGACCAGTACGTCGATACGCTGGCGCAGCAGGTCGCGCTGCTCAGGGCGAAGGGCTGTGACTGTCGCGTCTAGAACCAGCCGCGGCGTTTGAACACGTAGATCTGCACTGCGGTGATCAGCCCCATCGCTACCAGCATGTAGATGAAGCCGCCGGGTAGCGTGAAGCCGAACACCGAGTAGTCGAAATTCGTGCCGAAGATGCTCGCGACCAGAGTCAGAGGCAGAAAGATCACGGCAACGACGGACATCGCCTTCATGACCTCGTTCATGCGGTTGTTCACCATCGAGAGGTAGCTGCTCAGGGCGCTGTCTGCGAGGTCGCGCAGGCCGTCGAGCAGCTCCTCGACGCGCACGACGTGGTCGTAAACGTCGCGATAGAAGATCAGCGCGTCGGAGCGGATCAAGTTGCCGAACTCGCCGCGCGATAGGCGGTTGACCATGTCGCGCTGTGGCAGGATCGAGCGCCTCAGACGCAGCGTGTTGCGCTTGAGCATGAGGACCTCGCTGAGCTGCTCTTTGGTTGGCTGCTCCAGGATGCTCTGCTCCAGCGTGGCCAGCTGCTCGTCCAGCTCTTCGACGGCTGGCAGGAGCTGGTCGACCATCGAGTCGATGATCGCGTGGGCGAGGAAGTCGGCGCCCCGGGTCATCAGATGACCGCTCTGGGCGACGCGATCGAACAGCGCTTCGACCGTGTCGATCTTATTCTGGTGCACGCTGACGACGTAGTTCTCGCCGAGGAACAACCCGAGCTCGTTCAGCTGCAGACGCTCCAACGGGCCCGTGTACCTGACGCTCTGAGTGACGATGAACAGGTAGGCGCCGTAGTCGTCGACCTTCGGTGTCTCGACGCGGCCGTCGAAGCAGTCCTCGATGGCCAGCGGGTGAAACTCGAACACTTTGTGCAGCAGCTCCTCGCCGGCGTCGTCGTCGGCGCTAACGTCGACCCAGAGCAGGGCGTCCGGCGTCGCGAGGATCTTGTGTAGCTCGTCGTGTGTGAGCTCGTGTTGCAGCTCCTTTTCGGTCGTGAGGCAGAGGCTGCGGTACATAGCGGGTTAAAGGCCGAGCTTGCCGGGATTGAGCATGCCGTCCGGGTCCAGTGCCTGCTTGATGCGCTTGCAGCACCTCGAAGCCGGCACCGTGCTCGCGCGGCATCAGGTGTGCCAGCCTCAAACCGGCGCCGTGTACGTACTCCATCGAGCCGCCGAGGTCCTGCACGCGCATCAGCAGCCCGTCGATCACGCTACTTAGGCGCTCGTGACCGCCCTGCGTGGCGGGTAGAACGAAGACGGCGGAGAAAAAGTCGGGAGCCGTCCAGAGGCCGCACTCCAGCAGACCGACGCCCTCTTGCACGCTGACCGCGTGACAGTGGTCCTTGAACTCGATGACTTTCGTGGGCGGCAGCGAGACGTGGATGTAGTCGAAAGCGACGTCGGGGCCGCGCATGTTGCGCTCCCGGCGCTTGTCGCGCGCGAAACGCTGCGCCACAACATGGCGTCGCTCCCAGAAGTCGTGAGCTTGAGACTGAGGCAGCTCGCGTCCGCCGTTGGCGTCGATAATCGCGATCGCGCGCCGCAGCGACGCCTCGACCTCCTCGGTAAAGCCCTCGAAGCCGATGTAGAGGAGCGGGGGCTCATCGTCGCGAGAAGCGAGGTCCGGCCAGGGCGAGGCGTGCTCTTCACCGTAATCGAGCAGCGACGGACGCAGCCCCAGCGCCGCCATGGCATCGACCGCCGCGAATCCGGCCTCGAACGTCTCGAAGTTGTAAGCGCGCAGCTCCTGTCGCTCCGGCAGCGGCTGTGCCTGCAGCGCCGCGGCCGTGATCACACCCAGCGTGCCCTCGGCGCCGATGAACAGGCGCGCGAGGTCCGGCCCAGCCGAGTGGCGCCGCACGGCGCGTGTGCGGAACAGCGTGCCGTCCGGCAGCGCTACCTCCAGCGCGATCGCCTGTGCGCCCATGCCGCCGTAACGTCCGCCCTTGTAGCCGAGGCTGTTGGTGCTCAGCGTGCCGCCGACCGTGGCGACCGGGAACGTCCAGGGATCGTGGCCGAGGCAGAAGCCGTGCTGTCGCAGCGCCGCGTCGACGTGCTCAAGGATGGCGCCGGAACCGGCCCAGACCAGACGGTCGCCGGGCTGCACGTCTATCGTGTTGAGGCGTACCGTGTCGAGCACGATACCCCGCTCACGGCTGCGGGCGCCGCCCATCAGACCGGTGCCGGCGCCGTAGGCCACGACCGGCACGCCGGCCTCGCTGGCCAGCGCCAGCACGCGCGCCACGTCCTGGGCGTTCGCGGGCCGTACTACGGCCAGCGGCGTCGCTGCCTCGTCCTCGATGCCGCCACGGCCGCGCAGGGCGTCTTCGGCGAAGTAGCGCAGCTCGTCAGGACGCGTCTCGATGCCGTCCTCGCCGACGATCTCGACGAGGCGCTGGAGCAGCGAATTACCGGACGCGACGGCCAAAATGCACCCCGAAACAGCGATTCTTGCTCGTTTTGGCGAGACTCGTTCACTCTAGCATCGCGACGCAGCGCCTTGTCTTAAAGGTCAGGCGCGGGAGCCTAAAGTTCGTTGGCGCCGATGTTAGACTGAGTCTGTCTCAGATTCGGGAGGTTCCGTGCCAGAAAACATCCTTGTCGGCGTGGCGTGGCCGTATCCCAACGGCTCGCTGCACCTTGGCCAGATCGGCGGCGCCTATCTGCCGGCCGATATCTTTGCGCGCTATCAACGCCTCGTGGGCAATCGCGTCCTCATGGTGTCGGGTTCGGACCAGTTCGGTACGCCGATCACGGTGCGTGCGGAGCAGGAAGGCAAGACGCCGCAGCAGGTCGTCGACCACTACCACAGCGAGTACCTCGACTGCTGGCAACGCCTCGGCATCAGCTGGGACCTCTACACGAGCACCGGCACCCAGAACCACGCCGAGACCGCGCAGGACATCTTCAGCAAGCTCTACAACCAGGGCGATCTCTATCTCGACACGATGGAGCTAACGTTCTGCGTCCAGGAGCAGCGCTTCCTGCCCGACCGCTACGTCGAGGGCACCTGCCCCCACTGCGGTTTCAACGGGGCGCGCGGCGACCAGTGCGACAACTGCGGCCGCTCACTGGACCCGACGGACCTGATCGAGCCGCGCTGCCGCTTCGACGGATCGACGCCGGAACGCCGCCCGTCCGAGCACTTCTTCCTGCGTCTCAGCGCCTACAACGACAGGCTCAAGGACTGGCTCTCGACCGATAAGGAGCACTGGCGCGCCCACGTGCTCGGCTTCGCGCGCGGCGTGTTGCAGGAAGGCCTGCGCGACCGCGCGATCACACGCGACCTCGAGTGGGGCGTGCCGATCCCGGTCGAAGGCTTCGACAAGAAGCGTATCTACGTCTGGTTCGAGAACGTCGTCGGTTACCTCTCGGCCGCAAAGGAGTGGTCGCAGATCCAGGGCACGCCGGAAGCCTGGCGCGACTGGTGGCAGGACCCGGCCGGCAAGATCTACTACTTCATCGGCAAGGACAACCTCTGGTTCCATACGCTGAGCTGGCCGGCGCAGGTCATGATGTACGGCGGCCTCAACCAGCCCTACGACGTTCCGGCGAACCAGTACGTCAACTTCGGCGGCTGGAAGGCGAGCACGAGCCGTGGTACGGCGCCGTTCCTTCCGCTGTACCTCGACCGCTACGACGCCGACACGCTGCGCTACTACCTCAGCGCCACGATGCCTGAGACCAGCGATAGCGAGTTCAGCGACGAAGACCTCGTGCGACGCAACAACGAGGAGTTGGTCGCGACCTGGGGTAACCTGGTGAATCGAGTCTTGACGATTACGCATCGCACCTTCGAGGGGCGCGTGCCGGACCCGGGCGATCTGCGTGAGTCCGACAAGGCGTTACTGGCGCAGGGCGAGACCACGCTCGCGTCCGTGGGCGAGAGCCTGGGGCTATGTCGGTTCCGTGAAGCGCTGCGCACCGCGCTGGCCTATGCCCAGGAGACCAACCGCTACCTCAACCAGGAGGAGCCCTGGAAGACGCGTTCGACGGATCGTCAGGCTGCCGGTCGTTCGCTGTACACGGCGCTGGGCGCGATTGAAACGCTGAAGCTGGCATTCTACCCGTTCCTGCCCTTCTCGTCGGAGCGCCTGCACGCGATGCTGGGCCACACGGACGAGATCGGCGCGCAGGGCTGGGCCTCGAGCCTGCCGGTGCCCGGAGCGGCGTTGCAGCAGCCGGAGCCGCTGTTCCGCAAGCTGGAGCCCTTGGCGGAGGGCGTTGCCTGATGCAGTTCATCGATACGCACGCGCATATCCAGGAGCCCGAGTTCAAAGACGACTTCGGGGATGTGCTGCAGCGCGCGGGCGAGGCGGGCGTCGTCTCGGTCGTTGTGCCCGGCGTCGATCTCGAAACGTCGTTCGCCGCTGCCGACCTGGCGCGCGAGTACGTCGGGCTGTACGCCACGGCGGGTTTTCACCCGCACGAAGCGTCTGATCTGAACGCTCACGCCATCGAGCAGATCGAGGCGCTGCTGGTGCAAAACGACGTCGTCGCGGTCGGCGAGATCGGCCTCGACTACTACCGGCTGCACTCGCCACGCGAGACGCAGGTCAAGGTGTTCGAACAGATGCTGGCTCTGGCCGAGCGCTACACACTTCCGGTAAGCGTGCACTGTCGCGACGCATGGGAAGACATGGCATCGATGCTACAGCCCTGGGCCCAGCGTGTGTCAGCGCGCTACGCAGGCGAGCCTCTCGGCGTCATGCATTACTTCAGCAGCAATGTCGACGACGCGCGGCGCTACATTGACCTCGGCTTCCTGATCTCGATCCACGCCTCGGTGACGCACCCGAAGTCGGAGGCGCTGCGCGAGGTCGCTGCCGCGCTGCCGCTCGAAACCCTGGTCGTCGAAACCGATTCGCCTTACGGCGCGCCGCAGGCCTACCGCGGCAAGCGCAACGAGCCGTCCTATGTCGTCGAAGCGGCGAAGGCAATTGCAGGGCTGCACAGCGTCTCGCTCGAAGCGGTAGCCTCACACACGACGGCCAACGCGCGACGTCTGTTCCGCCTCCCGGTGGCGACGAGTGCGGAGGCAGGTGCGGCATGACCAGCCCCAGCGTGACGTCCGAGCTCTACGGTCCCGTACGCAACGATGTCGGCCGCGTCGACGAACTAATCGCGACGCTGCGACCCGCCGACTTCCCGTTCCTCTCGCGCATGCTCGACAACGTGCTCGAGGCCGGCGGCAAGCGCGTACGTCCTGCGATCGCGCTGCTGGCGGGCCGCCTCGGCACCTACGACATCGACCTGCTGGTGCCGCTCGCCGCTTCGATCGAGCTGCTGCACTCGGCCACGCTGGTGCACGACGACGTGATCGACGCGGCGCCGACGCGTCGAGGCCGCGCGACCGCGAACTCGATCGCCGGCAACGCGGCCTCGGTCATGGTCGGCGATTACATGTTCGCGCACGCGGCAGAGCTGATCGCCCGCACCGGCAACATCGACGTGATTCGTCTGTTCGCGCGCACCCTCATGGAGATGGCGACCGGCGAGCTGCACCAGGACATGAGCGCCTACAGCTACGGCCAATCGACGCGCGAGTACTTCAACCGCATCTACGGCAAGACGGCTTCGCTGTTCGCGACCGCAGCGCAGGGCGGCGGCATGGTGGGCGGCCTCTCGGCTGAACAGGCACAGGCCCTGCGCGACTACGGCGAGAACGTCGGCATGGCGTTCCAGATCGTCGACGACATCCTCGACTTCACCGGCACCGAGGCCGAATTGGGCAAGCCGGCCGGCAGCGACCTGATGTCGGGCACTCTTACCCTGCCAGCTCTGCTCCTGATCGAACGCAACCCGGACAGCAACCCGGTGCAGCGCTACTTCTCCGGTCGCAACAAGGCGGAGAACCTGCGCCGCTCCCTGGCGATGATCCGCGAGTCCGACATCCTCGACGTCTCGTTCCAGGTGGCCTGCGACTTCCGCGACAAAGGCCTCGCCGCCATTGCTCCCTTTGCCAAGCACGACTCCGGAGCCGCCGAATCGCTGATCGACGTGGCGTACTGGATAACGCAGCGCCGGGCGTAGCGAGCTTCAAGCTACAAGCTCCACGCTACAAGCCGCAAGCTCCACGCGGCCGAGTGACGCAAAGACGGAGAGACGCCCGAGAGCGTCCCTCTTTTCTTGTAGCTTGAAGCCCTGTAGCTTGCAGCTAGTCGATGTGGCCGCTGGCGCCGAACTTTGGCGAGAGCATCGGCTTGCCGTCCTGGCCGATCGCCGGGTCGAGGCCGGAGTCGGCCATCATCTTGGCGTGGCGCCCCTTGAGGTGCTGGACCTCGCGCATGTCGTCGATGTCCGCAGTCGTCGGCTTGGGCATCGGGTCGGGCTTGTAGAGCTCGGGGTGTTCGTTCATCGGCACGCCACCGGTGTTCATGTGCTTCACCTTGCGGCCGTCGTGGTGCCAGTACTTGAAGTCGTCCGGTATGCGACGCGCCATGCCGTCGCGGAACGTGAACGCCGCGAACGATGTCGGCATGATGCGCTGCGAGTCGTGGTCGCAGAGCGGGCACGGCGACGGCTCGGACGATTCGCGCATCGAGCGCAACTCCTCGAAAACGCCGTCGCAGCTGTCGCAGTAGTACTCGTACAGTGGCATGTTCGCCCCTCCCCTGATGTCGATGTCTCTGGATTATACGTTAGCAAATGATGCGGCCGATCTATAGACCCATAAGCAGCGCTTCGATTTCTCGCAAGTCCGAGATTAGATGCGTGGCTCCGGCATCGACCAGCGCCGCATGGTTCGCGCCGGTGAGGCGTCCGACAGCCGGCAGCCCGGCGTTGCGTCCGACTCGCATGTCGTGGGCCGCGTCGCCGATGAACACGGCACGCTGCCGAAACGCCGCCTCGTCCAGCGAAAGAGCCTCTCGCATCAGCCGGAAGTGACCGGGTCCTTTCGCCATGTGCGCCATGCCCTCGTCCGAACCCAGCATGAGGCGAAACAACCCATCGATGCCGGCGAGGCGCATCTTGCGTACGACCGACGCCGTCGTGCTGCCGCTGCTGACGAGCAGCGTGTTCCCGGCGCGATGCAGCGCCTCAAGCACCGCTAGCGTCTCGGGGAAGGGCTCGGGCTGGTAGCTCTCCGCGACTTCCCAGTAGTCCGAGGTGATTTCGTCCAGTGAGACTGCTCCGAGCAGCCTGTGGCGGCTGAGGACGGCCTCGAACTGCACTCGCGGCCCTGCGCCCAGCAGTTCGACGTAAATCGGGCGGCTGACGTGACGGTCGATGGCGCAGCGCTCGGCGAGCATGTCGCAGAACAACGCTTCGAGCGGCGCCATCGAATCGATAAGCGTTCCGTCGAGATCGAAGATCAGGATGTCGCGGCTTACGCGCATATCATCCGAACCGGTCGCTTCGAAACGCTCGCCGATCGAGCGGCGATTGCTCGGCTGCGCTCGGAATGACGCTCGCGTCGAACGCGTCACGCGGGCAGATTGGCGGGCGGCAGGCCGCGCAGCGTCTCGACGAAGCGGGCGCTGCGCACCTCTCGCTCCAGCACGTAGCGCACGTAATCGCCGAGGCAGCTCTCGAGCTCGGCGCCGAGGCCGGCCGAGACGCGGACGCGTGAGGCTTCTTCGAACGGAGAGCGCTCCAGAAGACGCAGCATTTTCAGCGCGTTGAGGCTCAGAGGTGCGAGCCGCAGCGAGTCGTCGGCGCAGCGCGGGCAGACGGCGCCGCCGGCGTCGGCGCTCCAGTAGTTGTCGCGCGGCTCCAGGCGTTGATGGCATACGGCGCACTCGGCCAGCGAGGGACGGTAGCCCAGCTCGTCCAGCAGCCTTAGCTCGAAGCGACGCACTGCCAGGTCGAACTGCTCGGCCTCGTTGAGGTAGTGAAGCGTCTGCTCAAGCAGGCGAAACGTCGGGTTGCCCTCCGACCGGTCCGGTGTAAGGCGGTCGACCAGCTCGGCGCAGTAGAGGCCGCGGCTGACGCGGTCGAGGTCGGCGCGCAGGCCCGGGAAGGCCTCGACCGTCTCGGCCTGCGTCACGATATCGAGCTCGCGACCTTCGGCAAGCAGATACGAGCCCAGGGTGAGGGGCTCGAGGTGCCCCGCGAGACGGCTCTTGGTGCGCCGCACGCCCTTCGCTACGGCGTCGACCTTGCCCTGGTGCGACGTGTACAGCGTGACAATCTTGTCGGCCTCGCCGAGCTTGCGCTGGCGCAGCACGATGGCCTGCGTCTTGTAGACCCGCGGTCGCGGCATCAGCGCACCGTCTCGCGAATCACGACTGCTCCTGCTCGAGCAGCGTCTCGATGGCGCGCAGGATGCCTGCAGCGTCCTCGACCTCGGCGTCGGGGCGTTCTTCCCAGGAACGAGGCTGCTGATCGCGATGCCGTCCCGTCCGGATCAGTACGGTGCGCATGCCGCAGAAGATGCGCCGGCACCACGTCGTTGTCGATGCGGTCGCCGACCATGATGCACTCCTCGGGTTGGACGCCGAGGTCCTCGCAGGCACGTAGGAAGAGGCGCACGTCCGGCTTGCGCCAGCCGTAGACACCGCTGACGCCATCGTTCTCGAAGTAGTGGCCGATGCCGGCCTCATCCAGCGACCGGAGTGCCCTCAAGGGCTGATTCGCTGCGAGACCCAGCCTCAGGCCACGTGCCTTGAGCGCCACGAGAACTTCGGCGATGCCTGGTCGCAGCTCGAAAAGGCCGGTGCGCTGGTCGGCGCGCGCCTGCATGCGGTCGTAGACGCGCATCGACGCCGCGTGATCGCCGGACGTGAGCTGCCAGACGATGGAGTGGTAGAGACGCGGCGAGAAGCTCTCGATGCCATAGCGGTGCGCCGCATCCCAGGCTTCGTCCGTGACCGCGAAGCCCTCGAGCTCGAGCCCGCTGCGCAGGTCGGCGTCGATCGCGGCCTCGAACTTCGTCTCGAGGTCGAGCGGCCCGCCCACGTCGAACAGTACGGCGCGAATCACGACGCCCTCCCGAGATACCCGACACGCTCCCGGTGCGACAACCCGAAGTCGAAGTGCTCTAGCACGTTCAGGCCTATGAGGTTACCGGTTCCGAGGCCGCGAATGGGAGCAAAGGCGACGTCCGATGTCACGCTCACGCTCAATTCGAGTTCGTCCAGGAGCATTAGCTCCACTCGAGATATTCGAGCAATGATTTCGCCACCGCCGACACCGAGGATCGTCATCTGTTCCGATCCTTCCAGGTCCAGGCGCAGCTGGCGCGCCAATGATTCGTCGAACAGGCTGATGTCGGCGCCCGTGTCGAAGGTGGCATGGCTGATGGCCGAATTAGCTGTCGCGGGATTGATAAGGCGAAGGTCGATTATCGGTCCGTCTGTGTATGCGAACTCGAAGTCTAAATTTGGCGCCATTCAACGAATGATGTATGCGCCCTGGAATTCCAGGCTCTTGATAGGCGCCACCAATGGATCCTGGACGCCTCGTTTGGAAGCTTCTTCCATCGGCCTCTTTGACCGATGAGCCAGCGCCTGCGAATCCGTTATCGCTGATTGCAACCCACATGCCCGGATACGTGGCTTCGAGGAACGCCATGTTCTCGCCGAGCCAGCGCATCTTGTTTTCGTGCCTCGAACGCCTCATCTTCACGATTCTACCGCGTTTGCGAAACGCCTGATGGGCGGTTGACTAAAGCTCCTGACGATTCTCCATCGCGCGCGCCAGCGTCAGGTCGTCGGCGTACTCGAGGTCGCCACCCATGGGTAGGCCGCGCGCCAGGCGCGTCACGCGCACGCCGAGCGGCGCCAGCAGCCGGCTGACGTACATCGACGTCGCCTCGCCCTCCAGATTGGGGTTCGTGGCCATGATCACCTCGTGCACGCTGCCGTCGCGTAGACGCTCGAGCAGCTCTCGCACCTTGAGCTGCTCCGGTCCGACGCCCTCCATCGGCGAGATCGAGCCGTGAAGCACGTGATACAGACCCTTGTGGCTGCGGGTGCGCTCGATCGCGAGGATGTCCATCGGCTCTTCGACCACGCAGATCACGCTGCGGTCGCGGGCGCCGTCACTGCAGATGCCGCATGGGTCGATGTCTGTCGTGTTCTGGCAGATCGAGCAGAGGCTGATCTTCTCCTTGACCTCGACTATGGCCTCGGCCAGGGCGGTGGCTTCGTCCTTCGACGCTCTGAGGATGTGGTAGGCGAGACGCTGTGCGCTCTTGGGTCCGATGCCCGGTAGGCGGTGCAGCTCTTCGATCAGCTTTGCGACGGGGGCCGCAGCCCCGGACGGTCGCCAGGGCTCGTTCATGCGTCTACCTCTTTTGGGCGCGACGTGCGGCGCGGTTGGAGGGTGCCTGCGGCGCCGCACCGGCTCCCGGCCCGCCGAGACCGGGCAGACCGAGCGCACCGAGACCGCCGGTCATCGAGCCGATGGAGTCGGCGTGGAACGACTGCACCTGCGTCAACGCCTCGTTCATGGCGGCGATGACCAGGTCTTCGAGCATGCCCATGTCGTCCGGGTCGACCACGTCGGGGTCGATGTGCAGCGACTTGATCTTGTACGCACCGGTGACCTCGACCTTTACGGCGCCGCCTCCGGCCGTGGCCTCGGCGACCCGGTTCTCGATGTCCTCCTGGGCCTTGGCGAGGCGCTCCTGCATCTGGGCTAGCTGGCTCATCATGTCTCGGTTCACGCGTTAGTCCTCCGGTTCAGATGTCAGGATGCGCGCGCCCATCTCCTGCGCGGCGCGGACCAGCGGGCTGCGGCTGGCCGATTCGCGCTGCGTCCAGGCAGTGACGTCCGGCGACTCGACGCAGCTCACGCTCAGCGGACGGCCCATCACCTCGGAAAAGATCGCCGGTCAGCACGTCAAGGTTCTGCTTCTCCGACGCCTTGTTGGCGTGAATCGGGTGGCGGAAGCCGAGGACGACGCCCGACTCATCGGCATCAATGATATCGCAGCCGCTGTTGAGCAACGCCCCGAGCTGGAAGCCCGCCGCGCGCGCCTTCTCGTAGATCGGACGCATCTGGCTGCGAGCCGCCGAGAGCGTCGGTGCGACGGGGCCGGTAATCGTCACGCGCGCCGGTTCAGGTTCCGGCTCGAAACCGCCGGGCTCGCGCGACGGGGGAGGCGTCTCGATCGAGCCGTCGGCTCGCCCTTCGAGTGCCTCAGGACGAGCGGATATGGTCTCGCCCGGCGTCGAGGGGAGGGCGCGTCCTTCGACAGGCTCAGGACGAACGGGTTGAGGAGCCTCCCGCGGTGGTTCCGGTGGTGGAGCCGGCGCTTCGCGCACGGCACGCGCGGGCTGCTGCGGTGGAGCCGGCGCGTAGGTTGGCGCCGGCGCCTTCTGCCCGATCGCCCGACTGCCCGATTGCCCGCCGGCATCAGCCAGCGCGCATTCGGCCAGGGCGATGTCGAGTGGCAGCGTCGAGTTGGGGTCCGTCTTGAGGTCGGCCTCGCCGAAGGATCGCAGGGCCATCAGCAGCTGTGCCGTCGTGACGTTTGCGACAGCGCCCCGCAGGTCGGTCAGGCGCTCCTGAGTAGCGCCCTCCGAGGGCTCCAGACCCGACTTCACCATGAGCAGGTCGCGCAGCTCGTCGATCAACTCGCGCTGGAATTGACGCAGGTCGAGGCCGTCGTCGCGCACCGCGGCGATCAGCGTCAGCCCACCCGCGAGGTCGGCCGCCAACGCAAGACGCGCCAGCCGACCGGAGCGCTCGTCGCCGATCAGGCCGAGGCCGGCGCGCACGTGCTCGGTCGTGAGATCGTTGCCGTACGAGGTCGCCAGCTGGTCGAGCAGGTTGACGGCGTCGCGGTGGCTACCGGTGGCGCTACGCGCGATTAACTCCAGCGCGGCGGGCTCGCAGCTGAAGCCCTCGCCGTCGCAGATGCGCTGCAGGTTCCTAACCATGGACGCGAGCGGCGCGCGACGGAAGTCGAAGCGCTGGCAGCGTGACAGGATCGTCGCGGGCAGCTTCTGAGGGTCGGTCGTCGCCAGGACGAAGATGGCGTGCGGCGGCGGCTCCTCCAGCGTCTTGAGCAGCGCGTTGAACGCCGCCTCGGTCAGCATGTGCACTTCGTCGATCAGGTAGATCTTGAAGTCGCCGGCGCCGGGCGCGAATGCCACCTTGTCGCGCAGGCTGCGGATCTCGTCGATGCCGCGGTTGCTGGCGGCGTCGAGCTCGACCAGGTCCATGGCGCGCCCGGCCGAGTAGGACAGACACGACTCGCAGCGATTGCACGGCTCGCCGTCCTGGCGGTCGGTGCAGTTCAGCGCCTTGGCCAGGATGCGGCCGGTACTCGTCTTGCCGGTGCCGCGCGGGCCGCAGAACAGGTAGGCATGCGCCACACGGCCGGTCGCCAGCGCGTTCTTCAGCGTCGTCGCGACGTGCTCCTGCCCGAACAGTTCGTCGAAGGTCGTCGGACGCCACTTGCGATAGAGGATGTCGCTCAGGATGTACCCCCGCCCCAATGCGGCGCCTCAATGCGCGAAGCCGATCGCGCGCAGCGCCTGCTCCCGGCGGCCCAGCTGCTTCCGAGTGGCGGTAGAGAGGGACGACGGGGCTAGGGCCACTATACGACCGTCCGTGCTACTCGTCACGGGGTGACGTAGGGTCGCGATCCCTCACCCTGCGCCTCGCACTCAGTGAACGCGTCAAGACTCGGACCTCTCCCCAGGGAGAGAGGGAGTGCGCAATCATTCGCCGCCGCTTGCCCGCTTGCCCGTGGAGAGGTGAGGAAAGCTGGGGCTCGGGTCTAGCATAAACGTTCTGCTATGTAGTAGAGTCGCGTCATGCCCGCCACAGTTGTCTCCCACAAACGCGCCGTAACCGCCGCCGTGTCGAAGTTCTGGGGCTACTCGCAGCTGAGACCCATGCAGGACGAGGCAATCGAGGCCGGCATCGAGGGCATCGACTCGCTGGTCGTGCTGCCGACGGGCGGCGGCAAGTCGTTGTGCTACCAGGTGCCGCCTTACGTCGCCGACCGCACCGACGTGGTGGTGTCGCCACTGATCTCGCTGATGAAAGACCAGGTCGACGCCCTGCGCGCCTGCGGCTACGAGGCCGCGGCGCTGCACAGCGGCCTCAGCGACGACGAGCGGCGTCGCGTCGCGGCCAAGATGGCGGCCGGGGCGCTGAACCTCGTGTTCGTGTCGCCGGAGAAGCTGCTGACCCCGTTTTTCATGTCGCTGCTCGAGCGCGCCGACGTGCGCAACTTCGCAATCGACGAGGCGCACTGCATCAGCCAGTGGGGCCACGACTTCCGTCCCGAGTACCGCCGCCTGGCCGAGCTGCGCGAGCGCTTCCCCAAGGCCAGCATCCACGCCTTCACGGCCACCGCTACCGAGCGTGTTCGACTCGACATAATCAGCCAGCTCAAGTTGCGCAAGCCCCGCATCCTGGTCGGACGGTTCGACAGGCCGAACCTGACCTACCGCGTCGTGCAGCGCACAGACCTCGACGCGCAGCTCGTCGAGACGCTGCGCCGCCACAAGGACGAAGCGGCGATCGTCTACTGCCTCAGCCGTAACGACACCGAGCGCATCGCCGGCATGCTCAAGGCTGCCGGCTTCAAGGCCGCCGCCTACCACGCCGGAATGGACGGCCAGGCGCGCGCGGCCACGCAGGAGGCGTTCTCCAACGAGCGCCTCGACATCGTGGTCGCGACCGTGGCGTTCGGCATGGGCATCGACCGCAGCAACGTGCGCTGCGTGATCCACGCCACGATGCCGAAGTCGCTGGAGCACTACCAGCAGGAGACGGGTCGGGCCGGCCGCGACGGCCTCGAGGCCGAGTGCGTGCTGTTCTACGGCCCCGGTGACTACCGGCGCTGGGAGTCATTGCTCGGCCGGGCCAGCGGCGAATCGGAGCAGCCGGCGTCCGTGACGAAGGCGCAGCTCGACCTGGTCAGCGAGATGAACGACTTCGCGACCAGCCAGACCTGCCGTCACAAGACGCTGTCGGAGCACTTCGGGCAAGCCTACGAAGGCATGGACTGCAAGGCCTGCGACATCTGCCTGGACGAAGCGCCTCCGGTCGAAGGTGGCGCCGAGGTCGCGCGCCGCATCGTCGAGTGCGTGACGGCGCTCAAGGTGTCGTTTGGCGCCGGCTACATTGCCGACGTGCTCTGCGGTGCAAGGCTCGAGAAGATCCGCGCTCGGCGTCACGATCAACTGCCGGGCTACGGCGCGCTGGCCTCGATGGGGCGTCAGCAGGTCTACCAGCTCGTCCTGCAGCTGGTCGAGCGCGGCGTGCTGCATCGCTCCGGCGGAGACATGCCGGTCATCACGGTGACACCTGAGGGCAAGCGTCTGCTCAAGGGCGAGACCGAGGTTCAGCTACGTTCCGTCATGACCGGCGCCAGCGCCTCCTCGCCCGGCGACCCCTGGCAGGGCGTCGATCGCGGCCTGTTCGAGGCCTTGCGGGACCTGCGGCGCGCCATCGCCGATGAGCGCTCGGTGCCGCCGTTCGTGATCTTTAGCGACGCCACGCTGCGCGACCTCGCGCGCATTCGTCCCGTCAGCATGCAGGCGATGCTCGGCGTGAAGGGCGTCGGCGAGCGCAAGCAGGCCGACTTCGGCGCGCGCTTCGTCGAGTGCATCGCTGCCTACTGTCGCGAGCACCAGGTGGCATCGCGCGGCGCCTTCAGCGTCGCCAAACCGGCCGGCGTGGCGAACGCGAGTCGCAATCTGGCGTTTCAGCTCTTCGACCAGGGCCGCTCGATTGACGAGGTCGCCGCGACGACCGGACGTGCGCGTTCGACCATCGCGTCTTACCTCGAGGAGTACGTGGACGAGCGGCGCCCCGAGTCGGTCGAGCGCTGGGTACAGCCGCGTGTCTACGAGCGTGTGACCGCCGCCGCCAGCAAGGTCGAGGGCAACTTGCTGAAGCCCGTGTTCGAGGCGCTGGACGGCAGCGTGCCTTACGACGACATTCGCGTCGTGATGAAGCACGCCGGTCTGCGCTAGGGCGCCTCGAGTACGAACGGCCCTTCGTCGAGCCGGACTCGCGACCCCAGCTCAGGCCACCTGCGTCCGTTAAGCTGCCCGGCATGAAAGCGGCGCGCGTCGAACCATGACGACTGAGATGTGGATCATCGCGGCCGTGCGAGTCGTGGGCTCGCTACCGGTCCTGCGCTGGCCCTTCTACGGCGCGCTGTTCGCCATGCTGATCGACCAGAGCGACCTGCTGCTTATGAACGTGCTGCATCTCGGCGGTGTCAACGACTACCAGACGTTCGACAAGTACCTCGATCAGGTCTACCTGGCGCTGTTTCTGCTGGTCGCGCTGCGTATCGCGGCTGCCACCTCCCGACGCGCCGATCTCCCTGATGCGAGTAAGGACGCTGCAATCGAACGCAACGTCTCCGTCGGTTTGTACGCTTACCGCCTGCTGGGTTTTGCGACCTTCGAGCTGACGCAGGCGCGTGGCCTGCTGTTGTTCTTCCCCAACCTGTTCGAGTTCTGGTACCTGTTCATCGCGGCACGCCAGCACTTTCACCTTGAGATGCGTCTGCCGCTGCGCTTGACCACTGTCACGCGGTCGTCGCCAACTCATTGCGAAGCCGACGCGGGAAGGCCGAGACCATCCTCGACGCTGCTGGTGCTGGCCGGACTTGTGGCGCTCAAGCTAGTTCAGGAGTACGTGCTCCACGAGGCACGCTGGCTCGACGGCTTTACGACAGTCGACGCGCTCAAGGCGGTCTGGCACTTCGTCACGCCGTTCTGAGTTTGGTGGCAGGGAAGAACGGCCCTTCGTCGAGCCGAGAACGCGGTCTATACTCTTGCCATGGCGTATTTCCCGCACGATCTCAAAGCCGGCGTCGACGTTGTTAGCCGCGACGGGCAGAAGCTGGGGCAACTGAATCGCATGGTGCTGCGCCGCGGCGACCTCTCGTTGACCCACATCGTGGTCGACATCGGCTTCCTGCGCTCCGGCCACCACCTCTGGGAGGGCGGCCTCGGCCTCGAGTACGACCGCGTCGTGCCGGTTGATCAGATCCACGCTGTGTCCGACGAGCGGGTCGAGCTGAAGCTGACCGGGGCCGAGTTCAAAGACATGCCCGAGTACACCAGCGAGCAGTTCGAGGCGCCTCAGGACCTGACGCCGAACGAGTTCGACCTGCCGGACGTAGTCAACCGCCTCGAGAACTTCGCGGCTCTGATCAATAGCACGAGTAACACCTGGATCTACGAGAAGCTCAACAAGCCCGTCGACGCGGTCGACATCAAGGAAGGCACGCCGGTCTGGCGCCGCGAGCCCCACGAGAACCTGGGGGACGTGAAACGGCTGCTGCTAGACCCGGCCGACGGCGCTCTACGCGCCTTTGTGGTCCGGCGCGGCCTGATCTTCAAGCACGACGTAATTCTGCCGAAGCGCTACATCGCCGAGCTCTACGACGACCTCGTGCACATCGACATTACCGACGAGGAACTGACGCAGCTGCACGAGTACGAAGAGGCCGAGCAGGGCGCCTGACCCTCCTCTAATTCCACAACCGGCCAGCGGCTACAATCGGATCGATGGACGAACACGCACTACGCGTCCTCGAGTTCGGCAAGGTGCTCGCCAGGCTGGCGGCGCTGACCTCGTTCTCGGCCGGACACGACCTCGCACTCGCACTGCAACCGACGCCGTTCTACGACGAAGCGCTAGAGCGACAGCGCGTCCTCGCCGAGGCGCGCCGGATTCGGGCGATGCGCACACCGCTCAACCTGAACAGTGCCGTCGACGTGCGCCCGGCGCTGGAGAAGGCCGAGCTCGGCGGCTCGCTGGACGGGCAGGAGTTGCTCGCGGTCGCCGCCACCCAGCGTGTCGCCCAACAAGCGCACGCCACCCTGACGCGCATTGCGACTTCGTTGCCACGTCTCGGCGCTCTCGGCGCGTCGATGATCGAGCGACAGCAGGTGGTCGACGAGATCGGCAAGGCGATCGACCAGCGAGGCGACGTCGTGGACGGCGCCAGCGCCGCGCTGGGCGTGATCCGGCGCGACATCAAGGTGGCCCACGACCGTCTGCAGTCGAAGCTCCAGGAGTTCCTCGGCTCGCCGGGCGGGCGTCTGGCGGCGCAGGAGTCGCTGGTTACCCTGCGCGATGGTCGCTACGTCGTTCCGATCAAAGCCGACTTTCGCGGCGAGGTGCGCGGCATCGTGCACGATGTCTCTTCCAGCGGCGCAACGTTGTTCGTCGAGCCGCTCGCCGTGGTCGACCTCGCGAACCGCTGGCGTGAGCTGCAAATCGAGGAGCAGCGCGAGGTCGAGCGCATCTTGCGGCGCCTCAGTGGTATCGTCGGCGAGGCTGCCGAAGATATGGCGGCCAACGTCGAGAGCCTGGCGAGCCTCGACCTGGCACTGTCTGCGGCGCGCATGGCCGAGGAGCTGTCGCCCGCCGGCCTGGGCGTGTTGCCCGGCGAAGACACCGAAGTCGATCCGTCGAGCTGGCTGCACCGCGCCCCGTCGCTGCTCGACCTGCACGAGGCGCGTCACCCGATGCTCGGCGCGCCGGTGCCGATCTCGCTGCGCATCGGCGGCGACGAGCGCGTGCTGCTGGTCACGGGCCCGAACACGGGCGGAAAGACGGTGGCGCTGAAGACGGTGGGCCTGCTCTGCCTCATGGCGCAGTCCGGTCTGCCGGTGCCGGCCGAGCCTGGCAGCCAGCTACCGGTGTTCGAAGAGGTTCTGGCCGACATCGGCGACGAGCAGAGCATCGAGCAATCGCTGTCGACATTCAGCGGCCACCTGCGCAACGTGATCGCGCTGCTCGAGCGCGCCGGACCGCGCTCGCTGGTGCTGCTCGACGAGCTGGCGGCGGGTACGGACCCGCAGGAGGGCGCCGCCCTGGCACGAGCACTGCTGCAGGACCTGCTCGACCGCGGCGCCATCACCGTGGCGACCACCCATCACGGCGAGCTCAAGCTGTTCGCGCACTCGACGCCCGGCGTGGTCAACGCCGCGGTCGAGTTCGACTCAGCGACGCTGGCGCCGACGTACCGGGTACAGATGGGCGTGCCGGGACGCAGCAACGCCCTGGCAATCGCAGCCCGGCTCGGCCTGCCGGACTCGATTCTGCGTGCCGCTCAGGAGTCGCTGGCGCCGGAAGAGGCCGCGATGGAGTCACTGCTTGGCCGAGCTGCACCTCGAGCGCGAGGCCGCGACCACGGCCCGTCGCGCCGAAGAGCAGGCCCGACGACGGGCGGAGCACGCCAGAGCCCAAGTCGAGGAGCGCCTCGCGGGCATCGACGAGGAGCGTGCGCGACGTCTCGACGAGGCAGCGCTGGCGCTCGAGGAGGAAGTGGAGGCAGCGCGGGCGGCCCTGGCGCGAGCTCAGCGGGCAACCCAACGCCAGCAGCCGGCGACCGCGTTCACGCCCAAAGAGGCGACCGAGCTGCGCGAGACCATCGCCGGCGCGGCCGACACGGCCCGGCGCCTGCGCAAGCGCTCGCGGCGGCGCCGTCGCAGTGGCCTGCGCCCCGACCTGGTCGTGCCCGGCGCGCAGGTCTGGATTCAGGGCCTGCCGATGGCGGCCGAGGTGCTCTCGCCGCCGGACGCTCGCGGCGACGTCGACGTGAGCTTCGGTGGCCTGCGGGCGCGTGTCGGCATCGGGCAAGTCGTGCGCGTCGAGCAGGCCGCGCCGCGCCCGCCGGAGCGCATCAGCCTGCCGAGCGCCCCGATCTATGCGCCGGAGCAGATCGAGGTGCGCGGCCAGACGCTCGACGAGGCCCTGCCCAAGATCGAGAAGTTCCTCGATGACGGCTTCCGCGCCGGTGTGCCGCGCCTGCGCGTCGTGCACGGCAAGGGTACCGGCAAGATGCGCAATGCGGTGCGCCAGATGCTCACGCGACATCCCCTGGTCAAGGGCTTCGACTTCGCGGCGCCGCAGGAGGGCGGCGAAGGCGTCACCGTAGTCGAGATGGCTATCGGCTAACACGGCTTCAGTCCGATGTGATCCAGTGCGGCGCCCGTTACCGAATAGGAGATGTCGGGGATATGCTGCCAGGCTTCGGTTAGTGGCGGTAGGTACACCTCGACACGAGGCACAGGGACGCCGAAATACTGGCGTGTAATGTGCCGAAACGTCATATTTCGAACACCGCAAGGACTTGACTAGCGACACCAGGGGAGCGCCGCTTTGAGACTAATTGCCGCATTGCTTGCTGGTCTACTGACCGCTCTGCTCGTCGCCTGCGGCGGCAGCAGCAAGAACAGCTCGACGCCCACCACGAGCCCGGCGGCTTCGACATCTGCGACGCCAAAGGTCGGCGCGACCGCTTCGGCCAGCGTCACGGCCGTAGTCGGGCAGACGACCGCGACGCCTGCATCCGCAACTGCGACCAGCGCCCCCGCGACCAGTACGCCGGAGCCTCCAACCGCTACCGCTGTTCCTCCTACCGAGGTCCCGGCGACCGCGACTCCGGAGCCTCCCACGGCAACTCAGCCGCCGCCTCCGCCCGCGCCGACCTCGACGCCGGTGCCGCTGCCGACGGCCACGACCGCGCCGTCACAGTCCGTGAACAACTCGCCGGTGATAACGGCGAAGAACATCGCCTTCTCGCCGACCAGCGTCACGGTGAGGTCGGGCGCCCAGGTGACGATCACGCTGAATAATCAGGACTCGTTCGTGCCGCACAACATCTACGTGGTCGGCGTCAAAGCGAACGACTGCACCGGCCCCTGTACGACCACTGTGAGTTTTGCGGCGCCTGCGCCCGGCAGCTACACGTACCAGTGCACGATCCATCCCTCGATGACCGGCACGCTCGTCGTCGTTCCCTAACAAAACCGGCCTGATCTAACGGACAGGGGCTGACCAAAGGGTGAACCCCTATTCACATGACGTTCACATCGAATTAACACTGTCTAATGACAGAACCCTGAAACATAGGTATACTCTATTCAGAGTTCGTGCTGAAAAGCACAAGGAGGAATACAAGGTTTGTTTAACTGGGACGCTCAAGAGGACATCTTGGCCCTTGCCCGCGAAGAGGCAGTCCTTGCCGGCGAGAAGGCGCGCTTACACCTCGAGCTCGATGATGGCGCCGACGAGGCAGAGCGGGAAGTCGCACGCAAGACGATTCGTCAGCGTCTAGCGACCACGCTCGTGCAGCTTGGCATCCGTCTCGACCCGCTCGCCGCCGAGGAACTTATCGAGGCTTCGGAGCAGGCCTAGAGCATCAACTTGCGCCCCGGCTTCATGCCCGGGGCGCTGATACGGGGCGTTCGTCCCCGAGCCCAAGCCCGGTCCATTGGTATACTGGCGTCGGACGGCCAGCAAGGCGACACGTGAAGGACCGGTATGACCACGCCACAATCGTCCCCACAGCCAGAGAAACGCCGCGAGGTTCGCCTGGGCGATCAGGAGTGTCCGCGCTGCCATGCGTCCTTCACGGTCAGCTACTGGTTGGATGGCGTCATGGTGCAGGCTCGCTGCTTGAGCTGCGAGCTGAAGTGGCCTCTACCTAACGTTGTCTAGCCGTCCGGGCTGGCAACTACGGGTCACGGCGTCGATATTTCTTAACGTGAGCAGGGTTGTACCGAGTTGACGGAGACTCCCCGGCTGACCAGTATTAGCCGATGGAAGAACCCAGACATTGCCGATAGAAGAACCCCCGCTGCTGAATGACTGCTGACGCCCGAATCGCCTACTTTTCCATGGAGATTGGTCTGCGGACGGAGATGCCGACTTACAGCGGTGGGCTCGGAGTGCTGTCCGGCGATACTTTGCGTGCTGCCGCGGACCTTGGTACGCCAATGGTCGCGGTCACGCTGCTCTACCGGCAGGGCTTCTTCCATCAGCACCTGGCTACGGACGGCTCGCAGACCGAAACGATGCCTGCCTGGGAGCCGGAGCGGTTCCTGGAGCCGGTGTCGGGCCGTGTCAAGGTGCGCCTCGAAGGCCACGATGTCAGCCTGCGCGCCTGGTTGCTGCGGTTGCGGGGCGTCAACGGCGCCGAGGTGCCGATCTACATGCTGGATGCGGACCTGCCGGGCAACACGCCGGAAGACTGCGCCCTGACCGGCCAACTCTACGGCGGTGACGAGCGCTACCGTCTGCGACAGGAAGCCCTGCTGGGCATCGGTGGCGTCGCAATGCTACGGGCCCTCGGTTACAACTCGATCGAGACGTATCACATGAACGAGGGCCACAGCGCCCTCCTGACACTGGAGCTGCTGCGCGACGAATCGCCGCGCGAGGCCGGCCTGCCGACGCACGCCGCGATGGCAAAGGTGCGCGAGCGCTGCGTCTTCACTACGCACACGCCCGTACCTGCCGGCCACGACCGCTTCCCGATCTCGCTGGTCGCGGAAGTTCTGGGCGATGAGCTGGCGGAGGCAATCCACCAGCTGCCGTGCTGCGAGGGCCACATCCTCAACATGACCTACCTGGGCCTGTTCTTCTCGCGCTACGTGAACGGCGTTTCGCAGCGTCACGGCGAGGTAGCGCAGAACCTCTACCCCGACTACCACATCAAATCGATCACGAACGGCGTGCACGCTGCGACATGGGTTTCCGAGCCGTTCGCTGACCTCTTCGACCGCCGTGTCCCGGGATGGCGCCTCGGCAGCCAGCTGTTGCGCCGCGCGCTCAACATCCCGGTCGAAGAAGTTATGACGGCCCACAATCAGGCGAAGCGTCAGCTATTCAGCGCAGTCCGGCAGCGCACCGGCACTCAGCTCGACCCAAGCGTGATGACCATCGGCTTCGCAAGACGCGCCGCCACGTACAAGCGCGCCGACCTCATTTTCGGTTCGCTCTCGGACCTGCGCCGCATGGTCCATCAGGCGGGCCGTCTGCAGTTCGTGTACGCCGGTAAGGCCCACCCACACGACGAGCCGGCCAAGGACATCATCCGCCGCGTCTTCGCAGCCAAGGGACAACTCGAGGGTGAGATCCCCGTGGTCTACCTGGAAGAGCATGACATGGACCTCGCGAAGCTGCTGTGCTCCGGTGTCGATGTCTGGCTCAACAACCCTGAGAAGCCGTTGGAGGCATCCGGCACCAGTGGCATGAAGGCAGCGCTCAACGGTGTGCCGTCGCTCAGCGTGTTGGACGGTTGGTGGACGGAGGGTTGGATCGAAGGCGTCACCGGCTGGAGCATCGGTGATAGTCCCACATACCCGGAGAACCCAGACGCCGACCGCGCCTCGCTCTACAACAAGCTTAACTACGTCGTGGTGCCGCTGTTCTACGGTGCGCCCACCAACTACGGACGCGTAATGCGCAGCACGATCGCTCTGAATGGCGCATACTTCACAACGCAGCGTATGCTCGAGCAGTACGTCGTCGAGGCCTATACGACGAATCCGTTAGTACCCTGAGCTGGCGCCTGGATTTGGCCCAAAGCGCGAAGTCGTTATAATGACCTTCTGTTCGAAACTCCTCAAGGAGGGCTAATGTCGTCCGTTGTAAAGAAGCGGCGTAAGAAGATCCGCAAGCATAAGTACCGCAAGATGCGCAAAAAGACTAGATGGGCGCGCATGCACAAGTAGCAGCGCCTTAGTAGTCGCGGCGCCGCTTCGAGGCGCTCGATACGGTCTTTGCCATCATGCCACCACTAGATGTTCAGCTACGCCAGGAAGACGCCAAGCTCGTCTTCCTGGCCGTGGCATATCATTTGGGACGCCCCGGTTCCGAGCTAGACCCGATAACCAAGCAGCCCGTCGAGCACGGGCTCGCCGAAGTCGCGAGCGAGCTGCAGCCGCAACTGCAGAACGCTGTCGTGACGATCAGCCTGCGCGACAACCAGGCGCGGCGTCTGCTCTCCGGCATGCTCGGCTCGATTACCGAGCTCAAGGCGTACCCGATGCTGGATCTGCGCCTCGATCCTCAGGGCAACGGGCGTCGTAGCACCGTACCCGGCTTCGACCGGTCGCTGCTGCATCTGTTCCCCGAGATTGACGAGGACGTCGAGGAGAGCCTCGCGCTGGCTGAGCGCATGCTGCTGCTGCGCCGGCGCCTCGAAGAAGTCACGGCCGGCATCGAGCCGGACGAGCCGATAGAGGAGCCGCCGAAGCGCCGCAAGCTGTGGCCGTTCGGCAAGAGCCAGTAGAATCGCCGCGACTTCGTGCCAAGGCTTCCCTCAAAATGGAGAAGCGTTCTAGAATGGCGCGAGTCGTGAAAACAGCAAAAGGAGATTAACCGTGGCCTACGTAATCACCGAAGCGTGCATCGGCACCAAGGATCGCTCTTGCGTCGACGTCTGCCCCGTTGACTGCATCCACCCGACCTCCTCGGAGGAAGACTCCGCGGACGAGATGCTCTACATCGACCCGAACGAGTGCATCGACTGCGGCGCCTGCGAACCTGCTTGCCCGGTGAGCGCGATCTTTGCCGAGGACGACGTGCCGGACAACCTCAAGGCCTACACAGAGATCAACACGACCTGGTACAGCGACAAGGATGCTGCTCGCGCCAAGGTTAAGGAAATCCACGGCTAACTGACCCAAGTCAAACGAATCGAAAGAAGGCGAACCAACGGTTCGCCTTCTTTCGTGTGCCTGGACCTTCAATCGAGGCAGGCTTCTTGCCGTCCACGACGAGCTGGTCTCTAGGATGCTGACAGCTTCTCCTGCAGTACGTTCACCAGGTCTTCGATGCGGACGCGCGTCTGCTCCATGCTGTCGCGCTCGCGGATCGTGACGGCGTTGTCGTCCAGCGAGTCGAAGTCGATGGTTACGCAGAGCGGCGTACCGATCTCGTCCTGGCGCCGGTAGCGCCGCCCGATCGACTGTGCATCGTCGAACTGGGTCATGAAGTGCGGCCGCAGCGCGGCGTAAACCTGCTGCGATAGCGGCGCCAGCTTCTCGTTGCGCGACAGCGGCAGGACCGCCACCTTGATCGGCGCTACCTTCGGGTGCAGCGCCAGGTAGACGCGCTTCTCGTCCCGCACTTCTTCCTCACGGTACGCGTCGTAGAGCAGCACCAGGAACGTGCGGTCGACGCCGACTGCCGGCTCGATGACGTAGGGCACGATGTGCTCGTTCGCCTCTTCGTCGAAGTAGGTCAGGCTCTTGCCGCTGAACTTGGCGTGCTGCTTCAGGTCGAAGTCGGTGCGGCTGGCGATGCCCTCGAGCTCGGACCAGCCCATCGAGGCGTAGTTGTACTCGATGTCGTAGGTACCGTTGGAGTAATGCGACAGCTCTTCCTGCGTATGCTCGCGCACGCGCAGGTTCTCGGGCCGGACGCCGAGGCTCTTGTGCCACGCCAGGCGCGTCTCCAGCCAGTGGTCGTGCCAGCGCTTGTAATCGGCCGGCTTGCAGAAGTACTCCATCTCCATCTGCTCGAATTCGCGGTCACGGAAGATGAAGTTGCCGGGCGTGATCTCGTTACGGAACGAGCGGCCGATCTGGGCGATACCGAAGGGCAGCTTGCGCCGCATCGACGTGACGACGTTTTCGAAGTTCGTGAACATGGCCTGCGCCGTCTCGGGCCGCAGGAAGACCAGGTTGGCGGAGTCTTCGACAGGCCCGACAAAGGTCTTGAACATCAGGTTGAAAGGACGTGCCTCGGTGAATTGATCGACGGCGCCGCAGTCGGGGCAGACGTCCGACTCGAGGTGATCGGCGCGGAAGCGGTGCTTGCAGTTCTTGCAGTCGACCATCGGGTCGGAGAACGTGGCGACGTGACCGCTGGCCTCCCAGACGCGCGGGTTCATGATGATCGATGCGTCGATGCCGACGACGTCGTCGCGTTCCTGAACTATCGCGGTCCACCAGGCGCGCTTGATGTTGTTCTTCATCTCGACGCCGAGCGGTCCGTAGTCCCAGAAGCCTCCGATGCCCCCGTAGAATCTCGCTGCTGGGGAACACAAAGCCGCGGCGCTTGCACAACGAGACCAGGGTCTCGAACTGCAGTTCAGTCGGGGTGTCAGCCATCCGTGTCTTGCTCCTGGGAGTCGATGTGTCTAGAAGTCCTCGTCCTGCTCTTCCAACTCTTCCGTGTCGACCCAGAGGATGTCGACCTCGTCGCGGTTCGCCAGGGCCTCGGTGAGCATGTGCAGCAGCACGCTGTCGGCGCCTCGCGCCTTGAGCATCTCGAGCATCGGGCGGTTGATGAAGTAGTCGCGGTCTTCGGGCCACTCTTCCTCGAGATTGTCGATGAGAAAGTCGAGCTGTTCCTCGGAGAGTTCGCCGACCTGGGAGTAGAGAAGGATCATGTCGTTAGCCACCTTTCGCTTGGTCTGAGACGCGATCGTCAACGACGCTGGGGTACCTCGAGCGGGAGCCTGGGCGCATTGCCTGCGACAAAAGCGCCCCGAGTAATCTCGGGGCGCACGCGGAGGGCTTAACCCGCTGCGTGGCCTACGTGGTTCCTCCCTGGGCCGGGAAAGTCGCGATCATCTCGCTTGACGCTACGGTACGGTTGGGCTTCTGTCAATCAGCGAGGCACGCCTCGGGACGAGCCGTGGCCGTCGGGAGTACCAGACCCGCTGCGCCGAGGCTCTCGAAGGATGAAGGGTCTACCTGGAGACGGCGCGTTCGACCCTCACCCTGGCCCTCTCCCTGCCAGGGAGAGGGGACACCTCTGAGAGCCTTTGATTCGACCTATGCCACTCAGGTGCGCAGAAACTGAATTCGGTGGTCGGGCTACAAGGTTCTCCTCGCCCCTGGGAGAGGCGAGATTGAGACGAGACTGCGGCGTCTGACTGTAGGGGTGAGGGCTGGGTGTCGTCTCCCATGACGATGCCACTCGTTCTTGGAATGCTGGCAACGAGCGGTTCTAGTGACCCACTCCTCAGGGTTAAACGCTTCGTCTACTTTTTCGGCTTCTCGTCCTGGCCCTCGGAGGCGCCGTCGACGTCATCGCGGTGAATCTCCATGAGCACGAAGTTGTACTCGCCCCGGCGCGAGACGCCGTAGCGCTTGAAGCCGACGTTCTCGAAGCAGCGCTGGGCGCGGATGTTCCAGTCCAGCGTCTTCAGGTAGATGCGGTCGAGTGACATCGACTCGAACAGGTAGGCAACGAAGGTCTTCAACAGGTCGGTGCCGTAGCCGCGCGCCCAGTAGTCGCGCAGGCCGATCGTGACGCCAATCTCGGCTTCGCGCCGGTGGAAGTCGGCGTTGTAGTACATGACGTTGCCGATGTGCCGCCCCTCGTGGTCCTCGACCGCGATGGTGCGGCGGTAGGGGCTGGGGTAGCTGAGCTCGTCGCCGAAGATCGAGATGTAGTCCTTGAGGCTGCCGTTGTAGGGCCGCGCCGCGTCGAACGTAGCGAGCTCGGGGTCGCGGCGCCAGTCGTAGTCCTGCTCCGCGTCCGCGATCGTCTTGGCCCTGAGCACAATGAGCTGACCTCGCGCCAGCTCACCTTCCACGACTGCCGTCACGCCTTCTCTCCGCCGTCTCGTTCGTCAGCCAGCTCCAGCGCCTGGCGCAGGATCCGCACTTCGTTGCGATAGGTTAGCAGCTTCAGGCCATCCTGTACGGGGAACCAGCGCACGTCATCGAATTCGTGGTCGTGCAGGCTCGGGTCGCCGCCGACGGGGTGGAACAGGTAATGACGCACCGTCTTGTAGAAGCGCACACCCTCCTGCGGCCGCGAGAACCAGTAGCGGATCTCGCCGATCACCGCTTCGGACTCGACCTCGACGCCTGTCTCTTCGCGCACCTCTCGCAGCGCCGTCTCCTCCAGCGATTCGCCCTCCTCGGGCGTGCCTTTCGGCAATGCCCAGAGGCCGTCCGCGGTACGACCGCAGAGCAGCACCTCGCGCTCGCCGTCCTGGCTGCGAAACACGACGCCGCCGGCCGAAGTGACGCGCTGAGTGCGCAGGTGAGTGCTCGCCATTTAGATGCTCCCCAGCGGATCGTCGTTGAAGGCGATCTCTTCCAGCGCTTCGCCGATCGCGTCCCGCAGCTCATCGTCGCCCTCGTATAGCACGTTCTGCAGGGCGACGCGCGCCTTGGAGCCGCCGATGGCGCCGAGCGCGCGTACGGCCACGACGCGCACCTCGCGGTCCGGGTCCTCGACGGCCATGCGCTTGAGCCACGGCACCGCTTCGTCGTCGCCGATTTCGCCGGCTGCAAAGGCGGCGGCGTGACGCATCTCCGGCGCCCGATGCTCCATCTCGCGCAGGACGGTGGGCAGCCACATCGCGTTGCAGCTACGCCCCATCGCATCAACGGCGCCGACCTTGAGCCAGATGCTGTCCTCGTCGTAGACGCTCTCGATCAGGTTGTCGGTGTCATCGCCGCTCATCGCTCCCAGGGCCTCGAGGGCGCGGGCACGGACACGCTCATCCTCCTCGATGTCCTCGGCGCTCTCGATCAGCGCATCGCGAATCGCGGCGGCGTCGGCGTTGCCCAGTTCGCCCAGCTCGGCGGCGAGGGCGAAGCGTCCCAGCGCGATCGCGGCTTCGCGGCGCACGGCAGCGTCCGCGTCGGTGAGCATCAGCTCGATCAACGAGGCGATGAGGTCCCGCTGCTCGTACTCGAACAGGCCGCGAATGGCGGCGGCGCGCACCAGCGCCTCTTCGTCCGAAAGCGCCAGCTTGAACACGCCGGCGAAGTTGAGCTCGACGTTATCTTCAGCCAGCTCCGTGAGGTCGTTGATGATATGCAGCCGGCGCGTCACGTCGATCTCGGGCCACGCCTCGGCGAGTTCACGCATGTCGTCCTCGTCCAGATAGGTGAGGTTCGCGAGCTTGGTCGCGGAGATGCGCTTGTTGGTGTCGGAAAGTTCTTCGAGGTCGTCAGCGATGGACATAAGCTTCACCTTTATCTTAAACAGGCGTTCCCCGAGGCTGTCAAACGAAGCCAACCCGCAAACATTGCAGGTTACGAGTAACGCGTAAGCCAGTGAGACTATGGCTCGGCGTCGCGCTCCGGCCTCGACTCGCGCGCCATGAGCTCGCGTACTGCCTCGACGACAGGCTTGCCCTCGAACAGCACCGCGTACAGCGATTCGCAGATCGGCATCTCGACGCCGAGTCGGCGTGCCAGCTGCGGCACCGAGCGTGCCGTAACTACGCCCTCGACGACGCCGGCGGAGGCTTCGACCGCCTCTTCCAGACTACGCTCCTGCGCAAGGGCCAGGCCGAGGCTGCGGTTGCGTGAGAGGTTGCTCTCGCAGGACAGAACGAGGTCGCCGAGGCCGGCCAGCCCGAGGAAGGTCAACGCCTTCGCCCCGGCAGCGACTCCGAGACGGCTGATTTCGGCCAGGCCGCGTGTGATTAGCGCTGCTTTGGCGTTTTCGCCGTAGCCGAGACCGTCCGCCATGCCGCAGGCAATCGCCACGACGTTCTTCAGCGCACCGCCGATTTCGACGCCGGGCAGGTCGTCGCTGGTGTAGACGCGGAACGTGGCGCCGGTAAGCAGTCGTTGAACTTCGGCGGCGCGCGCAGCATCGGCGCCGCCGACGACGCTGGCTGCCGGCAGGCCGCGGGCGATCTCGCCGGCGAAGTTGGGACCGGAGAGCGCCAGGATGCGCTGCCTCTCGATACCGAATGTCTCGATGACCTGCGACATGCGCAGGCAGGTGTCGGTCTCGATGCCCTTGCTGGCGCTGAGCACGCTCGCGTCGGGCGATATCGCCGGCGCGATTCGCACGAGGTTGGTGCGCAGGCTCACCGACGGCACCGCCAGCAGCACGACGTCGGCCGTCGCAATCGCCTCGTGGTCGTTGGTGACGCGCAGAGCGTCCGGGAAGCGCAGGCCGGGGCGATGCCGCGTGTTCTCGCGCGCCGCCTCCAGCACGTCCATCTCCTGAACGCTACGGGCGATGAGGGAGACGTCGGTGCTGCCGCGTGCCAGCAGCACCGCCAGCGTCGTGCCCCAACTCGTGGTGCCGACGACGGCGACGCGCGTCATGGGGCGCCCGGCGCAGTCGCGCGTTCTCCGACACGCCGTTCGGTGCCGGCACGCAGGCGGGCGATGTTGTCGTGATGCAGCACGATGATCAGCGCCCCGCCGAGCACCGCGACTATCCCGAAAGCCCAGGGATGCCAGCCCAACGCCGCGAAGGCAACGAAGCTCGCTGCTGCCAGGGCTGCGGTGCTGATCGAGGTGAGCGACATGTAGCGCCAAACGTAGAGGGTTAGGACGGCGATCGGCAGCACGATCAGAAGCGCAATCGGGCTGAGGCCGATGAGCACGCCGGCGCCGGTGAGCACGCCGCGCCCGCCGCGAAAGCCGGCGAATAACGGCCACACGTGTCCGACCACCGCCGCCAGCCCGCCGAGGGCGCGCGCCCACGGGTCGTGCGTGTAGATCAGGGGTGTCAGCGCGGCGGCGAGGCCCTTGGCGAAGTCGCCGAGGAACACGGGCAGGGAGCGGCGCAAGCCCAGGACGCGCAGGCTGTTGGTGAAGCCGGTCTTGCCGCTGCCGTACTCACGCACGTCGATGCCGCCGGAGAATCGGCTCGCGATCAGGCCCATCGGTATCGAGCCGAGCAGGTAGCCGACGACGACCGCCATCACTACGGCCAAGGGCTACTCCTCGCTGCGGCTGCGGAAGAACAGGCGCAGGCCGGCGCCGCGGAAGCCGAACGAGCGTCGCAGGGCGTTCTCGAGGTAGCGCTTGTAGGTCGACGACACTAGCGAGGCGTCGTTGACGAAAAACACGAAGGTCGGCGGCTCGATGCGGGCCTGCGTGGCGTAGAACAGCTTGAGGCGCTTCTTGCCGGTGAGCGTCGGTGGCCGGCGCGCGAGGGCGCCGCGGATAATCGCGTTGAGCTCGCTGGTTTGGACGCGGCGTCGACGTTCCTCGCCGGCGGCGTGTACCTCGCGCAGTAGCTCGTCGAGCCCGGTGCGCTCCAGGGCCGAAACGACCGTGATCGGCGCCCATGTGGCGAAACGCATGCGCCGCGCCATCGACGCGCGGAACTTGGTTTCGTCCCATTTGTCTTTGATCAGGTCCCACTTGTTGGCGCAGATCACGAGCCCGGTCGATTCTTCGAGTGCGAGACCGACGATGTGCAGGTCCTGCGCTCGTAGCCGCGCCGAGGCGTCGAACACGACGACCGCGACGTCGGCGCGCTCGACGGCGCTGCGAGAACGCATGACGCTGTAATGCTCGATCGAGCCTTCGATGCGACCCGGACGCCGGATGCCGGCGGTGTCGATCAGGGTCATGCGCTCGCCCTCGTACTCGAAGGGCGTGTCGATGGCGTCGCGCGTGGTGCCGGCGATGTCGCTGACGATGACCCGTTCCTGGCCCAGAAGAGCGTTAGTCAGCGCAGACTTGCCGACGTTTGGCCGCCCGATAATCGCGACGCGCAGGCCGGTGACGGACTTCTCCTTCTCGGATTCTGGCAGGTAGGGCAGCAGGTCCGAGATCGTGTCGAGCAGCTCTCCCGCTCCTGCGCCGTTGATCGCGCTCACGGTCTGGGGCTCGCCGAGTCCGAGCTCGTAAAACTCGGTGGCCTCGTCGCTGCGGCGCTGGTTATCGGCCTTGTTCGCCACGAGCAGCGTCGGTTTGCCGGAGCGGCGCAGCATATCCGCGACCTCGAGGTCGGCGGACGTGGTGCCGGCCTTGGAATCGACGATGAACAGCAGCAAGTCGGCTTCGGCAACGGCGGACTGGACCTGTACGCGGATCGCGTCCATATAGGCTCCGGAGCCCGCGACGCTGGTCGGTTCCGCGAGGCCGCCGGTGTCTATCAGGTCGAAGATGCGAGCGCGCCACTCGACCTCGCCGACCAGCCGGTCGCGCGTCGTGCCGGCGATGTCCTCGACAATGGCGCGCCGCTCACCGATCAGACGGTTGAACAACGCCGACTTACCGACGTTGGGGCGGCCGACGATGGCCACCAGCGGCCTGCGAGTTGGTGTCTGAGTCACGGCTTCGTCCTGCATAGACGTCACTTGCGCAGCACCACGGTGACTTGCTGAGGCTGGGTCGAGACCACGGTGACGCCCTGGGGTGCGGTTATTTGAGGTGTAATCGTTTGCACGCCTTCCGTCTTGCCTGCCAGGCTCACCGTCGCTTTGACGGCGCCCGGCGCGAGACTATTGAGAGTCGGAACGTCTCCGCTCACCGTAATCGTGAGCGCCGTCGTTTGCGGTGACGCCTGCAGGTCTGTCGGGACATCCGTCAGCTCCGGCGCGACAATCACCGCCTTGGTTCCCTGCACCGCCGAGACCTTGATCGTCACGTTGACCGAGTCGCGGGTGGCGGTTACGTTGGCCGGCACGCGTATCTTGACGGACCGCGTCAGGTCTGCCCTGGCGCCGCTGACGTCGATCGGGTCGGTGGTGATCGACGAGAGGCCCTGCAGGATATCGAGCGCGCCCGAGACCTCTATCGTACCCGGATCTGGTGTCACAGCAGTGATGTTATACCCGTCGGCTACCGAGCCCTGCGGCTGGGGCACGACGGGCAGCACGATGCGCGTGTCCTGAGGTACCACAGTCAGCTTCACTTCGGCGCTGGTTGGCGACAGCGTAACGCGCGGCACGTCGGCGCCGCTGGCGTCGCGAGCCGTAAGCCGGCTGGTGCGCTGCAGGTTGGCTCGCAGGCCCGTCACGTTGACGTCGATGTCGGCGCTCTGCACGAACTGCACGAGGCTGGTCGCGCCGGTCACTTTGACGGTTGCGGGGTTCGCATCCGTAGTCGTGACGCTGAAGCCCTGGGGCAGGGTGCCGGTGCGGTTCACCTTGACCGGCACGTCCTTCGATGTCTCGTTCTCAAGCGTCACGTCGACGAAGGTCGGCGAGACCTGGACGATCTTGGCGTTTGGCTCGTCGTTGACCTGAACGAGCACGATCTGGCTGCTCTTGGGGTCGCGCACGCCGGTCAGGTCGACTTTGGCCGAGAAGTTAGCGGCGGTCAGCGTTGCGAACACGTTCTCAGGCGCGCTAACGCGTACCTGCACCGCCGCCTGCGACAGGCTCGCTACGGCGAGGCCCTCAGGCACGTTCACCGTATCTATGGGGATCGCGGCCTGGAAGTCGTGCACAACGCTCGGGTTCTCCGACTCCGTGACTGCGACCCAGAGTGCTACGGCCGCGACCAGCGCCACGATCCCGAGCGCTATTGGTGTGATGGCCTGTCGCCATTGCGGACGTCCCGGACGCAGCACCTAGCTGGCCTGCGGGGCCGGTCTCAGACTGCTCCTGCGCGAAACAACCAGAGCTTCGAGTGTCGACCGGACGCGGGATTCGTCGCGCAAAGGGATGAGACGGCCTTCGGACGCGATCGAGATGCGCCCCGTTTCCTCCGAAACCACGATTGCCACGGCGTCTGTCGCTTCGCTGACGCCGAGCGCGGCACGATGCCGCGTGCCCATGCGGGACGTTCCCGGGCCTACAGACAACGGCAGAGTGCAGGACGCCGCCACGATGCGCTTCTCGCGCACGATAACCGCTTTGTCATGCAGCGGCGAGTTCGGGAAGAAGATGTTCTCGAGGACGGGGGCGCTGAGCTCGGCGTCCATGTGCACGCCCGTCCCGATCAGGTCCTCGAGGCCGGTACCGCGCTCGACGACGATGATGGCGCCGTGACGCTCGTGCGCCATGTTGGTCACGGCGGCAGCGATTTCGTCCAGGGCGAGGTCGTCCTCAGGGTTGAGCAGCCAGCGACGTACGCTTGTGCGGCCGGCGCGCTCCAGCGTGCGCCTGATCTCGGGCTGGAACACGACGATGATGCCGAGCACCAGGCCGGACAGCGAGTTGCGCATGAGGAAGTTAACGACGCGCAGGTCCAGGATGCGTCCGAGCAGGAAAATCGCGATGATGATCACGAAGCCGCCGCGCAGCAGCGTCATGGCCGCGGTGCCGCGCAGAGCCATGAGCAGTGCGTAAATCAGGCCGGCGATGATCAGGATGTCGAGCACGGCGGCGCCATCGAGGCGCTGCAACGTGGTCCAGATGTTGTCGACGAACTGGTTCATGCCCCGCTCTACAGAATGTTCTCGCTCGCCATAATCGCGGCGAGTAGCGCTTTCTGGGCGTGCAGACGGTTCTCGGCCTGATCGAAGACGACAGACTGCGCCCCCTCGATCACGGCATCGTCTACTTCTTCGCCGCGGTGGGCCGGCAGGTCGTGCATGAAGATCGCATCCGGCTTGGCCAGCGCCATAAGCGCCGGGTCGACGTGGTACGCCTGAAAAGCCTCCTGGCGTGCCCTGGCGGACGATTCCTGACCCATCGAGGTCCAGACGTCCGTGTATACAACGTCGGCGTTCTTGACGGCATCCTGAGGCTCGACAAGAGTTTCGACGGCTCCGCCGGTGCGCCGCGCCCAGCCGCGCGCGGTCTCGAGCACGCTCTCGGGCAACGAGTAGCCCTCCGGCGCCGCGATCACGAACTCGGCGCCGCCCAGCGCCGCGGCCGTTGCCAGAGACGCTGCGACGTTGTTGCCGTCGCCGATGTAGGCGATGCGTATGCCGGCGAGGCGGCCCTTGTGCTCGCGCACCGTCAGCAGGTCTGCGAGGGCCTGACACGGGTGCTCGTCGTCCGAGAGGGCATTGACCACCGGTACGTCCGCCGCGTCTGCCAGCTCATAGAGCGTCTTCTGCGCGTAGGTGCGCGCGACGATGGCGGAGACGTAGCGGCTGAGCACGCGCGCGACATCCTTCACGGGCTCGCGCTGCCCCAGCCCGACCTCGGCCTGCGACAGGTAGATGGCGCTGCCGCCGAGCTGCTTCATGCCGACCTCGAAGCTGACGCGCGTACGCAGCGACGGCTTCTCGAACAGCATGGCTACAGTCTTGCCCTCGAGTACCGGCCGTGATCCGTCGCGCTTCATCGAGAGCGCAGTACGGACCAGCATGTCGAGTTCCTCAGGAGACAGATCGCTGATCGAAAGCAGGTCGCGTCCAAGCATCGGAGACGTCTCGCAGTGTTGTCGAGGATTGAGTCTCAAGTATATAGCAGCCATCTCTTATGCCCTTAACGCACGGGATCGGGTAGAGGCTTGACCTTGGCCGCCACTTCCTCGTATAAGCGGCAACGGGAGCCCACTCCGCCGGGCCAAACGAAGGATCGAAATGCTGGCCTGGCTGGAACGCAATCAGTTTCTGGCGCTGGCGCTCGCCGGGCTCGTGCTGCTGGCCGGCCTCGGTGCGCGACAGCTGACGCAGCGCGACCCGCCGCCTGCGCTCGTGTTCCGCGATGGCGCCGGTGTCACGCCGGGCGCCCCGATTCTGATCCACGTTGCCGGTGCCGTCGCTCAGCCCGGCGTGTACACGCTCCAGGGCGGCGACCGCGTCGAAGACGCCGTGTCGGCGGCGGGAGGCCCTCTGCCGGGCGCGAGCCTGGACGAGATCAACCTGGCGCGGCGTCTGCGAGACGGTGAGCAGATCATGGTCCCGGCTGGCTCTAGCTCGAGTGGCGCAGCGGCTATCGCAACCCTGGCGCCTGGGGAGCAGATCGACCTCAACGTGGCAACGGCGGCGCAGCTCGACGCGCTTCCAGGCATCGGCGCGGCGTATGCGCAGCGTATCCTCGATTCGCGTCTGGTCGACGGACCGTTCGAATCGGTCGACGACTTGAGGTCGCGCAACGTCCTGCCGGCCTCTGTGTTCGAGAAGATCAGCGACTACTTGACCGTCTTGCAGCCGTGATCCTGTTCTACGTAGCGCTGGCCTGGCTCGTTGGCAGCGTTGCTGCGGCGCTAGGGTTCGGATCCCTGTGGTCGATCGCGCTACTGGGTGGCTCGGGCGTCTGCACGGGCTTCGTGCTTACTGGGAAGCGCTACGAGGCCTTGCTCACGGGTGTCCTTCTGCTGGCGTTGCTGCTCGGCGTTACGCGTTACGAAGCGGCTCGGCCTCCCGCGCATCCCGGCGGCGTCGCGATGCTCAACGACGGCGCTAACGTTGTCGTGCACGGCGTGATCGTCAGCGAGCCTGCGGAGTCTCAGACCAGCCAGAGCTTCACCGTCGCGGTCGACGCGTATCAGGCGGAGGACGGCTCCTGGCCGCCGACGATAGGCCGCGTTCAGGTAACGTCGCGCCTCTTCCCGCACTACGCCTACGGCGACGAAGTCAGACTCACCGGCGCTCTCGAGACGCCGCCCGTGTTCGATACATTCGACTATCGCGACTACCTGGCGCAGCGCGGCGTCGTTTCGACCAGCGTCTATCCGGGCATAGCGGTGCTCTCGTCCGGTAACGGCAGCGCGGCGCAACAGGCGCTGATCGACCTGCGACAGCCCCTTGGCGACTCGCTGAAGCGCTCGTTGTCTGAGCCAGAGTCGGCGCTGGCGCGAGGCATCTTCTTGGGTCAGCGCGCCGCCATCCCGCCTACCCTCGCTGACGACTTGAACCGCGCCGGCATCTCGCACCTGATCGCGATCTCGGGCGAGAACGTCATGCTGGTTGCGGGCTTCGTGACGGCGGCGCTGGCCTGGCTGATCGGCCGGCGCCAGGCCACGCTGGCCGCGATGCTGGTCGTGGTCGCGTACAGCGTCTTCGTGGGCGCGTCGCCGTCGGTGCTGCGAGCCGCCGTGATGGCGCTGGTCATGCTCGGAGCGACGCTGGCGGGCCGCCCGGGGCGCGCGTTGGGCGCGGTAACGCTGACCGGTGCCGTGCTGGTCGCCTGGCGCCCGCTAATCATCGGTGACGTCTCGTTCCAGCTCAGCTTCGCCGCGACGCTGGGCATCGTGCTGATGGCGCGGCGCCTGCAGGAGCGACTGCAGAGCCTGCTAGGTGTCTTGCCGGACGCTATCGCTGCCTTCGTTGCGGAGCAGCTCGCGATTACCAGCGCCGCAAGCCTCGCCGTGCTGCCGATCATCGCCGCCAGCTTCGGGCGCTTGTCGCTGGTGTCGCTGCCGGCGAACCTCCTGGCGGCGCCTTCCTTCGGGCTGGCGCTCGGCGCCTCGGGCGTAACGGCGCTGGCGGGCGTTATCGATACGGGCTTCGGACGTCTCGTCGGCCAGGTGGCGTATCTGCCGCTGGCCTATCTCGCTTGGCTGGGACGCGTATTCGGCCGGTTGCCGTTCGCGTCCTTGTCGGTAGGAGGCTTCGGCGTCTTCGGGGCTGCCGCGACGTATCTCGCGCTCGGCCTCGCGCTGTACGCGCTGCTGCGTACGCGCCCCGAGGCACTCGGCGAGCAGCAGCCGATGCGCCTGCGTCCGGCGCTGGTCATGACCGTCGTGCTGCTGGTTGCGGGCGGCGCCGTCTGGCTCCACGACCTGCAGGGCGGGCCGTCGCGGCTGCGCGTCACGGTGCTCGACGTGGGTCAGGGCGATTCGATTCTAATAGAGACGCCGGCGGGACACCGTATCCTGGTCGACGGCGGCCCGAGTGGTGACGTGCTGATGCAAGCGTTGGGACGTGAGCTGGCGCCTTCGGACCGGCGCATCGACCTCATGGTGCTGACGCACGGCCAGGACGACCACGTCACGGGCCTGGTCGACGTGCTGCAGCGCTTCGATGTGCGCCAGGTGCTTGCCGGGCCGCTACCGGGCACGACGGCAGCTTATCGAGCCTGGCGCGACGAGGTTGCGGCGCTCGGTCTGCCGGTGCACCAGGCCGTCGCGGGCGAGTGGCTCGACCTCGGCAGAGGCGCCTACATCGATGTGCTCGGCCCGCCGGAGCAGGCAATTCATGGTACGGAGGACGACCTCAACAACAACTGTATCGTGCTGCGTCTCGTCTACGGTGACACCAGCTTCCTGCTCACGGGCGACCTCGCGGGCGCCGGCGAGGCAGCGCTGCTTGACAGCAACGCCGATCTAGATTCGACCGTGCTCAAGGTGGGTCATCACGGATCCGAGGGCTCTTCTTCGCGCGCCTTCCTCGACGCGGTCGATCCGGGGCTGGCGGTCATCTCGGTCGGCGCCGGCAACACCTATGGCCACCCCTCTCCGTCGTTGCGTCTGCGTCTTGCCGGGACGCCATACCTGCGTACCGACCAGAACGGCGACGTCAGCATCGAGAGCGACGGCTACGCCCTGCGCGTCGACTACCAGCGCGGCGGCTACTCGATGGTCGCTGCAGGAATCGCGAAATAGGGCGTACCCCAATACGCGTTTATCGGAAACGCGTCGATAGATTCCCTACAGGATTATTGGGAGCAAAGAATGTTAGACCTCGGACTCGGGCAAATTATCGCGCTGTCGTTGGGCGGTGCGCTCGTCGCACTCGGAATCGCCGGCCTGGCGCCGGTGGCGTTGCACTGGCGACACAGGGCCTCGCTGCCGGACGTCTACATGAGCGACCTGGGTGCGGCACTGGCTTCGACTGATGCCTTCATGCGGCCGTGGGTGCCTGTCCCCGCGCCGATGCCGCGCAAGCTGCCGCCGGAGCCCCACGCGCAGCCGGCGCCTGTTAAGCAGCCCGTTGCAGAGCAGACGGTGGCGCTGCAGACGCGTCCTGAGGACGGCGTGGCGATGGCTGCCGAAGAGCTCAAGGCTCAGCTTTTCGCAATTCGCATGACATTGAGCGACGTCACGGCCGAGGTCCAATCGGTGCGCGAAGTGCTCAACGAGCAGGGCCTTGCGGACGAATTCGACGATCTGGCCATTGATCTTCCCGAAGCTGCCTAAATCTCCGCCGAAAATCCCGGCTTACACAGTTAGCGCTTAACAATCGCGATGCTATAATCCGGCCCGTCATGGGCCTGCATCGAAGTGATGGTCGACCGACGGACTCGCTCCGGCCTCTCAACATTGAGGTCGGTTACCTCTCGTTCGCCGAGGGGTCGGCTCTAATTACCCTTGGCAAGACGGCCGTACTCTGTGCCGTTAGCATCGAGGAGCGCCAGCCGCCGTTCCTGCGTGGCACCACGCAGGGCTGGGTGACTGCCGAGTACTCCATGCTGCCCCGCGCCACGCAGCAGCGCACCCAGCGCGAGTCTGTGGCCGGCCGTATCGGCGGGCGCACGCACGAGATTCAGCGCCTCATCGGCCGCTCTTTGCGCGCTGTGGTAGACCTCAAGAGCCTCGGCGAACGCACCTTCGCGATCGACTGCGACGTCCTGCAGGCCGATGGCGGTACGCGCACCGCGTCGATTACCGGCGCCTACGTCGCGCTGGTGCAGGCTCTGCAGAAACTGGTGGAGGACGGCACCTACTCGTCGCTGCCCATTCGCTGCCCTGTCGCCGCAACCAGCGTCGGCATCGTCGACGGCCTGGGACTGCTCGACCTCGCCTACGACGAAGACTCACGCGCCGACGTTGACTTCAACGTCGTCAAGACGGGCGAGGGCAACTACGTCGAGGTGCAGGGCACAGCCGAGCACGGCACCTTCAACCGCGAGGCCATGAACCGGCTGCTCGATCTCGCCGACAAGGGTCTCATGGACTCGTTCCATGCCCAGCGCGACGTTCTCGGCGCAGCCGGCCTGCCCACGCTCTGAATCTCAGGCTGTCGAACTCTCGTCTGCCTGAGGGTTAGGTTCGCCGCTGCCTGCGATGCCCAGGAAAGCAAGGATGGCGCCTTCCACCGCGGCCATCGGCGTGTCGTCCAGAAGCCCAACGCGTTTGCCCAGTCGCGTTCTCGGGACGGTCGTTATCTTATCGACCACGATCCAAGATGGTCTCTCGAGCCCATTAGTAGGACTCGGCTCGACTGGTATGCGAATGAGAAACGCAGGTTCTGGGTCCGTCGTAAAAGCACACACCGTCAGCGAGTCCGTGTTGTCGAAGAAGTCGTCCTGGAGAATCAACGCCGGACGCGGCTTCCCGGTATAGCGTCCGCCTCCGGCGACGGTCCAGATTTCCCCGCGCCTCACTCGAAGGGGTCTACCGAGATTGCATCGATGAAGTCTTGGTCTTCCTTCGCTTGCGGGCTGCGTGCGACTGCCAGGGATTGACGTCGCGCTTCTGCGGCGAACTCGGGCGTTGTGACGTCCGGTACCCAGAACTGAACCAGTCGATAGCCCTTGCGCTTCATGCGTGCACGGTACTGAGCTACTCGCTCTCGCGAAGTCTTTGGTCTGCGTTCCGCGGCCATCGTATTCTCCTCTATCGTTACATGTAACGTAGCACGAAGCATGTGCGGTGACCATGGCGGCACCCACCCCGCGCGCCTATCATGGAGGCATGGCTGAGCTGAAGCCGTTCCGTGCTCTGCGCTACGACCCGCGTGTCGCCGGCGACGCGGCGAACCTGGTCGCGCCTCCATATGACGTCGTCGCGGGCAAGCAGCGACTCGATCTCTATGCACGCAGCCCGTACAACATCTCGCGCGTCGACTACGGCGAGGACCGGGCGGACCTTGGGTCCGGCGTCGACCACTACGAGGTCGTCGCTCGCGAGTTGGGCAACTGGCAGCGCGAGGGCGTCCTCACACGCGACGCCGAACCCCGGCTCTACGTCTACGACCAGGAGTTCCGTCTCGGCGAATCGGTGCGACGGCGCCGAGCGGTGTTTGGGGCGCTGCGCCTCGAGGAGTGGGAGAAGGGCATAGTCCTGCCGCACGAGGTCACGGGCGCCGGCGCCAAGCTGGACCGACTGCGTTTGCTGCGCGCGACGCGCACCCACCTCAGCCCGATCATGGGCCTCTACCGCCCCGAAGGCATGGACGGCCTGCTCGACGAGGCGGCGCTGAAGCCGGTGCTCGACGCTGTGCTGCCAGCGGAGCGTCATACACTGCGACCACTCTCGCCTGATGCGGCGTCGCGGTTCAGCGAGGCTCTGGCGCAGCGCAAGGTCTACGTCGCCGACGGGCACCATCGCTACGAGACGGCGCTGGCATATCGCGACGAGCGCCGCACCGAAGCAGGCTCCTGGTCCGGGGAAGAAGGCTACAACTTCGTGCTGGCAGCGCTTATCGCGGCGGACGATCCCGGCTTCGTTGTGCTGCCGACGCATCGCCTGCTCAAGCTGCCCGAGCGCTCCGACGACCTGACGGCGCCGCTCTCGGCGTTGTTCGACGTTTCGGATCAGGGCGAGGCGACAGCCGCCAACGTCCATGCCCTGGAAGCGAAGCTCAGCGCGGCCGGTCGCAACGGGTCCGTGTTCGGCGCCATCGGCCTGAAGCCGGGCCGCCTGCACCTGCTGACGCCGCGCAATCTCGATGCCGCCATCGCGCGCACGCCGGCGGATCACACGGAAGCCTGGCGGCGCCTGGACGTGACGCTGCTGGCCTTTGCCGTGCTGCCGGACATCGGCTACGACGGTGCGCCGGAGCACATCGACTACACCGAAGAGGGCGTGCACGCGCTCGAGGCCGTCGAGAGCGGCGCCTGGGACGTGGCGCTGCTGCTCAACCCGACGCCGATCGAGCAGGTGATCGCGGTCTCGGAGACCGGCGATCGTATGCCGCGCAAGTCGACCTACTTCTATCCGAAGCTGGCGACGGGCGTCGTCCTGCTGCCCACCGACTGACACATCGTCGTCTGTTTCTGCTAATCGATCATCACAACTTTGCATAAGCGTTGCTTGCGGGCGCCTCGCCCCGCGACGTAAAATGCGAAATCATGTTCGAGTCCCCCGCCCCGACTCGACCTGTCGTTACGCTCGATCCCTGGTCCGTCGATTACGGTTCTGCGGTCGGCTTCGACGAAGAGGAGCCGGAAGACAACCCGCATTTCGACGTCGACACCTTCATCGAGACAGATGATTGGTCGTCCGGCATCGAGCCCGCAGCGATTCCTCTGCCCGAGTCCGTCGTGTTCGTCGATGGCGTGCAGCGCGTCGAGTACTGGGCGCGTGTCGATGATGGCGAGACGCTGGTCGAGGCTGCGTTTGCCTCGGTAGCGGTGGGCGCCGTGGTCAGCCGCTCCGGCGGCGCCACGATGTCGTGCGAGTACAAGTCGCGCGTGTTCGGTGTCGCAGGCGGTGTCGCGGCCCAGCCGCAGGTCGTCCCGTCGCGGACGGGGCCGCTGGTCTACGAGGTGTCTCCGGCCGAGAAGACGGGGCATGCCGCCGTGTTCCAGGCGATCGCGATACGCCGCCGTGACCTCGAGCACCTGTGCGTGCAGAAGGCGCTGGAGACCCACCCGCTGGTCATCGCCGATGGGCGGCTGGATCGGCCAGAGGTTTCGGCCAACCAGCTCGCAGGAATCGCGAAGACGCTGCAGCAGCTCTACGTCAAAGCAGAGCAGCGCGCACTGATCGCGAGGCTGCTGCCGGGCACGCGCACGCCGATGTTCCAGATCACGGACTCGTGGGGCTCCCGCTACTCCTGGTTCATGCGCCTGCCATATACGCGCGCGATTCATCACTCCTACGCCGGTGTCGTTAGGCTAGAGGTGCCGGTCGCCGGCACGCTGCGAGCACCGATCGAGGTGGCCGACATGCTGACGCACAACCTGCCGCGTTTCGCTTCAAAGCCGGAGCACGACCCGCGCGCGCCGCAGAACCTGCTCCCGGTCGGCGCGCTGGAGCGACAGCTGCGCCACGGACTGGGCGATGCGCGCTACATCCGCCGCCTGATCGAGGACTACATCGCCCTGGGAGGCCGCAGTTGAACGACGAAGCCACGCCTGTCGGACGCGTCATCGGCACGAAGAGCGCCCAGCCGCTCGAGTTCTGGCTCGCCGTCGAGGACGACGAGTACGTGCAGCTCGACGAGGTCGTGGCTGTGACAACGCCGCTGCCGCAGCCAATCGCGGATGGACGCCGCGAGGTCGATCACTTCGGCGTCGTCGACGTGGTCGAGTCGGCTTACGAGGGTGCCAGCTTCCACTCCGACGTCTTCCGCGACGCCGACGGCACCCTGCCCGTCTCGGTCTCGACGATTGCGCACGTCGCGGTGACGCGTGTCGGCATGCGCGATCCAGGCTCCGACACCGAGGTGCTGGTGCCGCCGCGCCCGGGACGACCGGTGCGCCGCGCCACCGGCCAGGACCGTGAGCTGGCGCTGTACTTCGACAAGATGGCGGGCGCGCGCTTCCCGGCTGGTCTCTCGCGCGACGGTCAGCCGGTGTACGGCAACCTCGAGTTCCTCGACGGCAGTCGCGGCGCGCACGTCAACATCAGCGGCATCTCCGGCGTCGCAACCAAGACGACCTACGCGCTGTTCCTGCTCTACGGCCTTTTCCACTCGACGACGCTGCAGAACGCGCACTCGACGCATGCGATCATCTTCAACGTCAAGGGCGAGGATCTGCTCTGGCTCGACAAGCCCAACGGCAAGCTGCCGCCCGACGAGCACGAAAAGTACGCGGCGCTTGACCTGCCGGTCGGGCCGTTCGCCAGCGTCGGGCTGTGGGCGCCGGCCCAGCGCGGCGAGGTCATCATGCCCGATACGGGCTCGCGCGCCGAGGGCGTCACCGCCTACTTCTGGACGCTGCGAGAGTTCTGCCGCGACCGCATGCTGCGCTTCCTGTTCGCGGACGCCGACGACGAGACGTCTCAGCTCGGCTTCGTCGTGACGCAGGTCGAGCGTTTCCTCGAGTCGCAACTCGAGAACCAGTCGCCCGACCATGGCGACCTCGTGCTGCACGTACCCGGGGTCGATGCCGGCATACGTGTCGACTCGTTCGACATGCTGGTCGACGTGATCAGCAACTTCATCGATGGCATAGCCCCGCGCGCCGCGTCAGGGACGCTGCAGGCCTTCTCGCGGCGCCTCGAGGCGTCTGCTGCCGCGGTTGCGCCGTTGATCCGCGCCGCGCGCGAGTCCGAGGCCGCGCGTCATCGCTTCGACTGGTCGTTGAACCAGGTCAGCGTCATCGACATCAACCGCCTCAACGACCGCGCCAAGCGCTTCGTGGTCGGCGTCGTGGTCAAGCGCCTCATGGAGGAGAAGGAGACCGGCGGCCGCGACCCGCTCGTCTTCCTCGTGCTGGATGAGTTAAACAAGTACGCGCCGCGCGAAGGCCGCAGCCCGATTAAGGAGGTCGTGCTCGATATCGCCGAGCGCGGGCGCAGTCTTGGCGTCGTGCTGATCGGCGCCGAGCAAACCGCCAGCGAGATCGAGCGTCGCGTCACGGCCAACGCGTCGTTCCGTGTCGTCGGGCGCCTCGACGCGGCAGAATCGCAGCGAGACGAGTACGGGTTTCTCACAGCGTCGGCGCGCGTGCGCTCGTCGATTCTCAAGCCCGGCAGCATGTTTCTGCAGCAGCCCGACGTGCCGGTGCCGCTGCTCGTCCAGTTCCCGTTCCCAGCCTGGGCCACGCGCGCCGACGAAGTCGACGCCGCGTCGAAGGAAGACGCCGACGACATCTTCGCGCGCATAGCTCGGAACAACGCACCGTGAGGTTCCTGCACACCTCTGACTGGCACGTTGGCCGCACGATCCGAGGGCAGAGCCGTCTCGCCGAGCACGATGCCGCGCTGCAAGAAGTGCTGAGCCTGGCGCGCGAGCATGCGGTCGATTGCCTGCTGGTCGCCGGCGACATCTTCGACACGTCGGCGCCGGCCCCCGAGTCCGAGGCGCTGATCTACGGCTTCTTCCGCGAGCTATACGGCGCGGGCATCCCCGCCGTGGTAATTGCCGGCAACCATGATCACCCGAGGCGCCTCGACGCGGTGGCGCCGCTGCTCGGCTCGCTGGGCATTCATACGCGCGGCATCCCGCGGGGCCCCCGCGACGGCGCGCTGATCGACGTCACGTCGCGTGACGGCAGAGAGCGCGCCGTGGTCGCGGCACTGCCGTGGCTCAACGAGCGCGACGTGGTCGACTTCGGGCAGCTGCAGCAAGAGCCGGGTGCGCCGCTGATCCAGTACGCCGAGCGCGTACAGGCGGCCCTGGAGGGCCTGTCGCGCGGCTTCGATCCGGCCGCGATCAGCGTGCTCGTAGCGCACCTGCTGGCCGACGACGCCATGGTTGGCCCCGGCGGCGGTGAGCGCGAGCTGCACATGGCAATGGGCATCTACGGCGTGCGACGGGCCGCGTTGCCTACCGCGGCGCAGTACGTCGCGCTGGGACACGTGCACAAGGCGCAGGAGATCAGGTGCGGCACCAAGGCCGCGTACTCAGGCTCGCTGCTGCAGCTCGACTTCGGGGAGCGCGACCAGCAGAAGTACGTCAACCTCGTCGAGGTGCACGCGCGCCAGCCCGCCTCGATAACGACGCTGCCGATCGCCGCCGGGCGCAAGTTGATCGACCTCGGGTCGATGGAGCACGGCGTCGCGCTGAACGACCTAGCGCAGTACCGCGAGGCCGGCGACGAGGCCTGGTACCGCGTCTTCGTTGACGTCGATACGCCGGTTGCGAACCTCGCTGCCGTAGTGCGCGCGGAGCTACCCTCGGCCGTTGACATCGTGCGCGCTCGCGGGCAGGTCGACGGGGTAGCGGAGCCGGAGACGATGGAGCGCCTGGGGCCGATCGAGATGTTCCGTCGCTTCTACGAGAGCCCGCTGGGCCGCGAGCGCACGCCCGCGCCGGAGACGGTCAAGCTATTCCGGCGCCTGCTGACAGAGGAGGAACATGCGCCCTCTGAGGCTTGAGATCGAGGGGTTCACGGCCTTCAAGGACCTCGTGACCCTCGACATGGAAGACCTGGACCTGTTCGCGATCACCGGACCGACCGGCGCCGGCAAGTCGTCCCTGATCGACGCGATCTGCTACGCGCTCTACGGCAAGGTCCCGCGGGTGGCCAACGAGGTCGCGTCCTGCATCTCGCAGGACCGCGATCGCATGCGCGTGACCTACGAGTTCTCGGCGGCTGGCGAGCGCTATCGCATCTTTCGCGAGACGCGTCGCAAGGGCGCGCCCAACGTACGCCTCGAGCGCTGCGTGGCCGGCGACTGGCTTCCCGTGGTCGACCGCGCGCGCGAGGTCAACGACAGGGTTGGCGAGATCGTCGGCCTCGACTACGAGGGTTTCACTCGCTCCGTGATCTTGCCGCAGGGTCAGTTCCAGGAGTTCCTCGCGGGCTCGGCCGAGAAGCGCCGCGCCGTGCTCGGCTCGCTGCTGCGCCTCGAAGTTTACGAGCGCATGCGCAAGCGCGCCTCCACCATGGCGGGCGAGACCAGGATCAAGCTGGACGAGCGCAAACGCACGCTCGAGGACCTCGCCGAGGCCACGCCCGACAACATGCAGCGCCTCGAAGCCGAGCGCGACGCCGCGGTAACCCGCATCGATGCGTTGAAGTGCACACTCGAGTCGCTGGACGGCGCCGTCGTGCTGGCGATGACGCTGAACCGCGCTCGGGAGGCTGTCTCGAAGTGCGAGGACGAGGCGAGAAGCGCGCTGCAGGCGTACGAGAAGACGCGTCGCGTGCTGGACGAGGGCGATTCGGGTCTCGAGAAGCTGATCGAGGCGGAGCAGACGCTGCAGCAGCGCCTCGCCGCGAATACCTACGAGCCCGAAATGCACACGGCGCTGGGCATAGCCCTCGAGCGCGTGAAAGCGCTGTCGCAGGCGAAGGCCAGCGTCGACGACCTCACGAAGAGGCATGCCGACGCCGCGAAGCAGGCCACGAACGCCGGTACAGCAGTCGAGAAGGCGCAAGCGGCGCACGCGGCCGCCGAGAAGGCACTGGCGAAGGCCACGACCGCGAACGAGGAGGCGCAGCGTCACAACCTGGCCGCGTCTCTGCAGCAGGGCCTCAAGCCCGGCGATCCCTGCCCGGTGTGCGGCGAGAAGATCGGCCAGCTCGTGACCTACGGCACATCCGACCTCGAGGCGGCGGCGAAGCAGCTGTCCGTCGCGAAGAAGGAAGAGCTGGAGGCGCGCAACTCGCACATGACGGCCTCAACCGCCGCGACGAAGGCTACGTCCAGCGCCGAGAGCTTCGCAGGCCAGCTCGAGCCGCTGCGGGCTCGCCTCGCGGAGCAGGAGGCAGGTGTCGCCGAGGCGCTACCGGCCGGCATGACGGCGTCGGTGGAGACGATCAGCAAGGCGCTGACGGCGCAGGTTGCCGCCCGCAGCGAGCGCCAGACGCTGGAGCGCGATCTCAAGGCGACGACGGAGCAGCGCCAGGCGAAGCAGAAGCAGCGCGACGAGGCGACACGCGAGCTCGCGGCGCTCGAGCTGCGCTCCGAGGCCGCCGCCAACGCGCTCGAGGCGTCGCAGGGGGAGCTGTCGCGTGCACACGATGCCCTCGGCACGTCGATCGACGATGCGTGGCCGGACGTGGCTCTGGCGTTGCACGACGGCGGGCGACGTCTCGCTGCTGTTGCGGCGTCGCCAGAGCGAAACGCAGGGCCAGCGTGACGAGTTGCAGACGCGCGTCGGGCAGATCGGCGCACGCCTCGAGCAACTGGCGAAGGACATCGAGCGCGCGAAGGAGCTGCGCGAGGGCATGCAGGCGCTACAGAAGGAGCTCGACGTCTCGACCGACCTGGCGCAGATGCTGGGCGCCGCGAAGTTCCAGACCTTCCTGCAGTACGAGGCGCTGCACACCCTGGCTCGCGACGGCTCGAAGCGCCTCGAGCAGCTATCGAGCGGCCGCTACCGCCTGCAGGTCGACGACCGCGGTGCCGAGTTCGAGGTAATCGACCAGTGGAACGCAGACCAGGCTCGCTCCGTGAAGACGCTGTCTGGCGGAGAGACCTTCCTCGCCTCCTTGTCGCTATCGCTTGCCCTGGCCGAGAGCCTGCCGAGCCTCGCCGCCAGCCGTAACGTCGTGCTCGACTCGATCTTCCTCGACGAGGGCTTCGGCTCTCTCGACGCCGACGCACTCGACCGTGCCGCCGACGCCCTCGACGCGCTACGCACCGAGAATCGGATGGTCTGCATCGTGACGCATCTTCAAGAGCTGGCGCAGCGCCTGCCCGCGCGCGTCGTGGTCACGAAGGCGGAGTCGGGCAGCACCATAACGGTCGTGTAGAAAGCTTCAAGCTTCAAGCTGCAAGCCAGATGCTGTTACGTGGTGTCAGCTTGTCGAGAAATCACCCCCTGTCGCTTGAAGCTTTGAGCTTGTAGCTGGCGCAGCGCTTACAATGTGGCCGCTACGTTTCGACACGGTTACGAAGGAGATAGGAAAGACGTATGAAGGCCGCTCGTCTGGTTGGTCCCCGGCAGTTCGAAATCCTCGATGTTGACACCCCGACTCCCAAGGCCGGCGAGGTCCTCGTGCGCATGGAGTACGCCTCCATCTGCGGCAGCGACCTTCTGACCTACGACCGCGTCCTGCCCGAAGAGGACTACCCGCTGCGCGTCGGCCTGCCCTGTCACGAAACCTCCGGCATCGTCGAGGAGAGCATGGACGAGAGCCTGAAGAAGGGCGACCGCGTCGTTGCGCTCACTTACACCGGCGGCCTCATGGAGTACACAACTATCGCGGCCAACCGCTGCATCCTCGTGCCGCCGAGCGTCGACCCCAAGATAGCGGTGCTCTGTCAGCCTATCGGCACCGTGATTTACGCCGTGCAGAAGCTCGGCAGCGTGCTGGGCAAAAAGGTCGTTATCCTCGGCCAGGGACCCATCGGGCTAGCCTTCACCGACTTCCTCTCGAGCGGAGGCGCGACGCAGGTCATCGTCACCGACGTGGTCGACGCGCGCCTCGAGGTCGCGAAGAAGTTCGGAGCGACGCACACGATCAACGCCGGCAAGCAGGACGTCATCGAGGCCGTCAAGGAAATCACGAACGGTGAGCTCGCCGACGTGGTGGTCGAGGCGTGCGGCCTGCACGAGACCAGCAACCAGGTGTTCCACTGCCTCAAAGTCAAAGGCACGGCCAACATCTTCGGCATGCCTCACGGCGACCCCGTGTTCCCGTTCGACTGGGGCAGCATGTACATGAAGCTGCCGAACATCATCGTCACGAACAGCGCCCGCGCCGGCGAGGTCGTCGACGTGGTCAAGACGGCCGTGGACCTGATCGCGCAGGGGCGTCTCGACCCGAGCCCGATGATTACGCACGACGTCCCGTTCAGCGACGTCGGTCGCGCCTACGAGCTGTTCAGCCGCCGCCTCGACGGGGCCGTGAAGCCGATCATCAAGATCAGCTAACGCAGCTAACCCAACTGGAAAGGGCGCCTCGATGATTCGGGGCGTCCTTTTTTTGTTCCGAGGCCCGAAGGACATGCAGCGGCGCCAGGACGACAGGTTTGAAGCGCTTACCAGTTAATCCGTACGTTGTCGCCTGGCGCTACCTTGGGTCATTCACTGCACCGGTCGATAAATCAGAAGAGTGCTCGAGGACGAAGGGGCGGCGTTATCCCGGCGTCAGCCTGAGCGTGTAGCATTCTCGACGGAAGGCTTGTCGATGTGAGCACTGGTCGCTTGGCCAACGCAGCGTTGCTGTTCGCCGGTACGATTGCCGCCGTTGTAATCGTCGGTTCGGCGCTGTGGACGCTGCTCGGTCAGACCTCGACCGCATCGCAGGTCCCGGGGCGAATCGTGTTCGCACTCGACTCGGACGCGTATCTGCAACCGGTGCTGAAGTCGTTCACCGACGACGGCTTCGTGCGCGTCTCGGACGCGGGTGACCTGCAGCGTCAGATCAATGCCCAAACGACGGCCGTCGTGTTCACGCGGGCGTCGCTGGCGCAGACGGACGCCGCCACGCTGGCTCAGCTCTACGGGCGAGGTGTTGTCATCGCGGGGCTCGACCTACCGGTGACAGAGATGCGTGACGCGGGCGTGAATATGACGGTTGGCAGCGCACGCTTCTTGAAGCGAGAGGACCTGCCGTCGACGCCGATCTTCAGCGTTGTTGACTGTCAGGACAGGAGCGTCTTCTCGGACCGGCTCGACGACTGGGAAGCTGCCCGAATCGTCGACGCCACGATTGCCCATCTGCCTCAGATCAACTGCCAGCCGGGCTAAGGCCTCAGCGCCACAGCGCCTGCGAGGCCAGTCGCGCGCCCTCGACCAGCGAAGCGAGCTTCGCCCAGGCGATCTGCGGGTGCGAGCGGCCGCCGAAGCCGCAGTCCGTGCCCGCGATGACGTTCTCGCGGCCCACGGCGCCGGCGAAGCGCTGGATGCGCTGCGATACGAGCTCGGGGTGCTCGACCACGTCGGTCGAGTGTGTGACGACGCCCGGGATGAGGATCTTGCCCTCCGGCAGCTTGACGTCCTGCCAGACCGCCCACTCGTGCTCGTGGCGCGCGTTGGCGCCCTCGATCAGGTAGGCCTGCGCCCGCACCGCGAGCATGAGGTCGACGATCTGGCGCAGCTCGATGTCGAAGGCGTGGGGGCCGTGCCAGCTGCCCCAGCAGAGGTGGTAGCGCACGCGGTCCTCGGGGATGCCTTCGAGGGCGTGGTTCAGCGCCTCGATGCGTAGCATCGAGCGCTTGCGAAACGCCTCGAGCCCCATGTTCATGCCGATGCGGTCCCACAACGCCGGCAGCCAGGCGTCATCGACCTGCAGCAGGAAGCCTGCATCGACGATCGCTTTGTACTCGACGTGCATCGCGTCTGCGATCGCGAACAGGTATTCCTCGTCCGTCTTGTAGAAGTCATTGCGCCGGTAGACCTCGAGGCTCGCGGGCGCGGTCGAGGTGAGGAACGTGTCCTCCGTCCCGGCCGCCTCTTTGAGCAGCGCGATCTCGCGGGCGAGCTCGTCGTGGCCGGTGTAGGTGACGGGGCCTGTGCAGACCCAGTAGGGACGCCGTCGCCGGATCTGATCGCCCGGCTCGAAGAACAGGGTGCCGCGCTCGGTGGCGTACTGGTAGAAGTCGGCGAACTGCTCGCGGTCCTTGCCCTGCATGATCAGCGGCAGCTCGCCGGCCGGGCGCTCGCCCTCGCTGAAGCCGCCGAAACGACTCTCGACGAACGACAGCCAGTCGCCGCCCTTCGTGTACTCGCCCTCGTTTATGAGGTCGACGCCGAGCTCGCGCTGCTTCGCCACCACGTCGCGCACGGCGTCGGGCAGTGTGGCCGCGAAATCCGGGGCGCTCTCGTCCAGCGCGACGAGGTTCGGCAGGCTACCAACGTGCGTCGTTAAGAGGCGGTCCGTACTGCGTCTCATGGTTCTTCCTCTTCGAATCGCGATCACTGGAGAGTCGAAGGCCTCCGCTTGACGGAGGCCTTCGATAACACTTCGATCATGCCTCGGCCTTCATGGCCGTGGTGTCGATCATATTACGAGCCGCCGGCTGCCGGCGCTTGGGCGGCGTCCCGCAGGCCGAGTTTCTCGATAACGACGGGGTCGTCGTTCGTGCCGAGGATGCGCCAGTCTTCGCCCGGGGCGAGGATCTTCTCCGCCGAGCGAATCGACTTGTAGGGCAGCGACGGGTCGACGGCGGGCGGCTCGACGCCGTTCGCGAGGTCCTTCGCGGCGTTGAGGAGGACGGAGCGCAGCTTGATCAGCGATCGGTCGGACGTGCCGAGGTGCTCCTGCGAGCGGTCCCAGATCGCGCCGGCCGACTCCGTGACCATCATGTCCTGGCTGACGAAGTTCGGGATGCCGGTGTATAGCTTCGAACGCTGCACGTCGCGGTCGATCAGGTAGTCGTTGTCGGGGCGCCACTCGCGATCGGCCATCGTGTTGTTGCCGGTGGGGCGCTGCATTTGCGTGCTGCCGGCGGCGCTCTGCTGGCCGGAGTTGGCGGCGACCAGGAAGCCGTAGGGCTGGCCGGCGGGCTGGCTGGGGCCGAGAAGGGAGCCGTTGCGGAAGATCGGGTCGTCGATCAGCCCGCGCATCGACGTGGTCTGGAAGTTCCAGCGCCAGCAGGTCTCGTCGTCGGCCGGCACGAAGAGGCCGTTGAGCACGCCGAACGGTGTCGTTGCGACGAAGGTCGTGTAGGGAATGCAGAAGGCGCTGATGCGCACGTGCGTGTTGCCGTTGGGCGTCGTGCGGATGCCGGCGTACTTGTAGCCGTACCAGGTGTCTTCGACCTCGAGGCGCGGGGCGCGGTCCCAGGCCCAGAACTTCCACGACATCGCGTTGGTCGGGTAGCCGGGGCGGTCCGAGCCGTCATCGGGCGTGTCGAGGATGCCGAAGTACTGGTGCAGCCAGGAGATGTGCGCCGTGTCCATGTTGCCTTCCATGGACTGCACCCAGTTGCACGTCGAGAAGGTGCGGGCGGCGCGCCACTCGTCGCGAGGCAGGTTGTCGGTGCCGAAGTTGCGAAACGCGGTCATCGTTTCGGCCGGGCCCATGTAGGTCCAGATAACGCCGCCGGACTCGTGCGCCGGGTAGGCCTGAACGCGAACCTTGTTCTTGAAGTTCGATTCGGCGGGCTCGGACGGCATGTCGGTGCAGGCGCCTGTCGTGTCGAACTTCCAGCCGTGATAAACGCAGCGCAGGCCGGCCTCTTCGTTGCGGCCGAAGAACAACGACGCGCCTCGATGCGGGCAGGCGTTGGCTACGAGCCCGACCTTGCCCTGCGTGTCGCGAAACGCGATCAGGTCCTCGCCGAGCAGTCGCACGCGCACCGGTGGGCTGTCAGGCTCCGGCACCTCGGTCGAAAGCAGGGCCGGCGTCCAGTAGCGACGCAGCAGGTTGCCCATCGGTGTGCCGGGTCCGACACGACAGAGGATCTCGTTGTCTTCTTTGCTCAGCATGAGTCTGTCTCCAGTAGCTATTCGCTCAAGGTCCCATCGATCACGGTGAAGCGTACAACAGAAGCTGCAAAGCCTCCGGCTCGCTCTCGAAGCATACAGAGGCCAGCAGCAACCGAGATACGCTGTTCAGGCATCCTCTTCGAGTAAGTGCTGGACGTCAGCTGACGTTATTGTCCTGCTGTAGTCGATCAATGGCAGGCCCGTAGTTGGACTGCGCTCGAATTTTGGCTGAAACGTGCCGGCGAGCCCTCGACGCATGAGCCATGCGACTGGTTATCCACTTTCGCTCGTGCGCGATGACCATTGCCTTGCGGTAAAGGTCATCCGGGAGATTCACAGTCGTTCGCATGCCCGAACCTATGTACTGCATCACGATGCGTTGGTGCGAACGCGCCTACGATACCGCGGCGTCGCGTGCGGTGTCGGCGGCCGAGCCCGCCTCGGGCGGCGTGTCGAGGCCGAAGTGGGTCTTCGCCACGAGCTCGGCGTTGCGGTCGTAGGCCATCGTGTTGTGAGTTAGCAGCGTCATCATGTCGCGGAAATATCGGTCCATCGGCATCCCCGGCTTGACCTGCGAAGAGCCCGACATGCGGAACATGAGGTCGACCGCGTCGCCGGCGAGACGGCAGCACTGCTGCTCAACCAGCACGATGCGCTGACTCAACTCTGTCGTGAACTCGTTCTTGCCTTCGACCTCTTCGCGGCAGTAGTCCATGTACTCCTGGGAGCAACCGAGCAGGGCTGCCTTCGCGGTCTCGAGCCAGGCGAGGGCGCGGCCGAAGTAGACCTGGAACTCGTGGTCGTCGACGCGGCGGCGTGCCGAACGCGGGGCGGTGCGACGCTGCAGAATTTCCTCATAGGCGTCGAGCGCGGCGTAGCCGGTGCCGACCGCGACGGCGGCGATTTCGCACATGAGGATGTTAGAGCTCGGTCCGGCGTACATGGGGTTGTCGAACAACCGATCTCCCGGCGGCGAGACCGTTGGCATGAGCAGGTTGCGCTCCTGCACGCGGTGAGCCGGCACGAACTGGTCCTCGATCACGACTCGGTTGGAGCCCGTGCCCTGCATGCCGAACATCTGCCAGTTGTGGTCGATCTCATACTGGTCTTTGTCGAACAGCGGCAGCACCAGGCCCTTCGGTGCTTCGTCCAGGGAGTCGCGGACCGGCGCCGTGGCAAAGAAGTGCGTGGCGACGTCGATGCCGGAGGCGTAGTCCCAGGCGCCGCTGACCAGCCAGCCGCCATCGACTTTGCGAGCCGTCGCGTTCTGGCCGCCGACCATCGGGGCGCGGAACTCGCCACGTTTGCCGTAGGCCTCGCTCTGGGCCTGCTCGGGGAACTTCGCAAGAATATGCGTATGTCCCGCCGTGAAGGTCACCGCCCAGCCGGTCGAAGGGCAGCCGCGCGCCAGCTCCATGGCAACCCTGGCGAAGGTTGGCAGATCGAACTCGTAGCCGCCGAATCGGCGCGGCTGCAGCAAACGGAAGAAGCCGGCCTCGATGCATTTCGCGGCGACCTCGTCGAGGATGCGTCCCGCCTGGTTCGTCTCGGCCTGCTTCGAGCGCAGCAGGTCTCGTAGCGCCCGCGCGCGCTCGACCATGCCTTCCGGCGTCAGGTCCGGGTCAGGCGCGGGGATTTCGCGTCGCTTCGTCGAGGAGCCGCGGGGCTTTATGGGGGACGTCGTCATGCCTGGCCTCTTCCGAGCCGACGTGGTCGCGGCCCGTGGTCACTTATACCGCGAAATCGCGCCGCGTGGAAACGACCGAAGCGAGAACGAGTGACGGTGACCGGCGATGCGTCTAGGCGGCGGGCCGCCCGACGGGTTGGCCAAAGGGGCCGGCGATGGGCCCCTGATGTGTGCCACGGAGCTTGATGCGCTTTTGCTTATACATAGCCGCATCGGCCAGATCGACGAGTATGCCCAATTCTTGCGCCTCGTCCGGGTACGTGGCGACGCCGTAGCTGGCGCTCACGGTGAGCGGCGAACCGTCGCTGTCGATAACGAACGCGTCGGCAAGCGCCTGTCGTAACAGATGCTCCGGCGTCTTGCCGTCGAGGCAGTCGTGCGGCTGGAACAGGACCAGGAACTCGTCGCCACCGTAGCGGCCGACGATGCCGCCGGTGCGTCTCAGGCGGCTCGCGAGCACTCTGAGTGCCTGGTCGCCGACGCGATGGCCGTACTCGTCGTTGACTAGCTTCAGGCCGTCGACGTCGATCATGCAGGCGCAGAGAGGTGCTGTGGGGTTTGAGGCCAGCAGGTCCTCTGCCTCCTCGAGGATGCTGCCGTGGTTCAAGGTCCCTGTAAGACTATCGAGGCGTGCTTTGCGACGCTCGTCCTCCAGGGCGCGTGTGGTCATGTAGGAAGCGTGGACGTGGCTGGCGAAGGCCAGGAGCAGCACGACCGCACCCCCTAGAGCCAGCACATCGAACTCGCTGCCTTCGACGGCGCGCACCGCCTGGACAATCGGTAGCGGCAGCGCCAGCAGGTACGGGAACACCAGCCATGCCAGCGGCATACGCCGTTCGAAACGCGACCGATCGGGCGTGGCGGGCAGCATCGCGGCCACGGCAATCAACAGGTAGGCCAGGAGCCAGCCGAACTCGAGCGGATTGCCGACGTTCTCGTAGCCGCTCTCGGCCAGGCCGTAAGTGTTGAGGCTGTCCGTGACCACCAGCGCCGCCATGGCGCAGAGCAGCACGACGGAGCGCCGGGAGAGGTTGCTATGCCAGGCAAACATCGCGCCGACGATCAGCGCCAGGAGCCCGAGGTCCCACAGCGGGTAGCTCAGAGCCAGGAGCGACGCGACGGTGCTGCTGCCCCCGTCCTGGGCGATGGGTCTGAGGATGAGGACCCAGGCGAAGCAGCCGCCCACCGTCGTAATCAGCAGCACGTCTATCAGCCAGCGCAGCGTCCAAAACAGGCGACGCGGGTAGGCCAGGAGCGGAAGCGCAACCAGTAACGAGGCGTAGCCAAGCGTGTAGAAGGCGTCGGCGATGCCGGGGAACGGCGGGTCTTGATTCAGCGCCAGGTCATAGTAGGAGTAAATCCAGTCGCCGATCTGCCAGGTCAGCAGCAGACCGGCCATGAATCGCCAACCCCAGCGCTCCAACCGATCGCTGCTGGTCGTGCGCCTTGCGACGAGCACGAGCGCTACGAAACCGGGAAGGTTGTAGAGCAGGTTGCTCTGCAGGCGCAGATAGGTCTCGCCGGGTCGCAGCACCAGGCCGGCGGCGTAAAAGACGAGGAACGCTGCTCCGGCCCAGACCAGCAATCGCTGACCGGGCGATAAGCGTGTGTCAACGGCGGATAGAGTCTGCGCCATTACCAACCATTTCGGTCGAAGCCGGCGTGGAGTTAAGTGACGATCGGCCCTACCAGCCTATTCTGTCTCCGACGAGCTCACAGCCTGTAAGTCGCGCATGCCCGGGATCGGCGAGGCGACCAGGAAGACGATGCCCAGGGTCATGCCGGCCGCGGCGATGAACAGCGTCGCGCGCACGCCGAGCACTTCGGCGAGAACACCCGCGACCACGGCGCCGATGGGCAGCGCGCCGGCCTGCAGGAGATGCATCGCGGAGCTGACGCGACCCAGCAGCCGCTGCGGTACGAGGGTCTGGCGTAGGCTCATTGTCGCGATGTCGTGACTCGTCCAGAACGGGTCGCCGCCGAGCTGCGCTACGACGATCATCGCGAGAGCCAGCAGCTTCGGTCCGCCCGCCAGCGGGATGAGGAACGTGAACAGGTCGTGCAGCAGTCGCGTAACGAGTATGGCGTGGCCGAAGCCGAGTGCCCGCGTGAGGCGTCCGGTTAACACGGCTCCTGCGATTGAGCCAATGCCGCCGGCACCGATTGTCAGGCCCATGACGACAGGCGAGAAGTGCAGTGTTCGAAGCAGGTAGACGCCGTACAACGCACTCAAGAAGCCGCCGAAGAACTCGAAGGTCGCGCCCGACGCCGCCAGCGCCCGCAACGTGGGGTTGCGCCACAGCGTACGCAAGCCCTCGGCGATTTCTGCGCGCATCGATGTCGCCGCAGGAGATTCCGGCGACGCCTCGGGCGTGCGAATCAGGGCGAGGCTGACGCCCGAGGCGAGGAAAGTGACAGCGTCGACCAGAACCGCGACGGGACCGCCGGCGAGCTGCGCGATCAGTCCGCCGGCCGCGGGCGACGCAACCTCCGCGACCGACTCCGTCCCCGAGAGGCGTGAGTTGGCATCGAGCAGCTCGTCGTGGGCCACGAGCGCCGGCAGGTAGGAGCGATACGCCAGCCTGAACCACACCTCGAATGCGCCGGTGAGGAAGGCGACGGCGTATAGCTGACCCATGTGCAGCTCGTGCAGCGCCGCGGCTAACGGCACCGAAAGCAGAATGACGAATCGTCCGAGGTCGGCGGCGATGAGGATCGGGCGGCGGCGCAGCCTGTCGACCAGCACGCCGGCGGGCAAAGCGAACAACAGCGCCGGCAGGCCCTGGGCCATCGCCAGCAGTCCGAGCTGTCCCGGCGGTGCATGCAGATAGAGCAGCGCGGTCAGTGCCAGTGCCCCGAACATCGAGCCGAATGACGAGACTCCCTGTCCCGCCCAGAGCTTTGCGAAGTCGCGGTTACTGTTCAGCTCCGGGAGCCGGCTCATCGTCCGCTGATGCTAGCGGAAACGGCGGGAGGTCGAGTGCTCTGTTTACTTGCTGAGGCTGAGCTTCGCCTTCCAGTAGACGCGGCGTAGCTGGCGTTGCATCTCGTAGCGCGCCATGGCCGCCCGCGAGGCGAAGATCAGAAGGCGCTGGTTAACGCTGTGCTCGGGGGAGTAGCGCTGCTTGTAGTCGCCCTCGCCGCGCAGCAGGTCCTCGGCCTTGAAGCCGCGGTCGATTGCGTCCTCGATGCTGTGCAGGTCCATGATCGTGCCGAGGCTGAACTTCGACCAGGCGTCGTCGTGGTGATAGCCGCTGGCGTAGAACGAGCGCACATCGCGAAAGTCGAAGCTGTAGCGCGCGCCGATCGGCTCTCCGTCCGCGTGCAGCAGCTCGAGGTCGAGCTGGCCGTCCTCGAGCAGGCCGCGGGCGACGTCGCGATGGAAGTCGCGGGTCAGCTCGTCAGGGAAGATGGTTAGCTTCTTGAGCAGTCCCTCGTGGCCGCCGTGCCAGCGCAGGTTGTGCAGGTCGAACAGGGTGGTCATGGCGCCGTCGATCTGCGAGGCGTCCTCTACGCGCGTAATCGCGGCGCCGTGCTCGCGCTGCAGCTTGCGCAGCTTACGGGGCGCGTTACCGCGCACGTTGCCCGAGAGGCGCTCGTGGTAGGTCTCGCGGTCGGAGGGCAACTGCACGCTGTAGACGTCGCTGTCGGGCATGAGGCTGACGACCCAGTCGCGTTGGCGCGCCAGCTCGGGCAGCCTCGTCAGCAGCGGCGATGTCGCCGGCAGCTCCTGAAATCGGACGACGTCCCAGGAGCCGCTGAGCCACTCGAGCTCCTCGGCCAGCGCGTCGCAGGCCTGGTCCTCCCAGCCTTCGGCGATCAGCACGTCCTGGTAGTCGGCCCGCGAGTAATCCGACAACGAGGTGCCGATGAACGACAGCAGCCGTTGTCCCATTACGCGGCTCCAGGCCAATGGCGCCAGAGCCACTGGCTCGTAACCGGACTGCATCAGCCAGACATGTAGGCCGGTGGGGTGGCAGAAGTGACGCGCCGCTGCCTGGTTCCAGTGCCAGCCCGAAAACACGGTCGCGTTGGGAGCGGTGTCCTGCAGCGTGCGCCATGCGGGCTCGAAGCGCGGCAGGTCGTCGAGCTCCAACGCCACGGACGTCGAGAAGCCGCCGATTTCCAATGCCCGCGCGACCGCGGCCACGCTAGGGTCCTCCGCGGCGCAGTGCCCGCTTCGCGATCTGCTTGGCGCCGTGCACCGCGATATTGCCGTGGACGCGGCGGCGCCAGCCAAGCAGCCGGAAACGCATCGAAAGCGTGTCGAAGTGGGGCAAGTCGATGCGGTGCATGAGGTACGGGGTGTGCTCGCGCTGCTCGCCACCGCAGGCAACGTCGAAGCCGGCGGCCTCGACCTCGCGGCGCACGGCCTCGTCCTGGTCGTGATGCGGGTAGACGAACACGGTGGCCTCGCGCTGAGTCAGCTCCTCGACGGTGTGTTTCGAGGCCGCTATCTCGCGCAGGCGCTGCTCGGGAGTGAGGCGCGAGAGATGCGGATGGGTCGCCGAGTGCGAACCGAAGCGAAAGCCTTCCCGTGCCAGCTCGCGCACCAGAGGCTCGCTCAGCAGGCGCGCCTCGGGCAGGCCGTTGACGGCGTCCCAGCGGTTGCTCAGGCCGAGCAGGTTACTGATCAGGTAGACACTGGCCGGGCAATCGAGCCGGCTCAGCACGGGCCAGGCGTGGGTGTAGAAGTCTTCGTAGCCGTCGTCGAAGGTGAGGCAGGCCTTGCGCGAGATGTCCTCGCCGCGCTGCCACGCGTCGATCGCGTCCTCCAACGTGACGATGTCGAAGCTGTTGCCGCGCAGGAAGCTAATCAGGCGCTCGAGGTCGGTCTGCGAGATGCAGAGGTTGTAGGGGTTGGGACGCGGCGTGTGCTCCACGACGCGGTGCAGCATGATCACCGGGAACCAGGGCAATGGCGGCGTCACTGCCGCAGGCGCGACTACGACGTCGCGGCGTGTCCTCTTCGCCGGTGCGCGCAAGGTTTGCAGCATTCCGGGTCCTTCCTAGCTTGCCAGCGCGGCTTCGGAGAGCATCTGGGCACGTTCGACCAGCGGTTCGGTGTCGACGTCCTGCATCAGCAGCTTGATCGACCGGGTTAGCAGGTTGCTCTCGTGGATCTTGATGAAGGGGTCGAGGGCGCGCTCCAGGTCGGGACGCTCGTACTCGTTGACCCGCGTGAAGTGGTAGGGCAGGAAGGCGTAGTCATCGAGCCTCGCCTGCCGGCGGATGAGGCCCCATGCCTGCATCTGGCGTAGCGCCTCACGCGCCGTCGATTCGGTCTCTGTGGACGTCTCCTCGATGGTCAGCGCGATCAGGCGCGTGTTCTCGCGGCCGGGTCCGGGCACGGCGTAGCGCGAGAGGTCGGAGGCGCGGTGGATCAGCTTCGGTTTGGCCATGACCAGGTAGGCGAAGTCGACCGGGCCGCAGTCGCTCAGTACGAGGTAGAGCGTCTGCCAGAGGTTGCGCGCGGGGTTGAGGTCGATCTGCCGGTCGCCGTCCGCGATCAGGCCGACGGTGCTGTGTGACGTCAGGTGCAGGATGCTCGCGGTCGCAGGCTCACCGTTGAGCTCGAAGCGCACGACCCCGGCGTCGCGGTCGAGCGCGATGTTGGCGATTCGAGTCAAGCAGCGCACTTCGACGCCGGCCTCGCGCGCCAACGTATCGAGTCGCGAGATGATCTGCATAGCGCCGCCGGGCGGGTACTTCGCCGGGAAGTTGCCGGGCTTCCAGGAGCGCAGGGCGTAGCGTGTAACGCGATAGAAGGCGCGCAGGCGGGTCTTGACGGTGTTGGTTTTGGACCACGGCAGGTCGTAGTTCTTGGTGCCTGTGGCGACGTCGTAGAAGTCGCGAATCCAGCGGTTCTTGAAGCTGATGCGCTTCGGGAAGAAGCGCGGCGAGGTCGAGTAGATCGAGGGCTGGGGCCTCATGACGCTGAGCGGCACGCCGAGGCGCGTCATGAGGCTGTACGAGCCCTGGTCGGCGTCGATCTCGTGACAGCCGAGCTCGACATTGCTGAAACCGAGCATGTCGATCGTTTTCCAGGTGCCGCCGACGCTTTCGGCGGCGTCGACCATCAGGACGCGTTTGCCCTCTGCCTCTTCGGCTAAGGCCGTGACGTAGCAGACGGGGCTGCTGCCGACAACGACGGCGTCGAAGTGTTGTAGGGGCGAGAGTGAATTGGGTTCGGTTGTTCTATCGGTGGTTGCTGCACGCAACGCTCTGCCTCCTGCGACCGACGGTACTGGGCGTGTTCATAGAGCAAAACGCCGATGCCAGGCGGGCATAACAAGAGGCGAGTCTGTATGGGGAAGTGCAGTTCCTGTATCAGGAAGGGTCGTTGACGACGCCGAAGCGCTGCAGCAGAGAATCGCGGATCGCGGTGCGCGAGCCGAAGACGAGCAGGAACGCGGTCTCGCGGTAGAGGCGCTGAGCCTGGTCGTCGAGGAAGATCGAGCGGCTGCCGTGCGCGGCGATCAGCGCACCGGCGGCTCGCAGCGCAAACGCCGAGGCTGCCGCGCGTGCGGACGCCATCTCGGTCTCGGACGCCGCGTCCAGGGTTCGGCGACAGGCTTCGAGTTCGGCGTCTAGTGGGCTTGAGCCGATGAGGCGCAGGCAGCGTCGCGCTACTCCCAACGAAAGCGAGCCGTTGTTACGCCCGCCGCCATCGTAGTCGGGCGGCGCGCGATACGGTGCGTCCGAGATCACGTCTGCATCGGGTACAAAGCAGTCGCGAAGGCTGAGACGCACTGTGCCGGTCGAGTTGGCCGCGATCAGCCGCAACGGCTCGACACTGACGGACCGCGAGGTCTGAGCCGCGACGAAGCCGCTGATCACTCGCGCGTCGTCCTCGGTGCGAGCCGCGACCATGAGCACGTCGACTAGGCCCCAACCGGTCACAAACGGCAGGTCGCCGTTGAGCAGCCAACCGCCATCGACGCGACGCGCCGTGGCCTGTGCCCGGCCTGCGCGCAGGCCGCCGAAAGCGATGCCGGCGTGGCGTTCTCCGCGACATAACGGCTCGAGCCAGCGAGAGCGCAACTCCTGGTTACTCGATGCGGTGAGGCTGCGCACCGGCGTGTTGTGCTGGATCCAGACGAAGGTCGTCGCGAGACAACCGCCGGCCAGCGCCTCGATAACGCTGCACAGCGTCGGTGTATTGACGCCGCCATACTCTGGCGGGCCGGAGAGGGCAAACAGCCCTGCTTCGGCCAGCGCATCGAGGTGCGATCTGGGGATGAGGGGCGCGGCGTCGGTCTCGAGCGCTGTCGGGAAAAGCAGGCTGTCGGCGAGTTGCTGGGCGGCCTGGACGATCGGATCGCTCACAGAGTCACTCTAGCATCGCGACCAGGGCCGAATCCGGAGGGCGAAAGCCTCACTTGGTCAGTCGCAGCACCTGCAAATCGCCCTCGGCGACTTCTGTGGCCCGAGCAGCGAGGGCACGAAAGTCCTCGGTGGCGCTGACGTAGCGTCCGGTCAGGCCATCGGCATCGCCGGAAGCCAGGAAGGCGCAGCAATCGGCGCACTGCTCCGTGCCCGTGAGCGCCCGCCCCGACTCGACCATCTGCGCCATGTGCGGCACCCACTTGCGCCCGGCTTCGGTTCGCACGGCCGAGTCGAGAATGGTCGAGTTGATTACGCCTGGATGGATCGTGAACACGCTGATACCAAAGTCGCGCACCTCGAGGGCGAGGATCTCGCCAAGCCGCATCAGCGCCGTTTTGGACACGCGATACGGGCTCGTGAACGGCGCGGCAGCTAATGCCGCTCCGGACCCGATGATGATCATGCGCCCGCTGCGACGCTCGACCATGCCCGGCAGGACGGCGCGTGCACCCCGCACGGCGCCCATCACGTTGGTGTCGAGCGTCTTTTGCCACACGTCGGGGTCGATCTCGTAGATCGGGCCCGCCGGGTCGCTCAGCGCCGCGTTGGCCACCAGCAGCGTGATTGGACCAAGCTTCGATTCCGTCTCCGCCACGATCCTGTCCCAGTCGGCCTGCGAGTTCACGTCACCCGCGATCGCCTGCGCCCTGCCACCGGCCGCCTCGATGGACGCCTTCGTCTCGTCGAGCTGGGCCTGGGTTCGCGACGTCACCGTCACCGCGGCACCCTGCGAGGCCAGTTTCTGCGCGATCGCCTGGCCGAAGCCGCGGCCGCCGCCGGTGACGATCGCGACCTGTCCCTTCAATTCGTCCGTCATGTGCTCCTCCAGAGGTCGATGCACGGCCTGCTTGTAAGGGGACCGTTGCCGGGTTCGCCGGGTGCTGCAGAGCAACGCCGCACTGTGAGCGTTTATCCGCGAACTGGATGTCGATGAGTGGTGGTGCCCCCAAGGGGATTCGAACCCCTGTTTTAGCCTTGAAAGGGCCACGTCCTAGTCCCCTAGACGATGGGGGCATCGTTGCAAGCGTACCATTTGAGCCACTCAGGCGGCAGCCTGTGGCTCCGGGGCTTTTGGCGTGGGTTATACTGGCACCGGCTTTGACCCACGAACCTGGCGGGCGTGGGCGGTGATTGAATAATGGCAAAAAGCGGTACGCGCGCCCGCCCTCCATCCGGCGTCACACGATCGCGCTCCGGCGGCGGTGTGAAGGCTGTAGGGCGGAAGCGTCAGGGCCCCTCTCAGACCACCCTCGCGGTTGCATGGCTGACTCGCGTCGAGACGCTGGGGCTGGCGATCGTCGCGTTCATGCTGATCCTGTCCGTCTGGCTGGCCGCTGGCCGTAGCGCCGGCCCCGTCGACGGCATCGTCAACGCCATCGGCCTCGAGGCGTTTGCCATCTTGTTCCTCGTCGCGGGCCTTGGCCTCCTGATCTGGCGCCGCGAGGTCACGCTGCCCCTGGCATACGCGCGCTACGTTGCGGCTCTGGTGCCGCTTTTCCTGTTCGCCGATGGCCTGCTGGCGCTGTCGAAGCCGTCGTGGACGGTCGGCAGCACCGTGCTGTCGCAGTCGACCGCAGGCGGCGACGTTGGGCGCTTCCTCACGGGGGGCGTGCTGGGCGTGTTCGTCTGGCTGGTCAGCGGCGTCGCGTTCGTCGCGATGGTTTGGCCTTCGGCGGCTCGCTCGACGCTGGAGCGCACGCCGGGCGCCATGGCGACGGTCTGGAGCTGGCACATCCCGCATCGCTTGTTCGCGGGGCTCGCCGTGGTCGTCGACTTCGCCTTCCCGACCAAGGCGCCGCCGGATGAAACTGGGCTGACCAACGTGCCCGCCTGGCTGCCCGAAGACGAGTACGAGGAAGAGGACCTGTTCGAGCCCGAGCCTCTACCGGTCTCAATCCTGCAGACCGAGGAGCCGGAGGTCCCGGACGAGCGCCTCAAGCAGGCCGCGCTGCCGGTGAACTGGTGGGCCGAAGACGAGGCAGAAGAGGACGACGAGAAGCCAGCGGCACCGCGCGCCACAACCTGGAAGCTGCCGCCGATGGACCTGCTGCAGTCCGCCGCGCCGGTCGACGAGACCGTGAAGCCGGACAATGCGCTGCGGGCCAGTCTCATCGTCGACACGCTGGCGAGCTTCGGCGTTGATGCGCGTGTCTCGCAGTACCACGAAGGCCCCGTCGTAACGCAGTTCGACGTCGAGCCGGGTTGGGAGGTCAAGTACAAGCAGATCCAGGAGCGCGACAAGGACGGCAAGGCCGTCTTCGACAAGGATGGCAAGCCGAAGAGCCGCAGCGAAGAGGTCTCGCGCACCCGCGTGCGCGTCAACCAGATAACGAGCCTCTCTAACGACCTTGCCCTGGCGCTGGCGGCGCCGTCGCTGCGCATCGAGGCGCCGGTGCCGGGCCGCTCCGTGGTCGGCATCGAGGTGCCGAACAGCGCTGCATCAGTCGTGACGCTGCGCAGCGTGATCGAGACGCCGGCGTTTCAGCGCCTCGCGGCCAAGGCGAAGCTGGCGCTGCCTCTGGGCAAGAGCGTCTCCGGCGAGCCAGTCGTCGCCGACCTGGCGAAGATGCCGCACCTGCTGATCGCCGGCGCCACCGGCAGCGGCAAGAGCGTCGCGATCAACTCGATCATCGCCAGCATCCTCATGCAGACGACGCCGGAAGACGTGCGCTTCGTCATGATCGACCCAAAGCGCGTCGAGCTCGCGGGCTTCTCGATGATCCCGCACCTCGCGTTTTCGAGCATCGTGGTCGACATGGAGAAGGTGGTCGGGACGCTGGGCGCCGTGCTGCATGAGATGGAGGCGCGCTACAAGAACTTCGCCGCGCTGGCCGTGCGCAACATCGAGTCCTACAACAAGCACCCGAAGGTGGCGCAGCCGCTGCCGTACTGGGTCGTGATCATCGACGAGTTGGCCGACCTGATGATGGCGGCGCCGTTCGAGGTCGAGCGCCAGATCTGCCGCCTGGCCCAACTGGCGCGCGCTACCGGCATCCACCTGATCGTCGCGACGCAGCGTCCGTCCGTGGACGTGATCACGGGCCTGATCAAGGCCAACTTCCCGACGCGCATCGCCTTCGCGATGACCTCGCAGGTCGACTCGCGCACCATCCTCGACATGGCCGGCGCCGAGCGGCTGCTGGGCCGCGGTGACATGCTCTATATGCCGACCGACTCCTCGAAGCCGAAGCGCGTACAGGGCGTCTACCTGTCCGACGCCGAGATCGACCGCATCGTGGCCTACTGGGCGCAGCAGCGCACGAAGATATCGACGCCAATCTACGACCACCTGCTGGATGAAGCGCTGCAGGAGATCGAGGAGGCTGAAGACGCCGACCCGATGTACGAAAAGGCGAAGGCGCTGGCCGAAGAGCACAGCCGAGTCTCGACCTCTTTGCTGCAGCGGCGGCTGCGTATCGGTTATCCGCGAGCCGCCCGTATCATGGACCGTCTCGAAGAAGAAGGGATCGTGGGCGCTGGCGGCAGCGGCGGCTCCCGCGAAGTCATGTCGACGGACTCAGACCTCGACGACGGCGAACCGGGCTTCCGCCCGCCGCGTCACAACCCATGGGAAGACTGATCGAGTCGCTGATCGCATTACGCGCGAGGGCCTGAAGTTTGACGACTCAGAAGATGCTGTTGCTGTTCGCCGCGATCGCCGCGGTTGCGGTCGTACTCGGCGTGCTTACGGCGCTTATAATCGCCGGTTGATATTGGGCCGATCGGCCCTGCAAAGCCTTGCATTTCGCAGTAAAATAGTAGTGGAGGAAGCAACCGAAAGGGAGCTAAAAGAGAAGAAAGGGAAGGTGGTCGGGATGTACCACGAGGGCGCCAAAAGGGCGCAGGCAATCCCGGCTCCAGGCTTCTGACCCGCGGACCTTCACAAGAAGCGGGACGATGTTCCGGATGCGACCGGACGGTCCCATGAGCGATTGTTTCGCTGGAAGCGACGGGGATGGTGAGCTGTGGTGGAGCCGGTCAGGCACACGACAAAACTTCTGGAGGACGACACCGTAATAGCTAATTGAAGAGCCCCGGGCAGGACGCCTGGGGCTCTTTCTTTGTGTCCGAATCTCTGTATCGATTTGAGACGACTGCTCGTGTCAGAGCTTGCGCACCTTGACCGCCGTACCGTAGGCGCACACTTCCGTCCACGACGAGCCCAGGTCGGAGGTGTCGAAGCGCATGGCGATGATCGCGTTAGCACCCTTCGCCGCGGCCTCTTCGACCAGGCGCGAGACCGCCTGCTGGCGGCTGTCCTGCAGCATCGTGGTCATGCCCTTGAGCTCGCCGCCGAACAGCGAACGAAACACGGAGCCGATCAGCGAGCCGAGGTTGCGCGAGCGCACGGTCAACCCGAACACTTCGCCGTACACCTCCTCGACCTCGTAGCCGGGGATGTCGATCATCGTGACGATGAGCATCGGTTGCTGGTTCATGGTCTCACTCTGCGCTCGCTACCGCTTCGGCTGATCGAGGGCTCTGAGAGACCACTATCCCGAGCACTCGACCATCGGACCTTTGAACCAGGCCCGAGGTTTGAGATTCCAAAGGTCTCGGCTTCCAAGGTTAGCCGTTCATCCGGTTGGCGATGATCTTGGTCGGCGTCATGAGAATGTTGAGGCGTTTGCCCATCGGCGGACGCGGCGCGACGGGAGCGGCCGGGGCACCGGCCGGAGCTGCCGGGCGGGGCGGGGCAGCGCGAGCGCCGAAGCGCTCCTGCAGCTTCGCCATCTCGGCCTCGTCTTCGACCAGTTCGGCGGTTCCGTAAACCAGGACGAAGCCGCGGCCGGCTGTTACGAGCATCGAGCAGCCGGGGTTGCGCTTGAGGTTCTTCATCTTGAACGACGTGGCCTGCCCGCCGAGCAGGAACTGCTTGCCGTCGTACTGATAGCCGATGTAGGACTGCTGCGGCGATCCGTCCTTACGGCCGGTCGCGAAGACGCAGAGACGCTGCTCCTGCAGGAACTTCGTTACTTCTTCTTCTTTCGGTGCTTCCATGGGGTGCCTGGGTCTCCTCTAGTTCTGCTGACGAGCCGCTAGCTCATCGACGTTGGGTAGAAGCTACGCGGCGTAAACAGGATGACGACCCGTTCTTCACGGCGCAAGCGCTCGGCGAGCTCCTCGTCGGTCTCTTGGCGCAGCGCGATCTTGCGGATGCGCTCCTGGTGCAGGTGCAGCACCTCGGCCTCGTCGCGCACCACCACGGCGTCGCCGTAGACGATGAGCTGTCGTTGCCCGTCGATCACGGCCATCGAGACGTCGGGACGGCGGCTGATGTTCTTCGCCTTTTGAGTCGGCGCGCGCGTGCTGATCGCGAAGTTCGCGCCGTCGAAGTGATACGCGATGAGCGTCAGCTGCGGCGCCCCGCTCTTCTTGGACGTCGCGAGCACGCCGGTGCGGTGCGACGCGAGGTATTCGGCGATGCCGGCGCCGAAAGGGGATGTGGTCATAGGTTGTTCCGTTCCAGTACACAAGCATAGGCATAGAGCCTCAGAAGCAGGAAAGGGGGCGGCCTACGCCTATGTCGATGCCTATGCCTATGCCTATGCGCTACTACCTACATGTGCTTGCAGGCGAGCACCTCGCCGTCCATCCAGCGCGGGTCGCTATCGAGCAGGGCGCGAAGCTGCTTGTACCAGGTGTCCTGCGCCGGGTCGTTGGCGTTGGCGTCGTATGTCTCCTTGCTCTCGAAGACGACGGAGAGGATGAGCTCGCTGGGGTTGGCGTCATTGACGTGCAGCGTGCTGGCGACGGCGCCTTTGACCTTGGGTGCCCGTTCCGACCACCAGCTATCGAACATGCTCGTGACCTTGCTGCGATTCTCCGGGCTGACTTTCACGATTGCGATTGTGCCGTACATGTTGCGCCTCCTCATGAGAAATCTTGTTCCGTAGTCTAGACCTTCGCACAAGTGCCGCGGCGTCGTTCCAGAACGGCGCTGCAACTACGAGCGTCGGCGGGCATCGCATCGCAATGTGGATGCAGCGTCCGTGAAGTGCGTTGCGGTCCACGGCGGGTCGATTTGCCTGTTCCCGAGGCGCGAAGACGCCGAGGCGTTCGTCAAGGACGACCCGTTCATCGTGGACGGCATCGTGCGGGCGTGGCGGATGCTCGAGTGGAACGAAGTCGCGATGCCCCGCCCGCCGGAGTGTTAGCCAGGCATTTGTCGGGCGGTCATCACGAAGGCCTGATTCCTTGACCTGCTCTCGCGCAGTTCGCCGCCTTACCAGCGGTTAGCGGCGGTAGCGGGCGCCACGACGCCCCGGTTTGTAGCTGACCTCTCGCACGCGACGGCCACCTGCGACGCCCTGGTCCGAGAACGGCACCATGCCTTCGTGCCCGGCGACTGCTGCGAGTTCCTTCAGCGCCTCGGTGTCGCTCACCAGCGCCTTGCGTAGCTCGATGACCTGGTCGCGCAGACCGGCCGCCTTCTCGAACTCGAGCGCCTTGGCCGCCTGCTTCATCTGCTTCTCGAGCTCGATGACCATGCGGGTGAGCTCTTCCTTCGGCAGGCCGCCCTCGGCGTTGTAGGTCGCCTTGTCCTCCGCGACGCGGCGCACCTGGTCGGTGATGTCGCGGATCGCTTTTTGAATGCCGACCGGTGAGATGCCGTGCGCTTCGTTGTAGGCGACCTGGATGGCGCGACGACGGTCCGTCTCGTCCAGAGCCATGCGCATCGAGACGGTGATCTGGTCCGCGTACATGACGACGCGGCCGTTGACGTTGCGTGAGGCGCGGCCGATCGTCTGAATCAGGGAGCCGCCGCTGCGCAGGTAGCCCTCTTTGTCGGCATCGAGGATGCAGACCAGACTCACTTCCGGCAGGTCGAGACCTTCGCGCAGCAGGTTGATGCCGACAACGACGTCGTAAACGCCGAGACGCAAGTCGCGCAGGATCTCGACGCGTTCCAGCGTATCGATCTCGGAGTGCAGGTAGTGGGTGCGTACGCCCATCTCCTGCAGGTAGTCGGCGAGATCTTCGGCCATCTTCTTGGTCAGCGTCGTGACGAGTGTGCGCTCGCCGCGGCCGATGACCTGCTTCACCTCGTCGAGCAGGTCGTCGATTTGGCCCTTGGTCGGCTTGACGTCGACCACCGGGTCGATGAGGCCGGTCGGGCGGATGATCTGCTCGACGACGTTCTCGCTGTGCTCGCGCTCGTAGGGCCCGGGCGTCGCCGAGACGTAGATCACGCGGTCGATGTGGTCCTCGAACTCCGCGAAGTTTAGCGGGCGGTTGTCCAGCGCCGAGGGCAGCCTGAAACCGTAGTCAACCAGCGTCGTCTTGCGCGCGACGTCGCCGAAGAACATGCCACGCACCTGTGGCAGCGCGATGTGGGACTCGTCGACGAACAACAGCCACTCGTCCGGGAAGTAATCGAGCAGAGTCCAGGGCGTCGAGCCGGCGCCGCGCCGCGCGAGGTGGCGAGAGTAGTTCTCGATGCCGGAGCAGTAGCCTGCCTCGCGAAGAGACTCGATGTCGTAGCGGGTCCGCTCCTCGAGCCGCGATGCTTCCAGAAGACGGCCGGCCTCGCGCAGCTCGGCGAGGCGGCCATCGAGCTCGGCCTGAATGTCTTCGATCGCCTGCTCGAGCTTGTCCTTCGACGTGACGAAGTGCTTCGCCGGGTAGATGTCGAGCGAGTCCTTGTCGGCCAGCAGCTCGCCGGTCAGAGGATCGACCTCGATGATGCGCTCGACCTCGTCGCCGAAGAAGTCGATGCGTATAGCCAGCTCTTCGTAGGCCGGCAGCAGGGTCAGCGAATCGCCGCGCAGGCGGAACTTTCCGCGTACCAGGTTCGTGTCGTTGCGCTCGTACTGCATGTCGACCAGGCGCCGCATGACACGCGCCCGCGGCATCGACAGCCCTTTCTCGAAGTGCAGCACGAAGCTCTGATACTCTTCCGGCTCGCCGAGACCGTATATGCAAGATACGGAGGCGACGATGATCACGTCCTTGCGCTCGAACAGAGCGCGCGTGGCCGCGTGGCGCATCTTGTCGATCTCGTCGTTGATGTCGGCGTCTTTGGCGATGTAGGTGTCGGTGCGCGGGATGTAGGCCTCGGGCTGGTAGTAGTCGTAGTACGAGACGAAGTACTCGACGGCGTTGCGCGGGAAGAACTCCTTGAACTCGGAGCAAAGCTGCGCCGCCAACGTACGGTTCGGCGCCAGCACCAGCGTCGGGCGTTGCACGCGCTCGATGATGTTCGCCATCGTGAACGTCTTACCGGAGCCCGTCACGCCCAGCAGCGTCTCGCGGTGCAGGCCTTGCTCGAGCCCATCGACCAGCGCCTCGATGGCGTCGGGCTGGTCACCGGTGGGCCGAAAGTCAGAAACAACCTCGAAGTCAGGCATTTACAGATCACGCACTCTCGTCTGTCCTGGAGCGAACACAGTGATTCTTCCCAGCAGTTCGTCTTCCGGGCGATTCCTGATGAAGTCGATTGTCATGCTGATTAGAGTGTCTACGTAGAAGGCATCGGGAAACAGGATCAACACTAGCCCAGGAGGCGTTGGCGAAACGTTTAACGGAAAGTCCAGGTCTTGCGTGATGAAGACTCGATTCTCTTCGGCAGCCAGCGACCAAAGGAGTGGATCTGCGGCGCCCTCCAGAGGGGAGCCAACAGCAATCGCATCATGACCCATGTCTGTCAGTAGCTCGGCAAGCTCCGCTGGAAGATTCTCATCGACCGGGAAGCGCATACACACGCTCTAGCCTGAGCATCTCCGCTGCGTAGCCCAGCGCCGCCAGCACGTCTTCTTCGCTTATGCGATATGCCGTGCACACGCGCGCAACCGTTGTGCCACCAGCTAGCGCACCCACGATAGTCTCGACCGGGACGCGCCGCCCTTTGATCACCGGCTTGCCGCCCATGACCTTTGGGTCAATTGAGATTCGACTCTTCCAATCGACTTCGACGTGTTCCATGGTCCTGAAGTCATTATCCCACATCACGGAACCGCCGGCGGCTGGCGCGGCTCCGGGAGCAGCGTCTACTGACACGAGCTGTCGGGAGTCCTGATCGACGCGCGGCCGCGCGCTTACTCGAGGCCGAAGAGCCTGCGCGCGTTGCCGGATCCCACGAGGACCTGCTCCTCCGGTGTGAAGGCCGCCGCCTCGAATGCCGCCGTTACCTTGTCGGCGTATGCGTCGAGCCGAATCGGCCAATCGCTACCGAGAATCACGCGATCGGCACCCAGCGCGTCAATCGCGTAGCGCAGCGTCGGCGGGTGGAAGGTCAGGGTGTCGATGTGCAGGCGCGGACTGGTGCCGTGCGCCTGCTTGTACGCGGCCAGGGCATCCGCCGCGAACAGGATCGCGCCGGCTCCGTATGCCGTGATCAGAATGTCGAGCTCGGGGAACTCGTCGAACACGCCCGAGTGCAGCAGCGAGAGCGCGGCCAGGCCGTTCGTGACGCCTCGCCCGAACGAGCCACCGGCGGTCCCGCCTGCAGCCCGGAACGCCGCGTCGTCGGGCGCCCACACTGGATGGACGAACACAGGTACGCCGAGCTCGGCCGCCGCTGCCAGGGTCGGCCGCGCCTGAGGAGCCCCCGGGTAGACGCCGTGTCGCTGCGCGTCGAGAAAGACGCCGTGCAGCCCGAGCTCTCGAACGGCGTACTCGGCCTCCTTGGCCCCAGCATCGCCGGTGTAGGCATCGATCGTCGCCAAACCGAAGAAGATGCCGGGGTCCTTGGCCACGGCTTCGGCCGTGAATTCGTTCACCCGGCGGACTTCGCTTGCGGGCACATCGGCGACCGAACCGTAAACTCCCTCGACGCCGGCCGAGAGCGCCCGCTGTGCGATGCCGGCGGCCCGCGACTCCTCGATCATCCGGTCGATGTCGATCATGCGGGCAACGCGATCCTCGGAGCCTGGGCTGAGGCCCGCCGACGCCGGGTTAGTGGCGCCCTCCCACCATGGCGGGCGAATGTGGGTGTGAAAATCGATCAGCTCCAGCACGGCATCGCCACCTTTCACGATTCGCAGTCGGCAGGCCACACGAGTCGTCCCGTGGAGGCCAAGAACGCGTTGATTCTACGCGTTCGCCACGTCGGGATGAGGCCTATGCGTCCGGGGCCGCTGTGGACTTCGCGTCTACTGATACCAGCTGTCGGGAATTTTCGTCGACACGCAGGAGCAGGATCGAGAGCGTGACGGCGCCGATCACGGCGGGCTCTCCCGCTTCGCCGAACAGCACCGGCGCCACGTCCTCGACGCCCGCGACCGTGGTGAGAGCGCGGCCGAGTTGCCCGAAACGCGCCTTACCGTCCGCCGACGCCAGCCTGACGATGCGGTGCGGCTGCACACCCATCTCGATCAGCGCCGGCGCGGGCACGCTGCTGAACGTCGCGCTGGGATCGACGACGGCTTCGACGGTGTACTGACCGTAGGGTCCGGAGACGGTCATCGGGTAGAGAAAAGTCGGCATACCGCAATTATGGCCAGCAGTTGGGGTGAGGGTCACCTTCGTCACGCAACGGTAATCAGATTAGGGCCTTTACTAGATTGACGACTCGATTCGGCGCTGCTACTATCGCGGGCAGGAAAGGAGGTGATGCGGATGGACCATCAACGTTGCAAGGCTGACAGCCTGGCCATCCGCCTAGTGACTATGCGAGGTATCTCTGCCTAGTTAATAGGCGACGCTGGGCTTTCAGCCTGGCAACTCATCGTCCTCCTTTCGGAGGATAACTAGAAAGACCGCCCCGGCTCTTCAATCGAAGGCCGGGGCGGTCGTCTTATACTGGGAAGACGCCCTCACGGCGCAAATGCCTCAACTGGACGAAGAGGTTCGTAGCAGCGGCGAATCGCGTGGTGAGGCTGTTTAGCGGGTCTGGGGTGCTCCCAGCTTCAACGCCGGAGGATCGGGTGTCAGAGTCTTACTTCGATCGGTTCCGTCGCATGATGGACGAAATGTCGTTCGAGACCCTGCCGTTGTTCTCCAAGCCTCATTTTTCCTGGAACCTCCACACCGATTACGTCGGCCGCCGTTTCCAGTACCGCCCTTACACCGAATCGACGATGGACGATGCCCGCCACATGATGGAGCGCTGGCGCTTCACCAACGGCACGATCCTGCTGGCCGAGACGCAGACGGCGGGTCGCGGCCGGGCGGGGCGCTCCTGGGTGTCGCCGCCGGACGTCGGACTCTACTTCACGCTGGCGATCGCGCTCGAGTCCTCCGACCCGCGTCCGCTTGCCTACGTGACGCCGCTAGCGATTGCCGAAGCGATCGAGGACCTCGCAGCGCGCAACGGCGCCGAAGCTGCGCGTCGACCTCAAGTGGCCCAACGACGCGCTGATCGGCGGCAAGAAGGTCGGCGGCGTGCTGATCGAGATGGCTGAGAAGGATAGCGAGCCGATCGCGCTGATCGGCGTCGGGATCAACGTCAACCTGGCCACCGTCGAGTACCCCGAGATCGCCGGCATCGCTACCAGCCTGCGCGACGTGCTCGGCTATGAGGTGCCGCGCGAAGAGCTGCTCGCCGCGTTCTGCGACCACTTCGAGGCGCGCTTCGAAGAATCGAAGACGGGGTCACGGGCGCCGTTCGAGGCATGGAAACAGCGCCTCGCGACACTGGGCTCAGAGGTCGTCGCGACAGGCGTCGAGACGATTCGCGGCGTCGCAGTCGACGTGAACGACGACGGCACGCTGGTCATCGAGCTGCCGGACGGCACGCGCCATACCGTAGAAGCCGGTGACGTGACGCTCACGGCGCACGGCTCCTGACGAACCTTCTAACCTAAGACGAACCTTCGGCCAACCGCCTGACGTTATCCATCGAGCGCGCGAACACACGGCGCAGGTGCGGCCCGACCGCAATGGAGAAGCCGAGCTCGCCCAGCAGGCCGAGCGGAGGCTCGAAGTCCTCAATCCAGGTGAAGACGCTGCCGCCGCGCACCGGCTCGACGATGAAGGCGCCGGTGCCGCTGAACTGCCCCTCGTGTGCCACGTCGAAGCGAATCGGCGGCTGCCAGGTCGTGATGCGCATGCGGTCCCTGACCAGAGGCAGCCCGAATAGCTCGCTGGTCACGGCGATAACGGTGCCGGTGCCGCTCGATTGCTCGCCGACCACCTCGAGCTTGCGAACGTCGACCATCCACGCAGCCTGACCGGGCAGGTCGCTGATGACCTCCCAGACGCGCTCCGGCGTCGCACGGATGAAGATGCGCAGATCGAGGTGGGCCATCAGGTCTGGTCCACTGCAGCTGGCGTCGTCCCCTCCGGGGGCGGCGCCGGCGGTAATAGCTTGACGAACTCGGGGTCGTGCTTGACGTGCAGGAGGAAGCCCTCCGAGGCCGTCACGATGATCTCTGTGTCGTCGGCGATTGGCGGGTCGTCGGCGATGGCGTCCCAGCGTTCGCCGGCAACGTGTACGACACCGCGTGGCTTCAGCGCCGAGCGCGTCGTGCCCTTGGCGCCGATCAGCGACTCGCGACCGGTGGTGCGCGACGGCATGCGGCGTGCCCGTACCAGGATGCTCACGAAGCCCAGCAGGATAACGCCGGCGGTCGCGGCCATGCCGAGGATCAGCCAGCGTGAGACCTGGACGCCTGCATCGTTGCCGCCCATGAGGATCAGCCCGCCGAAGATCAGCGCCACGATGCCGCCGACGCCCAGCGCCCCGAAGCCGGAGACGAAGATCTCGGCGCCGATCAGGCCGAAGCCGAACAAGACGAGTACGACGCCGGCCCAGTTGGTCGGCAGGCTACCGAGGGCGAAGAAGGCGAGCACCAGCATGATCACGCCGAAGATGCCGGTCATGCCGGACGGGTGGAAGATCTCGAAGACCAGCGCCAGGCCGCCGAGGCTGAGCAGCAGGAACGCGATGTTCGGGTCGGCGATACGGTAGAGGATGTCCTCGAACAGGTTCGTGTTGTTCGCGTAGGTCTTGGCTCCGGCGGTGTGCAGCGTCACGGTCTGCAGGCTGCCGTCCGCGGCCTGCGCCTGGACGCTGCGTCCGTCGGCCTGGTTGAGCACGTCCGGTACGCTGGTCGCGATGAAGTTAACCACGTTCAGCTTGACGGCGTCCGTCTGGTTGACGGCGACAGCGTCTCGCACCGCCTGCTCCGCCCAATCGGCGTTGCGGCCGCGCAACTCGGCGATGCCGCGGATGTAGGCGACGGCGTCGTTCGTGACCTTCTTGCCCAGCGTGCCGGTGATGTCGCCGCCGTTCTGGTCGACCGGTGAGGCGGCGCCGATCGTCGTGTTCGGCGCCATGGCCGCGACCTGAGCCGCCATCGTGATGAAGGTGCCGGCCGATGCCGCGCGCCCGCCCGAAGGCGAGACGTAGACGATCACCGGTACGCTCGAGGCCTCCATGCGCTGGATGATGTTGCGCATCGAGCTGTCGAGGCCGCCGGGCGTGTCGAGCTTGAGGACGACCGCGGTCGCGTGCGAGCGCTCCGCCGTGTTCATGCCGCGGTCGATGTAGCGCTCCATGACCTGGTTGACCTCGCCGTTCCAGGTGAGCACGTGCACCTGGTTTGGCGCCGTCGTGGTCGACCCGCAGGCAGCAACGAGCACACCCACGACGATCAGCGTGAGGGCCAGACCGAAACGTCTGCTAAGCCCGAATAATCTCATACGTTGATTATAGATTTGTCGCGCCAGTCCTTATCTGGACCAGCCCTGTTCGTACGATCGATAGACGCTCACCAGACCCTCGGTTACCATTGATTCCTAACGGCTATCGATTACGCCTGCTGCGGTTCGCGGGCGATTCTCAACAGGGAAGGTCCCCTTGGAAGCACAGAAGCTGCGTCTCGCCATACCCAACGGTAACCTGCAGCAGGCGACGGTCGATCTGTTCTGCCGGGCCGGCTACAACATGCGAGTAGACGCGCGCTCCTACCATCCTTCGATAGCTGATTCCGAGATCGAGTGCCTTCTGGTGCGACCGCAGGAACAGCCGCGCTACGTCCAGGACGGCCTAATCGACCTCGGCTTCACGGGCTACGACCTGATCAAGGAGGCCGGCGCCGACGACGTCGTCGAGGTCATGGACTTCGCCGGCTCGAAGCTGTCGCCGTTTCACACGCGCTGGGTGGTCGTCGTGCCGGACGAGTCGCCGCTGCAGACGATCGGCGACCTCGAGGGTAAGCGCATCGCGACCGAGGTCGTCAACCTGACGAAGTCGTTCCTCGAGCAGCGGGGCGTCAACGCCCGCGTCGAGTACTCCTACGGCGCTACTGAAGTGAAGCCGCGTCTGTTTGCCGACGCCATCGTCGACGTGACCGTGACCGGCAACTCGCTGCGCGCCAACCGCCTGCGCATCATCGACACCGTGATCGAGAGCACGCCGCGTCTTATCGCGAGCCCTCAGGCCTGGGCCGACCCGTGGAAGCGCCAGAAGATCGACGACATCGCGTTGATGCTGCGCGGCGCCATCGCGGCCGAGGGCAAGGTCTGGCTCTCGATGAACGTCAAGCGCGCCGAGCTCGAAACTGTGCTTGCGATTCTGCCGGCGCTCGACAAGCCCACCGTCGCGTCGCTGTCCGACCCTGAGTGGGTCGACGTCACGACAATCGTCGACGAGGACGTCGTGCGGGTGATCGCGCCGCGACTCAAGGAAGCGGGCGCTCACGGCATCGTCGAGTACCCGCTGAACAAGCTGATCGACTAGACATGCGCATCGTGCAGGGCGCCGAAGAAGCGCGTCGTAGCGTCCTCCTGCGCCGGCCCGCCAGCCAGACCGAACTGGGTCCGGCCGGTCGAGCCCGCACGGCGCAGGTGTTCGGCGAAGAACTGTCGGCAAACGCAGCGGTGCAGCGGATCATCGACGACGTGCGTCGCGATGGCGACGCGGCAGTGCGACGCTACTGCGAGGCGTTCGACGGCGTGCCGCACCCCCGTCTCGAAGTGCCGCGGGAGGAGGTCGAGGCCGCGCTCAAGCGCCTCGACCCGGAGCTGCGCCAAGCCCTCGAGTTCGCCGCCCGACGCATCGAGACCTATCACGCCGGCCAGATGCGTCGCGTCTCTGTCCTCCTACGTCGAGGACGGGCTCGGCGTGCAGGTGCGCGCCATCGAGAATGTCGGTTTCTACGCTCCGGGCACTGCGCCGGCGTATCCGTCGTCGGTGCTGCACACAGTGGTGCCGGCCAAGGTCGCGGGCGTCGCCAATGTCGTGCTCGTTAGCCCGGTGGGACCGGACGGCAAGCTGCCAGACGTCAAGCTGGCAGCAGCCGCCATCGCGGGTGCCGACCGCGTGTTCGGCGTCAGCGGCGCCCAGGCTGTCGCGGCACTGGCCTACGGCACCGAGAGCATCCCACGCGTCGACAAGATTTGCGGGCCGGGCAGCATCTTCGTGACGCTGGCCAAGCGAGCCGTGTTCGGCGACGTCGGCATCGACTCGATCTTCGGGCCGACCGAGACCGTAATCGTGGCCGACGGCGACGCCGACCCCGCGTTGTGCGCCGTCGATCTGATCGCGCAGGCCGAGCACGACGAGCTGGCGGCGCCCGTGTTCATCACGGACTCGCTGGCGCAGGCCGAGCGCGTCGTCGCGGAGGTAGAAGCGCGCCTCGAGGTGTTGCCGCGTGGCTCGATAGCGCGCGCGGCGTTCGAGAATCGCGGCGGCTTCGTGGTGGCGTCGAGCATCGAGGAGGCGGTCGGGCTGGCCAGCGACTACGCGCCCGAGCACCTCTGCATCCTCTCGAAGGACGCGCGACGCCTCGGCGGGTTGGTCAAGAACGCGGGCGGCGTCTTCATCGGCGAAGGCTCACCCGAGGCTATCGGCGACTACACCGCGGGCCCGAGCCACGTCATGCCGACCGGCGGCGCCGCGCGCTTCGCATCGCCGTTGAGCGTGCAGGATTTCCTCAAGTTCAGCACCGTCATCGACCTGGACGACGACAGCGTCTTCGATCTCGGCCCGGCCGGCGCCGCCATCGCGCGGGCCGAGGGCCTCGTCGGCCACGCGCGCGCAATCGAAGAGCGGTTACCGCGATGAGTTCTCCCTGTAGCTGCAGACCTTCAGGTCTGCGCGGAGCGCGCCTCGCCGCACCAGAGCCGAGTCGCACAGGTCTGAAGACCTGCAGCTACATCTACTCGATTCGGAGCCACCAGTGAGCGGTACCTCCGACATCCTCGGGCTCGTGCGGCCGCATCTGCGCGACGTGCCGCCCTATGTGCCGGTCGAGCCGCCGGAGGAGGTGGCGAAGCGCCTCGGCATCGCGTCGGAGCGCATCGTCAAGCTCGACGCCAACGAGAACCCGTACGGGCCGTCGCCCAGGGTAATCGAGGCGCTGACCAAGGCGAGGTCGTATCACATCTACCCCGACCCGGAGCAACGGCGCGTGCGGGCGGCGCTTGGCCGCTACAGCGGTTTCGGACCCGAGTGGCTGATCGCCGGCGCGGGCAGCGACGAGCTGATCGACCTGCTGGTGCGCCTGTTCGTGCCGCCCGGCGAGGCGATCGTCAACTTCCCGCCGACCTTCAGCTTCTACCCGTTCCTTGCGGCGATTCAGGACGCTCGCGTGCACGACGTCCAGCGCCGCAACGACTACTCGATCGACCTTGAGGCGGGTCTGGACGCGGCGCAGGAGTCGCGCCTCATCGTCACGACGTCGCCGAACAACCCGACGGGCACGCTGATCTCGCGTCGTGAAGTCGAGGCGCTGCTTTCGACCGGACGGCCCGTGATCGTCGACGAGGCGTACACGGAGTTTGCGGGCGAGAGCTGCGTCGAGATGGTACGCGAGCACGCCAACCTTATCGTGCTACGTACCCTGAGCAAGTGGGCCGGGCTGGCGGGTCTGCGGCTCGGCTACATGATCGCGGACCCGGCGCTCATCGACCTCGTCCTGCGCGTCAAGCAGCCGTATAACGTCAACGTGGCGGCGGAGGTCGCGACGCTGGCGAGCCTGGACGACCTGCCGTACCTTCAGGGCCTGATTGACGCCATCGTGCGAGAGCGGGAGCGCCTCGCGGCGCTGCTGGCGGAGCTGCCGGGCGTCGAGGTGACGCCTTCGAGCGCGAACTTCCTGCTCTGCCGGCTTAGTGGCATCGCGGCGCGCGAGGTGCACGCGCGACTGCTGCAGCGCGGCATCCTGGTACGCTACTTCGACATGCCGCTGCTGCAGAATCACATCCGAATCAGCGCCGGACGCCCCGACCAGACGGATGCGCTACTCGATGCGCTGCGTGAGATAATCGCGGTCGGATCGGCGAAGGGCTGAGGACGGCGAGATGATCAGCGCGACAGGCAAACCAGCAAACGAGCAAACTAGCAAATGGTTTTTCGGCGCCGGCCGCTGGCTCGCCCGCCCGATGGCGCGCGCGGAAGCGTTGTCGTGAGCCGCGTCGGACACTACAAGCGCGAGACCAAAGAGACGACGGTTGACGTCACCTGGGACCTCGACGGGTCGGGGCAGGCCGACGTCTCGACCGGCATCGGCATGCTCGACCACATGGTGTCGCAGATCGCGCGCCACGGCCTGTTCGACATAACGCTGCACGCCTCGGGCGACCTCGAGATCGACTCGCACCACACGGCCGAGGACGTTGGCATCGCGCTGGGCCGGGCACTGATCGATGCGCTGGGCGACGCACGCGGCATCGTGCGCATGGGCGACGCGCTGGTGCCGCTGGACGAAGCGCTGTCGCAGGTCGCGGTCGACTTGTCGGGTAGGGGATACGCCGTGTTCAACGTCTCGTGGTCTGGCCCGATGGTCGGTGAGCTGCCGACCGACCTCGTCGAGCACTTCCTGCAGTCGCTGGCGCACGAGGGCAAGTTCAACATGCACGTCCGAGTGCTGGCCGGCGCCAACGACCACCACAAGGCCGAGTGCACGATGAAGGCGCTCGGCCGCGCCCTATGCGCCGCCACGCGCATCGACGAGCGCCGCGCCGGCCAGACGCCGAGCACGAAGGGCGCGCTCGGGTAAAAGACCCAACGAAAAGGCTCCGCAGCGGTCCAACGGCTAGGGCCAAACGATCTGGAGTCCGGAGCTCAAAGCGACCGGAGCCACGTCGACGCATCGGCAGGGCCAGTCCCATAATTTCCCAGGACAATCGAAGTAACTGGAGCTGGGAAGGACGGGATCATGCAGGCTAAGGTCGTTGCTCATCGCGACTTCACCATTTCCGAAATCGATGACCGCGTGTACGGTGCCTTCCTCGAGCACCTGGGTCGCGCAATCTACACCGGTATCTACGAGCCCGGCCATCCGACCGCCGGCAAGGACGGTATGCGCGGAGACGTCGCGCAGCTCGTGCGCGAACTCGAGGTCCCCGTTGTGCGCTACCCAGGGGGTAACTTCGTTTCTGCCTACAACTGGGAAGACGGCGTTGGTCCGCGCGAGCAAAGGCCGGTGCGTCTCGACCTTGCCTGGCACACCTCAGAGAGCAACGCTGTCGGCATCCATGAGTTCGCTGCCTGGTGCGAGACGGTCGGCACGAAAATGATGCTCGCGCTTAACCTCGGCTCGCGTGGCCTCGATCAGGCGCGTAACTTCGTCGAATACGTCAACGGTCCGACCGGATCGTATTGGGGCGATTTGCGCAAACTCAACGGACGAGCCGATCCGTGGGACGTCAAGCTCTGGTGCCTGGGCAACGAGATGGATGGGCCGTGGCAGGTCGGTCACAAGACCGCGGACGAGTACGGGCGGCTCGCAAACGAAACCGCGAAATGCCTGCGCGCCCTGGATAAGTCTCTGGAGCTGGTCGTATGCGGATCGTCGCACTCCTATATGCCGACGTACCCAGATTGGGAACGCATCGTGTTGGAGCATACGTACGAGGCTGTCGACTACATCTCGCTGCATATGTACTTCAACAATCGCGCCGGGGACACGGCCAACTACCTGGCGATGAGCTCACGGCTGGATGAGTACATCGGCACAGTCGCGTCGACAATCGAATTCGTACGAGCGAGAAAGCGAAGCAAGAAGAAGGTTTACATCAGCTTCGACGAATGGAACGTCTGGTACCACTCTAACGAACAGGACCGAAGGATCCGTGAGGGCAATGCAGGCTGGCCGCACGCGCCACGCCTGCTCGAGGATGTCTACAACTTCGAGGACGTTCTACAAGTTGGTTGCATCATCAACACGTTCATCCGTCGTGCCGATGTGGTGAAGCTGGCGTGCATTGCCCAACTGGTCAACGTTATCGCCCCGATCATGACCGAGCCTATGGGACCGGCGTGGCGCCAGACCATCTACTACCCTTACTTCTTCGCGTCCAGGTTCGGACGTGGCAGGGCGCTACGCCTCGCAGTCGAGTGTACGTGCTACGACGCTGAGGTCGCGGGCGACGTACCGTATCTCGATATCGCCTGCGTCCAGGACCCGGCAGCAAACGCGCTGACCTTCTTCGCAGTCAACCGGCACGCGACGGAGGCGATCGATCTGAATGTCGCGCTCGTTGGTTTCTCGGGCCGCCGGGTGTCGGAGCACCAGGTGATGACGCACGCCAGCCTCGAGGCGGTAAACACCGCCGAGGACATAGGGGCAGTGGTGCCGCGCCGGGGATCAGGCGCCTCGCTCGACGATGGGACGCTTCGCGCGAGCCTGCCACCCTACTCCTACCAGATGATCCGCGTCGACCTTTGAGGCGCCGAAACGGGCGCGCCGGCCAGACGCTGGGTACCAAGGGCGCGCTAGGCTAAGCGCCAGCCTCACACAGCCTGCCCGGCCGCGTAACCGGAGGCCCAGGCCCACTGGAAGTTGTAGCCGCCGAGCCAGCCCGTAACGTCGACACATTCGCCGATGAAGTAGAGGCCGGACACACGCCGCGCTTCCATGGTGCGCGACGAGAGCTCGCGCGTGTCGATGCCGCCGAGCGTGACCTCAGCCTTCGTGTAGCCCTCGCTGCCGCTGGGCCACAGCCGCCAGCCGTTCAGCCGCTGCGCCAGCTCGGTGCGCTGGCGGTCGGTCATGGCGCCTACGTGGCCGTTCGGCGAGTAGCGGATGCACCAGGCCTGGGCAAAGCGTCGCGGCCATCGTTCGCCGAGGATCGTAATCAGGCTGCGTGCGTCCTCAGCGTGCGCATCGAGGAACTCGACGGCCGGCTCGTCTGGCAGCAGGTCGAGCTCGATCGGCTCGCCTTCGCGCCAGTAGCTCGAGGCCTGCAGTATAGCGGGTCCGCTGAGGCCGCGATGCGTGAACAGCAAGTTCTCGCGAAACGATTGCCCGCCGCAGCGTACGACCACGTCGAGCGAGACACCGCTAAGCGCCGCGGCGAATGCGAGGTCGTCGCCGTCGAGAGTCAGTGGCACGAGGCCGGGCCGCGTCGGCCGCGTCGCGACGCCGAACTGCTCTGCCAGGCGCAGCGCCAGGTCTGTAGCGCCGATCTTCGGAATCGAGAGCCCGCCGGCCGCCACGACCAGAGACTCGCAGGCGAAGTCGCCGAGGCTCGTCTCGAGCTCGAAGCGCCGCGTCGCGTCTTCGTCCGATTCGAGACGCCGCACGTCCCAGACCTCGCAGTCGCAGCGAATCTCGACGCCCGCGGAGACGCATTCCTGCACAAGCATGTGGACGATCTGGCTGGCGCTGCCGTCGCAGAACAGCTGCCCGAGCTTCTTCTCGTGATAGGCGATGCCGTACTGCTCGACCAGCGCGATGAAGTCGTCCGGTGTGTAGGAGGCGAGGGCGGAGCGGCAGAAGTTCGGGTTGTCTGAAATGAACTGGTCCGGCGAGGCATAGAGGTTGGTGAAGTTGCAGCGCCCGCCGCCCGAAATGAGGATCTTGCGCCCGACGCGGTCGTTGCGCTCCAGCACGAGCACGCTGCGTCCACGCTTGCCGGCCTCGATGGCGCACATGAGCCCGGCTGCGCCCGCCCCGATCACGACTACTTCATAGTGCATCCAGGCCAGCATAGGCGTAACCGTGCACTCGCTCCGAGCGCTCGGGAGCCGAGCGCCTCAATCCGGCTTGCGGGCCTCGATCACGTAACGTGCTTCCGTGGGACAAGCCCGTCGTCAGTGGTTAGTGCTTTTTCAAGATCGAGCAGAGATTGCCAGATCGATGCCTAGCGGATCGAAGTCGTGTACCTCCCAGGGGGTCATGATTAGATTCATAACGAGGTCACCGAGCTCTTGATAGGCCACATTTGTTTCGTGCCGAAGGGCGCGAGTTATCTCCATACCAGCAATATGGAAGCCATCTCTGTAGCGTTCGAAAGTGTCTCCCCAATCGGTGCGCCGCTCCGGGAAGAAGTCCTGGAGCTCTTTCCCATTTGAGCGGTCAACCTGCTGTGTGAAAAAGATGCCGCCTGGAGTCAAGATGCGCGCCACTTCCGCTGGATCCAATCCGGAATGCCTGTTGACGATCAGATTCAAGCTTGCGTCGCCCAAAGGTAGCATCTCGTCGCCGCAATGGATGAGCCGGATGCCGGCCCGTCGAAAACGCTCGGCGGCAACCGGCACGTTAGGCGGCCAAGCTTCTGTAGCAATCGCTGCGCCTTCGAAGCCGAGGCAGATCTCCGTGAATCGTTCGCCGCCGCCGGTACCGATATCCAGTATGGACACGGCTTCTCTTGAGAGTTCGCGTGCATGTTCGACGTAATCCCATGGCAAGTCTGGTGCGAGACGCTTTGCTCGCACTTGACTGAAGTCCCACCCTGAGAAAGTCTTCGCCTTTTCTACGTAGGGACGCAGCCGCTCGCGGGCCTCGTCCAGTGACTCGGCCCGCATCTAGACCCCGACAAGCTCCTCGACGTCAAAGCGGTAGCTTTCGATGATCGGGTTGGCGAGCAGCCTGTCGCACATCGCGTCGACGCGCTCGCGGGCCTGCTGCGCGCTCGACGCCGCCAGACGAATCTCGATGTATTTGCCGGCGCGCACGCCCTCGACCTCGGCGAAGCCAAGCGAGCGCAGGCCGTCGGCGATCGTCAGGCCCTGCGGGTCGTTGACGGTGGGCTTGAGCGAGACGTAGACGCGGGCGAGGAAGTTAGTCATGAGGAAACCGGTCGAGCTGCTTCAAGGCTCCCTGCGACGCTGAATCAGGCGACCGCAACGTCAATCTCCCAGCGCATGGTGTGCGAGTCGTCCTGGACGGACCGGCCTTCGGGCACGGGCTTGCCGACTTCGCGAAGTGCCGCTATGTGCGACTCGATGGCCTCACGCACGTCCTTCTCCAGCTCGTCCAGCGTGTCTCCGGACGCGAAGCAGCCGGGTAACTCCTCGACCTCGGCCCAGAAGCCGCCGCCGTCTTCTCGCGCTTCTTCGTGGACGATTACGGTGTATCTCTGCATGGCTCGCCTCAGGCTCAGAGTAACTCCAGGAAGTCTTCGACCGACATTCCAACCTGCTTGATACAGGCGCTAAGCAGGCCGACTCGTACATGGTACGGGATCGTCAGTACTTCCTCGTTAGGCATACGGATGTTTCTGTGACTGCCCTTACCGCGTCCCTGCAGCTCGATTCCGCCAGCTCTCAGAAACGCTCGGACGGCCCGTTCTTGTGTGATGTCACGTGGAAGCCTCGGCACGCTTAGAAGCGCATGAGCTCCCGGCCGGTGAGGCGGCGGTAGGCTTCGTGGTAGCGCTGCGAGGTCTTCTCGACGATGTCGGGCGGCAGCTCCGGAGCCGGCGGTTCGCGGTTCCAGCCGCTCTGCGTCAGCCAGTCGCGCACGAACTGCTTGTCGAAGCTGGCCTGGCTGCGGCCCGTCTGGTAGTCGTCGGCGGGCCAGAAGCGCGACGAGTCCGGTGTCAGCATCTCGTCGATCAGGATCGGCTCGTCATCGAGGATGCCAAACTCGAACTTGGTGTCGGCGATGATGATGCCGCGTTCGGCGGCGTACTGCGCCGCGTACTGATACGTCGCGAGTGTGCGCAGACGGATCGCGTTCGCGGTCTCGGCGCCGAGCATCTCAACGACGTCGCGATAGCTCATGTTCTCGTCGTGGCCGACCTCTGCCTTGGTGGTAGGTGTGAACAGCGGCTCCGGGAACTGCTCCGACTCCGTCATCCCGGGGGGCATGCGCATGCCGCCGACGGTGCCGCTCGTCTGGTACTCGGCCCAGGCTGAGCCCGAGAGGTAACCCCGCGCGATGCACTCGACGTCGAGGCGCTGCGCCTTCTTAACGATAGTGCTGCGACCCAGAAGCTCCGGTGGCAGGTCGAAGGGCAACTCGTCGGCCTCGGAGCCGTCGGCGAGGCGGATGAAGTGATTCGGCACGACGGCGTCGGTGAGCTGGAACCAGAAGGCAGAGAGCTGCGAGAGGATGGCGCCCTTGTCGGGGATGCCGTTGGGCATGACGGCGTCGTAGGCGCTGATGCGGTCGGTCGCGACGATCAGCAGACGCCCGTCGCCGAGGTCGTAGGTGTCGCGCACCTTGCCGCTGTAGGTGCGGTTAGGCAGCGGGCTCTCAAGCAGGACTGATGTTGTCATTGGTTTGCGGAGCCTTTCGGACCTGACGATCGAAGAACGTCAATGTTATAGCGATTATGAGGTACGGGGTGGTCACAAACCCAGCTGCGCTTCCGACCAGTATCGCGAACACGCCGGGAGATGCGGACGCGATCAGCCCTGCGATCAGGTTGACCGGGATTTCGATGACCAGGAACGCGACGATCAAACGTCCCAGCGTATTCCACCACTTGCCCTTAATCAGCTCGGCGCTTCGGGCCAAGGCAGCTGGGCCCAAAGTCCCCTCGACCATGACGACGGGGATGATGAATGTCCAGCGGATCAGACGATTAATGGCGAATGGGATGCCAACAACGGTGATCGCGAAGCCGCAGAATATCGCAGCCGCGCGCAGCACGCAGCGGATAACCAATCCCATGCGGGATTGGGCCTCATCGAGTGCGTCGGCCGAATTGATTGACTCCCCACGATCGGCGCGGCTCAGATAAGCGATGCCTCCGGCGATGCTGAGCAGACGAGCAATTATCGTGATGGGAACAAACAGAAGGACTGCTACGGCTGAGATAAGACTGATGTTTGGGTTCTGTAGTTGCTTGCCACTGAATAAAGCTTTCGAAAATTCATCGTTCGACGCGAAGAGGATGAGCTGGAAGGCCAGCGAAGTCACGACGATGGGAATCGTGATTGCGCCCAGGGGTCGCCAGGACCTGCCGAGGATTGTGAACGAGTCGCCAATGATCTGCCCGAGGCTGCGCTCTTTACGAAGCTCGACGCCGCCGATCATGAAGGCTCTAACCGAACTGAGAAAGCAAGGGTCACGAGCGAATGATACGCGTCGGCAGTCTTAGAGTCGTACGAGGGTCGTTGCTTGCAGCGCGGTGTTGGCGAAGGTAGGAAAGTCGCTCCGCGTTCAGGAGCCGATCAGTCCCATGCGCGCGAAGCTCTTGTCGACCTCGCGGGTGAAGTAGCGGTAGTCGAAGATCGCGTCCAGTTCGGCAGCGGTGAGACGGCTCTGCACCTCGGGCTCTTCGGCGATCGTCTCGCGGAAGGGGCGCCCGTCGTCGAGGGCGACGTGGCCGGCGTGCTGCACGACCGGGTAGCCGTCCTGCCGCGACATACCGTGCTCGACCAGCGCCAGCAGCACGCGCTGCGAGAACACGACGCCGTAAGTCAGCTCCATGTTGGCGAGCATGCGCTTCGGATAGACGACGAGGCCTTTCACGATGCCGGTGAAGAGGGTGAGGATGTAATCCAGCGCCAGGCACGAGTCGGCCAGGATGACGCGCTCGGCGGACGACTGGCTGATGTCGCGCTCGTGCCAGAGGGCAACGTTCTCCAGCGCCACGATCGAGTTGGCGCGCAGCACGCGCGCGAGGCCGCAGACGCGCTCGCACTTCTCGGGGTTGCGCTTGTGCGGCATCGAGCTCGAGCCCTGCTGGTGGCGCGTTGTGGCGCCTTCGATGGGGCGCAGGTGCAGGTCCATCTGCCCGGTGCTGAAGGGCTCCTCGGCTTCGCCGACCTCGGTGCGCTGCAGGTGACGAATCTCGGTGGCGAATCGCTCAAGCGAGGCGCCGATCAGGGCCAGCGTCTGGATGAAGTGCGCGTGGCGGTCGCGCGAGACGACCTGCGTACTGACGGCGTCGACGCCGAGGCCGAGTCGGGCGCAGACGCGGTCCTCGAGCTCCGGCGGCACGGTGGCGTGGCTGCCGACAGGCCCGCTGAGCTTGCCGACGCCGATATCGAGCTTCGCGTCGGCGAGGCGCTTCTGGTCGCGCCTGACCTCATCGAGCCAGTTGAGCAGCTTGAGCCCGAACGTGATCGGTTCGGCGTGCATGCCGTGAGTGCGGCCCATGCACAGCGTGTCTTTGAATTCGAGGGCTCGCGCGGCGACCGCGGCTTCGAGGTCGCGCAGGTCGGCTTCGAGCAGCTCCGCGGCCTCGACGAGTCGCAGGGCGGTCGCCGGGTCCTCGGTGTCGTAGGAGGTGAGGCCGAGGTGAATCCAGCGCGCTTCTTCGCCGAGGCTGTCCGTTACGGAGCGCAGGAAAGCGTTCATGTCGTGGTGCATCTCGCGCTCGTAGCGGTCGATGTCCTCGAGACGGAACGAGGCGTTACGGGTGATCTTGTCGGCGGCATCGTGCGGCACGGCGCCCATGTCGGCCCAGGCCTGTACGGCGGCGATTTCGACCTTGAGCCAGGCGGCGAACTTGTTGTCCTCCGACCAGATTCGGGCCATTTCGGGACGGGAATATCTCGGGATCACGCCTCAGTCTAGTCCACTCGTAACAGCCGTACAACGTGATCCGAAGCTGGCGCGATACCGAAACGGGGCGATGCTACGGCCACGAAGGCGCAGATACAGGGCTCGAACGATGCGGACTTCGAGCCAAGACGAGACGGGAACGCTTACTCCTGAAGGCCGATATCGCGACGGTAGTGCGCGCCCTCGAAGCTGATGCGCTCGACGTTGGCGTAGGCCTTGCGGCGCGCATTTTCGAGGGTCGATCCCTTTGCCGTGACGCCGAGGACGCGTCCGCCTGCCGTGACGACGCGTCCCTCGGCTTCGCGACGCGTGCCGGCATGGAACACGACGACGTCGGGGTCAACGTCCTCGAGGCCGCTGATCGGCAGGCCGGTGGCGTAGCTACCGGGGTAGCCGTTCGAGGCCATGACCACACAGACCGAGGCATCGGTCGACCAGCGCACGTCTACCTGGTCGAGCGTGCCGTTGGCGCAGGCCCAGGCGATTGCGAGCAGGTCCGAATCGAGGCGCACGAGCAGCGACTGCGCTTCGGGGTCGCCGAAGCGCGCGTTGAACTCGAAGACCAGAGGACCGTCCGGCGTCGAGAACACGCCGGGGTAGAGGATGCCTTTGAACGGCACGCCATCGGCGGCCATGCCGCGCACTGCTGGGAGCAGGACATTGTCGCGAATCGCGGCGTCGAGGCTGTCGTCGGCCCACCAGGGCGGGCTGTAGACGCCCATGCCGCCGGTGTTGGGGCCGCGCCCTCCCTCGAACACGGTCTTGTGATCGCAGGACAGGGGCATCGGGACGACGGTCTTGCCGTCGCTGAACGCGTGGCCGGAGACCTCGCGGGCGCTGATCCGCTCCTCGATGACGACGCGGGCGCCGGCGTCGCCGAGCAGGCGCTGCACCATGAGCTCGTCTATCGCCTCGAGGGCCTCGTCCTTGCTATTCGTTACGAGCGCGCCTTTGCCGGTCGCGAGGCCGTCGGCCTTGACGACGAGCTGGGTCTGCGCCGCGAGCACGTGGTCGCGCGCTGCGGCGGCGTCGTCGAACGAGACGGCGCTGGGGTGTCGGATGGCGTGGCGCTGCATGAACTGCTTCGCCCACGCCTTGCTGGCCTCGATGCGCGCCGCGGCCTTGCTCGGCCCGAAGGCGGCAATGCCCTCCGCCTCGATGCGGTCGACGAGGCCCCACGACAGCGGGTCGTCCGGCGCCACGAATACGAGGTCGATTTGAAGGTCGCGTGCCGTCTCCGCGACGGCGTCGAGGTAGGCATCGACGTCGCTCTGAGGCGCACCGTTGCGCGGCACCGGCAGGTCGAGGTTATGCCCGACGCCGGCGGTGCCGGCGTTACCGGGCGCGACGTGCAGGTCGGTCAGCAGCGGTGACTGTCTTAGCTTCCACGCGATAGCGTGCTCGCGCCCACCGGAGCCGATGAGCAGGACGTTCATCGGATTACCGTCACGGGAACTCCATGCTCATTGGCCGCTTGTCGCAGACCACCGTCGATGGTTGCGATGGTGGCGTTTTGGATCTGGGCCACAGCAACATATTGCAGGTCGTGGACCTTGGTTCGCTTCATCTCCAATGCCCATGCAAAGGCAATGCTGAATTGGGATCGTGACGCGTCGATTTCGATTGGGAACGATAGCATCCTGGCCATCAAACGATTGCCTTCTGCTTCTGACACCACACCTTCGCTCACTTTGCGTCTCAGGACAGAAGTGCATTCTGCCAGCAGGACCTGCGGTCCAATGATCTGGTCTATCACATCCAGGTCAGACCAGAATCTTCTGGCGGCAGTCGTTGCGTGTTCTTCTAGAAGTATGGCGATGATGACATTGGCGTCCACGCACCATTTCGTCATTTGTCGCCAAAATCCTCCTCACGCACCTCGTTTACGAGGGCAACGGCGTCGAATGTGATACCGGTTCTCTTGAAGATTGCCTCTCGAGTGCGGTCGATTTCCTCCAGGAGTTCCCGAGGAATCAGGGGCTTGAAGACCTTGTCGGAAGGCAGCGAGCTAGCATCAACAAACCACTGGTTGCCGACGTGCTCGCCCTTCAGTTTTCCCTCGCGCAGCTTTCGGCGTACCTGTTCAGTGGACAGGTTGAGACGCCGGGCAGCTTCGGCGACTGTAATCATTCCCTGCGTGTCGATCATGACCATCTCAGTGTAGATAATGTTGTCGTACACAACAACATTCTTCGTTATGCCCGTCTCGGGTTTAGCCTCGCGATGACTTCTGCGTGCAGCGACGGCGACGTGGTGGCGACGATGGAGGCGGCGCCGACCGCGTCGTTGCCCTGCCAGTCGCTGATCACGCCGCCGGCGCCGCGTACGACCGGGATCAGCGCCGCGATGTCCCATGGGTTCATGATCGGGTCGCACATGATGTCGGCGTGGCCTGTGGCGAGCAGCAGGTAGCCGTAGCAGTCGCCCCAGGTGCGCACGAGCTTGACGTCGCGGATCAGCGAATCGAAGGCGGCGCCGTCCTGGTGCTGCGAGACGTCGAGCAGGTCGGTGACGAGCAGCGTTGCTTCTGACAACGGGCGCTGCCGTACGCGCACCGGAGCGCCGTTGAGCGTCGTGGTGTCGTTGTCGCCGAGGCAGAGCTGTCGCAGGACGGGCTGGTTAATGCAGCCGAGCACCGGGCGGCCGTTATGCAGCAGCGCGATCAGCGTCCCGAACAGCGGCGATGCCGAGGCGAAGGAGATGGTGCCGTCGATGGGGTCGAGCACCCAGACGAACTCGGCGTCGGCGCGTTCGGCACCGTACTCCTCGCCGAGGATGCCGTGCTCGGGGAAGCGACGCGCGATCGCGTCGCGCATCAGGGCCTCGGCGTCGCGGTCCGCCTTCGTGACGATGGTTTCGTCAGCTTTGAGCTCGACCTGCAGGTCTTCGGGGCGCGCGCCGAAGTAGGGGCGAATGAGATCGCCGCTGCGCTGCGCCAGGTCGACCATGAAGTCGCGGTAGGTGTCGAGGTTCACGCCGGGCGGGCTACTCCCACTCGATGGTGCCGGGTGGCTTCGAGGTGATGTCGTAGACGACGCGGTTGACGTCGCGCACCTCATTGACGATGCGGTTGGCGATGCGGCCGAGCAGGTCGTAGGGCAGACGGGCCCAGTCTGCCGTCATGGCGTCGTTGGCGGTGACGGCTCGTAGCGCGACCACGGAGCCGTAAGTGCGATAGTCGCCCTGCACGCCGACCGTGCGCGTGTCCAGCAGGACGGCGAACGACTGCCAGAGGTCGTCGTAGAGGCCGGCGGCTTCAATCTCCTGCATGACGATGGCGTCCGCCGCCTGAAGAGTCTCGACTTTCTCCTGCGTGACCTCGCCGATGATACGAATCGCGAGGCCGGGACCGGGGAACGGCTGGCGGCCGACGATTTCCTTCGGCAAACCGACCTCGAGGCCGACGGCGCGCACCTCGTCCTTGAACAGGTAGCGCAGGGGCTCGACGACCTGCAGCGTCATGTCGTCTGGCAGGCCGCCGACGTTGTGGTGCGTCTTTATCACCTTCGCCTGCTTGCCCTTGGATGCCGTCTGGCCGCTCTCGATCACGTCCGGGTAGGTCGTGCCCTGGACCATGAAGTCGATGAAGCCGAACTCGGCGGCGGTCTCTTCGAAAACGCGCACGAAGGTTTCGCCGATGCGTTTACGCTTGACCTCCGGGTCGGTGACGCCGGCGAGCTGCACGAGGAAGCGCTCACTGGCGTCGACGTAGTGCAGGCGGATGCCGAGATGTCTGCGGAACGTCTCCTGCACCTGCTCGGCCTCGCCGGCGCGCATGACGCCGTTGTTGACGAAGACGCAGATCAGCCTGTCGCCGATCGCGGCGTTGGTAATCGCGGCCGCGACGGCGGAGTCGACGCCGCCGGACAGGGCGCAGATCGCGCGGCCGTCGCCGACCTGGCGCTGCACGTCGGCGATGGCGCGCTCGAGGATCGAGTGGGCGGTCCAGCCGCCGCGACAGTGACAGATCTTGTAGAGGAAGTTGCGCAGGACCTCTGTGCCCTGGGGCGTATGTACGACCTCAGGGTGGAACTGGATGCCATAGCGGTCGCGGTCGTCGGCGATTACGGCGTGGGGCGAGTTACCCGAGTGCGCCAGCGAGCGAAAGCCCGGCGGCGGCTCCGTGACGCGGTCGCCGTGGCTCATCCAGACCGCGAGCGACGAGGGCAGCTCGTCGAACAGGGCGCACGACTCGTCGATCTCCAACACCGAGGGTCCGTATTCGCGATGCGTCGAAGGGTCGACCTTGCCGCCGAGCTGATAGGCAAGCAACTGCATGCCGTAGCAGATGCCGAGCACCGGCAGACCGGACTCGAACACGTAGGCGGGCGCCAGCGGCGCGTCCTCCTCGTAGACTCCGGACGGACCGCCCGAGAGGATGAAGCCACAGGGGTTGAGCTCCCCGACGGCGTCGATGGGCGCGTCATGGGGCAGGAGCTCGCAGTAGACGCCGCACTCGCGCACACGCCGCGCGATCAGCAGGCTGTACTGGGAGCCGAAGTCGAGGATGACGATGGATTCGCGGGTGCGCGTACGGTCGGCGGCGCGACGGGCGGCCGCTGCGGCAGCCCAGCTGTCCTCGCCGGGCTCGCGCAGGCCACCTTCGCGGCTGGCGGTTATCTCGCTCAAAGGCTTAGACTCTTTCGTGGATGGGACGGGCATGCACCATGCTACTATACCCGCGGCCAGACCGGCCAATTCTCATGTGACGGCTCCAGCATTGGAACAGATTGACGAGGCCGTTAACGTGCTCCGGAACGGTGGCGTTATCGCGATGCCGACAGACACATTGTACGCGTTGACGGCGCCGGCGAGCGACGCCGAGGCGGTGCGCCGTGTCTTCGCGATCAAGCGCCGCGACCTGACGAACCCGCTGCCACTGTTCGTCTCCGACCTCGCGATGGCCGAGCGCATCGGTGTCTTCGACGAACGGTCTCGCAGGCTGGCGCAGCGCTTCTGGCCGGGACAGCTGACCATCGTTGTGAACAAGCGGCAGGGCTTCGATTCGGTGGCGCTGGGCGGCGGCGAGACGGTCGGTTTGCGGGTGCCCGACAGCGACATCGCGCGGGCCGTTATCGGGGGGCTCGGCCAGCCGGTGACGGCCACGAGCGCCAACCTGAGCGGCGGCGCCGACCCGGTTTCGGCGGACGAGGTCCGGCGTCAGATCGGCGAGCAGCTCGACCTGATCCTGGACGCCGGCCCGGCGCCGATCGGCGTCGCATCGACCATCGTCGATTGCAGCGGCGAATCGCTCAACGTGATACGGCAGGGCGCCGTGTCACGAGAAGACATCGACAGCGCACTGGCTGACTAGACGGAGACATCGTTCTTGCGCGTAGCCATCGGTTCGGACCACGCAGGCTTCACCTATAAGCAGCAGCTGATAGCTTTGCTGAAAAGCCTGGGGCACGAGGTCAAAGACTTCGGCACGGACTCGGAAGAGTCCGTCGACTACCCAGACTTCATCCGGCCCGTCGCGCAGGCGGTGGCGCAAGGCGAGTTCGAGCGCGGCATCGTGCTGGGCGGCTCGGGCAACGGCGAGCAGATCGTCGCGAACAAGGTGCGAGGCATCCGCTGCGCGCTGTGCTGGGATGTCACCACGGCTCGACTCGCCAGGGAGCACAACGACGCTAACATGATCTCTATCGGCCAGCGGGTTGTCGGGGCCGAGGAGGCGCAAGACATGGTGCGCGTGTTCCTGAGTACGGACTTCGCGGGCGGACGCCATGCCCGCCGCATCGCAAAGATCGAGCCATGACGACGGACCCGTGGGCCCCCTACCGCGCTATGTTGGGCGAAGCCGTGCATCGCGCCGTCGCCGGCGAGCGGTTGAGCCACGCCGAGCTCGTACGCCTGCAAGTCGACGCTGATGAAGGCGCCGACGACGTGGCGGCCCTGCTCTGCCTGCGCTTCGCCGACGCCGTGTGCGGCAACCCGGAGGCTGCGGTGCCGCCGGCGACGTCGCTGGCCCTCCTGTCGCAGATGGCACGCGTGTTCCTAGGCCTCGAGTCGCAGGGCGGCGCGCCGAGCCTGAGCACAGCGTGGGGAATGCCGCGCGTACTCAACGCCGGCGATGCGTTCTACGCCCTGGCTCAGGAAGCGCTGCTCGCGACGCACGACGAGTTGCCCGCAGCGAAACGCCTGCGCGCGGTCGATACCCTTGATGTGGCGGTTCGTGATTACGCCGAGGCCCTGAATGCAGCACCGGGTGTAGACCAGCTCGCTGCCGGTCAGCAGGCGCTGGTGCCGGCCGCGGCGACGCTGGCCGGAATCTACGCGGGCGCGGACGACGACACGATGACCAGGCTGCAAGGCTTTGCGGAGTCGCTGCGCGGGACGGACGCCGGCGGCATCGAGGCCGGGCTGGCGGAGCTAACGAAAGCGCTCGGCGCAAAGCCGGGCTCAGCCCTACGCAAGAACTGAGATGCAGGCGTTGGGAGGCGGTTCATGAAGCAATCAGTACGCGACATCGACGTGCAGGGCAAGCGCGCCCTGATGCGCGTCGACTTCAACGTTCCGTTCGATCGTAACGGCGGCATCGCGGACGACAGCCGTATTCGGGCGGCACTGCCAACGATCCGTTATCTCCAGGAGCACGGCGCGTCGATCATCCTCTGCTCGCACCTCGGGCGTCCCGACGGCCAAGTGGTCGAGAAGCTGCGTCTGACGCCTGTCGCGGAGCGGCTGTCGCAGCTGCTGGGACAGCCCGTCAGGACGACGAACGACTGCATCGGCCCTGAGGTCGAGGCGGCGGCGCGAGCCCTGCAGCCGGGCGAGGTGCTGCTGCTCGAGAATCTGCGTTTCCATCCCGAAGAAGAGAAGAACGACCCAACGTTCGCGCGCGCGCTGGCCTCCCTGGCCGACGTGTACGTGAACGACGCCTTCGGTACGGCGCACCGCGCGCACGCCTCGACCGTGGGCGTGGCGGCGTATCTGCCGGCGGTGGCGGGCTTCCTCATGCTCGCGGAGGTCGAAGAGCTGGGCAACGTGCTCGGCCAGCCGGAGCGGCCCATGGCGGGCATCCTCGGCGGCGCCAAGATCAGCTCGAAGCTCGGCGTGATCCGACACCTGCTGTCGAAGGTCGATTGCCTCATGCTCGGCGGCGGCATGGCCTCGACGTTCCTCAAGGCTCAGGGCATCAAAGTCGGCGACTCGCTGGTCGAGGACAATCAACTCAGCGCCGCCAACGAGGTCATGAGCTACGCCGACTCGCGCGGCGTGCCGCTGCTCCTGCCGACCGACGTCGTGATCGCCGACGCGTTCTCGGCAGAGGCGCAGCACCGCACCGTTGGGGTGAGCGCGATTCCGGAGGGCTGGCGCATCATGGACATCGGCCCGGACACGCTGGGCACATTCCGTGACGCTCTTGCCGAGTGCAAGACCGTGTTCTGGAACGGGCCGGTAGGCGTGGCCGAGTTCCCGGCCTTCGCCGAAGGATCGCTTGCCCTTGCCATGGAGCTCGCAGACCTGGACGCTCGCGTCGTGATCGGCGGCGGCGAGACGGCGGCGCTGGTCGAGCAGGCGGGCCTGCACGACCGCTACACCCACGTATCGACGGGAGGTGGCGCTTCGCTCGAGTTCATCGAGGGGCGGACGCTGCCCGGCGTTGCGGCGCTGCTCGACAAGGCGGAGTAGAACTCTAGCAGCGCTTCCGGAATCGGTGATCGAGCGTCTCGCACAGCTTTGTCAGCGGCACAATGTTCATCACCACGAACATCACGATCGCAGTCGTTGCGGCGATGCCACTCGTGATTACGATAAACAGCCAGACCGCGACTATTGCCGCTTCTACGACGCCCCACTGGGCAATTGTTCTGGTCATGCTCTTAAGACGCCGATCAGCCCCTGTTAGTTCCCGGCGTTGGCACGTCGTCTCGCAATCGCAAGACGCTGCCACTGGAGTAGCGCTGATCGAGGCCGTAGAATCGACTCATGGACACGGAACTGCTGCGGTCACTCGCTACACCCAACGACACGAAGATCCTGCTCTGCGTTGTCGACGGACTCGGCGGTCTGCCGGACCCTGAAACTCGACGCAGCGAGCTGGAAGAAGCCAACATCCCGCACCTCAACCGCATGGCGGACGAGTCTATCTGCGGTCTGACGATGCCGGTCGGCTACGGCGTGACTCCGGGCAGCGGTCCCGGCCACCTGGCGCTGTTCGGCTACGACCCGTTGAAGTACGAGGTAGGGCGCGGCGTACTGGAGGCGCTCGGCATCGACTTCGACCTGCAGCCGACGGACGTAGCGGCGCGCGGCAACTTCTGCACGCTGGACGCGCAGGGCAAAATCTCGGACCGGCGCGCCGGCCGCGTCGCCACCGAGGTGACGGCGATGCTGTGCGAGCGCTTGCGCCAAATCAATCTGCCGGGCGTCGAGGTATTCGTCGAGCCGGTGCGCGAGCATCGCTTCGTGCTGGTGCTGCGCGGCGAAGGGCTGGGCGACGCGCTGTCGCAGACCGACCCGGAGCGCGAAGGAGTGCCGCCGCATCCGGTGCACGCGACGGCGGACGACGCGCCGTCGAAGGCTACGGCCGACCTGGCGAACCAGTTCATCGCCAGGGCACGCGAACTGATCGCGGACCAGGCGCAGGCTAACGGGCTGTTGCTGCGCGGCTTCGCCAAGTTCCCGAATTGGCCCAGGATGCCGGAAGTGACGCAGATGCGCACCGGCGCCTTCGCGGTCTACCCGATGTACCGAGGCCTGGCGTAAGCTGGTAGGCATGACCGTGGCGCCGGGCGGCGGCACGCAGGCTTCACAGCTCGAAGCGCTGAGCAAGCGCACAGGTGAGTTCGACTTCATGTTCTATCACTTCAAAAAGGCAGACGCCGCCGGTGAAGACGGCGACTTCCGCGCCAAGATCGAGGCGCTGCAGGAGTTCGATTCGCTGATACCGGCGCTGCGCGAGCTCGACCCGGACGTGATGATGGTTGCGGGCGACCACTCGACACCGGCGCAGATGGCGGCGCATAGCTGGCACCCGGTGCCGTTCATGCTGTGGAGCAAGCTCGGCACCACTGACGGCGTCGGCGAGTTCAACGAGACGGCATGCCGCCAGGGAGCCCTTGGCATCTTCCCCGCCAAGGAGGCGTTGTCGCTCGCCATGGCGCACGCCGGCCGCCTGATGAAGTTCGGAGCGTAATTGTGGCACGAATCCCGATAATCGCCGGTAACTGGAAGATGAACACGACAGCTCAGAGCGCGCGCGAGCTCGCCGAGGGCATAGCCGATGCCGGTATCGACTCCACGATGGGTGTCGAGCAGGTGCTCTGCCCGCCGTTTGTTTACGTGCCGCTGGTAGCCGACATCGTGCGCGGCAGTGCGATCAAGGTTGGCGCGCAGGACATGTTCTGGGAGGAGAAGGGCGCCTACACCGGCGAGGTCAGCGTCGCTATGCTGCGCGACTTCTGCACGCACGTGATCATCGGTCACTCGGAGCGGCGTCAGTACTTCGGCGAGACCGATGACACGGTGCGTCGCAAGCTGCAGGCGGCGCTGGGCGGCGGGCTGATCCCGATCATCTGCGTCGGCGAGACCGGCGAGGAACGCAACGCCGGTCGTACCCACGACGTGCTCAAGAGGCAGATTCACGGTGCGCTGGACGGCCTGACGCTGCCCCCGACAATCGTTATCGCCTACGAACCCGTTTGGGCAATCGGCACCGGTGTCGCCGCGACGGCGCAGGACGCCAACGACGCCATCGGCTTCATACGCGGCGAAGTCGCGACGCTGCAGGGCGCCTCGACCGCCGACTCGGTGCGCATCCTCTACGGAGGCAGCGTCTCGCCGGCCAACGTCGCGGAGCTGCTGGCGCAGCCGGAGGTCGATGGCGGCCTCGTGGGAGGGGCGTCGCTGGTGGCGGACTCGTGGACGCAGATGGTGCGCGCGATCGCGTGAGCCCAACGCTCCGAATTCAACCGATTCGCGTGGTTCGACAAGCTCACCACGAACGGAATCCGGTCGCTGGCTGATAAAGAGGTCGGGTCTACGTATCCGTTCGTCCTGAGCCTGTCTCAGGACTGTCCGCGAGAGGCCTTTCGTGAACAAACGTCCTCTCATCGCCGTGGTCGGCGCAACGGCAACGGGAAAGAGTGACGTCGCGATTGCGTTGGCCGAGGCGCTCGGCGGCGAGGTCGTCAGCGCTGACGCGTATCAGGTCTACCGTGGCCTCGACATCGGCACTGCGAAGGTGGGGCCGGAGCAGCGGGCGCGTGTGCCGCATCACCTGATCGACATCACGGACCCGGAAGAGCCGCTGACCCTGGCGCGCTTCCTGGACGCGGCACAGGCTGCGCTGGACGACGTCTGGTCGCGGGACAAGCTGCCGATTCTTGCCGGCGGTAGCGGGCAGTACGTCTGGGCGCTGCTCGAAGGCTGGCAGGTGCCGCGCGTCGCGCCGAATCTAGCCTTGCGCGCCGGGCTCGAGGCCCTGGCGGCAGACGAGGGCGCCAGCGCGCTGTTGCAGCGCCTCGCCGAGCTCGATCCCGAGGCGGCGGCGCGACTCGACCCCGACAACACGCGACGCATCATTCGCGCGATCGAAGTCGTGAGCGGCACCGGGCGCACGCTGGCGGCCTGCCAGACGCGCCGGCCGATCGACGCTGACGTGCTGATGCTCGGCCTGCGCCTGACGCGCGAGGAGCTGTACGCCCGCCTCGACGCGCGCACCGACGCGATGTTCGCCGCTGGCTTCGTCGACGAGGTGCGGCGCCTGCGTGCCGAGGGCCGGGGTGAGACGCAACCGGTGCGAGGCGGTGTCGGCTACAAAGAGGTCTCGGCCTACCTGGACGGCGACTACGATTTCGACGAGGCGGTACGGCGTATGAAGAACTCCAACCATCGTCTCGTGCGGCGTCAGAACGCCTGGTTCAAGGAGACGGACTCGCGTATCCGCTGGCTCGACGCCGGTCCCGACGCGGCTGCGAGCGCCATCGAGCAGGCGCGGGCGTGGCTCGCGACGAGGAGCGCTGCACCTGCGCCTTAGGCCTCGGTTTGTTGGCCGGCATCGCGCCGCCTAGAATCGATGCATGCGCAACCTCGAGTACAAGACGCGCTGCGACGACCCCAAGGCGGCGATGGCGAAAGCGCGCGGCCTCGGCTTCGATCTGTGGGGCGATCTGCGCCAGACCGACACGTATTTCAAGGTTGCGAGCGGGCGCCTGAAGCTGCGCGAGACGGTGGGCTTCCAGGGCGAGCTGATCTTCTACCAGCGTGACGAGGACGGCGCCAATCGCGCCAGCGACTACGAGGTCGCGACGACGCCGGAACCCGCGACCCTGCGCCGGGTGCTTGGCGACGCGCTGGGCGTCCTGGCCGTGGTGAAGAAGCGGCGTACGCTGCTCGTTCTGGACGGCACCCGCGTCCATATCGATAATGTCGAGACATTGGGCGCGTTCTTAGAGATCGAGGTTCCGGTAAAGGACGACGAGGCCGTCGCGGAGCAACGCATGGCGTGGCTCCTGGGCGAGCTCGGACTCGATTGGGACGACTGCATCCGCGCCTCGTACCTGGACCTGACGCTGTCGACGGAGGAGACAAGGGCTTGAAGTTCGCGAAGTACCACGGGGCCGGCAACGACTTCCTGCTGCTCGATGGCGCCGGGCAGGAGCGCGATTGGTCGTCTCTTGCCGCGGCGATGTGCGAGCGCAACCTCGGCGCCGGCGCAGACGGTCTGATGATCGCGCTGCCTTCGACGAAGGCCGCCGCGCGCATGCGTCTGTTCAACGCCGACGGCTCCGAGGCGGAGCTGAGCGGCAACGGTGTGCGCTGCTTCGCGAAGTTCGTGGTCGAGCAGGGCCTCGCAAAGCCCGACGGCGACAGCCTCGCGGTCGACACGGGCGCCGGGCTGATCGTGATTCAACTGGAGCGGCGCGGCAACGAGATTGTCGGCGCCACCGTCGACATGGGCCCGCCGCGCTTCGCTCCGAAAGAGGTGCCCGTCGCCGTCGAGGCGGCGCCGCCGGTGCTCGACCTGCCGGTGCTGATCGACGGCGCGACGTACAAGGTGAACTGCGTCTCGATGGGCAACCCGCACGCCGTGCACTTCGTCGAGGAGCCGGTAGCGCATTTCGACCTGCGCAGCGTCGGGCCGAAGATGGAGCATCATCAGCTGTTCCCGGCGCGTGTCAACTTCGAAGTGGCGCAGGTGCTGGACCGCGGCCACATCGAGTCGCGCACCTGGGAACGGGGCGTGGGCGAGACGCAGGCCTGCGGCACCGGCGCTTCGGCCATAATGGTCTCGGCCCGCCTGCACGGCCTCGTCGACGATGTCGTGGAGGTGAAGGAGCCGGGCGGCGTGCTGACGCTGCGCTGGCAGGGCGAAGGCAACGTATTTCTCACCGGGCCCGCCGCATACGTCTACAGCGGCGAGTGGCCCGAGTAGACTCGAACATCGAGGGGGAGCAGACACAATGGTTCAATTTCGCAGACTAGACCCGCTGGCAAACGCGGGCCCGTGGCAGCGCCACATGAAGCGGGGCGTCAAGAGCTTCACGATCTCGGAGGCGCAGTACCAGCATCTCGAGCAGACGCGCCCTGACCTGATCATCATCGACGGCGAAAACGTCGTGCTCGGCCGGCCGTACCGCGACTACCTGGAGGTGCACTACGCCTTCCCGGAGGTCGAGGTCTTCACCTACAAATTCAAGCCGATGTTCGCGCAGCTCATGGCCGCAGCGAGCAAGGCGGATGCACCGCGAGGCGTGGTGCTCGCGTTCCGCGACCGGCCGAACCGGCCCAAGGCGGAGCAGCTGTTCTGGGAGAGCACGCTCGAAGAGGCCAAGCACTGGGTCGAGGCCGATTACAACGCGGTGCCAGAGCAGCCGGAGCCCGATAACGCGCTCGAGGGCGGCTATACGGTGCGCGAGGCGACCGAGGACGACCGAGTCGCGATCGCCGACGTCGAAGCCGAGTCGACAGGCCTGCCGCGACTCACGGCCGCGGGCGTCAGCAGCATCTACGACAGCGCGCGATGGCTGCGTATGGTCACGGACGCGTCGGGCACGCCGGTTGCGTGGCTCGGCATGCGCCGCGAGCCCGGCGGTTGGGGTCTGATCGATGAGCTGCACGTCCTGCCCGCTGCGACGCGGGCGCTGCGCGAACCGCTCTACCGCTGGGCCAGCGCCTTCCTGCGCAACAACGGGGGACGCCGCCAGCGACGCCGCGTCAACCTGGACGACGCCGAGGAGCTGGCGCTGCTGCGATCGATCGGTTTCGCGCCGGCCGAGAGCGGCGTCGACTACGACCGACCGGTCGATGAGGCCGACATCAGGGCGAAGCAGGAAGAGCGCGCGGCGCACGGCACGCTGATCAAGTTCGGCGACTGGCGCTAACCATTGGCATGGCGGCGTCCTGCGCGCGTGCTCGTCAAAGGCGACACGTCTCAGGAACCGCCCGAGAATGCTGGTCTTAGTACGCGACCAAGTAGAGGAGTCTGACATGGTCCTCGACCCGGCGGTGTTTCTCCCCGAAGCGATCGATGACGAGTCGAGGGCGCTGATCCAGCAGCTCAGGGACCTGGCGGCGTCGGCGCCACCGATGCACACGCTGGCGCCGGCCGAAGTTCGAACCGCTCGCGCGGGCGGTCGGGGTCCGGGCGGCCAGCCGATCGTTTACTCGGACAACGCCATCCTGCGCACGATTCCGGGCCCGGCCGGCGAGATCGGGCTGCGCTGCTTCATCCCGCCGCGCGTCGAGGGAGCCTATCTCTACATCCACGGCGGCGGCTGGGTGCTCGGTACCAACGACTCGTCCGACGTTCGCCTCGAAACGATCGCAAACCAGAACAACCTCGCGGTGCTGAGCGTCGACTATCGCCTGGCGCCGGAGGACCCGTATCCGGCAGGACCGGACGACTGCGAAGCGGCAGCACTATGGCTCGCGCAGAACGCGATGTCCCAATTCGGGACGGACCGACTGCTGATCGCCGGCGACTCAGCGGGTGCGCACCTTGCGGTCGTGGCGCTGACACGGCTGCGCGACAAGCACGGCCTGACGCCGTACAACGGCGCCGTTCTCGGGTACGGCGTCTACGACGTCGCGGGCACGCCGAGCGCGCGCAACTGGGGCGACGAGCCCGTCATCCTCAGCACGCCGGTGATGCAGTGGTTCGCGGACCACTTCGTGCCGCTCGAGCGGCGTCGCGAGCCGGACGTGAGCCCGATCTACGCCGACGTTCGCGGTCTGCCGCCGGCGCTGTTCACGGTCGGGACGATGGACTGCCTGCTGGACGATTCGCTGTTCATGCACTCCCGCTGGCTGGCCGCCGGCAACCAGGCTCAGCTCGACGTGCTCCCGGGCGGCGTGCACGGCCTCACCGGCTTCCCCACAGCGGTCGGGCGCAGCGCGCTGGCGACGCAGGACGCGTTTATCAAGGCCGTGATGACAGGCGCGCCGATCGGCAGCTAGGCGCCTTTCGCGAGAAAAGCCGGCGCCTGTGACGCGCGGGTCTCCACTCGTAACGTTCGGGATGTAAACTGGCCCCCGATGCCGCATACGGTTCAGTACGCCTCGACCAGCGATGGGGTAAGCATCGCCTTCTGGGCCATGGGCGACGGCATACCGTTGCTCATCCCGCCGATTCTGCCGACCAGCCATCTCGAGATGGAGTGGCAGATCGTCAGCCGCCGCGCGACCTACGAGAGCCTGGCGCGCGATGCCCGCGTGGTGCGCTACGACTGCCGCGGCATGGGCATGTCTCAGCGCGACGCCGTCGACTTCTCGATCGAGGCGGCGCAGCGGGACCTCGAAGCCGTAGTCGACCGGCTGGGCATCGACAGGTTCGCACTGCTGCGTCTGCCAAGCTCGGGCGACGTCGCCTTCGCTTACGCCGCAAACAACCCGGACCGCGTCAGCCATCTCCTGATCTGGGAGGGACACGGCGTCCAGGACGACCTCGACTCGCCGCGCAAGGAGCAGCTGCAGGCCATCGAGCCGGTGATGGAGCACGACTGGGAGCTGTACGTGCGCATCCGGGCGCGGATCATCGCCGGCTGGGACGGCTCCAACGCGCCGATCATCGAGTCGATCCTGCGTGAGACGCACAGCCCGGAATCGATGGAAGCGATGAACCAGGCGCTGATGGAGAGCGACCCGACGCCATATCTGCACGCGATCGAAGCGCCGACCCTGGTGCTGTACCGTGGCGGCATCCGCGCCCGCGAGGACAACGCGCGCCTGTTCGCGTCGCGCATCGCCAATTCGCACCTCGTTGTGGTGCGCGAACCGTCCATCGGGCCGTTCCCCAACGAGAGCAGCGTCAATGAGATGCTCGACTTCCTGGTGCCACAGCGCCGCCTGCCGCCGGAGCACACCTACGAGATCGAGCACGATCACGACCACGAGCATGATACGTTGCGCGTGATCCTGTTCACCGACCTTGAAAAGCACACGGCGATGATGCAGCGCCTCGGCGACGAGCGCGGACGCGCCATCCTGCGCGAGCACGAGATCATCACGCGCGAAGCGCTGGCGTCGTACGGCGGCGCCGAGGTCAAGACGATGGGCGACAGCTTTATGGCGTCGTTCGGTTCAGCGACGCGAGCGCTCGAGTGCGCCATCGCGATTCAGAAGGCGTTCGCGGACCGCAACGAAACAGCGGACGAGCAGCTGCGCGTGCGATGCGGCCTCAGCGCCGGCGAGCCAATCGCGGAGGATGACGACCTGTTCGGTTCGTCCGTGATCCTGGCGGCACGGATCGCCGACCAGGCGAAGGGCAGCGAAATCGTGCTTGCCAACGTGGTGCGTGAGCTGGCTGCGGGCAAGGGCTTCCTGTTCGCCGACCGCGGTGAAATCGCCCTGCGCGGCTTCGAGGACCCTGTACGCCTCTACGAGCTGAAGTGGAACCAGACTTAGGGCATAGACATAGACATAGGCATAGGGCGAAAGAAGGCCGGGACTCATGCCTATGCCTGTGGCGCACGCTTCCCCTAGCTGCGGCGATGTGGGATTGTTAGCCGAAATTACCTCGTCTCGAGAAGCAAACCTCCGGAGAACTTGATGCGCCTTTCGAAACGCATAGAAAAGCTGCCGCCCTACTTCTTCACCGAAATCAGCCGCAAGATCGCTGAGAAGCGCGCCGCCGGCGTCGACATCGTCAGCTTCGCGATCGGCGACCCCGACATCCCGACGCCGAAGCACATCATGGACGCGCTGCACAAGGCGGCGGACGATCCGGCCAATCACCGCTACCCTGAGTCCGATAGCCTGCCCGAGCTGCGACGCGCCGTAGCGGGCTGGTACAAGCGCCGCTTCGACATTGACCTCGACCCGGACAAAGAAGTGCTGCCGCTGATCGGCTCGAAGGAGGGCATCGCGAACATCGCCTACTGCCTGATCGACCCGGGCGACCTGGCGCTGGTGCCGGACCCGGGCTACCCGGTGTACCGCGCCGGGACGACATTCGCTGGCGGCGACCCGTACTACATGCCCCTGCGCGAGGAAGCAGACTTCCTGCCAGACTTCGACGCGATCCCGGAGGACGTGGCGAAGCGCGCCAAGGTGCTGTGGCTCAACTACCCCAACAATCCGACAGGGGCCGTCGCCAACCTCTCGTTCTTCGAGGAGGCGGTGCGGTTCGCGAAGAAGTACGACCTCGCGATCTGCCACGACGGACCCTACAGCGAAGTCGCTTACGACGGCTACAAACCGGTGAGCTTCCTCCAGGCTGAGGGCGCTCGCGACGTCGGCATCGAGTTCCACTCGCTGTCGAAAAGCTTCAATATGACGGGCTGGCGCATCGGTATGGCAGTCGGCAACGCGACCCTGATAAACGGGCTGTTCCGGATCAAGGACAACGTCGACTCCGGTATCGCGCAGGCTATCCAGTACATGGCGATTGCGGCGCTCGAAGGTCCGCAGGATTGCATCGACGAGCACAACGCGATCTATCAGCGCCGCCGCGACCTGCTGGTGAAGGCGCTTCGGGCCTGCGGTCTACGCGTACAGCCGCCGAAGGCGAGCCTCTACATCTGGGCGCGCATCCCCGAAGGCTTTACTTCGGCGGAGTACGCTGCCCGCATGATCGAGGACATCGGCGTCGTGGTTACGCCGGGTAATAGCTACGGGCCGTCCGGTGAGGGCTACATCCGTCTCTCGATCACGACGTTCGACGAGCGCGTCGAAGAGGGTGCGCGACGTCTCATGGCGTGGCAGGGCGGCGCCAAGTAGAAGGCGCTTCCGTAGAGGAAATTTGGTAAATCGCGGCGCATAGTCGCGGAGTTAAGCTCTTAATCGATTACTATCGTCTGACTGCTCGAGTGGAGCAGGCAGAACGGTAGGTACTCCGCCCGACATGCCCCCGACGATCGAAGACAGCTTCGCCGGCCGCCTGGTGCACCGCCTGCCGTTCTTCTACGGCTGGGTCGTCGTCGCGATCAGCTTCCTGACCGTGTTCATGACCGGCGCGACCTCTTACTGGGGTGTGCCGGTCTTCGTCCATCCGATGAGCGAAGCGACGGGCTGGTCGCACGCCAGTATCTTTGGCGGCCTTTCACTGCGCTTCCTGTTCGGCGCCACGGGCGGGTTCGCGATGGGGCACTTTGCCGACAAGCGCAAGGGTCCGGCGATGCTGCTCCTGTTCGGCACGTTGCTCGATGCGGCGGCCCTGATCTCACTGCGCTGGGTGCACAGCTCGACGGAGTTTCTGCTGGTTTACGGCGTCGTCGGTGGCATCGCGAGCACCGGGACGAGGCTGGTGCCGTCGACGCTGGTGGCGAAGTGGTTCGTAGCCAGGCGCGGGCGGGCCGTGGGCTTCTCGACTAACGGCGGCGGCGTCTCGGCGCTGATCATGGTGCCGGTCATTGCCTTGCTGATCAACCAGTTCGGCTGGCGCGGCGCCTGGACGGGCCTCGGGATTATCGAGCTGGCAGTGCTGCTGCCGCTGGTGCTGCTGGTCATCCGTCAGCCCGAAGATGTCGGCCTCCAGCCCGACAACGGCTACATCCCGCCACCGCGGCCGAACAAGGCGTCGGCCGCAACCGAACGCAGCTGGACGCTGGGCGAGGTCGTGAAGACGTGGCAGTTCTGGATCCTGTTGGCGGGCGCGTTGTTCGGCAACTTCTCGCTGCAGACGCACACGGTCGTGATGGTGCCGTACTTCGAGGACATCGGCTTCTCGTCTGGTACGGCGGCGAGCGCCCTGTCGCTGTACGGGCTCTGCTCGATCGGCATGCGTTTCGTCTGGGGAGGGCTCGCAGACCGGCATAGCGTGCGCGTCGCAATCATTATGCAGTCGCTGCTTACGGCTGTCGGTGCTGTGCTGCTGCTGCAGGTCGGCGGCATCGTCAGCCTGTATTTCATTATCGCTTACCAGGGCCTGACGATGAGCGGGTTTCCGCCGTTGCAGATCCTGCTGTGGCCGGAGTTTTTCGGGCGCATGCACATCGGCAGCATCGTTGGTATGACGCAGTTCTTCAGCACGATAGCGGGCGCCGGCGGACCGTTGATCGAGGGCTTCCTGTTCGACAGGACCGGATCGTACGACTCGACGCTCATGCTGCTTATCGTGACGTGGGCCGGCTGTGCTGCAATCATGCTTGCGCTGCGACCGAAGAGCCGTGTCGACTCCGACTCGGCCGTGGTTGCGGCCGCAACGTGATCGGCGTTTCGGTACAATAGAGCCCTTGGCGACAAATCGGACAAACCATTCCACCCTACATTCGACAGCGCCTGTAACCGAACGCGCCTTTTTGGTGGCCGTGCAGCTGCGTAACCAGCGTGGCGGCCTCGATGCGGAGGCGTCGCTGGATGAGCTGGCGTTGCTGGCGCATACGGCCGGCGCCGAGGTGGTCGGACGCGCCGTGCAGCGCCTCGAATCGCCGCACACCGCGTACTACATCGGCAAAGGCAAGCTCGAGGAGATTGTCGAGGCGCGGGAGGCGACCGGCTACACGCTGGTGATCTTCGACGACGAGCTCAGCCCGTCGCAGCAGCGCAACCTGGAGAAGGCGCTTGGCGTCAAGGTCCTGGACCGTACGGCGCTGATCATCGACATCTTCGCGCGCCGTGCCCAGACCAAAGAGGCGCGCCTGCAGGTGGAGCTGGCGCAGTCCGAGTACCTGATGCCACGCCTCGCGGGGCAGTGGAGCCACCTCGAACGCCTCGAGGGCCGCATTGGTACGCGCGGTCCCGGCGAGACGCAGCTGGAAACGGACCGTCGACTGGTGCGCGGCCGGATTACCCGCCTGCGCCGCGAGATCGACGAAGTGCGGCAGCAGCGCGCGCTGCATCGCCGGCGCCGGGCGCGACAGGGCATGCAGGTCGTGGCGCTGGTCGGCTACACGAACGCCGGTAAGAGCACGCTGCTGCGGCAGCTATCGGGCGCCGAGGTGTTCACCGAGAACCTGCTGTTCGCGACGCTGGACCCGCTTACGCGCCGCGTGCGCCTGCCTTCCGGTCACGAGGTGCTGATGACCGACACGGTCGGTTTCATCCAGAAGCTGCCGACCCAGCTGGTGGCGTCGTTCCGAGCGACCCTGGAAGAGCTGGCGGATGCCGACCTGCTCGTGCATCTTGTGGACATAACGCATGAGAACGCCGAGGAGCAGTACGCGACTGTCGAGGCGACGCTGAAGGATCTCGGCCTGGCGCTGAAGCCTCGCGCCGTTGCCTTCAACAAGGTCGACATGCTGGCACCCTCCGACGGCCAGGAAGGCGTGCTCGCCAATCTCGAGGGCGCGCTGCGCCGCGAGCATCCGGAGGCAGTGCTGATTTCGGCGTCGAAGGGCTGGCACCTCGATTCGCTGCTGCGCACGATCGAAGCCGAGCTGGCGCGGTCGGCCGTGGCACAGCCTGCCCCGGCGTAAACCGCCCGCCGCAAATACACCCCTTCTCGGCTTCACGAAATCGAGCGCGACAGTGATAGACTCGTGGCGCTTATGAACGGTCTCTTGAGCATCGGGCCGCTGATGTGGCAGCGACTGCTCTCCAACTGGCGCCTGTTGCTGGTGCTCGCCTTCGGCATCCTCGTCGCGTCGACACTGCTCGCTATCTCTCCGGTCTACACGCGCGTCATGAATGACCTGGGTCTGCAGGTGGCGCTCGAGAAGCAGATCGGAAGCTCCAGCCGGAACGGTCTCGCCTTCACGGGCCTGCCGCTCGGCGATCCCGAAAACGCACGCAACCAGCAGCAGCTGGCGCAGGTCATGTCGGAGGAGATCGGCTGGTTCAACCAGACCGAGGTGCACTACGGCGCCATGGACATGATCAGCCTCACTGCGCCCGGCAAGCCGATCCCGACCGGCATCGCCGCGCCCTTGATCCGGATCCAGACGCTTTCGGGCCTCGAGGACCACGTCAAGTTGATCGACGGGCGTTTCGCCAAGCCGACGACCAACGCAAACGAGATGGAAGTCGTGATTCCCTCCGAGGCGGCGAAGTACTTTAACGTCAAGGTCGGTGACAAGGTTCAGGGCGGCGCGACCTTCGACGACTGCAACCGGCCGCCGCCAACCCAGGACCCGGAGGTCGCGGCCCAGAACGCGCTGTTCCGCTGCACGCCGCAGACCAGCGTGGAGCTGCGGGCCACGTTCACCGTCGTAGGCATCGTCGAGCGCATCGACCCTAACGACCGCTTCTGGGGCGCCGGCTACATCCAGTTCGTGCCGCCGTTCCCCACGGACGAGCAGGGGCCGATCATGCCGGTGCTGCTGCCGGAGCAGTCGTTCTTCCAGGCGCTGCCGGGCGCACTGCCGCGCTTCAAGTACGAGTACCACCTCACGGGCTTCGCCGACGTCACGCGTCTCAACTCCGCCAACCTCTCGCGGGCGCGCGACTCTCTGAACCGTCTGAGCAGCCGGGCGCAGTCCCTGAACGCGATCCCAGACCTCGCGATGGCGACCTCACTGAGCGCGTTCCAGAACCGCGTTTCGTTCAACCAGGTCTCGCTGTTGCTGCTGATCCTGCAGGTCGTCGGTATCGCCGTGTATTACGTCGTGCTCGTCTCGTCACTGCTGGCGGACCGGCGCGCCGAGGAGATCGCGATGCTGCGTAGCCGAGGCGCCAGCGTCGGTCAGCTGGTTGCGATGTCGGCGGCAGAGGCGTTTGCGCTGGGGTTGGCGGCAGCTTTCGTGGCGCCGTTCATCGCCAGCGGCGCCGTGGCAGCACTGGGCAAGACCGGGACGTTCCACTCGATCTCGAACGGTCACTTCCTGCCGTTCACGCTAGTGCCGGTCGCGTTCGCGTTCGCGCTCGGAGGCGCCGCAATCGCCGCGATCGCGACGATCATCCCGGCGTTCTTCGCGGCGCGACGCGGCATGGTGTTCTACCTGCGCTCGTCGGCGCGACCCGGCAAGCCGTTTTTGCAGCGCTACTACCTGGACCTGGCCCTGGTCGGGCTGGCGGCGCTGGCGCTATGGCAGATGAGCCAGCGTGGCAGCGTCTTCGACGCTCGCAGTGTCGGCGGCTGGTCGGCCGACCCGCTGGTGCTGATGTCGCCGCTGCTGCTGATCCTGGCGATCGGCGCGCTGATGTTCCGCTTCCTGCCGCCGGTGCTCGCCGTCGTGACGCGGTTGCTATCGCGCACCTCGGGACCGGGCACGATGCTGGGGCTGTGGCAGCTTACGCGCAGTCCGGCACGCTATACGCAGCTCGCGCTGCTGGTCGTGATGGCGGCAGCGGTGGGGACGTTCGCTGCGACCTACGGCAAGACGACGGACCTCAGTCAGAAGGAGCAGGCGCTGTACGCGGTCGGGTCCGACGTGCGCCTTACCGGCCTCGGCAAGCTGGGGCTCAATTTCGACCAGGCGGTACCCAAGCTCGAGGCGGTCGACGGCATCGATAAGGCGATGACGGCGCTGCGCACCAGCTACACGATAGGTCCGTTGCCGAACTTTGGCGCCGGTATCAACGTGCTTGGCGTCGACCCGACGACTGCAGCCGACCTCGTCTGGTTTCGCAAGGACTTCGCGAGCCAGGACCTGCGCACCGTCCTGGCCAAGATCAGCAGCGGCACGTTGCCGCAGCACGGCATCACGCTAAAGGGCCAGCCGACCTCGGTCTCGATCTGGGCGGACCCGATCCAGGCTCGCGTCGGTACGACGCTCTGGGTGCGCACGCGCGACGCGAACGGCGTCTACAGGTTCCTCGAGATGGGCACGCTCGACTTCACCGGCTACCGCAAGCTCGAGGCGCAGATCAACGCGCAGTACAACGGTGTCGTTTACCCAGTCTCGATCGTGAGCATCGAGATGACGCAGTCGGAGGTCGTCTCCGACCCCGGGCGTGACGTCGTGCTCGACGACCTGTCGATGACGGACGAGAGCGGCAATGAGGTTGTCGTCGACGACTTCGAAGGGCCGTCGCGCTGGACCGTGCTGCCGACCGCGACCCGTAACCAGGATGCGGCCAAGCAGGTCAGCAGCAACACGCATGGCGGCAACGGCGCGCTGGCGTTCTCGTTCCTGACCGGCACCAACGCGCCGATTCAGGGCGTCTTCGTCAACGACCCGAACATCCCGCTGCCGGCCATCGCGAGCAAGCAGTTCATGCGGGCGACGGGCGTCGGCCCCGGCGGGCAGATCGACCTCGTGTTCGGCAAAGTGCTGGTGCCGATCAAGATCGAGGGCAGCGTCGACTACTTCCCGACGATGTACGACAACGGCGCCGGGTTCCTGCTCATGAACCAGCAGGACCTCTATTACTACGCCGGCATGACCAGCGAGAACCCAAACCTGGCGCCGACCGAGGTTTGGCTGACGATGTCGAAGGACACGGACCAACGCAAGGCGGCACAGACCGCGCTGCTGGACAACTTCGGCATACCGTCCGGGCAGATCATCGACGGGCAGCAGATCCTCAACGACATCCAGACGGACCCGGTGGTCCGCGCCGGCGGCAGCGGCATTTTGCTGGTCGCGCTGGTGGCGGCTTTCGCCATCCTGGCGCTGGGTTTCGCGCTGACCCTGTATCTCGGCGGGCAGTCGCGCACGGTGGAAATGGCAGTGATGCGCGCCGTCGGCATCTCGCCGAGGCAGCTATTCACCATGATCAGCCTCGAGTATCTGCTGATCGCTGCCGTGGGCCTGATCATCGGCACCATCGCCGGACTGCGCATCTCGAGCACGATGCTCGGTTTCCTCAACGTGACCAGCGGCGGTTATCGCATCGTGCCGCCATTCGCGCTCGTGACGCAGTGGGACACGGTCGCGATAGCGTTCGCGGCGGTGGGCGTGTCGTTCCTGATCGGGGTGATCGCGCTGGCGGGCTACTTCCTGCGCCTGCAGGTGAGCCGGGTGATCAGACTGACGCGTTAACGGCCTGTCGTCTCGTCTACTGCGACGCCTGTCCCTCGATTAGCACCGACGACACTGTGTCCGTCGAGCCATCCGCCAGACGAACCTCGACTTTGACGCCGGGCCGTATGTCCGACATGGCGCCGTCCACGATTTGGGAGATGCCGGGCTTGGCGCCGAGTGTCAGCGCTACGCGTTGGCCGCCCGCAGCTTCGAGGGTCAACGACTTATCCGTGACGTCGACGACGCGTCCGGCGATAACGGTGCGGCTGTCGCCGTTGTCGAGCTCGCCGAAGCCGGTGAAGCCGCCCTGACTCTGCCCCGCGAACGCGGCGGGCTGATCGTAGGCGGGCGCGCTGGTCTGGAACACGTAGTACGGGGCCTCATCTGGCTTGAGGAGGCTGCCGACGAAATAGGCGATGCCGGCAATCGCGACGGCCGCGATGAGCCAGGCAGCGAACTTGACCTCGCGCCGGTGCGTCATGGCTGCGGCACCACCGGGTTCGGAATCAGGACGAGGCCGGTAAGCGCGAGGATGGTCTGGGGGTGCTGGATGGCGCCGCCGTTAACCCAGTCGCCGGTCTTGACGTCGGCCAGGGTTGCGGGCTTCAGCACCTCGACTTTTGCGCCGGGCTCCAACGTGAAGGTCTGGAGGCGTCCATCAGGGGTCGTCAGCGTGACCTGGTTGCCCTGCAGCGAGGAAACCACGCCTTCTACGCCGGCCGGCTGCTGAGCAGCGGGCGGCAGCGGCGGGATAGCATGCGTCCTGGTTTTGGTCAGGGTGTAGCCCATGGCGCCGAACACGAGCGCGATCACGATAAGCGGCAGACCAACCGCGATGACGCGAATCGGCAGATTGGTGGTGTTCAAGGCGCAGTGAGGCTGCGGCGGCTGTTAGTCGCCGAGCGCGGTGGTGTAACCGAGGCCGATGACCTCTTCGACGTACTGCGAACGCCACTCAGGCTGCGGAACGCGCATGTTGTGCTCGCGGAACCAGCGGTGGTAGCTGAGATACTCCTCTTCGAGTCGCGCGCGCCATTCGGTCTCTTCCTCGAACACGTCCGGTGCGACGTCTTCGAGACGGGAGGTGGTGTCCTCGGGCGGTACGTCGAGGTCTTCCTGCCAGTACTCGGCCAGGTAGTCGAGGCACTCTTCGAGGTCCTTGCGGCAGTCCTCGACCAGCAGCGTCATCATGCCTTCCTGGTCGACGGGGCGGGCGCGCAGGCGCAACTCACGAGCGCAGCTCTCGCAGAGGAAGACCAGCTTTCGAGACTCGCAGTCCTCTTTGTGCGTGCAGTTGGCGCAGCGAGGAGCGTACTCGGCTGCCCAAGGCGCCCGTGAGTACCCGGCGACAAGTTGGGGCGTGAGAATGCCGCAGCGGGGGCAGCTGACCTGGTTGGAGAAGATATCCTCGATGGTCTTTACCCAGTCGATCTGCATACCGGCCTTCCCGTAGGGGGTCTGTTCCCCGGACTCAAGACTGTGAGCACTTAGACCTATGATAGCCTCGGCCGGGGTGCTGTCAAACCATAGCTTCGCCAACGATTGGTGCCGGACGGCCTGTCGGATTAGGACTTAAGGCCCATTTATCGAACTCTCCTATCGGAAGCCGGTACTTATTCTTGACAGGCCTTATGTTCGGGTGCGAGTATAGGGCTAGTTGGACGACCCACAGTTCAACTGCCAAATCGCAAGGATTGCGAGCGGCTATAGCTCAAGGAGGAGCAGCATGCAGGGCATTGGCTGGGGCGACGGCTAGTCGTCAAGAACCAACGAAGGAGCCCTTTGCAAGAGGGCTCCTTTCATTTTTTGCCCTTTTAGGCTACCCGACGCAGGTCTGTCTGTGCGTGTAGCTCCTCCCTCTCCTTGACCCAGGTTTCGTAAATGTCCAGGAACGCCTCGACGACCTGCGGATCGAACTGCGAGCCGCTGTTCTTGAGGATCTCGTTAAGCGCATCGAGAGTCGTCAGCGCGCGCCGGTAGGGACGGTCCGAAGTCATGGAGTCGAACGTATCGACCACCGTGAAGATGCGCGCGCCCAGCGGGATTTCGTCTTCGTGCAGACGGCGCGGGTAACCCATGCCATCCCACCGCTCGTGGTGCGCCAGGATGATCTCAGCGGCGCCCTCGAGGAACTTGACCTGCCGCAACATGTTATAGCCGATCTCCGGATGAAGCCGCATCGACACCCACTCTTCGTCTGTGAGCTTACCGGGCTTGAGGAGAATCGAGTCGCTGACGCCGATTTTGCCGACGTCGTGCAGAAGTGAGCCTCTTGCCATATCGATCCACTGCTTCGTGCCCTCGGCGATGCCTATCTCGCGCGCGATGTCCATCATGTAGTGCGAGACCCTCAGCGAGTGGCCCTTCGTCTCCTGGTCGCGGGCGTCGAGAGCGTTGACCAGAGCCTCGAGCGTGCCGTCGTAGGATTCGCGCAGCTCATCGCTAACGCGGCGCACCTCGATGTTAGCCGTCTGGAGGGCCGCGTTCTGTGCCTTGAGTTTCTCGACGTTCTCTTTCGTCTTGTCGGTGTACTGCTTCATGACGAAGCGCATCATCAGGGCCGGCGTCGCAAAGGCGACGATGCCCAGCCAGCCGAGAGCGATGTACGACGCGACGAGCGCGAGGCCAAGCACGCCCATGGCGGCGTAATGAGGTGCTACCCAGGAGCCGTGCTGGCTCCAGGCGGCGCGGACCGTTGCGCCGGTACGCAGCGCGACCGAGACGCTCAGTAGCAGCGCCGAGAGACCGTAGCAGGTAATCGTTGCGGCCATGACACCGAGGCCAACGCCCAGAGTGACGCTGTGCGGGTCTGTCGGTCCGAAGGCTTGATATGCCAATGCGGAAGCCCAGTACACCACGATGAACCGGGCGCCGTTGGTGACGGCCTTGTAATCAAGGATGCGACGGTGTCCAAAACGCCCTGCGACTGCTTCGAACATCGCGGCGATGATCACGCCGGGGATGCCGTAGAGCACGATGAGAGCGACGGTGAGGACGAAGCCTACAGAGACATAGCTGTCCTGGTACACATTGATCGGTAGCAGCTCGGCCGCCACGTTGAGAGCGATGAGGAATGCAAGCAGCGTAATGTCGCCCTGCAGACGAGGGAGGTCGACGGCGAGGATCACGGCAGCGGCGATGAGCTGGGTACCAAAGAACAACCAAAGCGGCCACACGGGTTGTCGCTGTGGTTTGTCACGTCGCCTGGGGTCGTTGCGGATACTTCCGTCACGCCCGGCGCGTGGGTTCAGTGAAGGCAGGGCGATAGTCTTCATGCCCGGAAACGTCGCCATCCTTAGCTGCTGTTCTGCCAGCGCTGCTTTAAGTATCGGCACCCAAGTGCCGTCACCTAAGCGGCTGTGCCCATGTCCTTCTTCAAACGCTTGTTAAGGCTGGAAAGGATGCGCTTGTGCAGCTGACAGACACGCGATTCGGAGAGGTTCATTACCTTACCGATCTCGTGGAAGGGCAGCGAGCTTACGTAGCGCAACCGTACGATTTCCTTGTCGCGATGCGACAGCGTACCGAGAGCCGAGCCAAGCAGCTGGAGCACGGCCTTGCGGTCGGTTGCCATGGCCGGGTCGACGTAGTTGTCGGGGTCGGGAGCTTCCCAGTGCGGCGCGCCGTCTGTCGCGTCGTCGCCCATCATCTTTTCGAGAGAGACGACGCGCGAGTTGCTGTGCCCCATGATGCCGCGCACCTGCTCGATTGGCATGGCGATCTTGAGCGAGAGCTCCTTGACGGTCGGCCAGCGACCGAGCATGTTTGCCAGCTCTAGATTCGCCTTCTCCAGCTCCCGAGTGTTCTTGCGAATCGAACGCGGCAGCAGGTCGTTGCGCCTGATCGCGTCGAGGATCGAACCGCGGATACGGCGGATCGCGAAGCTCGCGAATGTGGTGCCGCGCTCGGGGTCGAAGTGGTCGACGGCTTGAATCAGGCCTTCGGTGCCGTAGGCGATGGCATCATCGCGGTCGAGCGGGCTCGCGCCCGACTCATCCGCCATCTTGCCGACGACGAAGGTTACAAGAGGAAGGTTGCGAACGATCATTTCCTCGCGCGTATCCAAGGCATTCCCCCGCCCAAGGCGCGAGACGCGGTTAGCAGCACGAGGGGACCGGATGCGAGGTTGAGTCGGCCCCAACGCCAACTTGTCAGACCCAGCCTAGGCCTGACCCGTGTCTCGCATCCTTGCTTGTTGTCTCCTGCCGATCCCGGCAGGCTACTTACTCAAACGCCGGACGTTACGTTTCGTTACACCAATCTTCGGCACTTTGTTATGAATCTGTTGTGTCTTTGCAAGATTGGCCTGTTAAGAACAGGTGACCGCTGCAACACTTTGACTTTGACGTAATCGAGAGGGTAGCCTGTCATGTAACGCGAGCATGCTTCAGGACGAGCACGCATCCATATGAACCAGGACATCGCTCTACCGCCCAGGCGTACCTCCAGCTCGAGCAGGCTGAAGGCCGTACTCACCTCCCGCTACACGCGCGAGCCGGTGATCATGGTCGGCGCCTACCTGCTGTACTACATGGCGCGTCACATCGCCAGCAACGCCCAACCGGCGTTCGAGAACGCGCACTACATGATGAAGCTGGAGACCAACATCGGTATCTTCAAGGAGATATCGCTGCAGAGCGCGCTGCTTTCCTACCACGCGCTGATCCACGTCTTCAACGTTATCTATTTCTACGGGCACTGGCCCTCGATTATTCTCCTCGGCCTGTACTTGTTCATTACGAAGCCTCAGGTCTACACGATCACCCGTAACGCGTTCCTGATCTCAGGGGCGGTGGCGTTGATCTTCTTCGCGTTGTTCCCCGTGGCGCCGCCGCGGCTCGCGACGTTCGGTATCGTCGATACGTTGAGCTGGACGGTGCCGGTGGACTACGACAAGTCGCCGCTGGTCAATCCGTACGCGGCTCTGCCCAGCATGCACGTAGGCTGGTGCCTGCTGATCAGCGCCGGCCTTTACCTCTCGAGTACCAAGCCGCTTGTTCGAATAATCGCCTTCGTGATCACGCCGGCGATGTGGTTCGCGACGGTGATCACCGGTAACCACTTCTTCATCGACGGCATCTTCGGGACGATTCTGGCCGGCATGTCGCTGGTGATTGCGTTGTGGCTGCAGCGTAATTGGCCTGCTATCGAAGCGGCGCTGCGAGCTCGCTGGCGCTCGGTACGTGGTGGCCCGGCACCCGAGCCCAGTCCCGGGTAGGCGTTTCTTCCCTTCACCGCTGCACTCGCTACGATAAGTACGTGATCTCATTGCTGTTCGACCTCGTGAGCGGGCGTTGTCCGCGTTGCCGCAAAGGCGCGATCTTTCAGCCGAACCTCCTGGGCAAGATCGGCTTCATGAACGAGGTGTGCTCGGTCTGCAGGCTGCGATTCCTGCGCGAGGCCGGCTATTTCCTCGGCGCCATGTACATCAGCTACACCCTCGGCGTGTTCACGGTGCTGCCGGTCGCTATCTTTCTCGCGGTCGTGCCGCAGTGGTCGCTGGTCGCGATAATGCTGTTTGCGCTGGTGCAGACGTTGATCAGCATGCCGTTATTCCTGCGCTACTCGCGCGTGTTCTGGCTGTACGCCGACCAGGCTATCGACCCGCGATAGCGTCTCTACCTCGCTGGCGCGCCTTAACCACGGCGGGTAAGGTTAGCTTCAACAACGCCCGAGCTCTGCAGGAGACGAAGCATGAAGCGCAGCACGGAACGTATCCTCACAACGCACGTCGGCAGCCTGCCGCGGCCGGACGATCTGCGTGAGATGCTGGTCGCCCGTGACGAGGGCCAAGCGTTCGACGCCGCGTCGTTCGAGGGGCGGATAAAGAGCGCTGTCGCCGAGGTCGTTCAGACGCAACTGGCGCACGGCCTCGACGTGGTCAACGACGGCGAAGAGTCGAAGCGTAGCTGGTCGACTTATGCGCGCGAGCGGCTGGGCGGGCACGAGCAGCGTCCGCGTGCTGCCGGCGCGGTGAGCCACTCGATCTTCGGCCGCGACGCTGTCGACTTCCCCGAGTACTTCGAGACGATGGGGCCGGGCCGCGGCCCGAACACACGCGGCGGCATCACATCGAGCGGCGCCATACCGCGCGCCGACGCCTGCGTTGCGCCACTGACCTACGTCGGACAGGACGTTCTGCAGCGTGACATCGACAACCTCAAGGCCGCGCTCGTGGGATCGAGCGCGCAGGAAGGCTTCATGTCGGCGGTTTCGCCGGGGACGATTGAGCACTGGCTGCGCAACGACTACTACAAGACGCCCGAGGAGTACCTGTACGCGATCGCCGAGGCGATGCGCGTGGAGTATGAGGCAATCGTCAACGCCGGCTTCGTGCTGCAGATCGACGACCCGGACCTGGCGGATGCGTGGCAGATGCACCCTGAGATGGACGTCGCCGCGTATCGCAAGCACGCTGCGCTGCGCATCGAGGCGCTGAACCACGGGCTGCGCAACATCGCGCCGGAGATGGTGCGACTGCACGTCTGCTGGGGCAGCTACCACGGCCCGCACAAGTACGACATCGAGATGAGCGACATCATCGAAGTCGTGCTCAAGACGCGCTGCCAGGGCTTCGCCGTCGAGGCCGCGAACCCGCGGCACGCGCACGACTGGCGCGCATGGAAGGAGACGGGCGTGCCGGACGGCAAGGTGCTAATCCCCGGCGTCGTCGGTCACGACAGCGACTTCATCGAGAGCCCGGAGCTGGTCGCGGAGCGCATCGAACGCTACGCCACGATTGCCGGCCGCGAGAACGTGATCGCGGGGACGGACTGCGGCCTCGGGCCGCGCGTCGGCCACCCGCAGATCGCCTGGGCGAAGTTCGACGCGCTGGTCGAAGGCGCTCGCATCGCCAGCAAGCGACTCTGGACCTGATGGTCGAATCGAAAGGACACGCATGAAACGCAGCACGGACCGTATTCTCGCCAGCCACGCCGGCAACCTGCCGCGTCCCGATGACCTGTGGCAGATGCTGCTGGACCGCGACGCCGGCAAGGACGTGAGTGAGGCGGCGCTGCAGCAGCGTGTCAAGCAGTCAGTCGCCGAGGTAGTGCGCCAGCAGGTCGACGCGGGGATCGACATCGTCAACGACGGCGAGCAGTCGAAGCGCAGCTGGCAGACCTACGCCAGCACGCGCCTCGAAGGGCTGGAGCAGCGGCAGACGCAGGCAAGGACCGCAGGCGCCGGCTCGATCGTCGGGCGCGACATGGCGGAGTTCGGCGAGTACTTCCGACGCGGTTTCGCCGGCGGGGCCGGAATGCCGGCGACGCTGCGCGCGGGCGCCGTCGGGGGCCTCAACGCGCCCGTCTACTGTGTAGGGCCGCTGCGCTACGTCGGGCAGCAGCAGGTGCAGAGCGACATCGAGAACCTGCGTGCGGCGATCGAGGGCGTCAAGGTCGAAGAGGCGGTGCTAACGGCGATTGCGCCGGGGACGATCGAGCACTGGCTGCACAACGAGCACTACAAGAACGACGAAGACTTCCTGTTCGCGATCGCAGAGGCGATGAACGAGGAATACAAGGCGATAACGGACGCGGGCTTCCTGCTGCAGATAGACGACCCGGACCTGGCCGACGCCTGGCAGATCCACCGCGACATGGACGTGGCGGCGTATCGAGCCTTCGCGGACCTGCGCGTCGAGTCGATCAACGTGGCGCTGAAGGACGTCCCGCGCGAGAGCGTGAGGCTGCACGTCTGCTGGGGCAGCATCCACGGCCCGCACAAGAATGACATCCCGCTGCGCGACATCGCCGACCTGATCCTCAAGGTCAACGCCGGCGTCTACTCGATTGAGGCCTCAAACCCGCGTCACGAACACGAATGGCACGTCTGGGAGGACGTGAAGCTGCCGGACGGCGCCGTGTTGATGCCGGGCGTCGTCGGGCACGCCAGCGACTTCATCGAGCACCCGCGCCTGGTCGCCGACCGGCTCGAGCGCTACGCGAGCGTGGTCGGCCGCGAGAACGTGATCGCGGGGACGGACTGCGGCCTCGGCGGACGCGTAGGCCACGCGAAGATTGCCTGGGCGAAGTTCGAAGCGATGGCAGAGGGCTGTCGGATCGCGTCGCGCGAGCTATGGGGTAAGTAAGGGTTTCGAGGCCAGGTATCAGGGGTGTTACGAGGCTAATCGGATGGCCCTTAGTGGACGCCGCCCGTATAATCGGGCGTGATCCCAAAAGAGACAAAGTACAGTAGGAGGAAAAGTACATGACTGCGCCTGCACAGCCCCCGGCTCCACTGACCGACATGAACCTGGTCGACGAGATCAAGACCGCGGTGAACAGCTCGTACACCAGCGGCAAGCCGATCATCGTGGCCTACGTGGACGAGAACGGCCAGCCGAGCCTGTCCTACCGCGGCAGCGCCCAGGTCTACAGCGACAACCAGCTCGCCGTGTGGGTCCGCAACCCCGAGGGTGGTCTTCAGAACGCGCTGAAGAAGAACAACCACATCACGATGCTCTACCGCGACCCGGAGACGCGCGCCATGCTGCAGTTCCGCGGCCTCGGTCACATCGAGAGCGACGACCCGACTCGTAACAAGGTCTACGACAGCTCGCCGGAGCCGGAGCGCAACGCGGACAAGGAGAAGAAGGGCCTCGCCCTGATTGTCGACCTCGAGCGCGTCGACGGCTTTATGCCTGGCCTGCGCGTCGCGATGCGTAAGTAAATCAGGCAGAGCTTCGGCCCACGGCTGAGGTTAAAGAGAAGGGCCCGTCCTGATGGACGGGCCCTTCTTCGTTCTCACGTCGAGGCGTCAGTTCGGCGGCGTCGTCTGAAGCACCGCGTGCACCAGGCGACGCTCGTTGTAACCACCGTACTCAGCCTTGTTGAAGATACCGTTGCAGGTGATAAGCAGCAGCGCCTTCTCGCCGTGCACGAGGTACTGCGACAGGCCGTCGTCGTAGGGGATGTCGGTCACCCAGTCGACCACGTAGGTGTACTTCGTGTCACCCTGCCAGTACTCGACCGTATCGCCGACCTGCGCTTTGCGCAGCGGCGCGAATACGGCGAGACCGACGACGTAGTAGTCGACGTGACCGCCGATCAGCATCGTGCCGTCCTGCCCGGGCGCGCCGGTGAGCTGCGGGTAGGCGGCAAAGTTGTAGCGCACGACGTCATAGGCTCCGCTGGGCACGCCGAGCACGTTGTCGAAGCCGACGTCGCGCATGTTGACGGGGGCGTTGATGCCCATCTGCGGCGAGACCAGGCGGTCGTCGGTGCCGTAGAGGTCGGTGCGGATTACCGGCATGCAGGACGGGGTGAAGGCGCCCACCTGGCTGATCAGGGGATTGGCGCCGTCCTGCTCCAGGACGACTCGGAAGTAGTAGGTCGTGTCGTTCTGGAAGTTCGCCTGCTGGTAGGTGCTGGTAGTGGCATCGAAGGGACCGAGGCGAGTCACGCTGTCGCCGGAGAAGGTTCCCGTGGGATCGATTTCGAGGTACTGCTGGCCGTTGGACTGCGCCAGGGGCGCCCAGCGGAAGGTGACGCCCTCGTTGGTGAAGTTGATGCACTCTGACGGGCCAACCAGCAGAATCGGGCGGCCGCAGGGCATGAAGGCGTCGATCTGTGACGAGTACTCCGTACCGTCCGGTGCGGTGCCGACGACGCGCCAGAAGTTCGGCAGGTCGTCACGAATCGGCTGTAGCGTTATCGACGTCTGGTGCGGCTGCAGGGGGATCGTCGTATAAGTGCCGTCGGCGAGGTCGTTATCGTGCACGCTCAGGTCGAGGTGCTGGGCGGTTGAGCCGGGTACGGGCAGCCAGCTGAAGGCTACCGTGGTGGTCGAGCCGCAGGTGGCCTGTGGCTGATAGAGAATCGCGCCGCTGGCTTCGGCCTGCGGCTGCGGGAAGGCTGCATAAGCTCCGATCGCGATGACTGCTGCAAGGACTAGCGAGAATACGAGTTTAGCCGGGCCCCTCAAGACTGTTTGGTCACCTTTCCAGACGGCCTGAATGGCATTCGGCCGGCAGAATCCAATTCATACTAGGAACGAGACTCGTGAGCCGCAAGTTAACCCGGCGGACCTGCAGACGGCAGGATTTTACATAACTAATTAGTCGGCGCAGTAATCGTGGGTAGTGCCGCGTACGTCCTGGCAGACGAACTTGCGCAACGCCGGTTGCTTGTCGGGCGGGCTGTTCTGGATCAGCGTCCGGATCAAGTCCTGGCTGCTGAAGGTTTTGGTGCGCAGCGAGCGGATCGTCGCTGAGACGGAGTCGATGCCGGTGATGTCGTAGAAGCCCTTGAGGAAGAGGAAGCCCTGGGCCCGCTCCGCTACGTAGTCGATGAAGTTGTAGCCGGCATTGGGTCCAACGTAGAGCTTGCTGCTCGCCTCGAGCTGGCTGAGCTCGTCCGAGAAGTACTTGACGCCGTCGTCGAGGCCGGTCGTCAGGTAGTACTCGATGAAGTGCGCGAAGCCTTCTTCGAACCAGGTCGGGAAGATGCCGTACAGCGTCGAGTGCGTGATCTCGTGGGTGATCGTCGCCTGGTCGACCGAGTTCGGGGCGATGGCGATGAACTGGTCGTACGAGAGACCGGCGTAAATGTCCGGCAGGTCAGTGATGCTGACGTACAGGAAGTTGTAAGGGAACTTGCCGACAATCTGTTCGACGCGAGGAAGGGCGTCGGCTGCGATGTTAAGAGCCTTGCGTCCGACCGCCGGATCATCGGCGGAGACGAGCAGCACCATCTCGCCGCTCTCCGGCAGCTGCAGCACGTCCTCGAGCTGATACTGAATCGTCTTGCTGAGAATCGGGCCGATCTGCGGGGCGTTATCGTCCTTGAGCGACTGGGCGTAGGCGAAGAAGACGCCGCGTAGCTGCGCTGCCTCCGTGTCGTCGAGGCCGTCCCTGTACCACGGCTGCTCGGAGGCGAACTCGAGCGCGTCGGCGACGCTCTGCTTTTCGCCGCGTATCTGCGATTCGCGCTCGCACTCCTGAATCGCCGCGATCAGGTCGAGACGGGCCTGGGTTAGATCGGCGTACCAGGGCTGAGAGCGCACCTCGTCGGCGAGAGGCTGGCTCATCGCCGGAAGGTACTTGCTCTCGGCGGTCTGCTTGAGCCCGTCGGCGAGGGTTGTCGGCGCCGGCACGGGAGTCGAGGTTGCGAGCGGCTGCGCCGGCGTCGGGGAAGAAGCGGGCGCAGCGCTGGAACCGCCACAGGCGAACGACAGCGCCATCGTGGTCAGCACGATGGCAAGGAAAACGATGCTGCGGCGACGATTCATGTCGTTCGCATACTCCTCTCGCTTATCTTCGGCCGTTCTGCCGGAGCCTTGATGCGAAGTTTGAGCGAGGCGGCGTTCTAGAATGGGTACGGTCGTTCTACGCGGGAGCACAGCGATGGCGAAATTCGAAACCTTGCATCTCAATGAAGCGCCGCAGGTAACGGCGCCGGATGGTTCCAACGTGCGCCCGCTGCTCGAAGTCGAGCACGGGAGCATGGCCGTGTTCGAGCTGGCGCCCGGCCTGGCCTCGCAGCCCGTGGCGCATCACAACGTCGTCGAGCTGTGGTATTTCCTCAGCGGCCGCGGTGAAATGTGGCGCTGCATTGAAGAGCACGAAGAGACGGTCGAGGTCAGGGAAGGCCTCTGCATCAGCATTGCGACCGGCACGCGGTTCCAGTTCCGCTGCCTGGGCGACGAGCCTCTACGGGCCCTAGGCGTGACGATGCCGCCATGGCCGGGCGCGCACGAGGCCTACGAGGTCGAGGGACCGTGGCCGATTCGGCTGGAGTAACGATGAGCGAGATCGATCTGCGCCGCTATATACGCGACGTGCCGGACTTTCCCGAGGCCGGCATCCTGTTCCGCGACGTTACGCCGCTACTCAAGGCGCCGGAAGCGTTCAGCGCGACCGTCGATGCCCTTGTCACGTACGCACGAGAGCGATCGCCCGATGTGATCGTCGGCATCGAGTCGCGCGGGTTCATCTTCGGCGCGCCGATCGCCGAACGCCTTGGCGTGCCGTTCGTGCCGGTGCGCAAGCCGGGCAAGCTGCCGGCGGCGCACATGACCGTCGAGTACGCGCTGGAGTACGGCTCCGGCCAGCTCGACATCCATTCAGACGCGCTCGTCCCGGGACAGCGTGTCGTCGTGGTCGACGACCTGCTGGCGACGGGCGGGACCGCGACGGGCGCCGCGAAGCTCGTCGAGCTGATCGGCGGGCAGGTCGCAGGCTGCGCCTTCGTCATCGAACTTGCGGGTCTCGCAGGGCGTCAGCGCCTGTCCGCCTACGACGTGTTCTCGCTGCTGACATACGACTAACTGAACCGGCGTCTGTCAGGTTCGCTCCAGGCTCCGTTCGAGAGTCCTGAGGTAAGGGTTTGCCCTGTAATACGGGCCCACTCGAATCCGTTTGGATTTACGTAAGGAAACACAACAGAGCTGTTGAGGCCAGAGTCTCAGGACCGGACCCCGTTGGGTCTATTTGGTCACCAGAAGTCCTGAGAACGTCCTGATTGGACAGGCCAGTGGTGAACCCGGCGACAGCTCCCCGTTTGGGGGAGTGCTATGGCAAGGATTGCCAGAGCGTCGTCCGGGTCGCGGCGTCAGCTGTCGCGTCTCGCAATAGTCGGCGCACCGAAGCCACCGGTCGAGCTGCTGGGCGTCATGCTGGACCCGCTCAGACACGCCGAGGCGCTCGACCGCATAGAGGAGTTCGTGGAAGAGCGCGTGCCGAAACAGGTTGTCACCGTGAACCTCGACTTTCTGCGCATTGCTTCCTCGTCCGGGGAATTCAAGGCGACGTTGAATGCCGCCGATCTGGCACTGGCAGATGGCATGCCGCTGGTCTGGGCCTCGCGCATGGCCGGTGCTACGTTGCCGGAGCGCGTCGCGGGCATCGACCTCGTCGACGCGATTTGCGAGCGCGGCGACCGGGAGGGCTGGTCCGTGTTCCTGCTGGGTGCGGCCCCCGGCGTCGCCGACGCAGCCGGCGCGGAGATGGTGCGCCGTCACCCGAACCTGCGCATCGCCGGCACCTACTCGCCGCCGCATGGCGCCTGGGATGAGGACGAGGAGCAGCACATTCGCGAGCAGATCCGCTTCGCACGGCCGGACGTGCTGCTGGTGGCGCTGGGTGCGCCGAAGCAGGACGTCTGGATTCGCGACAACCTGAAGCAGCTCGGCGTGCCGGTGAGCATCGGCGTCGGCTGCACCTTCGACGTGCTCAGCGGCGGAGCGACGCGCGCGCCAGGCTGGATGCGCCGTACCGGCCTCGAGTGGTTCTACCGCCTCTCGAGCGAGCCCGGGCGCCTGTGGAAGCGCTATCTGCTGGACCTACCGGCATTCGCCCGCCTGCTGTTCTCGGCCGCTCGCGACCGCTTTACCCGACGCAACATGAACAGCCGCCCGGTTCATCCGAAGCCGCTGCAAGGAGGCGCTCCGTGAAGTCATACCTGGAGACGTTGTTCCGCCATCCGAGGATGCTGATCCTGCCCGTCGTGCTGCTGCCGCTGCTGGCGATCATCGCGCTGGAGGTTCTGCCGACCTCGTATACCACCAGCGCCACGCTGTGGGTCGACGTTGCGACGGACACATCATCGGCATCGGCATCGAAGGCGTCGACGCCAAGCACGGACGAAGCCGCAGCATTCCAGGACTGGCTCGCGACCGTCGCCTTCCGCAAGCAGATCGTCACCGATGCCGGCCTGGCGCCTCAGGTCCAGGCGATGCAGTGGCCGGCTCCCACGGCGCCCGGTACCTGGTTTGCCGACATCGGCCTCAACCCCGTCGCGAAGAAGCTCGGCGGCACGCAACCGGCCAACGTCGACGCCGCCTGGAAGGCCGCCACCGATTACGTCCTGAAGACGATTGCGGTTACAGCCAAGGGCGACAACCTGCTCCTCGTGACATACAAGGGTCCGGACAAGGCCGCCGGGCAGAAGCTGGTTCAGGCCGCGACTACGAACTATCTGCGTGAAAAGGGCGACGCCGCCCAGCGCAAGGTCGACGAAAGCAACAACGTCCACGACCCGATTATCACGAACCTCCAGCAGGAGGTGGACGAGGCGCGCAAGGAGTACTCGTCGTACGCAGCCACGATGCCGGCCTCGCCGACGCAGGCGCAGTCGCAGCAGTTGCAAGACCTCGAAACGGCGTACCAGGACGCTACCTCCCGGCTTGAGCAACTGAAGCTCAACCGCGACTCGTCGACGCTCTCGACGCTGACGGACTGGACCAACAAAAGCACGAACGTAACGCTGGTCGATGCTCCGGACGCGCCGCAGAAGGCATTGAGCATCACATCGCTGGTGAAGTACGGGATCATGGCCGCCATGCTCGGCTTCGTGCTGGGCTTCGTGCTCATAGTCTTCCGCACCTGGCTCGACCGAGAGCTACGCATCCCCGAGGACATCGAGACTCGACTTGGGCGTCCAGTCATCGGCGTACTGCCGCTGATTCCGAACGCGAAGATTGGAGCGGCTCGTGGCCACTGAGAGCTTCCATGTGACTAGAGGCGTGCAGCAGTCGATTCGCACACGCGTCGACGCGGTCATGGAGACGGCGCCGAGGTCGCTGCGAGACCACGTCGAGGCGTCGAACATCCGCATGGCGCCACGAGTAGGCGACAAGGCACATACTGCCAGGCCGGACGCGGTCGAGGCCGCACCAGATATCTCGCTGGGCCGCGAGCGCGCGGCGGCGCCCAACGTACTCGCCAGTCCGAAGGCGCGCCTCGACATCTACGACGCGCTGCGTCACGTCCACAGCCGCGTGCTGGCCGCGATGCCACCAGACGGCCACATCGTGATCGCGGTGTCCAGCGCCCTCGAGGGTGAGGGCAAGACGACGGTGGCGATGGCGCTGGCCGAGCTGATGGCCGACGAGTTCAACCGCCAGACGATCCTGGTCGACGCAAACCTGCAGAAGCCTCAGCTCCACGCGCTATTCGATACCGACCCGTCGCCTGGGCTGAAGGACTGCCTCAACGCTCACTCTTTGATCATGAGCGCGGTCCGCTGGACGGGACGCCTGTGGGTGATGCCGGCCGGCGTCGGCGGGACGGTCCTGCCGGACGGCCCCGAGAACCCACGCGATCTGTTCCAGACGCTGCGCTCCCTGTTCCGCGTCACGATTGTCGACCTGCCGGCGGTGAACAGCCGCTACAGCGCCTCGCTGATGCCCCTGTGGGCCGACGGCGTCGTCTGGGTGGTCAAGGCTGACTCAAGTCCAGCAGACATCGTTAGCGACGCGATGGAGCTCATAGGTGAAGACAACATTCTCGGGATCGTGCTCAACGGGCATCGTTCTCGTCTGCCGGGCTGGCTAGACAGGCTGCTATAGCGTGCAGGGGTTTGCTTTCGTAGCTGTTCTGACGCTGGGCGTGGCGCTGATCGGCCTGCGCTCCGGCCGGGCTACCGGCAAGGTCGGGCCGCTGGTGTTCGGCGTGCTGCTGCTGGCCGGCGCCTGGTACGTGCTGGGATGAGTGGAACCGGCATCGGAAGAATCATCGATAACGTCGGCGCGCTGATCCTGCGCCAGATCGCGACCTGGACGCTCACGACCGTCCTGATCCTGTTCCTGCCGAAGTACCTCGGCGACAACGGCTTCGGCCAGGTCACGTTTGCCACCGCGCTCGTAACGATGCTGCTGGTGGTCACGAATCTTGGCGTCGGAACGTACCTCGTGAAGCGTGTAGCGGTCCGCGACGATGAGTGGTCGGACCTGCTGTGGAACGCCCTGACGGTCCGGCTCGTGGTCAGCATCGTCGCGTTCGAGCTGATGCTGCCGGTGCTGCAGATTACGACTCACGGCGAGCTACGTACGCTGCTGCAGATCACCGGCGTGACACTGATCGTGATGTCGCTGGCACGGACGCTCGAGTTCGCGATTCAGGCGATCGAGAAGATGCGCTGGCTGGCCGTTACCGAGGTGGCGAACAAGGCTGTGATGGCGGTGGCCGGCGTAACTGTGCTACTGCTAGGCTACGGCGTCGTTGCGTTCGGGCTGGTCGTGCTTGCGGCTGCCGTCGTAGCGCTGGCCGTCGACGGCGTGGCGCTCGTGAGCTTCGGTCTGAAGCGCCCGCATCTGGACCTGTCGCTGATGAAGGTCATGGTCTGGGGCGGCATCCCGTTCCTCAGTGCCGGCGCGATCACGCAGGTCTACCAGTGGATGGACGTCACGTCGTTGCAGCTGCTGACGCGCCAGGCGGTCGTAGGTTGGTACGGTGCCGCGCTGCAGCTCGTGACGACGCTGCACTTCCTGCCGCTGGTCCTGGTGACGGCGCTGCTGCCGGCGATGACGCGTCTTCACGCCGGCCGCGACAACGCGGGCTTCGCGAACATGGCGCGCCGGGGTATGGCTCTGGCTTTTCTGGCAGGCCTGCCGCTGGGTGTGGGGCTGTCGCTGATGGCTCACACAGTGATCAGACTTCTGGGCTACCCGGATGCCTTCGACCAATCTGTACCAGTGCTCGTGATCCTGGCGGTTACGCTGCCCATCTCCGGCGCGTTGATGATCATGAACATGATCGTCATCGCCATGGATGAGCAGGCCGAGTGGGTGAAGCTGATGGTCGTCGCGCTGATCGTCGGCTTCGTGCTGAACTTCGTCCTGATTACCGGCTTCGACCGCTGGACGAACAACGGCGCCATCGGTGCTGCCGTTGCCGCCCTCCTGGCCGAGAGCTTCCAGCTCGTGCTGGCCGCGAAGCTGATGCCAGCGGGTGTCCTGGGACGCGACCTTTATTCGCAGTGCGCCCGGGCCCTTGTCGCGGTCGTGGTCATGGCGGGCGTCGTGCTGGGCGGGCGCGACGTCCTGCATCTGCCCGAGTACACGCTGGTCGCGGCCGGCGCCGTGACTTACGCCACAATCCTGCTCGCGATCGGCGGCGTCCAACTCAGCGACCTCACGAGCCTGGTACGACAGTGGCTCAGCGCCCGGGCGCAGTCTGAGACGCTGGAGCGCTCTGAACTGCCGGTCGTAACCGTGCTGCAAACAACCGAGAGGTGATCCAATGTCGAATCGACTAGAAGCCGTCAAGGATGCCGGCGCCGCGCTGGCATCGATCGTGATACCGACGCACAACCGGGCCGCGAGCGTGGCGCACGTGCTCGACGCGCTGGCCGGGCAGACCGCGGACATGAGCCGCATCGAGGTCATCGTGGTCAGCGACGGCTCGACGGACGAGACGCTGGAGATGCTGCGAAGCCGCGACTGGGGTCTGCAGCTGAAGGTCATCGACCAGGTGCAGAGCGGTGTCGCTGTGGCACGCAACCGCGGTGCGGCCGAAGCGAGTGGAGCGATTCTGATGTTCATCGACGACGACGTGGCGCCGGTGCCAGGCTTTGTCGAATCGAACCTGCGTCTGCAGGCCGAGTGCGGACCCTGCGTTGCTCTCGGGCGGCTGGCACCCAGCGACCTGCCAAACGCCAATCCGCCGGGCTGGTGGCGCTGGCTCGAGTGGCAGTTCGACAAGCAGTACGAGGAGATGATCCGCGGCGAGCGCATCGCCGACGGCCACATTCTCTACAGCGGTAACTTCTGCCTGCCGGCGAAGACGTTTCGTGACGTCGGGGGCTTCGACGAGCGCGTGAAGTACTGCGAAGACAGCGATCTGGGTCTGCGGTTGCTGGATGCGCACGTGCGCTGGGAGTTCAATCCCGAGGCCATCGGGCATCACTCAGGCTACCGCAGCTACAAGTCGTGGCTCGATGCCGCCTACCGTGGCGGCCTGTGGGACGCCGGCGAAATCCTCAAGATGTCGAAGGCCTTCATGCTCGGCCACGTGGCGCATGAATACCGCGAACGCCACCCGCTCTTGAAGAAGGTCGCCGGCGTCCTGCTGGGGCGGCCGCGCCTGTTCTCGCTGGGCCTGAAGGGGATCCGGGCCGTCGCGATGGTCGCGGGCTGGCTGAGGCTGCGCAAGATTGAGCGCTACGCCTACGGCGGTATCTACGACCTGGTGCACTGGCAGGGCGTCTGTGACGGCCTCGGCGGCGTGTCGCTGCTTCGCCGCTACCTGGATGTGCCGCAGTTCAACAAGGTCGCGGCGTGATCTACGGAGACGCGCTCACCCTGCAACGCCAGCGCCGCCAGACGGTCGACCTGATCCTGCTGGGGTTTGCCGCGGTTTGTACCCTGACGTTCTTCGGCTGGGCGCTAACCTCCGGCAACGTCTCGCAGGCGGTGATGCTGGTCGCCGCGCTGGTGGCGCTGCCGCTCGGTGCGGCGGTGGTCTGGCGCTCGCCGGTAGTCGCCGTGTACGGGATGTTCGCCTGCGCCGTGATGGTGGAGTCGAACAAGCTCGGCGCCGGGCTGTCGTTGACGGACCGCATACCAGCCTTCCAGGACATCCAGAGCTTCATGCCGGTACGTGGCGTGATCCTCACCCCCATAGAAGTCCTCGCCATCGGTTGCATCGTGGTGCTGCTACTGCAGAAGCGCCTGACGCTGCGCGGCGGGCCGCTGATCGTGCCTTTCGCGGTGCTGCTGGCTGTGCTGGCCTTCGGGGTATATCGGGGACACGCGTCGGGCGGCGACCTGAAGATCGCGCTCTGGGGCGTGCGCTCGATGTTCCTGATGTTCGCCGTATACCTGCTGACTGTGAACCTGATCAAGACGCCGGCCCAGGCTCGATTGCTGCTTGGGATGTTCCTGGCCGGCGCCGCGGCGAAGGGCGTTATCGGGCTGTGGCGCTACGTGGTCGACTTTCACGGGCAGGTGCAGACCAGCGACACGGGTGTCGCCGGCAACGCACTGATGGAGCACGAGGAGAGCTTCTTCTTCCTGCTCGTCCTGTTGTTCGTGGTCGTGGCGTTCGCATTCGGGCTGTCGAAACGTGACAAGCGGTTGTCGCTGATCGCGCTGGCATTTGTTCTCATTCCGTTCCTGGCGAACCAACGTCGTGTAGCGATTGGGGCGCTGATCCTCTGTGTGGCCGTGTTGACGATCCTGATCTTCGTGTTCGAGCCGTCACGGCGGCGCGGGCTGGTGAAGCTGGTGTCGATGGCAGCCGTGGCGATGTGCATCTACGGCGCCTGGGGCTGGAGCAGCACGTCGTTGGCCGCGACGCCGGTTCAGGCCGTGAAATCGACCTTCGAGCCGAACCAGCGCGACGCATCGTCCAACGACTACCGCACGATCGAGGACGCAGACCTTAAAGCGACGGCGAAGAGCAACCCGCTGCTTGGCGTCGGCTTCGGACTTCAGATCCACCAGGCGGTACCTCTACCCGACATCAGCGACACGTACACGTGGTACCTCTACCTGCCGCACAACGGCTATCTGTGGCTCGGCATGACGACGGGCCTGCTCGGCCTGGCCGCGTTCGAGTACGTCATGGGCTCCGCCGTGCTCAAGTACGTAGCCGTGATCAAGGCAACGGCGGCTCAGCGCGAGATGCGAGCGCTGTTCGTGCTGTCGCTGCTCTCGATCGTCGCATTCGCGGTTTTCGTGCTGCTGGACCAGGGCATCCTCAGCGATCGCCTCGCCGTCTTCGTAGGAGTTCAGATGGGCCTGCTCGGGCTCGCGCCTGCTCTGTCGTCGCAGACGGAAGCGAGCAAAGACATCGTGCGCGGCTCCGAGCCGCTTAACAAGAATGGAGTCGCGAGTGCTGCCTACTGAAGCGTCGACGATCAAGCTGGCTGAGGCGAGGTCGGTTGACGAGCTGAGCGAGATGGAAGATGCGTGGCGTGAGCTGCAGCGGCAATCGACGGACGCCGGTGTGTTCGCGACCTGGCGCTGGAACCAGGCAGTCGCCCGTCATCAGGCACGGGACGCGGACCTGCTGGTCATGCTGGCCCAGCAGGCAAGCCGTCCCGTAGCCCTGCTGCCGTTGGCACGGCGCAGCTTCCTCGGCATGGACACGCTGGTGTTTCTCGGCTCCGGGCTGACGGACTACTCGATCGCCGACTACCAGGACGCGCTGCTGAGTGAGGGCGACGCCGACAAGAGCCTCGACGTCCTGGTCGAGCGCCTGGCGGACGAGCGGTGGGAGATGCTATGGCTGCAGGACCTGCCGTCCTCGAGCCGCCTGCTTGAGCTGTTGCCCGAGAAGCTCGAGCGCGCGGGGCTGCGCGTACGGCTGTCGCCGGGTAACGACGTGCACCGCGTCAACCTGCCCGGATGTTGGCAGGACTACCTGTCGAGCCTTTCGTCGAGCTGGCGCAAGGAAATCGGGCGCAAGCAGCGCCGCTTCGAGAGCGAGCACGGCGGCACCAGCCGCCTGGTGCGCGATCGATGCGAGATCGAGGCGGCGATGCGGACGCTGTTCGAGCTGCACACGCAGCGCTGGAACAGCGTAGGAGCGCCGGGAATCTTCGACAGCAGCGAGGCACGCGACTTCTACCTCGATCTCGCGTACTCGATGTACGAGCATGGGTCGCTATACCTGTCGCTGCTGGAGACGCCCGAAGGTCCGGTGGGAGCCGGCCTCGGCTTCGATGTCGAGGGCACGCGCTACGCCTACACCTACGGTTACAAGCCGGGCCCCGAGTGGGAGAAAGCCAGCCTCGGGCTGTTGCTCGACTGCCTGAGCATCCGCACCGGCATCGAAGCCGGGCTTGTCGCGGGTCGACCTGCTACGCAACGAAGGCACCTACAAGCAGCGCTACGGCGTCGTTTCGGACCACAACTACGAGTTGCGGGCATACCGGTCTCAGGGCGCTTACGTGAAGGACCGAGCCTACTGGAAGCTGCGCTCCGCGGCCAAGCGCCTGCTGAATCGAGGTCACGCGTGAGCATCGTCTTCCTGCTGCCGCTGCTCCTCGTCGAAGCCTGGCAGGCCGTCGTGTCGACCTATCTTGCAGTGCTGGCCGCAGCGAGCTTCTTCTACCGGAGGCGAGCCGTCGCGCCGAAGTTCCATCGCAGCCGTTTCGCCGTGCTCGTACCGGCCCACAACGAGGAGGCGCTGCTCGGACGCCTGCTCGCGAGCCTCGAGGACCTCGACTATCCGCAGACGCAATACGAGATCTACGTGGTCGCAGACAACTGCACCGATGCAACTGCGGCGATTGCGCGTGGTGCCGGTGTCAACGTGTTCGAGCGCTTCGACGCCGCATCGCGGGGCAAGGGCCAGGCATTGCGCTGGCTGATGCAGTGCGTGCCGCTGGACGAATACGACGCTGCGCTGATCGTCGACGCCGACTCGGTCGTCTCAGCCAACGCGCTTGCGGCGGCAGACGAGGCCTTGTCCCAGGGCCTCGAGCTGGCTCAGCTCTACGACAGCGTGCTAAACCGTGACGAATCGCCGGCGACTGCGCTGCGCGCCCTGTCTTTCGACCTGCACAACCGCGTGCGCACGATGGGCCAGGAGGTGCTCGGCGCCTCGGTCGGGCTCATGGGCAACGGCATGATCATCAGCACTCGTCTGCTGCGGGAAGGGCTGTGGGACAGCTTCGGGCTGGCCGAGGACCTCGAGGCGCACGCACGTCTGGTGGCGCAGGGGCACCGGGTGCACTACATCGACGACGCCTACGCGCTGGCGGAGATGCCGGCGACGCTCGCAGACTCGGACGGGCAGAACCGGCGCTGGGAGGCGGGACGGGTCGATGTCGCGCGTCGCTATGCTCCGAGTCTCATCCTCGATGGCCTGCGGCAGCGCAGCTGGACACGGCTCTCGGCGGGCATCGACCTGCTCATGCCGCCGCAATCGGTGCAGGCTCTGCTCGCGGGCGGCAGCGTTACAGGCGCGTTCGTGCTCGGTTCACCCGTCGCGACCAGGCTGGCGCTGTGGGTCGCCGGGGCGCAGGTGCTTCTATCTCGTCGCCGGCATCGCGAGGCTGGGACGCGGCGGCGTGTCGCTGAGCTGCCTGCTGCACGCACCGCACTACGTCCTGTGGAAGACGCTGCTCTACGCCCGCGTGCTGACTGGTCGAGGCGGCCGTGGCTGGACGCGAGGCCATCGCGCCGACGTGAAGACTGAGCGAGAGCTGGAAGGCGCTGCGGCAGGTCGATAACGCCTTTTCGCACGATTCGCCGCGACGCATACTGAGCGGCAATGACCGCTGCACCCATTCGATTGCTCGATGGCATACGCGTCCTTGACCTGACCAACTCGCGCGCCGAGCTGGCGGGACGCCTGCTAGCCGACCTCGGAGCCGAGGTGATGAAGGTCGAGCCGCCCGGCGGTGTCGACTCGCGGCGCCGTGCCCCATTCGACGAGCGAGACGGCAGCGATGGCGCCTCCCTGTACTGGCAGGCGGTCGGCGCCGGTAAGCACAGCGTCGTGCTCGACATCAACGATGCCTCCGCGCGCGAAACGCTGCGAGAGCTGGCGCGCCGCGCCGACATCCTGGTCGAGTCGTTCGATCCGGGGACGATGGAGGCGTGGGGCCTCGGCTACGAAACGCTGAGCACGCTGAATCCGCGCCTGATCTACGTATCGGTGACGCCGTACGGACAAAGCGGTCCCAAGGCGCACTGGCCGGCGACCGAGCTGACGCTCGAGGCCGCGGGTGGGCGCGTTGGGCTACAGGGCGACCGCGATCGGCCGCCGATCCCGGTCGGTTACCCGCAGGCAGCGTTTCATGCCGGAGGCCAGGCCGCGGCCGACGCGATCATCGCCCTGAACGAGCGCGAGCTGTCGGGCCTCGGCCAGCGCCTCGATATGTCGATGCAGGAGGCAATGGTCTGGTCGCTCATGAACTTCCCGGGTTACCCGTCGCTGACCGGCGGGGACCCGCCCGGCTACGGTGATGATCGCGCTACGGCCGTGATGCCGGCGCGCCGCGGTCCCTTCCTGGGAGTCAGCGCCTGTAAGGACGGCTACGTGGTGGTGACGCCGACCAGCCAGCGAAACTTCCTCGCTGCGATAACGAAGAGCATCGTGCCGGCGCTGCGGGACGAAGGCCTCCTAAGCGACGAGCTATTGGCGATCGACTGGGATGCCTGGGACGCAGCCCGTGCCGCCGACGCGCTGAGCGAGTCGCAGACCGAGCAGGCGGCCGCAGCGGCACGCGTCTTCTTCGCGTCGCGGCGCAAGCTGGAGCTGATGGCCTGGGCCTGGACCAGCGACGTGCACCTCGGCCCCGTGAATACGACACGCGACCTGTTGGAGAACCCGCAGTTGCAGGCCAGGGGCTACTGGAAGGAGGTTGACGGCATCGTGCGCCCGGGGCTATCGGTGCGCTCCTCGCGCTTCGATCTCGATTTGAGGGCCTCGGCGCCGAAGCTGGGAGAGCACCAGGCGCTGATCCAGCGTTGGCTCAGCCTGCCACCGCTCAGCTCTGGGGTTCGGCCGGACAAGGACCGGCTGGGCGAGGCGTTCGACGGGCTCAAGGTGGTCGACTTCAGCTGGGTGGCCGTCGGACCGATCACCGGTAAGGCGCTGGCGGACCACGGCGCGACCGTGATTCGTATCGAGTCGTCGACGCGAGTCGACTACGTGCGTACGCTGACGCCCTTCAAAGACAACGAGCCGGGGATCAACCGCAGCCACTACTACAACAACCTCAACTCGTCCAAGCTCGGCGTGGCGCTGAACCTGCAGACGCCGGAGGGCAAGCAGTTGGCCAAGCACCTGATCGATTGGGCGGACGTAATCGTGGAGAACTTCACGCCCGGCACCATGAAGCGCTTGGGCTTCGACTACGAGACGCTGAGCAAGGAGCGCCCCGAGCTAATCATGATCAGCACCTGCCTTCTGGGTCAGACCGGGCCGTGGGCGTCGTTCGCGGGCTACGGACCGCACGGCGCCGCGATCTCGGGCCTGCACTACATTACGGGCTGGCCGGACCGTCCGCCGACGGGTCCCGTGGGACCGTATACAGACGTGATCGCGCCACGCTACTCGGTCTCGGCGCTGGCGGCTGCGATCCTGGAGCGGCGCAAGAGCGGCCTCGGCCAGCACCTCGACGTGTCGCAGGTGGAGTCGGCGATCCACTTCCTGGAGCCGCTGGTGCTGGACGAGACGGTGAACGGCCGCACTGCACACGCCGCAGGGCACGACTCTCCTTGGGCGTGTCCGCACGGCGTCTATCCCGCCGCCGGCACCGAGCGCTACGTCGCGATAGCCTGCGAGACGCCGGAACAGTGGCGCACCCTGCGCTCGATTGCGCCGCTGGATGCATTCGCCGACACACGCTTCGATGCTCTGAGCGAACGACTAAAAGTACGAGACGATATCGATGCGGCGCTACGCGGTTGGACCGCGACTCAGGAGCACGGCGCACTTGAACGACGCCTGGTCGAGGCCGGCGTACCGGCCGCGGCTGTACAGCGCATGACCGACCTGCACGCCGACCCACAGCTGGCGTCGCGAGGCTACTTCGTGCGGCTGAAGCACAGCGAGGTCGGCGAAATCCCGTTCGATGGCTTGATAACGCGCTTCTCTGCCAAGAAGGAAATGCTGCACAAGGCGTCGCCCTGCCTGGGCGAAGACACCGAGTACGTAATGAGCGAGATCCTCGGCCTGACGCCGGACGAAATAGCCGATTACGCGGTCGCGGGAGTGTTCACGTAGTGCCGTCGGAATGGGAGACGCTGGTCGACGACCTCGAGGCCGAGAGCCGCGTCGTGCAGTCGGCGATCGACGCAGCGGAGGACGAGGCGTGGGACCGTCCGAGCGCGGCAGAAGGCTGGACGCTGCGCGACTGCGTCGTGCACCTCGCCGAGACGGACGAAAGCGCTACGGCCGGTGTGCTGGGCGAGCCGCTGACGCGCGACGGGCGGCGTGAGGGCGTGCTGACCGCCGGCATGCTGCGCGGCCGCACGATGACACCGGACGAAATACGGGAGTGGTATCGCAGCTCGAATGCACGTCTGGTGGCGTCGCTGCGGGCCCTCAAAGGCGACGAGCGGCTGACATGGGTCGGCCGGCCGATGAGCGCGCGCAGCTACACGACGGCGCGGCTCATGGAGCACTGGTCGCACGGTCTCGACATCCTCGAGGCTGCGGGCGTGCCGGCCGTCGATACAGACCGGCTGCGCCACATCGCGCTGCTGGGGCACCTGACGCGCGACTTCGCCTTTCGTACGCACGGTCTCGAGCCGCCCTCGACGCCGCTCTACGTCGAGCTGGTGGCGCCTTCGGGCGCAGTGTGGCGCTTCGGGCCGCCGGACGCGCCTGACCGTATCTACGGCAGTGCCGGCGATTTCTGTCGCGTCGTCACGCAGCGCATCCATCCGGACGACACGTCGCTGCGCTGCGAGGGCCCGCATGCGCGCGAGTTCCTCTCGGTGGCGCAGGCGTTTGCGGGCCCGCCGGGCGCGGGCCGGCCGCCTCGCACGGAGTCGAAGGCGTAGAATAGGCGACGCCATTCCCAAACCTAGAAGGACCCTTCGAAATGCTGAGCACCTCTGACAACGAGCTGATCTGTCGTACCGACGCGGGCACGCCCATGGGCGAGATGTTTCGCCGCTTCTGGCTGCCGGCCTTGCTGCCCTCGGAGCTGCCGTCGCCGGATTCGCCTCCGATTCGCTTCCGTATCCTCGGCGAGGACCTGATCGCGTTTCGCAACACGGACGGCGAGGTGGCGTTCGTGGCGCAGGCTTGCCCGCATCGAGGCGCGTCGCTGTTCTTCGGCCGCAACGAGGAGAACGGGCTGCGCTGTGTGTATCACGGCTGGAAGTTCGACGTGAACGGCGACTGCGTCGACATGCCTTCGGAGCCGGCGGAGTCGAACTTCAAGAGCAAGGTGCGGGTGCAGGCGTACCCCGGTGTCGAGCGCGGCGGCGTTATCTGGATCTACATGGGTCCGAAGGAGAAGCGTCCGGAGCTGCCGAACTACCACTGGACGCTGCAGCCAAAGAGCGACACGCGGCGCGTCTACAAGTGGCTGCAAGAGTCGAACTACGTCCAGGGACTCGAAGGCAACATCGACACGGCGCATATCGGTTTCCTGCACCGTACTTTGAACACGATGGGCGCGCAGCGTATGCCTGCCAACACCGTTGCGCCGCGATTGCAGCTCAAGGAGACCGAGTTCGGCTTCGTTTACGGCGGCCGGCGCGACCAGGAGGACGGGCAGTACTACTGGCGCGTGACGCCGTTTGTGCTGCCGACCTTCGTTTCGATCCCGAACCCGTTCTGGGGCGGCGGCGGCATCATGCTCATTCCCTCGGACGACGAGCACAGCTGGTGGTGGACGATCAGCGAGCCGGTGCCCGCCTACGCGAAGACGCCGTACATCGAGCTCATCCCCGGTACCTGGCGACAGACCCGGAACAAAGGCAACGACTACCTGATCGACCGCGAGATGCAACGCACCTACAACTACACCGGCATGCCGACCAACCGCGTGCAGGACGCGGCCGTCACCGAATCGATGGGCACGATCTATGACCGTAGCAAGGAGCACCTTGGCACGTCCGACACGGCGATCATCTACATGCGCCGCTATCTGATGCGCGTCGCGAAGGATCTGCAGGAGGGCATCGAGCACCCTACGATGTCGAACCCAGACCTGTTCCTGGTGCGGCCGGTGCATACGTACACGACGGAGCCTGACCTCGTCCCGATCTGGGAATCGGATCATGACGAACATGTTCGTCAGCCGGTGGCGGCCGAGGCGGTGTCTTAGGTTTCATTTGAGGTAACCGGCGTTCGCGATGAGCTTAGAAGGGAACATCTGAAGTGGCAGTTGTCGTTGTTGATGAGAGGCTCAAGGATCTGGTGGACGTCGACGTCAAGGTCGAGCAGATCGCGACCGGCTGCGTGTTCACAGAGGGCCCGATCTGGCACAGCAAGCAGCGCACCCTGATCTTCAGCGACGTGCGTACCGGCATCATGCGCCGCTGGACGGAATCGGGCGGCGTGACGGTCTTCCGTGAGCCGGAGCAGAGCCACATCGGTAACGGCAACACCTACACCCGGGAGGGAGTGCTGCTGACCTGCGAGCATGCCGGCCGCCAGGTGAGCCAGACGTTCCCGGACGGACACTACGAGACGCTGGTCGACCATTACCAGCCCGGTGTGCGGCTAAACAGCCCGAACGACGTGATTACGGCCTCGAACGGCGACGTGCTGTTCACCGACCCGTTCTACGGCCTACGCCAGCCCGACGGCTCGATTGTCGGCAACGAGTACCCGTTCCCGGGTGTGTTCCGCTACACGCCTTCAACCAAGGCGCTGAAGCTGCTCGCGGACGACTTCCAGGCGCCGAACGGCCTGGCGTTAACCGCCGACGAGCGCACGATGTACGTCTGCGACACGGCGCGTCAGCACATCATGGTCTTCGACGTGGCGCCTGACTTCAGCCTGGCGAACGGCCGCATCTTCTGCGAGGCGAAGCACGGGGACGAGTCCGGCCGCCCGGACGGCATGAAGCTCGACGTGCACGGCAACGTTTATCTGGCAGCGAACTCGCCCCACGGCATCTGGGTGTTCAGTCCCAGGGGAGAGTTGCTCGGCTTCATCGGCGTCGGCGAGAGCCCGGCCAACCTGGCGTGGGGCGGCGACGACTGGCAGACCATGTTCGTGACGGCGCAGACCTCGGTCTACCGGCTGCGTATGAAGGTGCCGGGTCAGCCCGTCGTTATCAACTGAGGTCAGGCGGTGGCCGGAGCCGGCTGCCAGAGCTTCGAGAACTCCTGTCGGAAGTCGGCGGTTGACATGTTCGCGGCCTCGGCGAGGCGGTGGCACGTCTCGTCGTTCTCCAGGTCTTCCGGGTTGAGACGGATCATGTAATCGCGTGTCACACGGTAGTGCTCCGAGTTGACGTCGACGATGCGGATGCGGGTGCGTCCCGTCTCGGGGTCTAGCAGCTCCTCGAAAGGCTGAACCTGGAGGTCGACGCCGTCGAGTCGTACGAAGCCGCCCGTGGCAAGCTGACCGTCCTTGTTGCCGTCGAGCAGGAAGCGTACGGCGCCGTAGCCGAGCGTACGCGTGTAGTCGATATCGAATGGGTTCGGCTGGACGCAACGTAGCTCGTAGCCGAGATTGACGTCGGTCAGGTGGACCTTCTCGCCCCGCTGCGAGAATCGATTTTGCACGCGCTGCTTGATCAGGGTGGAGAGAGGCAGCTCCGCGAGCGCGACGTGGCCATAGGGATCGTAGTTCAGGTCGAGGCCAGAGGTCTGCCTCAGCTCGTCGGGGTCGATTCTCTCGCCGACGCCTTCGGCCACCACGGCGACGCCGTAGCCCTGACCGTTGAGCCGGCGCTTGATGATTGCACCCTCGATGACCCTGGAGATGTCGTCCAGGCTGATTCGCGGCTGCTCGAACTCCTCGGGAATAATCGTCAGCGTTGCGCCGGCGGACTTGCCGATGCCCAGGGCAAGATGGCCGGCCTTGCGACCCATGACAACTACCAGGTACCAGCGGTTGGTGGTACGCGACTCCTCCATGATCGTTAGCGCGGTATGCGTACCGACCTCTCGCGCGCTCTCGAAGCCGAAAGTGGGCATGCCGCGCGCGAGTGGCAGGTCGTTGTCGATCGTCTTCGGCACGTGCGCGACGCGGATCTCGCCGGCGGCGTGACCGGCGACCGACGCCGCGGCGAAGGCCGTGTCGTCGCCGCCGATCGAGACGAGGTAGCTAATGCCGAGGTCACGCAGCACGCCGACGACGCGGTCGAGCAACGCCTCGTCCCTGGTTGGATTGGCGCGCGAGGTGCGCAGGATGGAGCCGCCCTGGAAGTGAATGCGCGAGACGTCTTCGATCGTCAGCTCGCGCACGCGGTCCGTGCGACCTTCGATAAGATGCTCGAAGCCGTCGTAAATGCCGAGGACGTCGAGGCCGCGGTTACGAGCCTCGATAGTGGTGGCACTGATCACGCTGTTGATGCCTGGCGCGGGACCTCCGCCTACCAGGATCCCTAAACGTCCATCGACTCTGGTCACGATGTACCCCCGAAAGCTGCGGTTAATGCGACCCCACGAGCGGCGGTAGATGACTCGCAGCCGCCCTGCAGCGTTGTGGCGGTCCCAAGCGTCATCCCCAGTGTACGACGGAGCGGTGGCGCGCGGCGCCACCGCTCCGTTTCTCACACCACGCTTAACGCGATCTTTACGCGCTTTGCATGTCAGTTGGGATGCGGCCCCAGGTTGCAGGGAATCGAGAGTGATCCTTGCTCCGACTCCGGCATCGGCAGTTGACTCGTGGTTGAGATCAGCTGGCCTCCCGGCGCCGTGGTGGCGCCCGGAGATGCCTGCGGATAGCACAGTGCAACTGGATTGACAGTCGCCTGGCAGACATCGGTGCCGGCACCGCAAACTTCGCCGATGCCGGCCTCGGAGAGGTCGAGTACGTAAGGACTGCAGCCAGGGCAGCTGTCCTTGCGCATCGCAAGCGTGCACTTGACGGGACCGCAGATCTGCAGCAACGTCCCGCAGGGCCATGACCCGGATCTCGCGGGACCGACAGCGACTATCGAAGCGTCATTGGAGCTGTAATTGCCGTAGCCGCAGCCGAGGACCTGGCCGTTATACGACTCGCCGTAGTGCGTCAGGTACGTCGTCGAAGCGTTGGCGAGCGGCACGATCGAAGGCGCCATCGCTTGAACGTGGTCCGAGATGCCGGTCGCCGCGACGATTAGCTGATTAGGAGAAACTTGAGGTTTGGGTGGTACTGCAGCGGGTGCCGGCGCCGAGACTGTGGGCGCGCTTTGCTGCGTGACATGATGAGTGGTTGTTTTGCTACTAAGTCCTCCCGAGACGAATACTATGACCAGGGCCCCGATACCAAGAAATTTGCGGGAACCTGGCCTCCGCCAACTCAGATACGCCTTTCCTTAGTCAAGAACGATACCTCCTGTTTGCGCATAAGTGAGCGCGTAACCTAGGCAGGCTAACGCTTTGAGACCTTACAGAAAAGCATAGGTATCACAGCTGCAGCTGTCAGCTTCGCCGCGCATTGTGCGTATGCGCGTCGCTTATCGACGCATCTGAAAGCGGTAACCCGGCATGAATCCGTCGACGCTGTCGAGGTCGACGATTATGGCCACGCCTTTCATCTCGAGATCCGAGTCGCGTTCTCGCTGCGGCATCTCGTCGTAAACCTTGCGTCGCGATGCAGCGTCATTGTCGACGCGAGCCCGGCCGCGAAACGTGACGACTGCGCGTGAGCGTCCGTGGTCCGGACTCGGCTGCCGGTAGATCAAGGTGACGTTGGGGTTGTGCTCGAGTGCTGAAGCCGTGCCACCCTCGCCATTGCGCGCCCAGACACCGAGCTGCGTATCACTGACAACCACGGCGCTGCCGCGATATGACAATCCCGGGCGTCCCTGTGCATCGACGTAGGCCATGAGAATCGGGTTGTCTTCGGGTACGTAAGCTTGCATGACGACCTGCTTGAGGACTTCAGGTAGCTTGAGCTCGGTTAGCGTTTCAACGGGCGGCGTCGGTTGATTCGTCACTTTGGAGGCCTCTTCTAGATTCGCTGACGTGATGACGGCGCAACTCTAGCACGTTGTCGGCTGCTGGTGAGTCGCCGAGAGAAGCACTCGAGGGACCTCGTCTATCAGATTGACACGTGAGCAGCACGGGCAGAGAATCGCGTGGCTGTCAGGCATCTACATCACGTCACTGAGGTTGCTGGAGGGCTGCGCAATGGCAAACACGATCGGGTCTGGTCGCTTTACGTACGAGACGGTAGAGGGCTGGGCCAAGATTCCCGAGGGCTACGAGTTCCCCGATGCGTCCGGGGTCACGGTCGATTCGAAGGACAACGTCTACATCCTCAATCGCGGTAAGCACCCGGTCATTGTGCTCGACAAGGACGGCAACTTCCTGCGCTCCTGGGGCGAGGGTGAGTTCGATGCGCGCGCACACGGCATCCACTGCAGCCCGGACGACTTCATCTGGACCGTGAACGACAACCAGCACTGCATCAAGAAGTACACGCCTGAAGGCAAACTCGTCCTCACGATCGGCATCGAAGGACAGGCGGCCGAAAAATGGAGCGGCAAGCCCTTCAACCGCCCGACCAACATGGCGGTCTCGCCGAACACCGGCGACGTTTATATCACGGATGGCTACGGCAACAGCCGTGTGCATCGATACAGCTCGGACGGTAAAGAGATCGTCTCGTGGGGCGCGCCGGGCGTCGATCCCGGCGAGTTCCAGGTGCCGCACAACGTCGTAATCGACAAGGACGAGAACGTCTACGTAACGGACCGCGAGAACTACCGTCTGCAGGTCTTCGACCGCAACGGCAACTTGAAGAACATCTGGCAGAACATCTACCGGCCCCAGGCGATGTGCATGGACAAAGAGGGCATCGTCTACGTGGGCGAGATGCTGATGGACACGGACCTGACCGACTACCCGATGGCAGGCCATAGGCTCAACGCCTACACGCTGCAGGGCGAGCGCCTGGCGCGCATCGGCGACCCGATGATCGGTGACGGGCCAACGCAGTTCATCGCGCCTCACGGTTTCGGTGTGGACTCGCAGGGCAACCTCTACGTGGGAGAGGTCTCGTACACCGTGTACGGGCGTCGCATGGACCCGCCGCAGACCTTCCGTTGCTTCCGCAAGCTGCGTCGCGTCGGCTAGCCGAGACGTAGAGTCAACAACTCAGAAGGGCGGCAGTGATGCAGGGCGGCAGTGATGCCGCTCTTGCCATTTGTTACCATAAATTTGTTTCTGGTTAATCATTTCCACTTGACCACAGTCTGAATCCGGGCAGGATAGCGTTGCGAAACGCGAAGCGGACTTCTGGATTACGGCGAGCAACCGCCGGAAGGATACGGTAGTCGTTGGAAGCATCCGTGATGTCCGCAGGCGCGAGTGGCGATCGCGTCTGGCCAAGACTGCAGACCGTTCGGCGGCTGGTTACGAGTCCGGCGGCCGGCCTGATTCTGGTTCTCGGCCTCGTGTTCGCCGTCTACTGGCCGACGCTCAGCTACTCGCTGCACGGCGATGACTACGTGGCGCTGCTCGACATGCTCACGAAGCCGACGAGCCGGCACATCTGGGACGCCTTCACCTTCCAGGACACCGATTTCTACTGGCGGCCATTCGGGCACGTCTACTACAACGTCACCTACCTGATCGCCGGTTTCGATTCGAGGGCGCTGCATCTGGCGAACGTGCTCGTCTTCCTCGCGACACTGGTAGCGCTTTACCACTTCTGCGTCCGGTTCGGCATGTCGGCATCCGCTGCCCTGGTTGCAGTGCTGTTCCTGGGCGTGTTCCCGAACGGGGTCGTCGGTGTGGCCTGGGTGACCAACGGACCGCGCATTCTCGCGATGATGTTCTTCATGTTCTCGATGCTGGCGGTTCAGTCGGCGAGCAAGAAGGCTTCGTTCCGGATCGAGGCGCTGGCGTGGCTGTGCTTCGTGCTGGCATGCCTCAGCGACGAGGTGAGCCTGGCCCTTGCGCCGATCCCGGTCTTACTTGCGCTGTATCAGCAGGGTTGGCGCGGCCAGACTCGTTCCCTTGGCCTGCGAACGGTCGCATACGGCGCGGTCGCTGCGACGCTGATCCCGCCGCAGTTCATGTTCACCTTGAACGATGAGCCACGTCTGCAGAAGTACCACTTCTCGCTGGACATTGCGCATCAGGTTTGGGCGCTGGCTTCGCAGCTGGTGCTGCCTCTGGCCCAGCCGGACCCCATGGACGTGCCGTTCAGCCGCATCAGCGATGTCCAGTGGGCGGCTGGCGCGGTGGCGCTGGCGATCGGCGCGGCTCTGCTGGTCTTTGGTACGTGGCGTCTGCGCCTGCTCGTCGTCTGGGCACTGGCGGCGATGTCGCCGTTCACGCTATGGGACCTCAAGGTGGAGTCGCCACGCTACGCCTACATGGCCAGCATCCCACTGGCGATCCTGGTGGGCATTTTGGTAATGAACGCAGCGGTGCTGACGAGGCCGCGTTATCTACGCCTGGCCGTGACCGGCGCATTGGTGCTCATGCTGACGACGGTGGCCAGCGTTGGCTCCTACGCGACGATCGCGCGCAACGAGTCGTTCCAGGACTCGGCCTATCCGTATCAGGTTCTGGGGACTCGACTCAAAGACACCTTGCCGGCAGTGCCGCATGGATCGCGCATCGTAGTGCATAACTGCGCGCTGAAGCTGTTCTGGATTTGGCCTCAGATCACTGTCGAGGCCGAATACCGCGATCCCACGCTCGAGGTTGTAAGTGTCGCTCCCAAGGCCGCAGCGCCGCCGGCTCGTCCCGGCGACATCGACGTCTACTATCAGCCGTCGTCACAGAGCTTCACGCTGGCGGCGCCAAGCGGCCTGCAATGAGCCATCTGCGCTTGCAGTGCCTCGTAGCCGAGCGGTCGGCCAGTCGATAGAATCGCGAGGCATTACAAGTCTCGATTTGCGCTAAGATCGAGTATCGGAACGATGCTTATCCACGGTAGCTATGACCGTGGCTCGAAGACTACCGGCTTTGCAACACGATCGACTTCTCGTTCATTCAATCGTCTAGCCTCCCGAGTCAGATCAGGAGGTCTGTGCGTTGATCCCCCGCCGTCCGCCGCGACTGACAGCGGTCGCGGTCCTGATATCGGCCCTCGCGCTGGTGACGCTGCTTGGCTTCGCTGCGCTGCGTGGCCCGTCGAAGTCTGCCAGCGTAGCGCAGCCGCCCGCGGCTATTCCTGAGGGCGCTGCTCCCGAAGCGGCGGCCCCTGAAGCAGCAGGCAACTCGATCAGCTCTTTCCCGGTTCATGGGGTGGAGCCCCAGGTGCTGGCGGGCGACCTCTCGACACCGGATGGCTTCGACTTCGATCTCGAGCCGGTCGATGCGCAGCCTTTGCCCAAGGATGTCGACTCAAACAGCCCGGCCTTCTGGTACGACGGCGAGATGTACGTGTTCACGTCCGCGTTCTACGACGATCCCGGCGTCTTTCGTAGCAGCGGGCCGTCCGCCGATCAACTGGGCGACCCGGAGAGAGTCGAGATGCCGGAGCTGGATCGACCGGGCAACGTATGGCTGGAGTCCGTCTGGTTCGACTCCGACTATGGCACGCTCTATGGCTGGTACCACTTCGAGCCAACGGACCTCGAGTGTTCGACGGCGGCGATTATCGGAGCTGCCGTCTCCTACGACCTGGGCCTGACGTGGCAGGACCGGGGCTTCGTGCTCGAGGATCCGTACCCTGTCAACTGCGATTACGACAACGGCTATATGGCCGGCGGTGTCGGCGATTTCAGCGTCGTCCTGGATCCCGGGAGCAACTACTTCTACTTCCTGTTCTCGAACTATGGCGGTCCGGTCGAGACGCAGGGCATCTCGATTGCTCGCAGTGCGTTCGTGGACAGGGGTCAGCCCGGGACACTGGAAACCTACTACGACGGGGAGTGGACCCCGACGTCGTTCTCAAGCGAGGCGACGCCGCTGTTCCCGACCTCGACGGGCTGGGAGGGGCCGTTCATCGACGCGTTCTGGGGGCCTGACGTGCAGTGGAACACTTATCTGAATAGCTACGTTGCCTTGATTAACCGGACGCAGGGCGAGCAGTACGTGGAGGAAGGCGTCTACATCGCGTTCAGCCAGGACCTGCTGCACTGGTCGGAGCCGCAGAAGATACTCGACGGCGGCTCTTGGTACGGCGAGGCGATCGGTCTCGGCCCGGGCGAGACGGACTCGCTGGCGGGCGCTTCGATGCTGATCTACAACGAAGGTATCGCTCGGGCGCTGCTGACGTTCAGGTAGTCCGCTGGCGAAGCGATGTCGTGTCGGCAGGCGCGGTGCTTAACGAGAAGGCGGCATCTCTGCCGCTCCTGAGTTTCGGAGTAAATGGCGACCCCGAGGGCCGTCGGCTGGCGTGCGCCGGCGACCGTCGGTGCAATCGAAAAGCTCCGCCTGCCGCTCGAAACGAGGATCGGTGTAACAGGAGATGAAGTGGCGCGGCATCTTGGTGTGAGCGTCTCTATGGTCAGGTATCTCGCTGCTGAGGGCGGCTTGAGCTTTCAGCCGCTGGCTCCAACTCAGCTGACCTGCAGCCAGTGCGGCAGAGTTCTGAAGAAGACGAAGAACGAATCCGAGAAGCGCTGCTGGAAGTGCGTGCACGCAAAGGTCGGCAACAGGCCCCTGGTGCACGTGTATGACGCCGAGAACAGGAAGTCAGACCTTGGTCGCCGGTGCTGGTTAAACGATCTGCCGCGCCGGTCCGCCGAGAGACGTACGGCGGCGTCAGGCCGCCGAGAGACGTACGGCGACCTGCACGCGATGCGGTCGATCACGGGCGAGCGATCCCTGGCGACTTCGCATTTACGCAACCATTCTTTGCCAGTCGTGCTGCCTGCATAGCACGAAGCAGGAGCGCGAAGCAGCCCGACTGAACCCTGCGGTCGGACGTGACGTGATGGCCTGAAGAGCCCTCTCTCGAAGCCGCGCTTCTTAGTCAGTCCGAGGTATTGGCCTCCACAGGCGCGCTTAAGAAGGGTCCAGGCGAACCATACTGTTGGATGAGCTGGCCCGTGTCATGCCCTGAACATGTTTGGACCCAGAGGCTGTTAACTTCATGGGTCGTCTACTATCATTAAGCGCTGAAGTGTAAGGGCTGAAAGCGAGACGAGTGATGGCCGTAGCAGGGCGGGACGGCGCAGTTGCTCCAGAAGAACCCGTCGGAGGGTCAAAGGGCGCTGCCACGGCCCTGCCCGCTCGGCTACCTATTCCGGCGCTTATCCGGCGCAACACATACCTGCTGACGGCTGCCGAAGCCTTCATCGGGACTGGACAGCAGATGGTGCCCACTCTGGGTGCGCTTATGATTCTGCGCCTGGTAGGCTCGCCCCTGTTCGCCGGTCTGGGCAGCAGCCTCCTTGGCCTCACGCGGGTTCTGGTCTCTTATCCATCCGGACGGTTCGCCGATTCTCACGGCCGCAAGCCTATTCTCGTTCTGGGACTAATTCTCAGCCTTTTCGGCGCTATCGGACTGGGCCTTTCGATGCTGGCAAGCTCCTTACCCTTGTTCATTGCAGCCCTCCTGCTATTCGGAATTGGGAACGGAGCCAGCCAGCAGCAGAGGCGCTTGTCGGCCGCGGACCTCTATCCTCCGGAGCTGCGGGCGCGGGGACTGGGTACCGTTCTTACGGGTTCGGTCATAGGCGCCTTCGGAGGACCAGTCCTCATCCATGCCGCCGGACACTGGTCCAAGAGCTTGCAAATAGACCAGTTAGCGTTGAGCTGGTTTCTTGTACCTGTCGTCCTGGTTCCGAGTCTCGCGTTGCTTACGCTGATTCGTCCGGACCCGCGCGAGATTGCAGCATCACTCGGAGACTTCTACCCGGGTTACAAGCGCAGGGCGAGCACTGTATCAAGCTCGCAAAGCAAGCTACACGCCTCGATTGGACCCAACACACTTTTGCGCACATACCCTCACCTTGTCGCGTTCGTCTGCATGTTCGTGCTCTTCGGCAACATGTCGATGATGATGGCTTTGGCCCCGATCACGATGACCGACGCAGGTTTGGGGTTGGCGGCGATCTCCCTGACTGTCTCCATCCATGTTGTGGGGATGTACGCGCTTTCATTTCCCATGGGTACGCTTGCCGACAGATTTGGACGCAAACCTCTGCTCCTGGCCGGCGTCGGCCTTTCAACACTGGGAACGATCTTGGTCGCTCTGACGACGGCCTATTCATTGATCGTTCTGGGCTTGTTTGCAATTGGAGTCGGGTGGTGCTGCGGCAACGTGTCGACCGCGGCGATGGTAGCCGACGCTGCTCCGACAGAGGTCCGAGGGCGCGCGATGGGCACGAACTCTAGCTTCAGCGCTGCCGCATCTGTAAGTGCGCCGCTCTTGGGCGGCATATTACTCAACTATCTCGGTCCAGGGTCTCTTGTGGGGATTACTGCCGTATTCATGGTGCCATGCGTTTGGCTGATTCTCCGGCTCAAGGAGACACGACCCGGCCACTTCTCGCACCCTACTTTGATGGAAGTAGCGGAGGAATTGGAGACCAGGCGGGCGGGTCGGCGGGCGACAGCACGCGCTACGACAGCCGGCGCATCATTCGAGGAAGCCGGACCCTAGACGAGGTGGTCAGGCACTCGTCCCCGCAGTCAGTGGAACTGACAGACGTAGACCAGCGCGCGTTTCCAGCCCGCGACCTTTGGCCTAGATGCCGTCACGATGTATACGCCGCTGGCGGGAGAGTCGAAGGTTGAACCAGCCACCGCTGGGTATGAACTCTGGGCGTCGGCAGCGCGGACATCGCCGACTACCAGGGAAGCACCAATGAAAATCGCCAGCGCAGCAACTGCAGGCACGAGCATTATTCCAACAAAGAGCAAGAAGCCGCGAGGGAACTCGAAACCGAACTGAGGCTCATCCTCAGCAGCGAATTCCTGATCGAGCCCGCTTTGCTCGTTCAACGATTCCATGCCCGCACTATTCTAGCAGGCCAGATGACAGCCCCTTACACCCTTCGGTGGGGGCGCCTGACAGAGTAATTCGCCTAACAGAGCCGTCAAGGTAAACCGACAAGTAGAAGGCGTCGATCTTGCATTGGATTCGCTCGCGGGTCGCGGTGATACATCGCCCTGCGGCGAAATCAGCCGGCGAAGGTTCACCAACGCTGGTTCCTGACTGGTCTCACGAAGTCCTCATCGTGTTACTGGCTCTGCGGCTTTGGACCTCGCTGGCTGGCCTGATCTTCGAGTTCGCGCAGGCGACGACGCTGTTCCCGGTCTTGTGCCCAACGCTCGCTGATGTCACGCGCATGCGCCAGAGCGCCGATTACTGCACCAGATTCGTCGTGGACGATCGCGAACGAGAGCTCGACGTAGATTGTGCTGCCGTCCCTACGCTGCGAGCGTGTCGGCAGAGCCTTTCCGGCGTATTTCGTGGTGCCGGTCGCCAACGCGCGTTCGAAGCCGGCCCAATGTGCTTCACGAAACTGGTCTGGGACGATCAGGTCGAGAGTCTGTCCCAGGGCCGTGTCGGCGTCGAAGCCGAAGATCATTTCCGCGGCCCCGTTCCACGCTCTAATGACGCCATCCTTGTCCGCGAAGATCACGCCGTCCGGCGCCTGCTCATGAAGGATCGCCATTAGTTCCACGGATGTCTGCATGCGCCAGAGTCCCCCTTTTGTCGAAAGTCTGCCGAGGGGCGACTCCCGATTCAGAGTCGCCATCTACCTAGAACCAGAGGCAGAGTTTACTCCTGTATCGTATTACGATATAAAGTGAAGGTGAACACCGACTTCGTTGCGCTCGCCAACTTCCGATACACGATTCGGCGCTTTCTCAAGGTGAGTGAACGCGCTGCCCGGTCCGCTGGCCTCGAGCCCCAACAGCATCAGCTGCTCCTCGTCTTGAAGGCGCTCTCGGTACAGGGTGCGGACACGTCTGTAGCGGTCCTCGCCGAACGCATGCTGCTCAAGCACCACAGCGTGGTGGGGCTGATCGACAGGCTGGAGGAGAAGGGCTTCGTGAGCCGTTACCGGGACGACAAGGACCGGCGTCGAGTCGAGATCCAGTTCACCGAACATGGCGCAAGCACTATCGAGCAGTTGACGGCGTTTCACCAGCGCGAGCTCAACGTGCTCGCCCCCGAACTCACTGGGCTCCTTCAAGCCGTGGTCGAGAAGGCACTGCCGGAGGGCGCCGGCAATTAGTGCAGACCTGCAGACCGAATCCCCAGACATCCAACCGGAGCCCGTCTACACGGACGAAGAAGAGAAGTTCGTCGCGCTTGGCGACTTCACGGTCGATCTGCGGCTGCTCTTCATCGTCGGGCTGGCGGTGCTCGCCGGCGTCATGGGCGCCGTTGCCGCGTTCATGCTCGTCCGGTTCATCTACTTCTTCACCAACCTCTTCTTCTTCCAGCGATTTTCAGTCGATGCAGCCTATGCGGCGGATAACAAGCTCGGCGCGTACGTAATCGTCGTGCCAATGATCGGCGCGGTGCTTGTCGGCCTGATGGCGCGCTATGGCACAGAAAAGATTCGCGGCCACGGTATACCGGAGGCGATAGAAGCGATCGTGCTGCGAGGCAGCATGGTCACGCCGCGTGTCGCGATCTTCAAGCCATTATCAGCGTCCGTTGCGATCGGCTCCGGCGGACCGTTCGGCGCCGAGGGGCCGGTGATCATGACCGGCGGCGCTTTCAGCTCGTTGATGGCGCAGTTTATTCATCTCTCCGACTCTGAGCGCAAGACGCTGATGGTTGCGGGCGCTGCCGCCGGGCTCTCGGGTATCTTCGGTACACCGTTCGCCGCGATGCTGCTCGCCGTCGAGCTGCTCCTGTTCGAATGGAAGCCGCGCAGCCTCGTACCGGTCGCCGTCGCTTGTGTCGTCGCCTTCACGTTGCGGCACTACCTCATCGGTTCGGAGAGCCTGTTCGCGGCCGGAGTGCATACCGAGTTCGCTGGCCCCGGCGTGTTCGTGGTTTGCGCCGGGCTCGGCGTCATTTGCGGCATCGCCTCGGCGATCCTCACCGAGCTCGTCTTCTTCTGGGAGGAGGCGTTCGAGCACCTGCCGATCCACTGGATGTGGTGGCCGGTGATCGGCGCAGTCGCGATCGGAGTGGGCGGTTATTTCGTGCCGCGTACCTTCGGGCCCGGTTACGCGACGATCGATGCGAACCTCAACGGCGAGCTGGCGCTTCACGTCGCGCTCGCAGTGCTGATCGTGAAAACGCTGATCTGGTCGATCGCGCTGGGCTCCGGTACGTCCGGGGGCGAGTTGGCGCCGCTGATGATGATTGGTAGCGCCGTCGGTGCTGTTCTCACGGGTTTGTTGCCGCACGAAGGTCCGGGCTTCTACGCGATCGTCGGTATGGCGGCGGTGTTGGGCGGGACGCTGCGAGCGCCGCTCACGGCCGTGATGTTCAGCCTTGAGTCGACGCACGACTTCAACATGCTCGTACCGCTGCTCTGCGGTGTCGGCGCCTCCTACGCCTTCACGGTCCTGACCATGAAGCGCTCGCTCGCGACTCGCAAGCTCACCAACCGCGGCTACCACCTGAGCTCGGAGTTCGGCGTGGACCCGCTGGAGACCGAGCTGGCGCGTGCGGCAATGCAGACGGATTACGCAACGGTCAGCGAGACGGCCTCGGTATCCGAGATCGAAGCAGCCCTGCACCGCGAAGGCCAGGCTGCGTTCCCGGTGGTCGATGCCGAAGGGCGGCTGATGCAGTCCGTAAGCCGCGCCGACCTGCTAAGCGCCGCCGGCGGCGTGTTGACCTGGGACGAGTTGCTCATGCAGGCAAACCAGGGCAGGCAGCGGCCGGTTGCCGCTTATGCCGACGAGCCGTTGCGCGCGGTCGCCTATCGCATGTCGAGCAGCCAGCGGACGCAGCTTCCGGTCGTCGAGCGCGGTAGCCGCAAGGTTGTCGGAGTCATCATGCTGAGCTCGCTGCTCAACGCCCGCGCCCGCGCTTACGATGCCGACACGACTCGCCGTCGCCCACGTTCCTTGCGCCTGTTCGGGACAAGAGAGGGCCGCGGAACTTGATGCGGCGAACCTGACGCAGTGAACTCTCGAGTCTTCGTATTGAGTGTTCTCAGGCAACACCTCGGCAAAGACTTCGTCGATTCCGAGATCGCTTCCGACGGCGTCCGCGACATTTCTCGCATCGCCCGTGATCAATGCAACCCGAATGGCGCGCTCGTGCAGGCCCAGAACAGCCTTACGTGAGGCGTCTCGCACATAGTCTTCGAGCGCTATCGCGCCCATCAGTGTGCGCTCACGGACGACGAAGAGGACGGATGCTCCCCTCTCCTTCCATTCAGCGAGTCTCTCCTCGTCGACAGCCGGATCGTCCAGGCCAAGTTCAGCAAGAAGGCGCGGGCCTCCCACCTCAACGGATTCGCCGCCAACTCTTGCCGAGATTCCTTTGCCGGCCAGAGCCTGGAAGTTGGATGCGCTAGGCAGAGCTCCGTGCGCTTTGCCGGCGTTTACGATCGCCCTGGCGAGCGGGTGCTCCGAATCAGACTCGGCTGCCGCGGCCGTGCGCAGCATCTCGTCGTCATTACCAGCTGGAGTCCATGTACCCCTTACTGCGTGACGACCTTCGGTTAGTGTCCCGGTCTTGTCGAAGAGCACGACGTCTACAATGCGCATGCGTTCGAGTGCGAGGCGGGCACGCGAAGTCTTTCCTAACTGCCCTCGCTACATCCATCGGTACCAGCGCGTCGCGCTGTCCCGCTTTGTGCCGCAAGCTGGGTGCGAGACTCCCGTGCCCTCTTGGAAGAAAGGCGACTGGGTCGCAGACGTGTTGCCGGAGCATGACCGCGCCCGTGACGACTCCATCGAGGTCATCGGCCGCTAAATGGACGGCCGGGGCGGCGAGCGCCACAAGTGTGGCCAACGAAGAAGCTCTCGGAGCTCAACCGATCATGTCAACATCCACGATCGGCTCATCGTGTCACTCGCCCTCGATAATCACAACCGGACGGATAGCTCATACTTCTGGTAGAGCGGCGAAGTCGAGTCTGCTTGGACTAAGAGAGAGAGGCTGATCCGACGCTGGAAGTAACCGGCATAGAGGCACGAGGCCATACCATCGATCCCCGAAGCCAGTCTGCGGTGTGGCGCTTGGGTCCTAACATGCTAGGCCACACCGTGGAGTTTCAGGTGGTCTTCCGCTCCGAAGGCGAAGATACGCGTGCCCGAATCGAGGCAACCCTTGAGTTTCCCCAGAAGGAAGGTGCTCGCGGAGTCACAGCCTCTACCGCCATGATCGCTGTCGGCCGAGTCAACTTCTCATTTGTGTTCGAGGAGTTCGGCGACTTACAGATTTCCTTATCGAAGGATGGCGTGACCTTCTTCGAGGAGCGTATTCCTCTCCAGCCCTGACTGAGGTCATCCTCAGTCCGCACCAAGACGTGTTTCACCCTGCCAAGACACGGTAGGCGTCGCTGCGGCGGGGCCGCAATTGACGATTCATGCCACGATCCTTCGATAGTGTGTTGCGTAAGCCTCGTGAGCGAATGGGGTTCTACCCGCTTCCCGGCTGGCGCTGGGCGATGTGCCGGGTTGATTAGAGCGCCATCAAGTGACGTCGCCGTGGTTCCAGATCACTTCCCAGTCGTGCCTGTCCGGCTCGCAGAAATAGCCTGAGTAGATGCCCCACGAACATTCGCGTGGACCACCCGACAGGGTTGCGCCGGCTGCCGCGGCTCGTGCAAGAAACTCGTCGACGGCCTTCCGGCTGGGGAGAAAGGTAGCCAATACTGAAATCCGGACCTTGGCCCTTCGTATACATAGTCTTCACCCCTGCGTCCTTCGCCAAATCTGAGCCTGAGTAGAGCGCCAGGATGAGCCCCCGACGAGACGGAACATCACAACCGCGCCAGATGCTCCCGTCACTGTATCTAGGTGCTCGGTCGCGATGCATGAGTCCAAGGCCATCACGGTAAAACTGCAGAGCGCAGTCGAAATCCGATACGGCAAGAGTCAGGACATTGATTTTGTAGCGTCATTGCTCTTCCTTTAATGGAAGCTTGCCTGATGGAAGCTTGCCCTCGTCCTCGCCTCCCAATCCATTACGAGCACGGGGTCAGGGTTGAATGTGTAGGCCTGGACGTCAGCCTTCTTGAATCGGACGATTTCCCTTCCCTGACCAGTGAGCAACGGAAACTGCCCGGTCGAAGGCCAATACCCGTCGCCCCTGAGACGATTACGGTTTCTCAGCTCGTGAAGTAGATCAGGATCATTGGTCTGCCGTCTACTGCTTGTCATCCTGAAGGGTCACGGAGACTGGAGTGCCAGTGTGGGAAGGCGGGTTCGCGTCCGGTTCCAGTCGGCTGCCGTTCCATGTGTAAGTGACGACAACTGGCTTAGCTGTGTGCTCACCGTCGTAGCTCGCATATGTCACGGCAAACCTTCCCGACCCCGCGACTTTCAACGCCACCTGTGTGCTTTCGTAGAGCGAATCCCAACCCAGAAATGTGTCTCCATGCCAGAAGAAAACAAGCGCTCCTGTGCCGTCACTGGAGGGACCTCGAACGGCAGCAACAGCTGTCAGGAGACCTCCGGTGCCATCAGACGTAGTGAGGGCATCGCCATTAGCCTTGAAATGTTGCTTGGAGTTCTTGGTCTCCACAGTCCTGGACAGTTCACGCTCGACCTCCTTTGGTGAAGGAGTAGCAGAATAGGTTGCGGTATCGACCGGCGTCGAAGTGGGCGACGGCGTGGCGGTGATAGTCGGCTTCGCAGGTTGAGCGAGCACAATTATGGGCGGGTCAGCCGTGGCAAGCACCGTGGGGCTTGAAATCTTGGCCGGCTGGGCCCGAGTGGGGCTGCAGGCAACGACAGCAAGCGCCAGCAGGACTGCCGCCGACACCTCGGCCGAGAGGCAGGCGTGTTCGATTTGAGGTCAAGAGAGGCAATGGTTGGGTCTACGCCGCCGAATGCATGCCCTCACGGAGCTTGGCACTGCCAACAGCTTGCTTGGTGACAGCTAGTTGGACGATGCCCTCGGTCGTGTGCTCGACGACTTCCTGGCCGAGCCAGTAGTTGAAGCCCCAACGGGCATCAACCTTGAAGGTGTCGCCTTTGACCTCCTTGACGCTCCCGAGCAATTTGCCGTCAGCGCTCATGACGGGCAGACCAGACTCAATCTTGATGTCACGCATTCTGCACCCCCTTAGGTTAGATGTGGTGACTAGGGCAACTTCGACCCTGGCGACGTGACTGGCCATAAATTGCCGGCTGCATTAAGTAACGAATCTCTAACGAACCTGACCTATAGGGAGCCCGGCGGGAGCATACACTGAGGCCATCGTCTGCGCTGGGCGGATCAGACAAATGGTTGGCTCGCGCCTTCAGGAATCTATCAACGAGTCGAATATGAAGAGGAAGGCGGCTCTCGCGGTCAGCCTCAATTGCCGTTGGAGGTGGGCGATGACGCTTGCAGTTGCTGGCGATCGGAATCTCCATGTATATCGACTTGTCTGTTGCGCGCTCTGCAGCGTCGTCGCCTTTACCTACGCTGCTCCTATCCTCGCCTTTGTAATTAGCGCCGCTCATTTTCCGACTAGTAGTATTCTCAGGTACGTCCTGTTCATGGATTGTCTTGTTGCCATTTTGGCAGTCTCGGCCATGCGATTGAGGAGCCGGGTCGCTACGTCACCTCGAGTGGGGGCGAGCTCGATCAGGATTCAAGCCGAACGTCGCGAAACTTCGCGAGCATGGACCAGCGAAAAACGCTGGCCTGGCCTTCGGCGAATTGGACAGTCCGATGCCAGTGGGTCAGCAGTCTTCAGGAGTTCGATCCCGGACCATCCGACGAGCCAGCGCAATCGAAGCGCGCAGAGTAGACAATTGGGACAACGGAGAGCTCGCTCGGCGATTGGAGTCCGACCAGCTGAGGCTGCGAGCCAATGTAACGGAGACACGCAACGCTGCACCAGGTCTGGCTGACCCAACCAAAGCGGACCCACCAAAACCCGAATCTCGCGTAATGCCAGAGGATGGAAGGCTACTGTTCCTCGCCCTCGCCAAAGGCATGAGGAAACGCGATCAGGAGGCCACCGTCCAGGACCTTGCTGCGCTGATCAAATTCGTGGGCCAGTCCGGCCAAGGGCTCCTAGAGACAATCAGAGCGGCGAAGGCGGGCGACATAGCCGTGTCTTGGGATGGCCAGACCTGGGTAGTTGACCAGGACAACTAGAACTCCAGTCCGTCATTCGCGACCAGCGCTGAAGGGTCGGCAAGAGCGAAGACTGAAGTGGTCCGAAGTTCTCGCCAGGCCTAGCGCAACTCGTTGAGCGGAACACACTAGCTGATCTTGCCGACTTGTTTCAGGAGATCGTCGCAGATACGCGTTCGCGCTTGCCGAGCCGGGACGAAACCGTCTGCCAGTTGTTCGGCACCAGATTAAGCGCCTGGCCGATGTGACCTTTGATCGAAGCGTACGGCAGATCGATGAAACGCGAGACGGCCTCATCGTAGCCATCGGTGAGCACCCGTGACGCCGGATCCAGGTTGGTGATCACGGCCAGTCCGGAGGGGCAGGTCGCTATCGTCATGATCTTCAGATCCGGCCGGTACTCCTTGAGGCAAACCAGCGTCTTCCATACGTCGCCCATCCAGAGCTTCGTGGCGTGCGTCCGCTCCTGCGACGCCTCGTCCAGCGGCACGACGTCATGTATCAGGACCACGGCGTCACGGGCGCAGTAGCGCTCCAGGTTAGCGAAGTCCTTCAGCGCTTGCTCGAACAGGTGTAGGCCATCGATGAAGCTCAGCTCCACCGCCTGCCTCCCCAGCAACTGCTCCAACCTCCGATTCGCAAAGAATGTGTCGCTGGTCTCGGCGAAGATATGCGTCTCCGTGTGCAGCGGCACGCTTGCTGTGGCCGACGGGTCGACGCCGATTGCTCGCGTCGGCGGCCGAGCTAGGGCCAGCGACCGCCCATCGAAGACGCCGATTTCCACGTAAACAGCCGGTCTTAGAGTCGTATGGAAGCGCTCGAGCCAGGAGTAATAATTGTGTCCTCGCATGCGGAACAGACGATTCCGCAGACGAGGCGCCAACTGCTGCTTCTGCGCCTGTGATGCTGCCAGTGCCGCGAGGGGCGCTGAAGCAGCGACGGCTGGTAGCTTCCAGTTAATCAATGCTTGCTCCTTCTGGCTGCCACACGAATCACGAGATCGACCTAAATACGAAGCGCCACTATTTCCTGACAAGCCGGACCGTGAGCAGTGCAAACCACCAAGCCACGACGGCGCTGTTTCACTCTTGACTACGACTCGGTCAGGACGGGCCGCCGCCACAGTAGTAGACGCGGTAAGCGTAGTTCTGGAACCCGTTGTCGCTGCCGCGCTCGGCCGCGATGTGGCCCCATTCAGACGCTCCCGGCGCTCCGCCAGTCTGGAAGTACTGGTTGTTCGCGGCGCGGCCCGTCCCGAAGCAACCCGGATTCACCGGCTGTGCGGCCAGGGCCACGCCTCCTGCAGTGAAGATAAGTGAACCGGCCACTAGACCTGCGATAAGTATTCTCTTCATGTCCAACCTCCCTTCGACGCGGAACCGCCTTCCGTGGCTCCTGATCGGAGTGTAGGAAGGCGTGTTCTGCACCCGCGTCGGTAGGACGTCGGAATGGAGTATGAGTCTTCGATCGGTGGCAAGCATGCGGCAGTCAATGACCTGACAACTATTGGTCATCGTGCCACGTGCGCCGTTGTCTATCAGGACACGGTGAAGTCGAAGTGCATGCCCTGGTGATAATGGCCCGGTAGGTTGCAGATGAAGACATAGTGGCCCGGCTGCAAGTCAGCAGTGAGCTTCTTGGATTTACCCGGCTTGATGTCTTCCACCTCATCGACGTGATGGAGACTCGTGTCGTCTTCGTTCACGTCTGAGGAAGAGCTGTCAAACGGCAACTGATCTGCTGCCGTTTCCGTCTTGATGAGTACGAACTCATGCGTCGACGGGCCTTGGTTCTTGACGTCGAACGTCACCTTGCCTGCCGCCACCGTGTTCTGAGCCGAGGTGAGCGAAAAGTCCTTCTCAGTGATCGGGACGACCGTGCTCTGACCTACGCCCGCCACCTCGGTTGTGCCTTTGGTCGAGGCACCAGACGAACAGGCGACCAGCATAATCATGGCGACAGTGACGGCTGCCAGGAACGGGACGAACAGGACCTGTCGAGATTTCGGCATGGGGATAACTCCAGACATCTGCCACTGGCATTTCAGAATCGGGCCGTCAGGACGGACCCTTAAATGCTCAATCCACGAGTGGTTGCCACGTCACCGGCTAGGTGTTACTTCTGAGCCTGCTGGAAGCAGGCCACGTCGTACTGACTGGGAGCGCCGGCCGCTTCGTAGGCGTTGTGGCCGATACCATCGGGGTTGAAGGCTGCTCCCGGAGACGCAGCTGAGTTGCCTGGCGTGAAGCCGGCGAAGTCCTCGCACGCGACATTCGGCGGGCCGGAAACGCCAGATGTATGGGGATTGGCGGCAAATGCCGCGCTTGAAGTGCCGAGAAGCAGAGCGAACGTTACGAACAGTGGGGCTAGACGCTTGACCACTTGAGACCTCCTGAAAGGCTCGTACTCCGAAGGGGAGAGGAGCCGGCTACCGGTGACGGGCGACTGGAAGCTATTCGTGACCAGAGGTCTGAGTGGATCTCCGCCTGTGATGTGAAATTCCCGGACGACCCGGACCAAGCAGACTGAGTGGCAAGTGATCCAAATCGAACCCGGCAAGCGAAGACGGTTGTATCAAGGCGCTCCTCGGTCAGGGCTCCCTCGAAACAGTCGACCGAGGGCAAGGAGGCACCGAATGTCTAGCTACCTGGTCGTCGCGCATCAGACAGCCGCGAGCGAGGGATTGGTGAGATCGCTCATGGCGATCGCAGAGCGGGACAGAGAAAGCGAGTTTGTACTGCTCGTGCCAGCGATACGGATCAATCACCTTATGACCTGGACCGAAGGAGAGAGCGAGGCAGTAGCAAGATCAACTGCTGCCGAGGCCGCCAGAGTCCTGCGAGAGGCGGGACTGAATCTCGCGAGTACCGTCATTGGCCCGCCCGATCCGCTGAAGGCAATCGAAGACACCACCCGGATACGCGATGGAATGTACGAAACCATCATCATCAGCACCCTGCCTCTGGGCCTGTCGCGGTGGCTCAAGCGCGATCTTCCCAACCGTGTTAAGTCACGACTCGGAATCGAAGTCGAACACGTTGTTTCGAGACCACGGGCGCGTGAGGTGGCTGCCTAACCTTTTCCACCACGATCGTCGGCGAGCCGCAGAATGCCAGTCCTGAACAATTAGAGAAGGCGCGAGCTTGAACTCTCGCGCCTTCGTGGGGAGCGCCCAGCCGCTGCTACTGGTCAACGAAGGGCACGTCTATATTAACCGTTGCGTCAAGGTTAAGTATTGTGCGGAAACCCCGAGACTTTCGACGGCCTCAAGCTAGCTTTTGAACTTAGTACGCGGCCCGAGGAGCAGCGCAACAAGTTGGCGCGGTGCCTGTTCGAGGAGGTTTGGCTCGACGGGAAGTCAACCGTAGTTGTACGGCCCGTTCTGGAGTTCGAGCCGTTCTTCCGGCTGAACTACGAGGACTTCGTCCGTCAGGATAATGAAGTGGCGACCCCGAGGGGATTCGAACCCCCGATCTCCACCGTGACAGGGTGGCATGTTGGACCGCTACACCACGGGGCCGCGCTGTAACTCTTCGATTCTAACGTAGCGTTCCGGGTTGCTCAACCCGAGGTGAGCTCCGAGGGCAGGTCTTTGCCTTCGACGGCGGCGCCTTTGGCGAACTCGGCGTCGATCTGGGCTTCGTCCAGGCCGAGGAGGTCGTGCAGGACGCTGCGGGTGTCGGCGCCGATGACGGGCGGGCCGCCGCGGATCTGACCGGGCGTGCGCGAGAGGCGCAGGGGCGAGTTCGAGATGGTGAGGCGGTTGCCGCGGGCGCTTTCGACGGGGCGCAGCATGTCGCGGGCTTTGACCTGGGTGTACTCGGCGGCTTCGGGGATGCTGTGCAGGGGGCCGCAGGGCAGGTCGATGGCTTCGAACTCTTCGACCCACTCGGCGGTGGTGCGCTGGGCGAGGGCCTGGTTGAGGATGGGCTCGAGGGTGGCGTGGTTCGCGGTGCGGTGGGCGGGCGTGTCGAAGCGGGGGTCGTCGATGAGCTCGGGGTGGTCGATGAGGGCGCAGAAGAGGCCCCAGATTTCGGCGAGGCCGAAGCCGAGGGCGATGACGATGTAGCCGTCGGCGGTCGGGAAGGCCTGGAAGGGCGTCGAGAGGGGGTGCCGGGTGCCGATGGCTTTCGGGGGGACGCCGGTGGCGGAGTAGCGGGCGAAGGCGTTCTCGAGGATGGCGATCTGGCAATCGAGCATGGAGATATCGACCATCTGGCCGCGGCCGGAGCGCTCGCGCTCGTGCAGGGCGGCGAGGATGCCGATGGCGGTGAAGAGGCCGGCAGCGACGTCGCCGAGGGAGAGGCCGGGCCGGACGGGGCCGCCGCCTTCTTCGCCGGTGATGCTCATGACGCCGCCCATGCCCTGGACGACGACGTCGAGGGCGGGCTTGGCGCGGTCGGGGCCGGTCTGGCCGAAGCCGGAGGTGGCGGCGTAGATGATGCGGGGGTTGCGGGCGGAGCAGGCCGCGTAGCCGAGGCCGAGCCGGTCCATGGTGCCGGGGGTGAAGTTCTCCATGACGACATCGACCTTTTCGACGAGGCGGAGGAAGAGGTCCTTGCCTTCGGGCTTGCGGAGGTCGATGAGGGTGCTCTTCTTGCCGCGGTTGACGCTGAAGAAGTAGGAGCTTTCGCCGTTGACGTGGGGGCCGGTGGTGCGCGCGACGTCGCCGTAGGGGGGACGTTCGACCTTGATGACTTCGGCGCCGAGGTCGGTGAGGACCATGGCGGCGTAGGGGCCGGAGAGGACCCAGGTGAGGTCGAGGACTTTGACGCCGTCGAGGGCTCCTTCGACGAGGCTCAGGGCAGGACCGGGGGTTAGAGGGGGCGTGGCTTCGGACATGGTTCCTCCTGGCAACAAGCGACCGGCATCAGGCGACAAGGGCAACATGCACCAAGGAGCCAGCAAGAGGCAACAGGGGAGACAGGGGCCGGGCCGGGAGTTCTTGATTGACTTGATTGAGTTGAGAAAAATTCGCGGTTCGAGGGTGGCCGGGCGAATCTGGGCGGGAGTGGCGCGGGCCCGAGAACTTGATTGAATCGCGAGGCCGCAGGTGGGCGCGCGGAACTGCCAGTGAGGGCCCGAGCCGCTGCCCGGCTGGGGGCGCCTGGTGGTTAGCGCGGTAGGTTGGAGGGCGGGGTGAGCAGGCATGGGGCGGCCTCTGGGTGATGTTCGGTGCCGGTGGACGAGCCGGCGTCTGACGGGCCGAGGCGGGCTGGGGCGGGGCCGGTAGGCTACGCGCGGTCCCGGGGTCAGTCGAGGGCGTGGGGTGATGGTAGCGGTCGCGGCGTCGAGGTGGGAGGGGCGGGTGGCACAGCGGGGCGAGGTGGGCGCTACCTCTCCCTCTGGCTGCCGCCATCTCCCTCTCCTTGCGAGGCGAGGGAAAGCGAGGATCGGGGCGGTTGGGTGGCGATGGGGATGCATTCCGGGGGCCGGGGGTGGTGGTGGGTGGAGGGACGTCGAGGGGCTGAGGCGGTCGCGGCGGCGGGGACGCGGAGGCGAGGCGCGTTGGGTCAGTCGATGCCGTGGGGTCATGGTAGCGGTCGCGGCGGGTGGGGAGGGAGGTGAGTGGCTCGCGTTTCCGAGAACTCTAGTTTAGAGTCCTTGCGAGAAAGATTAACCTGGAGAGAAGCGTTGGCGAAAGAACGAAGATTCCCGCCTATTTCCGGGCTTCATCGCGGACAGTACGGACTAACACCAGCGGCATGCGCCTTTCTTGCGGAGGCTGCGTCCGTCTGCCTTGCGAGACGCTACATCTTCCCTGAAACTTTCGTGGTAATGTCGTCGGTCGTCGCGAGTGAGGTGGTCGTGCGCTGGCGCAGCCGAGCCGAAGGGCACGCGCTGCGCACAACAACTCCGATGATGCGACCGAAGATGGCGCATACTGTGTTTCTTTAGCGGCGGTTGAGGAGTGGCAGGGCCTTTACGCAATAGGACGGGCCGAGAGGAGAACTGGAGCCGACTATTATGTGGCCCCCAGGGGCGAAACTCTGGAGCACGCGTTTCGGCTAGAAGTCTCCGGCGTGGACAGAGGTGATGCTGCCGTCGTGAATCAGAGATTGGCGAGGAAGGTGGAACAGGCGCGCAGGGGCAATTCGAATCTCCCTGCCATGGCAGCAGTGGTCGGCTTTGAAGCAAAACAAATCTCGATGAGGCCTGTGGTTTGACTAGCGACTTCGAGCGTTTTCATGCTGCCGCCGGGCGGCTCGCATGAGCAGCTGAAATGCAATTTCGCTTGGGTAACAATGGTGCTGCTCGGCAGCTATATTCCGAATCTGCGACGAACGAGGCGGCTGCCTTGCGGTTGGTTGACGGTGACCAACCACGAAACGAGAGGAATTCTTGCCGTTAGCGTGACTTCTCTCTTCTTTAAAGCTTCTGAATTCGAAGCCGCAGAAGAAGTAGCTGTGGAGTCGCTTGCCCGGGGTAGGTTGCCATCCTTTGCAGCAGATGAGTTGAGGCAGACGCTCCAAATCATTTGGGAGGCGAAGGAGCTTCGGTTTGTCTCAGCTTCAGCTTGGAGACGAGGAGTTACAGGTTTCGATTCGAGGCTCTGACATCGGTTTGGGACGGGCGCCTCTGGGTCTGGTGCTCGACAAGGTGACCGGTGTGCGAAGTCTCCTTTATCGTGTGACTGAGCTGCTGGCAGGCTATCCCTTAAGAACGAGGGGCTCACCGAATGATGCCATTCGCCAGTTATGCCAACCTTGGGTGAGCGAGCCTCAATCCGGAAGCTATCGCTTCTCGATTCGACTGGCGGAAGCCTTTCAACCGGGAGCTAATACCCTCCCAGCGAGTCACACCTACTGCAATCAGCCGAAGTTTTATTTCCGATTATCCGCACAGTATCTCCGACAACTTCTGGCGTTCCAGTTGGACAAATTGAAGACGTAATCCCTGATCCTGAATATAGACCAGCTATTCTAAAGCTTATTCGGAACATTGTCCCGGATGGTCGTCGTGTTCGAGAAATCGAATTTAATGGTATTGGCGGATCATTAGATGGCGATGCGCTTCTTCATGCTCGGAGCGCGGATTTAGGATAGACGATTCACTGCGTCAAGGATATGCCTCGACCGCGACTGAAGAACTAAAGGGTACACTGAGAGCCGTTGATTTAAATCATAAGTGGCTGGCTATTGTGACACCGGAACAGACATTAAGATGTCGGATCAATGAGCAAGTCCTCGATGACGTAATCGGTCCAATGTTGAACAGACCAGTAATTGCTCGTTGCAGGCGTGTGAGAACTGCCCTCCACCTTCTTGACATTGAGATTGATAACGATGCACCGGGTGCGAATGAACATTCCGTCTGATGTTCCGGCAAGTTAGAGAATTCCTGCGCTCGGAATGACGGCGCTTTGACTGATCACGCTTCGTGTGCAGGCGCTCAGCAGGGTAGAAGGAGCGGCGATTCCTCGGCTGGGCTCGGAATGACAACGCTTTGTCGAGGGCCGTGCGATGGTAGGCGTGACGGGCGTTGGCGAGGGCTGGGCGTCTGAGGTATTTCGTGCCTCAGGACGGAGCGGACGAAAAGAGCGCGGGCGACGGGGCGTTTGCAGGCGCTTAGCGGGGTAGAAAAGGCGGGTCGGACGACGCGCCCTTCGACAGGCTCAGGACGAACGGATTTAAGGGGCTTCGGCGGCTGAGGGGTTGTCGGTGTCTGACGGCGGGGCGTTTGCGGCGCTTCGGGGGCGGTCAGCGGCGATTCCTCGGCTTGGCTCGGAATGACGCCGCTTTGGCGAGGGTCTGCGTGGTGGGCGTGTCGGGGCGTTAGCGAGGGTCGGGGCGTCTGAGGTCCTTCGTGCCTCAGGACGACAGGGGTTCGAGCGCGGGCGACGGGGCGTTTGCAGGCGCTTAGCGGGGTAGAAGAGCGTTTGCGGGCTCGGGGGGCCGTCGAGCGGCGATTCCTCGGCTTCGCTCGGAATGACGCTTCGGCTTTGGGTGACGACGTTGCGTTTGCAGGCGCTTAGCAGGGTAAAGAAGATTTGCAGGCGCTTAGCGGGGTGAAAAGGAGAAGATGCGGCCGTAGAAGTTGAGTTCGGCTTCGAGGCTGCGTTTGATGTTTTCGGCGCGCCGGAAGCCGTGCTGTTCGTGCTCGAAGGTGATGTATTCGACGGTGATGCCTTTGCGGCGGAGGGCATCGACCATCATCTGGGCCTGGTTGGGCGGGACGATCTGGTCTTCGAGGCCCTGGAAGAAGATGACGGGGCAGGAGATGCCTTCGACGTGGTTGATGGGGGAGCGATCGCGGTAGGGGGCGAGGAGGGCTTCGCGCGCCGGGGCGGCGGCTGAGCCGCCGGGGCCGCCCGGCCCCTCCCCGCGCTGCGCATCGCCCTGCGCTGCTCCGCGACCCGAAAGAGTAGAAAAAGTGGTTTTTCCGAGGGGAGACCCCTCGGGCTCCCCCCGCATGGGGCCTTGCCCCCTACTAACCCCCGCTTCGGAGGTCGCTTCGCTGCCCGTATCTTCGGGGCCGATCGTCGCGTCGGGGTCGGCGGGGTAGGGGCCGATGAGGCCGTCGAGGTAGCGCGATTCGAATTTGTGGGTGTCGCGGGCGAGGGCTTCGAGCTCGGCGACGCCGTAGTAGGAGGCGCCGGCGGAGAAGAGGTCGCGCATGGTGAGGGCGCAGAGGGTGGTGTAGCCGCCGGCGCTGCCGCCGGTGATGGCGAGGCGTGCGGGGTCGACGTCGCCGCGTGCGACGAGGTAGCGGGCGGCGTTGACGCAATCGTCTACGTCGACGATGCCCCAGCGGCGGTTGAGGCGTCGTCTGTATTCGGTGCCGTAGCCGGTGGAGCCGCCGTAGTTGACGTCGAGGACGGCGATGCCGCGGGAGGTCCAGTACTGGATGCGGGGTGAGAGGACGGCGGAGGTGGCGGCGGTGGGGCCGCCGTGGGAGATGACGAGGAGGGGCGGGAGTTCGACCTCTCCCCCCGGCCCCCTCTCTCCTTCGACGCGGCTCAGGACAGGCTTGCGAGGCGAGGGGGAGTTTGCGTCTGCGGGATTGGGGGAGTCGTAGTCGGCGTTGTGCGGGGGGTAGTAGAAGGCGAAGGCGGTGGTCGGGGCGCCGTCGAGGGTTGTGGGGTATTCGAGGGTTTCGGGGGTAGAGAGGTAACGGGGGTCGATGGCGGTGTCGGAGGTGGATTTGAGGGTTGTGAGGGCGACCTCTCCCCCCGGCCCCCTCTCTGCTTCGACGCGGCTCAGGACAGGCCTGCGGGGCGAGGGGGAGTCATTTGCAGTACTCGGGGCTGAACCCCCGGGCATGAGGGCGACGAGGGCTGATTAGACGACGGGGGTGCTTCGAGAGCCGTTCGACCTTGATCAGGATGAGCGGGCTCGGGGCCGGCGTGGGGGTCGGCGGGCTCGCGTCCTTCGACAGGCTCGGGACGAACGGTGTCCAGGGTTGTGAGGTCGAGGGAGATGAGGGCGGCGCGCTGGGTGGGGGAGCCGGCGATGAAGAGGGCTCGGCCGGAGGCGGCGCGGAGGGCTCCGATGTCGGTGTAGGGGGTGTCGAGGCCGGTGAGGGCGCCGGTGTCCAGGTCGAGGCGGGCGAGGCGCCAGGAGCCGCGGACGCAGTAGGTGCAGATGATGGTGTCGGGGTCGATGAAGGCGTAGGAGGAGGCGCCGAGCTGCCAGAGGGGTTTGGCGAACTCGGCGTGAGGGGTGGGAACTCTCCCCCGGCCCCCTCTCTCCTTCGACGTGGCTCAGGACAGGCCTGCGGGGCGAGGGGGAGTCTGAATCGGTTGGCGGGATGTGTGGCGGGCCAGGTGGTGACGAGGGGTTCGATGAAGCCGGCGCTCCAGAGGTAGAGGTTCCACCAGCCGGTGAGGTCGGAGACGAAGGCGAGGCGGCCGTCGGGGGACCAGGCGGGCTGCACGATGGAGTCGGTGGGGCCGCCGGCGATTTCGAGGGGGTCGCCGAGGGAGCCGTCGTGCTTCGAGGCGGGCGACGTAGAGGCGGGTGCCGTCCCAGGGCATGTTGGGGTGGTCCCAGGCGATCCAGGCGAGCTGGTCGCCTTCGGGGCTGAGCCGGGGGTAGGCGAAGAAGTCGTGCCCTTCGACGAGGATGGTCTCGTTGCCGGTGGCGAGGTCGATGGCGGCGATGGTGTTTACGGGCTCGAGATTGGAAGACGAGCGCCCGTCGCCCGACCCCTCTCCGCCCGCGCTCTGGGGCCTCGTGTGGTCTTCGCGGACGCAGAGGAGGCGGTTGCGGGCGAGATCGAGGTCGAAGTCGGCGTAGCGGTGGGGAGAGACCTCTCCCCCGGCCCCCTCTCCTTGCGAGGCGAGGGGGAGTCAGCCGACGAGGGCTGGTCAGACGGCGGGGGTCTTTCGAGAGCCTCAGGATGAGCGAGATCGGGGCGCTGTTCTTCGGCGGGTTCGCTTCCATGGGCTGAGCCGCCGGGGACGGAGGCCGTTTCGAGGCCGGCGTGGGTGAGGGGGACGGGGGTGGCGCCGGGGTGGGCGACGTAGAGGCGCTGGTCGGCGAAGTTGGCGAAGTAGACGCTGCCGTTGTGCACGAGGTAGTCGCCGCCGCCGTATTCGTGGACGCGGGTGCGGGCGTTGAGCGGCGCGGGGTTGATGTCGTGGGTGCTGCCGTCCGCGGTGCGGCGGACGATGACGCTGCGGCCGCCTTCGGTGGGGCGCGATTCGAGCCAGTAGACGTCGTCGCCGTCGATGGCGGGCTGGGAGACGCCGACGCTGCTCGAGACGATGAGGTCGGCTGTGATGGGGGAGCGCCAGGAGCCGTAGGGTGCGGTGGGCATGGCTACAAGCTACAAGCTTCAAGCTAAAAGCTTCAAGCCACAAGCTTCAAGCTGCAGGCGTAAAGGAGCGGCTCTTGGCGGTTAGCCATTAGCTTTTGGCAATTGGGTTTTAGCCTTCAGCAATCAGGGTTGGTAGCCAAGCCTTCGTGGGCGCCCTTTGCCCTTGCCCTTTGCCAAAAGCTAACTGCCAAGAGCCAAGAGCTAACGGGCCGTCTCGCAGTGGTGTTTGAGGTTGGCGAGGGAGGCTTCGAAGCCGTCGATGATCATCGCGCGTGGGAAGAGGCGCCGGAGGATGGGCGCGAGTAGCTTCGGGCGGTAGGTGATTTCGAGAGCGAGGTCGAGGCGGGTGTCGGGGCCTGCGGGCGTGAGGTCGTAGGTCTCGTCGATGCGGACGGGGCCGAGGTCGAGGATGGAGGCGAGGCGGCGGTTGGGCTCGACGCTGTGAGGTCGGTCATGCATGAGGGTGAAGGGGCCGAGGCCGGGGCGGCAGCGCCAGCGGACGTGCTGTCCGGGCTGCGGGTAGTCGGCGGGGGCGTCGAGGGCGGCGATGACGCTGCTGTCCCAGAGGATGACTTCTCGGGGGTCGCAGAGGGCGCGCCAGACGCGCTCGACGGGCGCTTCGATGTTTTTCTGATCGTGCTGTCGCAAGAGGTTACTCGGGTGCGTCGAGTCTCGTGAAGTCGGTAGATATGCAGGGCAGGATACAGCGTCTGCAGGCGGCTCGAGGTTGGCGAGGGGATCTCTTTGATCGAGCTGTCGCAAGAGGTTACTCGGGTGCGTCGGGTCTCGTGGCGTCTGCAGGTATGCAGGGCAGGATACAGCGTCTGCAGGCGGTGGGAGCATTGATGAGGGTTGGGGGCGGCTTGCCCTCACCCTAACCCTCTCCCGGAGGGCGAGGGGACACGACGTGGTTCGACTAGAATTGGCTTCATGGATGACCTCGGCTCCAGCGAATCTTGATTGCGGGGTCTAGGAGTCGAGGGGCCGTAAGCGGGTTGGCGGTGTAGGATTCGGGCGTGATTCGGGCGTTGCGGTTGCGGTCGGTTGGGATGCTGATGGCGGTTGTTTTCGCGACGGCGATTGGGGTGGTGGCGTGTGGCGGAGGCGGGTCGAACAACAAGAGTAATGCGCCGGTGGCTTCGACGGTGACGGTGTCGCTGAAGGAGTGGTCGGTTGAGGCGTCGGTGCAGCAGGTGAAGCCGGGCACGGTGACGTTCTCGGTGACTAACGCGGGGACGATGCCGCACGATTTCGTGGTGATCAAGAGCGATCTGCCGCCGGAGCAGCTACCGGTGGATGCGGACGGCCGGGTGATCGAGAGCAAGGTGAACACGCTGGGTCGAATAGACGCGTTTGCAGCGGGGTCGATGCAGACGCTGTCGCTGGACCTGACGCCGGGGAAGTATCTGCTGATCTGCAACGTGGTGGATACGTCGGGGTCGAAGCCGGTGAGCCATTACGAAAACGGGATGGTGGCCTCTCTATTGGTAGAGGCTTCTTGATTTCTTTTGATCGCGCTGTCGCGAGAGGCTACGGGATGGGCGTTGCGTCTTGGGGTGTCTGCAGATATGCAGGGCAGGATTTGGAGTGGAGCGGGCGGTCGGGGCGTTGATTGGGCTCGTGCCGCCGTCTATCCCCTCACCCTAACCCTCTCCCCCGGGAGAGGGGATCTTTTTGATCCGAAACGTGCGTCGAACCTCCGCCGTCGGTAGATATGCAGGGCAGGAATTGGTGTGGGGCGATGAATACTGCTCCGTGTTGCTGCCGAGGCGTCGAGATTCGACGCACCTTACGTAACCTCTTGCGACAGCTCGATCAGAAAGGCCGGAAGGCCCTCGACTGTAGTTCCGGGATGCGGTTTCCTGAATGTAGATGGTTCGCAAGAGCGCCGTGGAGGAGTTCACTCCCGGCGGTAGCTATACGTTTACGGTCCGAGCCGAGTACCCCAACAAGCCCGGCATGCTGGGCCTGGTGACGACGCGCATCGGCGATGCGCTAGGCGACATCAGCTCGGTCGACCTGGTGGAGTCGGGTCGCGACAAGATGGTTCGCGACATAACGCTCTCGGCCAAGGATTCTGCCCACGCGCGACGGATTATCGAGTCGCTGAAGTGCATCAAGGGCCTGACGGTGCGCAGCGCCTCCGACCGTGTGTTCCTGGCCCACCTGGGCGGCAAGATCAGCGTGCAGAACCGGGTGCCGGTGATGACGCGTCGCGATCTGTCGACGGTGTACACGCCGGGCGTGGCGCGGGTTTCGACGGCGATCGCGGTCGACCCGGAGAACGCGTGGACGCTGACGACGAAGGCGAACACGGTGGCGATCGTGACGGACGGGACGGCGGTCCTGGGACTGGGCGACATCGGCCCGAAGGCGGCTTTGCCGGTGATGGAAGGCAAGGCGATGCTGTTCAAGGAGTTCGCGGGCATCGATGCCTGGCCGATCTGCCTGGACACGAAGGACCCGGACGAGATCGTTGCGGTGGTGAAAGCGATTGCGCCGGGCTTCGGCGGGATCAACCTGGAGGACATCGCGGCACCGCGCTGCTTCGAGATCGAGGAGCGGCTGAAGCAAGAGCTGGAGATCCCGGTGTTCCACGACGACCAGCACGGCACGGCCGTGGTGGTGCTAGCGGCGCTGCTCAACGCGCTGCGAATCGTGGGGAAAGACGTCGGCGAGATCAAGGTCTGCCTCTCGGGCGTGGGCGCGGCGGGCACGGCGGTTGCGAAAATGCTGGCCTCGGCGGGCGTGAAGCGCATCGTTGGCGTCGACGTGGAGGGCATCGTCTATCCGGGGCGGCCGGGGATGAACGAGGCGCTGGCGAAGTTCGCGCGCGAGCTGAGCCCGGAAGCGACGGCTGGGACGATTCACGACGCTATCGTGGGCGCGGATGTGTTCATCGGCGTTTCGGCGCCGAAGGTAATCGGCGCGGTGGACGTGCGCAAGATGAATCGCGATCCGATCGTGTTTGCGCTGGCAAACCCGGAGCCGGAGGTGCACCCGGAGGAGATCGAGGGCATCGCGCGCATCGTGGCGACGGGCCGGTCCGATTATCCGAACCAGATCAACAATGTGCTGTGCTTCCCGGGGCTGTTCCGCGGCGTGCTGGACGTGCGCGCGGGCGAGATCAACGAGGCGATGAAGCTGGCGGCGGCGCGGGCGATCGCGGCGGTGGTCTCGAAGCGGGAGCTGACCGAGGAGTACATCATCCCGAGTGTGTTCAATCGCAACGTGACGCGAGCGGTGGCGCGCGACGTGGCGAAGGCGGCACAGGCGACGGGCGTGGCGCGTCGCGGCAAGCGCCGCCCTTCGGTCTTCCTCTAGGCATTAGGCATTAGCATGCGGCGTCCTGCGCGAGCGGTCTGCGAGGGCCTCGCAGCGTCTGGGTAACCGCCCGACGAGGGTCTGTTGAGCCAGTCCATTAGCACGGCGGGCCATTGGCATGGCGGCATCCTGCGCGAGCGGCCTTCAGGCATCCAGCGTCCGGTAACCGTCCGACGACCGTCTGCTAAAACCGGGCCATTGGCATGGCGGCGTCCTGCGCGAGTGGTCTCCAGGCATCCAGCGTCCGGGTAACCGTCCGACGGCCGTCTGCTTGGTCGGTAGGTTCCTGGACCCGTTTCCCGGGCGAAACGCTTCTCTTTAGGGTGGCTGGTAGGCGATCATGGGCCGGGCGCTCCTGATGCGCACCGAGAGGAGTGAACCTTGCAACACGCGGCAGCGCCAACCCTGGCGGACGTTGTATTTCCACGCATCGAGAGCGACAGCCGGGTCGCGGGTTGGGCACGCGAGGCGACGCTGCTGCTGGGCGCGGCGGCGCTGGTGGCGCTTCTGGCGCAGATCCAGGTGCGCTTGCCGTGGACGCCGGTGCCGATCACGGGCCAGACGTTCGGGGCCCTTGTCGTCGGTGGTGCGCTGGGCGCAAAACGCGGCATCGGGGCGCTGACACTGTACGCGCTGCTGGGGATGTTTCTGCTGCCGGTGTTCACGCCGGCGAACAGCGTGACGTCGGGGACGTGGGACCTGCACTTCATCCTGCCGTGGCGCGGCAACGAGAACTATCTGTGGGAGATCACGAGCGGCGGCTACATCGTCGGGTTCATTTTGGCGGCGGGGTTCGTGGGCTGGCTGGCGGAGCGCGGCTGGGACCGCAGTCAGTGGGTGCACGTGGGGATGCTGGCGGGCAACGCGCTGATCTACGTGCCGGGGCTGCTGTGGCTGGGCTACTTGATCGGCTCTGACTGGGTGGCGCCGGGCGGCTCGAAGCCGCTGAGCGAGCTTATCGCGGGGTCTGGGACGCTGGACAAGACGCTTAAGGGCGGGCTGTACCCGTTCATCGTGGGGGACCTGATGAAGCTGCTGGCGGCGTCGATGGTGCTGCCGGCGGCGTGGGCGCTGGTAGAGAAGATCAAGGGTCCTTCCAGAGGTTAACCTCTCCCCATACCACCCTCTCCTTGCGAGGCGAGGGCTGACCTCTCCCCCTGCCCCCTCTCCTTGCGAGGCGAGGGGGTTCTTTCGGATCGTGCTGTTGCAAGAGGCTACGGGCGGTGCGTCGGGTCTCGGCGAGCGGTTCGGCGCCAGAACTGCTGGAGAACGGCGACTTCGAGCATGGTGTACCTATGCAGTATGCGGGGCGGGATACGGGGTCTTCGGGCGGGCGTGTCGTTGGTGAGAGTCGGGGCGGCGCCGGGCCTCACCCTAACCCTCTCCCAGAGGGAGAGGGGACTACGTTTGCGTGGCTTGTAAGCAGAGTCGAGTTTCGGGGCGCTGCCGGCTGTCGAGGGCCGGCGGTTCAGGCTGACCTGCGTGGGCTGCTGCGACTCGGCGTTTAGCTGACGACGGAGGTGCAGAAGGCGCAGCGGTGGGCCTGCAGCGGGATGGTGCTGAGGCACTCGGGGCAGACTTTGGTGGTCGGGTCGGGCGCTGCTTCGCCGCGGCGCATGCGGGCGGTCATGAGGTTGATGGGAACGACGACGACGAAGTAGATGGCGGCAGCGATCGTGACGAACGTGATGACCTGGTTGATGAAGTCGCCGTAGAGAAACTGCGAGTGATTGATGGTCAGCGTCATGCTACCGAACGATGGCTTGCCGAAGATCGCGGCGATGATCGGCGTAATCAGGTCGGCGACGAAGGCGTTGACGACGGCGGCAAAGGCGACGCCGATGACGAACGCGACGGCGAGCTCGATGATGTTGCCTCGCAAGATGAAGGTCTTGAATCCTGTGATGATTTCCTGGACGGTCATTCGAACTGGCCTCCGTTGGCTGCTGCGCTGTTTGTGATGGCGGGAGAGTAGGGTCCGCGTCACCCCGTGTCAATTGTTTTTGATCGCGCTGTCGCAAGAGGCTACGTGCGGTGCGTCAGGCTTAGATGGGTCTGCAGATATGCGGGGCAGGATTTGGCGTCTTGCGCGGGGCAGGTGCGGTCGATGCGACTGCTGGTCTAAATGGCGGCTCGAGCTGTCTTTAGAGGAGACGCTTTGGGTCGCAGTCTGAAGTAGCGTTCGCGGTCGGTGGGGCAGTCGTGGGGCTTCGCTCGGAATGACCGCTTGTCGTGATCCGTTGGTTACTCTGCGAGTCGGGATTGGGCGGGTGAAAATGCGAGAGGGGCGTCCTGGTGGGCGTCCCTCTCCTTGTTCGTTCCGGTGCCGTGGTTAGCGGCGGTTGGCTTTTTCGTAGCGCTTGCGGAAGCGCTCGACGCGGCCGGCGGTGTCGACGATGCGCTGCTCGCCGGTGAAGTAGGGGTGGCAGCGGCTGCAGATGTCGAGGTGGACCTCGCTCTTGGTAGAGCGGGTCTTCCAGGTGTTGCCGCATGCGCAGATGATCGTCGATTCGACGTACTGCGGGTGAATTTTCTCTCTCACGCTGGTGCTCCTGCGTAGACGCTGACTTGCTTACGCCGGCCTTTGGCGTAGGGCTCGAACTTCACTTTGCCGTCTACGAGGGCGAAGATGGTGTAGTCGCGGCCGAGGCCGACGTTGTTACCGGGGTGGACGCGGGTGCCGCGCTGCCGGAGGATGATGGTCCCGGGCCGTACGACCTCGCCGTCGTAACGCTTGACGCCGAGACGCTTGGAGTTGCTGTCGCGGCCGTTCTTGCTGCTGCTGCCTGCTTTTTTATGTGCCATGGCTTATTCCTGAGTCTGCTCTTCGGCTTGTTCGTCTGTGGTCTCGGTGGTTGCTTCGGTGGCGGCGGCGCGACGTCGACGGGTGCGCGTCGCGGGCTGCTCTGCCGGTGCCTCTTCGGCCGCGGTTACGGGCTCGGCTTCGGCGACGGGCGCTTCGGCCATGGGTTCGGCGGGCGCGAGGTCGGGCTCGTTGCGGCCGGCGAAGCCTGTCGTGGGAGCACCGGCGGCGCGACGCTTGACGGGCGCGGTCTCGGTCTTGCCGGCGAGGCTGATCTCCTGGATGGAGATGCGGGTGAAGCCCTGACGGTGGCCGCGCTTGCGCCGGTAGCGCGTCTTGGCCTTGAACTTGAAGTTGACGACCTTTTTGCCTTTGCCGTGCTCGATGACTTCGGCGACGACGAGGGCTTCGGCGACGTTGGGGCTACCGACAGTGACGCTATCGCCGTCGCTGACGAGGAGGACGTCGCGCAGCTCTACGCGAGAGCCGGGCTCGGCGTCCATGGTCGCGACTTCGAGCACGGTGCCCGGGTGCACACGGTATTGCTTTCCGCCTGTACGGATTACAGCGTTAATGGACGTCCTCCTTTGGGGCCATCGTAGCGTATCGAATCTGGGGCGAGTGTGTCAAACGGGGCGAAGGGGCGAGCGGGCAAACGAACAAACAAGCAAAGGGCAAAGGGCAGGGGGCTGGCGCTGTCCTGATTTTCTGAGTCTAGCAGAGAATCTGCCGGCGTCGGTTGAGGCGGTTGCGTAGGTGAGGCGGCGGCGTGGTGGGCCGGGGCGTTGTTGAGGGCGGGGCGTCTGAGGTCCTTTGCTTCGCCATGACGACAGAGCTCGGGGCGAGTCTGGCCGGAGATGGGCGTCGAGAGAGCGGCGATTCCTCGGCTTCGCTCGGAATGACTCTGCGGCGGCTCTGCGACGCCTGGGGGGCGGGGATGTGCGACGAGGTTGGGGCGCGTCAGTCTTCTTCAGGACGCTGAGACGGCGTCAAGCGCGAGGCGACGGGGAGGGCGGTTCGGCCCCAGTTCGTGAGGTCGTTGGCGTGGCCGGGCTGGTACTTGTCGACGAGGAGGCGGCGGGCAAGGGCGTCTTCCGCAGTGTCGGTGACGAGGCGGGCGGTGGTGTCGAAGTGCTGCGTTGCGATGCGCAGATGGGCGCGCGGGTCCTTGAGGAGGTTGCGGACCCAGTCTGAGCCGCGGCCGGCGCCGGCTAGCAGGTAGGCGGTGTCCTCGACGAGGTCGAACCAGATCTCGATGGTGTGCGGGTTGCCGCTGACGCGACCGGTGGTCGTGAGGTAGCAGTAGGGCTCGGTCGCGAGGGCGGGGTCGAGGCTCATGCTGCGACTCTCATGGCGCTGCTGCTCGAGGCGAGCTCGCTGGAAGGGCCGGCGAGAATGAGCCGGACCGGGAGATCTGCCACAGACAACTCAGCCTGTCGCACCGCAGAAACTCCGAGGCCCAGATTCCTCCTGGCGTCGGAATGACACCCCAGCGGTTGGCGGGTCATGCGAGGCTGCGATGGGGCGCGGGCAGGCCGTCGACGACTTCGCCGTGGTGGAAGACGACGCGCTCGTCGCCGTCGAAGAGGACGACGCGCTTGTGGCCCATGACGCGCCAGACGCCCTCGGTCCAGACGACGGTGGTGTCTTCGTCGACGCCGACGGCCATCTGGCCGGGCTGGAGGCTGGTGAGCACGCGCTCGACGAACTCGGGGCGGCGCGCTTCCATGCGGTCGAAGTGGGCGAGGGCGCGTACGGGGGCGGCGAGGCCGAGGGCGGTGGGGCCTGCCGGGGCGTCGGGCTGAGTGCTGGGGACGTGGTCGTTGAGGACGCCGAGGCCGCCGGACGCGCCGGCGACGGCTGCGCCGCGCCGGTTCGCGGCTTCGAGGGCGTGCCAGGCGAGGGTGTCGTGGAAGGCCTGCGCGAGGTAGGTGGGGCTGCCGCCGGAGAACCAGACGAGGCCGGCTGCGGCGATGAGGTCGGCGTGAGCCTGGATGTTGGCGTCGTCCTGGTCCTTGATGCGCACGGGCGTGGCGTCGATCTTGTGTCGCTTGAAGTGCTCGACGCCCATTTGCTCCCACCTGGTCATGACGTCGTCGCCCTCCATGGCGCAGGAGGTGGCGATGAGCAGGACGGGGCGGCCGCCGGCGATCTTGATGAGGTACTCGTCGACGATGTCCATGGCGGGGGTGTATTCGCCGGAGCCGGCGAGGACGAGGGGGCCGAGGTCGGGCGCGGGCATGCAGGCGCTCCTTCTAGAGAGACAGTTTATCGAGATGATTTTTGATCGTGCTGTCGCAAGAGGCTACGGGGCGTGCGTGGGAGTCGCGCGGTGTGCGGATGTTTGTGGGGCAGGATTTGGCGTTCGCGGGCGACCGAGGGGTTGATGAGGTTGGAGGCGGAGTCTATCCCCTCACCCTAGCCCTCTCCCCCGGGCGAGGGGATCTCAGTTTCATTCTAAGGAGCGGGGTCGAAAGATTGAGGCGCTGCTGGCCCTCACCCTAACCCTCTCCCAGAGGGCGAGGGGATTCAGGATTACGGGGCGGGTCCGAGGGGATGAGGCGTTATTGCGCGTGGGAGGTCTCAGGTTCTTCGTGCCTCGGGACGACAAGGCTCGGCTGATTGGGGCCGATGGCTCCGGGGGGCTATGGCGAGGCCGCCTGGTTCGGTGCGCTGCTGTTAGTTGGAGATGATGGTTTGGACGCGGCCGGCGAGGACGCCGTCGCCGAGGTGGTCCTTGGCGCCGGTGTTGGAGTCGATGCGCCAGAAGCCGGTGCTGCCAAGGGCGTAGATGCTGACGTCGTCGGCGGACCAGGCGAGCGAGAGGCTGGCGTCGGCGAGGTCGGTGCGCTTGGTGAGGCCGCTGCCGTCGAGGTTGACGACCCAGGCGTCGGCGAGGGTGGGGTGGGCGAGGCGCGAGACGGGCGGTGTTGTACCCGGCGAGGTGGAGCCGGAGACGCTGGTGGCGAGCGGTGTCGGGATGAAGGGCACCTGATTGGCGTTGGGCGCGGTGACGGGGTCGGCGGAGGCGAAGGCGAGTCGTTTGCCGTCGGGCGACCAGGCGATGGCTGAGACGTTGACGAGGCTGCGGTCGGAGATGATGAGGTGGGATTCGCCGGTGGCGAGGTCGCGGACGGCGAGGTTCTCGGCGCCGGTTGTCTGGTCGATGGCGACGTAGGCGAGGCTCTTGGCGTCGGGCGAGAGGGCGGGCTCGATAGCGTTGTCGATGAGGCGCTGGCGCTGTCCGGTGGCGACGTCGACGGTCTCGATGTGGAGGTCGGAGCTACCGTCGTCGTTGCGTCCGTAGTCGGCGAAGACCAGCTGTTTGCCGCCGGGCAGCCAGTTGGGGCGCGAAACGATCTCGCCGGTGCGCTGGTGCTTGACGATCATGGTGAGCTGGGTGCTGCCGGGCGCGTTGACGTAGAGATCGACGCCGAAGTTGTACTGCGACGGCTCGACGCCCTGCTGCGGCGGAAGCTGGATGGCGACTGCGAGCTGCTGGCCGTCGCGGGAGATGGAGGCGTCGTAGATGAAGGCCTCGGGCGGCGGCGCGAGGATGAGCTGGTGCTTGCCGTTGACGATCTCGGAGAAGCCGTCGCCGTCGAGGACGTAGAGGCGCTCCCTGGGGTTGGTCTGGACGTTGACGTTGGTGGAGCCGGAAGAGGTACCGGTGCCGGGTGTGGAAGCGGTGCCGGCGGTGCCTTTACCGCCGCAAGCCGTGAGCACGACCACGAGGATGAGGACTGGGATGGTTAAGAGGCGCGGCCTGCGGGAGACCATGTATCAACTATTTTTGATCGGGCTGTCGCAAGAGGCAACGCGGGGTCCGCCGGATCAGGGGTGCTTGTAGATGACGGGAGCAGGATTCAGCGCTTCAGGTGTTGGGTAGGGACTGATGATCATGTCAGGGCTTCGCATTGCTTCCACCAGTACCCCGGGCTGAACCCCGGGGCATCGTGAGGTACGGTGCCGCTGGCTACAGGCGGTGACTGAGGGCGGGATGTGATTGTTCTGAATCGTTGCGAGGGTTATCAGTCCGGGGTGCGGCGTCTTAGTATCTGAGAAACGAAGACGCCTGGATGTAGTAGATGGGTGAGCAGATGCCCCGTGCCGCAGCGATCAAGGCCGACCGAAGCCGGGTAGCCATCGAGAATGTGCGCCCGGAGGTGGAACGCGGGCGATTCGCGGTGAAGCGGACCGTGGGCGACGTGGTGGCGGTGGAGGCGGACGTGTTCGCGGACGGGCACGACGAGCTGGCGGCGCACGTGTTCTACCGCCTCGAGGCGGAGACGGAGTGGCAGGAGTCGCCGATGCGGCTGCTGGGCAACGACCGCTGGCGCGGCGAGTTCGTGGTCACGGAGATGAGGCCGTACGTCTACAAGCTGGAGGCGTGGGTCGACCGCTTCGGGACGTGGCGGCGGGATCTGGAGAAGCGCTTCGTGGGCGGACAGGACCTGTCGCCGGAGCTGATCATCGGCGGCCAGATGGTGCGCGCGGCGGCGGAGAAAGCCCCTGAAGCAGATGCGCGGCGCTTGGTGCAGCACGCGGAGGCGATCGAGGCGGCGCCGTCGACGGGCGCGCGGCCGAATGCAGCGTTCGACGACGGGCTGGCGGGATTGATGCGGCAGTACGCGTCGCGCGAGCCGAAGACGGTCTACGACGCGAAGCAGCGTATCGTGGTCGACCGCGAGAGGGCGCGCTTCAGCACCTGGTACGAGGTGTTCCCGCGATCGACGTCGCCTGACGCGGACAGGGCGGGAAACTTCAAGACGGTGCTGGGCTGGCTGCCGTACATCGAGGGGATGGGTTTCGACGTGATCTACTTCCCGCCGATCCACCCGATCGGCGTGACGCACCGCAAGGGCAAGAACAACAACCCGGTGGGCGAAGACGGCGCGCCGGGCAGCCCGTGGGCGATCGGTGCGGCGGAGGGCGGGCACGACGCGATCAACCCGGCGCTGGGGACGCTCGAGGAGTTTCGGGCGGTGATCGCGGCGGCGCACGAGCGCGGCATCGAGATCGCGATCGACCTGGCGCTGCAGTGCTCGCCGGACCACCCGTGGGTGAAGGCGCATCCGCAGTGGTTCAAGCACCTGCCGGACGGTTCGATTCGCTACGCCGAGAACCCGCCGAAGCGCTACGAGGACATCTACCCGATCGACTTCGAGACGGAGGACTGGCGGGCGCTGTGGCAGGAGATCGACCGCGTGGTGCGCTACTGGGTGGCGCAGGGCGTGCGTATCTTCCGCGTCGACAACCCGCACACGAAGGCGTTCGCGTTCTGGGAGTGGCTGATCGGCGGGGTGAAGCGCGACTTCCCGGACGTGCTGTTCCTGGCCGAGGCGTTTACGCGGCCGCGCACGATGTACCGGCTGGCGAAGCTGGGCTTCGACCAGTCGTACACCTACTTCACGTGGCGTACGGCGAAGTGGGAGCTGAGCGAGTACATGACCGAGCTGACGCAATCGGAGGTGCGGGAGTTCTTCCGGCCGAACTTCTGGCCGAACACGCCGGACATCCTGCACGAGTTCCTGCAGACCGGCGGCCGGCCCGCGTTCATGATCAGGCTGCTGCTGGCGGCGACCCTGACGGCGAGCTACGGCATGTACGGCCCGACCTTCGAGCTGTGCGTGAACACGCCGCGCGAACCGGGCAGCGAGGAGTACCTGGACTCGGAGAAGTACGAGGTGCGCCACTGGGACCTGGAGGCGCCGCAGAGCCTGCGCTACTTCATCGCGCGGCTGAACCAGGCCCGTCGCGAGCATGCGGCGCTGCAGCGTAACGAGGGCTTCATGCCGCTCGACTCGAACAACGACCAGATTTTCGCGTACACGAAGGCGAGTGCTGACGGCAGCGACCGCATCGTGTGCATCGTGAACCTCGATCCGTTCAACCGGCAGACGGGCTGGGTGCACCTGCCGCCGGTGCTGCTGGGTAAGCAGCCCGGCGATGCGTACGCGCTACACGACCTGCTGGACGATGCGCGCTACACGTGGCGAGACGAGTGGAACTACGTCGAGCTGGACCCGAACGTGCTGCCGGCGCACGTGCTGCACCTGGAGTAGGACGAAACTCAGTGACAAAGAGAAGGGCCGGCAGATTCGCCGGCCCTTCTCTCGTCAGGGTGCCCGGGATGGGCGGCGCCACGCAGGGGCATGTGTGGCGCCGTCGTGACGGCCGCCGGAGGAGCCAGGCCGTTCCCGGGCTCGAGTCAGCGAAGGCGCTAGCCTTCGACGAAGTTAGAGAAGGTTGCCGTGGCGCCGGCGTCCTGAGGGGCGTTGATTCCCACACCAATCGAGCCGGGTGTGTAGTCCGGGTCGCTGAAGCTGGCGGCGAGGGAACCGTTCAGGTAGACCGAGACGTTGCCCATGTCATCCACTCGTACCATCAGGGTCGCGGTCTCGCCGCTGGCGGGCAGGTCTCGCGCGAGGGTGGAGTCCACGGGCTCGGTGACGCCGTTGTCGAGCTTCGAGAACGTGAAGCCTGGTTGAATCGGGACGCCGTTGGCGCTGACGCCGGTCGGGACGAACGTGATGATGTCGCCGTTGCCGGAATCGGACATGCCGAAGCCCAGCGTGACCTGCTCGTTAGTGTTCACGTCGACACTGAACTCGGTGGTTGCGTTGGTCGCGGGGGAAGCTGGGTTGCTTGCCATCGCCATGGAGTTGGTGGCGCCGGTAACGGTGAGGCTGCTGCCGTCGCAGGTCCAGTTGGCCGAGGGCAGGCTGAAGCCGGAGGCGGGCGCCTCGCAGGGCATCTGGGCGAAGGCGCTGGATGCGCCACCGGCGAGCAGACCGACGATGCCGGTCGTGAGGATGGCGACGAAGCCGATGGCCCTGGGGCCGAGGAATCGATGCGCGTCGAAAATCATGATCGTACCTCCCGACGGGGTAATGACCTCGTCTTAGTGAGCGATTGCGGTTGTCAGGTTGTGATGGGTCAGGCCGAGCAAAGGGCTCTGATAAGAGAGCGCTCTAGATGGCGTGTAAATGTGGGATTTGTTGCAGGCGATGTTCTGCGGCAATCTCCTTTGCAGTGGAAGTAACCAATGCCGGCCGAATAGAGCGTCGCACTTCAGGGTCTGGTCTGGTGCTAAATAGTTGCTAAGCAAACATCAGGGACGAATAAGCGTGTTGATTGTTTGCGGAAAACGCTATCCGGAACCAGCACGCTCGGTTATGAGGTGGTTGAGAAAGCCGAGAAAGCGGGAAGTGGCGCTGCTCTGTAAGGAATCGGTGAAATGGCGGGCGAGCGGGCTGCGTCCTGGTTGCGAGCAGGCTACGATAAGGTGAGCAGCAACGAATTCGACGTTGCCGCTGGTCGCGGCAGTCGCCGATCGGGCTCCCGCGGTGGGCTCCGGAGGGCGAGGCCGGACGGCGACTATAGACGCGAGGACCACGATTGCCTTGACGGAAGTAAGCGACCCGGAAGTAGTCAGCAAAACCCCTCAGCAACCCGAGACGGCGCACTGGTACAAGGACGCCGTTATTTATGAGCTGCACGTCCGCGCTTTCTTCGACAGCAACGGCGACGGCATCGGCGACTTCGCGGGGGCGACGGCGAAACTCGATTACCTGAAGGACCTGGGCGTCACGGCGATCTGGCTGCTGCCGTTCTACCCGTCGCCGCTGCAGGACGACGGCTACGACATCGCCGACTACACGGACGTTCACCCTTCGTACGGCAGCCTGCGGGACGTGCGCACGTTCATCCGCGAGGCGCACAAGCGCGGTCTCAAGGTGATTACGGAGCTGGTGTGCAACCACACATCGGACCAGCACGCGTGGTTCCAGCGGGCGCGCCGGGCGGCGCCGGGCAGCTCGCACCGCAACTTCTACGTGTGGAGCGATACGCCGGAGAAGTACAAGGGCACGCGGATCATCTTCAAGGACTTCGAGCAGTCGAACTGGGCCTGGGACTCGGGGGCCAACGCGTACTACTGGCACCGGTTCTACGCCCACCAGCCGGACCTGAACTTCGACAACCCGCGCGTCAAGGACGCGATCATGCGGGTGATGGACTTCTGGCTCGACATGGGCGTCGACGGGCTGCGGCTGGACGCGGTGCCGTACCTGTACGAGCGCGAGGGCACGAGCTGCGAAAACCTGCCGGAGACGTACGAGTTCCTGCGGGACCTGCGGGCGCACATCGACGCTAACTTCGACGAACGCATGTTGCTGGCGGAGGCGAACCAGTGGCCGGAGGACGCGGTCGCGTACTTCGGCGATGGCGACCTGTGCCAGATGGCGTTTCACTTCCCGCTGATGCCGCGGTTGTTCATGTCGATCCACATGGAGGACCGCTACCCGATCGTCGACATCATGCGCCAGACGCCGGCAATTCCGGAGAACTGCCAGTGGGCGGTGTTCCTGCGCAACCACGACGAGCTGACGCTGGAGATGGTCACGGACGAAGAGCGCGACTACATGAACCGCGTCTACGCCGTGGACCACAGCATGCGGATCAACCTCGGCATCAGGCGGCGTTTGGCGCCGCTGCTGGGCAACCACCGCCGGCGCATCGAGCTGATGAACGGGCTGCTGTTCGCGCTGCCGGGGACGCCGGTGCTGTACTACGGCGACGAGATCGGCATGGGCGACAACGTCTACCTCGGCGATCGCAACGGTGTACGCACGCCGATGCAGTGGAGCGCCGACCGCAACGCCGGCTTCTCGAAGGCGAACCCACAGAAGCTGTATCTGCCGGTGATCATCGACCCGGAGTACCACTACGAGACGGTGAACGTGGAGGCGCAGAGCGAGAACCAGCACTCGCTGCTGTGGTGGACGCGCCGGCTGATCGCGCTGCGCAAGCGCTACAAGGCGTTCGGGCGCGGCACGCTGGAGTTTCTGCAGCCGGAGAACCGCAAGGTGCTGGCGTTCATTCGCCGCTTCCAGGACGAGCGGATTCTCGTAATCGCGAACCTGTCGCGCTTCGTGCAGGGCGTGTCGCTGGACCTATCGGAGTTTCGCGGCAACAGCATGATCGAGATGTTCGGGCGGGTGGAGATGCCGCCGATCGGCGACTCGCCGTATTTCCTGACGCTGGGTCCGCACAGCTTCTACTGGTTCTCGCTGGAGCCGCAACGCGCCTCCTCGCTGCCGACGTGGGCGGGCGAGCCGGGCGCGGTGCCCCAGGTCATCGTGCAGAAGTCGTGGCGCGAGGCGCTGACGGACGACGCGGGTGGTGCGCTATCGAGGGCGCTGCCGGGCTTCCTGGCGACACGACGCTGGTTCTCGGGCAAGGGGCGCTACGTGCGCTCGGCGCGTGTGGGCGAGTCGATCGCGCTGGGGCGGTCCAACGACTCGGCGTGCATTAACTTCATCGAGGTGCAGTACGCGCAGGGCACGGCAGAGACCTACGTGGTGCCGCTGGCGTACGAGGCGGGCGAGGCGGGGTTCGCGCGGCTGAGCCAGGCGCCGGAGTCGATCTTTCTGCGTGTGAAGGCGCAGCAGACGGGCGAAGAAGGCGTGCTGTACGACGCGATGTTCGACGAGAGTTTCGCGACTTCGATGCTGCGCACGATCGAGCGCGGGCAGCACGTGAAGACGAAGACGGGTGAGGTCGTCGGTGTGCGCACGAGCGCGCTGCGACGGATCAGCCAGGGCGAAGAGCTGCGGCCGACGGTGCTGCGAGCCGAGCAGTCGAACACGTCGGTGAACTACGGCGACAAACTGCTGCTGAAGCTGTTCCGGCGTGTCGAGGCGGGCGTGAACCCGGACTACGAGATCGGGCGGTATCTGACGGAGCGAGGCTTCCAGTACGCGCCGCGGGTGGCGGGGGCGATCGAGTATCTGAGGCCGCGCTCGGAGCCGATGACGCTGGGGATCATGCATGAGTTCGTGCGCAAGGAGAGCGACGCGTGGGAGCTGACGCTGGACGCGCTGCGAGACTTCTTCGACCGCGCTTCGGCGACGGGCGCGGAGGTCGCGGCGCCACCGTTGACGGCGTCGAGCCTGTTGAGACTGACCGAGGAAGAGCTACCTGAGCTTCTGGGGTCGACGGTGGGCGCGTACCTGGAGTCGGCGCGGCTGATCGGGCGTCGCACGGCGCAGATGCACGCGGCGCTGGCGGGCGGCAGCGAGGTCAGCGGCTTCGTGCCGGAGCCGTTCACGCCGTTCTACCAGCGGTCGCTGTACCAGTCGATGCGCAACCTGGCGACGAACAACTTTGCGCTGCTGACGTCGCGCGTGAAATCGGACCCGAGCTCGCCGGCGGAAGCGCAGACGGTGCTGAAGCTGGAGGACGAGGTGCTTCGGCGCTTCCGGGCGATCGTGAACCGCAGCCTGACCTCGTCACGCATACGGACGCACGGCGACCTCCACCTCGGCCAGGTGCTGTTCACGGGCAGCGATTTCCTGGTCACGGACTTCGAGGGCGAGCCTTCGCGGTCGTTGAACGAGAGGCGCCTGAGGCGCTCGCCGCTGCGCGACGTGGCGGGGATGCTGCGCTCGTTCGGCTACGCGGTGCACACGTCGCTGCGGGAGCGCACCCAGCGAGGGCTGCCGCAAGAGGCGACGGACAGCATCGGCGACTGGGGCAAGTACTGGCAGGCGTGGGTTAGCAGCGTCTTCCTCGGCGCCTACCTGGACGAGGCCAGGAGCAGCGGTTTCCTGACGGCCAGCCGCGATGAGATCGAGCTGTTGCTGGGCGTGTACATGCTCGAGAAGGCGGTGTACGAGGTCGGCTACGAGCTGAACAACCGGCCAGACTGGTTGATCGTGCCGCTGCAGGGCATCCTCGAGCTGGTACAGGGCGAGTCTTGACCCAGAGCCTGCAGGACGAGGCGGCAATGCTGCGGCGGCTCGCGAGCCTCTACGGCATCCAGCCGTCTTACTGGAGCAGGTGGGGTGAGCATATCGAGGCGCCCGTCGAGTCGCTGCTGGCGGTTCTGCGCGCGCTTGGCGCTATCGAGTCGCTCGGCCAGGTGCCGGACGCGCTGAGGCAGAAGGAAGAGGCCTCGTGGTACTGGACGATGGAGCCGGTGCTGGTCGCGTGGGACGGGTACCTGCGCGACATCGAGGTGCGCATCCCCGAGTGGGAGGCGGAGGAGACGGCCGACTGCCGGATCGAGCTCGAGGACGGCGAGACGCTGCGCTGGCAGCAGGCGCTGCACGAGGCGAGGGTGGCGGGTGGCGGCCAGGGGCCCGGCATGCACTGCGAGTCGATGCGCTTCGAGTGCCCGTTCGACCTGCCGGACGGCTATCACCGGCTGTACGTCGAGATCGACGGGGAGCGCATGACGAGCTTGGTGATCTCGGCGCCGAGAATCTCTTACCAGAGCGACGGCCGGCGAGAAGAGCAAACAAGCAAACGAGCAAACGAGCAAAGCGCCAGGCCACGTAACCACGCGAAGAAGTGGGGCGTGTTCTTGCCGCTGTATGCGACGCACTCGGCTCGCAGCTGGGGCATCGGTGACCTGACGGACCTGGGTACGCTGGTCGATTGGGCGGGACGCAAGGGGGCGTCGTTCGTGGGGACGCTGCCGCTGCTGGCGTCGTTCCTCGACAAGCCTTACGCACCGAGCCCGTACACGCCGGTGAGCCGGCTGTTCTGGAACGAGGTGTACATCGACCCGGAGCGATCGATGCCGGCGGGTGCGGCGTACGAGGTCGACGCGGAGAGCGCCGCGAAGGCACACCAGCTGACGAACTTCGAAGAGGTGCCGTACCGGGCGGCGATGGGCGTGAAGCGCCACGTGCTGGAGGAGCAGACGCGGGTTTGTCTATCGCAGCCGGGGCTGGCGGAGCAATTCGAGCGCTATATCGCCGATAAACCTAGAGTGGCGGAGTACGCAGCCTTCAGGGCGGCCGTCGAGCGACTGGGGCCGTCGTGGCGTGACTGGCCGGAAGAACCACGCCTCGGCAGGCCGACACCGGACGACTTCGACGCCGACACCTCGAACTACTACGCGTTCGCGCAGTGGCGTCTCGATGCGCAGATGCGGGAGCTGGAGCAGCGCTCGCACGGGGCGGACGTGCGGTTGTACCTGGACCTGCCGGTGGGCGTGCACGCGGACGGCTACGACGCGTGGCGCTATCGGGACCTGTTCGTGCGAGGCCTGAGCGTGGGGGCGCCGCCGGACCTGCTGTCGCTGGAGGGGCAGAACTGGGGCTTCGAGCCGCTGAACCCGCTGCGCCAGCGCGAGACGGGCTACGAGTACATGCGGACCTACCTGGCGCACCACCTCTCGGTCGCGGGGATGCTGCGCGTAGACCACGCGATCGGGCTGCACCGGATGTTCTGGATACCGTGGGGCGCGAGCGGGCGCGACGGCGTATTCATGCGGCAGCACGCGGACGAGCTGTACGCGGTGCTGAGCCTGGAGTCGCACCGGCACCGCGCGGTGCTGGTGGGCGAGAACCTGGGGCTGGTGCCGCCAGAAGTTGACGAAGGGCTGCGGGAGCACCGCATCGCGGGAATGTACGTGCAGCGCTTCAGCCTGACGGGCGACCCGGCGCAATGTGTCGAGGCGCCGCCGGAGGACGCGGTCGTGTGCTTCGGGACGCACGACACGCCGCCGTTCGCAGCGTTCTGGACGGACGAAGACATGCGCCAGCGAGCACGCGCAGGCCTCGACGGGGAAGAGGCCGCGGCAGCGGAGATCGAGGGACGACAGCGCGAGAGACAGGCCATGATCGAGTATCTGCAGGATCGCGGCATGCTGGGCGAACAGCCGACGACCGAAGAGGTGTATCTCGCTTCGACGAAGCTGCTGGCCGAGAGCGATGCCGAGTGGCTGCTGATCAACCTCGAGGACACGTGGGGCGAGACGCACTCGCAGAACGTGCCGGGGACGCTCTCGGAGCAGCATCCGAACTGGTCGTTCCGGGCGGCACACGCTCTCGAGGAGCTGGATGACATACGAGAGACGACTGAAACGGTAGAAGCGGTTCGGAGTCTGAGGCCAAAGGGCCAAAAGGAGCAGCCTAGAGCTATCCAGGAAGGGGGCGCGAGCTCTTGAACGAGAGACGATCACTGCTATCAGAGGACGACATTTTCCTGTTCAACGAGGGCAGTCATCTGAGGCTGTACGAGAAGCTGGGCGCTCACGCGACTGAAGGCGGCGTGCACTTTGCGGTGTGGGCCCCGGACGCGCAATCGGTGTCGGTAATCGGCGACTTCAACGGCTGGAGCCGAGGCGTGAACCCGCTGCACGGGCGAGGCGTCTCGGGGATCTGGGAGGGCTTCATCGAGGGGATGAAGCCGGGCGACACGTACAAATACCACATCGAGTCGCGCCACATGGGCTACCAGGTGGAGAAGGCGGACCCGTTTGCGTTCTTCGCGGAGACGCCGCCCAAGACGGCATCGAAAGTATGGGAGCTCGACTACGAGTGGGGCGACTCGAAATGGGTCGGGGAGCGACCGGAGCGCCAGACGCTGGACCAGCCGGTATCGATTTACGAGATGCACCTCGGGTCGTGGCGACACGTGCCGGAGGAGCACAACCGGCCGCTAACGTATCGAGAGATAGCGGAGCCGCTGGCGCAGTACATCAAGCAGAACGGCTTCACGCACGTCGAGTTCCTGCCGCTGATGGAGCACCCCTTCTACGGCTCGTGGGGCTACCAGACGACGGGCTACTTCGCGCCGACGAGCCGCTTCGGGACGCCGCAGGACCTGAAGTACCTGATCGACTACCTGCACCAGCACGAGATCGGCGTGATCCTCGACTGGGTGCCGTCGCACTTTCCGACGGACGAGCACGGCCTCGGCTACTTCGACGGGACGCACCTATACGAGCACGCGCTGCGCGAGCAGGGGTTCCACCCGGACTGGGGCAGCTTCATTTTCAACTACGGCCGCAACGAGGTGCGTAGCTTCCTGTTGAGCAGCGCCGCGTTCTGGATGGACCAGTATCACGCCGACGGGCTGCGGGTCGACGCGGTGGCTTCGATGCTGTACCTGGACTACTCGCGCAAGCAGGGCGAGTGGATCCCGAACCGTTACGGCGGTCGCGAGAACGTCGACGCGATCGAGTTCCTGCGACGGCTGAACTCGGACATGTACCGGGAGTATCCGGGCGTGCTGATGATGGCCGAGGAATCGACGGCGTGGCCGATGGTCTCGAGGCCTACGTACGTGGGCGGGCTCGGCTTCGGGCTGAAGTGGGACATGGGCTGGATGCACGACACGCTGCAGTACATGTCGCGCGAGGCGATCTACCGTCGCTACCACCAGGGCGAGATCACGTTCCGGATGATCTACGCCTACAACGAGAACTTCGTGCTGCCGCTATCGCATGACGAGGTGGTGCACGGCAAGCGATCGTTGATCGACAAGATGCCGGGCGACGACTGGCAGCGATTCGCCAACTTGAGGCTGCTGTACGCGTATATGTGGTCGCAGCCGGGCAAGAAGCTGCTGTTCATGGGCTGCGAGTTTGCGCAGTGGCACGAGTGGGACCACGATTCCAGCCTGCAGTGGGACCTGACGCAGTACGACCGGCACCAGGGCGTGCAGCAGCTGGTCGGTGACCTGAACAGGCTGTACGCGTCGGAGCCAGCGCTGCACGAGGGCGACTGCGAGGCGTGGGGCTTCCAGTGGGTCGATGCGAGTGACGGGGACCGCAGCGTGCTGACCTACCTGCGTCGAGCCAGGGACACGGACGACGTGCTGCTGGTGGCGTGCAACTTCACGCCGGTGCCGCGCAACAACTATCGCGTCGGGGTGCCGTACGCGGGCCGCTGGCGGGAGGTGCTGAACACGGACGCCGAGGTGTACGGCGGCAGCGGCGCCGGCAACATGGGCGGCGTGAACGCGGCGCCGGTGGCGTACCAGGGGCACGCGTGGTCGGTGATGCTGACGTTGCCGCCGCTGGCGATCGTGGTGCTGAAGCCGGGGGAGTAAGCGAGAGAGCTTTCAGCGGTCAGCAGTCGGCTTTCAGCGAGTCGTCAGCGGTGCATGTGCGAGTCTGTGGTTCTCGGGGCGTTATCTATCCCCTCACCCTAACCCTCTCCCCCGGGAGAGGGGACTACGTTTGCGGCGGTTCGGGCGTTACGCGATGGCGCAGTGTTCGACCCTCACCCTGACCCTCTCCCTGCCAGGGAGAGGGGACTGCGTTTGTAGAGGATTCGGGCGTTGCGCGATGCCGGGGGTGTTCGACCCTCACCCTAACCATCTCCCTCCAGGGAGAGGGGACTCTTCTGATCGTCCTGTCGCGAGAGGCTGCGAGAAGAGTGTTTGGTCTCGTCCTATCTGCAGACAGGTTCGGCAGGATCTGGTGGTCTGTTGCTGTCGAGACGTCATTGTGGCCGCGCGCTCGAAGCTGATGGCCGAGAGCTGAGAGCATCGCGTTAGCCGCCGGATTCGAAGACGCGGCCGATTGTGACGATGACGATGCCGAGGATGGTGATCAGGGCGAACTCGCTGACGACGGGCGGGTGGAGGTCGTCGTTGAGGTGGTGCTGGACGAGGCCGGAGGTGAGGTAGAAGACGAGCAGCAGGAAGACGCCGGCAAGATAGCTCTCGAGCGGCAGGAAGTAGAGGGCCCAGCGTGCCTGCGCCACGATGACACCGATGGCGCCGGCGAAGACGAGGGCGCGTACGGGATCGGCTTCGGACTCGCGCAGGACTTCGACGAGAGCAGGAGGCTGATGAGGCCGACGGTGAGCGCGGCGGGGACGAGCGATACGTCGAAGGAGTAGACGACGGCGTAGAAGGCGAAGGCGGTGAGGAAGGTGCCGAGGTTGAGCACGAAGCGGGCGCCGGCATAGACACGGCTGTAGGGGTCGACTGAGACGTATTCGGCGGTGAGGACTGCGGCCATGAGGACGCTGACGGCGAGGGCGCCGGGGAGGACCCAGTAACCGCCGAGGGCGTCCTCGAGGAAGAGTCCACCACCCAGCGAGAGCAGGGTCGGCAGGAAGAGCAGCGGCGCGGTCCAGGCGATGTCTTCTTCGAGCACCGCGTTGGGGTGGGTGCGCAGGATGCCATCGGTGCCGAGGGCGACCAGGGCAGTGGTAACGGCGAGGATCCAGGGCTTCGAGGGCTCGATCGCGAGGAAGAGGACGAGCCCGAAGGCGAAGACGGCGACGAGCAGCGCGATGCGGGTGCTGCTAACGGACGACGGTGTAACCGCCAGCCTGGATGTCTCCAGGGCTTCGTCTAGCTGCATCTCTTCTGCTTCTTCGTCTTCGATCGTGACGAACCTGAGCCGGCCGATCCCTCGATGGTTGACCCTCGCGTGGGAGGGGAGGTCGAAATATACACGAGGCCGGAGAACTCGCCGATTGTACCCTGTTGGCCGTGCTGGCGCGAGAGCCTCGAAACGCTGACGCGACGAGCGAGGACCGGCAGCGTGTTAGTTGGCGAGCTCGAAGACGTGGTTTATCGAGTTGAAGAGGAAGATGCCGGGCGAGTTGGGGTTCGTGGCCCTGGCGAGAAGCGTGAGGGCGGCGCACCAGACGAAGAAGCCGAGCAGGTTGGCGACCATGACTCGGGCGGGCTCGGCGGAGGTGACGCTACGGATGGCGATGTTGGTGAGTCCGAATGTCAGCGCGAGCGAGGCGAGGCCGACGGCAAACGAGATCTCGGGGATGAACATGAGGCCCATGAGGGCCAGCGGCGAGGCGGCGAGGCCCATGACGCGCAGTAGCTGCTCGACGTAGGCGCGCTCGCGGAAGAACTGGGTGAGGACGACGTAGACGAGTCCGAGCCAAACAAAAGCCCAGAGGACGAAGGCGAACACGGACCCGAAGATGGCGGAGTGGACGAGGATGTCCTGCTTGCTCGGGTACTTCTCGACGACCCACCAGAGCCAGCCGCCCAGGCCAGCGATGAAGATCGATCCGAGGGCGATGAGCGCCCCGGGAATCGTGGCGGTAGGGTTGGTCCGAATCTCGTCGAAGACCCGGGTGTCGAGGTTCACGAGGCGCTTGAGCCAGGTGATGACCTCCTGCAGGTCCACTATCGCAACACCTCCGACGAAAGAAACCCGGCTCAGACCGGGTCGCGACCACGATTCTACCACCACTGGCGTGGGGCGTCCTGCGCGGGGGGCCCTACGACGATGTTCCGTCTGGGCGACCCGCCGGCAACCGTCGCTGAATCACGCTTCGATGCGAGTGCAGAGTTCAGAGTTCAGAGTGCACAGTGCAGAGTTCAGACAGAAGGTCCGCTCTGGTTCGATCCGGCCGCTGTTCTTCACAGCCGGTAAATTCCGAGACGTCTGTCGGCCGGTTTGATTGACGCCGCAGGTTTGATCGGATGGCGCGCAGGACGCCTCCAGGCTAGTGGAGGGGCCGCTTGGAGGGGATGCCGGCGCGACGGGGGTAGCGGCCGGAGGTCGGGGCGTCTTTGACGACGATGACTACGGTCAGGGGTATGCCATCGGGCGGGCGTAGCTGCGGGGCGTCTTGGAGGTGGGCGCCGAGCTCCTGCAGCGCTGGCTGTGCGGCATCGATCTCGCTGATGGCGGCTGAGCCTTTGGGTGCGGCAAGCGTGCCGCCGAGTCGCAGGTAGGGCAGGGCGTACTCGAGCAGGACGGGCAGGGGCGCGACGGCGCGCGCAACGACGAGGTCGAAGGTCTCGCGCAGGCCGGGATCGCGGGCGAAGTCTTCGGCGCGACCTTCGAGAACGTCAACGTTGTCGAGGCCGAGCTGCGCGGCGGCGTCCTGCATGAAGCGGCACTTCTTGCCGACGGACTCGAGCAGGGTGAGTTGGATGGAGGGCCAGGCGATTTTGAGGGGGATGCCGGGCAGGCCGGCGCCGGCGCCGATATCGAGGACGCGCACTGAGCCATCGAGCAGGCCGCGGCGATCGAGGAGGCGGCCGAAGGCGAGCGACTCGGCGATGTGGCGCCGGACGAGGGCTTCGGGGTCGCGGTCGCGCAGGGAGGTGAGGTTGAAGCCGGCGGTCGCGAGGAGGTCGCGATAGGCTGCGAGGCGGTCGAGGGCCGCGGCGTCGAGGTCGAGCGAGAGGTCACGGAGGGTAGAGGCGAGGTCGGGCATCGAGGCTATGGTAGCGCGACGGGTGCGCGATGCAGGGCAGGTCAGCGAATGAGGAGCGGATAGGCGGATACCGGACACGATGTGGGTCGCCCGGCGTCGAGCGGTCGAGCAGCAGCACCCCGGGCTGAACCCCGGGGCATTGGTGCGGTGATGGCGGTTCAATCGCTGGAGAGGACGGGGTGCTCGAGCCTCACCCTGGCGCTCTTCCTGCCGGGGCGAGGGAATCGTTCTTATCGGCTGCCGCGTGTCGACTCGAGACCTGGTCCGAGAGACGCTGCGCCGGGTGTTCGGGTAGGGCGGAAGCGGGCGGATGTGCGGGTCTTTAGCGATGTTGTCGCGGGGGCATTTGACACTGGTTCGCGCCGGTTCATATGATCGCGGAGGTGACCAACGTAAATCATTCAATGAGCGGTGCGGCCCGGCAATTCGGCCAATCGCTTTCGCCAGAGAAGCATCTCGACGGCCAGGAGGCGTTGCGGTTCGCACGCTGGTTCGGTGAAGAGCGCGCGGCGACTGAGCTGCGCCCGGCCGACATCGAGATGTACGTCGAGACGTTCGGGGCGCACTCGCCGAACGCGACGACGCGGGCGGATGCGCTGAAGAGCTTCCTGGCCTACGCGCACAAGCAGAAGATCCTGCCGGAGCGCTACGTGAGCCACGTGCGCGTACGCCGCTCGACGGTGAAGGTGCGCGGCGCGCTCCAGGCTGAGCGCCCGGCCCAGGTGCAGCTCACGGCGGAAGGCAAATCGACGCTGGAGCATGAGCTCGAAGAGCTGAAGTCGCAGCGGCCTCGCATCGCTGCGGAGCTGCAGGCGGCTCGAGCGGACGGTGACGTGCGCGAGAACGCGCCGCTGGACGCAGCGCGAGAGACGCAGGGCCAGATCGAGGCTCGGATCCGTGAGCTGGAGGGCATGCTGCGACACGCGGTCGTGGTAGATGCTTCGGGCGCGCAGATGCAGGGCGACGCGGCGCATATCGGCTCGAACGTGGTGCTGGCGAACCTGCAGAACGGGACGCAGCTGACGTATCAGCTGGTAAACGCGGCCGAGGCGCGCGCGGGTAGCGGACGGCTGTCGGTGGAGTCGCCGGTGGGTCAGGCGGTCATCGGCAAGCGTGTCGGCGACGAGGTGCAGGTGACGGCTCCGAGCGGGCTGGTGCGCTTCCGGATCGAGAAGATCGAAGCTTAGACAGCGGTCCGTTAGGCAGATGCGGGATGGGCGCCGGTGAGGCGCCTTTTTTGTTGCGCTGCGTTTGATTCGCCTAGATTCCTCCTGGCGTCGGAATGACGTCTCCTGGGGACGGGTCCTGGGAATGGGAGAGCGGTCTGGGTTCTGAGGCTCGACTGTGGGTACGTTGCATGAGCCTGGCGTCGGCAGGATGGTCCAGAAGGTCGAGGCGATGAAGCAGAAATGAGGAGGGACCGGTGGTGAGCCGGTCCCTTCTTTGGGTTCTGTGCGGTTTCGAGGAGTGTTAGCGCTTCTCGATTGGGACGAAGGGGACGTTCATGGGGCCGGTGTACTTGAGCAGCGGCCGGATGAGCATGTTGTTGTCGTACTGCTCGAGGATTTCGACGCACCAGCCTGGGATGCGGCCGATGGCGAAGATGGGCACGAAGAGGTCCTCCGGCAGGCCGAGCAGGGCGTAGACGGATCCGGCGTAGAAGTCGACGTTGACGAAGATGCCGCGTGACTGGTACGGGGCCATGTCCTTTTCGACCTGGGTGAGGATCTGGTACCACTCGCTGTGACCGAGCTTCTCGCCGAGGAGGCGGGACTTCTCGCGCATGTGGCGGGCGCGCGGGTCTTCGGCGCGGTAGACGCGGTGTCCGAAGCCCATGATGCGCTCGTGGTTGGCGAGCTTTTCCTTGATGTAGGCCTCGGCGTTCGAGGGGTCGCCGATCTCGGAGGTCATCTTCTGGACGGCCTCGGCGGCGCCACCGTGCAGCGGCCCCTTGAGGGTGCCGATGGCGGTAACGATGCTGGAGTGCAGGTCCGAGAGGGTGGAGGCGGTGACGCGCGCGGCGAAGGCGGAGGCGTTGGCGCCGTGCTCGGCGTGCAGGAGGAAATCGAGCTCCATGGCTTCGACAGCCTCGATGGGCGGCTCCTTGCCGTCGAGCATGTAGAGGAAGTTGGCGGCGTGGCCGAGGTCGTCACGCGGGGCGACGGGCTGGTTGCCGTGGCGGATGCGGTGGTGCGCCGCGACGATGCTGGGGAACTGCGAGATGAGGCGCTCCGACTTGCGGATGTTGGCGTCTCGGGAGTTGTCCTCGACGTCGGGGTCGAAGGCGGCGACGGCGGAGGCGGCGGTGCGCAGGACGTCCATGGGGTGAGCGTCCTTGACGAGCCGGATGACGTCGATGACCTGAGAGGGGAGCGCTCGGTTCTGGACGAGGCGGGAGTGGAAGTCGGTGAGCTGCTGTTTGGTAGGAAGGTTGCCGTAGAGGAGGAGGTAGCAGACCTCTTCGAAATTGGAGTGCTGAGCCAGGTCATGAATGTTGTAGCCGCGATAGAGCAGGACGCCTGCTTCGCCATCAATAAAGCTTGACTCTGTGGTGTCGAGAACGACGTCCTTCAAGCCTCGCGCCAGCGTAGCTTCCATCTTCGGGAGCCTCCGATCCTGATATTCAGTGCAAAAAAATACCCTGGTCGATTCCCAGGGTGATGTTCGAGCTATTCGGCTTGCCCCTTGCCCCGGGAGCCAGTCGCAGTATAACACTCTCGTCCTGAGACATACCAGCAAGGCGTGAACAGTAAAGCGGTGTCCGACGCCCGGAGAGGGTACGAGAGGAAACAAGCAAACGAGCAAAGGGCGGAGGGTACTGCATGGGCATAGAGCCGGCCGCAAACCGCAACGGCTAACGGCTAACGGCTAATGGCTAATGGCTAACGGCTAAGGCCAACCGCTCACTGCCGCGTCGGGTGATTCCCTGACGAGGCGTTGGGGCGACACCGATTCTGATGTTCGGCGACTCGGGAGGGGTGCTGAGCTCGTCAGGGCTGCCGAGACTTGGATCTGAACCTGATCATTTCTTGGCAAGGCGGAGGCGGGTTATGGCTTCTGGAGCTGTCGGTCAGCGGGTGGTGGCGGACGTGAAGTGCTACTTCTGCGGCCATATCGGTGGGCAGATTGTGGGCGTGCGCGGGGCGCCGCTGCGGATCAGTAACTTTGTACCTCGACCGGGCTACGGCGGTGCGCAACCGAAGGCCGGCTCACGCATGCGCTGCGAGCGCTGCAACGGTCCCGTCTTTCTCGAGGAGTCGACGGGGAACGAGCCGCTGAGGATGCGCAAGAAGCAGGCAGCGGCTCATGGGCCGCGCCAGGCTGCGTAGGACGGGCCGACAGACCTACTGGACGATGAACTCGCCGTTCATGGTGTCCGGGTGGACGTCGCAGCGGAAGTAGTAGGTGCCGGGCGTCGATGGCGCCGTGAAGTTATAGGTCAGGGTCTTCGGGCCCTGGTCGAGGCCGCCGTCGAAGATCTTGGACGATGCCGACTTGTTGGTGTAGACGGCGAAGTTGTGCGTGACGCCGGCGTCCTTGTTGTCGAAGTTAACGGTCACCGGTTGGCCGGCCGACACCGTGATGGAGTGGGTGTCGAACTGCAGGTTCTGGGCCGAGATGTTGACGGTGGTGGGTCCGCCGCTGGCGACGGCGGTGCTGCCGGTGGCCGCGACCTTGTCGACCTTGACGAGCTGAGAGAGGCCGTAGAGCGAAGGCGTTGCGATGCCGAAGGCCAGGACGAAGAGAACGACTCCGAGCTTGATGTTGATTCCGGGCTTGGGCATCTAGGTCTCCTTCACTAGAGGGGGAGCAGTCGGTCCACAACCATGGCGACGAAGATCAGCGCCAGGTACGACGTCGAGTACTTGAACAGCGTCATGGCGGCCCGGACCGTTGCCTGACGGACCTGCAGCCATGCCAGCCAGAGGAATATTGCACCGAACAGGGCTGCTGAAGCCAGATAGATCAGGCCGACGTCGCCGGTGAGATAAAGGCTGAGCGAGATGGCGACCGTGACGATGGCATAGACGAAGCTGCGGCGTCGCGTTTCGAGGGCGCCGTGGGTCACGGGCAGCATCGGCACGTGGGCCGAGGCGTAGTCCTCGGTGTAGGGGATGGCGAGCGCCCAGAAGTGAGGCGGCGTCCAGAGGAAAACGATGGCGAACATGATCAGGGGCGCGGCGTCGATGCGGTTGGTGACGGCGGCCCAACCGCATAGCGGCGGGATGGCGCCGGCAGCGCCGCCGATGACGATGTTCTCGACGGTCGAGCGCTTGAGCCAGAGCGTGTAGATGAAGACGTAGAACAGCAGGGCGCTGATCGCGAGGCAGGCGGTGAGCAGGTTCACGGTCAGCGTGAGGAAGACGAAGGCGATGACGCCCAGCGAGATGCCGAACATCAGGGCGTGCGACGGCTTGATCAAGCCGGCGGGAAGCGGGCGGGAGTGGGTGCGAGTCATGATCGCGTCGATGTCGCGGTCGACGTAGCAGTTGATCGTGTTGGCGCCGCCGGCCGCGAGGGCTCCGCCGACCAAGGTGGCGAGAACGAGCCAGAGGCTGGGGATGCCGTTGTCGGCAACGACCATCGCGGGGAAGGTCGTGACGAGCAGGAGCTCGATGATGCGCGGCTTGGTCAGCGCGAAGTAAGCGCCGATGGTGCGCCGGATGCCCAGGGCGGCGGGAGCAACGGCAACGGAGCTCGCGCTCATCGGGTCGCTCCGTGTGCCGGGGCGGTCGAAGGCTGCGCCTTGACGGTGCGCGGCAGCCATTCGTAGGCCTTGAAGATGCGGATGTTGAGCAGGGCGAGCACGGTCCAGAGCAGCGCGCCGGTAGCAAGATGCGCGGCCGTGACCTCGTCCGCGAGGTCGGTCCAGATGTTGGCGGCGCCGATCAGGGCCTGGACGATGAATACGACCACGGCGGCAACGGCGAAGCCGAGGACGACGGGCGCCTTATCGCGCTGACGCCAGGACTGCCAGAACAACGCGAGGATAATGACGCCGACCAGCGCGGCGAGGAATCGATGCGCGAAGTGGACCTGCACCGAAACGGCGCCGGCGTTGGGGATGACCTGTCCGTTGCACAGGGGCCAGCCGCTGCAGGCGAGGCCGTAACCGGCGCCGGCGACGTAAGAACCGACGAGCATGAGCACCAGCGTGACGCCCAAGGCGAGCAGCGCGGTGCGGGCGACGCCGCGACTGGCGTTGGTGGGCGCGAGGGTCCGCGTCATCGAGAGGGCGGTTGCGGTCAGGACCAGCAGCAGCGTCAGGATGGTCAGAGCCATCGCGAGATGGACGACAACGATGCCGGCCGGGAGGTCGTTCTCGACGACGGCGCCACCGAGGCCGGCCTGCGCGAGCACGAGCACGAAGCTGAGCACCGCGGGGTAGAAGATCGCGGGGATGCGCTTGAAGGAGCGCCAGGCCCAGATAGCGAGCGCGAGCACGAGCAGACCGGCGACCGACGCCGTGAGGCGATGCGAGTACTCGATGATCGTGTGTTTGTCAGAGCTGGGGATGATGTTGCCGTGACAGGTCGGCCAGTCGGGGCAGCCGAGGCCGGAGTGCGTGGCGCGGACGATACCGCCGACGATGATCAGCACGAAGATCACAACGTCCGTGACGATACAGAGTTTCGCGAAGGAAGCGAGGCTGGCCGATGGTACTGCCGCCGGTTCAGTGCTGCGCATGGTCAGGCGGGGCCTCTTGGGTTCAGTTTCGTTCGCCCGCCTCGCATAAAGATGATCCCTCGGAGCAGTGTCGCATCGCCGGAGAAGAGCGTCCAGCGTGGCCAATTGTGATGCGAGGCTCAATAGCCAGCCTAGGGCGGAGGCCAGATTCAGTCAAGGGAAGAACGGGCGTGTGAGCAGGGGCGTTTTGGCAGTCGACCGGGGCTGCGAAGCAATCGGCAGTTGGCTATTGGCAGTTGGCTGATGGCAATCAGGCGTTTGGGGGAGACGAGGTGCGCGGGCTCGAGCGTATAGACGACCCTGAATCCTGCAGCTACCGCCAAGGGGCAGTTTGTGTGGCGATCAGCGGATGGGGCAGCGGATAAGCGGATGAGGTTGGTGGATGGAGGTTGGCGGTTGGGCGCAGAGGTTGGAGGGTGCGTGCGCCGTTGATGTCTCGGCGATAGCCCTCACCGCGTTTGTGGAGGCTGGGGCGTTGTCTGAATCACGCCTCTCCCTGGGGGAGAGGCGGTGCTGGTGGGGTTCGAGGCTTAACAGCCAATGGCCAACCGGCTAACAGGCCCACAGGTGACAGCCAACAGCTAATTGCCAATAGCCAACAGCCAGAAGCTGACGGCTAGTTGCGGTAGCGGTTGGTGATGGGCATGCGGCGGTCGCGGCCGAAGGCGCGGGTCGTGATCTTGATGCCGGGCGGGGCCTGGCGGCGCTTGTACTCGTTGCGGTCGACCATGCCGACGACACGGCGGACGAGGGCCTCGTCGTAGCCGCGCGCGACGATCTCGTCGATGCTGTGGTCGTCCTCGACGTAGGCCTCGAGGATGGGATCGAGGACGTCGTACGGCGGCAGGGAGTCGGTGTCGAGCTGATCGGGACGCAGCTCGGCGGAGGGCGCCTTGTCGATGACGGCCTGCGGGATGACGTCGCGGCCCGCGACGGCGTTGCGGTAACGTGCGAGGCGGTAGACCAGGGTCTTGGGCACGTCCTTGATTACGGCGAATCCTCCGGCCATGTCGCCGTAGAGGGTGGCGTACCCGGTCGCCATCTCGCTCTTGTTGCCGCAGGTGAGGACGGGCTGCCAGCCGAACTTGTTCGAGAGCGCCATCCAGATGTTGCCGCGGATGCGCGACTGGATGTTCTCTTCGGCGGTGCCTGGCTCGGTGCCGGCGAAGGCGTCTTCGAGCGTGCGGATGTAGGCGGCGTGTGCGTCCTCGATGGGGATGATCATGAGGTTGATGCCGAGGTTGCCGGCGAGGGCGCGGGCGTCGGCGATGGAGCCCTCGGAGGAGTAGCGCGAGGGATTCGAGACGCCGACGACGTGGTCGGGGCCGAGAGCGTCGGCGGCGATGGTGGCGACGAGACTGGAGTCGATGCCTCCGGAGACGCCGACGATGACGGTCTCGAAGCCGTTCTTGTGCACGTAGTCGCGGGTGCCGGCTACCAGCGCCTTGTAGACCTCGGCCTCTTCGTCGAGACGCGGGCCGTTGGCTACTTCGGGCAGAGGCGGCTTCTCGGCGATGGAGACGTCGGAGACGTAGACGCGATCGACGGGGCGCGCGAACTGCTCGAGGCCGTGGTAGCGGCGCATGGGGACGTGCAGGCGTCCGAGGTAGAGGGCGTCGAGCTCGAGGTCCATGACGAGCAGGTGCTCTTCGAAGGCGGGAGCGTGGGCGATGAGCTCGCCTTCGTGGTCGAAGACCATGCTGTTGCCGTCGAAGACGAGCTCGTCCTGGCCGCCGGTGAGGTTGACGTGCGCGACGATGACGGCGTTGTCGGAGGCGCGCGTGGCGAACATGCGCTGGCGGAAGTGACGCTTGCCGTGGTGGTAGGGCGAGCCGCTGATGTTGATCACGACGTCGGCGCCTGCGAGGCCGAGCGCCTGGGCGGAGCCTTCGGCGTACCAGAGGTCTTCGCAGATCGTGACGCCGACTTCGACGCCGGCGATGGTGAACAACTTGGCGCGCTCGCCTTCGCGGAAGTAGCGGCGCTCGTCGAAGACGCCGTAGTTGGGCAAGAACTGCTTGTGGTAGACGCCGGCGACCTCGCCATCGTGCACGACGGCGGCGGCGTTATAGAGGTCGGCCTCGCGGTCGACGAAGCCGACGACGCTGGTGATGCCCTGGAGGCCGGCGGCGACGCGATGCAGCGCTTTGAGGTTGTCGTCGACGAAGCGGGTGCGCATGAGGAGGTCTTCGGGCGGGTAGCCGGTGAGCGTGAGCTCGGGGAAGGCTACGACGTCGGCACCGAGGTCGCGGGCGCGGGCGCCGTAGTCGAGGACCTTTGCGACGTTGCCGTCGAGGTCGCCGACGGTGGTGTTTATCTGGGCGAGGGCGATCCTTAGTGTTTTGATGACACTAACTCCTGAGTAAGGCGATTATCGGCGTCGAGGCGCAGAGGCGTCAACGCGCGACGACGATTCGGATGCGGTCACCCGGTTTGATGTTCTCCAGGGCGATCAATACATCCTGGATAAACGGCTGCAGGGCGTGACGTTCAATCGATTGGGAGATCAGTGTGACGATGGCGATCTCGGAGGCAGGTTGCTGATACTCCAGCGATTGGTCGACGGTGAGGAAAACATCGAACTCGGCAGCGGCACGCCGTAGTAGGAGCCCATCGGGCAGGGCACTCCAACGCATCCGGCCGACGGTGGTCACGGTGGGGCCGGTCAGATCGTGGGCAAGGCGGGCAGGAACGCACTCATCGAGGAGGATGCGCACTGGTTGCCAGCGCCTCGTGGGCGCTCTCGAGCGCGGCGAGTGCCTGCTTTCGTGTTACGGAGGGAAAGTCTTGCAGGAACTCGTCGAGGGGCTGGCCGGCTTCGAGATAGTCGAAGAGCGCCTTGAGGGGGACGCGGGTGCCGACGAAGACGGGGGTGCCGCCGAGGATCTCGGGGTCGGAGTGGACGATGCGCTGCTTGCGGGCCATTACGCGAACATTGTATCGCGACGGACGCACGACGCTTGTCGCGATAGGGCAATCGAGCAGACCGGTAAACGGGTAGGGAGAGCGGCAAACAGCAAACGAGCAAACGAACAAAGAGCCAACCGGCAGGACTCTGACTCGTGACGTCAGAGGTACCGACCAATCGTACGGCCTCATTTGGCGGGCTCTATGACCGTAATTTGGCTCGTCCGATCGGCACTTGGAGCGCTTGTGGCCATGACCGAGACTGGTTGTATGGAAACGCCCGCCGGCTGTACGCAAGAAGTCCCGCCATCGAAGAGGTCCGAGGTCGAGCTGCACGACAACACGATTCAGGCGCTGTTCGGCGCCGGTCTGCGTCTCGAGATCGCGCAGGACCTGATCGACGAGGCGCCGGAGGAGGCGCGCAAGGCGCTCGACTCGGCGATCGACGGGCTCGTGTTGCTGATCGACGACCTGCGTAGCCGCATCGAGAGTCTCGACCGGCGCAAGGCGTGGGCGGACGAGCGCTGGCGCCACAATACGTAGGGTCCCCGCCCCCCAGGCTCCGCCCCCGGGCAAACAGGCAAACGAGCAAGCGGGCAAAGAGCAGCGAGGCGCTTATAGCGCCTCGTTTGGCTAGATGGCGCTTCGTTAGTTCGCTTCGTTAGTTAGTGATGTAGGGCCAGCCGCTGGTGCGGTTGCCACGGCCGTTTCCGTTGCCTTGGCCGTTGCCGTTGTTGCCGGGTTTGGCGCCGTTGTTCGGCGGCGGGCTGGTGGGCGGCGTCTGGTTGAAGCAATTGGCCAGGTACCACTGACGCTCCGTGTCCGAGAGGTAGGGTGTACCGCTGATCTGTGCGCAATTGGCCCGGTTGGCGGCCAGGCCGGCGCTGGTCGGCTGATTGGCGCCGTTCTGGCTGTTGCTGCCGTTGAGGCAGTGAGCGAGATACCACAGGCGCTCGGTGTCGGAGCGATAGGGTGTGCCGCGAATCTGATCGCAGCTCGTGCGGTCGCCGGGCACGACGGGGACGTTGGCGGCGGCGCTGTTCTGTGGCGACGAGGGGTTGGAGCCGCCGCAGTTGGCGGCGTACCAGGCGCGATCCTGAGGGGTCGGGTTCTGCTTGACGCGTAGCGTGACGCACTGAGGGTTTTCGGTGGAGACGGGCGCCTGCGCGACGGGGACGGGCGGCCAGGAGCTGCAGTGGTCGAGGAACCAGTTGCGCTGGCCGGGGTCGGCGAAGACCTCGCCCATCATCTGGTCGCAATTCTCGGTCGAGCTGGCGATCTGCGCCGGTGCAGGCGTCGGCGGCGTGACGACGGCATCGGGCTCGATGCAGGAAATGCTGAGCAGGAGGGCGCCGAGCAGGGCTGCTGCTATGGTCAGACGTCGCAGGTCAGATCGCAGGTTTGTCATCGTCATCACGGTTTGCTCTGGGCGATACTTTGCTCGCGGTAGGCCGCGACCATGATGTCGCTCATGGTCGGGAAGGCGATGGTGGTGCTGAAGATGCTGTGGATGGGCGAATTGTCGGCGTTGCCGTCCCAGACTCCGACCACGAAGTCGGGTGTGTAACCGAAAGCCAGGGTCTCGCCGATGTCGTCCTTGTTGGGGCCGTTCTGGTCGAAGGGCTGACTGGTGCCGGTCTTGACCGCGACCTTGTGGCCGGGGACGTTGAGGCCGCCGCAGCCGAACGTGAGGCAGACGGCGGTGGGGTCCGTAAGGATGTCGGTCATCTCGGCGGCGGCCTGGTGGGGGATGACGCGCCATTCGCCGCGATGCTGGTTGATGTCGAACAGGACCTTGCCGGATGCGTCGGTGATCTTGAGGATGCCGACGGGATCGATGTTGCGCTCGTCTTTCGCGGTCGGCGCGAAGGTCGTCTGACCGGCCATGACGCCGTCATTGGCGAGGGCGCCGTAGGCGTAGGTGAGGTCGAAGGGCTTGATGTCGACGCCGCCGATCGCGATGGAGGGGCCGTAGGTACCGTTGAGCGAGGTAATGCCGACGCTCTTGCCGAAGTCGATGACGGACGGCACGCCAACGGCCTCGGCGGTTTTGAAGGCTGTGACGTTGAGGGAGTTGCCGAGGGCGTCACGCAGGCTGATCGGGCCGTTGTAGTTGTGCTCCGGGTTGGTCGGCGAGAAGGTGGTGCCGTCCGTCTCCTGGTAGGTGACGGGCGTGTCCTGGAGGATCGTATTCGGGTTCCAGCCGAGCTTGAGGAAGGCAGAGAGGTAGACGAACGGCTTGAAGGACGAGCCGGGTGAGTTGATGGCAAGCAGGTTGTTGACCTCGCCGTCGATGTCCTTGTCGAAGTAGTTGCGGCTGCCGACCATGGCGAGGATCTCGCCGGTCTTGGGGTCGATGACCATGGCGGCGCCGTTGTGGTCGTTCGAGGCGCCTTCGTACTTAGAGATCCACTTGTTGACGGCCTGCTCGGCGTCGTGCTGCAGGTTGAGGTCGAGGGTGGTGGTGACGACGAGGCCGTCGCGCAGCATTGCGTCCTTGCCGACGAGCTTCTCGAGCTGCGGCTCGATGTAGGAGAAGACGAAGTGCGGTGCTTCGACGGAGACGTTGGGTTTGGCAACGTCCAGCGGCGCCTGCTTGGCGGCCTCGATGGCCTGATGGTCCGGCAGGTAGTAGCTGCCGGAGCCGACCTGAACCCGGGCGCGCTGCTCCAGGAGATCGAGCACCTGATTGCGGCGGGCGAGGGCGGCGTCCGGGTTGGTGATCGGGTCGTACTGGGCGGGCGACTGCGGGATGCCGGCGAGGAGGGCCGCCTCATCGAGCGTGAGGTCAGAGGCAGGTTTGTTGAAGTAGGCCTCGCTCGCGGCTTCGACGCCGGTGTAAATGCCGCCGTAGCTGATCTGATTGAGGTACCACTCGAGGATCTGGCTCTTGTCGTAGCGCTTGGAGAGCTCGAGCGAGAAGACGGCCTCGCGGATCTTGCGGGAGAGCGAGCGTTCCCGGCGCTGGTCAGTCGGGATGTAGAGGTTCTTGACGAGCTGCTGGGTAATGGAGCTGCCGCCCGAGCCCTCGCCGAGCTGCGAGTTGCCGGCGAAGACGCTGGCGTTTTCGACGACAGCGCGCGCCAGTCCTTTGACGTTGAGACCGGCGTTGCTGAAGAAGGTGTAGTCCTCGGTCGAAATGGTTGCGGCGATGAGGTCGGGGCTGATCTGGTTGAGCGTGACGGGTTTGCGCTCGCCCTTTTCGTCGAGGACTTGATAGAGCAGGTTGCCGTTGCGGTCGGTAATCGTGGCGCCGGCGGAGGGTTGGTTAACGGAAAGCTCTTCGGGCGAGACGAAGTCGTTGGAGAAGCGGTGGTAGTTGATCAGCGCCGCGACGGCGACGCCGATCACGACGACGTTGGCGAGGATGGCAAACACGACGATCGATTTGAGGAGCAGGCGAAGTTTCCGCCGGGGCTGTCGCGTGAACGTGCCGCGCTTTGGTCGCATGTCCAGTCAAGGCTATCGACGGGGGCATGACGCGGCGCGAAACGCCGGGCGGCAAAGCGTTACAGTCGCGTCTTGATGTGCCGTCGCAAGAGGCTGCGAGGGCTAGCAGGCGGGGGACGTGGAGGCGAAGGCCCAGTCGAGGAGACGAATCGAGTCGGGGTAGAGGTTGTCGCTGCCGAAGAGGCTGAGGTAGAGGGTGCGGCCGTTGCGTGTGACCGCAGCGACGATGGTGTGCTTGGCGGCGTCGGTGCTGCCGATCTTGACGCCGAAGGTGCCGGGGTACCTGCGTGAGGAGCTTGTTACCGTTGTCGAGGCGGAGGCCGCCGGGCAAGGTGTACGAGAGCGTGTTGGCGATTTTGGCGAGCTCCGGGTTCTGCTCCAGCGCCATGCCGGCGATGTCCATGTCGTAAGTGGAGCTGACATGATCGGGCGCGTCGAGGCCATGCGGGTTGGCGAAGTGGGAGTCGTTCATGCCGAGAGCGGCTGCTTCCTGGTTCATGAGCTGGACGAAGGCGTCGACGCTGCCACTGACGTGTTCGGCGAGCTGAATGGCGGCGTCGTTGCCGGAGGGCAGGAAGAGGCCGTAGAGCAGATCCTCGACGGTGACGACCATGCCGGGCTCGAGGCCCATGACGGATGAGTGAGTCTTGGCAGCGAGGTCTTTAGCACTGACGTCGGCGACAACGCGATCGTTGAGCTTGACGCGGTCGATGGCGGTGAGCGCGGTGACGATCTTGGTGACAGAGGCCGGGGGTAGCCTGTCGTGCGGGTTCTTGGCGTAGACGACGGCGCCGCAGGGTGCCTCCATGATGGTCACGGAGGGCTCGGCGATGTTGAAGGGAGGCGCCGGCGGAGGCGTCGGCGTCATGGTGGGTGTAGGGGACGGGACGAGCGTCGGGGTCGCAGTCGGCGAAGGCGTGGCGGTTTCGGTGGGCGCCGGAGTCCAGGTCGGCTGTGGGATGGCGGTGGCGACGCGGGTTGCGCTGGCGGTCGGGCCGGGTGCGGCGCCGGTGGTGTCGGCGCCGCGGGTGACCAGGCTGTAGCCGGCGACGAAGACTATAAGCAGGGGCAGCATCAGATAACCGGCGTGGCGGCGCTGAAGCAGGCGGCGAAGGCAAGGCAAGAAGACGCGAGCTCATCGGCCGATGAGCATCGCGAGGATCGAAGCGAGCTGGTTCTTCGGACGGGCCTGAGGCGTCGCGGCCACCGGGACCTTCGTCTGCTGTTGCAGCAAGGTCTGGAAGCGAGAGAGGTCAAAAGGCCGGCGTCGCGACGTGCTACTGGTTGCCGCCGTTGAGGCGGGGTCCGTGCTCGTCACGCCGGCGTCGGTGGGTGGCGTGATGTGGTCTGCCCGAAGCGCCGGGCCGTAGGGTTGAGGCTCTTGCGACGACGGTGCCTGGCCTGAGGGCTGCGCGACATCCTGTGTCTGCTGCGGGATGGTCGCGGAACCTTGAGGCGCATCCTGTGGCGCCGTCGCGGGCGGCGGTTGCGTAGTGGCCTGCGGCGACTGGTGTGCAACGTCAGTGATCACGACCGGGATCGAACGGGCAGAGACCTGCTTGAGCACCGGGTAGGCGGATGGGTCGGCGGTGCCGTAGCGCCAGAGTGAAACCGGCTGCATGCCGTTTGCGTCGAGGGCGGCGACGAAGCGCTGCCACATTGCGCCATCGGCCGCGCCCTGGCCGATGGGCTGAACCGGCAGATTGAACGGCGCGAAGGCGCGCTTGCAGACGTCCGCGATGAACTCCGGCGTGACGCCGTCGGGACCGACGGGGAAGCCGGTCTCGGCGAAGTGGCGCTGGTTGGCAGGCCCCTGGAAGGTGGCCCAGTAGGACTGGGGCGCGATTGCGTTGGAGAAGGTGGCGAACTCGGCGAGCGGCACGGCGGGAGCCTGCCATGGTCGCGCGTCGGGCGCGGTCGTGAGCCACGCGTCGGGCTTGAGGCGGCGCAGCTCTTCGCCGAAGCGTGAGGCGTTGTCCCAGGAACCATGCCAGTAGTTGCCGCCCTGCTCGGGCTCGAGGTCGAAGTAAATGCTGCGGGCGCCGGCGTCGAGCACCTGGGCGCACATCTGCGCCTCGGCGATGGGGTCGAGGCCCTGGACGACGCACCAGGCGTGGAAGGGGACGCCGTCCTGCTCGAAGCTGTTCGCGAGCTTCGCGACCTGCTGTGGGCTGATGACGGCGTCGGGTGACTTGTCGAAGCGCGTCATCCATTCGTTGCCGTCGTGGGTCTTGAGGATGATGCCGAGCCCGTTGTCCTTGAGGGTCTGCTTGATCGAATCGAGCGTGCCGTCGGCCGAGAACTTCCAGACCCAGACGAGAGGCGGGTTGGCCGGCGCCTGAGCCGCGGCGTCGGAGCCGACGGTCGCGAGAACGCGTGACGGATCACCGAGCAATCCGGCGCCGGCGATGCTGCCGACGAGGGCGGCCTTGCCGATGCCGCCGAGAAAAGCGCGTCGTGAATATGTGGCGAAGTCGTTCAAGACTCACCGCTCCTTTTGGGCAGGAAGCGGCCGTTCCGAACCGGCGCAGTTCGGAACAATTAGCACGCCTCTCCCGGCTTAATTCGAGGGCGCGTGCTACCAGGGACTCAGCTTGCTAAGGGAAATCGCGAGCCGTATGATCTGGATGACAGAGGGGCTTTGCACGTGCCCTTGGGTCGGTGCTCCGGAGAGGTACCATCTCGCCGGGGCACTTTTATTTCTTAGAGACTCTGCGGCTTACGTATCGCTCATGACGTTAGGCTTCCTCCGTAACGTGACTTCGATTCGCTCCAACTCGTCGAGGAACGAGCCGAGCATCAGATGCCCCTGAGGGTTCAGCGTGTAGGCGGTATCACAGCCGGAATCGCATTGCGACGACTGAACCGGCGTGACGAGGCCATTAGCTGAGAGGGCGTGCAGCGCATCCCGCATGTGCCGGCGCTGCAGCGGCAAGAAGGTAACGCTGCTGGTCTGGACGCGGCGGGCGATCTGGCAAACGCAGCCGGAGCCGGCCTCGATAGCAGCGAGCATAATCGGTGCGAGATTCTGGTTGACCAGGGTCGTGCGGGCTTTGGTGGTTGTAACGCCTTGAGATTGGGTTACGGAAGCCGCACGCGATACTTTCGGTGAAGAAAGGTGAAGCGTGATGCCAAGAGGCGAGAGAATGACTGCTCTGCGGCTGATCCTAATCGTCAGGTCTCCCGGCGAAGTTTCTCGAGACGCAAGTCTGAGAACTCGGTCACTTTAAGAGACGCCGGAAAGCAGGGTCAATGCCTTGCGTTACAAGGTTAGACGATTTTGTAACGCACTAAGGTCAGGCATTTGATGACTATGTATCGCGCTCGGTTGGTGTGCGGTTAGCAGAGAGGTTGCGGATGCCCTGGACGAACTCGTCCCACTCGCCGAGCAGGCGCTGCAGCTCGTCTTCGCCGGCGGAGGTGATGCGATAAAGGCGTCGGCGGCGAGATCCGGCGGTGACGAGAGCGCTCTCGAGCAGGCCGGCCTCTTCGAGGCGGTGGAGCACGGGATATACGGTGCCTTCGGAGAGGTCGAGCATACCGCCGGTGCGGTCGCGAAGCTCCTTGATCAGGGCGTAGCCGTAAGCAGGTCCGGGTTGCAGACTGAGCAGCAGGATGAGATCGAGGTGACCCTTGAGCGCCTCGCCCCTCATCCGTGCTGTTCCGTTAGCTGCCGCTTCACGGTGTAGATGCCGTCGAGCTAGCTCGCGACCATGGTCTCCAGGTCCGAGGCGGCCTCCACAACGCATCGAAACCTTTCTACTGAGCGCCAGAAGGAGCGCTGAACCGGTCGCAGGGCCCAGAGGACGAGCTTGGAGAGCATACCGGCGCCTGTGAGGCTGAGGTACATGACGCAGCCGCCCTGAGCGGGGATGAATTCGGCGCGGGCGTGGACCTGGGTAAGGCCCCAGCGCGTGGACCAGCGCACGGCATCATCGGGCCAGTTGGTGAGGCCGCTGCGTTCGATAGGCTCGGCGATCTCCCAGAAGGACAGGCATCGCCGGTACGCCTCCGCGGCGGAGGTGGAAAGAAATACTGCCCTGCTCAAATTTCCGATCATCTTTACGAGTCCTCTGCTCCTGCGCTCTTTAGTGGCGTTTGGCCGCGAGGTCATCGGCCCAGCGCCGATAGACCTGTGCCGCGCTGATTGCGCGTGCCTGCAGCTCCTTAAGGAGACTCAGGGCTTCGCGCGATGCCTGTCGTGACCATTCGCGGGACCCGATGAATGCGGGCCCGAGCTGCTGTTTTCGCTCGCGCGCGCTGGCGAGCGCCTGATCGGCCGCGGGCCGGAGCTGTTGGGAGGCTGCCCTTACGCGAGCGCTGGTTCGTTCGATCGTGCCGCCGAGGTGCTCGGTGGCGCTGATGGCCCGCAACCGCATTCGTGAGAAGGCGGGGCCGGCCTCTCGCGAGAGGTGGGGCGCTGTGATCCAGGCCCAGCGACCGCCACGGGCGCCGTTCTTCGCGAGATCGGCCAGAGAGACTGCGGTTTGGCCGATCAGCCTGGCGGTACCGCGGACAAAGCCGAAGGAGACGCCGGGTACCGAGCCTATGAGGCCGAGGGCAGGGACGACGAGGCCGATTGCGGCATAGGCGATGATGGCGCGAATCGTGTCGGGCTCGAAGACGCCGTGTGCGTAGACGGGCTGCTTCGAGATGTCGACGAAGGGGCTCTGCAGGATGCCGCCGGCGTCGAAGACGAGCTGTGCGAGGGCGCCATGCAGATCGATGGTCTGAACGGCCATGCGTCCGGCGAGGATAAGCTCGATGACGCCGGCGAAGGCGAGGGATGCGGCGCTGATCCACCAGTTACGCAGGGAAGCCTGCCGAGTCGGTACTCGCGTTATCGCGCGCAAGCGTCCGAGTTGCGCCCCGGGTGGCTGCTGCCGTCCGAGTTTCGTGATGGCCGTGCGCTGTGCCGGTGCCCGCCGGTAGCTCAGCCTCGCTGCTTGATTCATAGCCTGTCCACTCCCATGTCTCCACCAAGACCAAGTTAGTTATGGTTTGAGACTAGGCCGGAGGTGCTTAAATCGGCATTGCCATCGGCAGGCGGTGCTGCCACAAAGTCATTCAGTACTGGCGTTTCGTTTCGGCGTTTAAGGAACATGTAACGGCAGACGCGTTGTTTATGAGGCGAGGGGACATCGGCCGGCCCTTAGGTTGGGGATCGGATTTGAGCCGATCTCCTTATGCAGTTGCCTACGGTGCTTGGAGGGCGCGCACGACCGGCGCGTCCTTCTTCGATTTCCCAGCGCTTCCTGTCGCGATCGATCAGGTTCTTGACCCTCGTCTGGGTGGCTTGTCTCATCGCGCTGACGGTGCGCTTGCCTTCGACGACGTCGACTGAGCGAGTGGAGCCGTACTTCCTGCCGCCGATGCAGGACGCTAACCAGGGCATCGTCGCGGAGCCGTCGACCCTGACGAAGCAGTTGCAGCCGCTGGTGCCGTTCCTGGCGTCGCAGGAGGGCCGGGCGGGCATGGCGGTGATCGACGGCAGCCATCACATCGTGGTGCAGGCCGACGCGTACCGGCCGTTCGTCCTGGCGAGCGTCACCAAGGTCTACATACTCACCGCGTACCTGAACCTGGTGGCATCGGAGAACCGCGACCTCAGCGGCGACGAACTCAACCTGCTCTCGGACATGATTCAGGCGAGCGACAACGACGCCGCGTCGACGCTGTGGGAGCGCATCGGCAAGGCGGACGGGTTGCAGCATTACCTGACGTCGCGGGGCCTGCCGCCGGTCGAGGCGCCGTCGGATGACGATGAGTCATGGGGTGACGTACGCGCCGGCGCAGTGAGCGTGGGTGCGCTGCTGACGGGGCTGTACGAGGGGCGCTTGCTGCCACGGCAGCTCACGGCCGTGGCTCTGCACCTGTTGTCGCACGTAATCGATTCGCAATCGTGGGGCATCGGTGTAGTGACGCGAGACGGCAAGGATACGGCGGAGGCACCGCAGCAGGTGTATCTGAAGGACGGCTGGTACCCGGAGGACAACGGCTGGGTGGTGAACAGCGCCGGCGTTATCGCACGCGGGGCGGAGCACTACGTAATCGTGGTGCTTACGGACGGGCAGCCGTCGTTCCGGGCGGGCGTGGAGCTTATCGAGACGGCATCGGCCTTCGCGGCCGAGCGTTTGCCGTGAGTCGGTTTTGCATCGGTTATAGAGAGATTGTTTGACCTCGTGGTGAGAATCGCGCGCTCGGCGTAACATTCGGCGGGCATAGGCATAGGCATAGGCATAGGCATAGGCAGAGGGTGCGGAGCGGAGGTAGAAGCATGCGGCTGGGATTGTTCGAGGCGAGCATCGGGAGCGGTATGAGGCCGGGCGTGGTGGTCGAAGGCGGCATCGTCGACGTGTCGGCGGCGACGCGCGATCTCGTGGTTCATACGCCGCAGGACCTGATCGTGCAGATCATCGACAACTTCGAGATGCTGCGATCGGAGCTCGAGCGCCTGGCGGCTTCGGGAAGGCCGCTGCCGCTGGGGAGCGTGAAGATCGGGCCGCCGGTGCCGAGGCCGGGGAAGTTCATCAACTGCATCGCCAATTACTGGGAGCACCAGCAGCGCGACCCGCGCGCCCTGAATATGTTCCTCAAGAACCCGGACGCGGTGATCGGCGACGGCGACACGATCGTGCTGCCGGAAGTGACGGAGGCGCCGTTCTTCGACGGGCCGGGGCCGTACGTGTTCCAGCACGAGGCGGAGCTGGGCCTGGTGATCAAGGGTCCGGCGAAGAACGTGAAGCAGGCCGACTGGCGCTCGGCGGTGTTCGGCTGCACGGGCGTGGTCGACGTTTCGGCGCGGGTCGAGGGGCGGTCTAGCTGGCGCCAGGGCAGCTGGATGGGCAAGAGCTTCGATACGTTCGGGCCGATCGGTCCGTTCATCACGACGCTGGACGAAATCGGCGATCCGAACCAGCTGCGGGTGCGGTTCTTCAACAGCGGCGAGCTGTATCACGACTACGTGACGGACGACATGGAGCACAAGGTGCCGCAGATCATCGAGTTTGCGAGCACGATCATGACGCTGAAGTCGGGCGACGTAATCGCCTGCGGGACGAACCACGAAGGGCTGGGTCCGTTGCAGGACGGCGAGCAGCTGCAGCTCGAGGTCGAGAAGGTGGGGACGATGCACCTGAGCGTTCGCGACCCGCTGCAGCGCACGTGGCAGCGCAGCGTCTACAAGGGCCCGAACGCGACGGACCAGGAGGTCGTGCGATTGCGCCGCGAGGCGCAGGCGCGCGGCGAGCCGGAGCCGGAGGGCGGCTGGCAGAACTGGATCCCGTCGGACTGGCGCGGCTCTTCTGATCGGGTTTCTTAATCGGGTTTTTTTGATCGGGCTGACGCCAGAGACAACGTGAGCTGAGTCTGCCGCTCGCGCGTGCGGTCGAGTACAGGTCCCCGCCGGCGTCTTGCGAGCGACGAATTCGCAGGTCGTTCCGCGGCGATCGGTTTTTGATCGGGCCGGCGCTGGAGGCTACGTGAGCTGAGTCTTGGCCTCGCGTGCGTGCGTGCGTACGTACAGGGTCGGTGTGCGAGCCCAGCCAACTGCTGACTCGAAGTCTGGTGCGGTGCCTGCGTGGGTGCGCTGCGTTGTGACGTGGCGGGTTTATCTGCCCCTTCGATGCTCGATTTAGCGTCGGGTCGTACGTGGCGATACGCGTCATCCATAGATAAATCATGGGGCACGACATATTTCCCATTTGAGAAGCGAAATTTCTAGGAACAGAAGGATTGAAATGGCTATCGACACTAGCACTAAAGACCTATAAGCGATATAACAATTCTATTCTTTACGAATAGCGGTCGCTTTCTAGAATCCATTTCGGTCTATCTGGGTTGACGCCGCGCCAGAGCGAAGCTGGGTCTTCGCATTCAGTGCCAAGGAGATTCATGAGTAACTACTGGGACAAAGTCTTGTACAGGCGTGTCGGACGCCGTCGCGCGATTGCGGTGACGGGTGCGGCCGGTGCGGCTGCAGCGTTCCTCGCGGCCTGCGGTGGTAGCAGCAACAACAACAGCAGCACTACCGGCAGCAGTGCGACGGGTACTTCAGGCGCCAGCGGCGCTACGGCTGCCAGCGGCACGAGTGGCGCGAGCGGTGCATCAGGCGCCAGCGGCGCGACGGGTCCGGTCGACAAGTCGGGTCTGCTCACGACGATGAAGGACGAGACGAAGAACGCGATCAAGGGCGGCACGTACATCGACAGCCACCCGGGCGTGATTCTGACGCACGACCCGATGAAGACGGGCATCAACATCCGGGGCGCTCGCCGCGGTTTCAGCCAGCTGCTTCGCGTTTCGGACGGCTTCATGGCGCCGCCGAACGGCTCGATCGAGGGCGACCTGGCGCAGTCTTACGAGCTTTCGCCGGACAAGATGACGCTGACCCTGAAGCTGGACCCGAGCGCGGCGTTCGCGCCTGTCGACCCGGTGAACGGCCGTGTGGCGGACTCGCAGGACGTGCTGTTCTCGTGGAACCGTCTGCAGACGGAGGGTATCGGCGCTTCGGAGCTTTCGAACGCGAAAAACCCGGGCGCACCGATCACGTCGGTGACGGCGCCGGACAAGAGCACGATCGTAATCAAGCTGAACGCGCCGAACTCCACGATCCTGGGGCTCATCGGCTCGCAGGTGCTGGGTAGCTGGTACATCCTGGCGCAGGAAGCGGCCGACCCGTCGAAGATCGACATCGCGCGCAAGCCGATCGGCACGGGGCCGTACTACCTGACCGAAGACTCCGAGATCAAGTACACGTGGAAGAAGAACCCGAACTTCAAGCGCGCCAAGCTGACGAACGGTGAGCCGTTCATCGACGAGATTCAGGAGCCGGTGGTGCCGGAGCAGGCGACGGGCGTGGCGCAGTTCCGCGCCGGTGCTATCTACGAGTACGGCGTGCCGGCGACGGACCTGCTTCAGACCAAGAAGGACATCCCGGCGCTGACGATGCGCACGACGGACATCAACATCACGGGCACGGAGCGCCTGTTCTTCGGCACGGCGGAGGGTTCGCCATTCAAGGACGCGCGCGTTCGTATCGCCTACATGAAGTGCATCGACCGCGACTCGTTCATCGTCGCGGCGCACAACACGGACAAGTTCGCGGCGGCCGGTCTGCCCGTCTCGGCGTACTGGGAGACGAGCATCCCGCGCGGCGTTTACGACGGCTGGTGGCTGGACCCGAGCGACGCGAAGGCGTGGGGCTCCAACCAGTCGAACAACGTGTTCGACCTGGCGGAGGCGAAGAAGCTGATCGAGGCGGCGGGCCTGAAGACGCCGCTCGAGTTCGATGAGGTGTACGCGGCTCCCGGGCCATCGAGCTTCCCGCAGACGTTCTTCAACCGCGCCGACATCTTCCTCGGCATGATCGAGAACAGCGAAGGCGTGTTCAAGATGAACCGCAAGCTGATCAACTACCAGACCGAGTGGAGCACGAACCAGTACCGGTTCTCGAAGGGCAACTTCGTGGGCGCGAGCTGGGGCCCGGACACTTCGACGCAGGACCCGGCTTCGGCAGCGTTCTTCGTGTTCAACTCGGCCGGCGGCTACTACCAGGGTGGCGACCAGAAGATGGACGACCTGACGAATTCGGCCCGTGCTGAGTTCGACGACAACAAGCGCAAGGCGATTGTCCAGGACATCCAGCGCTACAACAGCGACATCTTCTTCAACAGCAAGGTTGGTGTTGCCGGTAGCTTCGCGCTGAACTGGCCGGCGATTCGCAACATCGCGGTCTACCGTGGTGGCACGAACTGGCTGGGCATCACGACGCCGAGCGGTCTGCGCGCCTGGCTGGACCCGAGCCAGCCGCCGCTGAAGAAGTAGAGCGACGCGTTCAACGCACCCAAAGAGGTCGCCTTCGGGCGGCCTCTTTGTTTTGGGCCGAGGTTTCAAAGATGGGTCGAATGGCGGCGACAAGATGCGGAACGGACCGAGTCAAGCCCTCGACGCTGGTGCGATGATTGGACGAACGGCGCAGCAGACGCCGGCGCGCGTCGAATCTCCGAGGAGGGGCGCGATGCAGGAAGCTGACGATCTCGACCTGCGTGGTCAGGCACTGGCGCGGATCAAGAAGAAGCGCGAGTTCGCAGAGCACCTGGTGGCTTATGTGCTGGTAAACGTGCTGCTGATAGCAATCTGGGCGGTTACGGGCGCCGGGTTCTTCTGGCCGATCTTCGTGTTGCTGGGCTGGGGCATCGGGGCCATTGGCATGGCGGCGTCCTGTGCGAGGGCTCGTCTTCTGACCGGAGCTAATGGTGACCGGCCGACTAAGGTCGTCGCATCGCGGGTACCTGTGCAGGAGTGGTGCGTGAGATGAGACACGAGGTGGCGATGGGTACCCGCAGTCTGCGTGAACGAATCTGGGTCATGTTTCGCTGCACGGTGTTCGCGTGGCTGGGGGCGGTGGCGTACGCGAAGCTGCTAAGGCCGCGCATCGTGAACTGGGGCGCGACCGAGGAGGAGGCGTCGCGGGCAATGCCGGGCGATGGGGTGGTGCCGGACGCGGCGCTGCAGACGACGCGGGCGATCTCGATCGGTGCGCCGCCGGAGGCCGTGTGGCCGTGGCTGGTGCAGATGGGACCCAAGCCGCGGGCCGGCGTTTACACGTACGACTGGATCGAGAGGCGGCTGGGTATCGACATCGAGAACGCGGACCGGATCCTGCCGGAGTTTCAGCACCTCGATGTGGGGGAATACTTCGCGCTGAATCAGAAGACGGGTCTGAGAGTGATCGAGGTAGAGCCGGGGAAGGCGCTGGTGCTGCAGTGGGTGCCGGCGGGCTCGACGTGGTGTTTCGGGCTGTACCCGGACGAGCAGGGCGGCACGCGATTGGTGTCGCGCAACCGGCTGCCGGGCTCCGGAGCGGGCTTCCGGGTGTCGATGGCGGTGATGGAGCCTGCGTCGCTGGTCATGGAGCGCAAGATGTTGCTCGGGATTAGAGATCGGGCTGAGCGTGGTGACAGCGGGGCGGTTGCGGTCGGCGCCTAGCGGCGATGATGGAAGCACTCTCAGCGCGTCGGAACCAGCTCCCTCAAAGCCTGGAACCAGGCGTCGGTCGTTTCGGGGTTATCGCGCAGCAAGAACCAGTCGTCGAGTCTGCCGGGGCGAATTGTGAAATAGAGCTGATTGTCGTGGACGAGGACAAGCCAAGCCCGTGAGCCGTAGGACTCGCGGCGTACGTAAGAGACTTCCTTCAGGTCAATGCGAACCTGCTTCGGTGCGAGGCATGAGAATATTCGTACCGGCAGTGGAAGCATCGACTTCCAGACGATCTCCTCTCGCGTGAGATAGAGTCTTCCGACGCTGAAGTCGCGAAACAGGCCTTTCACCAGGGTTCCGTCCGACTGCAGGATCATTTCCTCGCTCACGCTTTGATTATCGGCATACGAGATAGCGTGGCCTGCTTGCGGCGGAAGGAGTCTAGGCGGCGCCGCGGGTACGCCAGAAGAGTCGCAGGACAGTAACGGCGAAGAGCAGCAGGGCGAGCTCGGCCAGCGAGCCGGCGACGGCGATCGAGGCGTTGCGCTCGTCGAGCGACCAGCCGGTGCCGGCGAGCGCGGGGGCGACTCGTAGCAGGGCCGCGAGGTTGACCAGGAGTGCGAGCAGCAGCGCGAGGCGGCGCTGGGCGTTGGCGTGCTGACGCTGCATGGCGAACTCAGGCAGGATCATCAGCGACATCCCGAGAATGAGGTTGGTGACGACGCCGACCGCGACGGCGTGGCGCAGCGCGTCGAAGTTGTCCTGCGACGGCAGTTCGGCGTGCCAGACCGAGGTGACTCCGAAGTAGAGCGCTAGCACGGCCGCGACGCCCAGCCAGGCGAAGGCGCCGCGAATCAGCCAGAGGTGCGGCTGCGAGGTCGGGCGGATGCGGTTGGCAGCGGGCCGTAGCACGCCGGCCTGCCAGACGAAGCCGAGCAGCACGAGACCGAACAGCGTGAGCGCTGCGCCGGCGATGACGACGACGGCGCGTGAGTAGTCGACATACTGCAGGTAGAGCAGCGCGGCGCCGAGTACCGAGACGGCGGCCGTGAGGAAGAGCGGGGCGAGGGTGGCGCCGCGCTGGGGCCGCTCGACGCCGACCATGACGGGCAGGGAGCGCAGGCCGACGCCGACGATGAATACGAGCACGAAGCCGTCGAGCTCGAGGGTCGTAATCGCGGTGTCGGCGAGATAGGGCAGGCTGCGCAGACCGTGGTCGACGGCGTCGATGCCGGCGAAGAGCGCGACGTCGCAGGCGGCAAAAAGCAGGGCGGCGCCGAGTACGAAGGCGAGGCTCGAGGCGTCCGGCCGGCGCGCTTCGATGAAGATCGTCGCGGCGACGATGAGCAGGAAGCAGGTGCTGGCAGCCAGGACGAGGCCGAGGGTGGCGAGCAGCATCGCGTCGTGGGCGGTGCCGTCGAACCACGGCATGACGAGGGCACGCAGCACGAGGCCCGCAACCATGAGCCAGAGCGCGACGGGGATCAGGGTCGGGAAGGCGAGACGGGCGCCCGCGAAGCGTGGCAGCAGGCGCAGGCTCATGCCGATGACGTAGAGGCCCGCGAAGCCCAGGAGCTGCACCTGCCCGTGGGCCTGAATCAGGTCGAGGGTGCGGTCGGCGCGGCCGATGCCGAGGAGGCGCTCGACCGGGATGTGAATGCCGAGCACGAAGCCGAGCAGGGTCGCGAGCAGCAGGGCGGCGGTGACGAACTGCCGGTACCAGAGCTCGGCGTGCGGCGTCACGAGGCGTACCGGTATGGAATCAGGACCGTTCGTCATCGGTCGTTGCTCCTGGCGGCCTATCGATGACATGAGATGCCGGGTGAGACTTCAAGATTCGCTTGAGGCGTGGTGGACCCGTAGCCTGGCGTCTATTGCGGCCACCTGTGCCAGGGTCCGGCTGCGCAGGGTGGCTGTGAAGGCTCGGTTGGCTTCTTCCCAGGCGCCGTGTACGGCGCAAACCGTCTCTTGCCAGTGGCAGGGACCGCTGCTCATGGTGCAGCGTTCGAGACGTAAGGGACCCTCGGCGGCCTCGACGATTTCAAGCAGGCTTATTTCGCTCGGTGGCCGCAACAGGCGGTAGCCACCCTGCTTGCCAGCTCGGGCCTGGACCAGGCCAGCTTTCATGAGAAGCGTGAGGATCTCCTGCGTGTAGCGCAGCGGGATGGCCATGGTGCCGGAGACGACTCGAAGCTTGGTATAACCGGCGGAGCCGTCTGAGCTCGCGAGTGCGAGCGCTGCTCTGACCGCGTAATCGCCGCGCCGGGTGAGCTGCAAGTCCACGAATTCTTCCTCGACTGGACGAATGGCCCTTTGCTGATAACTGGCACCAGCCTACCATACGTATAGTAATTAAGTATATGTATCGACGGAGGAAGCTAACGTGCATGAGTATCGAGGAGACCAGACAGGCAACGATACGGTTAGCCGCAGGTCGTTTATGGAGAAGCTCCTGCTGGCGTCTGGAGTTGCGGCTACCGGTGTCATCGGAGGCAGCGCGTTTTCGGCTCTAGACAACAGCGGGGCGAAGCTGCCGGTCAGCGCCCAGACCGCCGAACCGGGGCCGCAGATCACAGGCGCGGTCGCGAAGGCGAATCCGGCGGCTCTGGCGCCGGCCAGCAGCGAGACCACGAAGCAGCTCAGCCTCGAAGCGCTGAACGCCACGGTGGAGATTGGCGGCGGCGTCCAGTACAACGCCTGGACGTTCGGAGGCACGGTGCCGGCGCCCGTTATCCACCTGCGCCAGGGCGACACGGTCGACTTTACGCTGAAGAATAGCGGCACGGCGGGCCACTCGATCGACTTCCACGCGGCGCAGATCCCGTGGGACGTGAACTACAAGACGGTGCTTCCAGGTGAGACGTTCGGCTTCAAGTGGCAAGCGCTGCTACCCGGCGTGTTCATGTATCACTGCGGCACGGCGCCGGTCCTGCATCACATCGCGAACGGCATGTACGGCGCCATCGTCGTCGACCCGCAGACGCCGCTGCCGGCGGCAACCGAGTACGTGCTAGTCGAGAGCGAGTTCTACGCAAAGGCCGGTGCGAACAACACCTGGGACGGCGACATGGACAAGATGAAGGCCGCGCGCCCGGACCTGCTCGCGTTCAACGGCATCGCGTTCCAGTACCGCGATAACCCTCTGCCGGCGAAGGCCGGCGAGCGCATCCGGATCTACGTCGTGAACGCAGGCCCGACGCTGTTTTCTGCGTTCCACGTCATCGGCGCACTGTTCGACCGCGTGCTGATCGACGGCAACCCGGAGAACGTGCTACACGGCGTCCAGACGTACACGGTGCCTCCGGGCGGCGCCTCGACGTTCGAGCTGGTGATCCCGACGGCGGGCAAGTACCCCTTCGTTACGCACAGCTTCGCGTACACGGAGCTGGGAGCGGTGGGGCTGCTCAATATTACATAAGCGGGAATGACGCCTTCGTGGTTAGGGCCCGCGCCGGCTGCTAAGGTGACAAGGAGGGGAGACGCGCGATGTCTGAATCAACAGGCCACAGCTATCTGAAGGCGCACGAGATCAGTGGTGACGTACTGGCGCTGGACGTTTCCAACGAGTCAACAACGGTTCTTGAGTCGGCACGAGCGGCAGGACAGGGGCACGCCGCGATTACCCTGGTCAAGGAAGGCCCGCTACGCCTGATTCTCCTCGGATTGAAGGCAGGAGCGACGCTGCATGAGCACCAGGCAGGCGGACCCGTCTCGCTTCAAGCCTTATCGGGCCAGATCGACGTGTCGAGCGGCCAACGCGCCGAACTGCTGCAGCCCGGCAAGGTCCTGATCTTCGAGTCGTCGGTCGCGCACTCACTGAGCGCGAGGTCTGATTCTGTCGTCCTCGTGACCATCGCCTGGCCACAAACGGCCTGAACCGTGGACATCACAGAGTCGCTGATCATGGAGGTCCGCTGCCCGTCGTGCGGTCAGACGTACGACGTGTCCGTGGCCAACATCCTGAAGTCCCAACGGATGCTCAATGAAGGTTGCGCCTGCCGTAGTGAGTCGGAGTGCGCGCCGCTCTACCTGTCGGCCCTACTGAATCCGGGTGACCTGAACAATCTTCATGACGCCTGGGAAAAGCTATACCAGCAAGCCGCGGCACATGGCGGCAGGCTTCTGGTCCTGGGCTCGGCCCACTCTGAGTAAGGTGGGCTGCACGGTGCTTCCGGGAATCGAAGACTTGGATGCGAAGCTTGCGGACGCGATCGCCGCGGCGGACCCGACGGCGTTTCTGCTCGCCGACCACGAATGGCTGCGCGCGCTGCTGGAGGAGTTTCGGCAACTGGTCGCTCGCGGCGAGAAGGTCGCAGAGGTACACGAGGGCGTTCGGGAACTCAAGGGTCGCCTCGACCTGCACATCAGGCGGGAAGAAGAAGCATATTTTCCTGCTGTCGAGGGCTTTATGGCGGCGTCGGGGCAGGGATCGACGTTCGACATGTACGGCGAGCATGACGCAATAAGGATTCGATTGGATGAGCTGCTGATTGCGCTTGACCGGCAAAGCATGGAATCGCATGCATACGCGGCGTTTTCGCGGTCGGTGCTGGTGCACTTCGAGAATGAAGAAGAACTGATCTTCGCGGAAGCACCCTCCCACCTGACGGAAGAGTCACGACGCCAGATAATCGAGAAGTTCGCAGAGCTGGCGAGCTAGCGGAGCCGTCGCCGTCGAATCGGACGAGACGACACCAGGCGTCTCGGATTAAGCTCCTCCTGCGTTTTCAAGGCGTGCGTGGCGAGGCCTCGCGGTCATAAGAGGACGGGAGTGAGGACGAGCGATGCGAGACGTAGACGGGCTGCTGTTCGAGCGCGAGGGCGGTGTCGCGAGGCTGACGCTGAACCGTCCGGAGAAGCTCAACGCGCTCGACTTCGCGATGGTCGAGGGCGTGACCGAGTTCGTCGAGGAGTGCGGCCGGGACGATTCGGTGCGCGCGATCGTGATCACGGGCGCGGGACGGGCGTTCTGCTCCGGCGATGACATCATCGCGGGCATGGGCGAGCCTGCGCGGGGCAGCGTGCGCGGCAAGCTGGCGCCGGACCGCGGGCCGCACTACGACCTGGTGAAGACGCTGCTCAGCGCGCCGAAGCCGGTGGTGGCGGCGCTGAACGGTCGCTGTCACGGCGCCGGATGGGTGCTGGCGCTGGCCTGCGACTTCCGGGTGGCGCGGTCGGATGCGCTGCTGGGCGACATACGCTCCGAGAAGGCGATCTTCGCCAACCAGGGTGTCGGGCTGATGCTGCCGCGCCTGATCGGGCAGTCGCGGGCGATGGACCTGCTGATGACGGGCCGGGTGATCGACGCGGTGGAGGCGGAGCGCTACGGCATCGTGACGCGGCTGTGGTCGCCGGAGACGTACGAGCAGGAGCTCGAGGCGTTCGTATCGGGCCTGGCGAACGGTCCGACGAAGACGTACGCGGCGTGGAAGCTGACGGTGAACCGGTCGCAGCTGCTGGAGCTCGACGGCTACACGGACTACGAGCGCTGGGCGAACATGGCGCTGGGCGAGACGGACGACGCGAAGGAAGGCAGGGCGTCGTTCAGGGAGAAGCGCCCGCCGCGGTTCGTGGGGCACTAGCCATTGGCATGGCGGCAAACTGCGCGACAGGGGATCCCGTGGCGGCTGCTCATCGTGACCGTCCGAGACCGTGCGGTCAGGACGGAGCCAATGATCGAACAAGCGAGGTGACGAGATGAGGTACGGCGGCAGCTTCCCGGTGAGCGACTGGGGCGATATGACGGCGCTGCGAGACGTCGCTCAGACGCTGGACGAGGGCGGGATGGACTACTGCTCGCTGGCGACGCATATCCTGGGGCACCCGCTGGGCACCTTCCCGAACGAGATGCTGCACCACTACTTCGGGCCGTTTCGCGAGCCGCTGGTGCTGTTCGCGTGGCTGGCAGGGCAGACGCGGCGCATCGTGTTTCGTACGGCGGTGCTGATCCTGCCGGTGTATCCGACGGCGCTGCTGGCGAAGCAAACGGCGGACATCGCGATCGCGAGCGGCGGGCGCTTCGAGCTGGGTGTGGGGATCAGCTGGAACGAGCGCGAGTACCGGGCGCTGGGGCAGAACTTCCACACCCGCGGCGCGAGGCTGGAGGAGCAGGTGACGCTGCTGCGCCGCCTGTGGACGGAGCCGTACGTGACGTTCGAGGGTCGCTGGCACGACCTGGACGACATCGGTCTGACCCAGCTGCCGCCGCGCATCCCGCTGCTTATCGGCGCCGGGATCACGGAGCCGCTGCAGCGTCGAGTGGCACGGCTGGGCGACGGCTGGATCCCGCTGACGGACCCGGTGGAGCCGTTGAAGAGCCTGCAACGCTACGTAGAGGAAGAGGGCAAGGACTGGTCGACGTTCCAGGTGAGCGGTCGATTGACGATCGGCGACACGGGGCCGGAGCAGTGGCTGTCGACGACGCGTCGGCTGCACGACGCGGGAATCAACGACATGGAGATCTTCCCAGGTCGAGGTTTCGCGGGCGTGGCGGCGGCTGAGAAGATGCTCGAGGTGCGGGACGTGCTGCGTGGGGAGTTTGGGTAGACAGGGCGTCTCGTGATTCGACGCGCTCTGCAGGCTGAATCCTGCAGGCTTGCCACACAGTGGCGCCGTTTCGGTTGTGGGAGTCGAAGGTTCCGTTGACGTTGGGGCGATAGCCCTCACCACGTTGTCGGACGATGTGGGCTCGTCTGAATCGCGCCTCTCCCTGGGGGAGAGGGGGCGTCGTGGGCGGTCGAGTCGCTGGGGTGTATCGCGGCTACGATCGAGGGTGCAGGTTTCGCCCCATGCCGTGGGTTTCAACGCACGGTGTTGTGTCGGGAGAGGCCCTACTCAGGCGACGAGGACGTCCGGGGAGGCGGCGTCGTAGTCGAAGAGCCAGGCGCTGTTGCGGCCGGTCTGGTCGGCGCTGAAGCGCTTGCGGAGGGCGATGAGGATGTCGCGCTTCCAGGCGGCGATCGGGGAGACGAGGTGGTTGTCGACGCCGCGCTCGCGGGCGCTGATCACGACGCGGTTGGCGCGCGGCAGACGCACGCGCTCGTAGAGCTTGAGGGCGCCTGAGACATCGTCGGGCATGGCGTCGAGGGCGGAAGCGAGGACGACACCGTCTTCCATGGCCTGGCAGGCGCCCTGACCGAGGTAGGGCAGCATGGCGTGGGCTGCGTCGCCCATGATTGTGGCGCGGCCTTTGGTCCACTTCGGCAGGGGCTCGCGGTCGTAGAGGGCCCATTTGTAGTGCTTCTCGCTGGCGGAGAACAGGCGCAGCAGCGATTCGTTCCAGCCGGCGTAGTTGTCGATGACCTCCTGGCGGTCGCATTCGCGGATCCAGGACTCTTCGGTCCAGGAGTCGTTGTCGTAGTGAGCGACGACGTTGACGAGCTCGCCGCGGCGCACGAGGTAGACGACGACGGCGCCGTGGGGGCCGAGCCAGGTAGTGCTGTCGGTGGTCGGGAGGCCGCCGGGCACGGAGTCGACGGGGACGAGGCAGCGCCAGCAGATCTTGCCGGTGAAGCGCGGGGCGTCGCGGCCGAAGAGGCTGGTGCGCACGGCGGAGTGGATGCCATCGGCGCCGACGATGACGTCGGCCTCGATCTCGGTGCCGTCGTTGAATCGCGCCATCGCGCCTTTGTCGTCGGAATCGACGTGGACGCAGCGGGCGCCGAGGTGCACGACTTTCGAGCGGGTAGGCCGGTGCTGAGGGCGTCGAGCAGGTCGGCGCGGTGCGCGGTGCAGCCGGTGGCGCCGTAGCGGTTGGTCATGTCGCGCGGCGTCCTGGAGATGATGCGACCGGTTTTCCAGTTGCGCAGGAGGCCGTTCTCGGACTCGAAGGCGACGTCGCGCACGGGCTGCTCGAGGCCGAGCGAACGCAGCGCCTTCATGGCGTTGGGGCTGAGGGAGACGCCGGCGCCGATCTCCTTGAGCTCGGGGGCCGATTCGTAGACCGAGACGTCGAAGCCGCGCTGGAGCAGGGCCTGCGCCGCCGTGAGGCCGCCGATGCCGCCGCCGATAACCGCAATACGAGTCGTCCTGGCCATGACCACGCTCCGAGGTTTTGATAAGCGGTCGCATTATAGGCACAACGGGGGGCGCAGAGTGCAGCGGGCAGAGGGCAAGAGACATAGGCATAGGCAGAGGGACGCCGGTGAAGTTTCGAACAGTGCGAGACGTTGGTGAAGGGTTGGGCTCTGCAGGATGAATCCTGCAGCTTCGCGGGACGGGGCGTTGTTCGATGATTGGTGTCGGGAGGTCCGTTGACTTTGGGGCGATAGCCCTCACCGCGTCTCGGACGTTGCGGGCTCGTCTGAGTCTCGCCTCTCCCTGGGGCGGAGGGGAGTCGTCGCGGGGTCGTCTGAGTCACGTCTCTCCCTGGGGAGAGGAGGCGTCGTCGCGGGCGATGCGCCAGCGTTTGTACTTCGCGCAACGTTGGGGCAATTCGTGCGCGCGAAAACGTTTCGGAGGATGGGATGCAAGCTCATCCTTCGAGTGCCTCAGGATGAGCGGTCGTACCTGTCAGAATGAGCGGCTGTACGTGTCAGGGTGAGAGCGGTTCTACGTGTCGAGGGAGAGCGGAGGCAAGAGCCACGATTGGCGGTCTTACGGGACGAGCGGTGAGCGGCAGCCGATCAGAAAGAGTAGCGGCGGAGGCCGCCGTCTACCGGCAGGACGGTGCCGGTGATGTAGCGGGCGATGGGTGAGGTGAGGAAGACGGCGAGGCAGGCGAGCTCTTCGGGTTCGCCGTAGCGGCCGACGGGGATCTCGGCGGCAGCGTGCTCGGCGCGGTACTCGGGCGGGTAGTTGCGGGCGATTTGCTCGCTCATGATGCGGCCGGGCGGGATGCAGTTGATCGTGATGCCGTACTGACCGATCTCACGCGAGAGGCCTTTCGACCAGGCGTGCACCGCGGCCTTGGCGGAGAAGGCAGCATTGAGGCCCTCCGGCTCCGACTTGCCGGTGATGTTGACGATGCGGCCCCAGCCCTGCTCGATCATGCCGGGCAGCAGGGCGTGGGTGAGCTGACGCACGCGGGTGAAGTTGAGCGTCATGGCTTCTTGCCAGCGCTCTTCGGGGGCGTCGATAGGCAGGGGGCGGCTGCCGCCGGCGCAGTTGATAAGGATCTCGACGCGGCCGAGCGAGGTCATCGACTCGGCGACGATGCGGTCGACGGTGTCGTCCTGCATGACGTCGGCGGCGATGATGACGGGCTCAGGGGCGCCTTCGTGACGCATCTCGGCAGCTAGCGATTCGAGTAGATCGCGGCGGCGGGCGACGAGCGCGACCTGTACGCCCTCGGCGCCGAGGCCTGTGGCGATGGCGCGTCCGATGCCGGCGCTGGCTCCGGTGACAATGGCGGTTTTGCCGCTGAGCTGAAGGTCCAAGCTAGGACTGCTTCGCCATGCGCACCGGTCCATCGAAGGTGGCGCCGCCGACGCTCTCGAGGTCGATGACGATGCAGGCGCCGCGCCGGGGCTCGTCGTGGTCCTTCTCGATCTGAGGCATGAGGTCGAAGACGCGACTGCGGACCGCCTCGTCGGTTGCGACGCGGGCGATGCCCTGGAAGAGCAGGTTGACGCGGTTCGGAGTGTCGCGGTAGAGGACGGTCATTTTCGGGTTGTAGTCGACGGCCTTGACGGCGCCGCCCTGCGGGTTGCGCGACCAGAAGGCGAGCTGTGTGTCGCTGAGCGCGACCATGCTGCCACGCAGGGAGACGCTGGGCTGACCGGTGGGGCCCATGTAGCCGAGCACGATGGGGCAGTTGTCGTCCAGGGAGTTGTTGACGAGGCGCTTGATCTCGTCCGTGAGCCTGACGGGGCCGGGAGGCGGCGGCGTGCCGCGCGTAGCAGCCTGCTCGATGTGGCTGATCTGGCCGGCGTCGTTGAAGGTGAAGCTGATGACCAGGGAGGTGGCCGGCATACCGGGTTGCATTTGGGCGCTGATCCTGGCGGTCGAGCCGTTCTCTTCGGGCTCGGACCAGGCGGCGCCGGCGTACATGCCCATGCCGGGCCAGTGTCCCGTGATGCGCTCGACGATGCCGGCGCGACCGTAGACGTGCAGGGGCGGGCTGACGAGATCGACGTCCTCGGCGATGTAGCGCGCGGCGGCGTCGGATGCTGCCTGGTCGCCGGAGCAGAACGCCTTTACGTAGGCTTTGACCGCGTCTGTCTTGCTCATCTTGCCTCCCTTTGCGGAATGAACGGTTCGAATTGCCATCGGCGGGGCGCCGGGCAGGTCTGAAGACCTGCAGCTACACCTGCATGACGCTGCGCGAAACGGTGCCAGCATAGCCGACAGATTCGCGACCTGCTACGGCTGAGGCGGCGTCTTCTTGTGCGCGACGACGACGAACAGCGGGTCGGTGTAGAGATCGCCGGTGGCGATGCGATGACGCAGGGCTTCGTCGTTCTTGAGGACGCCGTGAAAGGTGAGGCGCGGGCTGAAGTCGAAGGCCTCGGCGGGCTCGAAAGCGCCGGCCTCGCGGGCGTAGAGGGCGACGAGCTGGGCGTGACCCTCGTTGTCGAGGGCCTGCCAGACGGCGACGGCCTTGGTGGGGAAGCAGCGGTTGGAGAAGGCGACGATCAGCGGGCAGCCCGGCTTGAGCACGCGGCCGATCTCGGCGAAGACGGCGACGGGCTGCGTGAGGTACTGCACCGAGACGCAGATCGTGACGCCGTCGAAGCTGTCGTCGGGGAAGGGCAGATGCGGGTCGAGGTTGAGGTCCTGGACGAAGTGATCGGTGAGCAGGTGGTTGTGCAGCAGCTCGAGCTCGTTCATGCCGTGGCCGACGACGCGGTTGGTAGGCAGGCCCATCGGGTAGTGCGAGACCCAGCTACTCATGAGGTCGAGGTATTCGCCGCCGGGCGGGAGGAATCGACGGTAGGCCTCGCCGACGGCAGCGATGGCGAACTCGTCGATGTGGTTGACGAGGCGCGGCTGCTCGTAGAACACCTCGTCGGGCGAGTCGTCCTGCTTGTCGAAGGCGCCGGGAGGGAATGGGGACTGCATCAGCTCAGGCCCGGTCGTCCCACTTACCGGCTTCGACATCGGCGAGGAACTCGGCGACGAGCTGGTTGAACAGGGCCGGCTCTTCGAGGTTGATGCAGTGACCGCTCTGGGGAAACATCGCCAGGCCGCAGCTGGGGACGAGGCGCTTCAGGAACAGCCCGGGCTCGATGCAGGGCTCGTCTTCGTCGCCGACCAGGACGAGGGACGGGACGCGCAGCTCCTGAAGCTCGCGCTCCCAGACGAAGATCGGAGGGCGTCCGGCCTGGACGCCGCGCATGGTCAGGGCAGAGCCGAGGGGCGAGTGGTCCATGAGCAGATCGGCGAAGCGTTCGTAGCCCATCGGGTCCTTGCGCCTGAGCTGCAGTCTCGCGGGGCCGAGAGCGTAGTCGGCGAAGCCTTCTGGGCCTTCGTTCTCGAGGCGGTGGGCCAGGGCGTAAGAGTTGGCGCGAAACTCGTCAGGGTTGGTGCTGCCGCTGCCGGCCGAGGCGATGATCAGCGAGCGCGCCATGCCGGGGTGACGGATGCCGAAATGCAGGGTCGTGGAGCCACCCATCGAGAGGCCGCCGACGTGCGCCTGCTCGATGTCGAGGTAACGCAGGAGGGCGTAGAGGTCCTCGACGGCGTTGTCCTGGCTGTAGGCGTCAGGGTCTTCGGGGACGTCGGAGGGCGGGTAGCCGCGGGCGTTGTAGGTGATGACGCGGTAGCGGCGCGCGAAGTAGTTGACCTGCGCGTCCCAGCTCTCCTTGCTGCCGGCGAACTCGTGGCACCAGACGAGGGGGAAGCCTTCGCCGGCCTCTTCGTAGGCGATGTCGATTCCGTTGATGTGGGCGAGAGGCATGATTGCGGCTCCTTCTTTGGCGGGCAGGAGGCTAGAGGCACCTCTGGATTGATAGTAACGAGCGTGAGTCGCTGCGCATCGCTATCGCGCTGCTTCGCAGAGATAAAGGAGAGGTTTGCGAGGGGACACCCCTCGTGCTCCCCGCGCATGGGCTGCGCCCCCGCTACCCCTGCCGCGCCGAGTAAAGGACTCGCTGAGTTCCGTGGGACGGGCGTGCGTTGATGGTGCAGGAGCTGCACCCGGGGTTGAAACTCCCGGCATCGGGGAGCAGAGGCTGGGTTAAGTGCGGGCCCGGCGTCGATCCCTCTCCCCGACGCCGGAGAGAGGGAAGCTCAGCGTTCTCGAGACGAGGCTAGATTCCTCCTGGCGTCGGAATGACGGGAGTCGAGCGGCGGGCGGTTGGATCCGGCGCCCGCCGATTGGTGTCGCTACTCTTTCTTGCCAGAGATCTTGCTTACGCCCCAGAAAAACACGCCCATCCCGCTTCCCAGAAGGAAGAGGAAGATGCCCAATCCAACAGGTGTACCCCACATGTCAGGCGACCAAAGACCATCCATCTGAATTCCTCCAAGCTGCCCGCCGGGCGCGCGCCGCTCAGTGCGCGGGTTCAAAGGTTAAAGACAGTACCTCGATGGTTAAAGACGGCATCTAATTCAACTACCGGAGCGGCAGTTCTGACGCAGCCGTCGAGTGTGGCAATCACTGTCGACAGCGTGCCGGTCGGGTTAGAACTCTGGTTGGAGGATGTAGAGGCCGCCGGTGAAACGCTCGATGGCGTAGATGAGGCCGTTTTCGTCGACGTAGACGTCGTTGATCTGGGCGGCGCCGTGCGGTGAGCGCGCCGGGGCGGGCGGGATGAAGTAGGCGACCTCTTTCGGCGCCCAGGGGTCGGAGACGTCGTGGACGCGCACGCCGGCGTTGAAGTAGGCGCCGTAGACAGTGGTGTCGGTGCGCAGGGCGGTCGGCAGCGGGTGGTTCTCGTGCAGGTTGTGGGCGCCGAAGCGTCCACCGCGCTCGGCGAACTCGGAGACGGGCGGAACCGGGAGGGTGCCGATGATCATGGGCCGGGTTTCGTCGTGGATGTCGACGACCCAGACGGGCTTGGGCCAGTCGCGGCCGCCCGGCTGAATCGCCTCGTCGCTGACGATCAGCTTGTCCTGGCTGAACAGCGGCAGGACGGTGTGGGTGAAGCCGGTGGCCGGCGGGTGGTAGTCGAGGCGGCTGATCATGCGCGGCTGGGCGCGGTCGGAGATGTCGAGGATGACGAGGCCGCCGTCGATGTAGCCGACGTAGGCGCGGTCGGGGCGCTCCGGGTAGACGTTGGTGTTGTGGGTGCGATAGCCCATGTCGAACTCGGGGTGACGCTGCGGTGGCGCTTCGGCGTCGCCGACCCGGGTGCCGGGCAGCCACCAGCGTCCGACCTCCCGGGGCTGCGAGGGGTCGCGCACGTCGATGATCTGGTAGAACTGGTCGTCCAGCGGGTTCGTGGGCTCGAAGTCGGGCGCACCGCTGGAGAGATGGATGGTCTCGCCGTCGACGAACCAGAGGCAGTGGGCGCCGCGAGAGTGCGGTCCGGAACGGTCGAGGAAGGCTATCGAGCGCGGGCTTTCGGGGTCGGAGACGTCGAACAGCTCGACGCCGGCGGGCGTGAGGCCGGGCTGCTGCGTCTGGTAGGCGACCGCCATGAGGTCGCCGACGACGTCGAGGGAGTTGGAGCGCACCTTCGGGTGAGGCAGGTCGGTCTGGGCGATGACGACCGGCTCGGTGGGTTCGCTGACGTCGACGGCGGTGAAGTTCTTGGGCGCGGACTCGTGGGCGATCCAGAGCACGCGACGGCCGTCGCGCGTCTTCTGCAGCGCGAGGCCCTCGCCGCCGTTACCGAAGCCGTTGAGGTCGTTGTGGCTGAGCAGGCGCAGGTTGTGTGCTTCTGCGGTTGTGTTCACGATGGGGCCTCCGGCGGGTTGCTAGACCTTCGGCGGGACGTGGTTTGTATTGGGGCGTCGACCCCTCACCCTAACCCTCTCCCCTCCGAGGGGAGAGGGGACATTGGGGCGCTCTGAGTGAGGACGTCAGGCGATGGCTTCGTAGCGCAGGCGCTTGACCTTGTCCATGTTGAGGCCCTCGATGCGGATGAGGTGGGTGGAGCTTTCGCGGCGCGGCGAGTGGAGCTGACCTTCGTTGTAGAGGCAGGCCATGCCGGGCTTGAGGACGTAGCTCTTGTTCTTGCGCACCTTGCCGGGCGTGGACTCGAGGCCGGCTGGATGACGTCCCATTCGGTCATCTCGGTTTCGCCCTCGGCCTGACCGTAGATTGCCCAGGCCGGTCCGTGGTCGTGCGGCTGCGACTGGCTGGCGCCTTCGTAGGCGTGGGCGAGGACGCAGAAGCCGAGCTGCGGGTCCTCGTAGAGCAGGCTGCGGGAGCCGGTGTCGGGACCGAAAGCGGTGGATACGGCCTCGGGGTCTTTGAGCAGGTCTTCGAGCGCGGCGACGACCTTCTCGCGTCCCGCGGGACCGGGCTCGGCCTCGAGCAGGCGATGACACTCGGCCGCGAACTGATCGATTTTGTTAGCCACAACGCACCTCCGATGGCGCCCTGCGGGCGCGAACCTTGGGAACCCGAGAACCCTGGAACCTGGAGCCGGGCTCAGCAACCGCTACATCTGACGGCAAGCGCCAGTCTACTCGTCCTCGGAGGCTCTGCAAGTGGCGGTTTTGCGAGGGCCATTGGCATGGCAGCGCAGCCGCGCGAGACTAGGACAAAACGGCAAAGCGTACGCCTGACCGTCCGACGAGGTTTGGGCGCTTGATGGTAGAAGGAACGGTTATTGAGGATCCACGACGACGATAAGCAGAAGTTCGAGACGCTGGACGACCAGCGCCGGCGGATCGATGACGAGTTCAACGAGATCGTGCAGCAGATGCGCTCCGGCGTGGTGCGCGACGACGAGAAGCTACGCATCGAGGCGCAGCACCTGCACGTGCGGCACCAGGGGATCATCCGGCAGATGATCGACCTGCTGGTCTACGGGTGAAGCCATTAGCATGGCGGCGAACTGGGCGGGAACGCCGTAGAGGGCGTGGCGTACAAGAAGGCGCGAGCGAGGGTTGAAACCCCCGGCATCGAGAGTTGCAAACGGCCGGTGTTTGAGAGTCGGGGCGTCGACCCCTCTCCCTGGCCCTCTCCCCTCCAGGGGCGAGGGGACTGCCTTTGTGGGAGTGGGCAGCGTTTTGGTGTTCGACGCGGCGGTCGCTGCGAGCGTCTGGCAATGGCTTCAAACGCTCCGCTAGCGGGTCAGGGGCGCGGATCGCCCTGGAACATCCAGCGCACGCCGTATTTGTCCGTGAGGGCGCCGTAGCTGCCGAAGGGCATGTCGGTCAGCGGGTCGAGGAGCGCGGAGTCAGCGTCCTGGGCGAGGCGGTCGAAATAGCGCTGGAGGTTAACGTAGGGCGCGTTGCTGATGTAGACGCAGACCGTGTTGCCCTGCCGGGGCTGGCGGGTGGGATGGAACCAGTCCGAGGCCGTGATCTGCGAGGTCACCGCTGGTGAGATGGGCATTGATGATGCGATCGTGCTGGTCGGGCGGGAACTGATCGCGCATCGGGGAGTCGCCGGCCTTCGTGAGCGAGAGGTCGCCGCCGAGGCAGGCGTGGTAGAAGGTCATCGCTTCGGCGCAGTTGCCGTCGAAGAGCAGGTAGGGCGTGAGGTTGGGCATCGGGCGATCCTCCAGTTGAGAGCGTAACGCTGGTCTCTCAGGTGAGCGACGGCGGTTTGCTTCGAGGGAGGTTATAACCCCTCACCCTAACCCTCTCCCGCGGGGAGAGGGGACTTCAGCCAGGTGGTTAGATACCGACTAGGCACAGGCACACTCGACATAAGTGCGGGATGCCTCTTTGGCAAGGAGGACAGGCGGAGGTGAGACGCTAGATCTACGGGTCGAATCAAAGTGAGCTTAGGGTCGCTGCGAAGGCTCGCACAAAGAAGAACCCTGGGATCAGACGGTCCCAGGGTTCTCGAGTGCTCTTGTCGCGTATGGAGCTAGGAGCCGCCGCCGACGGTCTGGGTGAGCTCCGGCGGGTTTGCGAGGGACTTCTCGCGCAGAGGGGTGCTGCCGTCCCACCAGTCGGCGCTGCGGGGGAGGACGACCTCGCCGGAGCGCAGGCGGTAGGCGCGTGGGTTGTCGACGTTGGGGGGCAGGACGCCCTGCTCGCGGAAGGCGCGGGCGACGGCGAGCCAGCGGCGGCGGGTGCGGATGATCATGGAGTCGGAGGTGCCGAGGTGCTCGTGGGAGCGATCGTAGATCGGGCCCATGGTCTCGGTGACGGCCATGTCCTGCTGACGCACGCCGGGGATGCCGGAGTACGACTCCCAGTTCTTCTGGGCGTCACGGTCGACGAAGTAGTCGTTCTCGAGGTTCTGCTCGAGGACCCAGCGGTCGTGCCAGCCGGTGCCCTGGGGCAGGTAGCGGCCGCCGCGACCGGAGTCGATGGGCTCGGTGCCGCGGTTGAGCGGGACGTTGCGCTGGGGTCGCGCCGGTCCGTCGGTGCGGTAGAAGACCTCCCACTGCAGGGTGTGGTCGTCGTCCATGGGGACGTAGGCGTTCATCTTGACGTCGGGGCCCATCTCGCCGGCGGCCTGCATGGCGAAGAAGGGGAAGAAGGCGTAACCGATGCGCCAGTAGTAGGAGTCGGCTTCGGCGGGGCGCCAGGCGCCGTAGGCGGTACCGAAGTCGGTGTCTTTGGCGATGAAGCGGGCGTTGGCGCGCTCCTTGTAGTGGTACCAGCCGAGGCTCTTCTCCGGCAGGTCCTCGAACCGGGTGGCGCCGCCGTGCAGGAAGGCAGCGTGTACGGTATCGAGCTCGCCCTCGAGGCCCTGCATCCAGTTGCAGCGGCGCTGGAGGATCGAGATTTGCTCGGGGTCGGTGGTCATGATGTTGGCTTCCATGTCGGGAAGCGGGGGCGGGACCTCGCGCGGGCCCATGTAGGTCCAGACGATGCCGCCGCGCTCGTGCGTCGGGTAGGCGCGAGCGCGGACCTTGGTGCGGAAGTTGCTCTCGGCGGGCTCGGACGGCATGTCGGTGCAGGCGCCGGTGACGTCGAACTTCCAGCCGTGATAGACGCAGCGCAGGCCCTCTTCTTCGTTGCGACCGAAGAACAGCGAGGCGCCGCGGTGCGGGCAGGCGTTCTGGATGAGACCGACCTTGCCGGACGTGGTCCTGTAGCCGATCAGCTCTTCGCCGAGCAGCTTGACGCGCAGCGGCGGGCTGTCCGGCGACGGCAGCTCGTCCGAGCGCACCGCCGGGATCCAGTACTGACGGAACACGTCGCCCATGAGCGTGCCGGGACCGACACGACAGAGCACCTCGTTGTCTATAGCGCTGAGCATTCGTCCGACTCCTAACTGATTAACTATTCTGCTACGTGGCGCCCATTCTACGCCTCGGCGCAACCGGCCGTGATTCGAGTCAGCGGTCACGTAGAATTGAGCGAAAGAGGGCGCTGCGAGGGCGCCCGCAGGAGGAAGCACCCTGGAGCAGAAGACGGTAACCCTGTCGAACCGAGAGGCATCGCAAGTGCTGGCGGCGTTGCGTAACTGGCAGGAAGAGACCAACGCAGGCGCGGGGCTGGAGGACTACTTCGAGGCGTACTTCGAAGAGGCGGAGGCGCTTTCGAGCGAAGAGATCGACGCGCTGTGCCGACGCATCGCCGAGGCGAAATAGGGCGCATCCAGGGCAGGACGCGGCCGGCGTAGACACTCACCGGCACGTCCGTATCATGGATTACATCCCCGTATTCAGATCGGACCGATCGGGTTGCGGGGTACCGATCCTGCGCGGCTATTCGCGACAAATCCCCCGACAGGAGATACAACTTGAGTATGGTTACGCGGCCTTTCAGGGCCGGGGTTGCCGTGTCTCGTTCAAGGCTACTGAGAATAGCGGCTCTGTTCGCGATCGTGGCGCTGTTCGTGAGCGCGTGCGGCGGCAGCAGCAACAAGAACGCATCGACGGGCGCGAGCGGCGCGAGCGCGGTGTCTACGGGCGGTTCGAGTGCCGTGGCACCGACCGGAGCTGTCTGCGCTGACCGGATCGAGCAGCAGCTCGATTACGGGTTCGCCCTCCGGAGCGAGCGTCGCGCCGAGCGGAGGCACGGGCGCCGTCGTGAGCGGGTCCGGCGACAGCCTTGCCGATTACCAGCGACGTGTCGTCGCTGAAGAGCTACAGCTGGGAGCTGACGCTCGCGGGCAAGGGCGCGATCGTGGCGCAGCTCGGTCCAGACCTTACGGGTTCGAGTGGCGCGCCGCCGCCGGACTCGGTGAGCTACGACATCAAGGGCGCATATATCCAGCCCGACAAGGCGCAGATGGAGCTCGATACCGGCGGCGTCAGTCTCAAGCAGACGGTGGTCGGTACGCAGGAGTGGACAACGGTGGGCGGCGTGACGCAGGGACCGACCGAGGTCGGCACCAACGCGGTCAGCGACCTGGGCCTGCCGGGCTTCTTCGACGTGGGTGACGTGTTCCGTGACGTGCAGGGCTTCGACTGCAGCGGCTCGCAGAACGTGAACGGCGTCGACGCGACGGTATGCAGCGCCGACAAGTCGGACTACGACCAGATGGCGGCGGGCATCGCGGGTCTGCTCGACAACACGGGCGTCGAGACGGTGAACGACTTCTCGCTGAAGGTTTACGTCGCCAAGGACGGCGGCTACGTGGTGAAGACCGACATGACGATGAGCGGTGTCGGGACGGACAACAAGGACTTCTCGCTGGGAATTCACCTGAACGTGACTGACATCAACAACGTCAGCGACATTTCGCCGTAGCTACAAGCTGCAGGCTACAAGCTACAAGCTGCAGGCAATCAGGAGCCGGGATGTGTGTCCCGGCTCCTCTTCTTTTTACTGCGAGGGGGCCGTGATGGTGGGGCCATAGCCATCACCGCGTTGTCGGACGATGGGGCGGCGTTTGAGCCTCGCCTCTCCCTGAGGAGAGAATAAGCGGCGCTCAGCTGCTGTCGGGAGTGACAGGGGCGAAGCAGCCTCGATCGGACGGCTCCGAGCGCACCCGGCGTCTCTAACGGCGGAGGCCGCTCGTCCTTCGAGAGCCTCAGGACGAGCGGTTCTGCCGCTCTACCGTCCTCGCAAGGTCGGGACAGCGGATCAGCCGGGGCGGGCGACGCCGGGCATGAAGGGCGGATAGACGCGCGGCTGCACGACGTGGCGATCGAGGAAGAGGTCGCAGATCTCGATGGCGGGAGCGGCGAACTCGGGGTGACGGTCGAAGACGTGCGAGAGGCCGTCGAAGAGGTGCATCTCGACCGGGACGCCGGCCTTGCGGAAAGCCTCGAACAGGCGGGAGCTGGCGTCGAAGGAGACGGTGGTGTCGCCGGTCGCGTGCATGAGGATGGTCGGCGGTGCGCCGGCGCGGGCGTAGGTGATCGAGCTGGCGGAAGCGACGTCGGCGTCGGTAGCGCCGGGAGCGAGCAGGCCGCTGCCGTCCGGGTTGGGGCGCTGAGCCTCGGCGGGCGGGTAGAAGGCGATCGTGGCGGCCACGGCGCTGCTGACGTCGTTGTTGCCGCCCATGCCCTCGAGCTGCTTCATGCCGGCGCTGCCGCCGGCGATCAGGGCGACGACGGCGCCGGCGGAGTAGCCGGCGACGCAGATCTTGTCGTCGTCGACGCCGAGCTCGGAGGCGTGGGCGCGGGTCCAGCGAATCGCGGCTTTGACGTCCTCAATCTGGGCGGGCCAGTGCGACTGGGCGATGAGGCGGTACTGGGAGGCGACGGAGACGTAGCCGCGCTCGGCGAAGAGGCGGCAGTTGTTGGCGATGTTCTCCTTGGCGCCGCCGCGGAAGCCGCCGCCGTGGAGCTGGATGATGGCGGTGCGCTTCGAGTTGCCGGCGTCGGGATAGTAGACGTCGAGGTGAAGGTCGATGTCGCCGCCGCGGGCGAAGACGATGTCCTTCTCGATGCGCAGAGGCTGAGCGCTGTGTCCGTTCACGTGCGATCCCCCTTTTCGTATTGCGCGCACGCTAGCCCTTCAAGGGCTGGTGCGCAATATGCGTAGATTTGGGAGAACTGCGCCGCATGCTCTATACTCGAAACCGAATCTGAGACGAGCTCAGAACCCCGCACTATCGGGCTGAACGGAAATCGGTTTCGCCGAAATCAGGGCTACGGCCGCCGCTCGGCCAAGGGAGGACGCTTAAAGCGTGGCAACTGTAACGATGAAATCCCTGCTAGAGGCAGGTGCGCATTTCGGGCACCAGACAAGGCGCTGGAACCCGCGCATGCGGCCCTTCATTTTCACTCAGCGTAACGGCATCCACATCATCGACCTGCAGCAGACGGTCCGCCGCCTGGAAGAGGCGAGCGAGTGGGTGGCCGACACCGTCGCACACGGCGGCACGATCCTGTTCGTCGGCACGAAGAAGCAGGCGCAGGAGACGATCCAGATCGAGGCGACTCGTTGTGGCATGCCGTACGTGAACAGCCGCTGGCTGGGCGGTACGCTGACCAACTTCACGACGATCCAGGGTCGCATCGACCACCTGGTACGCCTCGAGGACGCCCTGGTGCGCGGCGAGTTCGGCCGCATGCCGAAGAAGGACGTCCTGAAGATCGAGGAAGAGATCGAGCGCCTGAACCGCCACTTCGGCGGCATCAAGGAGATGACTCGTCTGCCGGCGGCGCTGTACGTCGTCGACCCGAGCATGGAGTACATCGCCGTGGCCGAGGCGAACCGCGTCGGCATCCCGGTGGTGGCGATGACGGACACGAACTGCAACCCGGACCTGATCGACTGGCCGATCCCGTCGAACGACGACGCGATCCGCGCGGTGCGCCTCGTGACGACGCGCGTCGCGGATGCGGCGCTCGAGGGTGCACAGCGGCGCGACTTCGGCGGCGACGGCGAGGAGTTCGAGTTCGACGGCCAGCAGACCTACACGGCATCGCCCGAGGACGTTGCTCCCGGCGAGGCCGAAGCCCCGAGCGAAGAAGCCGTACCCGCAGCTGCCCAGGAGTAGAGAGTTAGTGGCGATTACCCCAGACCAGATCAAAGAGCTGCGCGAAATGACAGGCGCGGGCGTGATGGACTGCAAGCGCGCCCTGGAAGCGACGGACGGTGACCTGCAGAAGGCATCGAAGTTCCTCGCTGAGCAGGGCGTGGCCTCGGCCGCGAAGAAGGCGAGCCGGGTTACGGCCCAGGGCCTCGTCGAGTCGTACATCCACGCGGGCGGCCGCATCGGCGTGCTCGTCGAGGTGAACTGCGAGACGGACTTCGTGGCGCGCACGCCCGAGTTTCAGGGCCTGGCCCGCGAGATCGCGATGCAGATCGCGGCGATGAACCCGGTGGCCGTTTTGGAAGACGACCTTCCGAAGGGCGCCGAGGGCTCGCCGGAGCAGCTGGTGCTAATGCTCCAGCCGTACATCCGCGACGGGTCGAAGAGCATTCAACAGCTGGTCAATGAGACGATCGGCAAGACGGGCGAAAACATCCAGATCAAGCGCTTCACGCGCTTCGAGCTGGGCGATTAGACCGCGGTTCGCCGCGTCTCAGGCTCGACGTGCTCGAGCCACAGCCGAACACGCGCGAGGTTGACGCCATGATCGACGACATATTGGCCGATAGCGAAGACCGTATGAAGAAGACGGTGGAGGCGGTGCAGCGTGACCTGTCTGCCATCCGCACCGGGCATGCGCATGTGGGCCTTGTGGACCACGTAATGGTCGAATACTTCGGCACGAATATGCCGATAAAGCAGATGGCGACGGTAGCGGCCCCGGAGGCGCGTCTGCTGACGATCCAGCCGTGGGACCGCAACGCCATGACCGCGATCGAGAAGGCGCTGCTCAAGTCCGACCTGGGTCTGACGCCCTCGAACGACGGCCAGATCATCCGTCTAGCGATCCCGCAGCTAACGGAGCAACGCCGCAAGGACCTCGTGAAGATCGTGCACAAGCGCATCGAGGAAGGGCACGTGGCGGTTCGCAACGTCCGCCGCGACGGCATCGAGCATGCGCGCAAGCTGGTGCACGACAAGGAAGCGTCGGACGACGACCTGCGCAAGGCGCAGGACCAGCTGCAGAAGCTGACCGACCGCTACGTCGCGACGATCAACGAACGCGGGAAGGAAAAAGAAGTCGAGCTTTCGGAAGTCTAGGGCACAGCCTCTACATGCTCGTCCGCCCGAAGAGATCGAAGACCGCGTCCGTCAATTCGAACCACACTCCTGAAGCCGAGAGCGCCTGCCCGCGCCACGTCGCCGTGATCATGGACGGCAACCGCCGCTGGGCCTCGGAGCGCGGGTTGCCGCGCCAGGCGGGCTATCGCGCCGGGACAGAGAACATCCGCCGCCTCATCGAGGCGTTCGCCGACCGCAACGTCGAGTATCTGACGCTGTTCGCGTTTTCGACCGAGAACTGGAAGCGGCCGCGACACGAGATTAACCCGCTGTTCAAGCTGATCGGACGCGTGGTCGATCGCGAGGTGTCGACGCTGCACGCGAACGGTGTGCGCATCCGGCACATCGGCAGCCTGGAGCCGCTGCAGTCCGACCTGCGCCAGCGCATCCTCGACGCCATCGAGCTGACGAAGGACAACCGGCGTATGACGGTGTGCGTTGCGTTCAACTACGGCGGCCGGGCGGAGATCGTCGAGGCGGCGAAGCGCATCGTGGCGGACGGCGTACCGATGGACGCGATCGACGAGGCAACGATCGAGGCGCGGCTGGGGACGTTCGGCATGCCCGACCCGGACCTCGTGATCCGGACGTCGGGCGAGATGCGCCTCTCGAACTTCCTGATCTGGCAGACGGCGTATTCGGAGTACTACTCGACGCCGGCGTACTGGCCGGACTTCGACGAGGCCGAGATCGACAAGGCTCTGGCGGCGTATGCACGCCGGGGCCGTCGCTTCGGCGGCCGGCCGGACGAAGTACAGAACAACGGTGCGCACGCCAACGCGCACGCCGCGCCGAACGGCGCCTGGGCCAGCGCCTAGGCCGCCGCGCTTCGTGTTAATCCAGAGACTCGCTACAGCCGCCGTAGGCATTCCGCTGATCGTGCTGACGATCTGGGTGGGCGGTGCGCTGCTGGCCGGCGTGGTGGCGCTCGCGGTCGTGATTGCGTCGATCGAGCTGGCGACGGCGCGGGGTATGCAGAGCGCGCCGATGTCGTTGCTGGCGGCGGGCGTGACGGCAGTACTGCCGCTGGCGGCGCTGGCGGGCCAGGAGTACGTGCTCGGCGCGGCGATCGGCGCCGTGATGCTGATCTCGGCGGGTTACACGCTGAGGCCGGAGCCGCGCGAGGACATCGAAGGCTGGCTGTGGGGCGTCTCGACCGCGATCTACCTCGGGGCGCTGGCTTCGTACTTCGTGCTGCTGCGACGCGGGCACGATGGGCGCGACTGGCTGTTCTTCACGGTGATCACGGTGTGGGTGACCGACACAGGCGCTTACTTTGTGGGCCGGATGATCGGCAAGCACAAGCTGGCGCCACACATCAGCCCCGCGAAGACGATCGAGGGCGGCTTCGGGAGCCTGGCGGCGGGTTTCATCTGCGTGTTCGTGCTGAACGCGGCGCTGGGCCTGAACCTGGCGGTGCAGCACGAGATTGCGCTGGGGTTGCTGATGCCGCCGGTGATCATGGTGGGCGACCTGGCCGAATCGGCGCTGAAACGCGCGCTGCAGATCAAGGACTCGAGCGGGCTGGTGCCGGGCCACGGGGGCATCGCCGACCGGCTCGACAGCCTGCTGTTCGCGGCGCCGCTGGTCTACTACTACCTGCGCTGGATCGCCTGATCAGACGCGACGTAGCACGACGCGGCGCCGGCTGGACGGAGCTGAAGCTTCGTCCCTACATTTATATCGCATCGGGTCTATCAGCATCGGGGGTCGAAGCGAACGTGGCACGACGGTCCCATCGCGTTGAGTGCGTATTCGGTAGAACGTCAACGGCCGGTAAAATCGCGGCGATTCAGGTGCGGCAGATAAGGGGCTCTGTATACTGATTGAAGTGGACCGCTCGCCAATCCGCGTTGCACTACTGGGATCGACAGGGTCGATCGGCTGCCAGACGCTCGACGTCATTCGTGCTCATCCGGAACGCTTCGACGTCGTCGGGCTGACCGCCTGGAGCAACGTTGAACTGCTTGCGTCGCAGGTGGCCGAATTCAGGCCGCACTACGTCCATTGCAACGACCTCGAAGCGCTGCGACGCCGCCTGGGCGAGATCGCGCCGCACGTGGCGTCGCCTGCCGACATCGCGTCGGCGCCTGAAGTCGACGTGGTGCTTTCGGCGGTGGTGGGCAAGAATGGGCTCGAGCCGGCGCTGGAGGCGCTGCGACGCGGCAAGACGGTGGCGCTGGCCAACAAAGAAGCCATGGTCATGGCCGGGGCGCTGCTGCAGACGACGGCGCGCGAGGGCGGCGGCGCGCTGCGACCGGTCGACAGCGAGCACAGCGCCCTGTGGCAGTGCCTGGCGGGCGAAGAGCCGGAGTCGGTGCGACGCCTGGTGCTGACGGCATCGGGTGGCGCCCTGCGCGACCTGCCGCTGGAAGCGCTGGCCGAAATCGGGCCGCAAGAAGCGCTGGCGCATCCGACCTGGAAGATGGGCCGCAAGATCACGATCGATTCGGCGACGTTGTTCAACAAGGGCCTCGAAGTGATCGAGGCGCGCTGGCTGTTCGACATCCCGTTCGAGCGCATCGACGTGGTGATGCACCGCGAGAGCATCATCCACTCGATGGTCGAGCTGGTAGACGGGTCGATCAAGGCGCACCTCTCGATGCCGGACATGCGGCTGCCGATCCAGTACGCGCTGAGCTATCCGGAGCGCCTGACGCTGGAGCTGCCGCCTGTCGACTTCGTGTCTTTGGGGGCGCTGCACTTCGGTGAGCTGGACATGCAGCGCTACCCGTGTCTGGGGCTGGCGCTGGAGGCCGGCGCGCGCGGCGGTACTTACCCGGCGGCAATCGCGGCAGCGGACGAAGAGGCAGTCGGGGCGTTCCTCGAGGGGCGTTTGCGGTTCCTCGAGATACCGGAGCTGCTGAGCGAGGCGCTGCGGGCGCATGAGCCGGGAGACGAAAATAACTTCGACGCGATCATGGCGGCAGACGAATGGGGCCGGCAGTTCGCGAATAAGTGGATCGAGAAGAATTAGTTGGACCTGATCACATCAACCATCCTGCCGTTCCTCGCTATCATCGTTATTCTCGTGGTGGTCCATGAGGCGGGGCACTTCTTCACCGCCAAGATGTTCGGCGTGCAGGTGCTCGAATTCGGCATCGGCTACCCGCCGCGGCTGTTCGCGTTCAAGAAGGGCGAGACCGAGTACAGCGTCAATGCGCTGCCGCTCGGCGGCTTCGTGCGGCTGCTCGGCGAAGAGGAGTCGGACGACTCGCGCAGCCTGACGCAGCAGAAGGCCTGGAAACGGCTGATCATCCTCGGCGCCGGCGCGTTCATGAACTTCGTGCTGGCCGTCGTTATTTTCTCGGCGGCGCTGATGATCCCGCGTGAAGTCTCGATCGGCAACGCCGTGATCAGGCAGGTGGTGCCGGGTTCGCCGGCGCAGCAGGCCGGGCTCCAGGCCGGCGACATCATCGAAAAGATCGGCGGGCGCACGATCAACAGCGTCTCGGACGCCAGCTACAACATCCGTCTGCACCTGGGCGAAGACACCTCGATTGTCGTAAAGCATACGGACCTGGCGACGGGCGACGTCACTACGAAGACGGTGCACGTGACGCCGCGCTGGGCGCCGCCGGCCTACGACTACGTGGTCAAGCCCGGCGACACGGTCAATACGGTGGCTCAGGCGACGACGTACGACCGCGACGCGGTGAGGCAGGCCGCCGACATCCCCACGGACCTGACAGCGGGCCAGAAGCTCGTGTTCGGCAGCGGCGCAGACGAGACGTTCTACACGACGCAGCAGGGCGACACGATCGCGTCGGTGGCGCAGGCGCTGCGGGTGAGCGACAAAGCTGTCGCGGACGCGGCGGGCTTGCCGGACCCTGAGACGCTGGTGCCCGGTACGACGCTGCACTTCCAGCAGGGCGCCACGGGCATCACGATCGGGCCGCAGTACCCGTACACGGAGAACCGCTCGCTGGGCCTGTTCCCGGCGATCAGTCGCGGCTGGCAGGAGACCTTCGACTCTCTGAAGCTGGCGCGCAACGGGCTGATCAGCTGGATCAAGGGCGGCACCAGCGCCCCGGTGACGGGACCAATCGGCATCGCGCAGGCGACCGGCGAAATCGTCAAGGAAGCCGGCTGGAAGAGTCTGATGGAGACCGGCGCGCTGCTGAGCATGAACCTGGCGGTGATAAACATCCTGCCGTTGCCATTCGTGGACGGCGGTAAGATTACGTTCGTGCTGATCGAGATCGCGCGTCGCGGCAAGCGGATCGCTCCCGCGAAGGAGGCGCTCGTACACTTCGTAGGCATGGTGGCGTTGCTAATCCTCGTCGTCGTGCTCAGCTACTTTGACGTTGCCCGAATCGTGAACGGAGGCACTCTGCTGCGATGATCCCTCAAGCTCGTCGAGTCACAAAGCAAATCAGTATCGGTGACGTGAAGATCGGCGGAGACGCGCCGGTCGTCGTGCAGTCGATGACGTGCACGGACACCGCGGACGTCGCGGCGACGGTGCGTCAGATCCACGAGCTCGCGGAGCTCGGCTGCGAGGTCGTACGTATCGCGGTGCCGGACAAAGAGGCCGCGGACGCGCTGCCCGAGATCGTGCGACAGACGCCGGTGCCGCTGACGGCGGACATTCACTTCGACTACCGCTGGGCGCTGGCGGCGATCAAGTCGGGTTTCCACGCGCTGCGTCTCAACCCCGGCAACATCCGCGACCCCGAAAAGGTGAAGACGGTTGTCGCGGCGGCGAAGGAGCGCGGCGTGCCGATCCGCATCGGCGTGAACGGCGGGAGCCTGCCGCCGATCCCGGCGCTGGCCGAGGGCGAGCTGCCGCCGACCATGGTGCAGCGCATGGTCGACGCGGCCCTCTGGGAGATCAACATCCTGGAGGAGATGGACTACGACAACATCAAGATTTCGATGAAGGCGTTCGACGTGCCGACGATGGTCGAGGCGAACCGCCGGCTGGCGTCCGTGCTCGACGCGCGTGGCACGCCGTACCCGCTGCATCTCGGCGTGACCGAGGCGGGTACGCCGCGCGCGGGCTCCGTACGCAGCGCCATCGGCATCGGCATGCTGCTGGCCGAGGGCATCGGTGACACGATCCGCGTGTCGCTGGCAGCGGACCCGACGGAGGAGATCCCGATATGTTGGGACATCCTCAACACGCTGGACCTGCGCAAGCGCGGGCCAACGCTTGTCGCGTGTCCGACCTGCGGCCGCATCGAGATAGACCTGATCCCGCTGGCGAACAAGGTCGAGCAGCACTTCACGAAGGTCGGCAAGCCGATCACGGTCGCGGTCATGGGCTGCGTCGTGAACGGGCCGGGCGAGGCGAAGATGGCCGACCTCGGCATCGCGGGCGGCAAAGGCCGCGGCGTGATCTTCCGCAAGGGCGAGATCATTCGCACAGTGGACGAGCCGCAGTTCATGGAAGCGCTGATCGAAGAGGGCAACCGCGTGATCGCCGAGATGGAGGGCGCGGAGCCGGCGCCTCGTAGCGGCGACGACCTGCTGATCCCGCTGTCGTCTCTGTAGGGTAGCTGCCGAGTAGTTAGTCAGGCACTAACGCCGCGTTTATGGACGGAGCGTTATCGATCCCCTCACCCTAACCCTCTCCCCCGGGAGAGGGGATGCGTGGGTCGCTCCTGGGTCCGTTACCAGCAAAGATGGGACGTCTGGTCCCAGCTATTTACGGTGTGGTTCTGCGAGTCCGAGTGTTGGCGTTGCTTCGCGTCTGGCTATTAGCGCTGCGAACGCGTCGCGGGCGGTGAGGCGGCGGACGAGGTGCCAGCAGACGATGGCGAGGATGACGCCGGCAATGACGTCCGTGAAGTAGTGCTCGCCGAGGTAGACCAGCGAGAAGCCCATCGCGGCGACGTAGAGCCAGCCGACGACGCCGGCAATGCGGTTGAGGCGCCAGAGGCTCATCGCGACGACGGCGGTGAGGGCGGTGTGCAGCGAGGGCATCGCGGCGACGTCGTTGGTGCCGGCGACGGATGCACCCTGCGCGTAGAGGTCGCTCGAGACGTTGTTGGTAACGTCCTGGGTGATGCGGAAGATGTGCGGTAGCTGGCCACTCTGCGCCGCCATCCACGGCGGGGCCGTCGGTAGCAGGAAGTAGAGTGCGAGCCCGACGCACAGCGTGACGGTGATCGTGCCGGCGTGCTGCAGCAGCAGGTCGCGCCGGAAGGCCAGCAAGTAGCCGCCGACGACGAAGTGCGCGACGAAGTAGGTGAGGTAGACGGCGACGGCGGCGCGATCGAGCAGGCTGATCCGGCCGGGGACGAAGAGATGGTCCTGCAGCCAGACGGTGGGCGCGGTGCCGAACAGCGAGATGTCGAGGTCGACCGGGTAGTTGTAGTTCACGGGGACGCCCGTGTTATCGGCGTAGGTCCGGAAGCCGTTGAACAGCGCGAACCCCAGGACGTAGAGGCAGAAGACCTTGAAGCTCGATTGCGGCAGGCGCTTCCAGCAGAAGGCGCCCAACGTGACGACCAGCGCCATGTAGAACGGGATGAAGAGCTCCTGGTGCGAGCGCAGGACGATCAGGACGAGAACGACAACAGGAACGATGAGGAGCACGAGGCCCGCTCGCGCGAACTCCTCGACGCGGGCCTTTTGCGTTGCGTCAACAGACGTCGATGCCATCGTTTTAGTTATCGGAGCGCAGCGACTAATCCGCAGTGCGATGTGTCGTCAGCGGGTCGTCAGCGGATGCGAAGCGGATAGGCGGATGGGCGTTGTAGATGACGGAAGGTGGACTATCCGAGGCTGAGCCGTCGATTGTGACTGCGACTCCGACCACTACCCCGGGCGAACCCAGGGGCATCGGACTGTTGCTGCGCGATGGGGAAGGTGGTCTGAAGAAGGGGCCGCGCACCCTTCGAGAGCCTCAGAATGAGCGATTAGGCAATCGGAGCGCGCTCGGAAGGTAACGGGAGTACCCCGGGGCATCGGACAGAATTGGGAAGCTTCGACCAACAGCCGATCGGTGAATGAACAGAGGAGTCGCTCATTGAGCGGCTCCTCTGTTGTTGACTACGGTTCGATGGAGAAGCGGTAGGGCTGCGCCGCCTGCCAGGGCCTAGTGGTAGCCGAAGCGGAAGGTGGAGTAGTGCTTCTCCCTGGTGGTGATGAACTCGAGGAGGGCGGGGCGGCCGTCCTGCGTGGCAGCAATGCCGCGCCTGATCGCCGGGACGATCTCGCCTGGGTCGGTGATGCGCTCGCCGTAGCCGCCGAGGGCTTTGGCGAAGTCGGCGTAGTTGCCGGAGATGTCGGTGGTGTCGAACTTCTCGTCGGAGATGCGCATCGCCGGGATCTCCATGGCCATCGAGAAGTTGTTGAGCAGGATCGAGAGGATCGGGATGCGCTCGCGGACGGCGGTCTCGAAGTCCATGCCGGTCATGCCGATGGCCGCGTCGCCCCAGACGTTGATGCAGAGCTTGTTCGGCTCGGCCATCTTGGCGCCCATCGTGAGGCCGAGGCCGTAGCCGAGCTGGGTGCTCTTGCCCCAGCCGATGTAGCTGAGAGGCGTGACCGTCTCCCAGAACGGCGACAGCTCATCGCGCGGGCTGCCGGCGTCGTGGGTGATCACGGTGTTGGCGACGTCGACGGTGTGCAGCAGGTCCCAGATCACGCGGTAGGACTCGAGGGGCGCCTGGTTGTGGGTGAGGCGGGGCATCCACTCCTGCAGCCAGGGCTCCTTCTGCGACTTGATGGTCGAGACGACCTCCTCGCGACGGCCGCGGGGCTTGCCGCCGAGACGGTCGCTGACGGCCTCGACCAGGGCAGCGAGCGTGAGCTTCGAGTCGCCGATCAGGGCGTGCTCGGTGGGGATGTTCTTGTTGATGTCCATCGGGTCGACGGTGTTGTGGATGAACGTCTTGCCGGCGGTCGGGAAGCGGATGCCGAAGCCGGTCGCCGTAAAGCTGGCGCCGATGCCGAACACGACGTCGGCGTCTTCGACGTGGTGGAACACGGAGGCGGGCATCGCGACGCCGCCGGAGCCGAGCGAGAGCGGGTGGTTCTCCGGGAAGGCGCTCTTGCCCTCGAGCGAGGTCGTGACGGGAGCCTCGAGCAGCTCGGCGAGCTGCATGAGCTCGTCCCAGGCCTTCGCGTAGTGCACGCCCTGGCCGGCGTAGAGCACCGGGCGCTCGGCGGCGATCAGCGCCGCGGCCGCGGCGTCGACACTGCCGTCGTCGGGTGCGAACAGGGCGCGAGAGGTCGGCGTGTAGTCGAGGGGCTCGGGCACCTCTTCGTTCCAGATGTCGCCGGGGATCTCGAGCAGGACGGGGCCGGGCCGGCCGTTGCGGGCCTGCGTGAAGGCGCGTCGCACGCTGGCGACGATGCCGGCGGGCGTGTTGACCTGCTCTGCCCACTTGGTGATGTGCTGGTAATTGAGGGCGGCGTTGAAGGCGGGCTTGACCCAGGCGCCGGCGCGGGCGGAGCCGCCGGGGAAGACGACTGAGCGGCACGGCTTCGGAGTAGGCCTGTGCGACGGCGCCGAACGAGTTCTCGACACCGGGACCACCCTGCATGCAAAAGACGCCAACGTTCTGGCCGGAGCTGAGGCGGCTGCCGGCGTCGGCCATGTGCACGCCGGAGCGTTCCTGGCGGACGATGATCGGTCGGATGTCGGCTTCGGCGGCGGCCTCGATCAGCGGGTTGAGGGGGTAAGCGAAGATCTGCTTGACGCCCTCGCGCTTGAGCATCTCGGCGATGGCCTGACTGACTTTCATCTGGAGCCTCGTATCTAGGTTGTATCGAAGAGACGGATGGGTGGAATGCTGCCGCTATTCTAGACGGCCAACGGACGAGCAAACTAGCAAACAAGCAAACGAGCAAAGAACACGAAGCTCGAACGGGCAAAGAGAGGCGTCCTCGATTGACGGGCGCGTGCAGCGCACATAGTCTCCGGTGAAATCGAGCGGTGCGAGTCGTGGGAGGCGCGTGATGAAGATTCAGGGCTGTGAGACGATCGCGGTGCGCGTGAACTTCGAGGGCGTCATGCCCGGGACACACATCGTGCTGCGTATGCGGACCGACGAGGGCGTCGAGGGCATCAGCTACGTGAGCCGGGTCAACGCGCAGAACATGAAGCCTCTGAAGCTGCTGATCGAATCGATGGTCGAGAGCCTTGCAGGCCACGACGCTACGGATACGGACGGGATCTACGCGCGCCTGTACAGGACGGGCTCGGGCGGCGCGCCGGTGAGCGGGCTGGAGCTGCGCGCGGCCAGCGCTATCGACGTGGCGGCGTGGGACCTCAAGGGCAAAGCGGCGGGCCAGCCGGTGTACAGGCTGATGGGCGGAGCCAAGGACCGGGTGCCGATCTCGGCGAACTGGCGCCTGACGCCGGGGCCGAAAGAGCAGGTCTCGGCGCATCTCGAAGATGTGCTGAAGCGGGGCTTTCGGGCCGTGAAGTGCCCAATCGCCGGCGCCGACTTCGACACGGCCGTCGAGCACCTGAGGTTCGTGCGGGAGTGCGTCGGGCCGGACGTGAAGATCATCGTCGACTGCGGTTTCCGCTGGCCGGCGAAGGAGGCGCTGCGTTTCGCGCGCGAGACCGAACCGTTCGACCTGTACTGGATCGAGGACCCGGTGGCGTTCCACGACTACGAGGCGCTGAAGCGCGTCACGGAATCGGCGAAGCAGCGGGTGTGCGCGGGCGAGGTGTTCCAGCACGTGCACGAGTTCCGTCGGCTGATCGAGGAGCGCTGCTCGGACAACGTGATGATCGACCAGGACCTGGGGCTGACGGGCTTCTTCCGCGTGGCGCACATGGCGAACATGTATGGGCGCCCCGTAATCAACCACCTGGCGCCGGAGGTGCTGTCGCACGCGATCGCCGGTGTGCCGAACGGCCTGATCGTGGGCAACGTGCCGTGGGGCCAGCCGTTGTTCACCGAGCCGATGCGGGTGGAGGACGGGGAGCTCGTGATGCCGCAGGCGCCGGGGCTCGGCCTGACGCTAGACGAGGCCGTGCTCAAGACGAGCGCGATCTGACGTGCAACGGGCATACGGGCATGTGGGCAAAGAGCTACGGTGGCGCAGACGGTTTGCTCAGGCGAAGATGGGGAAGTTGAGAACTCTGGTTTCGGATTCGAGGCGTTGGTGCTCGGGAAGTCCGCGCAGGTCGAGGCCACCGGATGCGCCGAGCAATTCGACGCCAACTACATCGCCGTTCGCGTCGTAGTCGACGAAGCGAGCGTCGTCGATCACCTGAGTGCGTACTATCTTCGCGTCTGAGAGCTGGATGTACACCGCGTCCGACTCGTCTGAATAGGTAATCATCTGTCCTCCCAAGCAACGGTCGTGACCGTTAGCGGTTCACTGCCAAGCTCCACATACACACGGAGGCGCCTTCCTCGAACGTTCGCGATGTAGAGCTCGCTTGGACGCGCGTTCCTCAATATCCTAGCAGGCCGCCTTGTATCGAAGTTTTCGAGGACAAAGGCAACGTCCTCGAAGGAGATCTCTCGCTGGTGGGACCGGCGCTGGGCATGAAGATCGAGGACGAACGGAGGCATCGCCGGATGTCCTGGTCGGATTCGCGCTTCGGCTAGCGGGGGAGCTGGGGGGCGTCGGCGGGCGGGCTCGATCTGGAGGCCGTTGAGCAGGCAACCCATGAGCGCGTAGTAGCCGATGGTGCCGATCAGCTCGACGAAGCCGGCGTCGCCGTAGGCCTTGTGCGCCGCGGCGAAGGTCGAGTCCTGCAGGGCGTGGTCGCGCAGGAGCTCGCGGGCGACGCGAACCGGTACGGCCTCGTCCTCACCGATGCCGTCGAGGGGCTTGCGGTTGGCGATGGCGTCGATTGTCGCGTCGCTGATGCCGAGCTCGCGGGCGATGCGGCTGTGGGCGGCCCACTCGAAGCGGGCGTCGACCTCGCGCGCGGAGGCGAGAATCGTCAGCTCGCGGTCCTTGTCGGAGAGCAGGCCCTCGAAGCGGATGTAGCTGCCGACGTGGGCGATGCGGTAGCAAAGCTCGGGGTTGTTGAGGACGGCGGAGAAGGGCAGACGCACGGCGCCGCGGGTCCTGGCGAGGTAGTCGAAGTGGTCTCGCTGGTCTTCGGGCAGGGCGTTGCGGTCGGTGACCTCGGGAAGGCGTGGCATTGCATACTCCTTGGGCTATCGAGCAGACGAATCGGGTGCGCGGGCAAGGCGATTCTAAGTTGCCGAAGAACTTCGGACAATTTTCTTAAATTGGGAAATCCGGGAGAGAGATCGGTTCGTATATTAAGACGGAGCCCGCAGTGCGGGCCCCGTCCGGGGAGCGCCGCCCCACTGCTACTGGTCAGTGGAGGGCACGTTCATAATACACCTGCTGGGTGCGCGTGGCCTTACATTCACGTTAAGAGATTCTCAAAGAGAACACTAACGTTTATTTAGTCGCGCCAGCGCACAACCAGCTTCTCGACCAACCCCACGAGCAGGAACAAGAGCAGCGACAGCACCGCGATCAACATGATTGCGGCCAGCACCATGTCCGTGCGGAACGAGTTCTTCATCAGCAGCACGTAGATGCCGAGGCCGTTACGCGCGCCGCTCCATTCGGCGAAGACGGCGCCGACCATCGCGTAGGTCACGGCGATGCGCAGGCCGGTGAATAGATACGGCAGGGCCTGCGGGATACGCAGCAGCGCCATCGTGCGCCAGCGTCCGGCGCCGAGGGTGCGCATGAGGATGATCGACTCCGCGTCGGTGGCGGCGAGGCCGGAGGCGAAGGCGACCGTGATCGGGAAGAACGTGTAGAGCGTGACGACGAAGATCTTCGGCGTCAGACCGAAGCCGAACCAGAGCACGAGCAGCGGTGCGATCACGACGACCGGGATGGTCTGCGAGCCGACGAGCAGTGGATAAAGGGCGCGTCGGGCCGGCGCGAAGGCGTCGATGAGCAGCGCCAGGCCGACGCCGAGCACGATGCTGACGAAGAGGCCGATCATGGTCTCCTTGACCGTGACCAGCGAGTGCGTCCAAAGGAGGTCGCGGTTGCGGTAGGCGCTCTCGAAGACGCGGGAAGGGGCCGGCAGGGTGACGGCATTAATGCCCGACAGCTCGACATAAAGCTGCCAGGCCGCGAACAGCGCGACCAGGACCGCGAGCGGGGGCAGGGCGTCCGCGAGGAACGAGACGGTGCGGGCCACGACACGGTTGGAGTCTCGGGACGTCTGAGGACTCTCGCGCGGTTCGACAAGCCCACCACGAACGGTGTCTTGGGCTCGGTCGGCCATTTGACGACTCTCGCGTGGTTCGAGCCCTGGACTGAGCTCAGGGGAGCCAGGCTGACTGCGAACAGGGCCGTTGTCGCCCCGGGACGCCTCCATAGCTTCGCGTGGTTCGACAGGCTCACCACGAACGGACTTAGAAGGACGCGTCTCTGCGCGATCGTTCATCGTGTGGCGGCCTCGAGGTGGAGGGCGTCGAGGATCTGCGTTTCGTAACGGGCGAGCGCGACGGCGTCGGGCGCGGCGGTGTCGTGAGGGACGACGACCTCGGCGACGATGCGGCCGGGGCGCGGGCTCATGACGTAGACGCGGTTGGAGAGCAAGACGGCCTCGCGAACGTCGTGGGTGACGAGCAGGGCGGCCTCGCTGCCGGAGGACCAGGTCTCGAGCAGCCAGGTCTGCAGCTCGCGACGAGTGAGGGCGTCGAGCGAGGCGAAGGGCTCGTCGAGCAGGAGCAGGGGGCGGGCGAGCAGCAGGGTGCGCAGCAGTGCGACGCGCTGGCGCATGCCGCCCGAGAGCTGAGAGGGACGGCTCGACTCGAAGCCTTCGAGGCCGAAGCGCGGCAGCAGCTCGCGGGCGCGGCGCCGGGCTTCGTCGCGGCTGCAACTGCCGCCGACCTCGAGGCCGAGGGCGGCGTTGTCGACGACGTTGCGCCAGGGGAAGAGCAGGTCTTTCTGAAACATGTAGCCGCTGCTGAGACGGCGCGCGTCGGGGTCGGCGTTGCCTTTGACGGCGATGTTGCCGGCGCTGAGGTCTTCGACGCCGGCGATCAGGTTGAACAGGGTGCTCTTGCCGCAGCCGGATGGCCCGACGATCGAGACGAACTCGCCGGCATCGACGTGCAGTGAGACGTTACGCAGAGTCTCGAGCGGGCGCGGGCCGCCGAAGGTCTTCGAGACGCTACTTACGTCGAGAACGGTCGCGGCCACGAGCGGCGCCTCATCCGCCGCCGGGCAGGAGGGCGTCGCTGTACAACGTGCCGAGGTCGGAGACGTTCTTGATCGCCTTGTCCTTGGAGTCGGTGACGATGCCCTGGTCGACGAACCACTTGGTGTAGGCCTGCCAGTCCTTCGTGTTCTGCACGCCCCAGGGCTGGCCGTTGGCGACGAGATAGGTCTTCAGCGCCTCGGTAGAGCGGGTGACGAGCTCGGGTTCGGGGAAGGTGCCGGACGGGACGGCGTTGATGAACTGCCTGGCGGCGTCGTCAGGGTTCTGGGCGGCGTACTCGTAGCCACGCCGGGTGACCTCGAGGAACTTCTCGATCTTGGCGGACTTATCGCGAACCGCCTTGCCCTGGGCGACGAGGACGACGCCGGGGAAGTCAGGCATGCCGTAGTCGGCGTAGCGGAAGGTGCGCAGCTTGATGCCGCGCAGGTCGGCCTCGATGCCCTCCCAGGTCGTGAAGATTTCGGTGAAGTCGGCCTGCTTGTTGTAGAGGGCCTCGTAGGCTGCGGTCGAAAGGGTCGCGACCTTGAAGTCGCCCTTACCGCCGTCGGCCTGGATCACGGTCTTGATCTGCGGCTCTTCGTAGGGGAGGCCGAAGCCGGCGTAGGTCTTGCCGTCGAGGCCCTTCGGGCTCTGGATGTCGCTGGAGGCGAGGACCGCGAGCTGGGTGGGGTTGCTCTGCAGCACGGAGGCGACGCTGACGAGGTCGAGGCCGGCGGCGCGCGAGAAGATGACGTCGGCGGGGAAGCTGATGCCGACGTCGGCCTTGCCGTTGGCGACGATGGTGTCGGGGTTCTGGTCGCCGTAGGGCAGGATCTGGACGTCGAGGCCGGCGTCTTTGTACCAGCCGTTCGCGAGCGCGAGGTAGATGCCGATGTGGTTGGTGTTGGGGGTCCAGTCGAGCTGAACCGTGACCTTCTGGAGGCCGTTACTGTTGCTGCTGCCACCGCAGGCCAGGCCGAGCACGACCGCAATGGACGCGAGCGATAGCAGCGCGAACCGGAGTCTCGAAGACGCAATCATTAGTCAGCCCCCGCTGCGCAGCGCCGACCGGGGACGAAGAGAAGACGGTGAGTATGTAGTGATAGCGAGGCTGTCTACCACGCGCCTTCCTCCGCCGGTATTACCCGGATCAGGTTCGACGGGTCTAATCTCAGGCCGTTCGAGCCCCCGAACGACCACCCCGTGCGTAGCGGCCTAAGTATACACCGGCGCGCACCGACGGCCCCTCGCTCGGGCGAAGAGGCAAAGGGTCGGGGCAAACGAGCAAACGAACAAACAAGCAAAGGGCTCGGATGTTGGGCGAATGGTGGATCCGGTGAGCTACCGCAGGCCGGCGGGCCGTCTGTTAACGAGAGCTGGTCAGACATCGAGGGCCGCTCGTCCTTCGAGTGCCTCAGGATGAGCGGTTCGGGTGGCGAGGCGGTTTGCTTCGCGCGATCGGGCCTCTAACGTCGTCGTTCCGACGACAGGAGGAATCTGGTGGATCCAGACGACGAGCCGGGTGGACGCACGCCAAGGCGCCTCGTTGTGGCGCGCTCTGGGCCTCGGGGTGATTACCCTCACCCTGCCCTCTCCCTGGGGGAGAGGGTTCATATGTTGGCGGGAGTGCGTGGCGTGTGGTGGGTTTCGCTAGATTCCTCCTGGCGTCGGAATGACGTCGATCGAGAACGCATCGGGGAATCTGCCAGGGATGTTGCGTGGGACGATGGGACCGGGGTCACTGTGTCGCCGTCGGTTGGACGTGATGGTAGCGCGTACTGGTGACCGGGCCGCATCCTCGTTTGCCGCGGTTTGCCGCGGTTTGCCCGTTTGCCCGTTTGCCCGTTTGCCCGTTTGCCCGCTTGGGGCGTGTGGGGTGGGGTAAGCTACCGCCATGAGTGTACGAATCGGGTTGGGGTTTGCGGCGTTTCCGTTTTCTTCGGCGGCGGCGTTCTGGCGCTGGATCGATGCGACGGAGGAGACGGCAGTCGATTCCGTGTGGCTGAGCGAGCGGCTGGTGGGGGCGCAGACGTTCCTCGAGCCGTTGAGCACGCTGGCGGCGGTCGCGGGACGGACGAAGCGACTCAAGTTCGGCATGAACACGACGGTGCTGCCGCTGCGCGACCCGCTGATCCTGGCGAAGGAGTGCGCGACCATCGACTACCTGAGCAATGGCCGCATGCTGCCGATGTTCGGGGTCGGCAACGATAACGCACCGGAGTTTGGCGCCATCGGCTTCGAGTCGAAGGGGCGCGGCGCGCGCTCGAACGAGATGCTGCAGCTGCTGAACCGGCTGTGGGCGAGGACAACGTCAACTTCGAGGGTCGCTACTACAAGTACCACAACGTCACGATCAACCCGAAGCCGAAGCAGAACCCGCTGCCGATATGGATCGGCGGCAGCAGCGACGCGGCGATCGACCGGACGGTGCGCTACGGCAGCGGCTGGCTGGCAGGCGCGGCGCAGACACCGGCGCAGATCGGGCGCGTGATCGCGGCGATCCGGGAGCGCTCCGCCGAGGCGGGCAGGCCGATCGATGACGACCACTACGGCTGCGGCTTCAGCTATCGCTTCGGTAGCTGGGAGGAGCCGGTGGTGCAGCGCAACCTGCAGGCGATCCGGGCGAGAATCGTCGGGCAGGACGCGGACCCGAAGGCGTTCATGGCGGTCGGCGGCGCCGAAGAGGTCATCGAGCTGGTGACGGTGCTACGGGCGGTCGGCGTGTCGAAGTTCGTGGCGCGGCCGATCGCATCGAGCGACGACGAGATGATGGAGCAGAGCCGGCTGATGGCCGAAGAGGTCATCCCTCACGTGCACAAGATGGCGTGAGTGCGAGCCCTGCGGCAGCGCGTGGAAGCCTGCATTTTCGCGACAATGGCGCGAATCACCCATACAGATTTATCGCAACCGATCTCCTGAATAAGATTCCAGCTTGAAACCCTGGCCGAAACCGCCTTAGCTCTTGTCGGGCGGGGCTCCAGAGGTGCGTGAGCATGAGGGGCATTAGATTCTTCAGTTTCCTGACGGCGCCGGCGTTGGCGACGGCACTGGTGGCATGCGGTGGTGGTGGCGCCAAGGCGACTCCGACGCCGACGTTGCCGCCGGCGACGGCGACGCGTGTCGTGGTGCAGCAACCGACGGCTGCACCGGCGCCGAGCGCGACGGCGCAGGTCGCGGGCGATAACCAGTACACGGTGCAGGCGGGCGACACGCTATCGAGCATCGCGCAGCAGTTCGGCGTGACGGTGCAGCAGATCGTGGACGCGAACGCGATCGAGGACCAGAACCTGATCGTGCCGGGCCAGACGCTGAAGATCCCACCTAAGTAGGCAGCGGTTGGCGGGAGCTGCTTCTCTGGCCGGTACGTTAGAAAGTCGCTAGAGGCTACTAGCTTCTTGGAGGATGTGGGTGTATTTGTCCCTGTAGTCCGACAAACGAAGATCTTCGTCTGAAATATCACAAGCAAGGTAGAAAGGCTCTTCGTGGTAGAGGAGACTCATATCCCTCATCGAGAACCCCAGATCGTTTTGGAACTCCTTAATGGCGTTCCGAGCCTTGTCCGAGTCATATTTGTGGAAGTGAACCAGACAAAGCCCAACTGCACGCCAGTAGCGATCCTCCTGTAAGATGCGGCCTTCTGTCCTGTTCATGTCAATTGCCCAGTCACTTCTGGCGGCTGCTAGACGACAGCTAACTACTTGCTATACAACCTTGTTCGGTCAATTCCGTCAAGGTTGGAGAGTTAGGAGGTTAATCGCAGCTTCGGTGTGAAGGCTCACCTGATCATAATTTTCAAAGACCGTCCTGCCGAATTGACTCGAAAGTGTAACCGGGCCGATGACGATGTCGTACCATCCGGGACGACCATGCTCGGCCCGTCCTAAACGACAGTGGCGCACGAAAGTCCAAAAATCGCTCGCGTCCGGTGTAGCTCTAACGAACCATAAAGCTTCGAGATTGGCAAGTTGGTTCCGGTCGGCCAAGAATGCAAGAACGACCGGATCCGTCCTCTTGCGTCGAGCACGTTTCTGTGCCCAGTCGTGGGCCTGCGTCTGGGATGTGGTCGTGTAGAAGCCCTGGCCGAAGTCTGTATCCTCGCGACCTGCAACTGTTCTGATCCCGTCGCGGCGAATGGATTCCGCGCTGTTGGCATCTGTACCATGGAAAAGGTAGAGGCTTTGATTCTCCCAATCCGGAGTCACGCCAAGCGAATCGACTGTCAAATCATCGGGAGAATATGCAAACGTCCATCGCCAAGTCAATCATAGTCGAGCCTCGGCTACGATTAAACGCTAATTTGGAAGGCCTTAAATGCCTCCGCCAAGAAGTGTCCCGGTTTGTATTTGTGTTCTTGGCTGAGGCGTTAACAAATCGTTAAAGTGGGCGTATGCCTGACGCTGTGGATTTTCGCCTGCCAGACGCTTCTTTCGAGCCGTATACGTGGATTCTCTCGGACGAGCACACGCCGGTCGCGGCGCCGCCTCTGACGGGCGACCTGTTCGAGCGCGGCGGCCGCGGCGTCGAGCAGATACCGAGGTCGCTCAAGCTCAACGGCTACACGTATCAGCGCCACGGCACCGGTATCGGGCCGGGCGACCCGCCGTGGGCGCACGGGACGCCGCCGGACAGCGTCGAGCAGATGCGACGCTGGCGCAGCGAGTGGCAGCCGGAGGTCGACAAGGTGGTCGAGGCGCTGATCGAGCTTCGACCCGTAGACGGTGCAGCCCGGGACGTGGCGGCAGGTGCTGGACGACCAGCTGGCGCGCTACTGGGGCGTGTTCGGGCCGGTGCACCGCGAGGCCGTGATGCCGGCACACGCGATCGCGAAGGCCTTCGAGCTGGCGTACGTGCAGCGATTCGGGGCGTCGCGCCGCGCCGATGCGCACGCGCTGCTGCAGGGCATGCCTAACGCATCGCTGGAGCGAGCGGCGCTGCTCTGGGACCTCAGCCGCCTGCTACGGGCCGACAACGAGCTGGCCGAGTCGGTCGCAAGAGGCGGCGAGCTGCCGCAGACGGCATCGGGGCGGGTGTTCGGCGAGGGGCTGCGGGACCTATTGCAACGCTTCGGCAGCACGAACGAGGGCTTCGTCGAAGACCGGCCGACGTGGCGCGAGGACCCCGGCGTGCCGCTGGCGGCGATTCGGGCCTACGCGGGGCAACCGGACGGGCACGGGCCGCTCGACTCGGCGCGACGGCAGGCAGAGCGGCGCGAAGCACTGACGGCGGAGCTGCGGGGGCTGGCGCAGACCGATGCAGACGCCGCCGAGCTGCTGCGCATGCTGCCGATCGCGCAGGAGCTGATGCCTAACCTCGAGGACCACAACTACTACACGGACCAGCGCCTGAACGCGGCATCGCGGGCGCGCTGGCTCGCGATCGGGCGGCACCTGGTGGCTCGGGGAATCGTGGCCGCAGAGGACGACGTGTTCTACTTCTACCGCCCCGAGCTGATCGCGGCGCTGGACGGCGAGCCGGCGACGCCACGCGACACGTTAGCAAAGCGACGAGCGGCGCTGGCTGCCTGGCGCTCCGTGGCGCCGCCGCCGGTGCTGGGCGCGCCGCTGCCGGAGTCGGATGAGCCGTTGCCGGAGGGGCTGCGTGGGTCCGAAGTGCGGGTTCTGCGCGGCATCGGCGCGTCGGCGGGGAGCTATCGAGGGCGGGCGCGCGTGATCGAGACGCTGGAGCAGGCGGCGACGCTGATGCCGGGCGACATCCTGGTGGCGCGCGCGACGACGCCGGCCTGGACGCCGTTCTTCGGCGTCGTGTCGGCGCTGGTGATCAACGTCGGCGGCGCGCTGTCGCACGCCTCGGTGGTGGCGCGCGAGTTCGGGCTGCCGGCGGTCGTGGGCACGATAAAGGGCACGGCCGTGATCCGCGACGGCGCCACTCTGACGGTCGACGGCACGAACGGGCTGGTGCTGATCGAGGAGTAGGCGTCGCCGAGGCGAATCGGACGGATACAGACGCACCCGTCGCATGGACAAGCACGCGTAGAATCGTTCCGAAGTAGATTCGGAGGTAAGACGCCGTGGCCAGAATCAAGCACATCGCGATCGCGACCCAGGACGTGGACGAGACGGCTCGTTTCTACGTGGAGGTTCTCGGGCTGGAGAAGGTGGGTACCGTAAACAGCCCCAACGCCAGCGGCTACTACCTGAGTGACGGGCACATCAACCTGGCGATCCTCAACTTCAAGAACGACGACGTCGCCGGGCCGGAGTATGGCACCGGCTACAGCGGCATCCACCACATCGGCTTCGAGGTCGACAGCCTCGAGGAGATGGCGGACCGGCTGCAGGACGCCGGCTCGCGGCCGCGGGACGAGATCAACCGGGCGTTGGGCATCGGTATGGACGGCCCGAAGCGCCACTCGAACGTCGAAGTGAAGTACAGCGGACCGGACGGCGTGATCATCGACATCTCGGAGACGGGCTGGGTTGGTGCACAGGAGCCGGCCCGGACTTAGAAACAGCCGGCGGCAAGTACCCGATCGACGAGGGCGAGTCCTCGCGAGAGCGACGGCGCCAACGTGCGTACGATGACGCCCGCGTCGTTGGGCAGGCGACTGTGACCGCTGAGGCGCTCGTCCCGCAGGCAAGCGGGATCGAAGCGTTCGGCGGCGACGCCGAGGACGTAGACCGTGGCCACCGCGCCCTGGTCGGCGAGAGCGGCACGCAGGTCCGCGCCCGGTTCGAGACGATAGGCCTCTTCGTAGAGCAGGCGCCCGGCATCGTCGGCTATGACGAGGTCGCTTTCGTAGGCGGCGAAGTCGTACTTCTGGCCGCTGGCGAGACGTCCGAAGACGATGACCTCGGCGATGACGAGGGCGGCGCCGGGCGCGAGCGTGGCGTGGGTGGTCTGGACGAGGCGCGAGCCGGTCTGCAGCACGGTGGCGTGCGGGCCCCAGACGAGGCTGCTGCCGGCGCGCGCGGTGAGCGTCGTGTGGATGCGAGCGCCATCGCCGGGCATCGTCAGCACTTTGGTGGCGGCGGTTGAGGCGACACGGACGTTGGCGCCGGCTTCGGCCGTGACGTGCAGGTCGTGGTCGTCACCGGCGAGGATGCCGGCGGTGGTGTTGCGCAGCAGGTAGAGATCCGGGCCGCGGTCGCGCTTGAAGGGGCCGCGCAGATCCAGAGGCGGCGTCGAGGTTAGAACGGCGCTCGTGTGGCCGTCGTCGCCGCGAAAGCAGACGTCGAGGCAGCCGCGCAGGCCTGCCGTCAGTCCACCCACAGGCGCACCCGCGCGCTCGAGGTGATCGACTCCATCTCGCCGGTGAGCCAGCGCGCGACCTCGGCCACGCCCTGCTCGTGACGGCAGTCGGTGAACAGCAGCGGGCCCGTACGTAGCCGCGTCGAGTCGCGCTCCATGACGCCGAGGTCGGCGCCGACGTGGGGTGCGAGGTCGACCTTGTTGATCACGAGCAGGTCAGCGTTCATGAGGCCCGGGCCCTGCTTGCGCGGCGTCTTGTCACCACCGGCGACGTCCAGCACGTAGATGCTGAGGTCGGCGAGCAGGGGGCTGAAGGTCAGAGTCAGGTTGTCGCCGCCGCTCTCGATCAGGACCACGTCGGTCTCGGGGTACATCTCGACGATCTGGTCTACGGCCGCGAGGTTGGCGGTCGGGTCTTCGCGCACGGCGGTGTGGGGGCAGCCACCGGTCTCGACGCCGAGGATACGGCCCTCGTCCAGCACGCCGTGCAGGGCGCGACGCAGGATCGACTGGTCCTCGCGGGTGAAGATGTCGTTGGCGATGACGGCCGGGCAGTGGCCCGAGGCGAGCAGGAGTGGCACCAGCTTCTCGACAAGGGCGGTCTTGCCGGAGCCCACCGGCCCGCCGATGCCTACTTTGACTACGGGTCTCATGCTTTTCTCCTTAACTCGCCGACCGATGTCGACGGTTCACGAACGGTCTCCACCACAGGTCACCAGTGAGGGCTTCTCGCGCAGTCTGCCGCCATGCCAATGGTTAGCTGGCGAACAGGCGCGCTTCCGCCGTCGCGTGGCGCATCGCCGCGATCTCCTGCAGCGGTTGGAAGGCGCGCAGCCTGGTCGTGGGGTTCGAGATGCAGTCTTCGGTAAAGGACGCGATGCGCGGTCGCAGGCGGTGCAGGATGGACTGCGCGTCGCGGTGCGAGAAGCGCAGCAGGCGCATCGCAGCCTGCAGTGTGGCGTTGACCGTACCAAAGAGCAGCGCCGAGACGCAGCCTTCGAGGTCGACGCCGAGGGCGCTGCCGACGACGGCGAAGGCCACGGGCTGCATGCCCAGCGCCGGGTCGACGCGGACGCGCGCTGCGTAGTCGTGCAGCAGGGCGTCGTCGAGGTGCAGCGACGACTCTTCGAGGAAGCGCCGCCCGATCGCGAGGCTGGCGTTGCGCAGCTCCGAGGCTGCCCTGGTGCGATAGAGGGCGCGGTCGGCGTCGATCACGGCCTCGAGGTCATGTTCGCGGGCGGCGTCGAGGGCGCGGCGGGCGGCAGCGGCGTCGGACGTGGCGGCGCTTAGCGTAAGGACCGACGTGACGAAGGCTTCGACGTCGATGGGCGTGCGCACGAGGCCGTCGCGCACCAGCTGCTCGAGGCCGAAAGAGTGCGTGAACGTCCCGGACGGGAAGGACGAGTCGCTGAGCTGCAGCAGCGCCACGAGGGCTTCGGCGGACCGGCTCAAAACAGGAAGTACTTCTGCGCCAGGGGCAGCGTCTGGGCCGGCGGGCAGGTGGCGATTTCGCCGTCGACGCGAACCTCGTAGGTGTCGGGGTTGACCTCGATGCGCGGCGTGGCGGCGTTGCGCACCATGTCGCGCTTGCCGACGTCGCGGGTGTGCGACACGGCTGCGACGCGACGTCGCAGACCGAGCTGCGACGGGATGCCGGCGTCGAGCGACGCCTGGCTCATGAAGCTGACGCAGGTCTGCTCGATCACCGAGGGGTGGGCGCCGAACATCGGTTTGTAGAGCATCGGCTCGACCGTTGGAATCGAGGCGTTGGCGTTGCCCATGATCGACCAGGCGATCATGCCGCCTTTGACGATCAGGGCAGGCTTGACGCCGAAGAATCCGACCGGCCACAGCACAACGTCGGCGAGCTTGCCGGGCTCGAGGCTGCCGACCATGTGCGAGATGCCGTGCGTGATCGCGGGGTTGATCGTGAGTTTGGCGACATAACGTAGAACGCGCTGGTTGTCGTCGCCGGCGGTCTCGCCGTCGAGGGGGCCGCGCACGTCCTTCATCTTGTGGGCCGTCTGGATGAGACGCGTGAAGCTCTCGCCGATGCGCCCCATGGCCTGCGAGTCGGACGAGTACATGCTGAGCACGCCCATGTCGTGCAGCACGTCCTCGGCCGCCATGGTTTCAGGGCGAATACGGCTGTCGGCGAAGGCGACGTCCTCGGGGACGTGTGGGTTGAGGTGATGGCAGACCATGAGCATGTCCATGTGCTCGGCCAGTGTGTTCACCGTGAAGGGTCGAGTCGGGTTAGTGGACGACGGGAGGACGTAGGGCTCGGCGGCGATACGAATGATGTCGGGCGCGTGGCCGCCGCCGGCGCCCTCGGTGTGGTAGGTGTGAATCGTGCGGCCGGCGATGGCGCGAATCGTGTCTTCGACGAAGCCGGCCTCGTTCAGGGTGTCGGTATGAATTGCGAGCTGCACGTCATACTCGTCGGCGACGCGCAGGGCGGCGTCGATCACGGCGGGCGTCGAGCCCCAGTCCTCGTGCACCTTGAGGCCGCAGGCGCCGGATTCGACCTGCTCGCGCAGGGCGGCTGGGTCGGAGGCGTTGCCTTTGGCGAGCAGGCCCCAGTTGACCGGCAGCGTATCGGCGGCGCGCAGCATCTGGGCGATGTACCAGGGCCCGGGCGTACAGGTCGTTGCGCGGGTGCCGTCGGCGGGGCCGGTGCCGCCACCGAGCAGCGTCGTGATGCCGTTCGAGAGCGCTTCCCAGGCCTGCTGGGGCGCGATCATATGGATGTGGGCGTCGATGCCGCCCGGCGTCGCGATCATGTGCTCGCCGGCGATGATCTCGGTGCCGGGGCCGATGACGAGGCCGGGCGTGACACCGTCCATGATGTCGGGGTTGCCGGCCTTGCCGACGGCGACGATGCGTCCGTCCTTGATGCCGATGTCGCCCTTGACGATGCCGAGCACGGGGTCGATGACGACGGCGCTGGTGATCACGGTGTCGGGAGCGCCGTCGGCGCTGCGTAGGGTCGATGACTGCGCCATGCCGTCACGAATCGACTTGCCGCCGCCGAACACGGCCTCTTCGCCGTAGACCGCGTAATCGTGCTCGATGCGCACGACGAGGTTGGTGTCGGCGAGGCGCACATAGTCGCCGGTGGTGGGGCCGTAGAGCGATGCGTAGTTCTCGCGCGAGATTCGCATCTAGTCCGTCGCCTCCATGCTGAAACCAAGCGCTTCGGCGCGCGCGACCGCGTCTTCGAGCGAAGCGGCGTTCGCCGCGAGGCCGTTCATGCCGGCGGGGCGCTTGAGGCCGCCGAACTCGACCAGAGTCACCGTCATGCGGTCACCGGGCTCGAAGCGGACCGCGGTGCCCGAGGCGATATCGAGGCGCATGCCAAACGCGGCACGGCGGTCGAAGCGCAGGGCACGGTTGACCTCGAAAAAGTGGGCGTGTGAGCCGACCTGAATCGGCCGGTCGCCGGTGTTCGCGACCTCGATCTCGAGTGTGCGGCGTCCGGCGTTCAGCTCGATATCCGCGTCGCCGACCAGGTAGAAGTTTGCCATGGCTATTGAATCGGGTTGTGGCAGGAGACCAGCTTGGTGCCGTCCGGGAAGGTCGCTTCGACCTGCACGACGTCGACCAGCTGAGCGATGCCATCCATTACGTCATCGGTGTTGAGCACGCGGGCGCCGGCCTCCGCCGCCTCGTTGACGGTGCGGCCGTCGCGGGCAGCCTCCATCATCGCCTCGCTGACCAGGGCGACGGCCTCGGGGTAGTTGAGCTTGAGGCCGCGCTGGAGACGCTTGCGCGCTAGGTCGGCGGCGACGTAAATCAGCAGCCCTTCCTGCTCACGCGGCGTCAGCCTCACGACAGCGCACTCCGGGAGAAGCCGGCCGTGCCAGAGGAGGCGTCTTGCGGGAACAGGGGTGAGGTGCGGAACCACGGCTTCGGGCTGCGTTCGTCCAGGGTGGTCTCCTCCGTATCCACGTTGCGGCCGCAATGACACCTAGCTTAGCGCGGCGCGCGGCTGACGCAACGTCACGCGTCGCCGCGGCCGATGGTGTGATCATCGAGCACGGTAGACGGGTTGTGTTTCATGGATGTTTCCAGTCCATGACGTTTGTCTTTCCGATTCGTTACTCGGTTACGTGTCTCTTTGCAGCACAAAAGTCGTGATCTTATGACAACGCAATGTCAACGCATTTATCCAAAACGAATCTAAATCTCACTAAATCGAAGCCAAGTGAGTGATCAATTGAGCTGCGTTACATGAACGTCACATGGATGTGATTTGTTAGAAACTCAAGCTCCCTAGGCTACGCCCATCCAATTTGGGTGGCAGCCAAAAGCTGCGCAGGCAATAGTGAGGGAGTAACAAGTTTGGCAACCGAGCGGGAGCGATTCGAATCAGTATGGGGGCGCCGGCTGACGCGACGCACCATCTTGCGAGGCGGAGCGGGAGTAGGCCTCGCCGCAGGACTGGGCGCGCTGGGAATCGCGTGCGGTAGTAGCAGCAACAACAACTCGACCAGCAGCAGCTCCGGCGCCGCGACATCCGGTGCGTCCGGCGACAAGATCAAGGTCGGTATCCTGCATTCGCTCAGCGGCACGATGGCCATCAGCGAGGTCTCGGTCAAAGACTCCGAGATCATGGCGATCGACGAGGTGAACGCGGCCGGCGGCGTCATGGGCAAGCAGATCGACCCGATCATCGAGGACGGTGCGTCTGACTGGCCGACGTTCGCTGAGAAGGCGAAGAAGCTGATCCAGAGCGACCAGGTTGCCGTCGTGTTCGGCTGCTGGACGTCGGCGAGCCGCAAGGCGGTGCTGCCGGTGTTCGAGGGTCTGAACGGCCTGCTGTTCTACCCGGTGCAGTACGAAGGCCTGGAGTCGTCGCCCAACATCTACTACATGGGCGCGACCACCAACCAGCAGATCGTGCCGAGCGTCGAGTGGCTGCTAACCCAGAACAAGAAGAACTTCTTCCTGCTGGGCTCCGACTACGTGTTCCCGCGCACTGCGAACCAGATCATCAAGGCGCAGCTCGCGGCGACGGGTGGCAACACGGTCGCGGAGGAGTACACGCCTCTGGGCTACACGGACTACAGCACGATCATCAGCAAGATCCGTACCGCGAACCCGGACATCGTCTACAACACGCTGAACGGCGACTCCAACGTCGCGTTTTTCAAGCAGCTCAAGGACGCCGGCTTCACCTCGACCAACCTGCCGACGATGTCGGTCTCGATCGCCGAAGAAGAGGCGCGAGGCATCGGCGGCGACGTGCTGGCCGGGCACATGGTGGCGTGGAACTACTACGAGACCACGAAGACGCCGGAGAACACGACTTTCGTTGCGGACTACAAGAAGAAGTACGGCGACAACCGCGTCACGGACGACCCCATCGAGGCGGCGTACGTGGGGGTGAAGCTGTGGTCGATGGCCGTGAACAAGGCGAACAGCACGAAGATCGACGACGTGCGTAACGCGCTGGCGGGCATGACCTACCAGGCTCCCGAAGGCCTGGTCACGGTGAACGGCAGCAACCACCACATCGCCAAGACTTTCCGAATCGGCAAGATCCGGCCGGACGGGCTGATCGACGAGATCTACGCGTCGCCGAAGCCGGTCGAGCCGGACCCGTACCTGGAGACGTACTCCTGGGGCGGCGAGTTCGCGGCGCAGAAGAAGAAGTAAGCGCAAGGACTTCGTGCGGGCGGTCTCGAGCAGAGGCCGCCCGCACATGCGGACTCGATTGCAAGGGGGTGACGAGATGGCGATCTGGGTGTCTCAGGCATTCAACGCCGTGAGTCTGGGGTCGATATTGCTGCTCATAGCAATCGGCCTCACTTTTTCGTTCGGCTTGATGAACGTAATCAATATGGCGCACGGCGAGTTGATCATGGCCGGCGCCTACGTTGCGTACGTGGTGCAACGCTCACTGAACTCGATGGTCGGAACCTCCGGCCTCGATTTCTATCTGTTCGTGGCGCTGCCGATCGCGTTTGTCGTGACGGCGCTGATGGGAGCGGTGCTCGAGAGGTTGCTGATCAGACGCCTCTACGGCAGACCCTTAGATACGTTGTTAGCGACGTGGGGTGTCAGCCTGGTACTGCAACAGGCGGCCCGAAGCATCTTCGGCGCCCCCAACGTGCAGGTTCTCGCCCCGCCATGGTTGCGGGGCGGTCTCGCGATTACGACTGACCTGGTGCTGCCGTACCCGCGTCTGTTCATCCTGGCGCTGGCGGCGTTCTGCATGATCGCGGTCGTGCTCTACCTCGCGAAGTCGACGGGTGGGCGGCGGATCCGGGCCGTGATGCAGAACCGCGAGATGGCGGCGTCGCTCGGCGTCGGCACCTCGCTCGTGGACACGATGACGTTTGCGCTGGGCGCGGGCCTGGCGGGCGTCGCGGGCTGCGCCATCGCGCTGCTCGGCCCCATCGGCCCGTCGCTCGGCACTTACTACATCGTCGATGCGTTCATGGTCGTGGTGCTCGGCGGCATCGGCGTGCTGGCCGGCGCGGTGGCCGCGGCGTTCTCGATCGGCGGCCTGAACACGTTCATCGAGTGGGGCACCACGGCATCGCTGGCCAAGGTGCTCGTGTTCCTGATCGTGATTGCGTTCCTGCAGTTCCGGCCGACCGGCATGATCGCGAGGCGAACCCGATGAGCGCCGGCTCGCGAGTTATGGGCATCATGAGCAGCAAATCAGAGAAGCGCGCCTGGGCGGGCCAGCTGGTGCTGGTCGGCGTGAGCAGCTTCATCCTGCTCGTGCTGCTGCCGCCGGCGATCTCCGACTTCCGTCTCAACCTGCTGGGCAAGCTGTTCAGCTTTGCGATCATAGCCGTGGGCATCGACCTGATGTGGGGCTACGGCGGCATGATGAGCCTGGGGCAGGGCGTGTTCTTCGGCCTCGGCGCCTATTCGATGGCGATGTTCCTGAAGCTGCAGTCCTCGGGTGGCAGCCTGCCCGACTTCATGACCTGGAGCGGTCTGCACTCCCTGCCGTGGTTCTGGAAGCCGTTCGAGCACGCCTGGTTCGCGATCCCGATGGCTGTGATCGGCCCCGGCATCCTGGCGTTCTGCCTCGGTTACATCATCTTTAGAAGCAGGGTCAAAGGCGTCTACTTCGCGATCATCACGCAGGCGCTGGCCCTGAGCCTGAGCACGTTCTTCGTGAGCCAGCAGGCCTACACGGGCGGCACCAACGGGATCACGAACTACACGCAGATCTTCGGCCGCTACCTGATCCGCCCGGACACACAACTGCTGCTGTTCCGCGTCACGGTGATCCTGCTGATGGTGACCTACCTGTTCGTGTTCGCGCTGACGCGATCGCGCTTCGGGCGGTTGCTGGTGGCGCTGCGCGACGACGAGGACCGGCTGCGCATGAGCGGCTACAACGTCGCGCTGATCAAGGCGATCGTTTTCGGCATCTCCTGCGGTATTGCGGGGCTGGCCGGGGCGCTGTTCGTGCCGCAGGTCGGCATCATTTCGCCGGCGAACCTGGGCGTCGTGCCTTCGATCGAGATGATCATCTGGGTTGCGGTCGGCGGGCGCGGGACGCTGGTCGGCGCCATCGTAGGCGCCGTCGCGGTCGGGCTGGGCAAGAGCTACCTCAGCGAATCGTTCCCCGAGATCTGGTCCTACTTCCTCGGCGGTCTGTTCATCGGCACGGTGGTTCTGTTCCCGTCGGGCATCGTCGGGACGCTGCAGGAGGTCTACGAAAAGGCGCGCAACGCGATCGGCCGAAGCATGCGCCGGGGCGAGTTGCTGTCACAGGCGGCAGTTTCGAGTAGCGGCGTGGCGCCGGCCAGTGAGTAGCGTGCTGGCGCTCGAAGACATCGTCGTCGACTTCGACGGCTTCACGGTGCTCGACAAGCTGAGCCTGTCTCTGGCGCAGGGAGAGCTGCGTTTCCTGATCGGCCCGAACGGCGCCGGCAAGACGACGCTGCTCGACCTGATCACCGGCAAGGTGCGTCCTTCCGGCGGCAAGGTGTTCTACAACGAGAGCGTCGACATCTCGAAGCAGGCGGAGTACAAGCTGGTGCGGCTGGGCATCGGGCGCAAGTTCCAGACGCCGGCGATCTACCACAGCCTGACCTGCATGGAGCACCTGGAGGTGTCTATCGGCTTCAAACGAAACGTTGCGTCCTGGTTCGGGCGCATGAACGCGGCCGAGCGCGACCGGATCGAGTACGTGCTGGAGACGGTCGGTTTGACCGCGAAGGCGCACACGGTGGCGGGATCGCTGTCGCACGGCGAGCAGCAGTGGCTCGAGATTGGGATGCTGCTGGCGCAGGACCCGCAGCTGCTGCTGCTGGACGAGCCGGTCGCGGGCATGACGCGGCAGGAACGCGAGAAGACCGGCGAACTGATCCACTCACTCGAGGGCAAGCACACGATCCTGGTCACGGAGCACGACATGGACTTCGTGCGGCGCTTCTCGCGCACCGTCACCGTGCTGCATCTCGGCAAGGTGCTGACCGAGGGGCCGATGGAAGAGGTGCAGAAGGACCCGCACGTCGTCGAGGTCTACCTCGGCAGGTCGCATGGGAGGGCAGAGAAGTGACGACCGAGGCCGTGCTGAGCGCATCGGAGAAGAAGGCGGGACCCGAGGCTCTGCTGACCGTGAAGGACGTGCGGATTAGCTACGGCGAGAGCGTCGTCGTGCAGGGCGTGAACCTGACGGTCTCGACGGGACAGATCGTCTGCTTGATGGGTCGCAACGGCGCCGGCAAGACGACGCTGATGAAGGCGATCATGGGCACGTTGCCCCTGCGCGGCGGCTCGATCTCGCTGTCGGGCAAGGACATGAAGCGCTGGCCACCCTACAAGCGGGCTCGAGCGCACATCGGCTACGTGCCGCAGGGACGCGGCATCTTCCCCTACCTGACCGTGATGGAGAACGTGCTCATCGGCCTGGAGCCGGTGCGCGGCGAAGACACGGGTCAGGTCGAGGAGGCGCTGAACCTGTTCCCGGTTCTGCGCCAGATGGCGACTCGGCCGGCGGGCCTGCTCTCGGGCGGTCAGCAGCAGCAGCTCGCGATCGCGAGGGCACTGGTCGGCAAACCCGACCTGCTGCTGCTGGACGAGCCGACGGAGGGCATTCAGCCGTCGATTGTGGACGATATCCAGAACGTAATCGCGTCGTTTCGGGGGCGGTTCAGCGTGCTGCTGGTCGAGCAGTTCCTCGAGTTCGCGCTGGGCGTGGCGGACTACTGCTACGTGATGGAGCGCGGCACGATTACGATGCAGGGCTCGCCGGAGACCCTGGACCAGACGGTCGTAGGCAGCTACCTGTCGGTCTAGCGCACGACGCGAGCGACGTGTACGGGCTCTCCGGAGGGAGGGTGCGTCCGCGAGGCTGCTCAGTCAGGCGCCGACGTAAAGCGGCGTGCCGCGGTGTCTTCCGAGGCAGGCTCAGTATTCAGCTCACCGCTTGCTTCACGAGGGCAACGATGCGCGCCTCTTCGGCGGCGGTGAGCTGCTTCAGTGCGTAGGAATTCGGCCACATGTTGCCGTCGTCGAGGTTGGCCTTATCGCTGAAGCCTAAGGTTGCGTAGCGGGTCTTGAACTTCTCTGCGCTCTGGAAGAAGCAGACGACGTTGCCGTCTTTGGCATAGGCCGGCATGCCGTACCAGGTCCTCGGGGCGAGCTCCGGGGCGCTGGCTTTGATGATGGTGTGGAGGCGTTCAGCCATGTCGCGATCCGGCTCCGACATCTCGGCGATCTTGGCGAGGACATCGGTTTCGCCGTCAGTCTTGCCCGCGCGCGACGAAGCCTTCAGCTCACGGACGCGCTCCTGCATCGCGGCTCGTTCTTCGTCCGTGAAGCCATCGGAAGCGGCGTTGCGGGTGGTCTTCGCGGCGGCCTGCCGCGTCCGCGTCTTTGCAGGTTTCGATTCAGCCATGGTCTCTTTCCTTCAGCCTGCGATGTGCGCAGTCGTACTCGATCTTACCAACTCGAAGCGATGCGGCCGTGGCTCGGAAGCGCAGTGGCGGTGCCGGTTGCTGCCAGATGCGGCTCGGCCGACTCGCCTCGCAAACTACCAGTAGGGCTCGGCGGGGCGGACCTCGACGGCGCCTCCGTGGCGCGCAGCAGGGATACGTCCGGCCAGCGCCACAGCGGCGTCGAGCGAGTCGGCATCGAAGACGAGGTAGCCGCCGACCGCGCCCATGCTGTCGACGAAGGGGCCATCGGTTGCGACGGGCTTGCCGTCCTGGACGCGGACGGTGGTCGCCTTTTCCGGCAGGCCGAGAGGCAGACCGGGTTCGACACCGGGCGTGTTGTTCAGGGTGCCGTAGTCGGCCCAGATTGCTTTCTGTTCGGCCTCGGAGAGAGTCGCCCAGGCTTCCGGCGAGCTGGGAAGAGGCGTCGAGCCCTGATAGATAAGCAGTACGTATTTCATCGTTGTTCTCCTCTATTTCTGACGGCGGTTGCGCGCTGCGCTTCTGCCGCGCGTGTAGTTAGCCCTGCCAGGTCAGCTGCGTTAGCTGGATCAGGTTGCCGCAGGTGTCGTTCAGCATGGCGATGGTCGAGCCGGTGACAGATGTCGGCGGCATCGTGAATTCGCCGCCGCGAGCCTTGATGCGCTCGTAGTCGGCCTGGACGTCGTCGGTGTAGAACATCGCGGCGGGCTGGTTCTGCTGGAACATCGCCTGCTGGTAGGCCTTCGCGGCAGGATTGTCGTTGAGGGCGAGCTGCAGCTCGGTGCCGTCGGGCTCTTCGGCCGAGGCCACGGTCAGCCAGCGAAACGGGCCCTGGCTGAAGTCTCCTCTTTTGACGAAGCCCAGCACGCCGGCATAGAAGCCGAGGGCCTTTTCCTGGTCGTCCACGTAGATGCTGGTCAGCTTGATTTTCATGTTTGCTACCCTTTCTGTCACACGAACCTTGTCCGGCTCGTCAATCCAATGACGAAACCAAACGGGGGAATGTGACAGATGAGCAACGAATGGCTGGCAGAGCGCTTCGAGGCCGACCGCGCACGATTGCAGTCGGTGGCGTATCGGCTGCTCGGATCGTCAGGCGAGGCCGACGACGCCGTGCAGGAGGCCTGGCTACGGCTGAGCCGTGCCGACACCAGCGAGGTCGAGAACCTGAGCGGGTGGCTGACGACGGTCGTGTCGCGCGTGTGCCTGGACATGCTGCGGTCACGCAAGTCGCGTCGCGAGGAGCCGCTGGAGCCGGATGACGAATCGGTTCCGGACGCCGCCGACCCGGAGCACGAGGCGATGCTGGCGGAGTCGGTCGGGATGGCGATGCAGGCGGTGCTGCAACGGCTGGCGCCAGCCGAGCGCGTGGCGTTCGTGCTGCACGACGTCTTCGGAGTCTCATTCGACGAGATATCGGAGATTGTCGGGCGTTCACCGGGCGCCACGAGACAGCTCGCGAGCCGGGGCCGACGCCGAGTGCAGGGGTTGTCGGAGGAAGGGCGCGCGGCGGACGTGGCGCGACAGCGGGACGTCGTGGAGGCGTTCTTCAGAGCATCGCGCGCCGGTGATTTTCAGGCGCTGCTGGCGGTGCTTGACCCGGACGTCGAGCTGCACGTTGACGAGGCGGCGCTGCGGATGGGTGTGCGCAGCGGTTGGATTGCGTCCGGGCTGCAAGGAGCGGATGCGGTGGCGCGGCAGTTCCTGGGCCAGGCGCAGGCGGCGCAGCTAGCGCTGATCGACGGCGTGCCCGGCGCGGCGTGGGTCGCCGGTGGCATACCGCGCGTGGTGTTCGGCTTTACGGTGCGAAACGGCAAGGTGGTCGAGATCGAGTTGGCGGCCGACAGCGAGCGGCTCAGCCGGCTAGAAATCGAGATCTTGCCGTAGGCGCTCGACGCGGTGTCTAAAGCCACCGGCCGATCGGCGAGGATGCAGAGCCGGCGCCGCGATTTGTCCTGTGTTCCCGGTACGTTCCCCGCAATGGTGCTCCGCACCAGGAGAAGGGTCGTCCGGCCGCGCGAGCCCTCCTGCTCACCACAACGCTTTGCTCGCGATTGCCGCCCCTTCAGCCAACGACTTCAGCTTCGCCCACGCGATGCGCCGGTCAACCAGGGCGGACGCCGCGTTGGTGCCGAAACCGCAGTCCGTGCTCGCAATAACCCTCTCCCTGCCGACGACGCGTGCGTAGTTCATGATGCGCTGGGCAACGAGGTCGGGGTGTTCGATGAAGTTCGTCGTAGTGTCGATCACGCCCGGCAGCAGCACCTTCTCGTCCGGCAGTTTCACGTCCTGCCAGACGGCCCACTCGTGCTCATGCCTCGGGTTCGATGCCTCGAAGGAGATACCGTTTGGGCGCGCCGTCAGCACAATGTCGACGATGTCTCGCAGCGGGACGTCGAGGTGGTGCGGGCCTTCGTAGTTGCCCCAGCACAGGTGCAGCCGCATCTGCTCGGGCGGAATGTTGCGCGTCGCCTCGTTCACCAGCTCGATGTTGCGCGCGACCAGCTTGCGAAACTCCTCCGTCGACATCTCGACGAAGTGACGCCCCATCGCCAGGTCCGGACAGTCGATTTGCAACACGACGCCTGAGTTCGCGATCGCCTCATACTCGTCCTTGAGCACGTTAGCCAACGCGACCTTGAAGGCATCCTCGTCCTTGTAATAGTCGTTGCCCAGGAAGAGCGGCACCACGCCCGGAGACGCCGACGTCATGAACACGTCGGCCGCGCCTGCCGCGGAGGCAGCAGCCTTCACGGTCTCGAGGTCGTGATTCACGGCTTCGAAGTCATTCCAGAAGATCGGGCCGTTGCAGGCCGGGCGCGCCAGGATCGCGGGGCCGCCGGAGCTTCGACGCTGGGCCCACTCGGGGAAGTCTCGCTCCTCGTGAATTGCGCGTACGGGACGGCGGTGCTCGCCGCCGAAGCCGCTCAAGCGATCCTTGATGTAGGTTGCGTATCCCGGGCGGCCTTCTTCGCCATCGCTTACCACGTCGATGCCGCACTCGACCTGCTGTCGCACGGTGTCGAACACAGCGTCCCGTACCGCGGCGTCGAATTGCACACGGTCCTTGAGCTGCCCGCGTTCCTTCTCGTCGATCAGCGCAATCAGTGAATCGGGCCTCGGCAGGCTGCCGACATGGGTAGTCAGGATGCGGTTGGTGCTGCGAAGCAAGGTTGGTTCCTTTCGAGCTTGTCGGTCCTCAGCTATCTGCTGCCCCGCAGACGCGGGTCGAGAGCATCGCGCAAAGCGTCGCCGAACAGGTTGTAGACCAGAACGGTTACCGTGATTGCCAGACCGGGCACGACTGCGGTCCACCAGGCGGCCTGCCACACGGGCTTCGTCTCCTGCAGCATGCGCCCCCAGCTTGGGTTCTGGGCGCTCGAGACGCCGAGCCCGAGGAAGCTGAGCGCGGCCTCGGCCAATATCGCGGCGCCGATCTGGATCGTCGCGATGACGATGATCGACGACGCTACGTTCGGCAGCACGTGACGCACCATGATGCGCATAGGGTTGCAGCCGATCGACAACGCAGCCTCGATGAATTGCTGATGGCGCACGCTTATGGCCGCGCTGCGTATTACGCGCGTGGCGGTGGGTGTCATGTACAGGCCGATCGCGACCGAGATGGATATAAAAGTTGGGCCGAATATCGTGACCACGAAGATGAGGAAGACGAGCCCCGGATAGGCGAGCATGATGTCCATGACCCGGCTGACGACCATATCTCCGGCGCCGCCGAGGTAACCGCTGCCGATGCCCAGGACGATGCCGAGCGCGGTCGAGACGAACACGGCGGCAAAGCCGACGCCGAGGCTGTTGCGCGCACCGACCAGGACCCGGCTAAACATGTCGCGGAACAGGTTGTCGGTGCCGAACGGATGCGTGAGGCTCGGCGCGGCCAGACGCGGAAAACTGGTGTCGTTGGCAGAATAGGGTGCGATGCTGGGTCCGAAAATCGCGAGCAGAACTATCAGCACGCAGAGGAGTCCGGATACGGCGCCCATCGGGTTGCGTGCCGCGGCCCGGCGCAGCGCCCCGAGGTTACTGGGTATCGCTGGCAGGCTCGGTTCGGCAACCGCGGTCTCTACGTTGAACGCCATCAGGAGTACCTCACCCTGGGATCGAAGTAGCCGTAGCTCAGGTCGACCACCAGGTTCAACAGCACGACCACCACGGCAAAGAACAAGACGATACCCTGCACCTCCGGAAAGTCCTTGAGTGTTACCGAGCTCAGTAGCAACGTCCCGAGGCCGGGTAGCGCATAAATGGACTCGAGGACGACGGTGCCGCCGAGCAGGGAGCCCATCTGCAGCCCGAGAAGCGTGATTACGGGCAGCATCGCGTTTTTCAGAGCGTGCCGTGACAGCACGACCCGCTCGCTCAAGCCTTTTGCCCTGGCCGTGCGCACGTAGTCCTGGCGCATGATTTCGAGCATCGTCGAGCGCGTGATGCGCGCCAGGCTGCCGGCCAGGGTTAGCGATAACGAAAACGCCGGCAAGAACAGCTTCTCGAGATTGCTCAGCGGGTTCGTGAAGAAGGAATCGTACGCAACCGGCGGCGCATATCCCCACCACTTTGCCGGGAACGTCACCAGAAGCGTAGCTATCCAGAAGCTCGGCGCACTCAGCCAGCCGATGCTAATGAACCGCAGAATATAGTCGCTCAGCTTGTCCTGGTGCAGAGCCGAATAAACACCCGTCGGAATGCCGAAGGCGACGGCCAGGAGGACCGCGAACAGCGTCAACTCCACAGTCACGCTAAGGCGACCCTGGATCTGGCTCCAGACGCTGCGCTGGCTGATCAGCGACGTGCCGAGATCGCCCCGCATGACCTTACTGATCCAGGTCACATACTGCTGCGGGGCAGGCTTATCCAACCCCAACTTTGCGTAGAGGCTGTCGCACTTCGCCTGATCAACCTCCGGGCTTTGCAGGATGACTATGCACACGTTGCCGGGAATGACTCGCACGCCCGCGAAAATCAAAACGCTGAGGACGAAAAGGACCGGAATGCCCGAAAGCAGTCGTTTGACGATGTACTGCCCCATGGTCCGACACGCTCCTCCTGGACCGAAAGGCGTTCGCGACTAGGGTGTCGCGACGCCTCGCCAGAACCGGCGGCCGTCGAGCTCCACCATGCGGCCGTAGATCGGGCCTTCGTCGAGGTGTGAGCCCGCGACCATCGCATTGCGTCCTACGGCCTCTTCGACGATGCGCTTGCGCGACGCCGCCGATTCCGCGCGGTTGTTCTCGTAAGGCGGCGACCAGTCCGGCGCGGTGAGCTGCATGCAGAGGTGCACGAGGTCGCCGATAAACAGGACCGACTCGCCGTTCGACTGAACCAGGATGCTTACCGAACCCGGCGTATGACCGGGCGTGTGCAAAATCGTTACCTCATCCGTGACATTGGCTTCGTGGTCGACCAGGTCCATGAGTCCGGCTTGCTCAACCGGCAACAAGCACGTGCTGACGGTTCTAAACAGCCGGCTTTCCGGGCCGTCCTTCTGGTAGTTGGCCGGGTCGGTGAAGAGGTCCCAGTCATCCTTGTGGAACAGATGCCGCGCGTTGGGGAACGTGATTACGGGTTCGCCGTTGGCGCCAGGATGCGTGTTCCAGCCGATGTGATCGAGGTGGAGATGGCTGGGGACGACGTAATCGATCTCCTCCGGCTTCACGTTCAGCGCCTTGAGCGAATCGAGCAGGTGCCCGTCGCCGAAGCGCCACAGCCCCCAACCGCCGACGCCGGCATCGAGGAGGATCGTCTTGCCCTGGCTGCGCACGACAAAGGTCAGGACGCGTGACTTGATCACCCTCTTGGGGTCTGCGCCTTCCATGACTGGGCCGAACTGGTCCAGGGGAATCTCGCGATTCTCGAGGTCGCGCAGGTGTTCGGCGGGAGCTGCCTCCCAGTAGCTGTCACGGGCGACCGCGATTTCGACCGAACCGACTCGAATGACATCATCACCCATGAGCTCACACCTCTAGGAATGGGACCGCACGGAAGTTTGGTCCAACGGTCGGCGACGGCTCGCGCCGATGAAGCCTTGTTTACAGGACTCTAGCGATTGTGTAAATAGGCACTGTCTATTTTTCTCGGTTGAGCGCTCCGTTCAGAGAGCAGGGTGATTGCGCGGGCAGGACAGTTGGCAGGGTTCAAGAATACTTCGCCCGTTGACTGTTTTGACGCGAAAATCGAACATGACGATAAGGCAACAGCCGAACATTACGAACCGATAAATTCAAACCTTGGGAGAAATCTTGGGAGCACCTAAAGAAGAATCGACCGACAGCCTATCGGCGCTCGACGCGGACGCCATCCTCGAAGGCGCCCGTCAGTATGCGGAGCTTCTCGGGTCGGACGACTCCATGTCGATTTCGATCATCCTCACACTCTGGCAGGCAAACCACGTACAGATGCTCGCCAATCACCGCGCCTTCGACGCCATCGGCCTGCCAGTGAGCCTGAGCGGAAGCCGTCTAACGATTCTGCGGACGCTGTATTTCGCGCCCGAGAAGAAGATGGCGCTCAGCGTAATCGGCAAGAGGACGGGGATGAACCTCACCGTCGTGGGCAACCTGGTCGAGGCGCTGAAGCGTGGTGGTCTGGTGCGGCGCGCCGGCAGCCCACACGATCGACGCGTCAGCATCGCCGAGCTGACGCCCGAGGGGGAGGACGCGTTTCACCAGATCCTACCCGTGATGAGCCACCGTATGGCCAAAGCCTGCGCTCAGTTCACCGACGACGAAAAACAGCAGCTGCTCTCGCTGCTCCAACGCCTTCTCTAACCAAGATCAGATTTTCCCGAATTTTTGCACCAGGATTGCGTCGAGTCTATACTGCTGCGGCGTAATGCGATCGATAGACGCATCGACTCTTGGACTGCTCCTCACACCATAAACTCTACTGCTTGACAAAATAGGATTTACAGCGATGATCCTCGCGTGCTGGTCTCTGCGGGCGGCGGCATCCAGCAGCTTTGTGCGCCGTCAGACTTCGAGCGGGAGGAACAACGGTGAACAGCCAGGGGAGCTATTGGCTTAACAAGACCTTGTCGCGACGCAGGGCGCTGCGAACGATGTTCGCGACCGCGGGAGGCGCCGCCGCGCTGAGCCTCATCGGTTGTGGCGGCAGCAGCAACAACAACTCGTCCTCGTCGAGCAGCACCGGCGCAAGCAGCGGCGCGACTGCGTCGTCCGGGTCCAGCGGCGCTTCGAGCAGCAGCGGCGCCAGCGGCAGCAGCGGCGCCAAGCCGGTCGCCGGCGGCAAGATCGTCATTCAGCCCACGGGTTACGCGACCACGCTGGTGCTGGTAACGACGCGTAACAACTCGACGGCGCAGATGGCAGGCTTCACACACTCCGGGCTGCTGCAGCTGAAGAACGGCCGGCCCATCGTCCCGGGCACCGACGTCAGCGTCGAGCCGGACCTGGCGATGGCGATGCCGGAGCAGCCGGACCCTCTGACCTACGTGTTCAAGCTGAACAAGGCCAAGTTCCACAACGGCAAGGACGTGACGTCGGCAGACGTCAAGTACTCGCTGGAGCGCTACGCCAAGGGCAAGGATTCCGCCTACACCGGGATCTGGAACTGGCTCGACCACGTCGAGACGCCGGACCCGCAGACCGCGGTCGTCAAGACCAACGCGCCCTACGCCGACGCGATCGGCGCGCTCTGCGGTTACTCCGACGGATTCATCCTGTCCCAGGAGTGGGAGGAGAGCGCCGACGCGAAGACGAAGCTGATGGGCAGCGGCCCGTTCCTCTTCGTCGACACGCAGGCGCCGGTGATCTCGCACTTCAAGCGCAACCCGGATTACTTCAAGAGCCCGCTGCCCTACGTCGACGAGGTCGACCTGCTGGGCACGGCCGACTTCTCGAAGCGCTTCGCCGACTTCTCCGCCGGCAACGTGGACGTGACCTACTGGCACGCCGCGGAAGAGCGCGACCAGATCGCCAAGGCACGGCCCAAGGCACAGAAGTTCCAGTGGTTCTACGCCGGCTACAACGTGATCATGCGGACCGACCAGGCGCCCTTCAACGACGACCGCGTCCGCAAAGCGCTGAGCATGGCGATCGACCGCAAGGCCCTGCGCGATGCGACCAGCAAGGGCGAGGGCGAAGACGACCAGGCATTCTCGTGGACGGTCTCGACCTGGGGCTTCCGCAAGCCGTCGCAGCTTGGCGACGCGGCGCAGTACTGGAACTTCGACGTCAAGACCGCGAAGCAACTGCTCAGCGCCGCCGGCGTCGGCAACTTCAAGACCAAGATGGCGCACTGGGACCCGAGCGTCATCGGCCAGGCCTACGTGGACCAGGCTGTGCTCATCCAGACGCAGTGGAAGAACAACCTCGGCATCGACGTCGAGGACGTATCGCAGCAGTTCGCGCAGCTGTTCTCCGGCGGGGCGTCCGGCAACTACGACGGCACCTACTTCTTCCCCGGCGGTGGCGGCGTAATTTCCGCAGCTCCGGGTGTTGCCTTCCGCAACGGCGTCTGGTCGCCGCCCGAGGGAGTCACGGCACCGACTCAGAACACCGACCACATCAACGACGCCGAGCTCAGTGCAGCCGCCGACAAGCAGGCGACCCAGCTCGACCTCAACGAGCGCAAGAAGACCTTCCAGGTGATGGAAAACATCATGGCCAGCAAGATGTACCGCATCACCACCAGCACGTTTACGACGACCTATTTTGCCAACGAGAAGCTGCAGGACATTCAGATGCCAATCACGGCGACCAACAGCGCTCTCTCCGGCGCCAAGTACTGGTGGGTCAAGTCCTAGGAAGGCCGACGCATGATTCGCAGCACCGAAAAGATCCTGACGACTCATACCGGCAGCCTGCCTCGGCCCGCCGATCTGACCGACCTGCTCTGGAAGAAGGAGCGTGGCGAGCTCGAAGACCTGCCGGCGTTTCACGCGCGCGTCACCGAAGCAGTGCGCGAGACCGTGCAGCGCCAGGTCGATACCGGCATCGACATCGTTAGCGATGGCGAGGAAGGTCGCGCGGGCTACGCAACCTACGTCAAGGACCGTCTCACCGGCTTCGGTGGCGAATCGCGCATCCCCGTGCGTTTGCTGCCGGAGCTGGACGACTTCCCCGAGATGAAGGTCAACCGCCCGGACATCCTGGCTCGGCCGGCCTGCAACGGCCCAATCGAGTGGAGCGACTTCCCGGCCGTGCAGCACGACATCGATAACCTCAAGTCGGCCGCGCAGGCGGCCGGTGCCCAGTACGCCTTCATGACATCGGCCTCGCCCGGCGTCGTGCCCCTGTTCCTCGGCAACGACTACTATCCTTCGCGGGACGCCTTTCTGGAGGCGCTCGCGAAGGTGCTGCAGCGTGAGTACGAAGCCATCGCGGGCTCCGGGCTGCAGCTCCAGGTCGACGCTCCGGATCTCGCGATGGGGCGTCACTTCGAAGAGGTCGACAACGCTGGTTTCCGCAAGATCGCTCAGCGCTACGTTGAGCTGATCAACGAAGCGACTCGCAACATCCCGCCCGAGCAGATGCGCATCCACCTCTGCTGGGGCAACTACGAAGGGCCGCATCATCGCGACATTCCTCTGAGAGACATCGTCGACATCGTGCTGTCGGCACGGCCCGCCTCGATCTCCGTCGAGGCGTCCAACCCGCGTCACGAGCACGAATGGGCGGTGTGGAAGGATGTCAAGCTGCCCGAAGGCAAGGTACTGATCCCGGGCGTTATCGATTCCACGTCGAACTTCATCGAGCATCCCGAGCTAATCGCCCAGCGCATCGTCAATTACGCGAACGTAGTCGGCCGCGAGAACGTGATCGCGGGCTCGGACTGCGGCTTCGGCACCTTTGCCGCGCTGCCGCTGATTTATCCCAGTATTGCCTGGGCCAAGCTCAAGGCGCTGTCGGAGGGCGCAGCGCTGGCAACCAAAGAACTCTGGAGCTAACCGACAACCGCGGCTGGAAAGAGGACGAAATGCCGGGCGCTCTCGACGGGATCAGGGTTATCGACTTCGGCCAGTACATCTCGGGACCGCTGGCCGCGGTTATGCTTGCCGACCAGGGCGCCGAGGTGATCCACGTCGACCCGCCCGGGGGGCCGCGCTGGAAGCATGCCTCCGATGCCTTCTTCAACCGCGGCAAGCAGCGCATCACGCTCGACCTCAAGTCGGACGAGGGACTCTCGACGGCTCGCAAGCTCATAGCCGGCGCGGACGTCGTCATCGAGAACTTTCGTCCTGGCGTAATGGAGCGCCTCGGGCTAGGCGCGGAGACGTGCTGCGAGTCCAACCCGCAGCTAATCTACTGTTCTCTGCCCGGCTTTGCGGCGGACGACTCTCGAGCTCAGATCCAGGCGTGGGAAGGCATCCTGCATGCGGCGACCGACAACTCGACGCCGCGCGTCGGCGAGGAGCCGGAGGGCTGGGACTGGTCGCGCCCCTTCTACTCCGCCGTGCCGCTCGCGTCGAACTTCGCCGCGTTTCTCGGCGCTACCGGCATCGTTCTCGCCCTGATCGCGCGCCATCGCAGCGGGCGCGGTCAACGCGTCGAAGTACCGATGTACGACGCCATGTTCACCCTCATCGGCCACTCAGGGGCCTACGTCAACGAGAAGGGCCTGCATCCACCGGCCCCGATTCACATGCGGGGCTCCGGCGCCTTTCGTTGCAGTGACGGCAAGTACGTCCAGTTCGACACGTCCAGTGCACGGCACCTGGTCTGGTTTGCCCGCGAAGCCGGCATCACTAACTGGGGCCCCGACCTGCTCGACATCGACCGCCTCAAGGACCAGGCGGCCAACCAGCAGCTGCACGCACGCCTGCGAGAGCTGTTCCTGACTCGCACCGCTTACGAGTGGGAGGAGATCGGCAATCGAGCCGGCGCCGCCATCGGCTGGTGCCGCAGCGTGGCAGAGTGGATCGCCAACGAGCACGCACGTCAGATCGGCGCAGTCGTCGAGGTCGACGACCCGGAGTTAGGGCCTACCTGGATGGCAGGCCTGCCCGTGCAGCTCAGCGCCACGCCGGCGAAGGTTCGAGGCCCGCGTCACCGGCTCGACGAGGACCGCAACGCCATCCTCGGCAGTCTCGACTCCCCGCCTCGAACGTCCACGCCGGGCCCCGAGCCGAACCTCCAGCATCCCCTCGAGGGCGTCAAAGTCCTCGACCTCTGCGTTGCGCTGGCGGGTCCGACCTGCGGACGCTTGCTGCTCGAGTACGGCGCGGACGTGATCAAGATTTCGGCGCCACAGCAAGGCGTAGGCGGCTACCTCAACCGCGGCAAACGCTCGGTCCTGCTCGACCTCAGCTCGTTCGAGGCGCAGAAGGTGTTCTGGAAGCTGGTCGAGGAAGCCGACGTCGTAATCGAAAACCTTTCGCCCGGCACCGCCGACCGTCTCGGCATCGGCTACGAAGAGGTCAGCGTCCGACGGCCCAACATCGTCTACACATCGCTGAGCGCCTACGGCCACTCCGGACCGTGGACCAACAGACGCGGCTGGGAGCGCCAGGGACAGGCCGTCGCCGGCATCATGGAGCGCACCGGCGAGCCCAACTCGGTGCTCGGACCCTACAACCTCGCCGATATCGGCACCGGCGTCATGGGTAGCTTCGCGACCTGCCTCGCGCTCTACCATCGTTTCCGCACCGGCGAGGGTCAGCGTGCCTTCGCGTCTCTGGCCCAGACCTGCACCTACCACCAGACGCCCTACATGCTCGAGTACGAAGGCCAGGTCGCGGACGAGCCGCGCGGCTATGACGCCCTCGGCACCGGGCCCCTGAACCGCTACTACCGCGCGTCGGACGCCTGGTTTTTCGTGGCTACGCCCGCAGAGAACGTTGCGGCTCTCACGCAAGTTGTCGGACTGGAAGACGTCAACGATGCGGCGAAGCTCGAAGCCGCTCTTGAAGGACACTTCGCGACGCAGCCGGCAGAAGCCTGGGTGCAGCGACTCTGCGAGGCCGGCATCAGCGCGCACCGCGTTACGCCGGTTGCCGACGTGATGCGGGACGGGAGCGCCCGCAAGCGAGGCCTGAGCATCAGCCAACTCGTCGATGAAGTCGGCGAAACGACCGCGCCGGGCATCTCGATTCGCCTTTCGCGCACACCGCTGCGCGCCGGTGACCCGCCGCGCCGGCCCGGCAGCGACGCAGCGGAGATTCTGCGTGAAATCGGTATGGAAGACGAACTACCGTCCCTCTCTCGTCGGTGGGTTCTCCAGACCGATGACCTGCCCAAGCCATGGTAGGGACGAGGGAGTTTTCTCGCAGTAGGTAGACGTCGACTCGCGCAGGAGCTCCCTGATCGGAGCCCAATTACCTGGCTCCATGCAGGATGTCCAGTGCCTCATTCAGGGCATCGGGTCCACCTACATTGCCGGGGAAGATAACGAAAGACATGCCCGGAAACATGCTCTCCTGTCCAAGCTTCCAGACCGGGACGCCGGGCAGGATTTGACCGAGTACAATCGCGCGTTTGACGCCCAGGTGGTCGACAGCGACTCTGCAAGCGGTGCTCCCTCCCTTGACAATCAGGAAGCTCGGAATGCTCTGCAGTCGTGCCAGTACGTCGCAAATGGCGGACGTTATCCGGCTGCCGATGTCGGGGAAATCCAATCCGTCGGACTCCTGAATGAGTTCGCGGCTTGTATATAGCGCGACGTCGAAGCCAGCCCGCAGGCCGGCCTCGGCTTCTTCTGCAGCGCGAGCGACTTCGCTATCGAAGCCCGCGCCGAATAGCTCGTTGGCCTGCAATTCGACGCAACGTACGCTCTTCTCGGTCCATCAGGTTCTGAAGCTGCTCGCTGGTGCGATCGACATAGGAGCCCACGACAATCAACCCACCACCAGCAGACGAACCCATCAACTCCTGTGTCGAGAGCAGCGGCCTCGGAGCGATGCCGGCTCGTATTCGGACGAACGAAGCAGCCGTGCGATATAGGAATCGCCTGCCTTCGGCTTCCACGGTCAGCAGAGCGGCCACGAAGACTTCGAGGTCGCGGTCGCATAAGGCATTCACAATCACCGTCGAGCCTTCTGCCACGGAGCGCAGCCTCGAGGCAATCAACGTGGGGCCTCCCAGCCGAAGTTCCTCTATAGAAATTGAGACCGCTTCCAGGGCTCGGCCGGACATTTCGGCACGGGTCAGCCAGCCAGGAAGGTAAGTGCGAGTGTCTGTAGGCGAAGGCCGGGTCACGCGCAAACTCCGTCTCGGCGACCGGGACCAGGATTGAGTCCTGCAGGACGTACTGCGTGTCGTCGAAGGTTAGACGGCCGCCTTCGCCAAAATACGGCGCGAATATGCAGGTCGGCTGCCCTTTGCGGCCTCCAGTGAAAGCTCGATACAGAGCATCGGTCTCGGCCGGATAGTGGCCTCGCAGAGTGGAGTCACCGCGGCTGCCGATGATGAGCTCCCGGCCCGACTTCTGGCTTACGTCGCGAAGTTGACTACCGATAGAGCCGGCCAGGGCTACAGCCTCGGGTTCGGACAACGCGCGCGAATTCGTCAGGAGGAAGAAGGAAGGGCTCTGCTCGACCTCTTCCAGCAGCATCTCGGGGTCCCAAGAAGCAAGCACCGGGACGCCGCTCAGAGTCTGCCCGCCAGTCGGATCGTCATCGAGGATGACGAATCGACCGCGCGAGGACGCGATATGGTCGCGAATGTCTCCGAGCAGGGAATCAGGCCAGGGAGGCGGTGAGGCGGCGAACAGCACGTCCTTGTCGATGGCCTTCGAATTCATCACAAGGATCCTACAGGCTGGGATTGACGCTGACGACTACACGGAACAGGCTCGGTCGATCACCGGCTTCTGTGAGTAGCTCAGGGTGGCAAACAGAGTGGTATGATCCCGCCGCACCGGCAATTCCTCGACCACGCAACTCCAACTACCCGCCGGTTCTCCTCTAGCGCCTGGAGGAATCTATGACTCAGCAGCAGTCGACAATATTGCGGCCAGAAACTCTGATAGAAGAGTTTCAGAAGAACGGCGTCACCCACATCATCACCATCCCGGACAGCGAGACCAACTACCTCTACGAGCTGATGCTCAAGCAGCCCTGGCTGGACATCATCCCGGTTTCTCGCGAAGGCGAGAGCTGGTCCACGGCCCTGGGCCTCAACGTCGCCGGCAAGACGCCCGTTGTCCTGATCCAGAACACCGGCATGCTGGAGTCCGGTGACTCGATGAGGGGCATGGCGCTTGATGCTGGCTTCCCTCTGGTGGCGGTTGTCGGTTACAGAGGCTGGACGCGTCGAGGGATTACAACCGACTCCGTCGCCCGCTATACCGAGCCGTTCCTGACCGCGTTCGGACTGGAGTACTTCCTGGTCGAGCACGATGATGACGGGCCACGAATATCGGAGGCTTTCAGGATAGCTCGCGAAACCAGGCGCCCGGTCGTCGTCCTCATCGGCGACGAGTACCACGGCTTCAACCGCTAGATTCTGTCCGGATCGGCCGGAGATCGTCCACCTCAGAACCCGTCCTAAAGACGTTGAAGCCTTCAGACCGGGGGGTCTCATGATCAAAGCACTCGATGTCTTCAAAGCGTTCCAGCCTTACCGCAGTACGTCAATCGTCGCCGCCACGGGCGTTGCGGGCGGCCACTGGCGCGACGTTTCGACCAACCAGGCGCGAGACGTAAGCCTTGGAGGCGCCATGGGCCAGACCACCTCCGCGGCGTTCGGCCTCGCCCTCGGCCTGCCCAACGAGAAGGTCGTGCTCTTCGATTCAGAGGGCGCGTTGTTGATGAACCTCGGCGTGCTCGCGACCGTTGCAGGTAAGCAGCCGAAGAACTTCGTCCACTTCCTGCTCGACAACGGCTGCTATGCCACCACCGGCGGTCAGCCGGTGCCCAACGCGGACAACATCGATTACGCCGGTCTCGCTCGCGCCGCGGGCTATGCCAGCGCTCATTCCTTCACAGACCTGGAGGACTTCGTTACGCAGGTCGAAAGCATCATGGGTGAACCGGGGCCGGTGTTCGTCGCGGTGAAGATTGTGCCGGAGGTCGAGAACCTGCCTATAGGCTTGCGAACGAGTGCACCGAGGCGCAGCCGGGGAGAGACGATTCGAGACCTGCGCCGCGAACTCGGCATCGCCTGAACTTGATTCGAGCTCAGAGATACGACCCGAAGGAGGACGAAGATGCCGACAGCACCTGTGAATGGTATCGACCTCTATTACGAGGTTCAGGGCTCTGGTCCAACGGTCGTGTTCGCTCACGGCGCCGGGGGCAATCACGCGAGCTGGTACCAGCAGGTGCCATACTTCGCGCGCTTCTTCGAGGTCGTGACGTTCGACCATCGCGGATTCGGGAACTCTGACGACACGAACGGCCTGGGACGCGGTGGATTCGTCGACGATCTGCGAGGCCTACTCGACCACCTGGGGCGTGAGAAGGTAGCTCTTGTGGCGCAGTCCATGGGCGGAGCTACCTGCATGGGACTCACGGCACAGCATCCAGAGCGAGTGAGCGCACTGGTCATGGCAGACACCTTCGGCGGAATGACGCTGCCCGAGCCCTTCCATACGCAGCAGCAGGAGCGAAGCCAGGCAACACGTGGGTTGTCGCAGCTCGACCGAGTCGTATCGAAGAGCCTTCCGAGCCGAGATCCTGCGAAGGCGCAGCTATACCTTCAACTGGCCAGCTTCAACAGCGACGGTGCTGCGACGCTGAACCGGCCGGGTACGCCGGCGGCGCCCGTCTCCATGGAGCATGTGAAGGCCGCATCCGAGCAGGTGCCGATGCTCTTTCTGGTCGGCTCGGAGGATGCCCTTGTCCCACCGGAGGTCATCAGGGTCGCGAGCCAGACGGTGACAGGGGCTGAATACGTCGTAGTTCAGGACTCTGGTCACTCCGTCTACTTCGAGCAGCCGGCCGTGTTCAACCATCTTGTGCATGAGTTCCTGTCAAATGCCGTCCGTCGCGACTAGCTGGGCATGACGTCTGTCGGCGTCGTCGGTTGCGGTTCGATAGGTAGAGCAATCCTCAGGGCAGCCGACGACGGTGTCTTAAAGACCCCGATCAATGGCATCACGACTCGGACTCCTGAGAGCGCACTCGCCTTTCTTTCGACGCTCAAGCAGCCTCCACCGCTGCTCGACCGCTCGGATCTCATCGCTCGCTGTGACCTGATCGTCGAGGCCGCAGGCGGTCACGTCGTGCCTGACCTCGCTCGCCAGGCGTTCGCAGCTGGGAAGAGTCTCGTGGTCATTAGCGTTGGCGCGCTGCTGGAGCACCCAGAAATCGCCGACATGGCGCGGCTGAGCTCGTGCAATCTGATCGTGCCCTCCGGCGCCATAGCAGGTCTAGACGGAGTCAAGGCCGCCTGCAAGGGACGCGTTGACTATGTGCGACTGACAAGCCGTAAGCCGGTTCGTGCACTCGAGGGAGCGCCTTTTCTGGTCCAGAACGGCATCTCACTCGAAGGGCTGCACGAGCCCCAGCTGCTGTTCGCAGGAGCGGCACGAGAGGCCGTTCGAGGTTTTCCCGATAACTTGAATGTGTCGGCCGCGCTCAGCCTGGCAGGGATCGGACCTGATCGTACAGAAGTTGCGATATGGGCCGATCCAAACGTCCAACGAAACTGCCACGACATTGAGGTGGAGGGAGAGTTCGGGTCGCTGAAGGTCCACATCGAGAACATTCCCGGCGAGAATCCGAAGACCGGCCGGCTGACGGCTCTATCGATTATCCGGGCTATTGAAGACTTCGAAGACAAAGTGCGCATCGGCACATGAGACGACTGCCAGGGGTGAGGGCAGCCAGGTGCCATTTCACGGTCGACACCTTTCCTGCCGAGGCCTCGATGCCTGCTCTTCCAAGCTGCACACTCCCGTCACTGCGGATGCCCGCAGCTAGCCCGGTGGCGTTCGCCGCCAGACGGCAAAGATACTCGGCCGTTCGAGTCACAGGGAGCCAAAGATGTCCTGGCAACCTCGCTGTGGGCATGCCGGTTCGCAAAATGCTCGTCGTCGCTTGACGAATACATGCTTCATGCTTTTGAGTACGCGGCATCAACGCAATGTTGCTGAACGGTTACAGCGGAATCCACCGCCGCGTTCTTGCAGGAGTCCAGGAGGCCTCGATGAAGCGCAGCACCGACCGGATACTCACCACCCACATCGGCAGCCTGCCGCGGCCCGCGAACCTGCTCGCTGCCGTCGCAAACAAAGAGCGCGAGCCTGAGACCTACTCCCGCACCTTGAAGCAGGAGGTCGACAAGGTAGTCAAACGCCAGACCGACATTGGCCTCGACATCGTCGACGACGGCGAGTTCGGCAAGCCAGGCTTCATCCACTACATCAACGAGCGCCTCGGCGGCTTCGAGCCCGGCGTCGCCGGCGGCGATCCGTTCGGCGGATCGCGTGAGCACCGCGACTTCCCTCAAGTTTACGAAGCGCTCTCGCGTGGAGGTGGAGGCGGTTCCGGCGGCGCGATGCACATGGTCTGCACCGGCCCGATTACCTACGCCGGAGCCGAGACCGTCCAGCGCGACATCGAGAACCTGAAGAACGCCGCGAAAGGCCTGCCGGCAACCGAGCTGTTCATGCCCGCCATCTCGCCGACCAGCGTCGAGCACTGGCAGAGCAACCGCTACTACGGCACGCAGGAGGAGTTTCTGTTCGCGATCGCTGAGGCGCTCGGCGTGGAGTACAAAGCGATAACGGACGCTGGCATTGTCGTGCAGATCGACGACCCGCACCTTTCCATGATGTACGTCATGCGCCCGGAGCTGAGCATCGAAGACGCGGTGAAGTGGGCCGAGCTGCGCATCGAAGCGGTGAACCATGCGCTGAAGAACGTGCCGCGAGACATGGTGCGCTGGCACACCTGCTACGGCATCGATGTCGGGCCGCGCGTGCACGACCTCGAGCTAAAGCACATCATCGACCTGATCTTGCGCATCGACGCCGGCGCCTACTCCTTCGAGGGCGCCAATCCTCGCCACGAGCACGAGTACGAAATCTGGCAGGACCACAAGCTGCCGGACGGCTCCGTCCTCATCCCGGGCGTGATCACGCATTCGAGCGTGCTGGTGGAGCATCCTGAGCTGGTGAAGCAGCGCCTGATCCGCTATGCGAACCTGGTCGGCAAGGAGAATGTTATCGCCGGGGCCGACTGCGGCTTTGGCACCTTCGCCAGCCTGAACGAGGTCGGCGAGGCCGTGGCGTGGCCCAAGTTCGACGCTCTGGTCAAAGGCGCTGCGCTGGCAAGCGAGGAGCTCTGGGTGTAGGTGGGGCGAGGCGTACTCGCTCAGGAGGTGCCGCAATGACGACAGATGCAGGCGTAGACCAGCTGGCGCGTGAGTGGACGGAACGTGTCCGCTCGATAGCCCCCGTAATCGAGGCGCACCGGGACGAAAGCGAGATGCAGCGCCACCTTGCCCCCGAGATCGTGGCGGCGATGCGCGAACAGGAGCTTTTCTGCACCTGGCTGCCGAGGTCGCTCGGCGGCTACGAGCTGCCCATCGAGATTTCGGTGCGGATTATGGAAGAGCTGTCGCGTCTGGACGGAGCCGCCGGCTGGAGCTCGATGATATCTAGCAACCACAGCATCCTCTGGGCTCGACTGAGCCACGAGGTCGCCTCGGCGATGACTGATGGAGGCCGCACAGTGATCGCGGGGACGATTGGGGGCGGTGGCGACCGCAGCGCGCCGGGCGGCGGACTCGCGGTCGCGGTGCCGGGAGGCTATCGCATCACCGGCAGATGGGGCTTCGCCAGCGGCTCGCACCACGCTGACTGGATGGTCGCCAACGGACGTATTTCGGAGAACGGCGACCTGCGCCGTGGACCGAGCGGCAACGTGGTCCTCTACTCCTTCCTCATTCCACCTTCCGAGGTCCGCATCCTGGACACCTGGTACACCACGGGCATGCGCGGTACCGGTAGCCACCATTTCGAAGGCGAAGACATCTTCGTACCCGAAGAGCGCGTGTTCGCCACCGCGAGCCCGGAGACGTACGAACCGAGCCAGCTCTACAGCACATCGCGCTCGACCCCGTGGTCGGCGAACATCGCCGGCGTCGCGATTGGCATCGCGCGCGACGCCGTCGACAGCTTCTTCGATCTGGCGCGCGTCAAGCCTGCGAGCGCCGGGCGCTCCAGCCTGCTGGAGCGCGACAGCGTCCACCGTGTGGCCGGTGAAGCAGAAGGGCGATTGCGCGGTGCGCGTCTCTTCTTGCTCGATGCGGCGAGAGGCGTCGATGCCTACATCGCGCGCGGCGAGGAGGTCCCTGAAGAGGCCGCGGCGCTAATGCGTTGCGCATCCGGAACGGCATCGCTCGTCTCTCGCGAGGTCGTCGACATGGTGTACGAGGCCGCCGGCAGCAGCTCGATCTACATGACGAACCGTCTCGATCGCTGCTTCCGCGACGTACATACGACGATCACCCATGCGGTCGGCGGCATCAATGCGTTACCCGTTGCCGGCCGTTACTTCCTGGGCCTCGGACTGAACCAGCCTTAGCGAGGCTCGTAGGGTCAGGCAGCAATCAACCCGACGCGGCCATAGCGTCAGGATTTCTTCGGACGCCGCTCTCAGTCTCGCGCGACTGATTACTCGGCAGTTTCTAGATAGGGATCGTGGAGAAGTCGCAGCGCATCGACGGCTAGTTTCAACTTGTCGAGCCGAAGTCGGCCAGGTCGCGCCGGACGATCGTGGTCGGGGCGACCGTTACCGGGGGGCTTCGCCGGCACAGGAAGAACAGGCTGAGGAGCGTCCAAAGATGGGGCGCCATTGGTAAGACCGAGAGCTCGTGTTCACGAACGAGGTCGGGAAGCCCGTGGAGGTTTCGTACCTTACTCAGCGTCACTTCCGGCCGCTGCTAGAAAAGGCCAGCCTGCCGCGGATCAGGTTCCACGATCTGCGCCATACTGCCGCGACGATCATGCTGGGCGCCCACCTGGATGTGGAGGTCGTGTCAGAGACGCTCGGAGACAGTCAGTCCGCCTTCACCATGGACCGCTACCAGCACGTGGCCACGAGCAGGCAAGCCGAGGCTGCGCGAACGGTCGAGGCTGCGATCGAGGATTAAGAGCACTTTCGTCCGCCGGTGTCCATCGCCGTCTCTGTCAAAGCTGCTGTCAGAAAGCACGAATCGCGGCTGACCGGTGGAAGATTAGTGCGCTTCTAGAATCGAAGTAGTGGTGGGCCCTCAGGGATTCGAACCCTGGACCGACGGATTAAAAGTCCGCTGCTCTACCGCTGAGCTAAGGGCCCTTGAAGCGTGGCGCTGCTGTGGCCGACGAGAGCCCGCTGCTCTCGTGCTTCGACGTCGCATTCGGTTTGATTCTGCTGCAGCCACGGTGTGAGCAGTCGGAGACTTCCCACGAACCGGGCTGCAATCGCGTCCTAGTGTGAACCTGCGCCGAGTGCAAGCGAAGTTTATCAGATGAGGCTCGCCGGCCTCCGACGAGTTGGAGGTTCGATTGGTCCAGGCTTCGTAGTTGAGAGTTGCGCAGTTGCTGGCCTCGAGTTTGTGCAACGTCATGTGACGGGCATGCCGCCCGTTTCCCCTGGACGCCGGAGTGGCTGACTTCGCCGCTCATCAGGTGGGCGGTTGCGTTGCCGATGTCTTGAGGAGCCTCGGTCCGACGTCATCGAGCCGTTGGCGTTTCTGCGGGCGTTTCGAAGTGCCGGGGCGATGGTTGCCGTGCCGGAGCTGGCGTTTGGCGGGCGCGAGTACGGTCGGCGAGGCTCTCGATACTCGTTTTCAAAAGTTGCACTTCCTTTATGCGAATGGAACCTCTCGCGGGAGACGATGCTGTGGATCTCATCCCGCGGAGGTTCAAGCGTGAGAAAACTGCTCCTCGTTTCGGTATCGCTTTTCGTTTTGTTGTTTGCCTTCGGAGGCGGCCCCGGGCGGGCCTCAGTCGAGGCGGCGCCTGCCGGCGCCGCCACCGGGCAGGTCGTGACTCAGCAGACCTGTCTCGGCAACGGATTCGTTCAGGTGACCTTCGTCTGGAACCCGTCCGGGCTCGGCCAGCAGTGGATGGACGTGAGCGCGAGTCCGGTGTTCAACGGCTACGCTAACTTCGGACCGCTGCAGCCGAACGTGAACGCGTTCAACTGGGCTGGCCTGCTGCCCAACACGACTTATTACAGCCGGATTAGCACCTGGGCCGGATTCTGGCTGACCAGCGACACGATTGCGTTCACGACGAGTCCGTGCGGTGGTGGCGTCTTTACGCCGCCGAGCAACCCGACGACGAGCATCCTCGGGCCGAATTCGGTGCTGTTTCATTGGACTGCAGGCACGGGGAACCAGTTCTACTGTGTCGACACAGCGTTTAGCCTCAGCGACCTGACGACGTTCTCAGGTAGCTGGCATAACTGGGGCTGCGGTACGACCTCGACATCGCTCGAGGTCGACAGCATCGCTTGCGGTGTACCGCATTACTGGCGCGTTTACGCCTGGGGTCCCGGCGGCTCCGGCTATTCGTACGTACAACACGTTCCAGACGCCGGGCTGTGGTTTCACGCCGGCGACGAACCTCCGCAACTTCAACGTGACGCCAACGAGCGCGGGCTTCCGATGGGACCGCGGTGCGAACAATTACTGGTACTGCGTCGACATCGCCAAGTCGCAGAGCGACCTTACGACCCTCACGGGTACCTGGATGAACTTCGGCTGCGGCACGACTGGGACTCAGGCCAGCACAAGCGGCCTGTCTTGCGGCACGACCTACTACTGGCGCGTGTGGGCGGCAGGCCCGGGTACCAGCGGATACAGCTCAATCGACACCGTGAAGACAGGCGACTGCCCGTTGCTGGCACCGACTAATCTCGACACGGTGATTAGCTCCTCCGGGGTAACGGGAACAAAGACCGTAACCTTCAGTTGGGACGAACCGAATGCGACATCCTTCACGTGCGTCGACTACGCACAGAGCCAATCCGACCTGACAAACTTCGGCGCGACCTGGCACAACGCCTGTACGACATCGACGAGCGTTAGCCTGGTGCTGAGCTGTGGTCAGACGTACTACTGGAGGGCTTACGCGTTCTTGAGTCCCAACACGTCGGCCTATAGCGGCGTCGAGATGTTCTCGATCGCCAGCTGTTGACCGAGGCCGGCAGGGCCGGTAGCAAGGCATAACGAGGCGCCGTTAGCTTTCGAGCTGGCGGCGTCTCGCTGTGTTTACGTCGAAGTCAGGTTCGCGCCCGTTCAGCGACAGGCCGGGGTTGCAATGGTCGAAAGCTAGGCTGCCCTGGCGTGGCCGTGCAGCTCGCTCTGGGTGTGCATGTAACGAAGCAGGTCAGACCGGTCGAGCATGCCCACGATCAGCTTGCCATCGACCAGCGGTACCTGATGGATGTCGCCGGTCGCGAGCTTCGCGAGGGCAACGGTGAGGTCGTCGTTCTTGCTGACGGTGCGTAACTGGGTGAATGGCGTCATGGCGCGGAAGACGGTAGTTGTGGGCCACTCCTCGCGCGGGTGCTTGCGCAGGTCGCTGATCGTGATCAGTCCCAGCAGCTCTTCGCCGGCGAGCACGGGGAAGACACGGCCCTTTCCAGCGAGGATGTACTCCTCGGCGAGCGTCGCCAGGGTGACTTCCGGAGACAGACCGATGAAGTCGTTGCGCGCGACGACGGTGACGGGTATGCCCTTGAGCGTCGTTTCGACTAGCAGATCGCTGTAGCTGGCCCGGGCCGCGGTGTTGAGGAAGTTACCGATGAGGAAGAACCAGATGCCGGAAACGAGGTCGACGAGAAAGAACGTGACGACGCCGAGCCCCATCATGCCGTAAGCAACCCACTCGCCGACCCGCGAGGCGAGTCGTGTAGCCTCCAGGCGATCGCCGGTTCGACGCCAGAGTATGCTGCGCAGCACGCGTCCGCCATCGAGCGGGAAGCCCGGGACGAGGTTGAAGATGCCGAGCGCGAGGTTGATGAAGGCGAGGTTGGCGGAGACGCCGCCGGCGCCTTCTTCGATAGGCGTCAACGCGACGTAGCCGACCGCGAACAAGATCGCCAGGGCGAAGCTCATCAGCGGGCCGACGATCGCGATGCGAAACTCCTGCGTTGCGGTCTCGGGCTCCTTCGACAGGTTGGAGACGCCGCCGAATACGAACAGCGTGATGCTGGAGACGGGCAGGTCGTAGCGGCGGGCCACCAGCGAGTGCGATAGCTCGTGCAGCAGGATCGAGACGAAGAAGACGATGGAGATGGCGCCGCCGGCCACCCAGCGCTGCGCATCGCTCCAGTCAGGGTAGAACTGCTTGAGCACGCCGACAGCGAAGGTCCAGGTGATGAGGACGAAGATCAGCAGCCAGGTCCAGTGAATCTGGATATCGATGCCGAAGATGCGCCCGATGCGGATGTTGCCTGGCATAGCGCCCGTTCCTTCGAGGCTGAGGTGGGGTTGGCGTGGAGGTCGCGAACGTAGTTTAGTTCGCGAGTGCCGCTGCTGTCGGTACTTCTACTATAGAGCCGTATATGTGCGAGGTTGCCAGAGCCGTTCAGGCATTGCAGCGGTCCGCGGGATCGCGAATTGTCTAAGGCCGGTCGAACTCCCAGAGGAACCAGTGGCGCCGCGGTTGCTTCTCGACGTACGAGAGGCCGAACTTGGTGATCGCGGCGTTGCGGATGTAGTCGACGGCCTCCTGGGGCGAGTCTGTGACTAACAGGCGCTCTACGTCGATCGGGTCGACGGTCCTGGCTTCGACCAGGGTGTCCTGCATGAAGCGGATCATCGGCTGCCAGAACTCGGAGCCCATGAGCACAATCGGGAAGTCCTCGATCTTGCGCGTCTGAACCAGGGTCGCGGTCTCGAAGACCTCGTCCAGGGTGCCGAAGCCGCCGGGCAAGGCGATGAAGCCGTACGAGTACTTGACCAGCATGACCTTGCGCACGAAGAAGTAGCGAAACGTCATCCAGGTATCGAGGAAGGCGTTCGGGTGCTGCTCGTGGGTCAGCTCGATGTTGGCGCCGACGGTACGTCCGCCGGCCTCCCGGGCGCCGCGGTTGGCGGCCTCCATGATGCCGGGTCCGCCGCCGGTCATCACGGTAAAGCCGGCGCGCGCCAGGGCCTGACCGACCTCGCGGGCCATCTTGTAATAGACGCCGTTCTCGGTGAAGCGCGCCGAGCCGAAGACGGTGACGCAAGGGCCAACGAAGTGCAGCTTGCGAAAGCCGCGCATGAACTCGCTGAACAGGCGCAGCGCCATGAGCAGCTCGCTGCCCCGGGGCCGCGGACCGCTGAGGAACTTCGACTCCTCGGGATGCGGCGGTCCGCGTTCGATGGGCCCCTGTGCGACATCGGGCAGAGGCGTGCGGCGATGCTGTTCGTCAGGCGCCATGGCTACTCAGATTAGCGAGGTGCGGCGCTAGTGTCGCCTGCCGAAAGGACTCGGCGCCGAACGGCCTCAGGGTGGGGCCTATCGACCCGGCTGCCGAACGCGCTAAATTTGATCACGAGCTATGAGCGCCTCAGCCGGCACCGGGCTACGAATCCTGCTAATCGACGACGATCCGCATCTGCTCGATGCGTTGTCGCGCGTCCTGGCGCTCGAGGGGTTCGACGTGGACCTGGCGAAGGACGCCGGCGAAGCGCTGAGTCAGATCGATCGATCGAATTACGACGTCATCGTTCTCGACGTGATGATGCCGACCGTCGACGGCTTGACGCTGTGCCGGCTGCTGAGAGACCGAATCGAGGCGCCGATCCTGATGCTCACGGCACTCGATAGCGTCGCCGACCGCGTGACCGGCCTCGAAGCCGGCGCCGACGACTACCTGACGAAGCCGTTCGCCACCAGCGAGCTGATCGTACGGATAAAGGTGCTGCTGCGGCGCACTCACACGCCGCCCCACCAGAGCACGCGGCTGCAGTTCGGGGAGCTGACACTCGATTCGGGGCGCTGGGAAGCCAGTCGCGACAGTAGGCCGCTGAACCTGAGGTCGAAGGAGTTTCGCATCCTGCAGATCCTGATGGCTTCGCCGGGCCGGGTGTTTACGCGCCAGGAGATCCTCGACCTGGCCTGGGAGCGAGACGAGGCCATCGAGTCGAACGTCGTCGACGTGCACGTCGCGAGCTTGCGCCAGAAGCTCGAGGGCGACGGCGGTACGCGCTTGATTCAGACAGTCAGGGGCGTGGGCTACACGCTGAGAGAGTCGTAGGCCATGTCGCTGCGGCTGCGGTTGGCGCTGAGCTACATCCTGTTCCTGGTGCCGGCTCTGGTCGTGTTCAGTGCGGCCGTGTACTTCATAGCCTCGTCGCGCATTTACGGCGCGTTGGACGACAGCGTGCTCGGGCGCATCGATAGTGTTGCGGCGGACACGGGCGAGCAGCCGCTCACGGACATAGAAACGTTGAGGCAGAACCTCGCCTCGCTGGACGCGGCTTCCGGATCAGACTTCGTGTTCAAGGTGGTCGGGAGCAGCGGGGAGGTGCTCTATGCCTCATCGCGTGATGCCGCTGTTGGGCTGCCAAACGTAACTTCTTTGAGTCGTGGTCCCGACAATCCGGTGAACTGGGGCACCGAAGGCCGCCAGCTGCGGGTCGCGTACCAGGCCTACCCTTCGAATGACAACCCTCAGGCGTACATAATCGGGGCGGTCTCTCTGAAGCAGACTGACGCCGCAATCAACGAGCTGCGAGGCGTGTTCGTGGCGGGAGCAATCCTCGTCGTGCTGCTGACGGGCGCGACCGGCTTACTACCTGGCCGGGCGGTCGCTGCGCCCAGTTCGCGAGGTGGCCGATCGAGCCGCCAGCATCGAGCGTTCCGGCGACTTCGCGTCCGGGCTGGTGCCGCCGTCGCGTGACGACGAGATCGCAGAGCTCGTGCGTACATTCAACGCCATGGTCGAGCGCGTGAGAAACATGCTCGTAGTGCAGCGCGACTTCCTGGCGCACTCGTCGCACGAGCTGAGGCGGCCGTTGACCGTGATCGGTACATACATCGATTTTCTCCACTACCAAGGCGTGTCCGAAGCCGAGCGGGAGTCGGCGTTGAAGATCATGCGCAGCGAGATTGAGTCGATGAGCCGTCTGATCACGGACCTGCTGGTGCTGTCGCGCGAGGAGGAGGAGTCTCGGCCCAAGTCACCGGTCGACCTGACCGAGCTGGCAAAGGACGTGTTTGCGTCATACAGGGAGCGCGAGACTACCCGCCGGCTCAGTCTGCAGACTTGCGACTCCGCGATGGTGCTGGGAGACGCCGAGGGGCTGGAGCACATGTTTGCGAACCTGCTCGACAACGCGATCGAGTACACGCCCGAAGGCGGATCGGTCGACGCGGTGGTCGAGAGGCAGAACGGCAGAATCTGCGTATCGGTCAAAGACAGCGGTATCGGCATACCCGAGGCGGAGCAGCCGCGGGTGTTCGAGCGGTTCTTCAGGGGCAAGCAGGCGCTCGAGGTGCGGCGTGACGGCAGCGGCCTCGGCCTCGTAATCGTGAGGCAGGTCGCGGAGAACCACGGCGGGCAGACCAGCTTCGAGAGTGCCGAGGGCAAGGGCAGCAGGTTCGTTGTAGAACTGCCGGCGCTCAAAGACGCTTGATTCTGTCGTTCACCGCGATTTCATTGCGATTTCATAACTTCTTCATGAAGCACTGAGAGGCGCCTGCAAGAGTGAAATGCAGGAGGCCTGATAATGCGCGTTTCTCCTGCCAACATCTACTTCCCTGACGAAGACAGAGCCTGGATCCTCGAACAAATAGACTCCTGCCTGCAGAGCGGCCGGCTAACGCTCGGCAAGTACGGCGAGCAACTCGAGGACGAGTTCGCGTCGCTGTGCGGCGTACGCTATGCGGTCGCCGTGAACAGCGGCACCAGCGCCCTCGAGATCATTCTGCGCTCGATCGGCGTCGAAGGGCGCGAGGTCATCGTGCCGACGAACACGTTCTACGCGACGGCCGGAGCCGTGGTGCACGCGGGCGGCCGGCCTCGCTTCGCCGACTGCGAGCCGGGCTCATTCGCGCTCGACTTCGCGGCGCTGGAGTCGGCGATTACGCCACAGACTGCAGCCGTAATCGTGGTGCACATCGGCGGGCTGATCACACCCGCGCTACCGGCGATTCGGGCGCTGTGCGCCGAGCACAACATCCCGCTGGTCGAAGACGCGGCGCACGCGCACGGCAGCAGCTTCAACGGCAAAGCCGCGGGCTCGTTTGGGCTGGCCGGCGCGTTCTCCTTCTACCCAACGAAGGTCATGACCTCGGGCGAAGGCGGCATCATCGTCACAAACAACGAGGACCTCTACCGCGAGGCGCGCATCTACCGCGACCAGGGCAAAGAGGGCTTCACGACCAACTTTCACGTCCGCCTCGGCTACAACTGGCGCCTGAGCGAGCCGCACGCCGTAATCGGCCTGGCGCAGCTGCGACGGCTGAACCAGTTCATCGAGCACCGGCGCGAGATTGCGCAGGTCTACGACGCGGGGCTCAAGCGCCTCGCCGGACTCGCGACGCCGGTGCTGCCGGCGCCGGGGTGCGAGAGCAGCTACTACAAGTACATGGTCATGCTCAACGACTCGGACCGCGCCGAGGTCAAGCGCCGCATGCGCGAGGACTACGACATCGGTCTGAGCGGCGAAGTGTACGACACGCCATGCCATCAGCAGCCGGTGTTCGAGGCGTACAACGACGGTCCATTGCCCGGCGCCGAGGACATCTGCCGGCGCCACGTCTGCCTGCCGATCTCGGCCACGATGACCACGGACGATGCTCGTTACGTAATCGACTCGCTGGCGGCCACGCTGGCGAGCCCGGCGCCCGCGTCGACGGGGAGGAGCCTGTAATGCGAATCGGTGTCACCGGAGGCTCCGGGTTCATCGGCTCACACGTCGTCGACGCGCTGGTCGAGGCAGGGCACGAGGTCAGCGTGCTGGATCGACTGCAGCCGCAGCGCCTCGGCGTTGAGCATCGCGCCGTGGATCTGATGGACGGCGAGGCGATGAAGGACGCGGTCGCCGGCCTCGACGTGCTGTTCCACCTCGCGGCTTACGCCGACGTGAACGACGTGGCGCGCGACCCGGCCGGAGCAGTCGACACCAACATCGGCGGTACGCTGCGGGCGCTGGAGGCAGCGAAGGCAAACTCGCTGAAGCGCTTCGTGCTGGCGAGCACGGTCTGGGTGTACTCGTCGGTCACGCTGCCGGAGGATGGCGCCACGGTAGACGAGACGGCGCTGATCTCGATGGACGCGAACCGTCACCTGTACACGTCGACCAAGCTGGCGTCGGAGCTGATGGTGCAGGACTACCAGCACATGCACGGCCTGCCGTTCACGATTTTGCGCTACGGCATCCCGTACGGGCCGCGCATGCGTCCGTCTCTGGTGCTGCCGCTGTTCGTGCGCAAGGCGCTGGCGGGCGAGGCGCTGACGATAACCGGCGACGGCAGTCAGCAGCGCAAGTTCGTCTACGTCACCGACCTGGCGCGCGCCCACGTACTGGCGCTCCAGCCGCAGGCCGAAAACGCCACCTTCAACCTCGATGGTAGCGAAGAGGTGACGATCCTGCGCATCGCACAGACTGTGTTGCGCCTCACGGGGTCGGAAGTGCCGCTGCAGTTCCTGCCGGCGCGCGTCGGCGACTACAAGGGCGCCGATGTCTCCAGCGCCGCGGCGAAGCGAGTGCTCGGTTGGGAGCCGCGCGTCAACTTCGAGGACGGGGCGCGTGAGACGGTGCAATGGCTGATGGCAGAGGCGAGCGCGCCCGCACGTCGATGACAACCACAAGCGAGGCGATCGAGTCCGGCGCCTCTACGCGCACGCCCCGCCGTGTCGCGGTGATGCCTGCCTACAACGAAGAGGCGACCATCGTCTCCGTGCTCGAACGCCTGGAGCCAATGGCAGACCAACTCGTCGTGGTCGACGACGGTTCTACGGACCGGACGCGCGAGCTCGTCGTGGCGTGGGCGGAGGGACGGCCGCATGTCCGGCTGATCTGCTTCAACCAGAACCGCGGCATGTCGGCGGCGTACTATCGCGCCTTCGAAGAGGTGGCGCGCTATCAGTCGACGGGTGTGCTGAGCAGCGACGACGTCGTGCTGACTATCGACGCCGACGGGCAGCACGACCCGGCGGAGGTTGACGAGCTCGTCGATCATCTGACGCACAACAAGCTCGATGCCGTGATCGCGCGGCGCGACTTCAGCCTGTACACGCGCTACAAGCGGGTCGGGAACTTCGTCATGTCGCTGTGGGCGTCGCTGTGGGCCGGCAAGCGCCTGTACGACGTCGAGTCGGGCTATCGGGCGTTTCGAGTTGGGGCGCTGCTGGCGGCGCTGCGCTACTACAAGGGCTACAAATACAGCGAGACGGTCGAGGTCGCCGTGATCCTGGCGCGCCTCGGCTATCGCGTCGACAACAACTACCTGGTGCCGGTGCCGATCTTCCGGTCGCGCACGCGGCTCAAAGACGTGGCGATCGACCTGGCGGCGATTCCGGCCGCGGCCTGGCGCCTCGAAACGCGACGCGGCGCACCGGCCGGCGTGCCGAGCTCGCTGGTCTACTACCTGCCGTTGATCGGGCCGCTGGTACTGGCGCTGATGGCGCTCGACGTGCTGGCGCACCCGTTGTTCCTGGCGAACGACTCGATGGAGCACTACGCGCACGTCTGGTACATCGCGCAGCAGGTGTTCCACCACGGCGCGCTGCCAGTGCATATCGCGCTGCTCGACAGCGGCAAGGCTACGACGTTTACGTACGGCTTCGTGCCGTATCTGGCGGGCGCGGCGTTGTATCCGGTGCTCGGCGATTGGGCCGTGACGCTGCTCATGGTGCTCGGCGTGCTGGCTATGGTGTGGGCGGCGGGTCTGGTGCGACCCTCGCTGCGCAATCCGTGGTTGCTGCTGATCTTCATCGTCAACCCGTTCTTCATCGATTCGCTGTTCTCGTTCCAGCTCACCAGCGTCTGGAGCGCGACGTTCTTCTTCCTGTTCGTCTGGGCGTTCGAGCGCGACAGGAAGGTGATCGCGGGGTTGCTGTTCTGGCTCACCGTGAGCACGCATCCGCTGATGGGCGGAGCCGCCATCGTCGCCTATGGGGTCTACCTTGCGGTGGGCCGGCGTGAGCGCCTCGTGCCCTTCCTCGGCATCGGCGCTGTGATGGCGCTGCCTCTGGTGCCGGTGTTCTGGATGACGCTGAGCACGCCGGCAGCCGTCGATAGTTCGATCGTCACGGTCGCGCTCTCGAGCCTCGATTCAGTCCTGCGCCGCGGCACGATCCTGGTGCTGCCGTTCCTGCTCAGCCTTCCGTCGGTCAGAGACTTCGTCCTCAAGCGCTACGTGCCCGTGACGGCGGGGGTGTGCGGGCTGTGCGTGCTGGGGCTTGGCTTCGGCATGGGGGTCGTGCGGGTCGGTGACCTCAATCGCGGCAGCTACTTCGGCGCTACGCACTCTGCCGGCGACATCTACACGGGCTTCTTCGAGTCGCAGGCCTTCGTGCCGGGCGGCGTGTACCGCGTAATGGAGCCGACGGAGCGCGAGGACGGCGCCTACCGCTTCATGCAGCACGGCGCGGTGCTGGGCAACGACTTCTTCACCGAGAGCTATCAGCGCCACAACTGGACCGAGACGCAGTTCTCCTGCTACGCGCAGGCGAAGTCGCTGCAGTTCGACGTGGTCGAGACCGCGTACTCGCAGCGTTATCGCCACAACGAGGCCGGGCTGCTACAGGGCCTCGTGACGTCGGGCAAGGCGAGCGTCGCGTACAGCGACCCGGCAGGCCGCTTCACTGTGTACGACGTGAGCGGCCTCTCGAAGCTGAGCGGCCCGGTGCCGTCGGTTAGCGAGTGCGGCCTATGAGGTCGGGACTCGGTACGCTGCTCGATGACGCAAAGGTGATCGCGCGCGACGGGCGCAGCCGGCGTCTGCTGCTGTTCGTGTTCTGCCTCGACGCGCCGTTCGCGTTCGTGTTCCTGATCGCGCTGCAGAGCTACTTCACGCCGCAGCAGATCGCCGGGCGGGCGGTACCCGGGCTGGCGCTGGCGCTGTTCGCGGCCGGCAAGCTGGCGTTGCAGTACCAGGGTGGTCGCGTGACGGACCGGCTGGGGGCGCATCGGACGCTGAGCCTGGGCCTCGCGTGCATCGCGACGGCGCTGGTGGCGTTGCTGCTGGCGCCGACGCTGCCAGCCTTGGTGCTGCTTGCGAGCGTGCTCTACGGCATCGGCAGCGCTTGCTGCTGGCCGGCGCTGCTGGGTCAGGCGCACGCGATGCCGTCGAGCGTACGCGGCGCGCTCACGGCGGCGATGACGGCAGCGACCGGAGGCGGCGTCGTGACGGCGCTGGCGCTCGGGTTCGTGTTGCCGGCGAGCGTGCCGTTCCGGGTCGCAATCCTGCTGGCGCTTCTCAGCGATCTCCGTCGCGCTGAAGCTGAGCCTCGACTCCGAGCGCGAGTTCGCGTCTGCGAGAATCGAGTCCGAATCACACGCCTTCGGTCTGCGAGCGATCCTGGCGCAACCGGCATACGTGGCGCTGGGCAGCGCCTTCCTGCTACAGAGCATCGCGGCGGCGGCGCTGCTGGCCAGCTTCCGGGCGATCGGCCGCGACATGATGGGCGTGTCGTTGCAGCAAGAGACCGTGCTGCTGGTGCCCGCGGGAGTGTGCTTCGGCGCCGGCGTGCTGCTGGCCGGCGTGCTCGGGCGTCTGTCGCGTCGAGTGTCCATGGCGGCCGGGCTGGCGCTGGCCGGCGCGAGCTTCCTGGCAGTGAGCAACGCGACGGGCCAGTCGCAGCAAGTCGCGCTAATCGCGGCCGGATGTGTCGGGCTCGGTCTCGCGGTGCCGACGATGACGGCGCTGTCGCTCGACCTGGCTCGCACGGCGCCGGGGCTGCTGTTTGGCTATTTGTTCGCGCTCGAGGGCATCGGGCACATGGCGGGGCCGCTCGCTAACGGCGGCGCTGGCGGACGTAAGGCTGTCGCTGGCGCTGGTCGGCGGCGTGCTAATCGCGGCGTCGCTGATCGCGCTGCAGGTGCGCGAAGTAGAAGAGCCCGCGCTGGAGCTGGCAGGCGATGCGAGCTAGGCGCGGCGCGGTGCTGGTGACCGGTGGGGCCGGCTTCGTCGGCTCACACGTAGTGCGGCGCCTAGCGCAGTCTGGCCCGGTGATCGTGCTCGACGACCTGAGCACAGGACGCATCGATAATCTGCCGCGCGGCGTGCAGTTCGTGGCCGGCGATGTGCGCAGCGAGGCCGACGTGAGCGCCGCCATGGCCGGCGGAGTCGAGGCGGTCGTGCACTGCGCCGCGCAGACCAGCGTCGCGCGCTCGATGGCCGAACCCGAGAGCGACTGGTCGATCAACGTGGCGGGCACGCGAGAGGTTGCGCGCCAGGCGCAGCGTCATGGCGTCAGACGCTTTGTGTTCTTTTCCTCCGGCGGCGCTATCTACGGCGACACGCGACTCGCCGCGGACGAGTCGCAGCTAGCGCAGCCCGCCAGCCACTACGGGCTCAACAAGTACGTAGCGGAGCAGATCGTGCGCCTGGAGGCGCCTTCGCACGCCATCCTGAGACCCTCGAACATCTACGGCGCCGGTCAGCGTTGCGACCAGGAGGGCGGCGTCGTGTCGATCTTCCTCGAGCGGCTGTTCGGCGATGGGCGGGTCGAGATCCACGGCGACGGGAGGCAGCGTCGCGACTTCGTCTACGTCGACGACGTTGTCGACGCGGTCGAGCTGGCGCTGGCGTCGCGCGAGGACGTCGTGTGGAACGTATGCAGCGGCATGTCGACCTCCGTGATCGAGCTGTTGCAGGCGCTGGTAGAGGTAACGGGCAGAGAGGCAACGGTTGCGCAAGGCCCTTCACGGGCAGGCGACGTCGATGCGTCGCTGCTGGCACCGGGCCGGCTGCTGGCGACAGGACGCTGGGGCCCTCCGGTCGATCTTACGACCGGCCTGAGGCGTCTGCTGGCCGATGGAGCCTATCTAGGTGACATAACTATCGACGCGACACCGGTCGGTCCCGCGGCCTAACGCCGCGGACGCTGTTCGCGCGTGGTCTACCTTCACTGGCTCGAGCTGGCGGTCGCGTGTGGTGCCCTGACCTGGGCCGGTATGCGGCTGCCGGACCGTATCGCCGGGCTGATGCTGGTAGCTGTGGTTGTGACGGGTGCGGTCATCTGGCTGCTGGTCTCGGAGGATGCGGCGATTGCGCTGGTTATCGCGGCGAGCGGCACGCTGGCGGCGTCGCGGTTGGCGGCTCGGCGACGACGCAGCCGTTGGCGCACTGCCGTTGCGGTGACGACGGGGTTGGTACCGGGGCTGTTGTGCTTCGCCTACCTCGGCGCAACGCTGCCGTCCGCGACCTGGTTCGGCGCTACTGTGTCGCACGGGTCGCGCGATAGCAGTGAGGTGGCCATAACCTTCGATGACGGACCGAACGGTCAGTGGACCCTCGACGTGATGCAGGCGCTGGACGAGGCCGGCGTGAAAGGCACGTTCTTCGAGGTCGGCAGGGCGGTCGAAGCCGAGCCCCAGGTCACGCAGGCGTTGCTCGCCGACGGGCAGCTAATCGCGAACCACTCGTACTCGCACGGGCGCTGGGACTTCCTGATGCCGGGCAACCCGGAGCTCGGCAAGGCTGAGTCGGCTATTCAAGGCGTGGCGGGAGTCTGTCCGGCGTTCTATCGCCCACCGCACGGCGACCGCACGCCTTTGACCGTGAGCTCGGCGGGTGGCAAAGGGCTGACGACGGTGACCTGGGATGACGAGGCGGGAGACTGGGCAACGGACGACCCGGACGTGGTCGCGGCGCGCGTCCTCGACAACGTCAGGCCGGGCTCGATCATCCTGCTGCACGACGGCATCGACGGCAGACCGGGCGCCGATCGCTCCGTGGTGGCCGAAGCGCTGCCGGAGATACTCGACGGCCTGAAGGCGCGTGGCCTGCAGCCCGTACGTCTCGATGAGCTGCTGGGTCGCCCAGGGTACAACACCTCGTGCTGAGGTCGCGTGTCCTGGCGGCGCGATCGGAGTAGGGTAGGGCTCGGTAACGCGATCAGCGCCGCATAAGGCCGGGGGTGGACGATGAGACTCAGCTACTGGACGCTCGGGACGCCGGAGTGGAGCAACGAGGCCGTGGTGCAAGGCGCCAAACGCTTCGGGTTCGGGGGCGTCGACCTGCGTTGCGCACCGGACCGAAACGTCTCGCTGCAGTCGACGCCGCAGGAGCTCGATGCGCTGCGGCGGCTGTTCGGCGCGAACGGGATCGAGATTGCGAGCCTGCTGGCGTACAACGAGCGCGGTAACACGCCGAACGCCGATTGGGATGCGGTCGCGTCGGACGTCATCGCTCACGTCGAGCTGGCGAACCGGCTCGGCGTGCGCAACGTGCGCGTCAACGCCGGCGGCCCGGCCGCGGACAGCAGCTGGGAGGCCTATCTCGAAGGCTTCGCGGGTGCACTGCGACGGACGCTGGCCGAGACGTCGGGCGTGACGCTGAACATGCAGAACCACCCGGGTGCGCCAAACGTGGCGCAGGTCGTGCGACTGGCCGAGATGGTCGGCGACGAGCGCTTCGGGGTCGGCTTCTCGCCGGACCACTGCATCGACATGGACGAGGACGTTATCGAGGCGGCAGAGCTGGCGGCGCCGTGGGTGCGTCAGCTCCACCTCGCCGACCGCGTGACGGCTACCGGAGGGCAAGCTGAAGGCGTGCCTGCCGGGCGAGGGTATCGTGCCGAACCAGAAGGTGATCGACGTGCTGCGAGGCCGCGGCTACGACGGCTGGGTGTCGTTCAAGTGGGAAAAGCCGACCTACCCGGACCTGCCGGACGCCGAGGTGGCGCTGCCGCACTTCATGTCGTTCATGTCGCGCATCGCGGTGTAGCGAGCGTTCGCGGGCGCCGCCTATCGCTGGGGCGTCGTCGCCGTGCCACGGGCTCGCGATACGGCAAGCGGCTCCTTCTCGAGGGCGGTAGCGATGTCGCGTACGCTGACGACACCGAGCAGGTGTTGCGGCCGCTGCGGGTCGACGACCGGCAGGCGCGAGATGCCGGCGGAGGTCATACGCAGCAGGGCGTCTTTCAGGTTGTCGGCCGGGTGGGCGACTTTGAGGTCGCGCGTCATGGCAGATCCGACGGTCACGAGGCCACGTTGCTCCGCGATCAGGGCGTCCCTGGTGGTGAAGATGCCGACCAGGTCGTCGTTTTCGACCACGGGGAAGCCGAGGTTCCCGGACTGGCTGAGCAGTGTGAGAGCGTCGGCCAGCGACGTTTCTGGATGCATCACGGCGACATCAACGCGCATTGCGTCCGCGACGGTGAGGAACCGGAGCAGCGGTACCGCGTTCTCGCCACTGTGGGCAGGGGAATCGGCGCGGCGGTTGACCTGGTTCTCGTAGATGCGGGTGTCGCCGGTCACGAGATAGGCCAGCGTCGTGGCAAGCATGGCGGGAATGACCAGCGAGAACTCGTTCGTCATCTCGGCGACCATGAGGATGACGGCGATCGGCGCCTTCGCGACACCGCCGAACAGCGCCATCATGCCGACGATGACGTAGGGCGCCGGCGAATCCGGCATCCAGCCAACGTGGGTGTGCAGGAGACCCCAGAGGCCACCGCCGAGCATGCCGCCGATGAACAGGCCCGGCGCGAAGACGCCGCCGCTACCGCCCGAACCTACCGTCAGGGCTGTCGCGATCATCTTGACGAAGAGCAGCGCCAGCATCGTCTTCAGCGTCAGGTCCGCGACATTGCCGTCGATCGCGATCTGCAGCCAGCCGTAGCCCATCGCCAGGATCTGGGGGTAGAGCAGCGCGATCAGCCCGACCGCGAGACCACCGATCGCCGGCTTGACGTGATTCGGGATGCGGACGCTGCGAAAGAAGTCGCGCGTTGCGTAGAACGACCGCGCGTAGAGGATGCCCGCGACCCCGCACAGCAACCCGAGCACGAAGTACCAGGTGAGCTCCTCCGGCTGGTGGAAGCTGAGGTCGGTGCCCCCGCCGAACACGGGCTGCCAGCCGGCCCAGGCCGCGAAGACGCAGTAGCCGATCACGGAAGCAATGAAGCCGGGAACCAGCGCCTCGATCTCGAAGTCGCGGATGTAGAGGATCTCGGCCGAGAGGATGGCGCCTCCCAGCGGGGCCTTGAATATGGCACCGATGCCAGCGCCGATGCCGACGGCCAGCGCTATGCGGCGGTCGGTGTCAGAGAGGTGGAAGGCGTCCCCGAGCCAGGAGCCGAAGCCGGCGGCGATCTCGGCGGTTGGGCCCTCGCGACCGGCACTGCCGCCGGAGCCAATGGTGATCGCCGACGCAACCAGCTTCACGGCCGGGATACGGGCGCGAATATGACCTGCTCGCCGGTGGAAGGCGCCGATGGCGACGTCGGTGCCGTGCCCCTCGGCCTCGGGCGCCAGGGTATAGACGATGAGACCGCTAAGCAGTCCGCCGAGCGTGAGGATGAGAGGGAGGGCCCACGGCCGAGCCGCGTCGCTCACTACGGTCGCGCCTTCGCCGCTGGCCAGCGGTTGATGATAGCCGGCGAGGTCGACGAGGAAGAACGTCGAGGCGATGCGAATCGACTCGTAGAAGACGATCGCGCCGGCGCCGGCGACGAGGCCGATTAACGAGCCGAGGATGACCCACTTTTGGAAGTAGTTGCCGAGGACGTAGTCGCGGAGCGAAGGCCTTATCGGAATGGGGATCAGACGTCTGAGCCAGTCAGAGCGCAAGGCCACATGCCTGCGCTTCGATCCGCCCGCGTGCCGAGATCTCGATACTGTCTCCGGCCATCTCCTCTAGACACTGAACCAGTGAACGCAAGCTTGGCAAGAGGCGAGCAGTGGCGATCGCTATCGCAGCCGGCAATCGGGGGCATTGGGCGGTGTCTCAGGCTTCGGCGTCGGTTTGCGGTTTTGCGGTGCCGCCGAGCTGGTCGATGATCAGCGAGCCCTCGACGACGCTTAGGGCGACGCCGTTGAGCCTGGTGTAATCGGCGCCGGTGACGATGAGGGCGCAGTCTTTGCCGCGAGGGTAGTAGCTGCGTACCCAGGTCGTGGGATGCGGGCCGGAACGAAAACCTTCCGGGCCATCGACCAGCACGCTGAACGCTCCCTGAACGGTGCGAATCTCTGAGAGGTGGCGCGCCGGGATGCGCAGGCTGAAGGCGGGTATGTAGTAGACGGCGGCATCGTAGCTCTTCTGCTCGCCAAACTGGAGGACGAGGGGAAAGTCCAGGATATCGTAGGTCGCGCTCCGGGCTCCCTGGAGAATGACCTGGATGGTTGCCATCAGAACGTACTCGGCATAGCGCCATTGTCTGCCTGCCGTGAACATTTGACCAGCAGCGATCGGCATCCTCCCGATAGGCCGTCGAAGTCCGGCGGTTGAGCAAAAGAGAAGAGGGCGCGTACATCGACGCGCCCTCTTCGGCCTTGTGAGCTCGTTTGGTACTAGACGTTGATTGGCTGAGCCTGGAACTCGGCGGGCAAGCCGCTCTTCATCGCCTTCGCCTTGACGTTGGCGATCGCCTCTTCCCGCGTGGCGCCGTGAGCGACCTCGCGGCGGTAGGAGTAGGCCTCGGGGTGCCACGGCTCCTCCGGCTCAACGCCGTCGGCCATGTTGCGCGCGACCTTGAGGAGCCGCTGGCGTACCTGGATGATCATGTAGTCGTAGCTGGTCAGGTGCTCGAGGTGGCGCTTGGCCAGAGGGCCCCACTGGTCCTCCATCATGGCGATGTCCTGCAGCGGGAACGTCCGGATGCCGGTGTAGGTGTCGCTGCGCTGCTTGTCGCGATCGAGGTTGTAGCTGTTGTGGACGTTGTCCTGCGGGATGAACGTGCCGGGGATGAGACGCGGGAAGTACCAGTCGTTGTTCGTGTACTCGTCGATGTCTTTCTGCGGGATGGGGTCGAAGCTCCAGCGCAGACGGAAGAACATCAGACTCTCGTTGTCGATCGGCACGCGCATGTTGCTGCTGTAGGTGTTCGGACCAGCGATGCCGGCGGTGCAGAAGATCGGCAGCATAATCGTGACGGCGAGGTTGGCCAGCCACTTGCCGGGCTCCTGCTCGGCGGCGCCGATCGCAACAATGCCGCTGTCGGTGTCGAAGAGCTCGGCAACGGGCTTGCTGAGCACGCGGCGGTTACCGACGATGCGCGGGTACGGGTCGTCCCAGGGCTGACGATCGGCCGGCACGAAGCTGTTCTGGACCCGGTTCTGAAGGCGGTTCGGGTCCAGCGGGCTGGGAATCGTGGCGTCTTCCAGGACGCTGTGCAGGAAGCGGGCGTGCGACGGGTCGTAGTCGCCCTCCATGGCCTGCAGGTAGTTGCACTCCAGCTTGAACTTGCGCACGTAGCGGTGGCTGGAAGGTAGCTTCAGCCAGTCGAACTCCGGGAAGGGCGGCTGCTTCTCCGGCGGGCCCATGTAGGTCCAGATCAGGTCGCCGGCCTCGACGCAGGGGTAGCGGACGATGTTGATCTTTTCCTTGTACGTTTCGCCTTCGGGAGCGCTCGGGAGGTCGACGCAGCGGCCTTCGACGTCGAACTTCCAGCCGTGGTAGACGCAACGCAGACCGTTCTCTTCGTTGCGGCCGTAGAACAGAGGCGCGCCACGGTGCGGGCAGTAGGCGTCGACGAGGCCGACTCTGCCGTCCGAGTCTCGGAAAGCGATGAGCTTCTCGCCGAGGATGGTGACGCGCGCCGGCTCGCAGTCCGGCGTCGGCAGCTCGCTGGCGAGCATGAGGGGCAGCCAGAAGCGGCGGAAGGTTTCGCCCATCGGCGTGCCCTGGTTGATGTTAGTGATCAGCTCGTTGTCTTCTTTGCTAAGCATCGCGTGCTCCTCCCGAAGAATGCCGGTTGCGGATTGAAGGACCTGGCAACCCGGCGCGACTGCCCCGAGCTGCAGAGTAAGAGCGTTAAGCGAGTCTAGGCACCGCCATCTATAACTGTCAAGATTTCGATTATCAAAATTTCGACTATCCTTTATGCTGATGTTGCGAGGCTCACGGCTAGCGAGCCGGAAGCGGTAGGATGACTCATGGCGAACAAGCTGAAACAACGAGATCGGGTGGAGACGACGGAACGCGAAACGCTCAGCGATAAGGTCGACCGCATTGCGGCGGGGTACGCGGACCGCTACCCGTGGGCCGATAGCGAGGCGTTGAGGCTGTACTTCCGCCTCGAGCTGGTGAGCGATTCTTTGCGCGAGACGGCGTCCAATGTGCACGACACCGTGCTACCCGGAGTGAAGGGCTGGTTGGTCGCAATCCTGCGCGCCCTGTACATCGCCGATGGGCGCGGCCTGTCGCACGCGGAGATCAGCAGTGAGACGCGCGTGCCTTCGGCTAACCTTACTTATCAGATCGACGTGCTCGAGCAGGATGAATACGTTGTGCGCTCGCGTCACGCGTCGGACCGGCGAGTCGTGCTGGTTGGGCTGACGCCCAAGGGAGAGGCGCTGTGCGAGCGCATTCTTCCGGCCAGGACGCGCTTCATCTCGGACCTCGGCAAGGCGTTCTCAGAGGACGAGAAGAAGCAGTTCAACGAGTACCTGGAGCGACTCGAAGCGGCGACGACGGCCTACGATCCGCGCGCCTGATCCTTCGTCCCGGGCGCCGCACGAGCGGCTGCCCAAGCCGATGACGTCCCGTATACTGCGAGTACCGTTTCGAGTCTGAGACTCCCTGGCAACGACGTTAGCAGAGTCTATCGACGGTCCGGCGAACAGCCGGTTTTCGAGTTTACGGGGTGTAGCTCAGTCAGGTCAGAGCGCTTGGTTTGGGACCAAGAGGCCCCCAGTTCGAATCTGGGCACCCCGACCACCCTTTCGAATCTAGAAGGCCCTCCGTGGGCCTTTCTGCTTCGCAGCCTTAGCTTTTGGTGACAGATCTGGTGACACGTTATCCGAAGAGTCGCGCGCCGAGCTTCTGAGCCGACACTATCGCCAAATCGGTCGATCGAGGATTCCGTTGCCATCGGGCCGGGGTAACGGATGTTTCGGGCGATTCTTCACGATCCATCCTGATTCCAGAGCTGGTTGGAAGGCGCATTCACCTAATGACCACCAAAAGTCATATTTAGACTAGACACCTCGGGAGCCCAGTCGAGAGAACCTGCAGCAGGCTGGTTCAGCAACGGGCCACGCGCCATCGCAGGACTTCTGTCCATTTCTATCCATCACTCAAGGCATGGAGGCCACCATGGATGCCACATCAATGATCGATGGGCTGAAAGGCGGGAGCTTGCATCGGCTGTTGATCCATCGCCTCCCTGGGGAAGCTGTGCTAATTGATGGTCCAGCGCGGGTGACCTGGGACATCGACCCTCACAATCCCGGCCGCGTTCGGCTTGTTATCGACGCTCCCAGCACCACGCATGTTCTTCGGGAAGAACTCGCCGGGCGGTCCCCTCAATAGCGACGAGCGCAATCCTGCTCCCTTGGGGCCGCCAGGCCCTGACCATGCTGGATTCTCAACGACTGACACCATTGCCGGATAGGGTTGTGCCTCCACGGGAGCTCAATTTAACTGGGATAGAGTTCAGGCTGCGAAGGTTGCATTGGCAAGCAGCGGACGACCGCTGCATTCGCTATCGGAGGACTGGTAATGCCCACCGCAGGAGCCCAGACAATGTCCGGGTCGGCCGTGCGCTAGAATCGCGACATGCGGGACGAGTCGCGCGAACACGAGAGTCTGGCTGGAAACCTTCGCGGCAAGGTCGTCTTCACGTCTGACAAAAAGCAGCTTGGTCTCGTGGAGGACCTGCTCTACAGCCGTATCTCGGAGGTGCCCGAGTGGTTCATCGTCCGAGAGGAACACAGAAAGTCCAGGCGTTTTATCGTGCCAGTGGCTGGATTTGAGCTCCAAGATGGGGGCTTGAAAGTCCCATACTCTGCTTCCCAGGTCGAAAACCAGCCAAGGTTCGATGTCAAAAGGGGACTGGGGGAAGCGGCTGAAACCGCCTTGGACCAATACTTCCGCCTCGGCTCGCCTCAGTAAGCTCTGTGCCCACCCTGGCGGCCCATACCGAGGCCCCCAACCAGAAGTGCCGTGCCGCCTTCGCACGTTCACGCTATGACCTCTCTGTTACCGTCACCTCGAGTCACGTACAAGCTTCTAGACTGACACTTCTTACCTGAGAGGGCGTTGCGGATGGGGCGGTCTAGAGCGGTCCAGAGCCCCTACTTCCAGAGTTCCTTTGTGGCCAAAGCGGCGCCCTCGGCGAGGACCTGGAGCTTGGCCCACACCAGCTGTGGGTGAATACGCCCACCCAGTCCGCAATCCGTCCCGGCGATGACATTCTCCCGGCCGACGACGCCGGCGTACTGGACGATACGGTCGGCTACGAGCTCGGGGTGTTCGAGCACATTCGTCGCATGGCTCACGACGCCGGGAATCAGAACCTTGCCGCTCGGCATCTTCACCACGTCTCGCCACACCTTCCACTCGTGTTCATGGCGAACATTGCCTGCCTCGACGGAGTAGGCCTGGGCTTTCACCTTGAGCAGAAGGTCGGCGACATCCTTCAACGGCACGTCGGTGCTGTGAGGCCCATGCCAGCTCCCCCAGCAAATGTGAAAACGCACGCTGTCCTCGGGAATGCCTTCCAAGGCGTGGTTGACTGCCTCTACCTGAAACTCCGCCCACTTTCTGTATCCGCCCAAGTCGTCCTGCGCCGAATACCACCAGTCATACAGATCGACCAGGGCAGGGTCGTCTATCTGCAGAATGAAGCCCGCATCAACGATTGCCCGGTACTCTTCGCGAATAGCTTCAGCCAGTGCCCAGGTGTAATCCTCCTGAGTCTTGTAGTGCTCGTTAGGCAAGATCTGCAGTGTTGCCGGAGACACCGCCGTCATGAAGGTCTCTTCGATACGCAGCCCGTCGAGTGCAAATTTGAGGTTCTCGATGTCGCGTTGAATTGCTGAATGCCCCGTGTACTTCACGGGTCCAGTGCATGCGAGCTGAGCGAGTCGCGAACCCGCGGTTGCCTGCTGGCTGCCTCCGGTCGAGCCGCCGGCCATTGGTGCACCGGTTTCGTAAAACTCCCGGAATACGGCGCGATCTTGACTGTTCATCGGCCCAAAGGTCTGTCCGTAGGTCCGGCCTTCGCGAATCTCGAACCCTTCCATGCGCTCGTATATGTACGACCACCAGGCGCCATAATCCACGGCGGCTCGTGTTGCCTTGCCGAACTCGCCGTCGTTGATGACATCCAGACCTGCACCGGCCTGCTGACGCACCACTTCTGCGACCGCTGTCGTGAGGCGAGGCCGCAGGACAGCATCTGGCGCGTTCTCACGATAGAGGTCGATCAGATCAGCGGGCCGAGGCAGGCTACCGGCATGCGTGGTCAAGATGCGAGTTGTGCTGCGCTGCATGAGTCACCCCTTCTGCTGTTGTCATGTTTGCCAAACTCCGCAGGCCACAGACCACGCCTGCGGCTCGACGAAGAGTCTGGTCGTCTGGAGTGGCAACTCTATCGCCGCAACTGTGACGGGCGCAAATCACTCAAGCGCGTAGCACTGAAGAGTCTGGTCGTCTGGATTGGCAACTCTATGAAGGCCGAGCGTTTGCCCACACCACGATCACTACTACCAGGACGATGAGGACATAGCAGCGGCCTAAAGGACCCTAGTTGGGTATGGCCTCAATGTAACTCGGGGTTGTCCCAATCGACGTTACTTCGAAGCCGCTGGACGCCAGCAGCGCACGCCACTCGCTCTCTGTGCGCTCCAGCGCACCGCAATTCACGAGCATGTTCATGTCGCTCATCGAGGCCGGCGGCGTTCCGTCAGGCACCACCTGGTCGAGCACCAGCAAGAGTCCGTCAGGCTTGATCGCTGTTCGACAGCGCGCCAGGATTCGGCGCGCGTCCTCGTCGGGCCAGTTGTGCAGGATCAATGACAGGATGTAGTAGTTGCCGCTCACGGGCACGGCGTCGAAGAAGCTGCCACCCTCAATGCGCAATCTTGAGATGGCGCCGGCATCTGCGGCGGCGGTCTTGAAGTCGGCGACGGCACGCGGCAGGTCGAACAGCACGCCACGTAGTCCCGGATGACGGCCGAGAATGCCCAGTAATAAGGTTCCGTCGCCGCCGCCCACGTCCACCACGAGGCCTGTCTCGCCGAACGCGTAGGCGTCGAGAAACGACTCGATGCGCCGGCGCGCGCCGACCGACATCCAGGCGTTGAAGTAGCGGCTCGACTCGGGATGCTCTGTGCGATAGTCCGCCGCAGGCATGCCGTACGCTTTGGCGAAGCCGTCGCGTCCGGTCTGCACGCAGTACAACAACTCGCCCCAGCTGCGATACGTGTCGCTCGCCGCGACCATCGCCATCGGGCGCAGCGAGCCGGGTGCGCCTTCCCGAAGTGCTTGCGCTAGCGGCGTCATACGGTAGCGCCCGTCCTCTTCCTGGCGAAACAGCCCGTAGCCGATCAGCGTGCGCAGGAAGCGCCGCAGCGAGTCCGGGTAGGATTGCGTCGCCTCCGCCAGCTCGGTCAACGTCTTCGGCCCGGCTGCGATCAGGTCGGCGAGGCCGAGCTGCGCCGCGACCAGCACCATCTGGCTGCGCTGGTAGCCCGAGATCATCTCGGCAAGACGAGCCCGTTCTTCAGGTGTCGGCTCGCGACTATTCGTTGTGTTCATGTCTGATCACTCATTGCTATGCGACCACCGCTGCGGGTCGCCGATGCTGCGTCGCCTGCTCGTAGCCGTAGGCAAGGCGGAGGATGAGAGCGTCGCTGAAGGGACGGCCGGTCAGTGTGATCCCGGCTGGTAGTCCGTCTGAGGTGAAGCCCGCGGGAACCGAGATGGCCGGCACGTAGACGAGGAACGTATTCAGGGAGGTGGCGCCCTTGATGTTGACGAACGGTGGCTTTATGCCCTCGCTAATCAGCGTCGGCTGGTGCTCGACGCTCTTGTGCACGATGGCATCGAGCTCGTGGTCCGCCATCGCTTTCATGTAGGCGATCATCAGCGCCTCGCGTGCCTCAAGGTAGCCGCCGGCCTTAGGTTGCGTCGCCGTCCGCGCCAGGGCCGGCCCGCGGTGCACCCGCGCGAACTCTGGCGAAGCGCGCATCTCGTCCGCGGAGGCAAACGGTGGGTTCTCGCCGCGCGCGAAGTAGATGCGCCAGGCCTCCTCGGCGTTACCGCCGCTGCCTCGCTGCTCGAGGGCCTCACGCAAACCGGGCACGACCAGTGGGTCGATCAGCGTTGCGCCGGCGCGGGCGAGCTCGCCGACGGCCGCATCGAATACGTCGTCGACCTTGCAGTAGTCCTCTGATCGTGGCTCCGAGTTGGCACCCATCGACTCGCGCAGGACGCCGATTCGAGCGCCCTTCAACGCTCCGGCGTCCAGCGCGTCGCCAAAGCTCGCAGGTGTCTGACCAACACCGAGCGCGGTAATGGGGTCTTCGGCATCGTAGCCCGCCAGCACGTCCAGCAAGCGCGCCTGGTCAGCCACCGAACGCGTCAGCGGCCCCAGCGACGCCGCCGTTCCCGGCCAGCCGGCGTAAACACCGCTACGGCTGACGAGCCCAGCGGTGGGCCGCATGCCCACGATGCCGGTCCATGCGGCCGGACGCCGGATCGACGCAAGCGCCTCCTGCCCGATCCCGACGGCCGCGAAGTTGCACGACACGGCCGCGGCAGGACCGCCCGACGACCCGCCTACAGTGCGTTCCAGGTCGTAAGGATTTCGTGTCGACCCGAACAACGATCCGTGAGTGTCGCCCATGCCCAGCTCACCCAGCGTGGCCTTGCCGAGGATGATTGCGCCGGCGCCCTTCAGTTTCTCGACCACGAAGGCATCGCGGGCAGGCCGGTAGTCCCCGAACAGCACCGAACCCAGCGTTGTCGGCATGCCGACCGCATCGATCTGGTCCTTGAGAATAACCGGCAAGCCGTGCAGAGGCCCGACCGGACCGGAGCGCGCCACGGCTTCATCAAGGCGCGCAGCGTCGTCCTTCGCCGCTGGGTTTATCGAGATGATCGAGTTGATCGCGGGGCCACTGCGGTCCAGGGCTTCGATACGCTGCAGGTAGAACTCGACCAGCTCCCGAGCGGAGAACTCGCAGCCGGCGAGACCACTCTCGATGTCGTCAATCGTCGCTTCCAGCAAGTGCAAGCTCATCGCCCGAGGTGCCCTCTGGGCTCACGGATCGGATCCGCAAGCACTTTCGGCGATTGCCGTCCGGTCGTATCCAGGCTAGGTGTCCTTCGTCTTGTCGTACCAGTAGTTTTCGTACAGCGTGCCGTAGGCGCCGTCCGAGGCCTGCAGTACGAGTGCCTGATAGTTCTGCAGCTTCGGCCAACCCAGTACGAACTGCGTCCACTCGTTGTCGCCCTGCACGATGATGTCGGGCATCATTTTGCTAATCGCCATCTGCCACTGCTTGGCGATCTCGTGACCCTTCTGCGGGTCGAGCTCCTGCTGGTGCTTGATCGCGAGGTCGTAGGCGTCACCCAGGTACGACTTGTCGGAGACGTAGTCGTTGCGGCCGCCGGGCATGTAGATCGCGAAGATGTGCATGTCGATGTCGGGGATGCCGTTCACCGGCAGGTAGGCGACGCCCTCGAACTTGCTCTTGCCCTGGATGTACTTCGGAATGAACACAGGCACGAAGTCGACGGCGTTTGACTTGGCCTTGACGAGACCACCCTCGTTGAGCATGCCGATCAGCGCTTCGTTCTCCTGGCGGTAGCGGTCGGTCGAGTAGCCGCCGCTGCCTGCGTAGGTGTAGTCGAACTCGGCGCCGTAGAAGTCGGCAGCTTTGAGCAGTTTGGCGGCCTCGTCCGGGTTGTGCTGCCAGTACTGCGAGGCGTCGCCGAGCTTGCCGGCCTTGGGGTCGAGCCAGTCGTAGGGCCAGTGCATCGGCACGAAGCCGTCCCAGCCCGAATCCATGGGGATGCCGGCCGCCTCGAACTTCGAGATGTTGCCGAACGCCTCGTTGTAGGCGTCACGATCGATCATCATCGAGAGCGCGTAGCGAATGCGCACGTCGTTGAAAGGCGAGTCCGGTAGCTTCGAGGTGTTGAGGTTGCTGCCGCCCAGGTTGCCGATGAAGGGCGAGATGCCGTACATCTGCAGGGCCGGCGTCTCGTTCTTGAGCTGCAGCACGAGGTCGGCGGGCGGCGTGTTGTACCAGATGCGTCCGGCTTTGAACTGCGCCTGCACCTGGGCCGACTCCGGGATCGTCGGCCAGCTGAAGCCGTCGAGGAACGGGCGGTCCGTGCGCCAGTAGTTAGGATTGCGCTGGAACTGGTAGCCGACGCTCGATTGGGCACTGGTCAGCATGAAGGGGCCGCTGCCGCGCATGTCGAACTTGCGGTTGAAGTTGCTCGGGTTGTTGTCTTGCAGCTCGGTCGGCAGGATGCTGAGGTACCAGTTGAACGTTAGCATCGCGAGGATGCCGCTGTTCGGCGCCGCGAGCTTGACGACCGCGGTCTTGTCGTCCGGGAACGAGAAGCTTTCGATGGGCGCCTGCGGGTTGACGCTGTTTGCCATGCTGCCGCGGCCCGGGTTGGCGCCCTTCACGAACGCGTCCCAACTCCACTTCACGTCGTCGGTACTCGTCGCGCGGCCGTTGGTCGGTGGGCGCGGGTCCCACTTGTTGCCCTGACGTAGCTTGAAGGTCAGCGTCAGCCCGTCCGGCGACATCTCGTACGACTCTGCGAAATCGCCCTCGACGGTTTGCGGCGGCTTTTCGGGTGTGCCGACCGACCAGCGCAGCAAGCGCTGATATGCGGGCTCATTGAACGCGAGGGTTAGCGAGCTGCTGCTGGTGAACGGGTCCATGCTCGGCGGGTCGGCGTTCTGGAAGTAGGCAAGAGTACCGCCCTTGACCGCCTGCTTTGTCGTATCGACGGGCGTCGAGAGCAGACTCGACTTGGCGCTCGATGACCCGGAAGCCCCAGAGGCGGCGGAAGTACCCGATGCGCCGGATGAGCTGCCGGAGGCGCCGCCAGCCGTACTGCTGGCGCCGCTCGGCGCCACGGTCGCGGTCGGGCTGCTGTTGTTGCTGCTACCGCCGCAGGCTGCCAGCAGGGCCGCCCCGAGGGCTCCGCCCGCTGTACCTACCATCGCCCGCCGACGGCTAAGACGCGTCTGAAGCTTCCTGGACCAGTAGTTGCTATCCACGTTGCAGCTCCCTCCGTGCTCTGCAGCGGCCAATCCAGGGTGCCGAGCCGGCGGGCCACGATCGACCGACGCTACTCAGCTATTCCGGACTCGCCGCGCTCTCTCAGCTCGCTTCTACGTGTGATTCCTCCCGTAACGGCGACCCAGACGTCGTCATGGGCGCCGCTGCCTACTGCGTTCGGAGCAGTCCGGTCACCGTCGTTCAGGTACGCCGTTTCCCGACCGGACTTTGGTAATTGCGGTCAGCATACATCCACCGTCAAGTACCTAATGGATTACGTATTTTGACTACATTTGTGTTTCCGGATCGCCTGCTGCGATGTCGGAATCGCCTCGGTTTGGACGCGCCGAGACGCACCGACGGCTGCGTGTGCCGGCGGCACGTCTCAAACGTGGTGTGCGCGGTTCGGATGGCAGCGCCCGTGCGCGGCCGTGCCGGAGCTAGCTCGCCGTGACCGTGTTCGGAGCCTCAATCGGCGCCTGCTGGAACTCCTCCCGCAGCGGTCGCAGCTCCTCCCAGAAGTCCTTGTCCTCGGGTACCAGCGCCCAGCCCGAGCGCTGGCGGTACATCCGCGGCTGGTCGACACCGGGCGGTACGGTGCCGTTCTCGCGCAGGTCACGCGCCGCGTTCAGCAGACGGCGCCGCACGCGGATGATCATCGAGTCAGTTGTGCCCAGGTGCTCCAGGCTGCGGTTCACGATCGCGCCCTGGCTCCAGGTGATGGCGCCGTCCTGCACCGGCACCGATGGCAGCCCGCTGTAACCCGTTACGGTGCGGCTCGTCTTCTGCACCTCTCGGTCGACCTCGAAGTCATAACGGCCGGACTGTGCGGTCTCGGCGAAGAAGCCGAGTCGGAAGCGTCCCAGCCAGTCGGGCGTGTTCGGCAGCAGCCCGCGGTCGCCGCCTCCCGCCGGCGGGTTCGCCGGCGCATCGAGGCGGCCAGTCGTCAGGCCCCACGACATCGTGTGCGTGTCGTCCAGCGGCACCGTAAGCACGCAGCTCGCGACCTGTCCCAGCTTGATTACAGGCGTCATGGTCACCCAGGGGAATGCCCAGTGCATCGTGCGGTAGTAGTTGCGGCCCTCGTCCGCGGGCCTGAAGGCGCCGTAGCTGCAGCCGAAGTCGGTGTCTTTGACGATGAATCGCGTCGAGCGCGTGGCGACGATGTACTTCAGGTCATCGACCGGACCGGCGTAGGCCTGCTGCGCCTTCGTGGGATTGAGCGCGTCCTCCAGGGGCACGGAGCCGAAGTGCAGGATGCCCTGGTGCGACGTGTCCATGTTGTTTTCCATGCACTGGAACCAGTTCCAATCGAACATGTTGGCGCGCAGCGAGCCGCGTCCTTCGACCTCGAGGCGGATATTGGGCTCCAGGTCGGGCAGCGACGGCGGCACCTTGCGAGGGCCCATGTAGGTCCACACGAGGCCACCGCGCTCGACGCAGGGATATGCGGTCGCCTTTACCTTCTGGTCGAATCGGCTGTCGTCGGGCTCGTTCAGCATGTCGACGCACTGGCCGGTGATGTCGAACTTCCAGCCGTGGTAGACGCAGCGCAAACCGTCTTCTTCGTTGCGCCCGAAGAACATCGACGCAGCACGGTGAGGACAGGCGTCCTGGATCAGACCAACCTTGCCCGACGTGGTGCGAAATGCGATCAGGTTCTCGCACAGGAGACGCACGCGCACCGGGGCGCAGTCCGGCACCGGCACCTCGCTCGACATCAGCGCCGGCACCCAGTACTGGCGCAGCAAATCGCCCATGATCGTCCCTGGACCAACGTGAGTTAAAGCCTCGTTGTCTTCAATCGTGAGCATGCGATCCTCCTTGGGAACTCTTGCGCTACCGCTAGACGTTGTCGCAGAAACCTCGGCCTGTCAAGTAGCTATCATGTTAGGCTTTGCAGGTTGCGAGGCTTACGGCTCTGGAACATTCCCGCACGTTCTGCTTAACATTCGAGGCACATGCAGCAGTTCACAATCCTCAACGATGGCCGCCTTGCCGATTCCGTGGTTCTCAACGCGATCGAGAGCCTGAAAGAAGACGTCCCGCAGCTCGACGAGAACGCCGTCGAGTCTCACATGATGCTCTTCCGCACTTACGCCGCCTACTTCACTGCGGTCTCGGAGCGCTGCGAGGAGCTCGGTTTGTCGCACGCCAGATTCAATATGCTGCGCTGGCTGCACCACGCGGAGGGCAATCGTCTGTCGATTACGGAGCTCGGCGCCGGCCTCGAAGCCAGCGTGCCCAACGTCATACGCCTCGTGCAGGCGCTCGAGTCAGACGGCTGGATCCGGCGCCAGCAGAGCCCTTCGGACCGCCGTGTCGTCTACGTCGAGCTCACCGAGGACGGCCACAAGCGCTTTCGGGCGCTGCTGCCGCGCTACACGGAGATGTGGGAAGAAGTGCAATCAGGCCTCTCGAGCGAGGAGCAGGTCATGCTCAGCCACCTGCTTGCCAAACTGCGTATGAGTCTGCTTTCGCGCTACATAGGACGCGATCTCCTGTCTCACAGAATCGAAGCCAGGCGCAAGAAGCGCCAGAAAGCGCCCTGATCCAGCATCCCATCGCCTTGACAGCCCTCCCGCGCCGGTAATAAAACTAACCGGCTAAGTAATTGGCGCCTCTGTTTTCTGAGCTGGGCTGGAGGAGCGATATGGCGAAACCCCTCGCAGGCAAGACTGCCCTCGTCACCGGCAGCTCGCGCGGCATCGGCAAAGTCATCGCGCTGCAGCTCGCTGGGGACGGCGCCAACGTGGTCGTCTGTGCGCGCAGCGAGACCCTGGGTGAGCTGCCGGGCACGATCGGTGAGACCGCGAAGGAGATCGAGGCCGCGGGCGGACGCGCCATCGCCGTGAAGCTCGACCTCGCCGCCGACGACGACATCGATAACGCAATCGCCCAGGCCCGCAACGCGTTCGGAGGCCTCGACATCCTGGTCAACAACGCCGTGATCGTCGGGCCGCGGCGGCGCTTCGTCGGCGGCGAGTCCGACTTTCTCGACCACGCCTACCGCGTCAACGTGCGCGGCCCCTACGTCCTGGCGCAAAAAGCGAGCGCGATCATGGCCGAGAGCGGCGGCGGCACGATCGTCAACATCTCGTCCGGCGCCGCACGCAACTCTCAACCGCCGACCAGGCCCGCAACCGAGGCCGAACTCGACTCTATGGACCCGTCTTACGGCATCACCAAAGCGGCCCTCGACCGCATCTCGACCGCCTACGCCTCCGAGCTCATGGCCAAGAACGTTAGCATCATGAGCATTTCGCCCGGCCTCGTGATCACGGAGCGCATCCGCCAGGCAGCGATTCGGCCCAACGTCGACTTCTCGCGCGCCGAGCCTGCCGACGTTATCGCGCGGGCGGTCTCGTTCCTGGCCCAGAACGGCATGAAATACACGGGACGCGTCCTGCAGGCGCGAGAGGTCGTGGCGGAGAACAACCTCTAGGCACTGGCGTGCGGCGAACTGCGCGATGGCTTGTCGACGACGAGACGAAGTACCGACCGCCCGAGAATCGCGGTTAGAGGCGAAAGGTTAAAACAGGAGGCAATACGATGGCGCTGAAGCTCGACATCTTCATTCACATGGACGCCGTCGGACGCAACGACTGGACCGGCGCACCCGACGAGCGCCCGCTCACCGAGGCCGGCAAGAAGCAGTCGGAGGCGATTTGCGACGTGCTCAGCGCCGAGCCGGTGAACGGCATCTTCAGCAGCCCCGCGGTCCGCTGCCGTGAGAGCCTCGAACCGCTATCGAAGAAACACGGTCTGCCAGTCGTGGTGCTGCCGGGTTTCAAGGACACTCTGGGTTACAAAGCGCCGGCCGGATGGGAGAACCCCGATCGCCCCAGCGACCCGCTCGGCGGCTCGCAGTCGGCCGGCAGCGCCTACTCTGCCCTGCGCGAGATCCAGGCTGCGGTGCCCAGTGGACGCGCCGTGCTCTGCTCTTACGGCGACATCGTTCCGGCGCTGCTGGCGTTCCTCTCAGGTTCGAGCGGCGCCGCGATGCCGCCGCGCAACAACAAGAAGGGCGCCCTGTTCACCGTCACGATCGACGGGGACAAGGTCTCGCTCGCCGGTTCGGAACCGCCGCCCGGATTCCCCCAGTAGCGTTTAACAGCAGACGATTCGAGGTTTGAAATGGACAAGCGCGCCCGTGGCGTCGAGTACTTCGTCAAAGCGATCAGCACCGGTGAGCGTACTGCGGCGCAGCGCCTGGAGCCGTTCCTGGCTGAGGACGTGCAGTACGACACGAACACGCAGCCCGGAGCCGTGCCGATCGGCCGCGAGATGTTCAGCGGACGCAGCCGACGTGCTGAACCAGGTCTTCGGCCTCTGGCCCGCGACGCCAGGCTACTCGCGCCTCGGCTGGTCCGAACCCGAGCCCGACGGCGAAGGGCTCAAGGTCCACACCTCAGGCGCCGTGACCGTGGCGTTCCGCTTTAACGATCGCGATGAGATCAGTCACGTCACGCTCGAAGGCGGCTACGGCAGCAACGCCGGCGCACCGCCCGTGAAGAGCGGTCGCGTCGACGAGATACCGCTTACAATCCGCGGTCTCGTCAACAACGCGCTCGCCAACCAGACACCGATTGTGGTGACCTATGTCGATGCCGCCGGTGCGCCGCACTCGTCGCTGCGCGGCAGCGTCTGCGCCTTGAGCCCGACACAGCTCGCTATCTGGGTACGCCACGCCGATGGCGGCCTGCCGCAGGCCCTCAACGGCAACCCCAACGTGTCGCTCTTCTACAACGATCGACGCGCCAACGCCGCCGTCACTTTCATGGGTCGAGCTCGCATCGCCGAAGACGAAGAAACGCGGCGCAGGGTCTTCGAGCTCTGCCCGGAGGTGGAGCAAACCCACGACACGCAACGCCACGGTGTCGCGGTCGTAATCGACGTGACGCGCATGCAGGGCGGCGCCGGCGCCGGACGCGGCAACTTCAGCCTCGTGCGCGAATAGCCAACTCAGGACGCCTCGAGAGAGACATATGACGCCGAAAACAGGGCGCCACGATCAGGCCATAGTGTCACGAGGTTTGGTGACAAATCATGCGGCAGCGCCCAATGCCGGAGGTCAGCAACGCCTCTTGGCTGGGCCCGGTTCAGATTCAACCTGCCAGCAGACGGACACATAATCAGCCGTTATCAGGCCGGTTAGGTGTTTTGGGACCAGGAGGCCCCCAGTTCGAATCTGGGCACCCCGACTACCACTCTCAATGCTCAGTTCAGAAGGCCCTCGTTCGAGGGCCTTTATCGTGCCAGGAAGTAGAGGCGAATGCTCTGGCGCGTACAAGAGAGATGCGTGCCAACGCTGATTCTTTGCGAAAGATGACGACTACCGAGCTTGCTATAGAACAGACAACTAAACCATTATTTGCCGTTGCCTAGACAAGTTCGTCAGCCTCCGTTTCCCGACACACCCGGCCGCTGGCTCGCCTGCTATCGCTTTCGGGGGCTCGCTTCGGGCGAGCAGGTGTCTCCCGAGGGACTGGGCAAGCTGATGGGCGTCTCCGGCGCCACGATCACGGCGCTGGGAGTCGGGAGACGTGCAGCCGACGCGCCGCGATATCGTGAGCTTCGCCGAGATTTGCGCACTCAATCCGATGGAGACGGAGTTCCTGATCCGGACCTTCGGGGCGAGACGCCGCGAACCAGCGCCTACATTCGAGAGCATCGAGGCGCTGAAGAAGGCGGCGGCGGAGTGCGACTTGCCGTGCTTTATCTCGGACAGCCTCTTCTACCTTCGGATCAGCAGTAGCTACTTCGGCGAGATGCTCGGCATTCACGCCCCGGAGAACATGGGCATCAACCTCATGGAGATCTTGTTGCGTGGCGGGGCCGTGGTCGACGAACCGGAAGAGATTGAGCGGATCGACTACTGGCTGCGCAGCTTCTGGATGATGACGGCGCGCATGGCCGGCTCGGAGCCGTATCGCACGCTGCTCAAGCGGTTGCGCGCACTCGACGGCTTTGAGGAGCGCTGGTGGCAGATTGCTCTGACCCGCCGGGTCTCGCCTCCGCCGGTGAACCTGCCGTACCTGTTCAGGCACCCGTCGCACGGGACGTTCCGGGTAGTGACTTCGATGTTGATCGCGCCGCCGATCTACCAGATTCGCGAGTACTGGCCCGTCGATAGCAACGCGGAGAAGTTCGTGAAGTCGTTGCATGCTTCCGGCCCTCCTTCGATTGTGATGGCCCCGATCGCCCACTGGTCGCGCGGCGAGGAGTTCGCTGAAGCCGAGACGCTCTGAGTAAGCGCGTAGGCGCAGTCCTGGGCTGAACATTCCCATGGCGGCTCGACGTCTGCCCGAGGTTGGCAGCGCGGGGCCGACACGCCACACTGAGGCGATGGACGGATTCAGACGCACTCGCATCGTGGCGACGCTGGGCCCGGCGAGCGAAGAACCGCGCATGTTGCGGTCGCTGATCGAGGCCGGCGTCGACGTCGTACGGCTCAATTTTTCGCACGGCACCTGGGACGAGAAGCGCCGCGTAATCGAGACGGTGCGCGGAATCGAGAGCGACCTCGGGCGGCCGATCGCGATTCTGCAGGACCTGCAGGGCCCTAAAATCCGAGTCGGCGCCATTCCGGACGGGCCGATCAAGCTGACCCCCGGTCAGATCGTCGAGATCTACGCCGACGACCGTGACGGCGGCTTGGTCGACGCGTCCAAGGTCGAGATATCGACCACGTATCACGAGCTCGGAGAGCACGTTAACGCCGGCGACTCGATCTTCATGGACGACGGCGCCATCGAGTTACGCATCGTTGCGGCCTCTCGCGAAATGGTGCGTTGCGAGGTCGTGGTAGGCGGACCGTTGTCGAGCGCCAAGGGCGTGAACCTGCCCGGGGCTCGCCTCGACGTGCCGGCGCTGTCGGAGAAGGACCGCGAAGACCTGCGCTTCGGTCTGCGTCACGGCGTCGATTACGTGGCGATGAGCTTCGTGCGCAGCCCTCGCGACGCCGGCGAAGCGCGCGCCGTGATGACTGAAGAGGGCATCGCGGTGCCGCTGATCGCGAAGTTCGAGAAGCGCGAGGCGGTGCAGCAGATGGTCGCCGTACTGCGCGCGTTCGACGGCGCCATGGTCGCGCGCGGCGACCTCGGCGTTGAGCTGCGGCCCGAGAAGGTGCCCGGCGTACAGAAGCAGCTGATCGAGCGTGCTATTGCGCTGGGCAAGCCCGTGATTACGGCAACGCAGATGCTGGAGTCTATGACCACGCACACGCGCCCGACGCGCGCCGAGGCATCGGACGTGGCGAATGCGGTGCTGGACGGCACGCACGCCGTGATGCTCAGCGGCGAAACGGCGGTGGGCAAGTACCCGCTCGAGACCGTGAAGGCGATGCACAACATCGTGGTGGAGGCGGAGCGGCTGCTGAAGCCGGAGCTGCGTCGCGAGGCGGCGAGCGGGTCGGTGACGCGCGCGGTCTGCGCCTCGGCCGCGTACCTGGCGCAGCAGGTTGGCGCCGAGGCGCTGGTGGCGCTGACGCGCTCCGGCCGAACGGCGCAGACACTCTCAGGGCTGCAGCCCGCGACGCCGATCATCGCGCTGTGCGAGCGCCAGGAGATGGCGCGGCGTTTGTGCCTGTGGCGCGGCGTGCTGCCGCTGGTCGCGGGGTCCGGGCTGACGCGCGAGGACCCGGCCGACAGCATCGTGCAGGAGCTGAGGCGGCGCTCCGTGCTGAAGCAGGGCAGCCTCGTGGTGGCGCTGGGCGCGGCGCCGGGCGGCCGAGCGGGGCAGACGAACTTCGTGCGGCTACTACGCGTTTGAGCCAGCCGGCGGTACATCTGCCACTCGACCGGCAGGCCTCTGGTGCCGAAGGATAGATCGTGCCGGTACGATGGGTCACAGACATCGCAAACGCCGGAGCGAGGATTGAGATGAATCAGGCGACCAAGGCTCCCGAGATTCCCGGTGACTCAGACATACGCATCGCGGTTGCGGGCATGGCAGGCCGTCTGCCGCCCGAGCTGGCGCCCTTGGCCGAGCTTGCGTTCAACTACTGGTGGTCGTGGGCCGAAGGCGGGCCGCAGCTGTTCGACCGCATCTACCCGGAGCGCTGGGACCGGGCCTGCAACAACCCTGTGCGTCTATTGGAGGAGGTGCCGCGCACGCGGCTCGCGGAGCTTGTGAAGGATGCAACATTCCTGGCCGACATGCAGGTGCTCGCCGCCGGTATGAGGCGCGCCCTCAATGGCCCTTCGGCGCTGGGTGACGATAACGCCCCGGTGGTGCATATGTGCGCCGAGTTCGGCGTACACCCGTCGCTGCCGATCTATGCCGGCGGACTCGGCGTGCTGATGGGGGACTTCCTCAAACAGGAGTCCGACCAGCGCGTCGCCGCGATGGGCCTGGGGCTGCTGTACTCGCAGGGGTCGTTCCAGCAGCGTCTGGACCAGTCGGGCTGGCAGCACGAGTACTGGCTCGATACTGACGCCGAGCGCCTGCCGATGGTGCGCGTAACGGATGGCGGCCTGCCGCTGAAGATCCGCGTGCCGGCGCGCGGCCACGACATCTCGGTGCAGGTCTGGCGCGCCAACGTCGGCAGGGTGCCGCTGTTCCTCCTCGACAGCAACCTGATGGAAAATACGCCTTCCGACCGCTGGATCACGTCGAGGCTGTACGTAGGCGACCGCGAGATGCGGATGGCGCAGTACGCGATCCTCGGCATCGGCGGCATCCGGGCGCTGCGAGAGATGGGCATCGCGGCGTCGTTAATCCACCTCAACGAGGGTCACGCGGCGCTGGCCGGACTCGAGATGGTGCGCGAGGCAATCGAGGACGGCTTCGACTTCGAGACGGCGGTGCAGCATGCGCGGCAGATGACAGCGTTCACGACGCACACGCCGGTCGCGGCCGGGCACGACACGTTCTCGCCGGACGACGTACGCCAGAGCGCTGGGACACCTGCCGGCCAACGTCGGGCTCGACTGGGAGCGCTTCATGGACCTGGGGCGGGTCAACCCGGGCGACGCGGCCGAGCCCTTCGGCATGACGCCTTTCGCGATTCGGGTCAGTCGCAGCACCAACGGTGTCAGCGCTAAGCACGGAGAGGTCGCGCGTGAGATGTGGCGGGCGATGTGGCCGGAGCGCGAAATCAAGGACGTGCCGATATCGAACATCACGAACGGCGTGCATCTCGAGACGTGGATGGCGCCGGCGATGCAACGCTTGCTGGACGACTACCTGCCGCGTGGCTGGCGCCAGCGCATGGACGACCCGGCGGTGTGGCAAGACGTCGACGCGATACCGGATGAGCTGCTTTGGGCGGTGCGTTGCCGGCTGCGCCAGGAGCTGGTCGAGTTCGTGCGCGAGAAGAGCATCTGGGACCGCCTCAGCAGGGGCGAGCCCGCCGCATACGCGGAAACGGCCAGCGAGATCTGGGACAACAGCACGATCACAGTGGGCTTTGTGCGACGCATCGCGACCTACAAGCGCCTCTACCTGCTCTCGGCATCGCCGGAGCGAGCGGGGCGCCTGCTACGGGACGACCCGGGGGTCCAGATACTGATCGCCGGCAAAGCGCATCCGTCCGACGAAGAGGCGAAGCGCACCGTGCAGGGGATCTTCAGCGTGGCGCTGTCGGAAGGCACCGCGAATCGCGCCGTATTCCTCGAGAACCTGGACCTTGCGATGGAGGCGAAGCTGGTGGCGGGCTGCGACGTGTGGCTCAACCTGCCGCGGCCGCCGCAGGAAGCCAGCGGGACGAGCGGCATGAAGTCGATGCTCAATGGAGGATTGCAGCTCAGCGTGCTCGACGGCTGGTGGGCCGAGGCCTACGACGGCGAGAACGGTTGGGCCGTCGACACGCCGTTGAACGCCGAGCCGGCAGCGCAGGACGCCCACGACGCCGCTCAACTCTACGACCTGGTGGAGAAGCAGGTGCTGCCGTTGTTTTACAAGCAGGACGCGGCCGGCAGCGTTCCCGTCGAGTGGATCAAGAAGGTGAAGCACTCGCTGCGCACGAACGGACCGCGTTTCAACGCGCTGCGCATGGTCAATGAGTACGTGTCGCAGCTGGCGCTGGCCGGAGAGCCCGCGGACTCGATTAAGCCTCAGACGCCGAAGCCGTAGCGCTTGCCCCAGCTCAGGCCCTCGAGCGTGTCGCCCTTCGGCCGGTACTCGCAACCGAGCCAGCCCGCGTAGCCGGAGGCGTCGATTGCGGCGAAGACGTTGTCGAAGTTGACCTCGCCGTACTGCGGCTCGTTGCGGCCGGGCAGGCTCGAGAACTGCATGTGGCCGATGATGTCGAGGTTGCGCTTCATGTTCTCGACCAGGTCTCCCTGCATGATCTGCATGTGATAGAAGTCGTACTGCAGGAAAACGTTGTCGGAGCCTACGGCCTCGATGATGCGGCGCGTGTGGGCCGTGTTGGTGTGCAGGTAGCCCGGCACGTCGCGCGTGTTGAGCGGCTCGAGCAGCAGCTTCACGCCGCGGGCCTTCGCGACGTCGGCGACGGAGCGCAGGTTGGCGACGAAGACGCGCTCGCACTCGTCCGGGGTGGCGTCTTCCGGCACAATGCCGGCCATGACGTGGATCATGCCGGCGCCGAGCTGCGTGGCATATTCGAGTGCTTCGTCGAAGCACTGACGGAAGTCGCCTTTGCGGCCCGGCAGGGCGCCGACGCCGCGGTCGCCGGGGCGGTCGCCCAACGGGGTGTTGAGCAGGATGAGCTCGACGCCCGCGTCATTGAGGTAGTGCTGCAGGTCCGAGATTGAGTCGGCGTAAGGCCGCAGGTATTCGACGGCGCTGAAGCCGGCCTTGCGTGCCGCCTCGAACCGCTGCGGCAACTCGACCTCCGGGAACATCATCGACAGGTTGGCGGCGAATCGTGGCATGTGTGTCTCCTCGGTTTCGTGACGCGGCGTTCAGGCGGGGAGCAGGGCGTCGACCTGCTGCATCTCGTCGGGCGTGAGGCGCCAGTCGCCGGCCTTTGCGTTGGCCTCTATCTGCTCGACCTTCGTGGCGCCTGTGATCACGCTGCCGATCGCCGGCTGACTCGCGAGCCAGCCGATCGCGAGCTCGAGGATCGAGTGGCCGCGCTCGGCGGCGAAGTCGGTGAGCTTGCCGATCGTGGCGTAGTCGGCGTTGTCGAGGACGCCAGCGTAGAAGTGAATGCCGCTCGTGAGGCGTGTGCCGGTGGGTGGCGGCTCGCCGGCGCGGTACTTGCCGGTGAGCAGCCCGCTGGCCAGCGGGTAGAAGGGAAGCATGCCGATGCCCAGGGTCTCGCACAGCGGCACGAAGTCGCGCCTCATATCGCGCTCGAGCAGGTTGTAGCGGTTCTGGGCGCTTACGAACATCGGCAGGCCCTCGCGCTGGGCAACGACTGCGGCCTCGCTGAGCTGCGCGACGCTGTAGTTGCTGCAGCCGACGTAGCGCACGCGGCCGGACGCGAGCATGTCCTGGAGCGCACGCAGCGTCTCGTCAATCGGCGTCGAGGGGTCGGGGAAGTGCACCTGGTAGAGGTCGACGTAGTCGGTGCCGAGGCGCTTGAGACTGGCATCGAGCGCGTCCATCAGGTAGCGACGCGAGGCGCCGACCCAGTACGGCCCTTCGCCCATGCGCCCCGAGCCCTTGGTCGCGAGCACGACGTTGCGACGATGGGGCTTCAGCGCCGTGCCGAGCACCTCTTCGCCATGTCCGGGTGGCGAGCCGTAGACGTCGGCGCCGTCGAACAGGGTGATGCCCATCTCGACGCACTTGTTGATGATCGCGTTGGCGCCGTCCTGGTCGACCTGGCGCCCGATGTTGTTGCAGCCGAGCCCGACCGCCGAGACCTGCAGGCCCGTCCTGCCGAGGTTCCTGTATTCCATCTCGAATCGCCTCCGTTTCTGTTCCGCTCGTCCTGAGGGACTCGAAGGATGAGCGGCTTACAACGTTCGAGACGCCCATTCGTGACGCCTGTAGACCGAGCCCGCGCAGCGAATAGCCTTGCGCGCTAAACTCCGCCTATCGTAATCGGCTTCGGGGTTCAGCAGGAGGAGTTGTTATGACGCGCATGACCGGCCACCAGTACCTCGTAGAGGCTCTGAAGTCGTACGACGTGACTCACCTGTTCTACGTACCGTCGGTGCTGGGCAGCGCGATGGCTCTGGCCGACCAGGCCGGCATCCAGCGCGTAATCACCCACGGCGAGAAGGCAGCGGCCTACATGGCCGACGGCTATGCGCGCGCCTCGCACAAGCCCGGCATCGCGCTGTGTCAGGACATCGGCACGACGAACCTCGCGGCGGGGCTGCGCGACCCCTTCATGGCCTCGTCACCGGTGATCGCGATTACGGGCGGGCAGGGCGACCAGCCACGCTACCGCCACGCCTACCAGAACGCCGAAGACTTCGCGGCCTGGGATGCCGTCACGAAGGCGAACTACTCGGTCGACACCGCCGAGCGCCTGCCCGACCTGCTGCGCCAGGCGTTCCGTACGGCGACGAGCGGCACGCCGGGGCCGGTGCACCTGGAGCTGCGCGGCAACGCCGGTCAGATGCTCGACGCCGAGGCCGACTACGACTTCGTCGAGGAGCCGCGCTTCAGCAGCTACCCGGCGTTCCGCCCCTCGCCGGACGATCTCGACATAAGCATGGCGGCCGAGCTGCTGACCCAGGCGCACAAGCCGATCATCGTGGCGGGCGGCGGTGTCATGGCTTCGGGTGCGGGTGCGGAGGTCGTCAAGCTGGCGGAGCGGCTGAATATCCCGATCGCGACCTCGCTAAACGCAAAGGCGATCATCCCGGACGAGCACCCTCTGGCCGTCGGCGTGGTCGGGAGCTACTCGCGCTGGTCGGCCAACAAGGCAGTCGATGCCAGCGACCTCGCGTTCTTCATCGGCTCGCACACGGGCGGGCAGGTGACGAACTTCTGGCAGCTACCGCGCCCCGGCACGCCGGTGATCCAGATCGACATCGAGCCGGACGAGCTGGGGCGCAACTACCCCAACGCGGCCTCGATCCACGGCGACGTGCGCCTCTCGGTGCAGAAGCTGATCGACGCGGTCGAGTCGCAGCCGCCGCGCGAGGACTGGCTCGCCGAGGTTCAGGGCTACGTGCGCGACTACTGGGCCGAAAGCGAGCCGCACCTGCACTCCGACGCCGTGCCGATTCGCCCCGAGCGCCTGTGCCAGGAGCTGACCGAGTGGCTGCCGTCCGACAGCACCCTGGTCTGCGACACGTTCCACGCCGCGATCTGGACGGCGCAGATGGTGCGCCTCAAGGCTGGTCAGGGCTACATCCGCTGCGCCGGATCGCTGGGCTGGGGCCTGCCCGGGACGCTGGGCGTCAAGGCGGCGCTGCCGGACCGGCCGGTCGTGGGCTTCTGCGGCGACGCGGGCTTCTACTACCACCTCGCCGAGCTCGAAACGGCGGCGCGCATCGGGCTGAACGCGGTCATCGTGGTGAACAACAACTACTCGGGCGGCGTCGGCGAGACGTCGCCATTCCGCAGCGACGTCAGCTTTGCGAAGGTCGCGGAGGACCTCGGCTGCTTCGGCGTGCGCGTCGAGCAGCCGTCGGGCATCCGGGCCGCGCTCGACAAGGCGCTCGCCTCGAACCGCCCCGCGGTCGTCGAGGTGGTCAGCGACACCTCGATCCGCGCACAGCGGGCGTGGGCGCCGGGCGAGACGGACCATTAGGCGACAACGGGGCGTTAGAGGAATGGTGCCGTCAGACGTCGAAGTGTCTGCGATACAGGGGCCGTCTTCAGGCCGACGCTACGTGGGGCGATCGATGTAGCTGCAGACCTTCAGGTCTGCGCGAGCGGTCCGTCTCAAATGTGACGGCGGGTTGATGGCAGACGTCGCGTCGGTGCAGGTCTGAAGACCTGCAGCTACAGGCCTCGAGCTTCGCCGAGCAGCTCGTCTCAGGTCTGCGACGGCGCTTCGTCTGCAATCAGCGCGTGCCGTTTTCTCGAGGCGAGCCGTCGGTGCAGGTCTGAAGACCTGCAGCTACAGGCCTCGAGCTTCGCCGAGCAGCTCGTCTCAGGTCTGCGACGGCGCTCCGTCTGCAATCAGGGCGTGCCGTTTTCTCGAGGCGAGCCGTTGGGGCAGGTCTGAAGACCTGCAGCTACAGGTCTCGAGCTTCGCCGAGCAGCTCGTCTCAGGTCTGCGATGACGCTCCGTCTGCGATCAGGGCGTGCCGTTTTCTCGAGGCGAGGCGTCGGGGCAGGTCTGAAGACCTGCAGCTACATTCTCCTCGCTCTGCTTGCACTAATAGCTGCGGGGCATGTGCAGGGCGTGCTGGCCGATGTAGTTCAGCACCATGTTGTTGCTGATGGGCGCGGTGGTGTAGAGGCGCGTTTCGCGGAACTTGCGCTCGACGTCGAAGTCGCGGGCGAAGCCGTAGCCGCCGAACGCGTCGAGGCAGGCGTTCGCGGCCTCCCACGCGGCCTGACTCGCGAGGTACTTCGCCGAATTCGCTTCTTCGCCGCACGATTTGGCGTTGTCGAACAGCCAGGCTGCCTTGTCGCGCATCAGGGCGGCGGCGCGTATCTGCAGATGGGAGCGCGCGATGGGGAACTGCACGCCCTGGTTGGCGCCGATCGGGCGGCCGAAGACGACGCGTTCGGAGGCGTAGCGCGACGCTTTGTCGATGAACCAGTCGCCGTCGCCCACCGACTGCGAGGCGATGAGGATGCGTTCGGCGTTCCAGCCGTCGATGATCTGACGAAAGCCTTCGCCCTCGCGGCCGACCAGGTTCTCGGCGGGCACGACGAGGTCGTTGATGTAGAGCTGGGTCGAGTGGTGATTGATCATCATGTCGAGCGGCTGGATCTGCACCTGGCCGGCCGGAACCGCCTCGCGCAGGTCGACGAGGAAGAGGCTGAGGCCGCGCGTCTTGTCCGTGAGCTCGTCGTAGGGCGTGGTGCGGGCGAGCAGCAGCATGAGGTCGGAGTGCTCGGCGCGCGAGATGAACACCTTTTGGCCGTTGATCACGTAGCCGTCACCGGTGCGGCGGGCGAACGTCTTGATCGCGGTGGTCTCGGAGCCGGCGTCGGGCTCGGTGACGCCGAAGGCCTGCAGCCTCAGCTCGCCGGACGCGATGCCGGGCAAGTAGCGCTGCTTCTGGGCCTCGCTGCCGTGACGCAGGAGGGCGCCCATGACGTACATCTGGGCGTGCGCGGCCGCGGCGTTGCCGCCGCTGCGGTTGACCTCCTCGAGCACGATGCCGGCTTCCGACATGCCGAGGCCAGAGCCGCCGTACTCCTGCGGGATCAGGCATGCCAGCCAGCCGGCCTCGGTGAGGGCGCGCACGAACTCGTCGGGGTAGCGCCGGGCGGCGTCGGTTTCGCGCCAGTAGGCGCCGTCGAAGGCGCGGCAGAGCTGCCGGACGGCGGCACGAATCGCTTCTTGCTCGGGCGTGGGGCTGAAGTCCATGGCGGGCTCCCTTCTGGTCGAGCTGTCAGCTTTCAGCGATCAGCGGTCAGCTTTTGGCTCCGGTTCACGGTTGTCAGTTATCAGTTGGCGGTTGTCAGTACGTTGCTGCCGCGTCGTCAGGAGCATAGCGCGGTGCGTTAATCACGCTCGTCCTGAGCTAGCGACCATGGTCCGTATCGACATCCCTTACGTCGCCGGGGCCTGGGGGAAGACGTGGAACGCCGGGGCGTGGTCGCGCTTCCAGACGAGCACCGAGCGCTGCATCTCGACGACGACCTGGCCGCGCTGGTTGAGGCCGCGCGTCTTTACGGTGACGATGCCCTGCTGCGGCCTCGACCGCGATTCGCGTACGGCGAGCACCTCCGATTCGGAGTAGAGGGTGTCGCCGGGGTGTACCGGGTTCGGCAGGGTGATGTCGCTCCAGCCGAGCGCGACGCCGTTCTCCGAGATGTCGGGCACGCCGAGCCCGGTGACGATTGCGATGGTCAGCAGGCTGTTGACCAGGCAGCCGTCGAAGCCGGCGCGCTCGCCGTAGTCGCGGTTGAAGTGAATCTGGTTCGTGTTGTTGGTGAGCAGCGTGAACTGGATATTCTCGGTCTCGGTCACGGTCCTGCCGAGCCGGCAGCGATAGACGTCGCCAACGCTGAAGTCTTCCAGGAAGCGGCCTCGCCAGCCTTCGACCAACATGATTGTCCTCCCGTAGGGGTGAGTGCGGTTCGATGGCGTCACAGTAGGGGCGCGAAGGGCAAACGAGCAAACGAACTGAGGGGTAAACAAGCAAACGAGCAAACAAGCAAAGGGCAAAGAGTTTTCAGTTGTCAGTTATTAGCTGTCAGTTCTCCGCACCGGGCCATGCCTTAATGGTGAAAAGCCAACCCCAGCGCCTGCCTTTGCCATTTGCCATTAGCCCTTTGCTTGTTTGCTTGTTTGCCCTTCGTTTAGGGGTTTCCCCGATATTGCGGCAATGTGGGCGCCCGTAGGATGCGTGCATCAAGGCTAAAGAAAGGGGTGAGGCTATGAAGCTCGTATTGATTGTGAGTCTCGGCTTGCTGCTCGGAGGCGTGTTGCTGATGCGCAAGAGCCCGGAGACGGTGGAAGCGCCGGCCGAAGAAGCTGTGGCCTCGCGTTAACCTTCCGTACCCGTTCCGCGTTACGTAAACAGTGATGCGGACTGCGCCCAGGCGCGGTTGACATCATGTTGCGAGTTGGCTAGACTCGCGGCGGCTAACGCGCAGGCGATATCGCACTTGAGCGATTCATCTGCGTGCGGATAGAAACGGCCCTTGATGGTGGTGGCGGGTCCCCTCCTCATTCGAGGAGCAGGGAACTTCCGGGGCGCCAAACGATTTTGGTTTGGGTATGCCTGACCAGGGGGTCCGTCTATGCGTTTGAAGCCGATCCTTGTTGCCTTAGCGGTGCTCATTGGCGCAGCTGCGCTGCTGTCCCAAGTTGCCACGCGCGACGCCCAAGCGTCCATTTCATCCTTTACTGCCTCGACCACCACGCTGAATTCGGGAGGCAGCATTAGCCTCGCCTACCTCGGCACGGATGACGGGTCTGGCCTGAACGCCACAGTAACAGCGACAGGCGCAACCACCGCGACATTGACGGTTACGTCATGCAACGTTGGTCTGCCCGGCCATAATCCTGCGATCGCGTGTTTGAACGTTCCATCGCCGGGCAACCCGCTGATCTTCGATCGAACGAACCTTGACACCGACGCCAGCGAGACCCCACCAGGGGCTATCGAAGATCAACTCAGCATTACCATGGCGTTCACGGCGACTTGTAACGCCAATAGTACAATCACCATAACGGCCGACGATCAAGACGCTGATGGACCCCATACTCTCAGCATCAACTGTATTGCAGCCACTTCCGGCGGCGGTACATCCATGTTAGGTGTCTACCAAGTGACCGTCTCGGCATCGCCAAACCTGCTGCCATGTCAGGGTGGTACCACAACGATCACTGCTTCGGCATTCGACCAGACTGGCGTGGTGCTTGACGGCGGCGCGTTCAACTTCTATATCTCGGCGGGTGGTGGGCTGCTGACGCAGACAGGCGCAGACACGGCAACGCTCACGCTGGGACCGAACCAGACGAGCGCCACGGTCACGGCTTCGATTGCGGATCCTAGTAGCCAGACTCCGAAGACGGCCACGGTTGTCGTCTCTCTGGCCTGCGGCAGCTTCTCCGGCGAGGCCAACGTTGCGGTCGTCGTGACGGCGAGCCCCAACGTCATCCAGTGCGGCGGCACCTCCACGATTACAGCCTCGGGTCGCGACCCCAATGGTCACGTCGTGGCGGGCCTCGGCTTCCACTTCGCGACGGACGTCGGCCTGCTTGTCGTCCAGCCGAACGACGCGAACAACGAGAATGGCATCGCGACTCTGACACTGCAGCCGGGCATGGCGAGCGCAACCGTCACGGTGAGCGTCGGTAACCTGCTGGGCACGGTGGAGCAGACGGTCACGGTGCAGCAGTTCTGCCCCGGCCCCAACGTCAACAGCTCGGTGCAGCCCGGTCTGCTCGACCTGAACACGTCGTCGACGGAGGTCACGTGTGGTGAGACGGTGTTTGTCGGCGCCAGCGTCCGCGACTCCAAGGTCCAGGTTGTTGCCGACAACACGGTGGTCAACTTCCTGGCGACCAACGGCCAGTTCCTCAACCCGGACGGCTCGTACCAGAACGGCACCAACGTGGCACTCAACACGCTTTCGGCGCCGACGATCAACGGCGTACTCAACGTGAAGTACATCGTGGGTGCGGTCCAGGGTGACGTGAAGATTACGGCGGCCTCGGGCGACAAGTTCGGCTCCGTTATTCTGCACGCGACCTGCCCGAACCCCGGCGCCACGGGCAGTGCCACCTCGAGCAGCGGCGTTCCGGCCGCCTGCATCCCGATCGGCAACAACGTCTGCATCACGCCGCCGAACACCGGCGACGCGGGCCTGAAGAAGTAGACGTCCAGCCGACCAACGCATCGACGGACGAAGAGGCCTCCGGCAACGGAGGCCTCTTCTATTGGTTGCGGCTCGTCCTTCTAGAACCAACCTGCAGGATGAATCCTGCAGGTTCGTATGCCGTAGCACTGTTGCTGGTTGGCAGTGAAGGACGGATTCGTGGCGGACGACGTGTTGGTGTCTAGACGGACTCTGCAGGATGAATCCTGCAGCTTCCTGTTACTCGTGGCGCAGCGGTCGATCGTCCTGGGTTCGGATGTAGTGTTTCACGGTGTCGACCTGGTCGTCGGGTACCGGGCGAGCTCCGTAGCTCTTCTGCCAGAAGGAATTGCTCGACATGTCGAGTCGCAAGTCCGGGTAGAGCAGAAAGACGGCGCGAGCGGTTGCGCCCTTGATGTCATGCATGACAGTCGGGAGCTTCTGTTCCGGTCTCAGGGCCAGCAGCAAGTGCACGTGATCTTCGATGGCCTCGAGTTCGAGGATGAGTGAGCCGTTCCGTCTCGCGACTTCTTTCATTGTTTGCAGTACGAACAGGCGTATCTCGTCGACCAGTACAGGCTTGCGAGCCTTGGTGCTGAACCAGACGTGAAAGCATCTCGCCGACGAAGCTGCAGGATTCATCCTGCAGGGATATTTAACACACCGAGGGGCGATGAGACGATTCCCCTTCGTCCTCCATCGCCTCCAGCACGAACAGGCGTATCTCGTCGACCAGTACGGGCTTGCGAGCCTTGGTGCTGAACCAAATATGAAAGCATCTCGCCGGCGAAGCTGCAGGATTCATCCTGCAGGGTTATACACACCGGAAGGGTCGCCGGACACAGGCGAGGCTCGTCCCGTGGCTGGCGCTGACGCGGTAGAGACTTGACCTTAAACATTTCAAAACAATCGCAAATGCATCTGCGCTTATAGGGACCGGCGACCGAATAGTAGCGTAGGAGCCTTCCGCCAGGGTGCGAAACCCTCTGTGGAAGGGCGGAGCATGACTACGATTCTTCCCATCGAAGAGGCGCCGTACGAGCGCCCCGTGCTTTACCAGCAGGCGTACTTCAACGATGCGCTGCGCATGGAGATCGACCGGGCGCGCGCGGACGGGCAGGCGCTGTCGGTGATCTTCCTCAGCGTGGCAGAGTATTCGCGCGGGGCGGCGCAGCGTCTGCTGGGTTTCGCGGAGCAGCTGCCGTCGCGCTGCTTCCTGGGACTGCTGAGCAGCGGCGACTACGCCTTCGGGCTGCCGGGCGCCAACGTGTTCCAGGCCAACGCGGTGCTGGACCAGCTACTCGGCTGGCTCGAAGAGTTCGACGCCAGCGCCGCGGTCATGACGCTGGTGAACAGCGCGTCTCCGGCCGAAGAGCCGCGCGTGCGGCGGCGCCAGGGTCGTATGGGCCCGACGATGCGCGCCGCCTGAACCAGCTTTCGCCACTTCGATCTCGGCTTTCGTCCTGCCGGCTGCGGTCCGGTTAGGCTGCTACGGCGCGCCGGTGTAGTATTTCAGGGCAGTCCAGATACGCAAAGAGGAGATACTTGCCGGATGGCGTCACTAGGTTTTACGTCGAAGGTCTTCCAGGTCGATACGCTCAACCTCGAGGGCCGTCAGGAACAGATCGTCAAGGGTGGACGCCACCTCTTCCCCCTGCTGCCGAAGGCGTTCGAGGGCATCAAGCAGATCGGAGTCATCGGTTGGGGCTCGCAGGGGCCGGCGCAGGCTCAGAACCTGCGCGACTCGCTGGTTGGCACCGGGATCAACGTCAAGATCGGCCTGCGCGCGGGATCGAGCTCGATGGACGAAGCGCGCGCGGTTGGCTTCACCGAGGACTCGAACTCGCTGGGCGAGATGTTCGACGTAGTGCGCGAGTCCGACCTCGTCCTGCTGCTGATCTCCGACGCTGCACAGGCCGAGCTGTATGAGCAGGTGTTCGCGAACCTCAAGCCCGGCGCGACGTTCGGTCTGTCGCACGGCTTCCTGTTGGGCCACATGAAGAATGTCGGCGCGAAGTTCCCGGAGAACATCAACGTGATCGGCGTTTGCCCCAAGGGCATGGGGCCGTCCGTGCGACGCCTCTACGTGCAGGGCATGTCGGTCAACGGCGCCGGCATCAACAGCAGCTTCGCGGTCGAGCAGGACGTCGACGGGCGCGCTACCGACATTGCGCTCGGCTGGTCGGTGGCGATCGGCTCGCCGTACACGTTCCAGACGACGCTCGAGTCCGAGTTCAAGTCCGACATCTACGGCGAGCGCGGTATCCTGCTGGGCGCGGTGCACGGCATCATCGAGTGCGTCTACCGGCGCTTCATCAACCAGGGCATGAGCCACGAGGACGCTTTCCGCAACTCGGCGGAGTCGATTACGGGTCCGATATCGCGCATCATCTCGAAGCAGGGCATCAAGGCGGTGTATGAGGCGGTCGGCGCGGATGGGCGTCGCGAGTTCGAAGAGGCGTACGCGGCATCGTACCCGGCGGCGCGCGAGGTTCTGGCCGAGATCTACGACGAGGTCTCGAGCGGCAACGAGATTCGCAGCGTAATCCTGGCGGGCGAGCGGCTGAAGAAGCACCCGATGGGCAAGATCGACGGCACGGAGACGTGGCGCACCGGCGCGGAGGTGCGGTCCGAGCGCGTCGAGGACGATATCCCGCTGCATCCGTTCACGGCCGGCGTCTACATCGCGACGATGATGGCGCAGGTCGACATCCTGCTCGACAAGGGACACCCGTACTCCGAGGTGGCGAACGAGTCCGTGATCGAGGCGGTCGACTCGCTAAACCCGTACATGCACGCCCGCGGCGTCGCCTACATGGTCGACAACTGCTCGACGACGGCGCGCCTGGGCTCGCGCAAGTGGGCGCCGCGATTCGACTACGTGCTGACGGAGCAGGCGTTCGTGGCGCTGGACGACGACCAGCAGCTCGAGGAGTCGCTGGTGCCGGCGTTCCAGGAGCACGTGATCCACGACGTGCTCGCGGAGTGCGCCAAGCTGCGCCCGTCGGTAGACATCTTCGTCGAGTAGCCTGGGGGCACAGGGCGGTTGGCTGTCGCGATCCTCACGAGGGCTGATCGGCGCCTCGGACGCATTCAGCCTTTCGTAGCCTTGTTTGTAGTCTTGAGCGCGCAGCAGCGAAGGACGTAAGACGCTGTCGTATTTTGATGACGCGCCGCTCTGGACGAGCGGCTGAACTCCAATGTGATGTAGCTGCAGGTCTTTAGACCTGCGTCGACGCCACGGTCATCCACGAGGCGCGGCGTTTCTTCACGAGGCGTGGCGTTTCTTCGCGGGCGTGGCGTTTCTTCGCGGGCGTGGCGTTTGGGCAGACCTGAAGGTCTGCAGCTACATTGCCTGCGCTCCGCTTATTCGAGGGCCAAAACTACGGGCTCGGGCTCTGACGCCGTGCTGTGGATGCGCTCACGCAGCGCCACTTCCGGCAGGAGCCAGGAGATGGCGAACGCGATCAGGGCCAGCGGCACGGCCAGCAGGAAGACGGTCTCGAGGGAGTGGGCGAAGGCCTGGCGCACGCCCTCGAGCACCTCGGGCGAGAGCGCTCGCAGCTTCTCCGGACTCGAGGTCAGGGCCGCCCTGTCGAGCGTGCCCAGGACGTCGGGCGGGATGAAGCGCGGCAGGTGGTAGTCGAGGCGGTTCGAGAGCACGGAACCGAACATCGCGACACCAAACGCACCGCCCATCGAGCGGAAGAAGGTCACGCCGGCCGTGGCGGTGCCCATGTCGCGGAAGGGGACCGCATTCTGCACGGCGAGCAGCGTGACCTGCATCACCAGTCCGACGCCGGTGCCGAGGCAGTAGAGGAACAGCGACAGGAGCCAGATGCTGGAGTCGGCGCTGAGGCGTGACATGAGAAAGAGGCCGAACCCGGCGGCGGCGGTGCCAACGATAGGGTAGATGCGATAGCGCCCCGTGTTGCTGATCATGCGTCCCGAGAAGATCGACATCGAGACGACACCGATCATCATCGGTGTCGTGCGCAGACCGGACTCGGTGGCGCTGACGCCCTTGACGACCTGCAGGAACACCGGCACGAAGGCGATAGCGCCGAACATCGCCATGCCCAGCAGCAGGCCGAGGGCGCTGCAGATGCGGAATGTCGGGTCCTTGAACAGGGCGAGCGGCAGAATCGGCTCGGTCGCGCGACCCTCCTGCAGCACGAACAGCACGATCAGCGCCAGCCCGCCGGCGACCAGCCCGACGATCTCGAGCGAGCCCCACGCGTACTGGTTACCGCCCCATGTCGTCGCGAGCAGGATCGTGCTGACGCCGCTGACCAGCAGCGCCGCGCCCAGGAAGTCGATGTTGTGGTCGACGCGGTGTCGCGGCAGGTGCAGCACGCGCGACGTGACGACGAAGGCGAGCAGGCCCAGCGGGATGTTGATGTAGAACACCCAGCGCCAGCCGATGCCGTCGGTGAAGAAGCCGCCGATCAGCGGTCCGGCAACGCTGGCGAAGGCGAAGACGCTAGCGAGGTAGCCGATGTAGCGGCCGCGCTCGCGGGGCGAGAGGATGTCGCCGATGATCGCCTGAGACGTCGCCATGAGGCCGCCGGCGCCGACGCCCTGCAGCACGCGCGCAGCGATGATCTGCATCATGTCCTGCGATATGCCGGCAAACACGGAGCCGAGCATGAACAGCGCGATCGCGAGCTGGAACATGACCTTGCGCCCGAACAGGTCGCCGAGCTTGCCGTAGAGCGGTACCGAGCTGGTCGACGCGAGCAGGTAGGCGGTGAGGACCCACGAAAGGTGCTCGAGGTCGCCGAGCTCGCCGACGATGGTCGGCAGGGCGGTGGCAAGCACGGTCTGATCGAGCGCCGCGAGCAGCATGCCCAGCATGAGGGACGAGAAGACGATGAGGATTTCGCGATGCGTGAGCTGGGGTTGTACGAAGCCGTCCTGGCTCGCAGGTTCGGCCTTCGTTGTGGTACTCAAGAGATGCCCTTTCAGACCGCAGCCAGCAACACCTGCCGCGACGGTTCCTGAATCATCGTGCCACGGTATGCAGTCAATGATACAGGAACTCAAGTTCGGCTAACTACGGCCCGGATGGTTCGTGAAACGCTGCTTGACGCACTGCAGCGCCTTCGCCTCTACTGCCCACGGAGGCGCGATATGGCTTCAGACCTCGAGGGCGTCAGGGCGCTGTGCTTCGACGTGGGCGGTACGGTGTTCGACTGGTACAGCGGCATCTCGACGGCCGTGGCGGAGGTTGCGCAACTCAGCGGCGCCTCGCTCGATGCCGCGGAGTTCGCGGTGCAGTGGCGCGGCCTGTTCTTCGAGACGCTGGCGAAGGTGCGCAGCGGCGAGCTGCCGCATCTGAACGCGGACGGCATTCACCGCCGGACGCTGGACGAGGTCTCGTCTCGATATCCGACGCTGGCGCTGAGCGACGACGACAAGACGGAGCTGACGGCGGCGTGGCACCGTTTGCCGGCCTGGCCGGACGCCGGCTCAGCCATCGAGCGGCTGCGGGCACGCTACGAGGTCGTCGTGCTCACGGTGCTGAGCTACTCGCTGGTGCTCGAGTCCTCGAAGCGCAACGGGATCAGCTGGGACGGCATCATCTCCTGCGAGTTCCTGCCGCACTACAAGCCCGACCGCGAGGCCTACCTTGACGGCGTGCGCCTGCTACAGCTGGAGCCGTGGCAGTGCATGATGGTCGCCGCGCATCCGTGGGACCTCGAGGGCGCTCGCGGCGCCGGCATGCGCACGGCCTACGTACCGCGACCCTACGAGCGCGGGCCCAACCCTGCGCCCGACCTGTCGCCGCAGCCCGGCGTGGACGTGAACGCGATCGACTTCGACGACCTCGCGAACAAGCTGCTGGGCGAGTAGCGCCTCAGGACGGACGCAGCGGCACGCGCCCCGTCAGCGAGACGGACGGGCTCGGGCCGATGAATCGCGCGATGGCGCCGCGACCGGTGGCCTGCAGGTGGCGGTCGAAGAAGGCGTGAATCTTGTGCCAGGCGTCGACGGCCTGCTCCGGGCGGTAACGGTAGCGGTCGGTCGAGAAGAAGGCGTGACCGGCGCCGTCGTAGCGATAGAACTCGTAGGTCTTGCCCAGGCGCTTGAGCTCTTCTTCGGTGCGGTTGACCTCGTCCGGGCTTGGGTTCTCGTCGTCGTTGCCGAAGATGCCGAGCAGCGGGCAGTTGAGGTCGGCCGTGAGCGTGATCGGCGCCACGGGGCGCTGGTCGTTGAGCTGCGACGGCTCGTCGACGATGACGCCGCCGCCCCAGCAATCGACGGCCGCGTTGATGTCGGGCAGCTTGCAGGCGACGAGGTAGGTCTGACGGCCACCGGAGCAGAAGCCGATGACGCCGACCTTGCCGTTCGAGACGGGCTGAGCACGCAGGAACTTCGCCGAGCCTGCCACGTCGCCGACGACCTGATCGTCCGGCATGCCACCGGCACCGCGAGCGCGTGCAGCAACGTCGTCGGGGTCACCGGGTCCGTAGCGGGCGAAGAGATGAGGGCAGACGGTCGCGAAGCCGTGGTTGGCGAGCTTCCAGCAGACCTCGAGGGTCCACTCGTCCCAGCCGGGCATGTGGTGAATGACGACGACGCCGGGGAAGGGGCCGTTGCCCTCTGGCCGCGCGTAGTAGGCCTCTATGTTGTCGCCGTTGTGCCCGGCCAGCGTCACGGTCTCGGTGATGATGCCTCGGTAGCTCACCTGGTCCTCCTCGCGGGGCGATGATGATTAGCTGCGGGCATTATGGCGCAGTCCCGGGCTGAAAGCTGCAAGCTGCAAGCTGCAAGCCGAAAGCCGCAAGCTACAAGCTACAAGGTGAAGCTAATGAAGGCGACGGCGTCCCGGCTGCACTATGCGATGGAGCGTAAGACCTGGGCGCGTAAGCCAAACGCTTACAGCTTGTAGCTTGCAGCTTTCGGCTTGCAGCTTGCAGCTTGCAGCTTCGATCAGGCGGCGCGGGCTTCGCGGCGGGCGCTCTCTTTGAGCTGAGTCATGATGCGGCGGTGTAGCTGGCAGACGCGCGACTCCGAGAGGCCGAGGAAGTCGCCGATCTCGCGGAACGTTTTGGAGCCAACGTAGCGCATCTCGACGATCCGCCGGTCGCGCTCCGAGAGCTGCCTCAGGCAGAAGAGCAGCGTTTCGCGAGTAGCCATGCGCTCAAGGGCGGCATCGGGGTCGTTGGCTTCGCAGACGTCCTGGAACCAGCTGTGCGCGTCGTCGGTGAACTCGGTGGTCATGCGCTCGAGCGAGATGATGGCGGAGCCACCGCGGGAGCGCAGCTCGCGCACCTCGTCCTGCGGCAGGCCGGTGCGCGAGGCGAGCTCTTTGTTGGTGGGCCAGCGACCGAGCGCGTTCGCCATGTCGAGCAGCGCGACATCGACCTCGTGGACGCGACGCCGCAGGTTGCGCGGCAGCGGGTCGGCACGGCGCACGGCGTCGAGGATGGAGCCGCGGATGCGCGGCAGGGCGAACGTGGCAAACGAGGCGCCGCGCGAGGGATCGTAGTTGTCGACGGCGTGGATCAGCCCCGCGACGCCGTAGGAGAAGGCGTCCTCCTTCTCCAGCCGTCCGCGGGAGCAGATCTCCGACATGCGCGCCACTGTGAGAGAGACGAGGCCGAGGTGGTTCTGAATCAGCTGCTCACGCGTCGAGACCTTGACGGAGGCGCGGGCGTCTGTGCGCTCCTCGAGCGGCATGACGCGGAGCGAAGCGCGGACGTGAGGTTCGTCGTCAGAGGTAGTCTTGACAAGCAAGGAACACACCGACTTCTGGCGAGCTTCCGTGCTCGGCTCGGCGCATCCTTGCTATGGCGCTTTGAAAAGGTTTGACGCTCCTGTTATGGAGCGTCGTCGCTTTATTGTACTGTCTTCAGCATCTGTCGGGATTACAAATACGTAACGACTGACATCTGAATCGGCGAAAGATCGACGGCTCAGTAGATGATCAGCTCCAACAGGTTGTTGTCCGGATCGCGAGTGTAGAGGCTCGTGCCGTTGGCCGAGCTGAGAGCGCGACCGCCCTCGCGCCGGACGGGTCCTTCGATGATCGGCGCACCAGCGGCTTCCAGAAGGGCTCGCGCTTCCTCGATCGTGCCGTCCCAGACGAAGCAGAAGTCACCGCAGCCGGGTAGTGCGGCCGGACCTCGCAGTGTGAAGGCCTGGTTCTGCCAGACCTCCGGCGGATGAACGTTGATCTTGTTGTCGCCGAACGCAATCGAGAAGGCCCGCGCTTTGCCCTGACGCCACTCCTCTTCGTGCACGACGGTGCAGCCGAGGCGCTTGTAGAAGTCGATCAGCGCTTCGGGCTGTGCCGTGGGCATAGCGACGTGGTCGAACGCGGCAATGGGCATGAGAGGCCTCCTGCAGGGCTGAATCGCCGCGATTCTGGTGCGTGCGCCAAGGCCGTGTCAAGGCGAGGAGCGGTCGCGACAAGAAGAGAGGCGGACCGTTGGGTCCGCCTCTCGGTTACGTCGTCTAGCGTTTCGCTCAAGCGGCGCGTACGAGCTCCGGCTTCGGGGTCACGGCGGCGATGACGCCTACCTGGATCTGAGCCGAGGCGAAGCGACGGCCGCACTGGAGGCAGGCGAAGTCGTGCTCTTCGTCGTCGGGAAAGAGATCGCCCTGACAACGCGGGCAGGCGTGGAGGAGGATGCGGTTGCGTGTGTTCTTCGTCATTTTGGGCGCTCCTTTCGAAGAACGGTGGGCCTAACTGCAGTAGATTCTACACCGTAGCAACACGCTGTCAATACTTTATCTGATAGTTCTTTTGTCAACATGAAAAAGTACTGTGAGGCGTGATGGATAGCCGGCGAGTCTGGCTCCGTGCCAAGAATGCGCGGGGATGGCCACGCCCTTAGGCCGTGTTCCGTTGAGCTAGAGGAAAAGGGTTTGCGCTAGAGGCCGGGGGCGAGGCGCTCGGCGATGATCTCGAGGTGATCGAGGTTTGTCGGCGCCGGGTGGAGCATGAAGTGGGTGAGACCGGCCTCGCGCATGCGGCCCAGCGTGTCGAGGCAGTGGGCCGGGCTACCATAGACGGCCCAGGCGTCGGCCTGCGCCTCGGGGCGGCCGTAGAAGCTGCCGAGCCAGGTCTGCACCTGCTCGCGCGCCCTGGCCTCGTCGTCGTTGACGGCGATGTAGATGCGCTTCGAGAGCGGGAAGGCGGCGTCGCGGCCGTGTTCGGCCAGGATCTCGCGCATGCGGGCGATCTCGACGAAGAAGTCGTCGATGTTGGTCGAGCCGGCGCCCATCCAGCCGTCGCCGTGACGCGCCGCGCGCTGCATCGCGGCCTCCGAGTGGGCGCCGTACCACAGCGGCGGGTGCGGCTTCTGCAACGGCTTCGGCTCCATGCCGACGCCTTCGAGCTTCCAGAAGTCGCCGTCGACGCGGGCGCTGGGCTCGGTCCACAGTGCCTTGAGCACGCGAATGCCTTCGTTGAAGCGCGCGACGCGCCGTTCCTCCGGCATGCCGAACGTCGGATAGGTGCGCGTCGTGGTGCCGAGGCCGACGCCGATCGTGAGGCGACCGCCGCTGAGGTGATCGATGGACGAGGCCTCTTTCGCGAGCTGCACCGGGTTGCGCAGGTTGGTGACGAGTACGGCGGTGCCGAGGCGGATGCGGGTCGTGACGGCCGAGAGGTAGGCGAGCAGCGCCAGCGGCTCCAGCACGGCGAAGCGTCCGGTGATCTGCTCGATGGTCCAGAGGTCGTCGAAGCCGAGCGCTTCGGCACGCTGGGCGTATTCGCGAATCAGGGGCAGGTCGATATCGCCGCCTGCGAAGCCCTGCGGCAGCGCCACGCCGACCTTGATCCCGCTTTTGGTCTGCACGTCGTCACTATACTCTCGGGAGCCGGGATAAGAGCGTCGAACCGGAGTGCCGGCATGGCCTCACAAGCCTACTTTTCCAGAACAGGCCGATCAGCACTGCTGCTCAATCGAGACCAGGCTGAAGATAATCCGCAGGAGAATGTATATATGCCGGAATCGCCGGGTGACGGAACGAGCTGTCACGACTTCCTCGACGACATCGTTCAGTCGCTGTTCGGTGCGGGCTTGCGTCTTGAGAACTGCTTGCACATGCTTGAGGACAATTCAGGTAATCTGAGGGCAGAACTCGATACGCTCATCGAAGGATTGCACGAGCTAATCGGGACGATTCGGTTACGCGCTCATGGTCCGGCGCTGCTGGACATTGCTGGCGGCAATCGAAGCGAGGGAGAGGTTAATGGCATCTGAGAACCTGCGAGTCATGATCGTCGACGACCACGAGGTTGTCCGCGAAGGTCTGCGCTCACTGCTCAACCGCAAGCCCGGGATGACCGTGGTCGCGGAGGCCGGCAGCGTGGCCCAGGCGGTCGAGCGGGCGCTGAAGGAGCAGCCGGACGTCGTGGTGATGGACGTGCGGTTGCCCGACGGCAGCGGCGTCGAAGCGTGTCGCGAAATTCGCGCCCATCTGCCGGAGACGCGCATGATCATGCTGACCTCATACGCCGACGACGAGGCGATCATCGCCTCGATCATGGCCGGCGCCTCCGCCTACCTGCTGAAGCAGACACGCGGCCAGCAGCTCGCGGACGCGGTGCAGGCCGTGGCGCGCGGCGAGTCGCTGCTCGACCCGAAGGTGACGCAGCGGGTACTGGAGCAGATGCGCGACATGGCGACGGGCGGTCACGACAAGACGCCCGGGCTCACCGAAAACGAGAACAAGATCCTGCTGCTTATCGCCGAGGGCAAGACGAACCGCGAGATTGCGGCCGAGGTCTACCTGAGCGACAAGACGGTGAAGAACTACGTCTCGAGCATCCTCAGCAAGCTGAACCTGCGGCGTCGCTCTGAGGCCGCGGCGTACATCGCGCGCAGGACGCCGGCGAAGAACTAGACCGGCTGTACCGGCAACTCGATTTGTAGCAGCGTGCCGTTACCGGGAGCGCTGTCGATGTTGAGTGATGCGCTGGCGACGCGAGCTCGCGCCGTGATGTTGCGCAGGCCGCGATGCACCTGCGGCAGTTCTTGACTCACGTCGAAGCCGGTGCCGTTGTCACGCACCTCGATGCGCACGATGCTGCCGTCCTCGTAGGCCGTTATCGAGACCTCGCTGGCCTGCGAGTGCTTGCGCACGTTGCTCAGGGCCTCGTGCACGATGTGGTAGACGGCCACGGCACGCTCCGTGGCGATGTCGGGCAGGGTCGCGGGCAGCATATCGTGCGTCTCGATTTGCGTGTTCTGGCGAAACTCGCGCGCCAACTCCGCCAGTGCGCTCGCCAGGTTGCCGCTGAACTCACGCGGGCGCAGGTCGAAGATGTAGGACCGGATGTTGCGAATGACGTCGTGCAGCTGATCGATTGCCTTTTCGATGCCCTCGCTGGCGAGAGCCTTGTCCGTTTCGATGTCGCCGAGGACCAGCTCCAGCGTGAGCCCGGATGCGTAAATCTCCTGCATGATGCCGTCGTGTAGGTCCATGCCGATGCGGTCGCGTTCGCGCTCCATCTCCAGCTCCATGCGGAAGTGGTTGCGCTCTTCTTCGAGCAACTGGCGCTCTGTGATGTCGCGAAGAACGGCTATGACGTATGTGGATGCCGTAGCGCCTTCGACCGGGCTGAGGCTAATCTCGACGGGAAACTCGCTGCCATCTTTGCGGCGCGCTACGAGGTTCATGCCCAGGCCCATGGGCCGCAATGTTGGATGCTTCAAGAAGGCGCCGCGATGCCCCAGGTGAACGGAATGTAAGCGGTCCGGCACCAGAATCTCGACCTTCTGGCCGATCAACTCACCGCGTGTATAACCGAAGAGCCGCTCAACCTCGGTGTTGATGAAGAGGATTGTGCCGGTGCCATCGACCAGGACCCAGCCGTTAGGGGCCGCCTCCAGCATGGTGCTTGGGCGGACGGGCCAATCCGCCGGATTGGAAGGGTCAAATGGCAAAGACGTTTCTTGCACGATTCACATTCGATTTTATCGCAACTTGAGGCTTCTTGGCTTACGTTAAGTCAGGTCAACTAATTGCACAAGTAGGCGAGATTCGAACTGTCGCAGGGGGCCGAATGGCACCGCCGACTAATGACCGCCGGCCCTTATCAACCCTGGGTACCAAGTCCGATGCTAGCAACGTAAGGAGGTTGGCAGACATGAAGCTCCTGTTTCTCTTGGGCGGTGCAGCAGCCTGGATAGGCGTTGCAGCGCTGGCAGTTGGGATGGCGTCATGGGAAGAGCCGTTCTGGGGTTTCTTCCCCGTCGCGGTGGCAGTCGTGGCGGCCTGGGCAATAGGTGAGTACCTCACCGACGTGTACGTGAGCAAAGGAGGTCAGCGGTGATCGAGCGCATGTTCCGCTGGCAACAGTTCGAAGACCCCGGTTGGGTGAAGTTCCTCTTCGGTAACCGGATCATGGCGCCGGTGTTCCTGCTGGCACGGCTCTACGTCGGCTGGCAGTTCATCCAGGCCGGCTACGAAAAGGTCACCGGCACGGGCTGGGTCAATCATGACGGCTCGGCGCTGCAGGGTTTCTGGACCCGAATCGTTGCGATTCCGCAGACCGGCACCCCGCCGATCAAGTACGGCTGGTACCGCGACTTCATCCAGTTCATGCTGGACCACCACTGGTACACGTGGTTCGCCTACATCATCGCGTTCGGCGAAGCGTGTGTCGGTATCGCCCTGATCGTGGGCTGCTTCACCGGCCTGGCGGCAATCTTCGGCGCGACCCTGAACTTCAACTTCCTGCTCGCCGGCTCGGCCAGCACGAACCCGGTTCTGTTCCTGCTCGCGATTCTAATTCTGCTCGGCTGGAAGGTCTCCGGTTACATCGGCGTCGACCGCTGGCTGCTCCCGGCCCTCGGCACGCCCTGGCAGAAAGGCAAGCTGTTCAGCAAGGCAGATAACCCGGAGGTCCAGGCGCAAGCCGGGCCGATCGCCTATCACGGCGCATAGTTCCCACCACAACTGAATAGCCGAAGAAGCCCTCGTCGCAGCGACGAGGGCTTCTTCTTGTGTCTCTAGAGTTCGGGCTAGACGTGAGGCGGCCAGGTCTCGAGCTGGTAGGCGCTGTCCCAGAAGCGCCACTCGAGGCGCGCGGCCCGCTCGAAAGCGCGGCGCATGAGCTGATGCTCGGCCGCGGTTGCGACGGACGCCAGGCTCTCGACGATGGCGATAGCGCGGTCGACGCGCTCGCTGAACGCCTCCGAGGCGTAGGTCTCGATCCAGCGAGCGTAGGGGTTGGCCTCGAGACCGCCCTCGGCGCGACGCCTGATCTCGCTGCCGACTTCGCGATAGATCCAGAAGCAGGGCAGCAGTGCCGCGATCGCCTCGGCGTGCGGCGCCAGGGCCGACGTGGCGAGCAGGAACTGCGTGTAGGCGAAGCAGGCGGGGGCCTTATCGACATCGGACGAGGCGCCGAACTCGACGAAGTAGGTCTCGTGCAGGGCACGCTCGACGACGGCGACGCCGCTGGCGAAATCGAGGAACGACTGTCGCTCGTCGTCGCGAGGCAGACGCGAGCCGGCGATCGCCAGGGCGCGGGCGAATTCTGCCAGGTAGAGCGCGTCCTGCTGCATGTAGAACACGAAGCGCTCGCGGGCCAGCGATCCGTCGGCCAGCTCCCGGATGAAAGCGTGGTCGAGGATCGCGGCGTAGATTGGCTCGATCTGCTGCCAGAGGCCCTGCGTAAAGCTCACGCCTCTAGTTTACCGGCAAGACCTGGTACCAGAAGCTGGAGATGTAGCCTTGCTGGTCGACCTGGAAGACCTGTTTTGTCGCGACGGCCTTGCCGCCGTTGCACTGCCAGTTCCAGATCGTGTCGTGTCCCGTGACGAAGGCCGGCATATCGAACGGCTTCGTTGAATCGACGTTGGGCGGCGGGCTGGCGCAAAACTGGTTCATGGCATCGGTTGGTGTTTTGCTGGTCTGCGCCTTCTCGTCGCAGGGGATGTTGGCGCCGTAGCTGCAGACCATGAGCGCACCGTTGGCGCAGCGCCAGGCGAGCGCGGGCCCGGGGTTGGTTCCGGACGCCAGCGGTGAGCTCGGCGGTAGGCCCGCGGCCCTGGCGAAGGCCTTGACCATTTCCGGCGTGTTCTGCGGACCGACGTAGCGCGCGCCGGGCTTGTTGATCGTGCCGATGGCCTGGCAGTAGGCCCACGGGTCGGTGTAGGTGTTGCCGTTCTGAGCGCCGGGCGTGCCGAAATCGGCGCCGGCCTGCGTCATGTCGCCCGAGGTCGCAGCGACCGGTAAGCCGCCTCCGCCTCCGCCGCCGAACGATCCCGCCGCGTACAGTGCGACGAGCGCGATGCCGAGGATGAGCGCCCCGAGCGCGACGGCGGGACCGAGCGCGCCACCCGGCATCTGCGTGGCGCGCACGAACGGCGGCAGCCAGGCCGAGACGCCGCTGCGCCGATGCCTCCGGATGCTCTCGACGGCCTCTTCGCGCGATGCGACGCCGAGTTTCGAGAGTATCTCCGAGACGTGATACTTGGCTCCGCTGTGGCTGATGCCCATGCGCACCGCGATCTGCTCGTTGGTAAGGCCCTCAGCCAGGAGGTCCGCGACCTGCCATTCGCGCGGTGTGAGGATGTCGTCGTAGGGCGGGCGGCCTCGGCCCACGCGAGGCCATCTGGTAGCTGAGGTTGTGTCTTCCATGCAATCGCTCCGGTTGTTCTAGAACGAACGTAGCGTAGCGCGTCCGTTATTACCCTACCCGAACAAACGCTCGGGCGTTAGCGACAGGGGCAATTCTCGCAGACCGCGGGCAGTCCGGCGTGCTCGAGGCCGGGCAATGCGTCCTGCAGCAGGCGCAGCGTCGTGGACAGCGGCAGGCCCATGACGTTGCAGTAGCAGCCTTCGTACGCCTCGACCGGCTGGAACTCGGGGTCCTGGATTGCGTAGGCGCCGGCCTTGTCGAACGGTTCGCCGCGGTCGATCCAGGCCTCGACCTCGTCCTGGCTGCAGGAGCGCATACGCACGCGCGTCACGACGTGCTCGATTCGCGGTCTCGAACCCGGCGACACGAGCGCAACCGCCGTCACGACACGGTGGGTCTGCCCACCAAGGCGCGCCAGCATGCTACGAGCCTCGTCGGCGTCGACGGGTTTGTCCAGCACGGCGCCGCGGTGGACGACGATTGTGTCGGCGCCGAGGACGAGGTCGCCGGGATGCTGCGCCGCGACGTCCAGCGCCTTGGCCCGCGCCAGGCGCCGGACCAGCAGCACGGGTCGCGACGCCGTCATTGCCTCTTCGTCGACCGACGACGGGACGACCTCGAAGCTGAGGCCGGCAGCCTCGAGCAGGTCGCGGCGTCGCGGTGACGCGGAGGCGAGAACGATGCGCGGTGGCTGCTGCATGTGTATATCGTCGCGACCCTGGCGCTTCAGGTCAAAGAGACGCGAAGGGAGGTCTCAAAAGACCTCCCTTCGCATAACCGTGGAGTGCGGTAGTTAGCGGTTCGTGCGGCGGCTCAGCGCGAAGGCCGAGGCGCCGCTGAACGCCACGAGCAGCGTCGCGAGGAGCAGCGGGTTGCTCGTGGCGGCGCTGTCCGGCTTTAGGCCGGCGTCACCGGTGTTCGGCGGGGTGATGCTGCCCGTGCCTGCGCCGGTAGCGCTCGTGCTGGTCGACGTGCCGGTACCGCTGGAGGGCGTGCCTACCGTGAAGTCGGCGATCATGCCCTTCATGACGTGCGGGATTCCATCGTCGCCGGTCACGAAGCAGAGCAGCACGTAGTGACCAGGAGCTAGAGGCTGTGCAAACACGAGGTTGGCAGAGGCTCCCGGAGCGATCGGGCCAACGCTACCGATGTCCGTGACGCCCGGAGGTGGCGGCGAGTCGGGCCCGCTCTGCTGCAGGTAGTTCAGAAGGTCGGTGGTCGTCATGTCTGCGGGGATCATGGCGACGTCGGCTTCGTGTTCCATGGTGCCGGCGTTGGTGACGCTGAAGGCGAAGTTGCCGTCGGTAGGAATCGCGCTCTTATCGAAGACGAACGCGTACTCCTGCAGCTTGAGGTCGACGCTCTTGACGCCTGCCGGAATCGGCACGACATCTTGCGTCTCGTTGTCGATGAGCCACTGGCCGTTCTCGTAGACCCAGGTGTGGGTCACAGCCTGCACGCTACCGCCGCCTGAATCGATCGATGCGTGCGCCGTAGCCGAATTGCCATCTACGGTGACGTCCTTGACGGTGATGCTGAGCGGGCCACTCTGGATGAAGGACGGCAGCTGCTGGCGCGCTTCGTCACGGCCGGAGAAGCCGAACGTGCTCTGCAGACCCGCATCCGTGAAGTGCGAGATGAATCCATCGACGTCCTGGCTGTTCCAGGCGGCGGCGATGTCGTCGTAAGCAGCTCGAATCGAGGCGTCAGTGTCGAGCACCAGTTGGGCGCGGGCGAAGCCACCCGGATGTTCTACTGAGTGGACATTGACGTACAGCGACCCATTTTTCAGATAGCCAACCTCAGCCGGGCTCAGCGTGACCGTGCCGGTGGTCGTCGAGCTGGACTTGCTGACGGTCAGCGGGTGCAGCACCGGGCCGTTGACCCCGACGCCACCGAGGTGGATGTGTGCGCCGGTAACGTCCGTCGGCGCCACGTTGTGAATCGTGAGGACGTACGAGAGCACGTTGCTCTGATCGTCGAACTGGAAGGTCGCGGCTGCCGAGCCGGTATCGGAGACGGGAGGCACCTCGTTGTCGCCCGTCAGCGTCACCGTAATGGTCGAGGTCGCTGCTTCGGTTGTTGTACTCGATCCGAGGCCCCAGCCTGCGACCGCCAATAGAGCCGCCAATAGCACCGCCAGCTGCGCCCAGCGTCTAGCACCTGTCATAGATAATTCCTCCCTGTCTCCAGCCGTCCTACTCTGGGCGGCAATAGCGGCCGGCGCCCCTGCCCGCCGCACACTCCAGTCGTTATGCGATGCTCGCCCGTGGAGCCTCGCGCCAGAAGCTCAGGAGAGTACGACACCCTGACGACTTCGTTGCAGAATCGGGGAAGACGACAACGCGGAAAGCAATCCAGGCGAGAACCAAGGTTTCAACCAACTCAACAAGAGTCGCGAAACGGTCTGCGCGCTTCGCGACTCTGGCCTCGCCGCCGGATGGAAGGGACGGGCCGCTCTAGGAGCCGCGCCAGTGCAGGGTCGAGACCGATTCGATGTGGAAGGTCTGGGGGAACATGTCGAGCGGCGTCACGTCCAGCAGCGCGTAGCCGCCGTCGACCAGGCTGCGCAGGTCGCGCGCCAGGGTCGAGGGGTCGCAGGAGACGTAGACCAGCTTCGGGGCCTGCAGGCGCAGGATGGCGTCGAGCACGTCTGAGTGGCAGCCGAGGCGCGAGGGGTCGAGGATGATGGCGTCGGGGTGCTCCTCGAGATCGGGCAGGACGTGCTCGACCTTGCCCTCGATGTAGCGCACGTTCGGCAGGTCTGCGACGTTGACTTTAGCATCGGCGACGGCCGAGGGCGCCTCCTCTATACCGATGACCTCCCGGACAAGCGGCGCAAACAGCGCTGCGAAGGTGCCGACGCCGGCGTAGGCGTCGAGCAGCAGCTCATCGCCCTCGAGCTGCAGGCGCTCGCGTACGAGCTCGATGAGACGCTCGGCCTGGTGCGTATTCGACTGGAAGAACGAGGGCGTCGAGACCTGAAACGAGCGCCCGAGCAGCGTATCGGTGTACGAGTTGCGTGAGGGCGGCATCGAGGGCTCGCGCGCCGACATGTCGGGCTCGACCAGGAGGTCGCCGGTGTTGGTGCCGAGACGGAACTCGACCTGGTGCAGGCCGGCCGCCTTGCCCTGCAGCTTCGCGATCGCCTCGTTGATCTCGGGACGCGCGATGGCGCAGCGCTCGACCTGTAGAAAGCTGTGGCTGCCGCGCCGCACGAAGCCGATGTCGCCGTAGCGTCCGGCGCTCATGCGCAGGTGGTTGCGATAGCCCCAGGGGTCGTCGGCGGGCACGGTGGGGGAGACGGGCTGCTCGGCGAACTTGCCGATGCGCCGCAGCTGCTCGCTGACGACGTGGCGCTTGAGCTCCAGCTGGCGCTCGTAGGCGATGTGCTGCCAGTGACAGCCGCCGCAGTTGCCGAAGTACGGGCAGGCGGGCTCGATGCGGTCGGGCGACGCCTGCTTTACCGCGACGACGCGGCCGTTGGCGTAGCCGGGCTGTCGTTTGTAGAGATCGACGATGACCTCTTCGCCGGGGATGCCGTACTCGGCGAAGATGACCTCGCTGTCGTTGCGACCGATGGCGTGGCCCTCGTAGGCCATGTCGGTCAGCTCGATGGTGACTTCCTCGTGGGGGATCCAGCCTCGGCGGGTGCGGCGCTTGCGTACACTCATGGGATCAGCATAGCCATAGGCACAGGCATAAACATAGGCATACACACAGGAGAGACCGAGGCGAGGAACGGAGGGGCGACGGTCAAATAAAGGATCGTGGTCTGGCGATGAACGCCGCTCATCCTTCGAGAGCCTCGGGACGGGCGGTCCGGGTTACCGCTGACACTGCCTCCCTGTGATCCGTCTATGCCTATGGCGATGCCTGTGTTCTGCGTCCTACGGCGCGAGCTGAATCTCGCGCACGTCAGGGCTGACCTTGAGGGGCGCCTCGGTGACGGCCTGCACCTCTTCGGGCGTCCAGCCCGGCGCCATCTCCTCGAGCAGGAGGCCGTCGGGCGTGACGCTGATCACGGCTACGTCGGTGAAGATCTTCTTGACGACGTTGACCGCGGTAAGCGGGTAGGTGCACTGCCGCACGATCTTGAGCTCGCCGTCTTTGGTCGTGTGCTCCATGGCGACGTAGAGCTTGCGCGCGCCAGCGGCGATATCGGCGGCGCCACCGACGCTGCCGACGGCGCGTCCGGGGCGCATCCAGTTCGCGAGGTCGCCCTTCTCCGAGACCTGCAGCCCGCCGAGCACCGCGACATCGAGGTGGCCGCCGCGCACGATGGCGAACGAATCGGCCGAGTCCATGAGCCAGCCGCCCTTGATCATGGTCACGGGCTGACCACCGGCGTTGCGCATGTCTGGAACATCGGCTGTGCCCTCCATTTGCGCCTTGCTGAGTCCGAGGATGCCGTTCTCAGCGTGGAAGATGATGCCCTTCTCGGCCGGCGTGAAGTCGGCGACGAGGTTGGGGATGCCGATGCCCAGGTTGACGAACTCGCCGGGCAGGAGCTCGGCGGCGACACGCATGGCGATTAGCTCTCGGGGCAGGCGGTCCTTTTCGGTCAGCGCGGTCATGGCAGCGTCCCTTCGGGGCATAGGCATAGGAATAGGCATAGAGCCCGGGGAGATCCGGCATCCATGAGCCTTATGACTATGTCTATGCCTATGTTCTGCGTCATGGTTTTACGACGACGATGCGGTGCACGTAGATGCCGGGCGTCGCGATCATCTCCGGCGGGATGTCGCCGGGCTCGACCAGCTCTTCGACCTCGGCGATGGTGACGGTGGCGGACATCGCCATCGGCGGGTTGAAGGCGCGCGCCGTGTTGCGGTAGAAGAGGTTGCCGAGCTTGTCGGCACGCAGCGCTTTGACGAGCGCGAAGTCGGGGCGCAGGCTGCGCTCCATGACGTACTTCTTGCCGTCGAACTCGCGTACGTCTTTGCCCTCTTCGAAGCGGGTGCCGACGCCGGTGGGTGTGAAGAACGCCGGGATACCGGCGCCGCCGGCGCGCAGACGCTCCGCCAAAGTGCCCTGCGGCACTAGCTCGAGCTCCGTGCTGCCGTCGCCGAATGCGGTCTCGTAGGGGTTGACGCCGCGCCGGGAGCTGGCCGCGGCCGGGAAGGAGCAGATGACCTTCGAGACGCGCTCCGGCGGTACGACAAAGAACGGTGACTCCGGGTTGCCGGTAGAGCCCTGGGGGATGCCGTTGCCGATAAACGTGAGGTTCTTCGCGGTGTTGCTGGTCGCGACGGCCTTGAGCAGCGAGATGGGGCAGCCGAGCGCCGCCGAGAATCCGCCTACCGCGATCGAAGCGCCGTCGAAGATGTCGGCGACGGCCTCTTCGGGCGTGGCGTAAACGGGACGGATCGGCATCGAGTGCTCCTTCGATATGCGATGAGGTCGTGAACCGGAAGCGAGATTAGCATAATCGCTGGTCTGGGTGACTCCCGCGCGAGAGTCGCATATGATCGAAGCCAACCGTCCGTGTTGGGGCCGACGCGGACGCTCTCGTCTTTGCGAGCGCATCCCAGACAGATCGAGGCGTTTCGGACGCCGCGAGATTGCCTCGGCCGAAGCGGCCTCGCAAAGACGGAAGCAACGCACTCTTGCCCGAGACCTAAGGAGGCGCCCATGCCCTCGTACGACTACGACATCGCGATCATCGGTGGCGGCATCATCGGCGTCGCTACGGCGATGCAGATCACGAAGAAGTATCCGCGCTACAAGATCGGCATCGTCGACAAAGAGGACACGCTGGCGCAGCACCAGACCGGGCACAACAGCGGCGTCATCCACTCCGGCATCTACTACGCTCCGGGGTCGCTCAAGGCGAAGAACTGCGTCACGGGCGTGAAGTCGCTGCTCGAGTTCTGCGACGCCGAGGGCATCAAATACGATCTGTGCGGCAAAGTCATCGTGGCGACCAGTGAGGAAGAGCTGCCACGCCTGGAAGAGCTGCACCGCCGCGGTACGGCCAACGGCGTGCCCGGACTGGAGAAAATCGACCGCGAGCGGCTGCTCGAGATCGAGCCGCACTCGGCCGGGATCATGGCGCTGCACTCGCCACGCACCGGCATCATCGACTACAGCGAGGTGACGCGGGCCTACGCCCGGCACGTCGAGGCCAACGGCGGCGAGATCGTGCTCGGCGCCAAGGTCGAGGGTATCCACACGGCCAGCGACCATATGCACCTGATCACGACCAAGGGCGACGTGCAGGCGAAGCACCTGATCAACTGCGGCGGCCTCTATGCGGACGCGATCGCGCGCATGATGGGGCTATCGCTGGGCCTGCGCATCGTGCCGTTCCGCGGCGAGTACTACATCCTGCGGCCGGAGTCGCATCACCTGGTGAAGGGGCTGATCTACCCGGTGCCGGACCCCGAGTTCCCGTTCCTCGGCGTGCACTTCACGCACACGATCCACGGTGACGTCGAAGCGGGACCGAACGCGGTGCTGGCGACGGCGCAGGAGGGCTACACGAAGACGCGCTTCCGCCCGGGTGAGCTCGCGGGGACGCTGGGCTACGGCGGTTTCTGGACTATGGCGCGCAAGTACTGGAAGACGGGCGTGCACGAGGTCTACCGATCGTTCAGCAAGCCGGCGTTTACGAAGGCGCTGCAGCGTCTGGTGCCGGAGATTACGTCCGATGACCTGGCGGCGGGCGGCGCCGGCGTGCGCGCCCAGGCCGTCGAGGCGTCGGGCAAGCTGGTCGACGACTTCCGCATCGTCGAGACGGAGAACGCGATTCATGTGCTGAACGCGCCGTCGCCGGGCGCCACGGCGTCGCTGTCGATCAGCGCGGGCATTCTCGAGATGGCGGAGCGCAACTTCGAGCTGAAGTAGGCGGTATGCGGTTAGAATCGAAGCCATAGCCGCCGGCGTTTCGCGTCGGGAGGTGCGGGAATTACAGCCAAAGATCTGCGCGAGGAAGTGCAGGAGGCGATCGCTCTTCAGCAGCGCGCGAACGCGAAGGTGATGGCTGCGCTCCAGGACGAAGAGTTCATGGCCGGCGTCCTGGAGTCTCGCGACGAGGCTGCCAAGGGCGAGCGCGGAGAGCTGCTTGCCGACGTGATCAATCGCCTGAAGCTTGTTTGAGGTTCGCCTTCTCTCGCCTTCCCTCGATTCATCGAAGCGCTCGGTCCAACCGACCGAGCATGACGTGCTCGGCATACTGGACCTGATCGCGGACGACCCTTACGTCGACGGGCGCTGCAAGTTCCCTTTTCCACTCCGTGGTGAAGCCGTCATGCTCTATGACAGCCCGTTGTTCTGGGTGGCGTACCGGATCGAAGATCAGACGACCATTCAGGTCATGGCCATCGGGCATTCGCGAAGCAGATCGCAGCCCTAGCGAAACCTTCGGCCTACGCGCCGAGGCTGACCGGGGCGCCGGGAGCGACCGAGGGCTCGCGCAGGGGCTGCGTCGCTTCGAGCCAGTCGGTGCTGCGAGGCAGAAGGATGCCGCCGGAGCGAATGCGGTAGAGACCGGGCTCTTCGACGCCGGGCGGTGTCGTGCCCTCGTCGCGCATCGCCTTGGCCGCGTTGATCAGGCGGCGCCGGGTACGGATGATCATCACGTCGGACGTCCCGAGGTGCTCGGCGGTGCGCCGGTAGATCGGACCCATGCTCTCGGTAATCGCCTGGTCTTCGAGCGGCACGTTGTCGAGGCCGGTGAAGTTGCCGCCCGTGCGCTGCTTCTCGCGGTCGATTTCGTAGTCGTTGGCCGCGTTCTGACGCAGGCGGAAGCGGCCGAGCCAGTCGCTTGTGTTCGGTAGCAGGCCGGTGTCGCGCTGGCGTGGCGCCACGAGCGGCGTGCCGTCACGGTTGAGCACGCGCGGGCTGTCAGCCTCGAAGCGGACCATCATGCCCCAGTACATCGTCGTCTCATCGTCGAGGGGCACCCACGCGCGTACGAGCACCTGCTTCCCCAGGGTGCCGGACGGGATCATCGTGTAAAACGGGAAGAGGAAGTGCGCCACGCGCCAGTAGTAGGTGTCCTCCTCGGCCGGGCGGTAAGCGCCGTAGGAGGTGCCGAACGGCGTGTCGAGCACGTCGTAGCGCGGGGCGCGATCCTTGAGGGCGTAGTACTCGAAGCTGCCGGGCGCCTGCTCCTGCCAGTTGTTGGCGCCGAGGTGCAGGAAGGCGAGGTGACTCGTGTCGATGTCGCCTTCGAGGGCCTGCATGTAGTTGCACTCGCGCATGGTCAGCGTGTGGCGAACGACGCCCTCGCCGACAAGGTTGGTCTCGAAGCCGGGCAGCGGCGGTGGCACCTCGCGCGGTCCCATGTAGGTCCAGACCATGCCGTTGCGCTCGATGACCGGGTAGGCGCGGACGCGCACCTTGCTCTTGAAGTTGGACTCGGCGGGCTCGGACGGCATGTCGACGCAGGCGCCGGTCTCGTCGAACTTCCAGCCGTGGTAGACGCAGCGCAGGCCTTCTTCTTCGTTGCGGCCGAAGAACAGCGAGGCGCCGCGATGCGGGCAGGCGTTAGCCACGAGGCCGATCTTGCCGGAGGTGAGTCGAAACGCGATCAGGTCCTCGCCGAGGAGTCGCAGTCGCAGCGGCGTGCAGTCGGGCGTCGCGAGCTCTGCGCTGGTGCAGGCCGGGATCCAGTACTCGCGCATCAGGTTGCCCATAGGCGTCCCGGCGCCAACGTGACAGAGGATTTCGTTGTCTTGAGCGCTGAGCATGCGGTCCTCCAGCAGAATCGTTAAGGCGTTTACGGTATCGTAGCAGCGAGCGCGTCCGTTGTCAGTTGTCAGTTGACAGTTCTCAGTGTGCCGAAGCGTAGGCAGGCATCGAGGCGCCAGTGAAGTGGCGGCCTCAACCATGCAGGATAGATGCTTCGTGCCTGTCCTAGGGAGCCAGCCGCAAAACTGATTACTGCGAACTGAAAACTGACGACCGGTCCGCCTACTCGTCGACGCCGAGGCCCCGGGCGTACTTGCCGGGGTGGCTGGTGGCGACGTTGCGCTGCATGCGGTAGAGGAAGTCCTTGAGCTGCAGGCGCTCCTCGGGTGTGAAGCCATCGGTGAGGTCCATGACCAGCCGCGTCACCTCGGGTAGCAGACGCACGCACAGCGCTTCGCCCTCGGCGGTGAGTTGGGCGTAGCTGACGCGGCGGTCGGCCGGGTTGGGCACCCGAATAACGAGGCCGTCGCGCTCGAGGCCGTCGATCAGGTTGGTGACGTTGGTGCGGCTGACGCTGAGCTCGCGACTGATCTCGTTCTGCGCCAGGAGGTTGTCGCGCGAGAAGTAAAGGGTGAGCAGCAGGGTGAATCGGGCCCCGGTCATGCTCACGCCCAGGTCAAGCGACTCGATCTGGCGGCCGGTAGCGGTGCGGTGCATGCGGTTGGCACGCAACAGGGCCAGGGCGGCTTCGATAGCGTCGGGGTCGGCCCACTCGAGCTCATCCTGGTAGCGCAGGGCCGTGGCGCGCAGGACGCTCTCGGCGGCTGCCTGTGTCTCGTCTGAATCGCTGGTGGGCGCTTCGTTGAGCCCGTTACGCTTCGGTCGGGTTGCCTCTCGCATCCGGTGGGTTTCCTTCCAGTCCTCGCCGCGACCCTGAATCCGCTCGGCCGTAGCGCGGGCTCAGCTTAGCAGAATTCGTCGGTGACGAAGAAGCCCGATGTGGACGGTCAAGGCGATTCTTAATCTGCAGGAAACGCTGAGGACTGGGATCGACCGCTGTTACCTGATTGAGATGCCTGTCGGTGACGAAGTGGCAACCGCGGGCCCCCATTGCCTTTGACCTGCTTGCGAAGTTCGGGAATACTCTCACCACCATGTTCAGGGTCCAGTATGCGACTCGTAGGGATGGGGCCCGTATCGCTTTCGGGCGCATCGGCCGCGGGCCGGTGCTGCTAATGCCTCCCGGCCAGATGAGTCAACTCGATTGGTGGGGCAAGGCGCCTGGCAGCGAGGCATTTCTCCGGGCCATGGCGCACCACAGAACTCTGGTTACTTACGACCGGCACGGCTTCGGCCTGTCGCACCGCGACCGGACGGACTTCAGCGACGAGGACGACATGCGCGACATGGACGCCGTCTTTGGGGCGCTTGGCGTCGAGCGAGTTGACCTGCTCGGCATCTCAGGGGGCGGCGTTATCTCCCTCCTCTTCGCGAGCAGGCATTGCGACCTCGTTGGCCGAGTTGTCCTCTACGGATGCGGGCTGCCGCATCAATCTGCATCGAGAACGACTCGACTGAACGTCCTCGGGGATTTGATGGACGCGGACTATGAACTCTATTTGCGCACCATAATGATGACTCTCTTCCCGAGTGGAGCCGATGCGCAGACGGTCGAATCATTCGTCGAAATCAACCGGTCGGCTGCAACGATGGAGATGCAGCGGAGCATGGGCGCGGCACGCACGTCTCCGGACCGGCCCGACCTCAGGGCCATTCTGTCGGAGTTACGCTCGCCGGTGCTGGTGATCCATCGCCGCGGTGATCGGGCCGTGCCGTTTGAAAATGCCATCGAGCTTGCCGGTGCGATCGAGGGGGCACGTCTCGTTTCGCTGGACGGCGACGCACACTTCCCGTGGGTCGGCGACTGGCGTTCGGTTGTCAGTCCGATAGTCGAATTCCTAATCGATTCCGGTACCAAGGGCACTGCGAACGGCTTGCGGCTTACGAATCGCGAGACGGAGGTCCTACGACTGGTCGCGGCCGGCAGAACCAACCCGCAGATTGCGCTGGCGCTCACCATCAGCACCAACACTGTTGCCCGCCACATCAGCAGCATTCTCACCAAGATGGGCGCGGCCAACCGGACGGAGGCAGGCGTCCGTGCTCTGCGCGAACGGATTCTATAGAGCCTGATTTAACAAGCCTTTGCTATGCCGGCTCTCGATTCAGGCCAATGTTGCCTTGGAGAGTTACACATTTGGGTGATGCGGCGCGCCGCCAGCTTGAGTCAAAGTACTGGCAACGAATGTGGTGGAGCGTGCCAAACATGGGAGTCAAAGCTTACGCAGTCCAGAACACGGAAGGTAGGCGCATTTCTATCCTCGGTACGGGGTTACGTGTGCTCGCCGGAACGGAACACGGCGCGTCATTCTCCGTCATGACGGCCGATCTACCGGCTGGCATGGGCCCGCCACCTCACGTTCACGATGACGAAGACGAGGCGTTCTTCGTCATCGAGGGTCAGATGCGCTTCCTGGCGGGAGCTGATGAATGGGTCCTGGGGCCCGGCGGATTCGTCTATCTGCCGCGAGGCATCGTTCATCAGCCTATGGTCGCGAACGATGAGGCAGCGCGCGCTGTCGTAATCACCAGCAGGCCAGGTCTCGAGAATTTCTTCGCCGAGTTTGTTGCCAATCTTGCTCGCTCAGGGAGTGAACCTAGCCTTCGGATGCTTGACGACGTGGGAGTGCCTTACGGGCTGCATCACTTCCCGCCGCGCGTCTAGGCACCAACACGACAGATTGAGTGGCGCCGGCCTTGCTGGTTCCGCAGCCGCGGCGCCGGTTTCCAAGCCTAACTCGCGGGCTACGTTCGTGTGAGCGGCGTTTAGCGCGTACAACGTCAAGGCGTTGACCGTCAGACGAGCGCAGCCTATGTTTTGCTCGCTCCGCTAATTCGAACTGCAGCAGATACGGCTGCCCGAAAGGAACCGGAATGAGCATGTCTACCGCGACGCCTTCGCTTGTCGCCGAGGGGTTCGCGTTTCAGTCCGACGACGCCTGGGCCAAGATCCCGGCCGGCTACGAGTTCCCCGAGGTCGCCGGCATCACGGTCGACGGCGATGACAACGTCTATGTGTTCAATCGCGGGCCGCATCCGCTGATCAAGCTGGACAAGAACGGCAACTTTCTCAAGTCGTGGGGCGAGGGCTTCTACGGCGGCCGGGCGCACGCGGCGCACGTCAGCCCGGACGGCTTCCTCTATCTGGTCGAGAACACGCGCCACGCCATCGACAAGTGGACTCTGGACGGCGAGCTGGTCTGGACGCTCGGTACGCCGAACCAGCCGGCCCCGAAATGGAGCGGCCAGGCCTTCAATCTGCCGACGCATATGGCGGTCTCGGAGCGCACCGGCGAGATCTTCGTCTCGGACGGCTACGGCAACAACACGATTCACCGCTTCTCCGCCGACGGCCAGCACCTGAAGACATGGGGCGGCCACGGCATCGAGCCGGGCTGCTTCCAGTGCCCTCACAACCTCTGTCTGGACGACGAGGACTACGTCTACGTCGCCGACCGCGAGAACAACCGCGTGCAGGTCTTCGACCCCGAGGGGCACCTCGAGGCGATCTGGCACGACGTCTACCGTCCGTCCGGCATCTGCTTCTACAACGGGCTGATCTGGGTCGGCGAGCTGCTGCACGACCCGCACCCGCTGCTGGCCGACTGCACCACGATGGGCCACCGCCTGACGGTCTTTTCGCGCTACGGGCGACAGATCGCGCGCCTCGGCTCGGAGGTGGAGGGCGACGGCGCCGGGCAGTTCATCGCGCCGCACTCGGTGGCGGCCGATTCGCAGGGCAACATCTACATCGGCGAGGTCTCGTTCACGGAGAAGGGCCGCCGCCAGGAGAAGATTTACACGTCGTTGCGACGTCTGAAGAACGTGCTCTAGATCGAGTTAGAGATGACGGCGTGCCGGCAGGGCACGTAATCGCCAGGTTTCGATACGAAGAGGCGATGGGTTTGGGCCCATCGCCTCTTTTTTGTGGTGCGTCGCTTGATATACTAAACATAAGCAGGGAATCGCTCGACAATAGTTAGAGGGAACATCGGTTATGAAGCGATTGGCCAAGCAGAGCACTCTAATCAACACGCGCAACGGCATGCTCGTCGCGGCTTCGGCCGTGGCTGCAGCTGCTTCCGCCTGGGACCTTACGCACCGCAAAGTGCAGCGTGCCGACCTCACGGAATCGCAGATGCGCGTCGAGCGCCTCTCCGACCTGCGCAACGAGAAGCAGATGCTGGCCGAAATCGAAGCGGGGCTGCGCAAGGAGTGGGGCCCGTATGCGTTGCTGGGCTTCGAGGACATCGACGCGATGGCGGCCGAGGCGGGACGCACGATCTTCGTGGTCGTCGAGCGAGACGCCGAGGGAGCGAAGGCGCGCGGCATCGTGCAGACGACGCTGGCCGACGTGCACGGCGAACCCCACCTCCTGACCGAGGCCTACCCGAGCTTCGAGGCGCTAACCAGCCACGAAGCCTGGAAGATCGCCCAACACCACGGCGGCGATACGGCCGTTCTGCTGCAGATCACGACGCTCGGCGCTTCGGAGCGCGGCGGCGGTCTCGGCTCTCTGCTGCGCAACGCCGTACTCAACATGCTCGGCGACGGCGTGCGATCCGCCCTGACGACGACGCCGATCGACGGCACGACCCGCGACACGGTCGACGTCGACGACCCGGCGACGTTCACGCCTGCGATGCGGTTCCACCAGCGCGGCGGCGCCAATCCAACGCGCATCCTGCCGGACTACAAGGTGCCGGCCGGCGGCGAATCGACCCTGGCACACGGCCACGACATCGTCCTCATGCGCTACGAGCGGGATGAGAACGGCGTCTGGCCTGCCAAGCGCCCCGCGATGCGTCTGCGCCGCCTGGGGCCGCTGGAGGAGCGCATCCTGCGCACCGGTCGCAGCATCAAGGTACGCAGCCTGCGACCACGTCGCGTGCGTCTGCCCTCGATCCACCGCCCGAGCCTGCACCGGCCTCACGTCTCGATGCCGAAGCTGAGCCTGATTCGTGTACGCCGCCGCCCCGTAGAAGTGACGGAAGCGCCCGCGACGGACGCTGCGGACGCGTCACAGCCGGTTAGCTAGCGAGTTTTCTCAGGCGACGGGGCTCGACCCCTCACCCTAACCCTCTCCCCTCCAGGGGCGAGGGGACTAATTTTGGTCTGCTCCACGTAGCGCGTCTTGTCCTCCCCAGGCATCTCGAGTGTCACCGCGGCCTCGCCGGGGTCTCTTCTTGTACCGCGGATCGAGCGGCGCTAGGATCGTTGGTGGTCTTCATAGCGCTGGCTTCGATTCATACGAGGGGGATAAATCATGGGTGACAAGCGAGTTCAGGCCGCCGAGGCCGTAGTCCAGTCGATCCGCTCCGGTGAGCGCACCGCTTCCAACAACGCGGCGAAGTACCTGGCCGACAACGTCGTGCTCGACACCGGGCGCGAGCAGGTCTCGGGCAAGGCAGCGGTGCTCGAGCGCATCTCGGGCGAGTGGCCGTTCACGCCGATCTACAAGCAGGGTGGCTGGAGCGAGCCCCAGGCCGAGGGCAACGACCTGAAGGTTTCCGCGACGTTCCCGGCGCTGGGTGCGGCGCCCGCCGGCATGAACCTGACGTTCAGCTTCGCCAACGGTGACGGCGTGATCAGCGGAATCAAGCAAGAGACCGTGATGGGCGGTCCGCCGCAGCAGGTCGACAAGATTCCGGACCACATCAAGGGCCAGATCAACAGCGCGCTGTACAACGGCACGCCGATGGTCGTCACGTACGTCGACGACTCTGGTCAGCCGAAGCAGTCGCTGCGCGGCAGCACGGTCGTGTTCAGCGACACGCAGCTCGCGATCTGGGTGCGCGACGCCAACGGCGGTCTGCCGACGTCGATGTCGAAGAACAACAAGGTGTCGCTGCTCTACCGCGACAGCAAGACTCGCTCGACAATCGTCGTCGAAGGTCGCGGCCACGTCTCGACGGACGAGGACGTGCGGCGCCGCCTCTACGAGATGACGCCGGAGGTCGAGCAGCTGCACGACACGCAGCGCAAGGGCGCGGCCCTGATCATCGACGTCGTGCGTCTGCAGGGCGGTGGCCCCAAGGGCAACTACCGCATGCAGCGGGATAGCTAGCGACGAGCTTCGAGCCGCGAGCTTCAAGCTGGAAGAGGCCCCGAGGCAACTCGGGGCCTCTTCACGTATGCGTCCGTCGAGACCTTCCTCTCCCTGGGGAGAAGCGAGATTCAGAAGAGGCGACTGCGTCCGATGAGTGGTGAGGGGATTGGACCAGCAACCGTGATTCATCTGACGCTGGCCAATGAGAAACCAGGAGCCGGGTCAAAAGGAGCCATCGCCGAGGAGACGCCTTCGAGGATCATCCTGAGCCTGTCGAAGGACGCCGCGCTGCGTGGTTCGACAGGCTCACCATGCCTTGAGGGGCGTTGTCGTCCATTGATGAGGCATCGTTGAGGCATGGGGCGCCGCGGACGGAGCTGAAGCTTCGTCCTACATTTCCGGTACCTCCCGGAGCCGTTAGGGCAGCCGCGGTGACGTTCTCCTCGCCCTCTGGGAGAGGCGTGATTCAGACGAGGCGACAACGTTAGAGACGCGGTGAGGGCTGACGTCACGTCTACAGCTCAGCTCTTCTCCCGCATGGAGGCCTCGTCCCAGACGTAGATGCGGTAGCCGTCAGGGTCGTCGAGTTCGGCGCCGTAGCCCCAGAAGTGCTTGCCCGGCGCTTCGGCGAACGAGACGTCGTTGGCTCGCAGTGCCGCGTATTTCGCCTCGACGTCGTCGACCTGAAAGGTCAGCGTGACTTTGGCGCCGGCGAGCGATGACGGCGCCGGGTAGAGGAAGATCGTGAAGTCTGCGTCGTCGCGAATCGCGATCGTGTCGCCGTGCTCGAACTCGACCTCGAAGCCGAAGTTGGCGACGTACCAATCGCGTGAGCGAACCGGGTCTGCCACGGGCAGGCTGAGGTGGTCGAACTTGATCACGATGACGCCTCCATCGGACTCGTGCTGCCTTTGACCCTGAGGTGCCTCTACGGTCGGTGCTCAAGAACCCTCGAACACGAGCTCTCGTCAGGCCAGCGACCTGCCGAACGTTTTTCCCGCCGCGTCAGTCGATGATCGATGCGTAGGTCATGACGCGCAGCGGGCGGCGGATGAACTGCGCGGCCATGAGCTGCGTCAGGAAGACGACGAACAGGTCCTCGGCCGGGTTGATGAAGAACACGGTGCCGGCGGCGCCGCCCCAGCCGTACTCGCCCGGCGTGCCGAGGGTCGCGGACTCGACGGCGTCGAGGAGTACGGAGAAGCCGAGGCCGAAGCCCTGACCGAAGCGCGCGACCTCGCTGTAGCCGGACGAGCTCATCGCGGCCATGTCCTTGCCGTCCGCCAGATGGTTCGACGCCATGAGCTGGATGGTGCGCGGCCCGAGGATGCGCACGCCGTCGAGCTCGCCGCCGTTGGCCAGCATCTTGGAGAAGCGCATGTAGTCGTGCGCCGTCGAGACCATGCCACCGACGCCGGAGAAGTAGGTCTGTGGCACGGCGAAGCGGCTGCCCGTTGGCGCGTCCTGCAGCATCAGGGTCGACTCGCCTTCGCGGCCGGAGCGGTAGTTGGCGGCGAACCGATCGTGCTTCGACTCGGGGACGTGGAAGCCGGTATCGGTCATGCCCAGCGGCCCGAGGATGCGCTCCTGCAGGAAGCGATCGAGCGGCTGGCCGCTGAACACCTCGACGAGGTAACCGACGACGTCGGTGGCGATGCTGTAGAGCCACTGCGTGCCGGGGTCGAATTGCAGCGGCAGGTTGCCGAGCTTCTTGATCAGGTCTCGCAGCGTCTGGTTCTCGGCCGTGATGCTCGGCAGCTTCGCGTCGCGGTAGAGCTGGCCGACGGGCGTGGTCGCGTTGGCGAAGCCGAGCAGGCCGGACGTGTGCATCAGCAGATCGCGCACCGTCATCTCGCGCGCGGGGTCGCGCATCAGCGGGACCTCGGCGGTGCCGCTGGCGAACACCTTGAGGTTCTTGAACTCGGGGATGTGCTTCGAGGCCGGGTCGTCGAGCTGGAAGTAGCCTTCCTCGTAGAGCATCATCAGGGCGACGCTGACGATCGGCTTGGTCATCGAGTAGATGCGGACGATCGTGTCGGCCTGCAGCGGCTTTTTCGCCTCGAGGTCCATACTGCCGTAGACGTCGAAGTAGGCGACTTTACCGCGGCGCCCGATCAGCGTAGTCGCGCCGGGCAGGCGTCCTTCGTCGACGTGCTGGTGCATGACGCGCGTGATGTTTGCGAGGCGGGCTGACGAGAGGCCAACGTCCTCGGGCTCGGTCTCGATGAGCGTGTCGATTGTCCTGACCATGGGGGGCTCCTATCTAGCGATAAACATGCATGCGGCAGAGAGTCTACTGCATACAATCGGCGGCGAGATGCCCTTGTTAGGTCCGGCGGCGAGCCGTTAGAGTGGTGAGTAATGGTCAGAGCTTGCAATCTCTAGTCCGCCTCTCGATTCCGGAGGGGACGCAGGTTTACAACAGGCTCAAGTCGCAGGTCAGCGCGGCGGGCATTCTCGAACGGTCCTACTCTTACTACCTCCCGTTGATCGCCGTGGTATTCGGGGCCTATGTCGCGAGCCTCTGGGTGATATACGCCTCCGACAGCTTCCCGTTCATCCTGCTCGGCTGCCTGGGCGTGACGTTCCTGACGGCGCAGGTCGCCGGTATCAACCACGATTGCGGCCATCGCGCCGTGTTCAAGTCGACACGCATGAACGACATCGTGGGGCTGATGGCTTCCGCGCTGATTGGGCTGGTTTTCGACAACTGGCGCACGCGGCACAACATCCATCACGCCGCGCCCAACGAGGCGGGACGCGATCCAGACCTCGAGATCCCGATGATCGCGACGAGCGCGCGCCTGATGGAGGCCAAGAGTGGCTTCCAGCGCTACTTCGCCCGCTACCAGGCGTGGTATTACTACCCGCTGGGCGGCATCGTTAGCTTTAGCAACCGGCTCGGGAGCATCACGTACTTCCGGCAGCGTCGGCCCTCGTGGGCCTACTTCGGTCGTTTGCTGCTCTACCTGCCGTCGATTGCGGTGCTGTTCGTGCTGCCGATCGTGCTGTTCTCACCGGAGAAGGCGCTGTTCGTGCTGGTGTTCACGCACGTCGCTACGGGCATCTACCTGATGAATTGCTTTGCGCCCAACCACAAGGGCATGGCCGTGGTCTATGAGGAAGATAAGCTCTCGTTCTTCGAGCAGCAGGTCTCGACGTCACGCAACGTCGCGGGTGGCTGGCTGACGGACGTGATGCTGGTCGGCCTCAACCACCAGGTCGAGCATCACCTGTTCCCGACCTGTCCGCGCAACAAGCTGGCCCTGATCCGCCCTTACCTGGTCGAGGCCTGCGCCGCGACCGGCGTCGAGTTCGTCGAGACCGGGATCATCGAGACGAACCGCGACATCCTGCGGCACCTCGCCTCCGCCGCGCGCGGCGTCGAACCGGAGCCGCGCTACGCCGAAGCCCTGAGCCATTAGCATGGCGGCGAACTGCGCGTCAGGGCCTGCGACAAGTCAATCGTCTTGATTACCGCCCAACGGCCGTCTGAGAAGACGGCAAGCTTCCTGGGCTATGACGCCGACGCTTGCCGGCCGGTCCAGAGACGCGGAACGTCGGCTACGAGGTTCTCGTGCAGGGTGCCGCCACGCTAGTGGCCTAAGCCAGCTCGCTGCGCACCATTGCGGCGCCGGCCGCCAGCGCTCGCATCTTGCCGTAAGCCGAGGCGCGGCTGCGCGGCACCATGCCGCAGTCCGTGCAGGGGAAGAGGTGGTCGGGCGAGACGTAGGGCAGGGCGGCGCGAATGCGCTGCGCCACCAGCTCCGGCGTCTCGACGTCCTCGGTGCCGACGTCGATAACGCCGACCAGCACGTCTTTGCCACGCAGCGCCTCGAGCACCGAAACGTCGACGCCGGACGCGGCGCACTCGACGCTGACCTGGTCGATGCTCGACTTCGCCAGCAACGGCAGCGTGACGGCGTAGTGGCCCCAGTCCTGGTTCTGCGTCTTCCAGGCGAGCACGACGGGCGTGCCGTAGCCGTAGCAGATGTGGACAGCCTTCCTGGCGGTAACGCCGCGCATACAACGCTCCAGCGCCTCGATGCCCCAGTCTTGCACCTTGTCGGTGTAGATGTTGAAGGTCGGCTCGTCGAACTGGATCACGTCGGCGCCGGCGGCGGTTAGCTCCAGCGCCTCCTGGTTGAGGATCTCGGCGAAGCGCATCGCGAGGTCGGGCTCGGAGATGCCGTAGTGCTCGTCCAGGGTGCTATCGCAGATCGTCATCGGACCCGGCAGCGTCACCTTGAGGGCGTGGTCCGTGTGGGCGCGCGCGTACTTCAGCGCCTCGAGGAACACCGGCGCCGGGCGCGTGACCTCGCCGGTGATGCGCGCCACGGCCGTCGTCTCCGAGTAGCGCCCGCCGCGCGCCCGCTTCGAGCCGAGGTTGAAGGTATCGATGCCGGTCAGGCCTTCGAGGTAGCCCCAGATGTAGTGGCGCCGTCGCTGCTCGGCGTCACAGACAACATCGATGCCCGCGTCTTCCTGAGCGAGCAGCGCCAGGCGCACGGCATCGTCCTTCGCCTCGAGCAGCTGGTCGCCCTCGAGGCGCCAGGGCGCACGTAGCTGCTCCTTGGGGTCGGAGAGCCAGGACGGTTTCGGGAGGCTGCCAACGATGGTTGTTTGAAGCATGACGGGAGTCTAACGAGTACAGAGTGCAGAGAACAGAGTGCAGAGCACCCGTGCCATCGTGAACGTAGCTGCAGACCTTCAGGTCTGCGCGACGGCGCGATCGCGACATTGTGCGATGCGTCTGGTGACTCGGGAGCGGAGCACCGGGCGTTGCTTCGCCTCGCTGCAGCGATGGCCCGCAACGACGGCGTCGTGGTCGCAAGACGGGGCGTACGTCGACGGTCGCAGCGCCCGGGCAGACCTGAAGGTCTGCAGCTACACTGCCTTCGATTGCCCGATTGCCCGATTGCCCGATTGCCCGATTGCCCGATTGCCCGATTGCCCGATTGCCCGAACCGCTCGCCATCCGCTGACGCGCTCGCGCGTCTCGGCGTATGATCGAGCCGTTAAGCACTGAAGCTCGGGAGGGCAGCGATATGACCAGCGCCGAAGTCAAGCTCACGCCGTCGTCGGAGGCGTTCCACCAGCGACTGCATGCCAACCACATGTACGGCCTCTGGGAGCTCGCCAGCCAGATGACCGCGCACCCGATGCCGAAGATGAGCGCCTACCTGTGGAAGTGGTCGCTGTTCGAGTCGATCCTGCAGGACGCCGGCGAAGTGGTGCCGATTGGCAACGAGCGGCGGGCGCTGCAGCTGTTCAACCCCGGCCTCGAGGGTCGCTGGGCGACGACGAACAGCCTGCTCGGCGCGATGCAGATGCTGCTGCCGGGCGAGTCGGCGCGGGCGCATCGCCATTCGCCGACCGCGATCCGGTTCATCGTCGAGGGTACCGGCGCCTACACGGCGGTCGACGGCGAGCGCGTCTACATGAAGCCGGGCGACCTGGTGCTGACGCCGAGCTGGGCCTGGCACGACCACGGCAACGACACGGCCGAACGCGTCGTCTGGTTCGACGGCCTCGACCTGCCGCTGATCCAGTCGCTCGACTCGATTTTCTTCCAGATGTACGACGTGCCGCAGGTGCCGCTGACCAAGGCGAACAACGAATCGGAGCAGTTGTTCGGCCACGCCCACCTGTCGCCGACCTGGATGCGCGAGAAGCCGCTGTCGTCGCCGCTGCTGATCTACTCCTGGGAGAGCGCCTACGCGGCCCTGCTTTCGCTACGAGAGCAGAAGGGCAGCGAGTACGACGGCATCTCGCTCGAGTACCAGCACCCGCAGACCGGCGGCCCCGTGCTGCCGACGATGGCCTGCTTCGTGCAGATGCTGCGCCCCGGCGAGCGCCTCAAGGCGCAGCGCAAGACCGGCAGCGCCGTGTTCTACGTCGAGCGCGGCAACGGCGAGACGGTGATCGACGGCGTGCGCTACGTCTGGGGCAAGGGCGACGTCATGGTGCTGCCCTCGTGGTCGCTGCACGAGCACGCCAACATGTCATCGACCGAAGACGCGATCCTGTTCTCGATCCAGGACACGCCGGTGCTCGAGAAGCTGGGCCTGTACCGCGTCGAGCACTTCGAGGAGAACGGCGGGCACCAGCAAGTCGAGAGCACCTTCGCCCCCGAGGGCGTGTAGCGGCGGCGTCAATGGACGGAGCTGAAGCTTCGTCCCTACATTCGTCTCGTGTAGTGGGTTGTCGTCAGGAAATCCCGCGCCGTCGAAACGGCGACCAACGTGTCCCCTCTCCTTCTGGGAGAGGGTTAGGGTGAGGGCTGATGACGGACCGGCGCTATAAGTACGCTCCGAAGTCCGCAGTTCAGCGTGCAAGGATCTGCGTCAGGAATCCACGGATGCGGAAGCAGTGCTGTGGCAGAAGCTCAGAGCAAACGAGCTTGGAGTCAAGTTTCGCCGGCAGCATCCGTTGGGCGGCTACATCCTCGATTTCTACTGCCATGAGGCGCGTCTGGCGATCGAAGTCGATGGCTCGCAGCATCTGACAAGTTGGGTGTGACGCGCGATCGGATGCGGACTGCGTTGCTAGCAAGCTCATGGAATCGAGGTCCTGAGGTTCAACAATCTCGAGGTGATCAATGAGCTGAGGCTAGTGCTCGAACGCATCTTCGAAGAGTTGGAGCGTCGCAGGCCCTCACCCTAACCCTCTCCCAGAGGGAGAGGGGACCACCATCATCGACGACGAGGTTCTCCGACGAGCCTTTTCTGGCTCGAAGCGACGTCACGCTAGCTCTGCAGGAAGCCCTTTACGAGGCGCACCCATTCGTCGGGGCGCTCTGACATCGGGACGTGGGCGGTGTTGGCGATGACTTCGAGCTTCGAGCCGGGGATGAGGCGCTGGAACTCGGGGCCGTAGACGGGCGGGATGAGGCCGTCCTTTTCGCCCCAGACGATCAGCGTCGGCGCTTTGATGCGGTGGATGCGCCTCTTGAGGCCCTTGTCCCACATCGGCCAGACGAACTTCGAGGTCGCGGCGAGCGACATCTGGCGGTCGAGGTTAGCCTTCGCCATCGCTTCTTTGTTCTCGGGGTCGATCTTCGGCTGGCGCGCGGCGGCGGCTTCGGGGTCGACGAACAGGGCGCGCATGAGCTCGTCCTGGGAGGCGACGAACATGTCGAGCGGCTGATGGTCGTCGAGCCAGAGGCCGGCGGGCTCGCTGAGCACGAGCTTCTTGACGTACGACGTGCCGAGGGAAGCGACTTCGGCCGCAAACATGCCGCCGAGCGAGGCGCCGACCAGGTTGACCTGCTGCAGGCCGAGCGCGTCGAAGAGGTCGAGGTAGTACAGCCCCATGTCGACGACGTCGTCGATGTGCTCGAGGCCGTCGGAGCCGGGCCAGCCGGGGTGCATCGGCTGAATCACTTCGAAGCTCTCGGCGAGCATGTCGAGGAAGGGCTCCCAGTTCGCCTGGCCGCCTGCCGCGTGCAGGTAGACCAACGGCTCGCCGCTGCCGGCGCGACGCAGCGTCACGTTGAACATGCCCTTGCGGACGGAGACCTTTTCTTCCCGGTAGCTCATGCTGTGGCTCTCCCCTTCGTTGTGCTTCGAGAGGCTGACAATCCCCTCACCCTAACCCTCTCCCCGAGGAGAGGGGCTCAGTCGATAATTGTTCTAGCTGACGCCCAGTGCGGCGCGCTGCTCGGCGCCGACGGGCTTGATCCACCACTTGTCTTCCCATTGGTCGTCGAACAGGTCGCGGATGTTGGGCAGGACCTTCTTCGAGAACAGGTCGATGTTGTGCATCGTCTTCTCGCGCGAGAGGCTGCCGAGCTGCAGCAGCAGCATCAAGTGCCCGACGCCGAGCTCCTTGCAGATCGAGCGCAGTTGCTCCGTGACCTGGTCCGGCGTGCCCGCGACGACCGCGCCGGACTCGATGCGGTCCTTCCACGTAACGGGCCGCTGCGGTCCGCCGGCGAAGGCGTTCTGCGCCGTCGACATCTGCGACTGCGCCATGCCCATCTCGATCGCGCGCTGGGTGCGATAGCCGGGGGCGTCGTTGAAGCCGCGGTAGATGTGCAGGCACTTCTCGTAGAAGTAGGCGACGGCGTCGGAGTAGAGCTCCTCGGCCTCGTCCTCGGAGTCGGCGACGAAGCAGGCCTGCGTCATGCCGACGCGATAGGGGTTCGGCTCTTTGCCGGCCTTGTCGAGCAGCTTGTAGTAGTTGCCGAGCGTGCGGCGGGCGCTGGCGTGGCCGCTGAGGCTGAGGTGGGCGTAGAGGTAGTCCATCTCGACGACCCAGTCCCAGGTCTCGGGCGAGCTGCCGCCGGGCACCCAGATCGGCGGGTGCGGCTTCTGAATCGGCTTCGGCCAGGTGTTGACGTAACGAAGCTGGGTGTACTTGCCGTTCCAGGCGAAGGGCTCTTCCTCGGTCCAGGCCTTGACGATGAGGTCATGCGCCTCGTGGTACTTGTCGCGCAGGGTGATCGGCGATTGGCCGTAGGCGAAGTTCGTGTCCATCGAGGTGCCGAGCGGCATGCCGGCGACGAGGCGGCCGCCGCTGATCACGTCGATCATCGCGAACTCTTCGGCGACGCGGGTCGGCGGGTTGTACAGCGCGATGCTGTTGCCGAGCACGACGAGACCCGCGTTCTTCGTACGGCGCGCCAGCGACGCGGCCATGAGGTTGGGCGACGGCACGAGGCCGTAGGCGTTCGAGTGGTGCTCGTTGACGCAGATGCCGTCGAAGCCCACCTCGGCGGCGTACTCGAGCTCGTCCAGGTAGTCGTTGTAGACCTGGTGGCCGAGCGCGGGATCGTAGAGGTCGGGCGGGATGTCGATGTAGACGCTGTGGTACTTCTCCCGGAAGTCCTCCGGCAGATAGGGGTAGGGCATGAGGTGGAAGGAATGGACTTTCAATTCAGCCTCCAGGTTCGGACGCGGACTTGGAAAGAATGGTGCGCTGAGCTCACGTGTCGCCGCGAGCGGGCTGGGGGCCTGCTGGTGGGCCAGCGGATGGATCCACCACTTGTCTTCCCAGTCGCCCCAGATGTCGCGCAGGTTGGGCATGACGCGGTCGGCGAACAGCTTCGTGTTGTACATCGCCGTCTGCTTGTTCATGTTGCCGAACTGCTGCAGCACCATCAGGTGCCCGACGCGTAGCTGGTCGGTGAGGTCGTGGATCTGCTCCGTGACGCTCTCGGGGCTGCCGGCGATGATCGTGCCGTCGCTGATGTAGTCCTTCCAGCCGCGCGGCTGGCCGAACATGCCGCTGGCGCCGGAGCCAGAGGGGCGGTTCTCGCCGATCTGGGTGCGCAGGCCGGCGGCGAGCGAGCGCAACGAGCGGTAGCCCGGCGCCTCGGCGAAGCCGCGGTAGACGTGCATGCAGCGCTCGAAGAAGTAGACGGAGGCTTCGGAGTAGAGCTCCTCGGCCTGCGCATCGTCCTCGGCGACGGCGACGAACTGCAGGAAGCCGGCGCGATAAGGGTTCATCTCCTTGCCCTTCTCCGCGACGTGGTCCCAGAAGCCGTCCATGACCGTCTTGGCGCGCTTGTAGCCGGCGTAGCTCAGGTAGGCGAAGAGGTAGTCCTCGTCCGTGATCCACTCCCAGGTCTCGATGCTGCCGCCGCCCGGGACCCAGATCGGCGGGTGGGGCTTCTGGATGGGGCGCGGCCAGGTGTTGACGTAACGGAGCTGCGTGTACTTGCCGTTGAACGCGAACGGCTCGGGCTCCGTCCAGGCGCGCACGATCAGGTCGTGCGCCTCGCGGTACTTGTCGCGCAGGGTGATCGGCGTCTGGCCGTAGGTGTAGTTCGTGTCCATCGACGTGCCGACCGGGAAGCCGGCGATGAGACGGCCGCCGCTGATCACGTCGAGCATCGCGAACTCTTCGGCG
>CAVTBL010000005.1:0-33855 GCA_963732945.1 uncultured Chloroflexia bacterium
CGCGGCAAGAATCGCCGTAATGGGCCGACACGGCCCCAGGCGTTAAGCTCTAACACGAGACAGATTCAGGGAGACGAAACGATGCCCATAAACATAGTCTGCTGCGTCAAGCAGGTGCCCGACCCGGAGACGCCGGCGCGCGCTTTCAAGGTCGACGAGGCCGCGAAGAAGGTCATCCCGGCGCCCGGTATTGCGCCGGTGATCAGCCAGTTCGACCAGATCGCGGTCGAAGCAGCACTGCGTGCCAGGGAGCAGGCCGGTGGCGGTCAAATCACGATCCTCAGCCTCGGCCCCGACTCCGCGCGCGACGTGATCAAGGTCGGCCTGGCGATGGGCGCCGACGAGGGCGTGCACCTCAACGACCCGGCAATGTTCGACGGCGACAGCTACAGCACGGCGGTCGCGCTGGCGGCGGCGATTCAGAAGATCGGGGGCATCGACCTCGTGCTGTGTGGCCGGCAGGCGACCGACTGGGACTTCGGTGTGACGCCGCTGGCCATCGCCGAACTGATGGGCGTGTCGTCGATCTCGATTACACGCAGCGTGACGGTCGAGGGCGGCAAGATCCGGGCCGAGCGCGTGCTGGGCGACTCGTTCGAGATGGTCGAGGTGCCGACGCCGTGCGTGGTCAGCGTGAGTAACGAGCTCGGCGAGCCGCGCTACCCGAAGCTGCCGCAGATCATGCAAGCGGCTCGCAAACAGGTGACGATCTGGACCGCCGGGGACCTCGGCCTCAGCGCCGATCAGGTCGGGGCCGCAGGTGCGCGCCTCAATCTCGAGGCGCTGTACATCCCGCAGGTCGACAGCAAGGTCGAGTTCATCGAGGGCGACAGTCCCGCCGAAGTCGCTGCGAACCTGGCGCACAAGCTGCGCGAGGCGAAGCTGATCTAGCTGCAAGCTTCGAAGCTGCAAGCCAATCGAACTAAGAACTGACAACCGAGAACACGGAGAAACGACATGGCAGGTGAATCAGGCATCCTCGTTCTGGCGGAGCACAACGGCGGCAGGCTGCTGGGTATCAGCACCGAGCTGCTCGGCGCGGCGCGACGGCTGGCCGGCGCCTCGGGCGAGACGGTAACGGCCGTTGCGTTCGGCAGCGGCGCCTCGGACGCCGCGCAGCAGGCTTTCGCGTACGGCGCCGACGCCGCGCTGGCCGCGGACGATGCGAGCCTCGATGAGTACCGCAACGACTCGTGGACGGCGGCACTGACCGCGGCCGCGAAGCAGGTCAACCCGGCAGTCGTGCTGCTGGGGCAGACGGCGGTCGGTCGCGACCTGGCGCCGCGTTTCGCGGTGCGAGCCGGCACCGGCGTGGCGATGGACTGCATCGACCTGGCGCTGGACGGCGGCAAGCTGGTGATGACGCGCCCGGTCTACGGCGGCAGCGCGCACGCCAGATACACGAGCCGTACTGCGCCGGCCGTTGCGACGCTGCGCGCCAAGGCCTTCGACCCGCTGCCGCAGGACGCGTCGCGTTCCGGCGACGTGTCGACGCTGGCGCTCGACCTGCCGGCGCCGGTGTCGCAAATCGTGGGGCGCGAGGAGGTGCAGTCCGAAGGCATGCGTCTCGAGGACGCGCCGGTGGTTGTATCCGGCGGCAGGGGCCTCGGGAGCGGCGAAGCGTTTCACGAGCTCGCAATGCTGGCGAACGTGCTCGGTGGGGCCGTGGGCGCCAGCCGCGCCGCCGTCGACCTCGGCTGGGTGCCGGTCAGCGCGCAGGTCGGTCTCACGGGCAAGGTCGTCACGCCGGAGCTGTACATCGCGATCGGCATCTCGGGCGCCAGCCAGCACCTCGCGGGCATCACGGGCGCGCGCAACGTCGTCGCGGTGAACAAGGACCCGGACGCAGACATCTTCAAGGTGTCGCGCTACGGCGCCGTCGCCGACTGGAAGACATTCCTGCCGGCGTTCATCGAGGAGTGTCGCAAGCTCAAGGCGTAGCTGCGGCCAGGGTACGGGATGCGCGCCCTCACCCTGCGTTTGGCGGACGATGAGGGGTGGTCAGGCGATGCCCCTCTCCCGGGTCGGGCGAGGGGGCACGTTGGGCGTCGACGCCTCGTCTCCTGGCGCCCGATGTTAAGAGCTGCCTGGTATCGAAGCTGGAGCGCTGGCTAACGCGAAGTGTTCCTGGAGCGGCGTCACGGACATTCCTCGCCCGCTCTGGGAGAAGTGAAACTCAGACACCGGCTCATCGTTAGAGGCGCCGTCAGGGCCGACGCCCCATCTCATGAACGCGAGCGCATACCATCAAGGCGCAGCGCCGGTTAAGCTGAATCGATGGACCACGGCACGATCGTCGATATGCACATGCACACAGTGCTCGGCGCCTACGATAGCGGGCTGCAGCCGGACAGCCTGGCGAACGAGGCGCGCGGCGTCGGTTTGACGGGCGTGGCGATTACCGAGCACGACCGCATGTGGGATACGCACACCCTGGGCCGCTATCGCGACGAGCAGGCCGGCCTCCTGGTCTACAACGGCATGGAGGTCTCGACCGACATGGGGCACATCCTGGCCTTCGGTCTGCCGAGCTACGCGCCCGGCATCCACCGCCTCGCCGAGCTGCGACGCCTCAGCCTCGAAGTCGGCGGCTACCTGGTGGCGGCGCATCCGTTTCGCTACTGGTTCGAGCCGGTGCACTTCACGCGCCGAGGCCTCAAGGTGCCGGAGATGGTGCCGGAGTCGCTGGCGATGCTGCCGGTATTCGAGCTGGTCGATGCGCTGGAGGTGTTCAACGGCGCCAATTCAGAACGCGAGAACCGCATCGCGCTGGCGGTGGCGAATCGGCTGGGCAAGCCGGGTCTCGGCGGCAGCGACTGCCACTCGGTTGCGGGCATCGGCTGCGCCTGCACCGTGTTCGACTACACGCTGGAGACGCCGGAGCACCTGCTGTTCGAGCTGCACGCCGGGCGCTTCCTGCCGGGCTTCGACCTGCCGAAAGGCGAGCTGAGGCTGTTCACGGAGCCGCCGGTCGCGCCGTCGATAGACGCGTCGTAGGGGCGCTCCGATTACTCGAAGCACCCCCTTCGTTGTTCTTTACGCCTGCTTTGCCGCGCGCTTGTCCAACTCTGCCTGAACCGTCTTCGGTAGGCCTTCGCGACAGTGGCACTCGCGCTGATGTTCGACGTGCCACTCGATGCGCTGGTCCAGCGTTGGGTTCTTCGGCATCGGATGCGCGGCGTGCCATTCGGCGTTGATCTTGCCCATACGAGCCTCCCTGGAACCTGCGGACCCCACTCTCTACGGTTAGCAGATGCCACTCGGATGGGCTCGAATTGCGACAGGGCGTCGTGGACGCCCCGCGCAGTTCGCCGCCACGGCCGGTGGCTAAGACTTGACCTCGATCTTCTTGCGTCCCTCTTCGGCGCGGATCGGCATGTCGATCTCGAGGACACCCTTTTTGAAGTGCGCCTCCGCCTTGTCGACATCGGCGCGCTCGGGCAGTGGGATGTGACGCGTGAAGCGCCCGTAGCTGCGCTCGCTGCGGTAGTAGTTGTCCTCTTTGACCTCGTGCTCTTCCTTCTTCTCGCCGCTGATCGTCAGCCCTTCGCGCGTGACCTCGATCTCGACGTCCTTCTCCTCGATGCCGGGGAGTTCGGCGCGTACGTGGAGCTGACCGTCCTTCTCGAACACGTCGACGGCTGGCGCCTGTGCCAGCGAGAAGGACGCGCCTTCGGGGCGGCGGCGCGTGAACATCGCCTCCCAGAGACGGTCCATTTCGTCGCGCAGATCGGTGAAGCCGAAGAAGTCGCGTCGTGGGGCTGGGGCCTTGGGCTCGCTGGTGGTTGCCGGCTTCGGTGCTGTTTCTGTGGTCATCCTCGTCTCCTTCTTCGCGTATTCGTGCTTCGAGTCCAGCCGGGCTCATCGTCTGGTTTCAGTTTCAAGCTCGCTCGAAGAGGCAGAGGAGTGCTCGACGGCCCTTCACGGGCGAGCCGAAAGACCTGATTATTTCGGTACGAGGTATGCAGGCATCGCGCGCCTTGAGAGGATGTGTACGGCGGCTCGAAAGCAGTGCGATCGTCTCACCACAAGCCGCGGCCGGCAAAGCGGGTTGTGTGGCGATTTCATTGCATTCGTTCTGCTGATCGATACTGGCCTCGATCCTTCGCAGTCACAACGGCTATTTCGATGACGGCCCCACGCCGGTCCTAGTTCGGAGCCCGGGATGATGCAAAGCAATAGAGTCACGGCCGAAACGGCAGCAGCCGTCGTGCGGTCGGGCGATCGCGTTTACGTGCAGGGTGGTTGCGCCGTGCCGCGCGTCCTCATAGGTGCCCTCGTAGCGCGCTACGAAGACCTGCAGGACGTCGAAATCGTGCACCTGCATACTGAGGGCGATGCGCCGTACGTGCGGCCCGAGATGGCGGGGCATTTCCGCCACAACGCGCTGTTCGTTGGGCACAACGTGCGCGAGGCCGTGAACGCCGGCCGTGCCGATTTCACGCCGGCGTTCCTTTCGGAAGTGCCGGACCTGTTTCAGACGACGCTGCCTCTGGACGTGGCGCTGATCCAGGTGTCGCCGCCGGACAAGGCAGGTTTCTGCAGCCTCGGTATCTCGGTCGATTGCGCCAGGCCTGCCGCGCTGGCCGCGAAGACCGTGATCGCGCAGGTCAACCCGCGTATGCCGCGCACGTTGGGCGATAGCTTCCTGCACCTCTCCCAGATCGACTACCTGGTCGAAGCCGAGATGGAGTTGCTCGAGGTGGTGTGCGACCCTTCGGACCGCATCTCGCTGGCGATCGCAGACAACGTTGCCGGCCTGATCGAGGACGGCAGCACGCTGCAGACCGGCATCGGCTCCGTGCCCAACGCGGTGCTCGCGGCGCTGGGCGACCACAAAAGCCTCGGTATTCACACCGAGATGTTCTCGGACGGGCTGCTGGAGTTGATCGAGAGCGGCGTCGTCGATTGCTCGGCGAAGACCTACCATCCCGGCAAGATCGTTGCGTCGTTCGTGATCGGGACGCGTCTGCTCTACGACTTCGTAGACGACAACCCGATGGTCGAGATGCATCCGGTGACGTTCACCAACGACCCCGGCGCCATCGCGCAAAACGACAAGATGGTCTCAATCAACTCAGCCATCGAAGTCGATTTGACGGGGCAGGTGTGCTCCGACAGCATCGGGCATCAGCTGTACAGCGGCATCGGCGGGCAGCTCGACTTCATCCGTGGCGCTTCGCGGTCACGCGGTGGCAAGTCCATCATCGCGATGCCGGCTACTGCACGCGGAGGTCAGGTGACACGTATCGTCTCGGAGCTGCGCGCCGGTGCCGGCGTCGTCACGACGCGGGGCGACGTGCACTACGTGGTGACCGAGTACGGCGTCGCGGACCTGCACGGCCGCACGATTCGCGACCGGGCGCGTAGCCTGATCGCGATCGCGGCGCCGCAGGTCCGCGACGAGCTCGAGTCAGCGGCTCGACGTCTGCACCTGCTCTAGGCTGCGGGCGTTGGTGGTGGAGCAGGCTGTGCGGCGCCGGACGAGAAGCCCTTGCCGCCCGCGGCTCTGAACGCCACGTAGGCGAGTGCACCGGCGCCCCAGACGCCGCCGATGAAGCCGATGATCGCTCCGATGATCGGCACCAGCACGACGAGCTGGAGCACGAAGATACCCAGCGATGCCGAGAGCAGCGGGTGCGGGCTGTGGTTCTGTCCCGTGATGCCGGTGATAAGCATCCCGAAGCGCGTCCCGGCCACGATGTAGCCGAGGAACCACAGGGCCGGCATCAGGAAGATCAGGATGCCCACACCCAGCGGCATGCCAATCACGGTGACGATCGCGAGCACCGCCAGGATCGGCAGCGCGACCCACAGGAAGACGGTACCAAGGATCGTGTTGACGGCATCGCCGGTCATGACGTGCGCTGCGTCCGTGAGCTGACGCCCGCCGATCATGGCGAACACCAGCGCAGCGACGACGAGTGCGACAGTCAGTGCGACCCAGAACAGGATGCCGAATACGCTGGCCGCCGCCCAGAAGACGCGGAAGTTATCGCGCTCGTGCACCTTGCCAGTGACGACGGCGCCCTGGCGCTGCACGAGGTCGCCGCGCACCGACGTCACGTTGTGGACGCGCGCCTGGCTCGTGAGCTCTATGTTGCCGGAGATCACACTGAGGTCACCGTCGATGCTGCCGCTGATCGTCGCGTCGCCGTTGATCACGAGGGCGAGGTCTTTCACCGTGCCCGCCATCGTGAGGTTGCCGTCGATGACAATGACGGAGCCAACGCTCTCGCCCTGGGGAATGATGACATCGCCACGAACGCGCAGGATCATCCCCTGGCCATCGTTGGCTGCGCCTTCTGCCGTCGCGGGCGCCAGGGCGAGGAGCAGAACGAGCGTAAGAATCAGCAGTCGATTCATGTCATGCCTCCTGAGTCGTCCGCGTGCTTGCAGACGGTAGCGAGCCATTGTTGAGGGTGACCGTTTTCAGAGTGACATCGTTTAGGTCGCGACGTAATTCTCTAACGTCACGCAAATCGGGGACGAATGGCTCCTGCATTGGGTACCGATCGGCCATAAACTTTCGGTGAGGTGCTCCCAAAGCCAGCGAGGAGGCGCGTCATGAGGCAGGCAAGAAGTGACGCCGCGGTATTCCTGAGACCATGCGAAGGCTGCGACCGGGACAACACAACACTATTCGTGCACTTCTGCTCCGGCGAGGTGGAGGAGTTGACGGGCGTCTGCGCTCACCGTGTCGCGGAGCACAACATCATTATCGATCTCGATGACGGCGAAGTTGTGGTGATCCCGCGACGCGATGTTTACTTCATCTCGTGCGACCACATCTCGCCGCCGCAGATGCAGTAGCGGCGGCGGGTTTAGAATCGATCGCAGGTGCCTATTCACGGTCAGGTGACATGGAAAAGCAAGTACCGGCGATCGAACTGACGGGGCTCGTCAAGGACTACGGCAACGTCCGAGCCCTCGACGGAGTTTCGTTGTCTGTGGCGCAGGGCGAGATTTTCGGTTTCCTGGGCCCGAACGGCGCCGGTAAAACCACGGCGATCCGCGTCATCTTCGACCTGATTCGTCCAACCAGGGGCTCGGCGCATATCCTCGGCATCGACTGTCAGCGCGACTCGATCACGGCTCGTTCGAAGATGGGCTACCTGCCCGGAGACCTGCACCTCTACGAGGGCCTCACCGGGCGCGCGACGATCGATCTTTTCAGCTCGTTGCGACGGACGCGGCCGGATCCAACCTACGTCGCATCATTGCTCGACCGCCTCGACCTGGACCCACATCGTGTCGTACGGGAATACTCGAAGGGCAACCGCCAGAAGCTCGGCCTGGTCCTGGCGCTGCTGCATCAGCCGGACTTGATCATCCTCGACGAGCCGACAAGCGGCCTCGATCCCCTGGTTCAGGAGCAGGTGGAAGCGATCCTGTTCGAATCGGCGGCGCAGGGGCATACCGTCTTCTTCTCGTCACACATCCTCTCGGAGGTCGAGCGCCTCTGCCATCGCGTCGCGTTCCTGCGCCAGGGACGCCTGATCGCGATAGAAAACGTTGGCGAGATAAAGGGACGCTCGCTGCACATCGTCGAGGTGACGTTCGACGGACCGGTGCCCGTCGACGCGTTCTGCATCGAAGGCGTGACGGAAGTGCAGCGCGACGGCAACATCGTGCACCTGGAGGTGCGCAGCAACCTGGACGCGGCCGTCAAGGCGATCGCGCGCTATCAAGTGGTCGATATGCGTACCGAGCAGCCGAGCCTGGAGCAGGTGTTTCGGGCCTACTACGAGGGCAACGGCCCTCAGACGGAGGGACATAGCGATGCAGCGTCCTAGCATCTTCCGCAAAACGCTGCGCGACCTGCGCTGGCAGATCGTCTGGTACGGCCTCGGCCTCGGGCTGATGGCAGCGTTCGTGGTCTACGTCTACCCGAGCTACAGCGGTCAACTCGCCGACCTGCAACTGCCAGACGCTATGAAGGCGATGATCGGCAACGCTGACTATGCGACGCCTCAGGGCTTCCTCTCGGGCGAGCTGCTGAGCTGGGCGCCGCTGGTGCTGGTCGTGTTTGCGGTGATGGGCGGCACTTCGGCGTTGGCCGGCGAAGAGGCTAACGGCACGATGGACCTGCTTCTGGCCCAACCTACGAGCCGCACCCGCCTGGCGGTCGAGAAGCTCGTCGCGCTGTTCGTCGCGACATTCGGGATCTGCGCTCTAATCTTCGCCGGATTCCTGATCAGCGTGCCGTTCGTCGACATCAACATCGGGCTCGGGGACCTCCTGGTCGGGACGTTGAACCTCGTGCCGTTGATTCTGCTGTTCGAGTCGTTCTCAATGTGGACCGGCGTTGCCTTGCCGAGCCGAGGCGTCGCCACCGGCGTCGCCGTCGCCGTTGCGGTCGCGAGCTACTTCTTCTTCTACCTCGGCAACCTGGTCGACGTGCTGCGCCCGCTGCGCCCGCTCTCGGTGTTTTACCAGTACCACGGCACCGAGGTGCTATCCGACGGCGTGCACTGGGGCGGCGTGCTCCTGCTCTGCGGCCTCTACGTCCTGTTTGCGGTCTGGGCGATATACCTGTTCCAGCAACGCGACATCGGCGTCTCGGCGCAAGGGCTGCGGTTGTCGTGGCACCGTGGTGCATCGGGGAGTCCCGCCTCACAAAGCCAGCCCGGCGGGACGTAGAACTCGGGAACCATGGAACCATGGAACCCTGGAACCTCGTATTTCGCATGCGGTCACCGGGTTCAAAGGTTCCCTGTTTCCCGTGGTTCTGAGCGCAACGCCTCTCGTGCTAAGCTGGCGCCGGTCTCGACGCACTCAGTGGAGGTTCGATTATGGCGGGTCGTTTGCAGGGCAAGGTTGCGGTGATCACCGGCGCCAGCCGCGGGCTCGGTCAGTACTGCGCCGTCGGGTTCGGGCGCGAGGGCGCTACGGTCGTCGTAGCGGCGCGCACCGAGACCGAGACCAACCCCAGGCTGCCCGGCACGATCTACCACACCGCCGAGCTGGTCACAGAGGCCGGCGGCGAAGGCTTCCCGGTCGTCTGCAACGTCGCCGACTACGAGTCCGTGGAAGCGATGACGAAGACGGTGCTCGAGCGCTACGGGCGCATCGACGTCCTGATGACGAACGCGGCGGTGCAGCCGCCCGGCGGCGTCTCGACGATCCAGGTGCGCCACTGGGAGCTCGAGTTTCGCGTCAACGTGAACGGCAGCTTCTACTGCATCCGCGCCGCGCTGCCCTCGATGATTGAGCACGGCGCCGGCAACATCATCACGATCTCGTCGATCGCGGCGCACAGCGGTGGCTCACACTACGGCGCCACCAAGCGCGCCATCGAGTCGATGAGTATCGGTCTGGCGAACGAGCTGAAGGACAAAGGCATCGTGGTCAACTGCCTGCGCCCCGTGCGCGGCATCGAGACGCCGGGTCTGATGATGGGCCGCGGTCCCGGCGAGGTCGGCGGCGGGCCCGTGGCCGAGATGCCCTCGCCCGACAGCTACGTCGAGGCCGCGGTGCTGTTCGCCACCCAGACCGTCGACACGTGCACCGGCGCCGTGCTGACCGACGCCGAGACCGTGAAGCAGCTCGGCGGCGATGCGCTGTTCGAGCGTTTCAAGGCGCAGAACCCGGCGCCGTGGAGCGCCGGCGTCTAAGACAAGCTTTCGGCTATTGATTCGGGCGGTGTACCCGTATTGTTCGATTACGCATCGACAGATTCGCGTCCAGGACCGATGCTTAACTGCCACGCGAAGTGAAACGCGCGACGTCAACAAGTGGTCATGGAGGAAGTAATGGCCAAGTATCTCATCCACGCGACCCACGAACCGCTGGAATGCGTGAAGTTTCTCAACAGCTATCTGCAGGCGGGCTCCCACTACCTGACTCACGCCGAGTGGGGCTGTCATGCTGGCGTCCATGAAGAATGGATGATCGTCGAGGCAGAGGACGACGCAGGCGCTGCGCTCATGGTGCCGCCGGTTCTTCGCAACCAGGCGACGGTCGTCAAGCTCAATCGGTTCACGCCGGACGACATTCGAGCGATGCACGCGGGCGAGTGATACGTCGACTGCTCCATCGCAGAGCCTGACCGTAGACCTCCCTAACTGAAAAAGGCGAATTTGGGCCTCCAGCGCTACTCACTCCGTTTCCCAGTCTCTGCCGCATTGCGATGCTGATCGACCTGCATACGCATACGCGGCGCTACTCCTGGGACTCTGACCTCACGCCCGATGAGCTCGTCGATCTGGCGAAGCGCGCCGGGCTCGATGGCGTCTGCATCACGGAGCACGACTTCTTCTGGGACCACGAGCAGGTGCGTGAGCTATCGAAGCGCCACGACTTTCTGGTGCTGCCGGGTGTCGAGATCAACACGGACGACGGGCACATGCTGTGCTTCGGGCTGCAGGGCTACGTCTACGGCATGCACCGCGCCCTGGAGCTGTCGGAGCACGTGCAGCGCGCCGGCGGCGCGCTGGTGGCAGCGCATCCCTACCGGCGTCAGATGCCGTGGAACCAGGAAGACGCGGCCGAATACGAGCAGGCGCTGTCGAAGGCGGCCTCGAACGTAGCCTACGCCGAGTGCGCCGCGATGGAGCGCGTCAACGGCCGCGGCAACGACTTCGAGAACGGCTTCGCGGGCGCGGTCTGCGATCGGGTTGGGCTGCCCGGCACGGCGGGCTCGGACGCGCACCAGGCGCACGACGTCGGACGCTGCGCCACGGAGTTTCTCGACCGCATCGAGGATCTCGAGGGGCTGATCGCCGGACTCAAATCGGGGCGTTGCCGGGCACTTCGCTTAACGATGGGTAAACATGTTGACTAATTCACGTACCTGACGTACCTTTGCGCGGCGTAGGAGGAACAAATTAAGTGACGCAGGAATCGGAATCACTGATAACGGACGAAATGCGAGCATCGATCGGTCGTGAGGGGTCGCCGACGGTGTACGAAATCGAGAAGCTCGGCATCCGCCAGTACGCGCGGGCTGTCGGTCACATCGACCCCATCTTTTACGACGAGGACTACGCAAAGAGCAAAGGCCATCGCGGCCTTGTGGCGCCGCCGCGCTACCTCGGTCAGTCGCCGATCCGGTCAGCGGCGTACGGCGGCCCCGGCGCGCAGATGCAGCAGGGCGGCCGCCGCTGGCGCGCCCTCGACGGCGGCAGCGAGCACAACTACACCGGCGTCGAGATCTGCGCCGGCGACACGCTGACCTCGGTGACCCGCACGACCGACATCAAGCAGCGCGAAGGTCGCCTCGGCCCGATGCTGATCACGTCGCGCGAGACCGTGTACACCAACCAGAACGGCGAAGTCGTGTGTCGCGTCGTCGGCACCGGCATTCAGTACTAGACGGGATTTCGTAATGGCCGAACAGGTTTACTGGGACGACGTAAACGAGGGCGACGAGATTCCCCAGCTCGTCAAAAAGGCCACGCCGCAGCAGCTGGTCATGTGGGCGGCTGGCTCCGGCGACTTCTACCAGATTCACTACGACGAGCGCTTCGCGAAGGCGAACAACCTCGAAGACATCATCGTGCACGGTGCACTCAAGGGCGCGTTCCTGGGCCAGCTGCTGCACGACTGGGCCGGCGACGAGGGCGCAATCAAGAGCTTCGGTTGCTCCTACCGCGGTATGGATTATACCGGGCAGGAGATCATCTGCCGCGGCACGATCACGAAGAAGTACGAGGCGGACGGCCAGCACCTGGTCGACCTCGAGATCTGGACCGAAACGGGTAAGCCGGACGACGACGGGCGGCCGAAGAACCCGGAGGGCGTCAAGACGACGCCGGGCAACGGCACCGTCATCCTGCCGACGAGGGGCTAACAGCTCGAACCAGGGGCTGGCGCCCCGAACTCTGGAACCAGATAACCCTGGAACCATGTGGTTCGAGACCTTCAAGACTGGTTCAATGGTTCTCGGGTTCCAGGGTTCACACCCAGTGGCTTAATCAGGACCGTCAGCAGCGATAGCGACGCAGACGGTACCAGGGGGGACAACAACATGGCGCAAGGCTGGCTCGAAGGCAAGACAGCCATCGTTACGGGCGCCGGTCGCGGTATCGGCCGCGGCATCGCTCTGCTCATGGCGCAAGAGGGCGCCAACGTGGTCGTCGTCGACCCGGGCGTCAACCTGGACGGCTCGGGTAGCGATGCCGGCCCGGCTCAGCAGGTGGTCGACGAGATCGAGAAGGCGGGCGGTAAGGCCGTCGCCTGTCTCGAGGCGGTTGGCACCGTCGACGCGGGCGAAAACATCATCAAGGCCGCGCTCGACAACTACGGCAAGCTCGACATCCTGGTCAACGTCGCGGGCATCCTGCGCGACCGCATGATCTTCAACATGGCGCCCGAAGAGTGGTACGCGGTGATCACGACGCACCTCAAGGGCCACTTCACCACGATCAAGCCGGCCTCGATCCTCATGCGCCAGCAGCGCAGCGGCCGCATCATCAACTTCAGCAGCGTCTCCGGTCTTACCGGCAACGCAGGGCAGGCGAACTACGGCGCCGCCAAGGCCGGTGTCGCCGGCATGACGCGCGTCGTGGCGCGCGACCTCGGGCGCTACGGCGTGACCTGCAACGCGATCTCGCCCGGCGCCGCGACGCGCATGACCTCGAGCGTGCCGGACTCGGCGCGCGAGATGCGGGCTCGAGCCGGCATTCAGGGCGGCGGCCAGGCACCGGCCCCGGGTGCGCGTCCCGCGGCTGCAGCGGGCCCGAGCCAGGGCGACCCGGAGGACGTCGCACCGATGGTCGCCTTCCTGGCCTCCGATTTCGCCTGGAACATCAACGGCCAGGTGTTCGCGGTCAACGGCGGCAACGTCTCGGTGCTGAACCATCCTCTGGCGCATCGGACGGTCTACAAGCAGGGCATGTGGGATCTCGACGAGCTCGACTCGATGGTGCCGCTGATGCTCGCCGGTACCAACAACCCGGCGCCACCGGCAGCCGACCTGGAGATTCCGGGACGACCCGCTCAGGAGGTGAAGTAATGCCCGGTCGACTTACCGGCAAGAACGCTGTTATCACAGGCGCCGGCCGTGGTATCGGCCGTGGCGTCGCGCTGCTGCTCGGCAAGGAAGGCGCCAACGTCGTCGTCAACGACCCCGGCGTCAACCTCGACGGCTCCGGCAGCGACGCGGGACCAGCGCAAGAGGTCGTCAACGAGATCAAGGCCGCGGGCGGCAACGCCGTCGCGAACCTCGACTCGGTGGCGACGCTGGACGGCGGCGAGAACATGGTCAAGCAGTGCGTCGACACCTTCGGACGCATCGACATCCTGATAAACGTCGCGGGTATTCTGCGCGACCGCATGATCTTCAACATGTCGGAGCAGGAGTGGGATGACGTGCTGGCCGTTCACCTGCACGGTCAGTTCCACACGATCAAGCCGGCTTCGATCCTCATGCGCCAGCAGCGTGGCGGGCGCATCGTCAACTTCTCTTCGATCTCCGGCCTCGAGGGCGGCGTCGGTCAGGCGAACTACGGTTCGGCGAAGGCCGGTATCGCCGGGCTGACACGCGTCGTCGCCCGTGACCTCGGCCGCTACGGCGTGACCTGCAACGCGATCGCTCCCGGCGCCGCGACCCGCATGGTCGCCAGCGTACCGGACCGCGCGCGTGAGCTGCGGGCTCGAGCGGGCATGGGCGCCGGTGGTCCCGGTGGCGCCGGCGCGGCGCCTCAGGAGCTGCGTATGCCAGAGGTTTCGTCCCTGCGCGAGCCCGAGTACGTCGCACCGATGGTCGCGTGGCTGTGCTCGGATGAGGCCTGGAACGTCAACGGCAAGATCTTCCACGTCGCCGGCGGCTCGATCGGCCTGGCGATGGAGGAGTCACCCAAAGCGTCGCTAAGCAAGCAGGGCCGCTGGACGATCGATGAGCTGGCCTCGCTGGTACCGACCGCCCTGATGCGCGACGTGCGCAACCCGGCGCCACCGGCCCCGGACCTGGACCTGCCGTACCGCCCGGCAGCGGCGCCGCCTCCCGGTGCGCCTTCGGCGTAACGACGCGTTTCGACGTAAGACGCAAACAGAAAGCGGCCCGCCCTTCAACGAGGGGCGGGCCGTTCGTTTGGCCGGCGTTACGCCTCGATCGGGGGCGTGTCGCCGAAGCAGCCCGGCGATGCTGTGCGAGCGCGATGCGGATGGCCTTAAGATCTAACACATGAAGGAAGTGCGCTGTGTGACCATCTCCACGTTGCTGTCCGCGCTGGCGGGCTCGCGCGATGACTGAGACAGACTCCGTCGCGCTCCGGAACGAGGCGCAGACCCTGCGGCGTGCGACCCAGCTGTTCGAGTTCGAGACGAGGGTGTCGGATTCGCCGTACGTCGAGCGCATCTGGCGCACACGCAGCGTGCCGGCCGAGGCGTTCATCTCCATCGCGGCGGGCAACTGGGAGCTCAACGTCACGCGCCAGCGCGGCGACGTTTTCGTCGCGATCCTGGGACCGGAGGCGCAGGCCTCGACCGCCGCCATTCCGGACGACGCCGAGTTCTTCGGGATTCAGTTCAAGGTCGGGACGTTCATGCCGGCGTTGCCGCTGCTGAGCCTGGCGAACGGCGGCATCGTGCTGCCGGGCTCGATCGACGGGGCGTTCCGGTTGCACGGCTCGGCCTGGGATATGCCCGACTTCGACAACGCCGAGGCCTTCGTGGCGCGACTGGTGCGCGAGGGGCTGCTGGTTCGCGATATCGCAGTAGAAGCGGCGCTGCTCGAGCGTCCGGTCGATATGTCGCCGCGTTCGCTGCAGCGTCGCATGCTGCGCGTCACGGGCCTGACGCTCGGAATGCAGCGGCAGATCGAGCGCGCCATGAAGGCGGTCGAGCTGCTGGAGAACGGAGTCACAATCATGGACGCGGTGGAGCTGGCGGGCTACGCCGACCAGGCGCACCTCACGCGCTCGTTGCGGCGCTTTGTCGGTCAGACGCCGGCGCAGATCGCTGGATCGAGGGCGCTCGGGCCTGTCGCTTTGTTCAAGACCGGCCGCTGCTGCTCGTCTAGTCTGGTCGCAGAGCCGCCGCTTGAGGCAGCGACACACACCGATGGCTTGAGCGCATCTATCGAGGAGAGACATGGCAGCAATTCACGTGCACGAGTTCATGACCCTGGATGGCATCGTCGACGCGCCAATCTGGACCTTCGACTACGGCTTCGTTCCAGGCATGGAGAGAGTGGTTGCCGCGGCTATGGCGCCGTGCAAGGGCATCCTGCTGGGGCGGGCGACCTATGAGATGTTCGAGCCGGCGTGGTCCACGCGCACGGTGCAGGACGATCCCGGCGCTCCGTTCTTCAACGACACGATGAAGTTCGTCGTCTCGGGAACGCTGAAGGACGCGACGTGGAGGAACTCGAAGGTCATAGGACCATACAGCGCCGAGACGATTCGCAACCTGAAGTCACACGTCGAGGGCGATCTCTACGTCAGCGGGAGCATTTCGCTGGTACGCGCGATGCTCGCCGACGGTCTGGTCGACGAGTTGCATCTCCTGGTCTACCCACTCACTCGCGGCGCGGGTCCGAGGCTCTTCTCCGAGGACGCATCGCCGATCAAGCTGTCGCTTGGCGCCTGCGAGTCGTTCGAGAACGGCGTCGTGTACATGAACTACCGGCTGGGATAGGCAAACCAGCAAACGAGCAAAGAGCACGAAGACCGTGCCCTTTGCTTGTTTGCTCTTTGTCGTTTGTTTGTGACCCGAAGGCCTAGTGCGGCGGTTCGTTGGTCAGGACTGCGGAGCCCATGGCGCCGAACATACCGCCGATGCCCTGGACGAACGACACCTTGGCGCCTTGGACCTGGTGCGACGCGGTGCCGCGCTGCTGGCGAATCGCCTCCTGTAGCAGGTACATGCCGTACATGCCGCTGTGCGTGTAGGAGAGGCCGCCGCCGTTCGTGTTCAGTGGCAGCTTGCCGCCGGGCGACGTGTTCCCCTCGGCGATGAATGCGCCTGCCTCGCCGCGTCCGACGAAGCCGGTGTCCTCGAGGGCGTAGATCGGCAGGTGAGCGAAGGCGTCGTAGATCATGACGTGGTCGACGTCCGAGTGCTTGATCTGCGCCTCGTCGAACGCCTTGCGGCTCGAGACCTTGTAGCCGGCGGACGAGGTGAAATCGTCCATCATGCTAATCATGGGAGTCTCGACCGACTCGCCGGTGCCCAGGACGTAAACGGGCTTCGTGGGGAACTCGGAGGCGCGCTCGGCGGTGGTCATGATGAAGGCGCCGCCGCCGTCCGTGACGAGGCAGCACTCCAGCAGGTGCAGCGGGTAGCAGACCATGCGACTGTTGAGCACGTCGTCGACCGTGACCAGGTCACGCATCATGGCACGCGGTACTTTGTTCGACCACTTGCGCTGCGCCACCGCGACGGAGGCGAGCTGCTCGTGGGTCAGGCCGGTCTCCTTCATGTAGCGCAGGATGCCCATGCCGAACTGAGTCGTCGGTCCGAAGGTTCCGTACGGCGCCTCGAACTGGGGACCGATGTCGTTGGGCCGTCCGAAGCCACCCGCCGGTCCGTCGGCGCGACTGTAGCCGCTCTCGCCCATCGTGACGAGGGCGTAGTTGCAGTAGCCTTCCGCCAGCGCGGCAGCGGCGTGTCGCAGGTGAATGACGAAGGACGTACCGCCGACCGCCGTGCCGTCGACGTACCGCGGTGTCTTGATGCCGAGGTAGTTCGCCAGCAGGTTCGGGTTGTGCGTCGAGAGCACGCCATCGATCTTGTTCTTGTCGATGCCGCAGTCCTTGATCGCATTCATGGCAGCGTCCGCCGCCAGCATCAGCGACGACATGCCGGGAATGCGGCCCAGCTCCGTGGTCTCCGAAGCGCCGACGATCGCGGTCTTGTAGCGAATACTCATGTTCGTTCCTCCGGACAGGCAACAGGCAACAGGCAACAAGCACCAGGGAGGGGCCGTGCCGTTGGCTTGTTCGCGTCTTGTTGCTGGTTGCCTGGAGCTCGTTGCTCCGTCATGCCGGCACCCAGTACGGGACCTTGAAGCCGCCGCCGGGGTTCAGCTCCTCGAAGACGACGCGCAGCGGCATATCGAGCACCAGGTTCTCCGGCGTTATCTCGATGCCGTGGATGTTCGACATCATGCGCACGCCCTCATCGAGCTCGATGATGGCGATTGCGTACGGCGCCTCGGCCGCGAAGGTCGGCGGCGCGCGGTGGTTGATCATGTAGGTGTGCAGCTTGCCGCGGCCCGACGTCTTGAACCACTCGACGTTCGTGCCCAGGCAGCGCGGGCAGAAGAAGCGAGGATAGAAATAAGCCTGGTTGCAGTCGTTGCAGCGCTGGATCCAGAGCTCGCCTTCCTGGACTTTGTCCCAATAGAACTGCGATTCGATGCTTGGCATCGGCGTCGGCTTGGCTGGAGCTTTCTGCTCGGCCATGTAGACCTCCCTCAGGTACCGCGGCGGAATCGCGCCAGTCTAGACGCGGCCCGAGGGCATAGTCAACGAGTTGACTGTATAAACCAATAGGTTCGGCGTAATGCGTCCGCCGCATGGCGCACCCAGGCCGTCAGCGAGCTTCGTCGAACGGTCCGGAGTGCGAGCGGCGATTCCTCGGCTTCTCTCGGAACGACGCCGACTCGTGCTTCGCCCGTGGAAGCTCATGCACCCCGAGCGCTACGGCCTGAAGACGGCGAAGACTTTGTCGGAGTTGCAGAGCCACGACTCGACAAAGTGAGACTCGTCGGGCTTGCGGCCGAGCTCGGACATGGCGCCGGCCAGCGCATACCAGTTCAGCAGCTCGTTGTGCCCGGCGAGCTCGACCTCCTCGATCGTGGTGTTGCGCCAGAGATCGTAGTCGCCGTTCTTCAGCGCCTCGTAGTAGCGCTTGTCGGTCTCGACGTCAGGGTGGAAGTAGGCGTAACGGCCGGTGAGGAAGTTGTGCGACCAGCTCGACGAGGCCATGAGAGCGACGCGCCACGGGCTGTCCTTCATGGCGCGGGCGACGCTGCGACCGAGGTCGAAGCAGCGCCAGGGATGCGGCGACGACGGATGACCTCGTCCTCGTTCGGTAGATCGGCCAGGTTGTTGAGCACGCTGCCGTGTAGCTTGGTCAGCGGCCGGCCGTAGCAGTTAGTCGAGAGCGGCAGCAGTGCGTAGGGCAGGCCCTTGCGGTCCCAGTCCAGGTAAAGCGCCGTGTTCGCGAAGGCGTGACCGAAGCCCTCACCGTGGTTGGGCTCGTAGCCGTAGGCGATGTCAAGCCGTCGGCAATCAGACGGTTGGCCAGGTACTTGCCGGCCTTCTGGTGGCCCTTGTAGTGAAACTGCTTGTCGAGCGGTTCGTCCCAGGAGTTCTCGCGGCCGGGGGCCAGGTGGCTCCACGGCTTCACGTTGAACTCGGGATAGGCCATCAGCGCGAACGCCGGCACGATGCTCTCGCGGAAGTTCTCGTACTGGTCGTCGCCCCAAATCAGGACGACGTCCAGGTTGAAGGCGTCGAGCTCGGAGCGAATCCAGCGGAGGTTCTCGGTCAGGAGGCGACGGTGCTCTTCGGAGGCCGCCCAGCCCTCGTCGTTGCTCCACTCGCGGCGCATTGGCTCCGGCCAGGTCGCCGGGTCCTTGAACTCGTCCGGCAGCAGCGGGTCCTTCATGAAGGACTTCGCGCGGGCCACGAGGATACTCTTCGTCGTCATACCGGGGTAGTGCGTCATACCGAGGCCCAGGATCTCGCCCATCGAACCCACCTCCAAGCAACGAGCCGCGCGACCTATCGCGCTGCGTGCGCCTATTGTGCGCCGCGCTGTCAAGAATGGCGACGCGCGCGGCCGGACGAGGTCGCCGAACTTTATAAAGCAAGTATTGACTTACGTTAGAGAAGGCTTACTCTATGGCCAGGACTTAACTGGAGGTAATCGAAATGGCTAACTACTCAATGACCTGCACCTGTGGCTACGAGATGTCGCTTGAGAGCGGCAGTCGCGACCAGGCAGTTGCGCAGTTCAAGGCGATGATGGACGAGAAGGGCATCGAGCAGCACTTCACCGAGCACCACAAACCAGGCGAGCAGCGTCCGACCGTCGCACAGGTTCACGCGATGGTCGACCACGTGGTTGCCGCGCGCTAGACACCTGGCAGGTCCGGCGCTGACGCCTGCGTTAGTCGTACCAGGGCCCGACGATGGTTCTCGGCTCCGGATAAGCAGGATCGTCAATCGTCGTCTTGAACGGCGGGAACAGGATGTCGATGAGCATGCGCGGTCCCGCCGGCGCGCGCAGTTCCGCCAGCTCTCGACGTAGCCTGTGTTGTTCCTCGAGCATCTGATCCAGAAGCGTTCGCAGCTCCGGCATGCCGGCGGCGAGAGCTTCGGTCAGAAGCGGTGACGTCGATGCCGGTGCCTCCGGACTGCCGCCGTGCAGCACGCCGCCCGGCGTGTAGCCGACGCTGGGGTGCAGCGCGTCCGAGAACGAGATACTGAGCTCGCCGCTCTCGTGCGAGTGACGAATGCTGCGCTCGCCGGGCAGGAGCAGGAGTCCGCAGACCAGCACCTGCTCGTTCCAGAACAACGTATAAGCGCGGCGTTTGGCGCCGACGCTCTGGCGCCGAGTCCTCGCCAGCCTTGTTGTTCCGGCGGAACCGTGTAGGGGTTGAGTCGCAGAGGCGAAGTGATTTTCGTCTGTTCGATGGGCATAATCTGTCCCTCTTCTGCTCGTAATGCATGGGGTGCCGCGCGCGACGCCCCACCAGTGCGGTTCGAAGCTTTCGGCCCGCCTGCTACTCCGTGAAGCGGGAGAAGACCCGGCGGGCGTTGTCCTCGAAGATGTTCTGCTTGTCCTGCGGCGTCAGCCAATCGACCTCGTTGATCAGCGGGTCGACGTCGTCCAGCAGGCGGCCGGTCTTCGGATAGAGGTAGGTGCCGGTGCCGGGGTTCTCGGTGCCGAACAGGCAGCGGTCGGTGCCGACGATGCGGAACAGGAAGTCGAGCGACTCCGTGTTGTAGAGCACGGTGTCGAAGTAGAACTTGCGCAGCTGCTCGTCGAAATCGATGCCCATGTGGGGGCCGTAGTTGGAGCGCCAACGGCCGATCTGGTACGGAATCGAGCCGCCGCCGTGCGAGACGATGATCTTGAGGTTCGGGAAGGTCTTGAAGACCTGGTGCTCGACGATCGAGAGGATGCAGGACGTCTCGGTGGTGATGAAGTAGTTCTGATAGGTGTCGTAGGGGTTGCGTGTCCCGGCCGAGTGGATCAGGGCCGGGACGTCCAGCTCGACCATCTTCTCGTACAGCGGGTACCAGTGCTCCTCACCCATGCCGGGGTAGTACTCGGTGAGGCCTGCTTCGGTCGGGTCCGGGTTGATCATGAGGCCGATCATGCCGAGCTCGTTGACGCAGCGCTCCAGCTCGGGAATCCAGTCCTTGACCGGGATCTCGGGGCTCTGGGGCAGACAGGCGACGGCGCGATAGCGCTTCGGCTCGATCTTCACGCTTAGCGCGTTGACATCGTTCGAGGCGCGGGCGTACCAGTCGACAATCTTCGCCGGCTCCTCCGAGTGCATGAGCTGGAACGGGCGCGGCGAGATGAACTGGATGTCGGTGCCGACCTTGTCGAGGATCGTCGTCTTGTGATGCTCGATCGCCCGGGCCAGCGCCTCCTCGTTCTCGTGGTAGGCGCCGCCGTGGTAGCCGCGGGACGCCAGCAAGCCGGACTGAAGTTGCCAAGGTTGCCGCCATTGGTGTGAGCGTGAGCGTCGATGATCATGGTCGCCTCCTTCGTTAAGTGCCGATCGGTGGGCGTTATCCTCGTGCGCTCGAGGGACATTGTCAACGCGTGCGGAAAGGAGAGGCGCGTCGGCTCCACGCGCTGCGTACGACACCCTGGTCGGAAGCAACAGCCACGAGTGCTATGATTGATATGATCATATCGATCATGGAGGCGAGCGGTGAAACGAAAGCTATCGGCGGTCGAAGCGCGCAAGCACCTCGGCGAGATCCTCGAGGGCGTCTACTACCGCGGCGATGAAGTAATAATCGAACGGGCCGGCAAGCCGATGGCGGTTGTCGTACCGGCCTACCTGTACGAGAACATTTTGCGCAGCCGTGAAGACCTATTCGCTAAGGTCGACGAGGCTCAAGAGTTCAACAGAGGTGTTCCGCAAGAGGAGATCGATGCCGCGATCGAGGAGGCTATACGGACGCCCGCCGGGAAACGAAGAAGAAAAATAAGGCCGCGGGAGCGTGAGGATAGTTCTAGATGCGAACGTAATTGTCAGTGCACTTATTAACGCCGAGAGTGTGCCAGACCGAGTCTTCAGAGCCTGGGAGCAAGACGCTTATACGCTGATTACATCGCCAGCTTTGCTTGCCGAACTGGAGCGGGTGTTGTTCTATCCTCGCATCCGGAGCCGCCTCCCTTTCGACGACGCCGGCGTTAAAGAAATAGTCACGGACATCGCGATTCGCAGCGAGGTCCTTAAGCCGAGAGGTACGATCGACGCTGTCGGGCGCGACCCAGCTGACAATCGAATACTGGAAGCGGCTGTCGCCGGCTACGCGGACTACATTGTCACGGGTGACCGCGATCTCCTGGACGTCGGCAGATACGATCGAGTGGAGATCGTTACCCCATCGGTCTTTCTCGCCATCCTTTCAATTGGCGAGCAGCGCGACCCGTAGCCGCCAAGAAAGAAGGGCGCCCTTTCGAGCGCCCTTGGTGATTAGGCCAGCGACCCTAACATTACTAGTCCTTGACGAGCTCCTCGAGCAGATCGCGCGGCGTGATCGGCAGCCGGTTGAAGCGCACGCCGAGGGCGTTGCTCACGGCGCGTTCGCACCGCGGCGAGCGGCGGCACGATCGGCACCTCGCCGACGCCGCGCACGCCGTACGGATGGCCGGGGTTCGGCACCTCGACGAGGACGCCTCGATCATCGGCAGGTCGTTCGCGATGGGCATGCGGTAGTCGAGGAAGCTCGCGTTCTCATGCGGCCGTCGTTGCCATGACGTACTCCTCGTTCAGCGCCATGCCGATGCCCTGGGCGACGCCGCCCTGGATCTGGCCCTCGACGTACGACGGGTGGATCGCCGTCCCGACGTCCTGGACCGCCGTGTAGCGCAGGACGTACCTTGCCGGTGTCGCGGTCGACCTCGACGTCGACGATGTGGCCGGCGAAGGCGGGGCCGGCGGTCGGGAGTTGACGTTGACGCGGACCTGGATCATGCCGCCGGTGCGCGGCAGCTGTGCGCGAGCTCGTGGAAGGTCATGCTGCCGTTCGGGCCGTGGATCACGCCGTCGTCGCCGTACGTGACCTGGTCCGGGCGCACTCCCAGATCCGCGCCGCGCGCTGCACGATCTTGTCGCGGATCTGCATCGCGAGCTCGTGGACCGCCCAGCCGGCGGCGAACGTCGTGCGGCTGCCGCCGGTGTTGCCGGTGTAGCCGACCGAGTCGGTGTCGACGACCTGGGTGCACGTCGGCGCCTCGAGGCCGAGCGTCTCGGCGAACTGCATCGCGAGCGACGCGCGCTGGCCGCCGATGTCGACCGATCCGAGCACGAGGCTGACGTCGCCGTCGGCGTTGACGCTCGCGCTCGAGCTCGACTCGCCGCCGACGTTGCGCCAGAAGCCCATCGAGACGCCGCGGCCGACGTTCGCGCCGGTGAGCTCGGAGCGGTAGTGCGGGTGGCTCTTGATCGCCTGCATGACCTCCACGTTGCCGATCGGCGTGCGGAACGGCTGGCCGTGGCGCGCTCGTGCCCTGCGTGGCGGCGTTCTTGAGCCGCAGCTCCATCGGGTCCATGCCGAGCATCTCGGCCAGCTCGTTGATCGCCGATTCGACGGCGAACTCGATGCGGCGCGCCGGGCGCGCGGTAGGCGGCGGTCTTCGGCATGTTGACGACGACGTCGTAGCCGTCGATCAGCTGGTTGGGGATGTCGTACGGGGCGAAGATGCCGTTCATGCCGGCGCCGACCGGCGAGCCGGGGTACGCGCCGGCCTCGTACGCGAGGTAGGCCTGCATCGCCGCGATCGTGCCGTCGCGCTTCGCGCCGATCTTCACGCGCGAGTAGGTCGCGGAGGTCGGGCCGGTGGCCTCGAAGACCTCTTCGCGGGACATCGTCATCTTCACGGGGCGCCCGGTCCTCCGCGAGAGCAGCGCGGCGAGCGGCTCGAGGTAGATGCCGAGCTTGCCGCCGAAGCCGCCGCCGATCTCGACGGCGACGACCGTGATCTGCGAGACCGGCAGCTGCAGCAGCTCCGAGACTGGGCGCGCACGCCGAACGGGCCCTGCGTGCTCGTCCAGACGGTGAGGTGGCCGTCCTGGCTCCAGCAGGCGGTCGCGTTGTGCGGCTCGATGTAGCCCTGGTGGAGCGGCTCGTCTCGAACTCGCGCTCGACGATGACGTCGGCCTCGGCGAAGCCCGGCTCGACGTCGCCCATCGCGAACTGGCGGTGCGCCGCGATGTTCGAGGGCTTGTCCATCGGGTCGATCGAGCGCGGCGCACGTCGTTGGTGCGCAGGTCGTCGTGCAGGATCGGCGCCACGTCGAGCATCGCCTCGCGCACGCTGATCACGGGCGGGAGCACCTCGTACTCGACCTCGATCAGGTCGAGCGCGTCCTCGGCGATGTGCGCGTCGGTGGCGCAGACGGCGGCGACGGCGTGGCCGCGGAAGAGCGCCTTCTTGCCGGCGAGATGCGGTCGATCAGGTAAGGCAGCGGCGTGACGCCGGCCTCGTGGTCTCGCCGAGACCGGTCGTGGGCTCCGGGAGGTCGGCGCGGGTGATCACCGCCTGGACGCCGGGCAGCGCGGGCGCCTTCGACGTGTCGATGCGCTTGATGATGGCGTGCGCGTGCGGGCTGCGCTTCACGCGCCCGTAGAGCATGCCGGCGAGCGAACGTCGGCGCCGTAGTGCGCGCGGCCGGTCACCTTGTCGGTGCCGTCGGGGCGCACCGGCCGGGTGCCGACGACTCTGTGTTCAGTTGCGACCATAACTACCTCCCGGTAAGCAAAAGAGCCTCGTAGCCGCGAAGGCGCATCGCGAAGCGCCGCCGCGTCCCTCCGATTCTACAGGCGTCGCGTACGGAATGTCAGCGGAACGGAGCGATAAGCGGATGAGTGGAGCGAATGGATCGAAGTCTCGACGGAGCGCCTGCGGACGCGTCGTTAGACGAACACCGTGAAAGGCGTCTCAGAGTTTCTGGGGCAGTCATCGCGACGGACCTGAAGCGTTCGTCCCTACATTCTCCATCGCACGGTTCCGCGCGCTTGATGTCGGGGCGGAGCTTCTAGCTCCGTCCGTGGCACGGTTCGTCCTCGACTTCCGAATCGTCCCGGGACTTCCCCCATCCGCTTATCCGCTCTCCATCCGTTGACGGCTCGCGTGTTAGATTAGGGCTCAATGAAGCTCGGCCTGTTCTTCGAGTGGCCCAACCCCACGACCGGCGACTGGCGACGCCTGTTCGAGGAGGGCATCGAGCAGATCCAGCTCGCGGAGGAAGTCGGCTTCGACTTCGTCCTGATTGCCGAGCACCACTTCTCGAACTACGGCATGTCACCGGCACCCCTGATGCAGGCGTTGGCGATCGCCGAGCGCACGAAGAGCATCCGCATCGGTACGGCGGTGCTCGTGCTGCCGGTGTGGCAGCCGCTGCGCGTCGCCGAGGAGATCGCGGTGCTCGACAACCTGACGGGCGGCCGCTTCTTCTGCGGCGTCGGCCGGGGCTATCAGCCGCACGAGTTCGCGCGCTTCGGCGTGACAATCGACGATTCGCGTCAGCGCTTCATGGAGGCGTTGGACGTGCTGCACCTCGCCTGGACCCAGGACACCTCGTTTACCTACGACGGCGAGTACGTCAAGCTGCCCAACCCGACGGTTGTCTGGCCGAAGCCGCTGCAGAAGCCGCATCCGCAGCTCTGGCTCGCCGGCACGAGCGCGGGCAGCCTCAAGCTCGCGGCCGAGCGCGACATGGTGCCCCTGGTCAGCGGCTTCGCAGGGCCGGCTGCGGTGCGCGACATGACGGCGCAGCTGCTGCGCTTCAAGGCCGAAGCCGGCAAGCCGATCGACACGTGGGAGATCGGCGCGCAGACCTTCTGCCTGGCCTGCGATAGCGATGACGAGGGGCGCGCCAACGCTCGCTACCCGCGCTGGCAGAATCGAGCCGGCCGCTCTCTGACCCGTCAGGACGTGGTCGACGGTCGCGTCAACGCGGTCTCGTTCGACAACGAGCTGGACGACGAGGCGTTCTGGAACTCGCTGTACTACGGCAGCCCTGAGCGCCTGCTGAAGAAGTACCTTGCGCTCGCCGAGGCCGGTGCGACCTTCGCGAGCTGCTGGATGATGACCGGCGGCATCGAGCACGAGAAGCTGATGAAGTCGATCCGTCTGATGGGCGAGCACGTCCTGCCGGCGGTGCACGCGGCGCAGCCGGCGCCCGGTTTGGCAGACGAGCTGCTCGGCCGAGTCGCGACGCCGGACCTGCAGCGCGCCCAGGCGGCCACCCCCTCCGACTGAGCCATTAGCATGGCGCGCATCCTGCGTGGGGGCTGGTCTTGAGCCGGCGCGTCACATTGTCCGCACTGGGAGCGCTCGTTAGATGTCCCTAACCAATTGAAGGTTCGTTTCGTCCTTGTGGCGTAACCAGCGCCAGCCGGCGGTCGTGGTCGCGCTGCAGGTCGCCGGCGCACTAGGCCTACGAGTTCCGCGCTCGTCCAGTCGAGTTGAATCCTGGCAGTTTAAGGGTCAGGAACACAAGGGCCGCCAGAGGCGCAATCAAGAGAACAGCCGCGACATAATGGCTTGCCGGCCTGTCTCGCAGGAGGCCGAACCCAATAACGATAGCGACACATTCAAAGACGAAAAAACCAGTGGCGAGTCGATCGTCACAAACCCATGCCGTCGCGGATGACAAGGACGAGGGAATGTGAAAGCGAACAAAAGTGACGTAAATCAAAAGGGCGAGGCCGACCAATAGCCAGAAAACGAGAGCCGAAGAGAACACCTGAGGCAAGAGCACCAGAACCAGAGGCAGGATTATCAACCACAGCCTCTGCATCTGAGTAGAGCTTCTCGCCATCCGCGGTTGCCGTTGCCCCATCGCTTAAACGCCTACGAGTGGCGCGACCTCCTGCTTCACGAAGGCCTGGCGCAGCTCCTTCGTGGCCTCCCACCAGTCGACGCTGCGGGGCAGGATGACGCCGCCGGAACGGTGCTGGTAGAACTCCGGGTTGTCGACGCCGGGCGGAACGACGCCTTCGTCGCGCAGGGCCTTCGCGGCCGCGATCATGCGGCGTCGCGTGCGGATGATTAGCTGGTCGGTGGTGCCGAGGTGCTCGCGCGAGCGGTTGTAGATCGTGCCCATGCTCCAGGTCACGGCCATGTCCTGGGGCCGCGCGCCGCCGGGTATGCCGGAGAAGCTGCGCCCCGAGGACTGCAGCTCGCGGTCGAGGCCGAAGTCGTTGGCCGGGCTCTGGGTGATGCGCCAGCGTCCGTACCAGTCCGTGGTGTTCGGCAGCCACTCGATGCTGGGCTCGCGGCCGGCGCGCTGCTCCGGGCCGGTGCCGCGCAGGCCTTCTCGGCCGGGGCGGACACCGTTACGACCCGTGATCGTCCACATCATCGTGTGGTCGTCGTCGACTGGGACGTAGGCGCGGAAGCGGATCTCGAGGCCGAGGGTACCGGTTGGGATGATCGCGTAGAACGGGAACATCTGGTGCGCGATGCGCCAGTAGTACGTGTCCTCCTCGGCCGGGCGGTAGGCGCCGTACGAGGTACCGAACTCGGTGTCGATGACGCTGAACTTCGCCTGACGCTGCCGCGCGATGTAGAAGCCGGCCGTGCCGGGCTGCATGGCTTCCGGGCGCTCGGCGCCGTAGTGCAGGAAGGCCTGATGGACGGTGTCCATCTCGCCCTCCCAGCCCTGCATGTAGTTGCACTCCTGGAAGATCGTGTACAGCGAGTACTCGCCCTCGGGCAGCATGTTGGCCTCGAAGTCGGGCAGAGGCGGCGGGACGTCGCGCGAGCCCATGTAGGCCCAGACGATGCCGCCGCGCTCCTGAGTCGCGTAGACCTTAGCGCGCACCTTGGTCTTGAAGTTGCTCTCGGCGGGCTCGGAGGGCATGTCGACACAGGCGCCGTTAACGTCGAACTTCCAACCGTGATAGACGCAGCGCAGGCCGTCTTCTTCGTTGCGGCCGAAGAACAGCGAGGCGCCGCGGTGTGGGCAGGCGTTCTGGATCAGCCCGACCGCGCCGGAGGTCGCACGAAACGCGATCAAGTTCTCGCCGAGTAGGCGGACGCGTACCGGCGGGCTATCAGGCGCGGGCAGCTCGTCCGAGCGGACGGCCGGGATCCAGTACTGGCGCATGAGGTCACCCATCGGCGTCCCGGGCCCGACGCGACACAGGACTTCGTTGTCTTGTTGACTCAGCATGAGATGCCCTCCTTTGCTTCTGCCGCGAGTGTACCGTGTTCAGCTCAGCTAGAGGAGGGTTGAGCGCATCGACCTGCCGGTATCTCAGTGCACTGGCGTGTCAAACGCCTAGGGGTACAGCCAAAATTCGATGGGCGACTGTCAATGCGCGAAGGAGAAGTAGTGCTGCCAGGTCAGGTTGTTGTACTGGGGGTACGGTGGCCCAGGCACATCACCGTAGGGGAAGCCGGTGTTCTTGGCCACGCCTAACGTTCCATTGACAGCAAAAGCGTGAGTATGAATGCCCGTCCAGCCACATCCCCACGGATCGTACGTAGTGGCCATCACACCGACTTTAGTCCCGGGGTTGATATACGTTGGATTGCGGTACCAGAGATTGGCGTCGGCCCAGGGAGTCGTGCCGTGGACGTATATCATCCGCATTTGAAGCTCCCCATTGAAGTAGTTGTAGACTGTGGAAACAATGTTCCAGTAGCAGCCCGAGTAAACACCTGCTACGGCGGTTGGTGTCATCCAACCCCCAATTGTTTGGCTGCCGACCGGTGCGAGGCCTGCACCTCTGAAGTAGATGTTCGTGTTAGCGTTGTTTGTCGTACTCCAGTCAAGTGCTTGATCACCGCCCTGTCCGCACTCATACGTGTGCCATCCGCAACGCAATTCTGCGTTTTGATTATCGGTGTTTGCTGGCAGGTTTATCCAGTACTCCCAGGTTGCCGCAGCAACATTAGAGAAGGAGAGAGGGAATGAACCGCTATCAAGCCAAGAACGATGGATGCGAGAAGCGCAAGCGTGAATTTTCTTGACATTTCACTTACTCCTCACGGACTCCGCTATCTGAAGAAGCTGGTCAACGCTTAAGCCGTTACTCGATACGGAGAAGTAGCCGAGATCGCTGTGTATAAGGACCCGCGCATCGCCCTTGTCAAAGACGGGGCTTTCGAGGACGGCTGCCTTGCCTGCGATGGTGGTCACTTGCAGTCTATCTTGGGGAATGTCCGTAGCTATGATTGGCTCGCTCCTCACGTGAGCGACTACGACCAAGGATTGGGCCATGCTGTAATTACGCACAATGGCGACGATCGTGTCCCCGCACTTATTTCCTCCTTCAAAGACCTGCTGCATTCCGCTGGGCAAGTAGCCAACGGAAAAGTTCAGGTCGGAGGCAGAAATCTCGGACTTGGCCGCATCAACACCCCCGTGGGGTAGGCCTGCACACGCTGGCGGCGGCTGCGATTGGTCAGTGGAAACGTAAGTAAAGCCGCCTATCTCTCCTCTAAACTTGGGTTTGGCCCTGTCGGCCTCGGTCTTTTGAATCATGTCCAAGACGAGCGGGCTTGGCCCAGTCGGCGATTGTGCCTCAGCACCGCCATCAGATTGAATGACATAACGAGCGATCGTGAATGAAGCAAGCGCCGCACCAACTAAGATTCCAGTGGCCATCAGCAGGATAGCCTTCCCGCGATGTGTGCGAATCAGCTTTCTCATATTCCCGCCTCCTGCAAGCCCGTGGTCCTAGAGACTCTCTGCGGAGCGCCGCATGGAGGGCTTACCGCTCTAAAGCAACATATCGGCTAGACTATTCTCTCTCTCTGTCTCTCGTGGACGAATCAAATATCTATCTCCGCGTGACAAATGCGTAACAACTCTGCAGTCAGCCCAAAGAGCCACAGATCACGCCAGCGTGCGTATCTGCCCTCGTCCGCAATGATGCTACGCAGCACGAGGCGTGGATTAAAAGAGCCTAAGACTCAATTACTGTGAGCTAGTGTCCCGTGCTGGCTTCGACAGTCCAGGCGGCGAAGATGGGAGCCAAAGGCGTGGTTAAAACCCACCGCATCGGTGAATTGGCGCGGAGCACTTCGAGTAACTTTGTGAGTCCGCCCGACTTTGTGGTCCGCTCGGCTCTCTTTCCCTTTGCTTGTTTGCTTGTTTGCGCTTCGCTAGACGCCGACCAGGGGCTTCAGGTCCTCGTGCTTGACGAAGGCCTGGCGCAGGTCGTGCGTGGCGTCCCACCAGTCGACGCTGCGCGGCAGGACGACGCCGCCGGAGCGCTGGCGGTAAAACTCCGGGTTGTCGACGCCGGGCGGCACGGTGCCGTTGTCGCGCAGGGCGCGCGCGGCAGCGATGACGCGACGCCGCGTGCGGATGATCAGCTGGTCGGTGGTGCCGAGGTGCTCGCGGGAGCGGTCGTAGATCGAGCCCATGCTGTAGGTCACGGCCATGTCCTGCGGCCGGGCGCCGCCCGGGATGCCGGAGTAGCTCTTGCCCGAGGCCTGCAGCTCGCGGTCGAGGCCGAACTCGTTCTCGGGGCCCTGCGTAATACGGAAACGTCCGAACCAGTCCGTCGTGTTGGGCAGCCACTCGATGCGCCGGTCGCCGTCACGTCCTGCGACCTGGGTCCACATCAGCGTGTGCTCGTCGTCCATCGGCACGTAGGCGCGCCAGAAGATCTGCAGACCCAGGGTGCCGGTCGGGATCATCGCGTAGAACGGGAACAGCATGTGGGCGATACGCCAGTAGTACGTGTCGTCCTCGGCCGGGCGGTAGGCGCCGTAGGAGGTGCCGACTTCGGTCTCGAGCACGCTGAATCGCGGGGCGCGGTTACGAGCCTGGTAGTAGGCAGCGCTGCCGGGCGTCAGGTCATCGACCTTTGTGGCGCCGGAGTGGAGGAAGGCGGCGTGGGCAGTGTCCATCTCGCCTTCCCAGTTCTGCATGAAGTTCGACTGGATGTAGATGTTGTAGATCGCGGACTCGCCCTCGGGCTGCATGTTGGCTTCGAGGTCGGGCAGCGGCGGCGGTACCTCGCGCGAGCCCATGTAGGCCCAGATCACGCCGCCGCGCTCCCGGGTGGCGTAGGCGCGCGCGTGCACCTTGCCGCGGAAGTTCGATTCGGCGGGCTCGGACGGCATGTCGGTGCAGTCGCCGTGAACGTCGAACTTCCAGCCGTGATAGACGCAGCGCAGCCCTTCTTCTTCGTTGCGGCCGAAGAACAGCGACGCGCCACGGTGCGGGCAGGCGTTCTGGATCAGCCCGACGGCGCCGGAGGTCGTACGAAACGCGATCAACTCTTCGCCGAGCAGCTTGACGCGCAGGGGCGGGCAGTCCGGCGACGGCAGCTCGTCCGAACGAACGGCCGGCAGCCAGTACTGGCGCATCAAGTCGCCCATCGGCGTGCCGGGACCGACGTGACACATTGTCTCGTTGTCGTTCTTGCTGAGCATGCTGAGCCTCCCACCAAATCGCGAACCCGTTCCGTGCTGCCCATTATCGCGCGATTGAGAGATGATTGCGCGTCCCGAGGAGGGGTTAACGACCTTCTGGATTCGCGATATGCTGTCATAGTCATAACGATCCCGATAAGGAGCTATTTGTGGCCCTTGCTGCGGTTCGAAGTCAGGTCCGGCATCAGGTGCGCCGCCTGCGCGACGGTGCCTGGTCGCGTTTCGACGACGTGCTCGCCGCAGAGGAGCCGCTGGAGATTCGCCTCGTCTGGCAAGACGGCTCGGAAGTCGCGCGCAAGGCAATCGCGATCACGATGCGCACGCCCGGCGACGATTTCGAGCTGGCAGCGGGCTTCCTGCACGGCGAGGGCATAATTCGGCGCCAGGAAGACGTCGTCGACGTCTCGTACTGCACGGATGAGGACGAAGAGCAGAAGCTGAACATCGTCAACGTCACTCTGCGCCCCGGCCTCGAGTTCGACGTCACGCGATTGGAGCGCAACTTCTACACGACATCGAGCTGCGGCGTCTGCGGCAAAGCGGCGCTGGACACGCTGGAAGTGCAGGGTTGTGCCGCTATCGAGGACTCGATGCGCGTCTCCGCCGCGACGATCTGCGCGTTGCCCGAGAAGCTGCGAGCCGCTCAGGCCGTGTTCGAGCGCACGGGAGGTCTGCACGCCGCCGGTCTGTTCACGCCCGAAGGCGAGCTACGACTACTGCGCGAGGACGTCGGGCGCCACAACGCGCTCGACAAGCTGGTCGGCGAGCGCTTCCTGGCGGGCGCGACGCCGCTCGAGGGCCACGTCTTGCTGCTCAGCGGTCGCGCCAGCTTCGAGCTGCTGCAGAAGGCGCTCGTGGCGCGCATCCCGGTGGTCGCGGCAGTCGGTGCGCCGTCCAGCCTGGCAGTCGAGCTGGCGCAGTCATTTAACATAACGCTCGCCGGCTTCGTGCGGCGCGACAGCCTCAACGTCTACGCCGGCGAGGAGCGCATCCTCGCATGACCATGGAGCCTCAGCTCAAGGTCAACGTGATCGAGGACGGTCGCCTCGTGTTCGGCGATGCCGAGATGCGCCTGCTGGACGCGATCGCGCGGCAGGGGACGCTGTCGGAGGGCGCCGCGGCGCTCGGGCTCTCGTATCGCGCTGCCTGGGGCAAGCTGCGGGCCGTCGAGGCGAGCCTGGGCACGAAGCTGGTCGAGACGACGGTAGGGGGCAGCGGCGGCGGCTCGTCGCGTCTCACGGAAACAGCCGAGCATCTGGTCGGTCGCTACAACTGCTTCAGGGAGGCAGTCGGGGCGTTTACGCTGGCCGAGTTCGCGCGCTGCTTCGGTGAAGAAGCCGATTGCAATAAGCTTGTCCTGAGCCGGGACGAAGGGCTAAGGCTGATCCCCAACGAGAGGTCAAACGACTGCGCGGAGGACGCGCTGGCATTGGCCTCGGACGCCGGGCTCACGCTAAAGGCCGAACCACCGATCCTTACAGGAGAGCAGCTGTGACGACGAGCACCTGGGACGAAGCGCGCGCGCTGGAGCACATCCGAGCGCTACAGGACCTTCCGGGCGCAGCATTGCCGATCCTCAACGCGCTCCAGGAGGAGTTCGGCTACATCGACGACGCCGCGATCCCGCTGGTCGCCGATGCGCTGAACCTATCGCGCGCCGAGGTCGTCGGTATCGCGCACTTCTACCACGACTATCGCCATGAGCCGCCAGGGCGCCACGTGCTCAAGATCTGTGGCGCCGAGTCGTGTCAATCGATGGGCTCGGAGGCGCTGGTCGAGCACGTCCAGGGCAGCCTCGGCGCCAGGCTCGGCGAGACGACTTCGGACGGCGCAGTGAGCCTCGAGACGGTGTACTGCCTCGGCAACTGTGCCCTGTCGCCGGCGGTGATGCTCGACGGGCGCCTGCACGGCCGCGTGACGGCATCGCGCATCGACTCGCTCGTCGGGCGAGCGAAGGCCGCGGGGTGATGAGTTGGGCGCCACCTACGTTGGAGACGGCTGAGTTTCGGTTCGTGAACACAGAGAAAGGCGACGCTGCCTTGCATAAGATTTGGGCTGAGGCATCGGCATGACGACGAAGCTGTTCGTACCGCGAGATTCCGCGGCACAGTCTGTAGGCGCCGACGAGGTCGCTGAGGCGCTGCAACGCGAAGCGACTTCGCGCGGGCTCGACGTGCAGGTCGTGCGCAACGGCTCGCGCGGGCTGTTCTTCCTCGAGCCGCTGGTCGAGGTCGAGACGCCGGCGGGTCGCGTGGCCTACGGTCCCGTGAGCGCCGATGACGTGCCGTCGCTGCTCGACTCCGGGCTGCTCGAGGGCAAGACGCACACCTTGTACCTCGGTCCGACCGAAGAGATTCCCTTCCTCAAGAACCAGGAGCGCCTGACGTTCGCGCGCTGCGGCATCACGGACCCGCTTTCGATCGATGACTACGTGGCGCACGATGGCTTCAAGGGCCTGCGTCGCGCCCTGACGATGAGCGGCAGCGACATCGTCGAGGAGGTCGTGGCGTCCGGTTTGCGCGGACGTGGCGGCGCCGGCTTCCCGACGGGCATCAAGTGGCGCACCGTGCTGAACGAGCAGGCCGACCAGAAGTACATCGTCTGCAACGCGGACGAGGGTGACAGCGGCACTTACGTCGACCGCATGATCATGGAAGGCGACCCCTTTGTTCTTATCGAGGGCATGACGATCGCCGGCATGGCGGTCGGTGCAACGATGGGCTACGTCTACATACGCTCCGAGTACCCCAGCGCCTACGCGACGCTGTCGAGCGCTGTCGAGCTGGCTCGCGAGGCCGGTTACCTCGGCGAGAGCGTTCTCGGCAGTGGCAAGGCGTTCGACGTGGACGTACGCCTGGGCGCCGGCGCCTACATCTGCGGTGAAGAGACGGCGCTGCTCGAGAGCCTCGAGGGCAAGAAAGGCGTGATTCGCTTCAAGCCGCCCCTGCCTGCGATTAGCGGCCTGTTCGGCAAGCCGACCGTTGTGAACAACGTGATCTCGCTCGCGACCGTGCCGATCATCCTCGACAAAGGGGCACAGTTCTACGCCGACTACGGCATGGGGCGCTCCAAGGGCACGATGCCGTTCCAGCTCGCCGGCAACATCAAGCAGGGCGGCCTGGTCGAGAAGGCGTTCGGGCTGACCTTGCGCCAGGCGATCTACGACTTCGGCGGCGGCACCGCTTCGGGCCGGTCGTTGCGCGCCGTGCAGGTCGGCGGGCCGCTGGGCGCCTACTTCCCGGACTCGCTCCTCGACACGCCGCTGGATTACGAAGCGTTCGCGGCCCAGAAGGGACTCCTGGGT
>CAVTBL010000006.1:0-261154 GCA_963732945.1 uncultured Chloroflexia bacterium
CAGCACCCGGGCGTTTCCGTCGAGCCAGAACGACTGCGCCGCGATGCCCCAGCGGTGAACCGCCTGTCGCTGATCGAAGAGGGCGCCGCGCGACTGGTTGGACTGCACGGTCTGCGCGAAGAACACCTGGTCCGGCACCGAAATGCCGTACGTCTCGGTCGCGGTCTGGACGAATAGCACGTCGGAGAGATTGCGATGCGTCGAGTAGAACAGGACCTCGCCGATCGTCGGGACGTAGCCGCGTCCGACGTGGTAGCCGGGCCAATTGACGCCGTCGATGTTGAGGTTCTCTCCGCCGCCCGCCGGGATCAGGCGCTCGATGTGCGACAGCGGTACGACCTGCTGCATGCTGCCCCAGCGTATCGACAGGGCGTTGCGGTCGACGACGTAGCGCAGCGAGCGACAGCCCCACGTCCAGTAAGCGGCGAGCAACGCCCCGGCAATCAGGAAGCCTCCGACCAGCAGCGGCGCGAGCTGCCACAGCTTCACGTCCATGGTCAGGCCGCGATACAGCGCCGTGGCGCCGAGCAACAACGTGACCGCAACCGCACCAGAGCCCGTAGAGCGTCCCTATCGCGTTGGATGGGCGAAAGACCGTGAATGAAGGCATTCGAGAGCTGCAAGCTCAAAGCGGCAAGCTTCAAGCCGGTCATCTTGCGACTTGGAGCTTGCGGCTTGAAGCTCGCTACACCCTGTTCGGTACGGCCTGGCGCAGCGGCACCGCCGTGCACCAGTGGCGGTACTCCGGCACGCGGCCGTAGATTATGTCGAAGTAGCGCTGCTTGAGCTGCGCCGTAATCGGGCCGATAGCGCCGTTGCCGACTGCACGCCGGTCGACCTCGAGAATCGGCGTCACGTGTGCGGCCGTGCCGGTCATGAACACCTCGTCCGCCACGTAGAGCTCGGAGCGGTCGATCGAGCGCGTCTGCACCTCGAGCCCCAGCTCCGCCTGCGCCAGACCCAGGACCGTTTCGAGCGAGATGCCCTCGAGGACGTTGTCGGAGGGCGAGGGCGTGATCAGCTTGTTGTTGCGGATGACGACGATGTTCTCGCCGCTGCCCTCGGAGACGTGACCGTCGTGGGTGAGCATGATCGCCTCGTCGTAGCCGTTGAGGTTCGCCTCGGTCTTCGCCAGCGCCGAGTTGATGTAGATGCCGGTGCCCTTGGCGCGCGCCGGAATCGACACGTCCTCGACGCGGCGCCAGGTTGAGGTCTGGACGCGGATGCCCGCGTCGGAGTCGAGGTACGGGCCGAAGGGCGCGACGAAAACCAGCAGGTCATCCTCGAGGTTGTGAACGCGAACGCCCAGCACCTCGGAGCTCTTGTAAGCGAGCGGGCGGATGTACTGGTCCTCACGAATCGCCGAGCGCCCCACGACCTCGAGGATCGCGTTGGTCAGCTCTTCGTCCGTCTCCGTAATCTCGATGTTGCAGATACGGGCGCTACCGCGCAGGCGCTTGATGTGCTCCGGGATGCGAAAGAGGTAGATGGTCTCGTCCTCTTCGTTCCAGTTACCGCGAATGCCCTCGAATACGCCGGTGCCGTAGTTGAACGCGTGCGTCATGATGCCGATCTTGGCCTCGGCCAGAGGCACGATCTGCTTTTGAAAATACGCATACGGCGTCGACATATTGTTGGGACCTCCGTGGGAGCGTTTCGGGAAGTGTACTTTCGGCGGTTGGCAAATTATAGGTCTCGCCCGAAGTCAGCGGCAACCTGAGCAAAAGTGCGGTCAGAGGCCGCAGCGGGGCAAAGGCAAACGAGCAAACGAGCAAAGGGCGAACGGCAGAGCGTCCCAGCCCGCCCTGGCGTCGTCGCAAGGGCGATAGCCCCAAGCAACCCCGGCGCTCCCGGTGGCGCGGTTGAAAACCCGATGCGTCTTGTCGTCAGACAACCCTGCATCTGCACACCGGACGTCAGCGGCGCGCCGACCCGTCGTTTGCGAGCGAGGCGAAGCAATCGCGCGCCGATGCCACACACTGCGCCGCGCCAGAGACGGGCCGTCTAGAGATGCCGTGAGATTGCCGCGGCCCGACTAGCGTCTGGCCTCGCACAGACGCAGTACGGCATTCGCCAAATGCGGAGCATCTATTGCGTGGCGCGCTTGAAGGTGACCGGGCAGGGCCCGCTGATGGGGCCACAGACGGTCTGCCAGCCCGCGTACGACATGTCGATCTCGGTGGCGGAGCAGCCGGGGCAGGAGTCTTCCCGTAGCGCGATCAGGCAGCTTGCGGGCCCGCAGATGTAGATCTGCGTGAAGCACGGCCACTCGTCGTAGTGCGCCGGACCGACGGCGACGATGTAGGGGTTGTTCGGGTTGTAGGGCGTACCGTCGCAGCCCATCGGCTGACCCGCGAGCGAGGCAGCGTAGAACGAGGCGATGCCGAGGACAGCGTCGTTGCCTCCCTGCGCCGGCTGCTGCGTAGCCGTAGGGCTGGGGGTGGGCGTGCGCGTAGGCGTCGCGGGACGCGGGGTCGGCGTCGGTGTTGGCGGCTTCGGTGTCGCCGTCGGAGGCACCGGCGTCGCGGTCGGCGGCACGGGAGTGGCGGTAGGCGGAACCGGGGTCGGGGTCGGCGGGACCGCTGTTGCAGTGGGAGGCGCCGGCGTGTCCGTGGGCGGCACGGCCGTATCGGTCGGCGGTACCTCCGTCGGCGTCGGTGGGTCCGGTGTGTCTGTGGGTGGGACCGGCGTATCGGTTGGGTCGGACGCAGTTGGGTCGGTGGCTTCGACCGTATCGGTCGCGGCTGGATCGCCGGTATCGGCGAGCGTCACGTCGACAGCAGTGGGCTCGCTGGTCGCGGTCGAGGTCACTGTGAGCTGAGCATCGACGCCGGCGAGCACCGACTTCTCGCTCCCGCTCGAGCCCTGGGGCGCCGAACCGCCATCCTGGCCGAGCGGCGGCAGCAGGGCTGCAGAGCGCGGCGGCTGCGCGGTCGTACCCGGCACGTCGCGCATTCTCGACCCGCCGAAGTAGAGCGCCGCCGCCAACGCTGCCGCGATCAGCATGCCGCCCGCGGCTCGTTTGCGGCGATTCAGAAGTCTGCCTCGTTTGTAGCTTTATCGTTCATATCACGATTGCCCCGTTGGTGAGGCACAGACGCATCATCTTACCAGTCGTTTTACGAAGCCTATTGGGGGATGCCCTTATCGGCGCCTCGTTTTAATATCACTGCAATGCCGGCGAAACACCGATTGGGCAATCTGGACCTCGCGATCCTCTCCGACGGCGACTTCTACATCGACGCCGGAGCGACGTTCGGCATCGTGCCGCGCGTCATGTGGGAGGCCTACGCGGGCGAGATGGACAATCGCTATCGCGTGACGCTGGGCCTCAACTCGCTGCTGCTGCGCTCCCAGGGCAAGACGATCCTGATCGAGACCGGCGTCGGCGACAAACCGGGTGGCTGGCGGCGCCAGTCGAGCCCCGCGTCGCAAGGTACGCTGCTTACCGAGATGGACGCGATCGGCATACGGCCGGAGGAGGTCGACGTCGTGCTCAATACGCATCTGCACGCCGACCACAGCGGCTGGAACACGCGCTACGTCGACGGCGAGCTGGTGCCGACCTTCCCCAACGCGACCTACATGCTGGTGCGCGACGAGTGGGAAGCCGCGATCGCGCCCAACGAGCGCACACGGGCTACGTACCTCGAAGAGAACATCCTGCCGATCGAGCAGAAGGGTCGCCTGCAGCTGGTCGACGGCGAGACCAAGATCACCGACGAGGTGACGCTGGTGCCGACACCGGGTCATTCGGCCGGGCACGCTTCGGTCGTGCTGGCGTCGGGCGGCGAGAGCGCGATCTACATCGGCGACATCGCACAGAAGGCAGTGCAGCTCGAGCGTACCGCCTGGGTCGCGGCATTCGATATCATGCCTCTCGTATCGATGGAGACAAAGAAACGCCTCGTCGAGCAGGCGATTACGGACGGCTCGCTGCTGATCGCGGTACATGCGCCGTTCCCCGGCCTCGGACGCATGACGCGGACCGAGCAGGGGCACCGGCATTGGACGCCCGTAGAGGCCTCACCCGAGTAACCACGACACCCCGCCGCCGTTTAGAGTAGAGCCAGACAAAGCTAAACACGCAGGAGGTGCGTTCATGGATAGCGATCCCGGAGGCCTGCCCTCAACCTATTTCAGGCCGCGCGAGTCGGAGCGCGGCATGTATACGACCAAAAAGATCGGCGACGAGTGGATGGCGACCTGGGAGACGGACGACCTGCCCGCCGACGCGGTCGTGACGCATCTGACGCTCATCCCCTATCGCGGCGAACGCCCCGTGGTCGCCTGGCGCGACGGCACGCTGCACCTGCCCGAGGGCGACGTCGCGGAAGGCGAGTCACTGGCCGAAGCGATGAAGCGTCTCGCCAAGCAGCAATGCGGCATCGCGCACGCGACGACCCAGCATCTGGGGCACTTCCGCTACGTCGCAGGAGCGCGCAACACGACGCACGCGCCCGGCAGCGTAGTCTACGACGCGCTCTACGTGGTCGACGTGAAGGAGCTCGAAGACGGCCCCGAGGACCAGAGCTTCGAGCGCCGCATCGTGCTGCAGCGCGACCTCAACCAGATCCTGCGCTCGACTTATGTCGAGCGCCGCCGCGAGTACACGGACGCTCTGGACCGGTGGCTGCTCGAGCGCATCAAGGCTGGGCTGAAGACGGAGTCGTAGCTGTCGAGCTTCGAGCTTCGAGCTTCGAGGCGGACGTTACGTATGACGTCGTTGCGAGGGGCGATAGCTCGAAGCAACCTTTGTGCTCCTGTTGCCTTGAGCATAGCGGCACCCCAGCCTGAAGGCCGGGGCATCATACTGTCGTTGCGAGGGCGATAGCCCGAAGCAATCTCGGCGCTCCCCGGAACGAGGACGTAAACTCGGTCCGTCTTGTCGTTAGACGACCCTGCAGATTGAAACCTGCAGCTACCGCCGGCGTGCCGTGTTCACTAGCTGCAGGATTCATCCTGCCGAGTCCGTTTCCGCACTAGCCGGTGCCATGTACGAACCGTCTTGGCGAGCGAAGCGCGGCAATCTCACGGCGATGCCATAACGCACCGCAAGTGGCGAAAAGACGGGTCGCCGGGAGGAATGCGTGCCTCATCCATCGCTCAGCACAGACGAGATACTCGACGTGCTAAGACAGACGCCGGCACGCGTTGCCACGTCGACTGACGGTTACTCGACGGCGCAGCTGCGCGCAATCCCGCCCGAGGGCGGTTGGTCCGTCAACGAGGTGCTGGCCCACCTGCGCGCCTGCGCCGACGTCTGGGGTAGCTGCATCGAGACCATCCTCGCCCAGGACCACCCGACGATCCGCGCTATCAACCCGAGAGCGTGGATCAAACGCACCGACTACCCGCAACAGGAGTTCACGCCGTCGCTCGAAGCCTTTACGGCGCAGCGGACGCGCCTGATGACGATCCTCGAGCGCCTCACCGTGGCCCAATGGTCACGCTCGGCAACGATGACTCATTCAGGGGCGCCCATCGAGCGGACGCTGCAGTCCTTCGCCTGGCGTATGGCGGTGCACGAACGAGCGCACGTCAAGCAAATCGAGCGCATCGTCAGGTCGCTGCGAGCTTAGAAACGGAGCGTCTAGCTCAGGACCGGGACCGTTAGCTGGCCGAACGGCAGGATGGCAACGGAGCCCTCGCGGCCGCGCGAATGCGCCTCGGCGATAAGTTCGTGTAGCGCCGCCGAGGGGTCGGCGACGGGCTCGACGTGGGCGGCGCGAGCCTGCTCCGGCGTGAGCTGCGAGTGCACAAGGACGCGCGCCTTCGCCTGCACCATCGCCTGGCACTGGATCTGCCACTGGTCGTGCCGCGGGTGCTCGGTGTGCAAGATGTGGTCGAGCAGCGCCGCGGGCGACCCGGCTTCAAGCAGGCCCTCGGCGTAGTCGTCGCTGCCGATGCCCTCCTCGCAGCCTGCGACCAGCATGATCGCGCCGCCGTCGCGTACGGCCTCGGCAGCCACCGACAGGCCCTTCACAGACTGGTACAGGCTGGTGTCGGCCGGGTAGCCCATGTTAGTCACGACCACGATGTCGTAGGGGTGGCCTATCGGCGTTTTGTACTGGTGCGCAGCCTGCTCGACCGCGGCAGCGTGCGCCGGCGCGAGATCGCCGGTGAACACACCGGTGATGCGCCGCTCGCTGTCCAGCGTGACGTTGAGCAGGAACTGCGGCGGGCAGAGCGCGACGGTGGACTGCATCTCCTCCCAAACCGGGTTGCCGTGCGTGACGCACCAGCGCGCCTGCGCGTGCGCCAGGTTGGGCGCGCCGTGGTTGCTCATGACGATATCGGCGCCGGCGACGCCGGGCATGACGCCCTTGGCGCCGCCCGAGTAGCCCGCAAACAGGTGCGGCTCCACGAAGCCGGTCACGATGCGCACGTCGGCCTCGACGTAGGCGCTGCATAGCTCAACCGGCACACCGCGGCTGCGTCCGACCTCGAGCAGCGTGCCGCGATCGCGCGCTACGTGCTGCACGATAGCGAAGCGCTCGACAATCTCCTCGCCGAGCATCTCGTCGAGCTCGGCGGGCGTGTTGATGCGGTGGAGGCCGGTGCCATTGACGATGGTGATGTCGCCGTCGGGCACACCCGCGGCCTCGAGCTCGGCCAGCAGTGGCCGTAGCAGCGTGCGGTTGGGCACGGGCCGCGTGATGTCGCTGACCACGATCGCGACGCTCTGACCCGGCTGCACGCGCTCTCGCAGCGACGGCCCGGCGATCGGCCTCCGCAACGCCATGCGCACAGCGGCGTCTTCGTCCGCCAGTGGCGCGACGGCCACCGGCAGCAACACCGAGGCGCTGATCGGAGCATCGAGCGACACGACGCCGCGTCCGAAGGGCAGTTCGACTATCACGCAGCGATACTACGCCGGAGGCCGTCGCGGGGCCAAGATCAGGTCGGTTGTTAAACTCCAGGCTGTTGGGATGCATGCGTCTGACAGTTCTAGAAGCATGGCCAGACGACGGACCATACTTCGAGAGCCTCTCCGAAGGAGTCCAGAAAAAGTCTTACTGACAGCATGAGCGGTTCAGGAACGTCCAAGAGCAGCTCACCACATCAACAAGAAGCGCCGACATTATCCCGCTCGTCCTGAGGCACTCGAAGGGCGAGCCAGCGTGACGAGGCCTACAGGAGGAACCGCAGTTGGCAGACGAGAGCACAGCCTCCCGCAACGCTGTCGTGATGGGCGCGGACCGCGAGCTCGGCGCGGCGATTGCGCTGGCGCTGGCGGAAGCGGGCTGGGACGTCGCGGCGGCGAGCACCACCGGCGACTCCGGCGAGGCGTTCGAGATGCGTGGCCTGGTGCGGCGCATCGAGGCGCTGGGGCGGCGCGCCATGCTCGAGGCAATCGACCAGGCGAACGGCGCCAACGTGCAGGTCGGCATGCGCCAGATCGCGAAGCAGCTCGGCAGCGTCGACCTGCTGGTCGTGACGCCGGGGCCGCCGCTGCTGCGCGCCTCGGAGCGCATGTCGGACGCCGAGTGGTCGCGGGCGGTCGGCTACAACCTCAGCGCGCTGTTCTTCGCCTGCCGCGCCGCCGCCCGCGAGATGCTCGACGCGGCGACGAGCCCGAAGGGACGCATCGTGGCGCTGCTGCCTGGCGTCGAGGCGTTGGAAGGCGCTTCCGTGATGCAGATGACGCGCGCGGCGGCCGAGGCGCTGATTACCGCGCTCGCGGCCGAGTGGGCGCCGCGCGGCGTTGTCGTCAACGCGATCGCACTTCTACGGGACGAAGCGTCGGCACGAGACGAGGCCGTCGCTGCGACACTGCGTCTGGCGGACGCGGCCGAGGGCGGCCGGATCGTTACTCTCGACTAGATGATCGCGACCAGCGCAAAGCCGAGGACCATGAGGATGGTCGCGAGCGTGAACATCGTTGCCTGCAGCGTGTCGTCGCCCATCGTCGGACCGGCGCCCCTCGCGAACGCCGCGATATAGGTCACGAGACCGACAGCCATCATCACCCAACCGATCGTTGTCACCCCGTCATCGTAAGGCGATAGCGTGTCAGACTAAAGCGACGCGGGGCGTGGCGCCTCCGAGCAGCGCAGCGAGGGGTTCGAGAATGGCTGGTCACCTGGCGGGCAAGGTCGCGATCGTAATCGGTTCGGGCGGCGACGCACAGCGCGGCGTCGCGGTGGCTCTGGCCGAAGCAGGCGCCGACGTAGCGATTGCCGGCACGCCGGTCGACCTCGCGGCCGAGGCGGCGCTGCACTCGATTTCGAACGAGATCTGGGCTATCGGGCGCAAGTCGGCGGTCGTGAAGCTGACGGGCGACGACGCAACGTCGTTTGCTACGGCAGTCGCGAGCGTCATGCAGGAACTCGGCCGCGCCGACCTCGTCGTGCGCGCGGACGCGGTGCTCAGCGCGTAGACGAAGGCCCGCCGCCTGACGACGAGGCGATAGCCCTCACCCACGCTCACAACGCTGCCGCCTCGTCTGAATCTCGCCTCTCCCTGAGGGAGAGGAGGGCGCCGAAGACGAAGCACTGGACCAACGTACGCCAGACGGCTGCGTGGCGAACAAACGCTGCGAGGGAGGCCTGACGGTGTCCCCTCTCCCGGGGGAGAGGGTTAGGGTGAGGGGATGGCTGACGGGCCGTCGTCGAACGGCCTCCCTCTTTCTGCTACGTCTCGTTGCTCAGCGCGCTGGCGTCGTCGCCGGCGCTCGATTCGCCCTCAGGCTTCGTCTCGGGCGAAGGCGTCGACTCGCTGCTTGCGGTCGCGGAGGCGGCGGGGGCGCCGCCGATGCTTACGGGGTCGACGACGAGGGTGCCTTCGACGATCTCGACGCTGACGCCGCCGAGCTTTCGGGCGTCGGATTCATCTGAAGAAAGGAACAGAACTTGCCGCGCGGGTAATCGCAGCGTACCCAGTCGGTGGTGTGCGGGCCGGAGTGGAAGCCTTCGGGCCCTTCGACGAAGCAGGTAACGGGCCCGCCCGTGATGCGAATCTCGGAGAGCATGCCGGCCGGGATCTGACCGGGGTAGGACGGGATGATCCAGACGGCGTTGCGATAGCTGCGCTCTTCGTCGAACTGCAGGATCACCGGGTACTCGTCCGTGTCGTGCATCGTCCCGCCGGGCATGCCGTGCATGATTACCTGAACCGTCGCCATCGTTGCGCCTCCTCCTCAGACGCGAGACGTCGCGACGCTGAGAACCCTATTCTGCGCCCATCGAGCGGCACACGGACGGTTTCGACTACAAGATCGAGCGCTTTGTTTCCCGATCGTCGGCGGCCTATCAGCTACCAAACGGCTGTCGGGCGGTTACCCGAAACGCTGGATTCTTCGATGCCCCTCGCGCAGGACGCCCCCTGCTAAGGGTCGCGCAGGAACGGAAGGCCCTTCGCCAGACGCAGCGCCTTGACCTCCCCATCCGTGACCAGCGCGATCACGTCGAACGACGCCGCGAGAGCGGGATCGAAGCCGCGCAGCGAGGGACCGGCGTTTTCCATCTCCATGTAGTCGTAGGCGCCGATCAAGACGAGCAAGCGCTGACCGCCCCTGGCGCCGCGCAGCGCCTCGGAGGCGTCCGAGAGCCGGCGTCGCAGCAGACGCCGGATGGCGCTGCCGTCGGCGGGCTCGAAGTCGGGCGGGCAACCCGCGATCGCCCAGCCGTCGCTCATGCCCTCGCCAGACGCGCCGCGCGCCAGGCGCTGCAGCGTCCAGGCGTCCTCGTGCTCGAACTCGATGACGTCGCCGGTCTTGAGGCCCTGCGAAAGCAGCCCAATCTGCTCGTAGAGCTGCTCGCGCTCCTCCTGGTTGGAGGTGAAGCGATTGAGGCCGCGGCTGTCGAGGAAGAAGCTGCCCTGCAGCCGCGACGAGATGTCGGTCCAGTGCCGCCCGAGGCCGCCCGTGACGCTGGCGTAACCGCCTTCGTCCTTCAGCTTGCCCAGCGCCAGCTTGGCCGGCAAACGCACCTCGCCGTTGCGTCCCGAGGCCAGCTTCGAGGCCGTGAGCACGACGCGGCGCACCCACTCCGACTCGTCGGGCTCGCCGTCTGGCAGCTCACCGCGCGGCGGCTGCCACAGCAGGTAAGAACCGGGGCGCGTCTGGTCGAGGCGCTGCTCGAGCTCGCTGCAGCGCTCGCGCCAGGCATCCGGCGCCTCGTACAGCTCCGCGGCCGCGATCGTCAGCTCGCCCGCTTCGGCATCGGCCGCGCGCCAGAGGCCGTCGTCCTGCAGCTCGGGCTTGAACTCGCGACGATAGCGCTCGTTGAGCCACGAGAGGAAAAGACGGACCGCGTATTCGTTAGCTTTGCCCATTAGCCTCCGCGAGCGTCGTGTAGACGCTGCAGGTCTATTCAACCAGCTTGTGACCCATGGCGGTAGGCCGCCCGGCGAGTCCTCGCATCGAAGTGATGACGGACCCTGCAGGACGAATCCTGCAGCTACCGCCGACGTGGCGCTGGGCCTGGTTCTGGAGATGGAGGCTCCCACCTCTCCAGACGATAGGAAGGACCTGAGACGTTCGTCCTCGATAAGAGCTGTCTCGGTGAAGGCGCGTCTCAGATCAGACGGGACGTTATTGAAAACGCAGCGTCCCGGGTCCTTCGTATGTCAGGTCCTTCGTACGTCAGGACGACAACGGACGGCGCGCGTACGCCATCACGACCGAGTAGGGTCTGCTGTCGCCGTGACTGGCCTAGATGTTCGAGCGCGATTGGCCGCCGTCAACGTTTAGCGAGACGCCGGTGATCCAACTCGCAGCCGGAGAGCAGAGGAACACGACCGCGTTCGCGACCTCCTCGGCCGTGCCGAAGCGCCCCGAGGCGATGTTCGCCTTGACGAACGCGGCCATGCCATCCGGGTCGGCCTGGACGCGCCGGTCCCAGCCGCCACCCGGAAAGCGAATCGACCCGGGAGCGACCGAGTTGACGCGGATGCCCTCGGCAGCCAGCGACAGCGCCGACTGCTTGGCGTGCGAGGTCATCGCGGCCTTGACGGCGTTGTAGGTCGCGGGGCCGCCGGCTTCCCGACCCCAGATCGAGGTGATGTTGACGATGGCTCCGCCGCCGGCGCTGCGCATGTGCGGCACCACGGCCCGCGTGGCGCGCACCGCGGCCATGAGGTTGAGCTCGAGCGCCTTGTGCCAGGCATCGTCGTCGTCGCCGGGAAAGTTGCCACCCGCGTTGTTGACCAGCGCATCGACCCGCCCGAGGCTGGACGCGACCTGCGCCACGAAGGCGTCAAGCGCGGCTCCATCGGTCACGTCGACAGGCACGGCCAGCGCTTTGACGCCGGCGGCGCGAATCTCGGCCTCGGTCTCGCGCAGCTTATCTTCGCCCCTCGCGCAGATGGCTACGTTGCAGCCTTCAGCGGCGAAGCCGAGCGCTATCGCCCGTCCGATGCCCCTGCTCCCACCCGTAACGATCGCAACCTTGTCCTTGAGTCCGAGATCCATTTAGTCCTCGATTCTGGTCCGGGTGGCAGGTTCTAGGGGTATCCCGACACGTCGGCAATTCGGTGCCAGATGCCCTCGAATTGTCTACGGGACCATCGTTAGAGTCGAAAAGCGGCAGCGCGAGTGACTAATCTTCGGTAGCTAGAAGTATTTGAGCCGCTCGCGCGCGGTAATTTTAGCACGTTTATGCTGAATGACCGGCCATTTGAACATAACGTAGGCGGTTGCACCATGGGTTGGATGTGCTAGCCTAGGGTTGCTTGGCTAGCATACCCCGTCAAATACTGCCCACCCCGTTTAATACATATGACGTACCTGCTTTGACTCTCAGGGTCGAGCGCCCATATGTTGGGCAATCCATACCTCCGAAAGCCGGGGAGTTGGGCAACACGCTCTCCAAGGCCCGGCGTGCGCATGCGATTTCGCTCGAGGACGTCGAGCGCGACACGCACGTGTCGCGGCGCTACCTGCAGGCCCTGGAGAACGAGGACTTCTCGATCTTCCCGGCGCCGGTCTACGCCCGCGGCTTCCTGCGCACCTACTCGCGCTACCTCGGCCTCAACCCGGACGAGTTGCTGCGCGTCTTCCCCAACGGCGACCTGACGGTCGACATCACACCGCTGCCGACGGTCTCCCGACCGCCGGACCAGCTGATCAACGTCAACTGGCTCGTTGCCGGCCTCGTCGCGATCTTCCTGCTAGGCGCCGGCCTGCTGCTGCTTCGCGGCGGCAGCAATCCCTCGACGCAGTCACCGTCGACGACGCTCGGCGCGCAGTCAGCTACTTCTTCGACCTCGTCGACGACGGCGGGCGGTTCCGTGCAGGCGCCCGTGACGACCGGTGACGCGCAGGTGCAGGGCAAGGCGATTTCGCCGATACGTCCCGGGCAATACCCCGACTTCGTCGGCGCCGACAAGGCCAGCGCTCTGTCCGTGCTCAACGACAACGGCTTCAACTACCTCCTGATCGAGGTCGCCTCGAACGACGTGCCGAAGGGCATCGTTATCAGCCAGTCGCCTGCGCCAGCGAGCAAGGCAGACCCCGGTTCAGCGATCACGCTCACCGTGAGCAGCGGCGCCACGCCGGACGGCGCCAGCGGCGCGACGGGCGCCTCGGGCCAGTAGCGCCGCCTACAGCAGCCCGACAACCTCGGCAGCGACCGCCGCGAACACCACGACCATCCACGGCGGCAGCTTCCAGAACGCCAGCAGGCCAAACGTCGATACGACGATGGCGAAGTCGGAGGGTTTGCCGACTGCGCTGGTCCACACCGGCTGATATAGCGCCGCGAGCAGCAGACCGACGACCGCGGCGTTGACGCCCCGCAGCGCTGCCTGGAAGCCGACGTAGCGACGCAGGGCGCTCCAGATCGGCAGACCACCGAAGATCAGCAGGAACGAAGGCAGGAAGATACCGACCAGCGCGATCGTCGCACCGGCGATGCCGGACGGGCTCGGCTTCATCACGGCGCCAAGGAAGGCCGAAAACGTGAACAGCGGCCCCGGCACGGCCTGCGCGGCTCCGTAGCCCGCCAGGAAGTCGTCGCGGGTCACCCAGCCCGGCTTCACCACGGCGCGGTCCAGCAGGGGCAGAACCACGTGACCGCCGCCGAAGACAAGCGACCCGGAGCGATAGAACGCGTCGAACAGGTGCAGCCCCTGGCTATCGGCGAGGCCGGCGAGCAGGGGCAGCACGACCAGTAGCAGAAAGAACACCGACAGGCAGGCGATCGCGACGTTGCGGCCCACGGGCGCTTTGATATGCGCATCAGGCGTCGTCGAGACGCTATGGAACAGGCGCCAGCCGATCAGGCCTGCCACGATGATCACGACGACCTGCGCGAACGCGGTCTCCCAGCTCAGCATGACGATGGCCGCAAGAATCGCCATCGTGGCTCGCTCTTTGTCGGGAGCCAGCGCACGCGCCATGCTCCACACCGCCAGCGCCACGATCGCGACCGCCGCGAGCATCAGCCCGTGCAGCCAGTACTGGTCCTGAACGTTACCGATCTCTTTGACGCCGAAGCCAAACGCGGTCAGCGCAATCGCGGACGGCAGCGTGAACCCCAGCCAGGCCATCAAAGCGCCGAGGTAGCCCGCGCGCAGCAGGCCCACGGCGATGCCGGTCTGGCTGCTCGCCGGCCCCGGCAGAGCCTGCGAAATCGCCACGACCTCCGCGTAAGCGTCCTCGCTGAGCCACTTGCGACGCTCGACGTATTCGTGGTGGAAGTAGCCGAGATGGGCGATCGGCCCGCCGAACGACGTCAGGCCCAGGCGCAAAGCGACGAAGAAGACCTCGATGGGGCTGCCGCGTTGCGTCGTTTCAGTCGCGACCTCAGCCAAGGTTGGCAATCCTCCGCTATCTCGCTTGCAGCCTGAGTATAGACGCGGCGATTCACACTTATTTAATCGCCGCTTATCCGGGGCTTAGATTGCGGTGCCCATACTGATAGTTACGGAGCGGGCTGCTCCTAACGCGGCGGTGGGGGTGTGGTATCGTGAGTGTGATAGGACGTGGCCCGCTCCCTACTATGGCTAATACGATCCTCGTAGTCGACGACGAAAAGAACATCGTTCAACTCGCGCGCCTGTACCTTGGCAACGAGGGCTTTCGCGTGGAAGAGGCGTACGACGGCAAGCAGGCGCTCGAGAAAGCGCGTGCGGTGAGCCCCGACCTCATCGTCCTCGACATTATGATGCCGGAGATGGACGGCCTCAGCGTCTGCAAAGAGCTGCGCAAGACCTCCAACGTCCCGGTCATCGTCCTGACGGCGCGCGACGACGACATCGACAAGATCGTCGGCCTCGAGATCGGCGCCGACGATTACATGACGAAGCCGTTCAACCCCCGCGAGCTCGTAGCGCGCGTCAAAGCTGTGCTACGGCGCAGCCAGGGCGGCGTCGTTGCCGAAGCTCCGCTCGAGGTCGGCGACATCCATCTCGATCCCGCCCGGCGCGAGGTCACGGTCGGCGGCAAGCCGATCACGCTGCGCGCCAAAGAGTTCGATCTACTGGCTGCGTTCATGCGCTACGAAGGCGTGGTGCTGGACCGGGAGCGTCTGCTCAGCCTTGTCTGGGGCCAGGACTTCTACGGCGACACCCGCACGATCGACGTGCACGTCGCCTGGCTTCGCGAGAAGCTGAACGGCGCTACGGCACGCGTGCAGACCGTTTGGGGGGTGGGTTACAAGCTTGTCCTGGACGGCGAGACTGCTACCGCAAAGCCTTAGACTCAGGCTAATCCTCTCCTTCGGGATCCTGATCTTCCTCACCGTCTTCCTGACAGGTGTCGCTACCGTCTATCTGCTCAAGGACCAGCAGGAACAAAACGCCCGCGAGAAAGTCGGCTTGCTCAGCGAACCCGTGGCGCTAAGCGAGGGCTACATGGAACTCTCCGGCTTAACCACGGTGCCGCAGCTAGAGCCGGCGCTGGCCAATCAGTATCCGGGTGTGCGCATATTGCTAACGGACCGTCGAGGCCAGGTCGTCGGCGACACCAACGGCAGCCTCAAAGGCCAGACGATCACGCAGGTCGCCGAAGCTGAAAACGACCCGCAACTCAAGGGCAACGGCTACATCATGCAGAGCTGGTCCTCGGGACCGGAGCAAGATCTGCTCGTGTTCATTGCGACACCCCGGGGCATCCTGCCGGCCGGCTTCAACCCGCAGTACCGAACCGTAGTCGCGGTGCAGGCCAGCGACGTGCGCCAGGCCTGGCACGACCTGATCCCGCGCCTCTTCCTCGCCGGAGCCATCGCGTCGTTCCTCGGCGTCATCGTCGCGGGCTTGCTGGCCCGCTCGATCAGCCGGCCGATGCGCCAGATGACGCTGGCCAGCGAAGCGATGGCCCACGGCAACTACGAGCAGTCCCTCCCCGACTACGGGGGCGGCGAGGTCGGGCGTCTGGCGAGGGCCTTCAACGAGATGGCGCGCCAGGTCAGCCGCTCGCATCGCACCCTGCGTGACTTCCTGGCCAACGTCTCGCACGAGCTCAAGACGCCGCTGACCTCGGTCCAGGGCTTCTCGCAGGCTATGACCGACGGCTCGTTGCAGCAGCCGGAGGACTACGCCGAGGCCGGTCGCATCATCAACGACGAGGCGGTACGAATGCGCGGGCTCGTCGACGACCTGCTCTACCTCTCGCAGGTCGAGCGCGGCGAGTTCACAATGCAGATGGACGAGATCGCCCCGAACGAGCTGCTGACCGCGACGCTCGAGCGCTTCGGCCGCCGCGCCTCTCAGGCCGGCGTCAACCTCAACGCTGAGCCGGAAGAGACGCCGCAGATCGAGGCGGACGGTCGCAGGCTGGAGCAGGCGCTGGCGAACATCGTCGACAACGCGGTGCGCCACACGCCAAACGGCGGCACGGTAACGCTGAAGAGCGCCGCTAACAACGGCCACGTCACGCTCTCGGTGCACAACACGGGCTCCGTGATCCCCGCCGAAGCGCTGCCGCACATCTTCGAGCGCTTCTACCAGGCCGACCCGGCAGGCGCCCGCGCCGACGCCAACACCGGCCTCGGCCTCGCGATCACGAACGAGATCGTCAAGGCGCACGGCGGCGCGGTCGAGGCGCACAGCTCAGCCGAAGCAGGCACCGAGTTCGTGATCACGCTGCCTGCCAAACACGCCGAGCAGGCAGCCAGCAGCCACGCCTGGGCCCGGCCGACCTGAACGCCCGCGAACTCGTCCGCGGAGCACGGTGCTAATCTGATAGCAGGTGCTCGCCCACAAGCTGATTCCCCCGCTAATCGGCGTCGCGGCGCTGCTGCTGGCTGCCAGCGTCGCGCTGGCCGTCGTGCTTCTCACGTCCGGTAACAAGCACGACGCGCCAGTCACGACGCCGCTGGTCGAGCTCGCCACCGCGACCGCCACGACAGCGCCGCCACCGGCTCCTAGCGTCACCGCCACGCCGGTGCCCGAGCTGCCACCAGACCTCGCGGCGCGCATCGATGCCCTGCCGGACAGGCTACGCAGCGAGGTGCGCGACCGGCTGCTGCAGGGCGCGCTGTCGCAGGCCGAGCTGCAGACGCTGCTCGACGACTACGACAACCGCAACCCGCACCTGCTGATCGGCAGCATCGTGGAGTCGAAGCCGGACGAGCTGACGCTGACCGTATACGCCACCGGCGAGCAGGTCGTCGTAGCCGTAACGCTGGACACGGTCATACACGCGGTCGACGACACGCTGCACCCGGACGAGCTCGTCCTCGTCGTCACGTCTGACGACGGCAAGACAGCCACAACGATCACGGGCTTCGGCGTCACCGCGCCGTAAGCCATTAGCATGGCGGCGAACTGCGCGAAAACTCATCAAAGTTCGCACCGTCCGGGAGACCGTCCACGAGTCGCCCTCGATATCTCACGGTGCTGGCTGCTTCGGCCGCCTTCCCCCATTTACGCCAGCAACGCCAGGCTAGAAAGACGCGGGCGGCAATTAGCGATCTGGACTGCGGGATCCGGTCATCTCGCGCATGACGGTGGCGATGGCGTCGGGCTCGTCGGGACGGCGGTCGAAGATGCGGGGGCCCTCGGCGATGAAGCCGCGTCGGTAGAGGTAAACGAAGCCGAAGAGGCAGCCGCCGAACACCACGCTGGCGAACACCGTGAAGATCAGCGAGCCGTTGGCGCCGGCGGCCATGCCGTAGTAGTAGAAGCGCGAGTCGACATTCTTGGCCGAAAGGCGCAGCAACGCCGCGATGAACACCAGCATTCCGAGCACTCCGATCCCGATCATTACGGGAGAGGTCGAATACGGGCGTCGCATCTGGTTAAGAACCGACCAGGCGGCCCACAGGCCGAACGCGGCCGGCAACGCCGCAACGATCAGCGGGTTCAGGCTGATCAGCCAGTACGGCAGGTCGGAAAGGAACGGCTTGTCGCTGCTCCAACGCAACGGCGAGTCAGAGGCTTCGTTGATCGCCGCCAGCGCCAGCAGCAACGGCACGCTCACGAAGACGGTGCGTAAGAGCAGCGATCGTACACGTGACAATCCTGAACGCATCGGCCGGATTATACGCCGAGTACGTGGCAATCGAGAAGCGACGGTCTGCTAGACGGGGTGGCGCAGCATCCACCACTCGAAGGCGTCTGCCAGGGCGAGCCACGACGCCTCGATGATGTCGGTGCTGGCGCCGACGCACTGCCAGTCATACTCGGAATCGCTGCACTCGATCAGCGTCCGAATCGAAGCGCCGGTGCCGCCGCTGGAGTCGACGACGCGCACCTTGTAGTCGACGAGGCGCACGTCGGAGATGCCGGGGAAGAACTCGGTCAGCGCCTTGCGGAAGGCGGCGTCCAGGGCGTTCACGGGACCGTTGCCGTCGGCCGCGGTCTGCATGACCCTGTCCTCGTCACCGGTGTGGCCGTAAACGCGCACCTTGACCATCGCCTCGGCCTGCATCTCTTTGTTCTCGTACTTGGCATCGGTGGGGTCGCTGCGGCGCAGGACGACCCAGAAGTCGTCGAGGTGGAAGGGCGGCTTGTAGCCGGGCAGGCTGCGGCGCACCAGCATCTCGAGCGACGCGTCGGCGCCCTCGTACTGGTAGCCGCGCGCCTCGTGCTCCTTGATCTTCTCGGTTAGCATGCGCGCGTCGTCGCGGGTCAGCGGGTAGTCGATGTTGAGGTCCGAGACCTTGTCCATCAGACCGCGACTGCCGCCGAGCTCCGAGACCAGCAGCCGGCGCTGGTTGCCGACCGAGGCAGGATCGACGTGCTGATAAGCGGACTCGAGCTTGATCACGCCGTCGGTGTGGTAGCCGGCCTTGTGCGCGAAGGCGCTGGCGCCAACGTAGGGCTGCTGCGGCCACGGCGCCATGTTCGCGACCTCGCTGACGAAGTGACACACCTCGGTCAGGCGCGCGAGCTGCTCGTCCGTGACCACGTCTTCGTGCTGCTTGAGCTTGAGGCCGGCGATGACGCTGGCCATGTTGGCGTTGCCGCAGCGCTCGCCGTAGCCGTTGATGCAGGCCTGCACCTGCGTGACGCCGTGCTCGAGGGCCGCGAGGCTGTTCGCGACCGCAACGTCGGCGTCGTTGTGGCAGTGGATGCCCAGCGGCACGTTGGGGAAAGCGTGCTGCACGATCTCAATCGTCTCCAGCAGCTTCGAGGTCAGGGTGCCGCCGTTCGTATCGCACAGCACGAGGCCATCGACGCCGTTGGTCACGGCGGAGCGCAGACAGGACAGCGCGTAGTCCTGGTTGGAGAAGAAGCCGTCGAAGAAGTGCTCGGCGTCGAGGAAGACGCCCTTGCCTTTCGACTTGAGGTAGCGCACCGAGTCGCCCAGCATCGCGAGGTTCTCCTCGTAGCTGGTCTCGAGCACGGCGCGCACGTGCAGATCGTGCGCCTTGCCAACGATGGTCACGAACTCGGTGCCGGCGGTGGCGAGCACGTTGAGGGTCGCGTCCTGCGCGGGGTCGGCGCCGGCGCGTCGCGTCGAGCCGAAGGCAACAAGCTTCGATGCCTTGAGCTTGACGTTTCGCATCTGCTGAAAGAACTCGACGTCCTTGGGGTTGGCAGCGGGGAAGCCGCCCTCGATGTACTGCACGCCGAGCTCGTCCAGCTTGCGGGCGATGCGCAGCTTGTCCTCGACGGAGAGGGAGATGCCCTCCATCTGCGCGCCGTCGCGCAGGGTCGTGTCGTAAAGCTCTACGGTCATGTGGTTTGCCTCCGGAAAGCCCTCCGCGTCATCTGGGAGGAGCGTGTGATCTCAAAGGGCCGGCCTGTTCAGCCAATGGCCCGCCCCGACGATGAGTCGGGGCGCTCGGAGACCTCCGGGGCGATGCGAAGCAACATTACGTCTAGGATAACAAGCTTCGTGCCGAGGCGCAAGCAGCGTCAATGAGGAGAACACCTGACGAAGGCAGAGAGCGTGGACTCCCATGCCGAGGCGCCCTGCAACTGCCGGAAGGCTAAAATGTGGCGCGCCTCCGACGGGGCGCCTGCCACGAAGCCAAGAGCATAAGCCAAGACACAGAGGAGTATCCCGGTGGCAAATGATGACGATCTCGCGTTCCTGCCGGCCGTCGAGCTGCTCGACCTGCTGAGCGCCCGTAAGGTATCGAGCCGGGAGCTGATCGAGCTGTATCTCGAGCGCACGCAGCGCCTCAACCCGTCGATCAACGCCATCGTGACCCTCGACGCAGACAACGCGCGCCGGCTCGCAGCCGCAGCCGACGCAGCCACGGCACGCGGCGAATCGTGGGGGCCTCTGCACGGCCTCCCGATCACGGTGAAGGACGTCTTCGAGACCGCCGGTCTGCGCACGACTTGCGGCGACCCCGCCCTGGCAGACCACATACCGGAACGCGATGCCGTTTTGGTCGCACGGCTCCGCCGGGCGGGAGCAGTGATCTTCGGCAAGACGAACACGCCCACCCAGGCATCCGACGGCCAGACTTTCAACCCGATCTTCGGCACGACGAACAACCCCTGGGACCTCTCGCTCACGCCGGGCGGTTCCTCCGGCGGCTGTGGTGCGGCACTGGCGGCCGGTCTTACCCCGTTGAGCTTTGGCAGCGACATCGCCGGTTCGATTCGCATCCCTTCGGACTTCTGCGGTCTATACGGCCACAAGCCCACGTACCGCCTGATCCCGACGCGCGGCCACATCCCCGGCCCGCCGGGAGAGCTGCTCGAGCGCGACATCAACGTCGTTGGTCCGCTGGCCCGCGATGCACGCGACCTCGACCTCAGCCTGTCGGTGCTCGCAGGTCCGATGTCGCAGGAGCGCCTCGGCTGGCGCATGCCTTTGCCCGAGGCGCCAGCCAAAGCGCTGCGCGACTACCGCGTAGCAGCATGGCTGTACGACGAGGCTTGTCCGGTCGATTCGCATCTCACAGAACGCTTCGTTGCGGCGGTCGAAGCGCTGCGAGGCGCAGGAGCAAAGGTCGACACAGAGGCGCGTCCTGGTTTCGCGTTCAGCGATGCATTCGAAGTGTTTCTGCCGCTGCTGCGACAGGGCGCCAACCTGAGCCACGCCGAGTGGCTCGCACTGGACGACCGCCGTCAGGGCCTGCGCGACGCGTGGGATGCGTTCTTCAATGACTACGACGTCCTGCTCTGCCCCGTCTGTTCGACGATCCCGTTCCCCCACGATCAGGGGCCACGCGACCAGAGACACTATCGCGTCAACGGCGAAGTACGTCCGCAATCAGACTACATCGCCTGGCCGGGTCTGATCGGCGTTGCCTACCTGCCTTCGACCTCGACGCCGCTTGGCCCGGCGAGCAACGGTCTGCCCGTCGGCGTGCAGGTGGTCGGACCTCATCTGAGCGATAGGCGCACAATCGAATTCTCGAGGCTGCTAACCGAGGTAATTGGAGGCTTCCAGCGCCCACCCGGCTACTGAGGTACGGCTCAGGTGAGCTTCGAGACCAGGATGGTCGCGAGGCCGAGGTAGATCAGGAAGCCCATGAAGTCGGTGATCATCGTATCGAAGACGCCGGCGATCGTTGCGGGGTCGATGCCGAGGCGGCGCAGCGTGATCGGCAGGATGACGCCGGTAGTAGACGCCACGAACATGTTGAGGAACATGGAGGCGGCCGCAACGAGGCCCAGGACTGGATTTCCCTGCCACAGCCAGGCGATGAGACCGAGCACCGAGCCGAAGACGCAGCCCTTGATAGTCCCGAGCATCCATTCCTTGCGCAGCAGCCGGAACATGTCTGACGTCTGCACCTCGCCCAGCGCCATCGAGCGCACGACGATGGTCGCGGTCTGAATACCGGCGTTGCCGGCCTGGCCGGCGATCATCGGCATGAAGATGGCGACGGCCGCGACTCTGCTCAGCGTGCTAGTAAAGAGGCTGATGATGAAGGCGCCGGCAAAAGCCCAGGCCATGTTGAAGCTGAGCCAGGGAATGCGGCGCCGCGCTGACTCCCACACCGGGCTGAAGGCCCATTCCTTCACACCCAGACCGGCCATGCGGAAGATGTCCTCGGTCGCCTCTTCGACCTGAACGTCGAGGATGTCGTCAGAGGTGATCACGCCGAGCAGGTGGTTCGTGTCGTCGACTACCGGCAGCGCCAGCAGGTTGTAGTGGCGCATACGCTCGGCGACGGCCTCCTGGTCCTCGTCGACCCGCACGCTGAACACGTCGTCCTCGTGCGAGATGGCGGCGATCGGCGTCTCGGGCGCAGCGGTTACGAGCGCCCTGAGGCTAACCGTGCCGGTGAGGCACTGGTCGTCGTCGACTACGTAAAGGTAGAAAGGGTGCGTATCGTCCGGGGCCTGGCGGCGCAGGAACTGAATCGCCTCGTCCACCGTCCAGTCGCGGTGCACGGCGACGAAGTTCGACGACATGCGGCCGCCGGCGGTGTTCTCGTCGTAGGACATGAGCTCACGGACCGACTCGCGGTCTTCGAGCAGCCGAACGACCTCGTCCTGCTGATCCTGAGGCAGGTCCTGCACGATGTCGGCCGCGACGTCCTCGTCTACCTGGTCGAGGACCGGCGCCAGGACATCGGCCGGCAGGTCGGCCAACAGGTCGGCACGCCGCTCTTCGTTGAGGAATTCGAGTATCTCGCCGAGCTGCTGAGGCGGAAGAGACCGAACGATCTGCTTCTGCACCTCTTCGGGCTGCTGCTCGATCAGGTCGGCCTGGTCCGCCGGGTGGATCTCGAGCAGCATCTCCACGGCACGCGCGATCTCACCCGCATCCACAAGCTCGCGGAGGTGGTCTCGCTGTAGCTCTCTCTGCTCCTGATTCGTCATGACGCAGCACCAGACTATCAGTCGCGTCGGCTTGCGACCCGATGGACGGAGTTAACAAATGCTAAAGGTGTGAATCGATTCGAAGCTATTCCGAAGCGCCGGTTCAGGATACCAGACGTTTCAGGAGGGAGGAACCTCAATTGACTGACCAGCGGCCCCGCCTTAACCTCGCAGCCAAGGAGCGACTACGCATGACAACTACCGACCAGCTCGACCCGCGCGTTGCGGCGCTACTTGCGGCGGAGAGCGGCCGCAGCGAGATCGGCCGCATTGACCCCGACGCTCAGCTCAGCGAAGACGACGCCTACGGTCTGCAGTTCCAGGCGATCGACTACAGGGTCGCGCAAGGCGACAGCGTCATCGGCCTCAAGACCGGCCTCACGAGCCGCGCCAAGCAGGAGACGATGGGCGTGCATCAGCCGATCTTCGGACACATCCTTGCTTCGACAGTCGTACCTGAGGGCATGCCGGTCGACTGCGCCCGTCTGATCCACCCGCGCGCCGAGCCTGAGCTCGCCTTCCTGCTGAAGAGCGACCTCGCGGGTCCGGTGACCGCAGCGCAGGCCTGCGCGGCCACAGCGCTTGTCTTCCCCGCGGTCGAGATCATCGACAGCCGGTTCGCCAACTTCCGCTTCGGCCTCAGCGACGTGATCGCCGACAACACCTCGGCCGCGCGCGTGATCTTCGGCAGCATCTCGATTCTGCCGACGACGCTGGACCTGCGGCTGATCGGCATGGTGTACAGCAAGAACGGCAACGTGGAATCGACCGCTGCCGGCGCGGCGATCCTCGGCAACCCGTGGGAGGCGCTGGCCTGGCTGGCGCGTCGAGCCTCGCAGCTCGGGCGGCCATTGCAGGCCGGGCACATGGTGCTGGCCGGCGCGCTCGCCGATGCCGTGTTCGTGAACCCGGGCGACAACGTCCGCGTCGAGTTCGCGCAACTCGGCGCCCTGGGCGTGAGCTTCGCGTAACGGCGGGACCTTAGAACCTCTGAACCCTGGAACCAGGTTCCGATCGGTCCTGTTTCGAGGCTTCCCTGGTTCCAGGGTTCCTCTCCTCAGGAGACCAAAATAGCGCAGCAAGTTGCGACCAGACGAGTAGAAGGAGAACGACCGTGACCAACACCCTCCCCCCGATGCCGTCTCAGGCCGAGGTGCAGGCCTATCTCGAAGCCAACAAGAACTGGGGCCGCTGGGGCAAGGACGACCAGATGGGCGCGATCAACCTGATCACCGCCGAGAAGCGGCTCGAGGCCGTGTCGCTGGTGCGCAACGCGCGCACCGTGTCGCTCAGCCGGCCGTTCCCCAAGGACCCGGCGCCGAACAACCCGACGCCGGCGATGCACTGGATGCGTCCCCTCGGGCGGCCCTTCGGCGTTGGCGGCGTCATCGACTTCTACGGCATCTCCTATCACGGCCAGAGCTCGACGCACATCGACGCGCTGTGCCACGTCTGGGACGGCAACGGTCTCTGGAACGGCCGCACCCCAGACGAGATCAAGGCAGACGGCACGAAGTGGGGCAGCATCCAGAACTGGTCCAGCGGCATCGTGACGCGCGGCGTCCTGCTGGACGTGCCGAAGTTCCGCGGCGAAGCCTACGTGCCTCAAGGCAAGCCGGTCACGGCCGACGAGATGGAGGCGATCGCGATGGCTCAGGGCGTCGAAGTGCGCCCCGGCGATGCGCTCTGCGTCTACTCCGGGCGCGAGAACCACGATCGCGCCGAGCCGACGCCGTGGGGCACGCCCGGCATCCCGCGCCCCGGTCTGCACGCCTCCTGCCTGCGATTCATCCACGAGCACGACGTGTCGGTGCTGGTCTGGGACATGATGGACGAGGAGCGCCAGGAGGACTGCCCCTGGGGCGTGCACAGCGCGATCTTCGCGTTCGGCGTGGCGCTGGTCGATAACTCGCTGCTCGAGCCGCTGGCCGCGGTCTGCGCCGAGGAGGGTCGCTACGAGTTCATGCTGATGCTCTGCCCCCTCGTCGTCGAAGGCGGCACCGGCTCCCCGATGAACCCCATCGTAATGTTCTGAGCCATTGGCATGGCGGCGCAGGGCTAAGCGCCTGCAAACGGGGCGCCGACCGAGTATGTGGTGTCTGAGTAGTACGCGGCGTCTGTCGTCGATGCTTTCGTGGCGCATGAAGAGATGCGGATGCTGAGGGCTGCTCGAATCCCCTCACCCTAACCCTCTCCCTCGGGAGAGGGGACGAGAAGCGGTGGCGCGCCTCGTCTGGGATTACGAGCAACGCTTCGGTCGCTGCTTCGATGTAGCTGCAGGTCTTCAGACCTGCCCGACGCCCCGTAGCTCGCCTGACGCTTCGTCCCCGAAACAACGCTTCCGTCGATTGTCGTTGCAAGGAGGCGATAGCCGAGGTAGCGCTCGCAATGACAGATGCGTTCGAGGAGAACGTCTCGCAGCCTCATCATCCTTCGTTGCGAGGGCGATAGCCCGAAGCAATCTCGGTGCTCTTCGGACGCCTCGTGGTTGTAGCGCTGTTCGCCGGGGAAGTGGACCTTGCGGCCGATGGAACGCTGTGAATCCTTCGACTTCGCTCAGGATGACGGAGGTCGGGTGTTCGAGGTGACGCAGGTTGCGGTGCCCGGGACAACGTAGGTTGCGGTGCCCGCGATGACGCGGGTGTGATGCTCGCGATGACGCAGGTTCGGGCGCTCGCGATGACGCGGGTGTGATGCGAGCGCGGTCACGCAGTGGAGAGGACGAATAAAAGACGCGGCGCTGCCGAGATTGCTTCGTCGGCTGCCGCCTCCTCGCACGACGGCATCAAGGGACGCAAGGGGTTCTTTTCGCGTACCAGGGCGCTTGAGGAGTGAGCGGCAAAACAAGACCCCTCACCTTTTACAGGCGAGGGGTTCGTTGCGTTGTAAGTCGATACGGCTTTTCGCGCTGGCGCCGCGCCGGCACGCTAGTGCCTGAAGTTGGACGAGAGGTAGTGGTCGGCGCGGATGGCGGCCGTGGCGCCGTCGCCGGCGGAACTGATCACCTGACGGGCCGCGTTGGCGCGAATGTCGCCGGCGGCATAGATACCCGGGACTTTGGTCTCCATCCACTCGTTGACGAGTACGTGACCGCCCGCGTCCAGGTCGACCAGCCCGTCGAGGAACGAGGAGTTCGGCGTCTGGCCGATGAAGATGAACACTCCCGCGATCGGGAAGTCGGCTCTCCTCGTTGGTCTTGACGTTACGCAGGTGCAGCGACTTCACCTCCTGCTCGCCGTCGATCGACTCGACAACGGTGTCCCAGATGAAGTTCATCTTCGGCTCGGCGAAGGCGCGCTCTTGCAGGATGCTGCTGGCGCGCAGGCTATCGCGACGGTGGATCACGCTGACCTTAGAAGCGTAGCGCGCGACGAACAGGCCTTCGTCCATGGCCGCATCGCCACCGCCGACTACCGCGACCTCCATGTCCTTGAAGAATGCAGCGTCGCAGGTACCGCAGTAGGAGACGCCGTAGCCGGTGAGGCGGTGCTCGCCGGGCACGTTGAGGCGGTTGTAGTCGGCGCCGGCCGTGATGATCACGGTCTTGCCGAAGTAATCGCCCTCCAGCGTGTGGACCAGGTGACCACCCTCCTGAGGCTCGATCGAGGTGACCTCGGTGTATACGGTCTCCATGCCATACTTCTCGGCCTGCTGCTGCATCGCCTGGCCCAGATCGAAGCCGTTGATCTCGTCGATGCCGGGGTAGTTCTCGATCACGGCGGTCAGCGCGATCTGGCCGCCCGTGACGTTCTTCTCGATCAGCAGCGTGCTGCGACGGGCGCGCGCGCCGTACAGACCCGCCGCCAGCCCGGACGGTCCGGCGCCGATGATCACGATTTCGTATTCGTTGGCCACTGTTATGCCTCTGCGAGTAGTTAGGTCGAGCAGTTAGATAATGATAGGGGGCCCCTCCGGTTAAGGAGGAGCCCCGTTAAGTGCTCCGAATCGATTCCGGACCTAGGCCAGTGCGTCGTCCAGGCGCTTCTTGAGGTCCGACTTCGGCCGGAAGCCGATAATCTGACCCACAGGCTCGCCCTTCTTGAAGACGAGCAGCGTCGGGATGCTGCGGATGCCGTACTTGGCGGCGACGCGTGGGTTGTCGTCCGTGTTCAGCTTACGGAACTCGACCTTGCCCTCGTACTCGTCCGCCAGCTCTTCGACAATCGGCGCTACCATGCGACACGGGCCGCACCACGGCGCCCAGAAGTCGACCAGGACCGGCTTCTCAGCGTTGAGGACGTCGGTGTCCCAACTGGTGTCGTTTACGTCTGCAGGCTTCGTCATCGAGTTTCCTCCTACTTCACCCCGGCCTAGAGATGCCGGAGCTTTGACTATCGTAGTCGTGCGTGCCTATACTATAGATACCCCGTGGGGGTATGTCAAGGCCCCATGGTGGAGAAAGTACTGCAGACAAAATGGAAGACACCAGCAAAGGCATTACAACCCGCCTGCGACGCATCGAGGGCCAGGTACAGGGCATCCAGCGCATGCTCGACAGCGGCCGCGAGTGCGAAGAGGTGCTAACGCAGATCATGGCGGTACGCAGCAGCCTCGATCAGGTCGGGCTGCTGCTCATGGAGATGCACATCGAGCGCTGCATCCTCGACGGCCTGCCGGAAGACTCCCCGGTTACGAAGGAGATTGGCGAGGCTCTGAAGTCCTGGGCCCGCTTCGGTTTGGTGCCGGGCGCCCGTTCCGAGTTCCCCCCGGTCGCGTAGAGCGGCCACCGCGAGCATCTGTCACCGGCCTCGGAGCTCGCCGCGCGTTCGGCGGTCCGGAGCGCTTGCCGGCGTAACCACCGGGACGTTCGCCCCGTGCCTCGCCTCGCTCACCAGCGCCTGCCGGCCGTCCCGCCTGCGGACGATTCGGGCCCGCGCCGCGCGGCCGGAAGTTGCTGCCGCCAGCGTTTCTGGGACCGCCTCCGGTTGGAGGGCGGCCGTAGGAGCCTTCACGCCGCGGCGGCCGGTCGTCTCGACGTTCCGAGTCGGCTCCGGCCGGAGGACGCCCGTACGAGCCTTCGCGCCGTGGCGGGCTGCCGTCCCGACGCTCGCTGTCGCCTGATACCGGACGGAAGGGCGCGCGTCCACGCGGTGCACCGCCCGAGGAGCGTGGCGGGCCGCCGCGAGCGGGTCCGCGAGCCGGCGGCCGAGGGCCACCGCGCTGCACCCAGGGCGTGCGCGGTCGCGGGTACCAGACGGGTCCTTCTTCCTGCTGACCGTCCTGTCGCGCGGGTCGCGGTCCGCTCGGGCGGTTCGACGGTCGCTCCGACGGCGCGAAGCCTTCTCGAGGTGCGCGTGGACCACCGCCGTACGGTGGACGAGAACCGCCGTTGTACGGAGGGCGCTGACCGCCGCCATACGCGGGCCGGGGGCCGCCGCCGTAAGACGGACGCGAGCCACCGTTGTAGGGCGGGCGCGAGCCACCGCCGTTGTAGGCGGGCCGCGGGCCACCATTGCTCGAGGGACGCGAGTCGCGGTTGTAGGCGGGCCGCGAATCGCTGTTAAACGCCGGTCGCGGTTCGTCCGGGGCGCGATCGCGATACGGCTCGCGGCGCGGGGGCTGACGCTCCTCGCGCGGCTGGAACTCGGAGGCGCGCGTCGGCTTCGGCGTCAACGAGGCCATGATCGTCAGCCGTCCGGCGCCGGTGTTCTCGATCGTGTGCTCGACGCCCGGAGGCACGAGCACGACGTCCATCTCCTGCAGCTCCTCCACCTGGGGACCGGCACGCAGCCGCGCCTGCCCTTCGACGACGAGATACAGCGAGTCGGAGGCGGCGCTGGCAGCGCGCTCTTCCGTCTGCTCGGACTCGAGGCAGATCAGGTCACAGACCAGTCTGGGCCGGTCGAACAGGTTCACGCGAATTGGGCGCTCGCGCAGAAAACGCCGGGAACGGCTGAGGTTTACAACATCCATTGAACTAGCTTACGCGATACCGGACGTTAGGCCGCTATTGGGCAGAAGTGGCGGGGGAGCCTGAGACTTCAGCCGTCGATTCGCCGGACGCCGACATGGCGCTGCGCACCGACTCGAGCAGGCCGCTGCTGGCGGCGGCGTGAGCCACGCGCAGCGCGTTCTTGATCGCGGTGGCGTCGGAGCGACCGTGAGCTATGACCACGACACCGTTAATGCCGAGCAGGTTGGCGCCGCCGTACTCCTCGTACTGCAGGCGCTTGAGCACACGACGCAGAGCCGGCTTGAGCATGATCGCGGCCGATACGAACAGGGGGCTGCTCTTGATCACGTCCCGGACCTGCTGAAGGATGTAGTCCGCTACACCCTCGCCGGCCTTGAGCGCCACGTTACCGGTGAAGCCGTCCGTAACCACGACGTCGCAGATGTTCTTGTGGATGTTGACGCCCTCGACGTTGCCAATGAAGTTGACGCCGGAGTCGCGAATACGCTCGTACGCCTCGACGGCGAGCTCGGTTCCCTTGCCCTCTTCCTCGCCAACGTTGAGTAGACCGATGCGCGGGTTCTTCACGCCGAGCACCTTGTCGGCGTAGACGGAGCCCATCTGCGCGAACTGCAACAGGTGGCTCGGGCGGCAGTCCGGGTTGGCGCCGGCGTCGATCAGGAAGACGCGACCGGCGTTGTAGGGCAGCACGGTGCCGAGAGCGGGCCGTTCGACGCCGCGGACGCGCCCGAGGACGAAGAAGGCAGACGCCATGACGGCTCCGGAGTTGCCGGCAGAAACTACTGCATCCGCCTCGCCCTTCTTTACCATCGACATAGCGACGTTGATCGAGGCGTCGCGGCGCTGTCGCACCGCCTTGACGATCTCGTCCTCGCCCATCCTGATCTCGTCACCGGCGTGCACGACGGAAATGCGTGGGCTGGGAGCATGCTTGCGGAGCTCGGCTTCGATCAGTTCCTGGGGGCCAACAAGCGCGACCTCGATGCCGAGCTCCTTGGCCGCGAGGAGGGCGCCGTTGACCTGCTCGCCAGGGGCGAGATCACCACCAAGGGCGTCAAGCGCGACTCTCAACGGTGGTCCTCCGCTCTGGCGACAAAGACCAGGTTATCTCCTACTCCGACAGGAGTCAGATCGTAGTCACCGTAAACGTGTGTAACACGCAGCCCAGACTGTTGCAATAGCAGCGATATCTCAGCTTGTGTTGAGTAGCGCAACTCGGTAATGAATACCCTTCGCCGGATATTTCCGTCTGCCTTGACGTGATCGTAGACGTAAGTCAGCTTGCGCACCATGCGCGACGGATCGGCTTCGGCCGCCACCAGCTTCATGATCAGATCGCCGGTATCGGGATCGCTGCGCGTCCAGTCGAGCAGCAGCGGCGCCGGCGCATCGACCTCGTCCCACGAGACCGTGACGGGCGAACGAATACTCATCGCGAACAGGCCGCCGGGACGCAGATGCGCTGCGACCCGCGACAGGCAGGCTGCCTGCTGCTTGGTGGTTAGCAGGTGCTGAAACGTGTTAGCGGCTACGAAGACCATGCCGAAGCGCTGCGGCAGCTCGAAGTCGGTCATGTCGGCCTCGATCAGCTCGAGCTTGCCCTCGGTCTTGCCGAGCATCGCGAGACGCTCACGCGCCTGCTCCAGCATGGTCGGCGACGTGTCGATGCCGGTGACGTCGTAGCCACTCTGCGCCAGCGGGATCGCTACGCGGCCGCTACCAGCGCCGAGCTCCAGGATGGGGCCATCGACAGCGCGCGCCAGGTTCTCGTAGAAATCGATGTCGTCGTTGAAGCCGGCGTAGGAGAAGTCGTAGATGTCGGCGATGGGGGCATAGGGATCTTCCATTGCAGCGAGTCCACGCTACAGGCAAACGCGGCCTTATGTCGAACGCTAAGGGTAAGATGCGCCGCTTCAGGAAGCAGGCAGCATGGAGCCGGCGGGGGGATTCGAACCCTCGGCCTGCCGATTACGAATCGGCTGCTCTACCACTGAGCTACGCCGGCGTGAATCGTAGGATAGCATCCCGATTCTGACAGGGTCGAGCGGGCCGGATGGAGAGCGCGAGTATGGGTTCGGGAATCGAACGCCGTTCCCTCAGCGCGGCTCCATCACGGGTCCGGTAGACTCAGCGATAAACTTGTAGCCCTTGCCGGGAACCGTCTTGATGTAGCGCGGCTTGCGCCAGCTATTCTGGAGCTTGATTCGCAGGTTACGCACGTGGCGATCGACGATGTTGCTTTCGGATACGAAATCAGGACCCCAGAGTGCGTCGATGATCTCTTCGCGCGTCACCACCTGGCCACCGGCGCCGGCCAGTAGATAGAGCAAGCTCTGTTCGAGGCCGGTCAGGTGCAGCTCGGATGAGCCGACTCGGACTGCCCGATTGAGAATATCGAACTCTAGCTCGCCCATCTTTATTACCGGGCGCAGCGGTACTTCCATACGTGCTGTTCGCCGGAGGACAGCGATGGCACGAGCCAGAAGCTCCTCGGGCGCAAACGGGATGGTCATTATGTCATCGGCGCCGAGAGCAAATGCCTCCAACTTCGTTTTGAGATCGCCGCGACGCGTGAGACCAATCTTGGACAGCACCGGCGCCAGAGCCGAGTGTCCATTCAACCCCCGCATCACTTCGGGACCCCCGAGCTCCATGTCGATGATCGCCAGATGAGGCCGCCAGTCGCTCACGTTGCCAAGTGCACCGTCTGCGTCTTCTACGACGCGTACCTCGAAGCTGCCGTGATTAAGGGTCACCCTGACGGTATTCACAAGGAACTGATCGTCTTCCACGACGAGAACGCGAACCGGTTGTGGATCGTGCGCTGCAGTTATGATTCGCCCCCGTTTTGGTACGCCGACGATTAGGCTAGCACGAGACGCAGATGAAGAAAACCACATGACATGCAAATCACTCTGTTACATACTTTCGAAAATGGGAATGGTCCTATCAGCGATTCACATTCCTGATGCCAATTCGATTATATGATCTATGAAGGTGCGAGTCGGTGTCCTTATGCTTCAGGAAGGAACAGGCACTTCCAGAAATATTCATCTCCAGACACTTCACGACGCCAGTATGGCGCTGCTTCGCACTGATCCTGGGGAAGCAGTCTCGAAGTGGCTCGAAGGTGTATGCAAGAACCTGAACTGGGCCATCGGCGAGATCTGGACTCATTCAGGACACATGTTCCACCTGGAGCACTCGTGGTTCCACCCACTATCTCCAGATATGGCCGAGTTCTCAGCCATCAGCCGCCGCCTCAACCCGCCGTTCGAGCGCACGACCCTCGGCATTGCCTGTCAGAGTGATACTCCAATCTATACCCCTGACTTCCCCCAGAACGGCCACTACCGGGGTCCGATCGCGGGGCAATTTGGCCTGCAGGCATGCCTGGCGATGCCCATCCACACAACGAGCGACTCGGTTTTCGGACTCGTACTGCTGGACCATCAGCCCCGCAGTGAAATCGACTCAACGATCATCGCTCTGCAGGTAGCCTGCGACGAGCTGGGTCTGTACCTGTCGCTGCAGCAGCTGGAGCGCAGCAATGCTTCGGCCACACCGGCGCGGGCCTCGCTTGCCAGGGTGACTCAGGACTTGTCGTTCGATCCACTGAACCGCACGCTGCATGGTCCGACTGGCGTGGTACGACTGGCCGGCATCGAATGGGACGTCTTCAGCTACCTGGCGCAGCACCGCGGCAACGTCGTCAACCACACCGACCTGATGCAGACGATCTGGGGCGTTATCGATAACAACAGCCGCAACTCGCTTTACGAGATCATGAGCCGGCTACGGGCGCACCTCACGAGCATCGGCGTCGACCGAACGATCCTGCAGATCGTGCCAAAACAGGGCTACGCGCTGCACTTCGAACGCGACGCCGAGTTAAGCGAGTCCGTCGTCTCCTGACCACCCGCGACACGCCTACATCGATACCTCTTTTAGGAATATTTCAGATTCGTACTCTCCTTCGTACCACCCGCCGTGTCGATCCATATCTGTGGGACTGCGATCAGCAGGCCTTGCCTGCGTGTCACTTACCCCGGTCGTGTTCGAAAGCCTAGGAAGCGGGCCCGATGCAGCAGACCAATCAACGCATACCTGAAGAGCATTTCCGCAAAGCTGTCGAGAGCATTCGTGATTACGCCATCTACATGCTGGACCCGGACGGCCGGATCATCAGCTGGAACGACGGTGCGGAACGCATCAAGGGCTACACCGCCGACGAAGTCCTCGGTAAGCCGTCGTCGATGTTCTACACGAAGGCAGACGCCTTCGCCGGCCTGCCGGAGAAGCACCTGCGCGAGGCGGCGGAGCACGGCCAGATCGAAGAAGAGGGCTGGCGCCTCTCCAAAGACGGCAGGCGGCACTGGGCCGGTGTTCTCACAACCGCGATCTACAACGACGACGGCAGCTTGCTCGGTTTCTCGAAGGTGGTGCGAGACCTCACGCGTCGCCGCGAATCGGAGCTCGAGCGCCAGCGCCTTCTCGCCGAGCTTAACCGCTCGAACGACGAGCTGACGGCGCGAAGCGAAGCGCTGGAGGCGTTTACGTACAGCGTTTCGCACGACCTGCGCGAGCCGCTGCGCACGATCAAAGCGTTCAGCCAGTTCCTGCAGGAAGACGGCGCCTTCCTCGACGATGAGGGCAGCGATCACCTCAACCGCATCGTGGACGCGGCCGGACGGCTGCAGGTCATGATCGACCAGCTGCTCACCTACTCGGGCCTCGGCGTTGCGCCCAAGGTTGTCGCGTCCTTTAACCTGAACAAGGTCCTCGAAGATATCGCCGAAGCGCTGACTTTCGCGATAAAGATGCGCAATGCAGACCTGGTCATCGCCAAAGATCTACCGAACATCGAGGGCGAGGTCACACGCCTGGAGCAGGTGTTCCAGAACCTGATCTCCAACGGACTGAAGTTCAACCGCGCGCCGCGACCGCGCATCGAAGTCGGGTTGCAGTCGCAGGCCAACGGCAAGGCCACAGTCTTTGTGCGCGACAACGGCATCGGTATGGAAGTAGAGAGCCTGCCGCGAATCTACGGCATGTTCGAGCGCCTGCAGCCCCGCGGCGAGTTCGAGGGCACCGGCGCCGGCCTCGCGATCGTCAAGCGCTCCATCGAGTCGATGGGCGGCTCAATCTCGGTCGAATCGGCTCCTGAGGAAGGCACGACGTTCTACGTCACGCTGCCCTTAGCCGCCGCCAACAGCGTGGCGGAAGCAGCCTAGAAGTGGAAACGATGGAACGGCCGATCTTCAAGGATCCTGTCAGCGCACTCGTCCTCGACGACTCCGAAGACGACATCGTGATCATGCGGCACCTGCTGCGTCAGTACCGCGCCGCCGAGTTCGATATCGTCGCAGAGACACGGCCGATGGCAGCGCTACGCAGCCTGGACCGCCACCAGTTCGACGTGTTCATCCTCGATTACTCGATGCCGGGCACCAACGGCATCGAGTTCCTGCAGGAGGCTAACTCCCTTTATCACCTGCCGCCTACGGTCATGGTCACGGGTCAGAGCGACCATCACCTGGTTACGCTGGCATTGCACGCCGGGGCGGAAGACTGCCTCAACAAACACGACCTGACGTCGCGTTCGCTGGGCGAGGCCATTACTCGCGTGATCGTCGTGGCGAGGGAGGCGCAGCGCACGCGCGTTTACGAGAGCGTCTTGCTCGAACGCCTGGCTCACGCGGCAACATTGCTCGAGCCTACGATCAGCGCTTCGGGCGTTGCCGCCAGCGCTGTACTGCTTGGAGAAGCGCTCGGCCTCAAGGAACGCGAGCTAGAGGTGCTTCGGTTCGGCGCGCTCGCCCACGACATCGGCAAGCTGGGCATTGGAACCGAGATTCTCGCGAAGCCTACTTCGCTGGAGGAACACGAGACGGCAATGGTGCAAACCCACCCGCTGCTGGGAGCCCAGCTGTGCAGCGCTCTCTACGACGCCAAAGAGGTAGTGCCGATCGTGCGGAGCCACCACGAACGGTGGGATGGCTTTGGCTATCCCGACGGCCTGGCCAGCGAAGACATCCCGTACCTTGCACGCATCGTCAGCATCGCGGAAGCGTTCGACGCTATGAGCACCAACCGCCCATACCGTGCTGCGATGGACCCGGAGGACGTGCGCCGCGAGTTCGTCACTGGCGCCGGCAAGCAGTGGGACCCACGCATGGTCGGCGTATTCCTCGAGGTTCATCCGTTCCTGCGCATACAGGGCCGCGACGAAAGAGCCCCGGCAATAGAATTATCCCCTCGGAGGACCAATCGATGACGCTACAACCACTCAATCCCAAGGACGCGCAGGTGCTGGTAGTAGAGGACAGCCCGAACGATCAGCAGATCATCTCGCGCGCCCTCAAGACGTATGGCATTCGCCACTGGCAGGTTACGAGCACCGCCTCGGACGCGCTGCGCGAGGTCTCCCGCCGCCGCTACGACGTAGCCCTGGTCGATTATTACCTGCCCGGCATGAACGGCCTCGACCTCGTGCGTCATCTGATGGATGTCTCACCGGGAACGAAGATCATCGTCATGACCGGAGCGCGCCAGGAATCGCTCGCTGTCTCGGCGATGAAGCTCGGCGCCAGCGATTACATATCTAAGGACGACTTCTTGACCTCGGCCGTGGTTCGGGCGCTGCAGGCAGCCCTGAGGGCGCGCAACGACGAGGCAGAGGAGAAGATCACGAAGGTCGGCGACATGGGAGCGGCCGTCGAGAACGAGATGTCTCAGGCCTCGTGGCTGATGCGGGCGCTCGATTTCTCGCACGGCCTGACGTTCCCGAAGGAGCTGGACGAGCTCGGCGAATCGCTGACGCCGGAGCTGGTCTCGCTATTCGAGAACTACATCCGCCAGAGCTGCATCGAGTTCCCGCAGACGGCGCTCGAGCTGCAGGAAGGCGTGATCCGTGGCTGCATGATGGCCGGCCTCAGCCCGAAGGACGTCATGCGCCTCTACCTGGCGGCGTTGATCAACCTGGGTAGCTCCAGGTCACGCGAGATAACCTCGGCGCCGCTGTCGTTGTTCCTGACCTGCATCCTGGCGCGCCTGGTAGAAGAGCATCAGCTCATGCTCAGCACCAGCTTTCTGATCCAGGAGCCGCTGCGCCAGTCGAGGGACGCAGCCTGAAAAACCCGTTCGCCCCGCCAGATTGGAAGCGAACGTGACGGACAAACCTGAGGAAGCGCCGGAGCCACCGGTCGAGCGCACGCGACTCGTGGTGTCGCGCGGGCATTTGCATCTGCAGCCCCCGTTGATCGTGTTTATCGCCAAACGCGACACGCCGCAACAAGCCGAAACGCGACCCGACAACCCCGAACGCCTGGCCGGTTAAACGGCCTCCCGTCTCCTCTCTGCGAAGGCCGGTCCCGTGAATTCGGGGCCGGCTTTTGCGTGCCAGCCCTTGACAACGTTTCTGCCATCATTATGATGGCACTATGACATCAGAGAGCAGACGCACCCGAATCGACTTCGACCCCTTGCTGGCGGGCCTCGAGCAGCCGCTACAGCTGGTCTCGGACCCTCAGCGCCGCGAAGACCTGCGCGTTTACGTCAACGCGGCGCGCCCGCACGTCGAGCGCGCCGCGTTCGACGTAATGTCGCAGCTCGTGACCGCCTTCAACGACGCGAACCCGGAGCTACGCGCGCGCCTCGAATATGCCTCCGGCGGCCTGCAGCTGGCACTCGAGCCCGTGCCTGAAGAGCCGGAGCCGGAGATCTCGTTCAACGACAGCGACCTCGAGAAGGTGACGCTGCGACTGCCACGTGAGCTCAAGGAGCTCATCGACCGCGCCGCCGGCCGTCACGGCATCTCGGCCAACAACTGGTACGTGCGCGAGCTGTCGCGCACCATCGCCCGCCACCTGCACGAATCAATACGCCAGACGGCGCGCGACGAGCGCCAGGACGCACGACGCCGCGGCTACTACCGCGGACGCAGCGGCAGCAGCCTGCGCGGCTTCGTCGGCGGCGACAACGAACACGATTAGGCCATTGGCATGGCGGCGGGTTGCGCGAGTCGCTTCGATGCTTCGGCTCCTTACGTAGCCGTCCGCCAGCCGTCCGCTCAAGTAGCCAGGTTCCAAGGAGACTAAACATGGAAACATACACACGCGAGCTTTCCCGCACCCTCAGCACCAACGCCTCGCCCTCGATCGACGTTAGCGCCATCGATGGCTCGATCAGCGTGCGCGGCGAGGAACGCAACGACGTCTACCTGCACGTCAGCGCCCGCATTCGCGCCGAAACGGCGTCGGACACCGACGAGCTTATGCGCCGCATCGCGGAAGGCATCGAGGCTCGCGGCGACTACGTGAAGGTGCACACGCCACGGGACCGTGCCGGCGGCGGCAACCTGTTCCGCGGCCTGCGCGACATGCTCTCTGCCCTGAACGACGGCGTGCATATCGACTTCGAACTGGTGGTGCCGCGCGGCTCTCGCGCCGACCTCAAGGTCGTGAACGGCGAAGCATCGGCGCAGGACATCCTCGGCGACGTCAACGTGCAGACCGTGAACGGCGCGATTCGGCTCACCGGTATCGGTGGCAACGCCGCCGCGCGCACCGTCAACGGCAAGATCGGCATCGAGCGCTGCGACGGCGACGTGTCGGTGAACCAGAAGAACGGCGACGTAGAGCTGCGCCAGGTGCGCGGCCGTTGCTCGCTGCGCATGCTCAACGGCAGCCTGCAGATCGTCGAGGCCGGCAGCGCTGTGCACGCGCACTCGCTCAGCGGCGAGATGAGCTATCGCGGCGCCGTACGCGGTGACGTGTCGCTGAACAGCTCGCACGGCAGCATCGACTGCTTCGTGCCACGCGACGCCCGCTTCTCGCTGGACGCCATGTCACACCTCGGCAGCGTCACGTCGGAGCTGCCGGTGAACGAGAGCGGCGGCAGCGGCGGGGGCGTGCCGCACGTAAGCCTGCGCAGCCAGACCGGCTCGATTACGCTGCACGCGCTCGAGCCGGCCGCCACGAATGCTTAAGAGACAGACCGAACCATGACAGACGGCTGTCGGAGGGTCACGTGAAGCGCTTGACTACGTGGAAGCGCGTCGCGCCGGCCATGCCGATCGTCGCCGCCATGCCGGTGGCCTAAGACGGTACGCCGGGCTCGGTCAGGCCGATGACGTTGCCTTCCGGGTCCTGGAACTGCGCCATCGTGACCATGCCGGGCAGCACGGTGCGCGGCATGAGCACCTTGGCGCCCATGCTCACGGCCTTGTCCAGGTACGGCTGGATCTGGTCGACCTCGACGTAAATCTTGGTCGAGGCCTTGCCGTCCTGCGACGCCGTGATGCCGCCGCCGATACCGTCCTCGACGGCGCCGACCATGCCGTACTCCATCGGGTTGTTGGCGTCGACCGACCAGTCGAATAGGCCGGCGTAGAAGCTCTGCAGCTTCTTGCCGTCCTTGCCCTCGATCTCGAAGTGAATGACCTTTGGCATTGTGGTTCTCCTCACTCTCACTAATTCAAGGTTGCAGATGCAATTGTGGGGACCGCGTCCACTGCTGTGGATTAACGGAACATCAATTCATCGTTGCAGTGGGCGACAAAGGATCACGCCGGCGTGGAAGCCCAGGGGTCGGCGCCCGCGTCTTGCCCCGAAGCAGCCAGCGCGAGACGCGGCAGGAAGTGCTCCCAGCCTTCGCGATGCGACGCCTGGCCCTCCGCGTCGAGCCCGAAGTGCCGCAGCCGCACGATCGTGGCGTCGCCGTCTGGGATGAACTCGACCTCGACGCGCGTCGAGCCGGGCAAGACGGGGCCGCTATCCCAGCCCCAGGTGAATACGATGCGTCGCGGCGGCGTTACTTCGACGTATTCGCCGATCACGGTCTCGCGTCCCGTGACGTTGACGCGGTAGATGCCGCCGGGCCGAGCGTCCAGCAGCGCGTCGACGCCCTTCCACTGCACCATCCGCGCCGGGTCGGTGAAGAACGCGAACACCGTCTCGGGGCGTGCTTCGACCCTTACCTCGGTCTCGTAGGCGTCATTCGCCGTCAGCTCGTTCACGCTGCCTCCGTTCTTCCGCCTCCGCGGCCTCGGCCAGGCGACCGAGAGCGTCGCCCCAGAACTGCTCGATGAACGCCCGCAGCTCGGCGAGGCCCTCCGGGCGTGCCTGATACAGGTGCCGCGTGCCGACCCGGCGCTCCGTTACGAGCCCAGCTGCCTTGAGCACCTGCAGGTGCTGCGAGATCGCCGGGCGGCTGACCTGGAAATGCCCGGCGATCTCGCCCGATGCCATCTCCTTCTCGCCGACCAGCGCCAGGATCTCCTGCCGCCTCGGCTCCGCCAGCGCCTTGAGCACGTCTTGCATGAAACCAGCGTAAGTAATGGCTTACGCAGCGTCAAGCCGAACTGCCGCAGGGAGCTATGCATGACGTGACGTCGTTCCTGCGACGAATCGTGCTTCGCAGGCGGAGCGTCGGGGCAGACCTGAAGGTCTGCAGCTACATTAGCCAGGCGACCGGCTCGGTCCCAGGGAGGACTCGGGAGGCAGATCAGGCCTCGCGAACGCCAACGACACGCCGTGAGGAATGCGACAGCCGATCAAAAAGAGTTAACGGGGACGAAACGGGGAGGAAACCCGGTCGAAAAATATGCAACGTAGTCTGAATCTACCAATCCTACGGAGGTCTGCAATGAGCATGAATCAGCCGCTGGGCCGCATCGAAGAGACGCCTTCTCGAACGATGTCCTCTGCGGCCGACGACGAGCGTGTCGTCCTGCGCATCTCGCGCGAGTCGTTGCGCGCCGAACGGCCGACGGTACGTTTCGTCGGCAAGTCCGGCGGCGTGACGCCACAGCAGAGGCTGCCTTGGCCTGCTTGAGGCTCACCCTGCTGCGACCACGAGACGGCAGACGCGAAGAGGTACAGCGCCTGGTCGAGGACCTCGACGGGGAGCTCGCCGGCTCGGATGGGCTACTGCTGAGCTTCGTCACGCAGGAGGGCGACCGGGTAGGGCGCATGTCGTTGTGGCAGTCGAAGGACGACGCGAACCGCGAAGCGACACGGGAACGGATACTTTCGCTCCGCTCGCGCATCCGCTACCTGTCGATCGAAACGCAGGAGGTGCTTATGGAAGTTCAGTCCGGTCACGTGCCGCGGGAGCTGACGGCGCTGCTGGCCGGTGATTTGGTTACCGACGAATCGGCTCGCGAGTTAGCGACTACGGAGGTGGCCTGACTTAAAGGCAGGAGAGTCCCCCAACAACGAACCGCAAGAAGAGACCAGAAAATAGGCTCCGGGTTTCCGGAGCCTATTTTCTTGCTGCGCAAAAGCCAAACGAGCAAAGGGCAAAAGGCAAGGAGCTTCCGGAGTTCCTGCATCGCTCCCATTCGCCGTCGTTGCGAGGGCCTTCAACCCGAAGCAACCTCGGTGCTCCCGCCCCGAGCGTCTGTCATTACACCGTCTTCGGCTCTATGCGCGTCTTTACGAGCGATGCGAAGCAACCTCACACCGATGCTCTATGCCAGGTCACGCCGGCAGGTCGAATCGTCGCCGTTTCGCCGTCGCAGGCCGTTCTCGATCGCCGTCGGTGGGCGGTTCTGTTAAATGAAGCCGTGAACCATGCAGTCGCGCTTTGATCTTTCGACTTCGCTCAGGATGACGACGGCTGCTTCGCTGAGGATGACGAAGGCTGCGCCAGGCAACCTTCCGCACTGTATAAGAACGGGCCGCGTCTTGAGACGCGGCCCGTTGCGATAGACGTTGCCTGCGCGAACAGCTCGCGCCGTGGAGCTAGACCGTGACGCCGTTCGCTCCCGCGTAGACACCCGAGACCGTCTCCATGATCAGACGTGTGACCGTGTAAGGGTCTGCGTTGGCACAGGGGCGGCGGTCCTCGATGTAGCCCTTGCGGTCCACCTCGACCTGCCACGGGATACGGACCGAGGCGCCGCGGTCGGAGATGCCATACGAGAAGTCCTTGTAGGACGCGGTCTCGTGCAGACCCGTGAGGCGGTCCTCGATGCCGAAGCCGTAGTTGGCGATGTGCAGGTCGTGGCGCGTCTTCAGTGCCTCGGCGGCATCGACGTTAGCCTGGAACTCGCTGCGCATTTTGGCGGTCGAGAAGTTGGTGTGCATGCCGGCGCCGTTCCAGTCGCCGCGGACCGGCTTCGGGTCCAGCGTGGCGCTGACATCGAAGTCCTCGCCCACGCGGTAGAGCAGCCAGCGCGCCAGCCAGAGGTGGTCGCCAACAGCCGGTGCACCGATCGGACCGACCTGGAACTCCCACTGCCCGGGCATAACCTCAGCGTTGATACCTGCGATCTTGAGGCCTGCGATGAGACAGGCGTCGAGGTGAGCCTCAACCACCGGGCGTCCGAAGACCTCATCGGCGCCAACGCCGCAGTAGTAACCGCCCTGAGGCGCGGGGAAGCCGTGCTCCGGGAAGCCGAGCGGGCGCGAGCCGGAGAAGAACGTGTACTCCTGCTCGAGGCCGAAGATGTACTGCTCGCCGGAGACACGCTCGGCGACGGCAGTGCAAAGGGCGCGCGTGTTGGTCGGGTGCGGCGTCATGTCGGTGAGCATGACCTCACACATGACGAGCTTGTTGTTGCCACCGCGAATCGGATCGGGGACGGACAACACGGGCTTCAAGACGCAGTCCGAACGCGAGCCCGGCGCCTGATTGGTCGAAGAGCCATCGAAGCCCCAGATCGGCGGCTCGGCGCCGTCGTCGACAACCTTCGTCTTGGAGCGCAGCTTTGCGGTAGGTGCAGTCCCGTCTATCCAGATGTATTCAGCCTTGTACGGCAACTTTGAGGTCCTCCCCCTCTTGGCTTTTCTGCCCAGTTGGCAGCATTAGATATGATCGTTATATCTGGCACAAAACCTTGGCGCCAGTGATATTAAACTCGCCGACGCCCAGACTAAGCAACTTCACGCAAACTTAACTTGAAGCTAGATCGCAGCCTCGCCGCGCTCGCCGGTACGAACGCGAATGGCGTCCGAGACGGGCATCACGAAGATCTTGCCATCGCCTATCGAGCCGGTGCGCGCGTTGGCGACGATGACCTCGACGGCGCGCTCGGTGTCGGCGTCTTTGACCACGAGCTCGATCTTGCTCTTCGGCAGCATGTCGACGCGGTACTCTTCACCGCCGCGTCCACCGTGGACGATACCCTTTTGCACGCCGCGGCCCGTGACGTTGACGATGTTGAGGCCGACAAAGCCCGCCGACGCCAGGGCCTCCTTGACCACCTCAAGCTTCTCGGGCCGGATTATCGCTTCGACTTTGTTCATCGCGTCTCGTTCTCCCGCTTGGCGAGCCTAACTCGTGACCCGCGCCGGATCCGGCGCCGGCGTCGGAGCGTACATAACCGGTTCCGGCGTCACCGGGATGCCGGCATAAGGCGAACCGCCGTCCAGCAAGTAGGCGCGCTCACCGTGCTGGCTGGCGTCCAGGCCGATGTTCTCGTCCTCCTCACTGACGCGCAGGCCCATCGTCGCATCGAGTACCTTGAGGATGACGAACGTTAGCGTGCCGGAGTACAGCAGCGTCACGCCCACGGCGAGCAACTGGCGCGCGAACTGGGCCGGTTCGCCGAAGAACAGGCCGTTGACGCCGCCGTACGCTGCGGCCGCGAACAGACCCGTCGCGAGAGCGCCCCAGGCGCCACCGACGCCGTGCACGCCGACCACGTCCAGCGAGTCGTCCAGCCCGATGCGAGCACGGAACCGCACCGCGAAGTAACAGATCGCACCGGCCCCGGCGCCAATCGCGATCGAGCCCATCGGGCTGACGAAGCCGGAAGCAGGCGTAATCGCGACCAGGCCCGCAACGGCGCCGGCAGCGGCACCGACGACGCTGGGCTTGCCGGTGATCATCCAGCTCAGCGTCGTCCAGACGACGGCCGCGGTCGCAGTCGCGATGTGCGTCGTGACGAAGGCATTGCTCGCGGTGAGGATGAAGCCGCCGTTGCCGTTGCTGGTGCCGAGCGCACTAAGGGCGCTACCGGCGTTGAAACCGAACCAGCCGAACCACAGCAGCGCCGCACCGATCACCACCATGGTGATGTCGTGCGGCTCCATCGGCTCGCGGCCGAAGCCGTGACGCTTGCCGTACATGACCGCCGCCACCAGCGCCGCGATGCCCGCGTTAACGTGAACCACCGTGCCGCCGGCGAAGTCGATCGCCTTGATGCCGGACAGGCCCAGCCAGCCGTCAAGGCCCCAGACCCAGTGCGCAACCGGGTCGTAGACCAGGGTCGACCAGAGCAGCATGAACACGACGAAGGTACTGAACTTGGCGCGCTCGGCGAAGGCGCCGGTGATCAGCGCCGGCGTGATTACGGCAAACATCATCTGGAAGATCATGTAGGTCTGAGCCGGGATCGTCGGAGCGTATGGCCCCGGCGCTGAAGGCGATACGTGCCGCAAGAATGCCCAGTCGAGGCCGCCGATCAAGCCGCCATGGTCGGGCCCGAACGCGAGGCTGAACCCGATGATGGCGAACTGCACCGAGATGAGGCCGAGCATGATGAAGCTCTGCATGATCGTGCCCAGCACGTTCTTGCTGCGAGTCAGCCCGCCGTAGAACAACGCCAGCCCCGGCGTCATCAGCATGACCAGCGCCGCCGAGACCATCATCCAGGCAGTGTCGCCACTATTCATCTTCCAACCTCCACGACTGACTCCTGGCGGGGACCTAGCAAAAGACGTCGCGCAATGGCGACGTGCTTCGTCAGCAGCGTAAAAACGCCATGTTACGACTATGTTTCCTAGCGGTTACGCTGACGTTAATGTTTCAGGAGCGTGTCGAATTTGTTACTGAACGGTCACTGAGAGGCACTCTGAGCCCCAGCTTGATGAGATGGCCTGCGTAGGCAGATGAGGCGTTCGACCCTCACGTTCCCTCTCCCGCGGCCGCCCGCCCCAGCCACCTGTAGCCGGTCTTGCGGCTGACCTCAAAGCGGCGGCATAGCTCACACAGGTTAGCTTCTGGCAACTGGGCAAAAGACAAGAACTCCCATCGCTCGGACATGCAGGTGTGCTCCCTCCAGGGCATGAGTAACCTCCTGTCGTCCCGCCGACAAAAGTGTCACCTATGTCCTCGCACACCGGCTTGACGCATGCTGATATCGGAATATGATTGCGCCATGGCACGAGCAGCGACGACGTCGGACGTCTTCAACGCAATCGCCGAGCCGCAACGCCGGGAGATCCTGATGCTGCTGCGGGCGGGTGAGCGGCCGGTGACCGAGGTGGCCCGGGAGCTGAGGATGACCCAGCCGGGTGCGTCCAAACACCTGCGGGTGCTCCGGGAGGTCGGACTGGTGCGGGACCGCAAGGCAGGCAAGCAACGGCTGTACGGCCTTGACGCCCGCGAGCTGCGACCGGTTCACGAGTGGATCGGCGGGTTCGAGCGGTTCTGGAACGAAAGCTTCGACCGGCTGGACGCATACGTGCACGAACTAAAGCAGGCAAGGCAGGAGGAGTAGCTGATGAGCGCGACGGGACGAGAAGCGCCGGCGCAGTCCGCGACGGCCGACCGCGAAATCGTGATCTCCCGCGTCATCGACGCCCCACGGGAGGTGGTGTTCGAGGCGTTCACCGATGTGCGGCACCTGTCGCGGTGGTGGGGACCGGAGGGATTCACCACCACCACGCGGGCGTTCGAGTTCCGCGTCGGCGGGGAGTGGGACTTCGTGATGCACGGACCGGACGGGACGGACTACCAGGAGTGGATCTCCTGGACCGAGATCGCCCCGCCGGAGCGGATCGCGCTGCACCACGGTGAGTCCCGCGGCGACCCAAACGCCTTCGAGTCGGTCTTGACGTTCGCGCCCGCCGGCGCGGCGACCCGGATCGAGATGCGCACGCTGTTCCCCACCAAGGAGCTGCGCGACGAGGCGGTCGAGAAGTACCACGCGATCGAGGGCGGCCAGCAGACTCTGAGCAAGCTGGCTGCCTACGTCACCGAGATCGTTCGGAAGGGAGCTGAGGGCTAATGGCCGGGAAGGTGTTCTTCAGCGTATCGATGTCGCTGGACGGGTTCATCGCGCCGGAGGCCCCCGAGGACTTGATGGGGCAGCAGTGGATGGAGCTGCAGGCATGGGTGTTCCCGCTGCGGTTCTTCCGGGAGAACCTCAAGCTCGGCGAGGGCGGCGAGGAAGGGCGCGACAACGACATCGCGCGGGAGACGTTCGAGCAAACCGGCGCGAGCGTGATGGGGAAGCGCATGTTCGACGCCGGCGAGGAGATGTGGCCGGAGGAGGCGCCGTTCCACACGCCGGTCTTCGTAGTAACGCACGAGAAGCGTGACCCCTGGGTGCGGCCGGGTGGGACCACCTTCCACTTCGTCAACAACGGCATCGAGACCGCGCTCGACAAGGCCCGCGAGGCCGCCGGCGACCGAGACGACCGTATCGCGGGCGGAGGCGCAACGATCCTGGAGTACGTGAACGCCGGCCTGATCGACGAGTTCTCGATCGCGCTCTCACCCGTGGTGTTCGGCTCCGGAATCCGCCTGTTCGAGGGCGTCGACGCGGGCCGCGTGGCCCTGGAGCCGGTCCGCGCAGAGCCGACGCAGCGGGTGATCCACCTGACTTACGCAGTCCGGGAGCGGTAACTGTCTCGACCTCAGCGCTCCCCTGCTGGGGTCAGCAGCGCGGTGAGATCCTCGATGCTCTGAACGTCAGGAAGGGCGAGCGTTCGGGCTGCGATCTCGGGCGCGCGCTCCTCCGGGAGGGACCGCACGGCGTTGGCGTGGAAACTTCCTCGCCAGCTCAGGCTTCGCCGCCGAGTAACCACTGCGCCGAACGAGAGGTGCGAAGCAGAGAGAGTGCTTACGCCTGAGGGAAGCGGTAGCCGACGTTGCGCACCGTCTCGATGTAGATGGTGGCGCCGGTCTCGATCTTGGCGCGCAGGCGCCGGATGTGCACGTCGACGGTGCGCGCGCCGCCAAAGTACTCGTAACCCCAGACGCGGTTGAGCAGGGCTTCGCGGGTGAAGACCTTGCCGCGGTTAGTCATGAGGAAGCGCAGGAGCTCGAACTCTTTGAACGTGAGGTTGACCGGCTGCTCCGAGACGAAGACTTTGTAGTTCGCCAGGTCGAGCACAAGGTCGTCGCTGCGCAGGATGTTGGCACTATCGACGCCCGTCTTGCGCCAGATGGCGCGACGCAGGCGCAGGCCGAGCTCGTCCGTGGCGACCGGGAGGACCGCGAAGTCGTCCGCGGGCCAGGTCGCGTCCATGGCGCCGAGCTGCTCCTGCCGCATCAGCAGCAGTAGCGGCGCGCGCTGAGGCCGGGCCGGCGACTCGAGCAGGCGCTTGGTCTCTTCGAGGTTGCTGGCAGCTTCGAGGATCAGTGCGTCGAGGCTCTGGTCGAGCATCGCGCTTTCGGCCTCGTGAGCCGGCACCGCATCGACGTCGAGGTCGAGCGCGCTGAGGTCGCGCCGCAACAAGGAGGCGCCTTCGGTCTGGTAGAGCAATAACACCCTCTGCATAGTTCAGCAGTATAGACACGCGTCGAGACTATAGAAGCCGTTTTCATGCCCGGAAGGGTTTATGTAACTTGAACTTAATCAAAGGCGGTGGAGGCGCTTCATCGGAGCGCGTCTTATCATGGATCAGATATGAGTGAAACTAGCTTCGATTACGTACTCCAGCAGTGCCGTCAGCAAGACGTCAAGTTCATCCGCCTCTGGTTCACCGACATCCTGGGCTCGCTGAAGAGCTTCGCGATTACGCTCGATGACCTCGAAGAGGCTCTCGAGGAAGGCGTGGGGTTCGATGGCGGCTCAATCGCCGGCTTCGCGCGCTCCGGCGAGAGCGACATGCTGGCGATGCCCGACCCATCGACGTTTCAGCTGCTGCCCTGGCGGCCGCGGGAGCGTCGAGTGGCGCGCATCTTCTGCGACATCGCCCTGCCGGACGGAACGCCGTTCCCCGGCGACCCGCGTCACGTGCTCAAGCGCAACCTGGAGCGCGCCGCCGCCCTGGGCTTCACGTTCTACACCGGGCCGGAGGTCGAGTACTTCTACTTTAAAGACGGCGCCAGCACGACACCCCTCGACAAGGGCGGCTACTTCGACCTGACGCCGCTCGACGGCGCCAGCGACCTGCGGCGCGAGACCGTTCTGACGCTCGAGGAGATGGGCATCGGCGTCGAGTCCAGCCACCACGAGGCCGCGCCCTCGCAGCACGAGGTGGACCTGCGCTACACGGACGCCCTGACTATGGCCGACAGCGTTCTGACCTGCCGCCTCGTGGTCAAGGAAGTCGCGATGGCGAACGGCGTCTACGCGACCTTCATGCCGAAACCACTGGCCAACGAGAACGGCTCCGGCATGCACACCCACCTATCGCTGTTCCGCGGCGAAACGAACGCGTTCTACGACGGCGCCGACCCGGAGCGCCTCTCGGCGGTCGCACGCGGCTTCATCGCCGGCCTGCTGCGTCACGCCGGCGAGATCGCCCTGGTCACGAACCAGTGGGTCAATTCGTACAAGCGACTGATCCCGGGCTTCGAAGCGCCGGTGCGCGTCGCCTGGAACCGGAAACGCGGCTCGATGACTGCCTCGCAGGCCCAGGTCTCGGGCCGCATGCCAGGCGATCTGCTGCGCGTACCGGAGTATCGCCAGGGCAAGGAGATCGCCTCCCGCGTCGAATACAGGGCGCCCGACGCCGCCTGCAACCCCTACCTCGCGTTCGCAGCGCTGCTCGCGGCCGGCCTCGAGGGCATCGAGCGCGAGTACCCGTTGCCGCCGAGCCGTGATGCCGCCGACGAGCTGAGCATGGAGCAGGTGCCGACGTTGCCGGGCAGCCTGTACGAGGCCCTGCAGCTCGCCGAAGAGAGCGAACTGCTACGCAACTGTCTCGGCGAGCACCTGTACGAGAGCCTCCTCACATCGAAGCGCATCGAGTGGGACCGCTACCGCTCGCACATCACGGACTACGAACTGCAGGAGTACCTGCCGATTCTGTAGTGCAGACGAGCCACGGCAAACCAGCAAAGGGCAAAGAGCTACGAGCCGCCCTCGCTAGATTAGCGAGGGCGGTTTTCTTTGCCGCGGCGTCGGGGCCCGGACAACTCGCGGGATAAGGACCATACGTTCCAGAGGGCCGCAACACGCCGAAACAGACGCGCGCCAGACAGCTTCGATGACGTCGCGATCTGCCGTCGATCTGAGTGTCTAAGGTCGCTACAAATCTGCCTCATCGAAATCGCAATGAAATTGTGACATCTATAGAGCCTGTAGTGGGCATTCCCTTCTACACGTTTTGACGCCCGATGCTATAATCCGCCTTGGTCGAGTCAGATGCTCGGCTGGCTTGCTTGGCAGCAAGTCCTATTAGGTCGCCCACGGGGAGAGTGGCGGGGCGCTCAGCCAAATTGCTGATGGTAGGGCGCAATTCCCAGGGCCAAGCCCAGTCCGAATATGAGGATGGGCATTCTTCCGGAGGTGCGAAGGAAAAATCATGTCACACACGTGGAAGCTACTGCCCCTGGCGGCGGTGTTCGCCCTGGGCCTAGTCATGCTCGTACCGGGCACGAATCTCACACCCGACACAACCACAAACAGCCTCGGCCGCCTGTACTTCGCGCACCGGCGACCTCTCTGGTCACAATCACGGACACGCAGACGAATGACTTCATTCCTGTCGCTGGCGGACGTGTCCGCATCACCCCGAACCCGGCAAGCGACACCAGCTCGCTTACCATTACAGACGGCGGCAGCGGTGATGATAGCTCTGCATCGGGCATAATCCAGATCACCAGCGTTTGCATTCAGGAGACGTACACGGCGCAGCTGCTCAGTCTTCCGGCGCCTTACGACAACTGCAACGGTATCAGGTGACAGCGGGACCACTCGATCTGACCAACGCTAGCACAGAGGTCGATCGCACTGACGGTCGACTGCGGCAACATCTCCCTGACCCCGACGGCCACCGCGACCACCTCGGTCACGCCGACCACCACCGTCGGTCCGGCCAGCGCTCTGACGATTTCGGCGTCGCCCGCAACCCTGGGTTGCAACGGCACCTCGATCATCACGGTCCAGGTCAAGGACTCCGCCGGTAACCCGGTCGCGGCCGGCACGGCTGTGACCCTCACGGCGAGCCAGGGCTCGGTTAGCCCGACCAGCGGCACGACCGCGAGCGACGGCAGCCTGTTCGTTTTCTACTCGGCGACGAGTAACGCCAATGGCGCCGTCACTGTCGGCGCAACGGCCGGTAGCGCCACGGGCACCGTGACCGTCACGGTGAACTGCTCGACGGTACCCACGGCCACGACGGCTCCGCCGCCGACCGTGGTCCCCACCGTATCGGGTGGCGGCGTGATTTCCCCGCCGAACACCGGTGACGCCGGCCTCACCAGCAGCGACAACAGCATCGGCTGGCAGACCTACGGCGGCATCGCCCTGGTCATCGCCTCGGCGCTGGGTGCGCTGGTACTGGTCCGCTCCCGCGTCCGCGACTAACGAATCATGAGCCGGGGCGTCCCTGATTGGGACGCCCCGGCAAAATGCCAAATGAGTGGGGCGCCCCGGTGGGGCGCCTTTACTTACCAAGTTCGGTTGCAGCCTAGAACACCCTTCCGTATTCTGGATTAGACCTGTTCTTCTTAAGACGGGCTCAAAACTGTTACATCGAGGGTACCGACACATGCATGACAATGGTTCGGGCGGTCCGAACAACAACCTGTTCGACAAGATTCGCTCTGGCCAGGTGCCGCTGCCACTGATTGGTGGTTTCGCCGCGGCCATCGTGGTCGGCATCATCGTCGTCGCCGTTGCCCTGGGTGGCGGTGGCGGCAGTGGCAACAACAACGTCACGCTGGGCAGCGGCGACAGCGCCGTTGCAGTCGGCACCCCGACTTCGACCTCCGGCGGTTTGCAGACGGCACAGCCCACGGCTCAGGCAACGATCGACCTGTCGCGCGCAACCGCGGAAGCGCCCAGCCTGACGCAAGTCGGGAGCGGCGACCGGATAATCATCAGCTCCATCGGCGTCAACGCCTCCCTGACTTACCGCAAGGTCGGCCTCGATGGCGTCATGCCCAACCCGGACAGCCCGGACGACATCGTCTACTACGACTTCAGCAACTGGGCCGGCAAGGGTGGCGCCCCAGGTCAGGGCGGCAACTCGATCTTCGCCGGCCACGTCGACTCCGGCACCAAAGCCTGCGACAACGGCACCAAGCCGCCGCCATGCGAAGCCGTGCTCTGGGACCTCAACCAGCTGAAGATTGGCGACGAGATCGACGTGCAGCTCAGCGGCCAGACGTACAAGTACAAAGTCACATCCAACCAGCCGGTCAACGCCAACACCGGTCCGTGGGACCAGATCGTTTCGGCGACGGCTCAGGAGTCGATCACGATCATCACCTGCGGCGGCGACTTTAACCGTGACACGCACGAGTACAGCAACCGTCAGGTCCTGACTGCAACCCGAATGACCTAAAGCAGCATCCGAGCATGATTTCGCGTGACATAGCTCACGGCTTCGTTATTATGTTTCGTGGCCTGGGCAAATAACCGGACCGGCTCCCGGGCAATTTCAGCCATATAGCGAGGAAGAACATGAGGCTACCGACGATCCTGGAACGCATACCACGCATCGCCTACGTCCTGGCGATCCCCGTGGTCGCCTTCATCGTCACCGTTGGCATCGTGCTCGGTACGAGTGGTGGCAGCGACAACAACAAGGTTGCGCTGGTGCCCACAGTCAGCCTCTCGTCGGACAACATAGACGCCGCGCCGACCGCAACACCTCCGGCTCAGGCTGCGGTCACGCCGCAGGCTACTGCAACGGTCGAAGCCACCGAGGAGCCCAACCGTAAGGACTGCAGCGCCATTCAGGGCACCGCCTACGAGTCCGGCTCCGAGCGCGACTGGTACCTGGCCAACTGCACCGGCTCCAGCAGCAACACCGCAACGACCAACGGCGGCGGTGGCGGTAGTACCACCGCGACGAACGGTGGTGGCGGCGGCGGCGCGCCTGGCCACACCTACGGCACCGAGTACTCCCTCGGCGCTCAGCTGATCATCCCTTCGATCAGCCTCAACGCTGCGGTCACCGGTATGGACGTGGGCTCTACCGGCGCCATGCCAGACCCCAACGGCTATTTCAACGTCGTGCAATACAACTTCCCCTACCACACATGGGCAGGCGGCTCTAACAAGATCATCGCCGGCCACGTCGATTGCGGTCGCTGCTACAACGGCGGCTCCGGTACGGCCGTGTTCTGGTACATCCGCAGCCTCGCGATCGGCGCTACAGCCCAGTACATCGCCGCCGACGGCACCGTGACCAATTACGTCGTGTTCAACGAATACGCAGTGCCCGATGGCTCGGACTTCAGCAGCGTCGTCTCCAGCAGCGCCGCAGATATGACGCTGATTACCTGCACGGGTACGTTTACTGCCTCGGCCGGCGGCTACAACAACCGCTACGTGGTCCAGCTGCGCAAGGTCTAGCGCGGCACCGCGGCTCAGAACCGAGAGGGCCGGTCTAAACGACCGGCCCTCTCTTGCTTTGCCAGCGCACGGCCGTCTGCATACCAAATCGACCTCAGGCAGCACCATTTTGCACGTGAAGCGGGCACTCCAGTCAAACCACGTTCCTTGCTACACTACTTGCGGAGAGGTGGCAGAGCGGTTGAATGCGGCGGTCTCGAAAACCGTTATACCGGTTCTCCGGTATCCAGGGTTCGAATCCCTGCCTCTCCGCCATTCCGATTCTAAAAGCTAGGTAATCCCAGGAGCCGCAGGACCGCCCACACCGGGCGGTTTTCGCGTTTTGACAGCAACGCTGACAGCAACCCCCACAGACGTTAGCGAACTTCGGCGAACCGCTGAGTCCCACGCTACTGCTGCACACCAATAGACGATCAGTTCGGCTGGCTGCGTACATCCTCGAACATTTTCTCTCTGTAGACCGGGCTTAGCAGTGTCGTGTCCGGTACCATCGATCCAGCGGGCAGAGAAACGCCTGCTAGATCGGTCGCCGAGCCATGACCTTTACCTGGCCGATCGCGCTCCTGGGGCTGCTCTTCGTTCCGCTTCTGGCGGCAGCCTACGCGTATTCTCAACGCCGGCGACATCCGAAATCGTCTAGAGTATCGACGACTTAGGAGCTTCGCGAGGAGGAAGATAGATGCCGTTCTACGAAGAGGGTGACCTTCGTATCCATTACGAAGAGGTCGGCTCGGGTTTCCCGTTGCTCCTTATTCCCGGCGGCGGCCTCAACTCCAACATCGGCGTCTGGACCTCGTCCGGACCTTTTGATGCCATGAACGAGTTCAAGGACCATTTCCGCTGCATCACGATGGACCAGCGCAACGCCAACGGCGGGCAATCGACCGGGCCGCTACGCATGGACAACCCGTGGGACGGTTATGCCGATGATCAGCTAGCGCTGATGAGCTATCTGGGCTGTGAGCAGTTCCTGGTGCTCGGCTGCTGCATCGGGGGACCATTCCTGTGGAACCTGATTCAAAGAGCGCCGGAGCGGGTGGTTGCGGCAGTCATGTGCCAGCCCAGTGGCTTCAGGCCCGAGAGCCCGACTCTCTTCTACGACAACAACATCAAGGCCTGGGGCCCCCAGCTCTGTGAACGCAACCCCGCAATTACGATGGAGATGGTCGACAAGTTCTTGCACGCCATGTACACGTCCCGAGCAGACTTCGTCTTCACCGTGACCCGGGACTTCGTGCGCAACTGCCAGACTCCGGTACTGATCATGCCGGACGACGTCCCTCCGCACCCATACGAGGTGGCGATGGAGTCGGCGAACTTGGCACCTAAGTCTGAAGTGACGATCTTCCCCTGGAAGGACACGCAGGAGCACCTCACAGAGGCAGTCGAGCACGTGCGTCGGTTCCTCCTGGCACATGAACCAGTGGCGGCAAAGTAGCGTCGCTCAGCCTCGATTGGCGGTTTTTAGGCATTCTGCACTTCGCTGCCATCCGTCGAGGCGTGCCTTAGCCGGCCGCAGCCTCGCTGGACGCGGTACGGTCTGAGACCAGTTGCGGCGCTGAAAAGATGAAGGCGACGCTCGCAGCAATGCAGCAGAGGGCGAAGAGGATGAAGATACCTTCATACGCTCCGCTGAGGTCATAGGAATAGGCGACGATGAGCGGCGCCACAGCCGCGGCGATGGTCGCAATGGCCGATGAGTAGCCGGTTAGCGAGCCGGCGATGTGGCTCCCGAAATAGTCCGGGAGTGCCTGAGCTCTGAACTGCAGTGAGCCAGCGACCGCGAGTCCCAGCAGGATGGTTGTCCCGTATAGAGCAACAATAGATGCAGGCAGGGCGAAGAGGACAATGCTTACTCCGTAGGCAAAGGCCCACGCAACCAATGATCTCCGGAGCCCCAGGCGGACGACCATGAAGCCCCAGACGAAACGACCCAGCACGGCACCGAAGCCGTAGATGCTCACTGCTACGGCCCCGTCCGTCTCGGAGAAGCCTTTGCTTTGAATGTATGAAGACATGTGAATGAATATCGAGGAGGCAGGCAGCATCGTCAACGTGAACCCAAGCGTTACAAGCCAGAAGGACTTGCTCCTCAACACCTGATTCACTGTCCAACCTTCTGCCTGGGTGCCGGCTCTCGCCTCTGTATCTGCAGCCGTCAGCACAGCAAACGCTGCGAGACCGTCCGGCTGCAGGCCCACGTCCTCCGGCTTTCGGCGAATCGCAATCCAGGCGAGCGGAGCGATCGTCCAGAACATCAAGCCCATCACGACCCAAACCGTGCGCCAGCCGAACTGGTCCGCGACAACGGCCATCGTAGGTGCAAGCACAAGCCCTGCCACGGCGCCACCAAACGTGTATGTGACAATGGCCTGCGTCCTCTTGCGGACGAACCAGGCCGAGATAGCAGCCACGGGCGCAACCGTGGAAAGCCCAGGCAGGCTTAAACCGAAGATGCCCCAGAGGACGTAAGGTTGCCATGCTGTCTGAACAGCAGCCAGGCCCAGTAGGCATCCGCCGGCAATCACAGCGCTGACCGCCGTCACCAGTCGCGTTCCTTCCCTGTCTATGAAGGGTCCGAGCAGAGCTCCCGCTGCTCCACTTATCAGTCGTTGTACGAGTAGGACGCCGACGATGGCGCTGCGACTGGCGTGCAGGTCGGCCTGCATAGGCAATAGAAGGACGCCGAAAACCCAACCACTCGATCCTGTCGCTGCAAACTGTGACAGGAACGCCGTAAATACGATCCACCAGCCTCGATACACGCCGTCTCCCCAAGACTCGAGTTCAAATGGACGAGCCACGCAAGAGTACCAGCGCAGGGCAGTGGCAAGTGCAACAAAGAGCTAAGTTTGGAACCAGCCTTCTCCGGAGCCACTGGACTCGCGGGAAGAGGTCAGGGTGATTCTACTCGATTCGCCGCCCGTCCGAAGCGTCGAACAGGTGCGGCGTCTGCAACGACGGCTGCAGGCTCAACGATTCGCCGAGCGCAACGTTGACTTCAGGCCTTGACCTCGCCGAACAGCTTGCTCACCTCTCGAAACGAGACGCCCGCCTCGGCCATGCCGCCACCTTCCTGAATAGTCGAAGGGCCGGAAGGCTGCGAACCTCCCGGCCCTGTGGTTTGCAGACCTGCTTACGCCGTGAGCTTTGGCTTCACGTCCTGCTCGTACGCCTTCTTCAGCTGGCCCGAGACGTCGGGCCAGACCGTCTTGGCGTCCTCGTTGTTCAGGATCATGCGCTCGAGGCCTTTGCCCAGGATGGCATCGCCGTTGGGAATGTAGACGCGTGCGGAGTCCTGCGGTTGCGTCTTCGCCAGCTGTCGACTTCGCCGCGGGCATGCGAACGGCGTACCTACGCCGACCTCGCCTCGCCCGACGGCCTCGCAGAGGTCGCGCGCTACGCCGACGGCATCGGCGTGCACAAAGACCTGATCGTGCCCGCTGCCTCGCCGCCTACGCCCACGACGCTGATACACGACGCGCATGCGCACGGTCTGCAGGTCCACGTCTGGACCCTGCGCGCCGAGAACTACTTTCTGCTCGAGCCCTTCCGCCGCGGCGACCCCGCGGATCCGGCCTACCCCGGCCTGCACGGCGACTTCGCCGGCGAGCTCACCGGTTTCCTCGAGACAGGCATCGACGGCTTCTTTACCGACTTCCCGGACCTCGGCGCTGCCGCCTCTCGCCAATCATGAAGGCGTAGTGGCGAGGAGTGACGGACCCGCCAGGCGTTGGCAAACTTGCGCGTACAGGGCGTCAGATAACGCCCTTTTTGCCGAATTTAGTGAGACCTTTGATACTTCCGCGTTAGGCTAGGTATGGAATAGCGCCTCGACTGTGAGGCGGCGGGGAGCAATCATCATGACTAACGAAGCCGAAGAAGGCACAACCTCAGAAGAGCCTTCCCAAGCAGCAGCCACTGCCTCAGCGCAACCGGAGACTGTCGACACCTCGAGCCCCGGCAGCGCGGCAGCGACACCCGCCAGCGCACCACCACGACAGGGCGAGACACGCCGTGGCGTCTTCATCGGACGCGGCATCTTCCTCGGACTGGGCGGAATCGTCGCGGCGACGCTGCTCGTGCTGTTGGGTGTTGGCATCGGGGCGCTGCTCTGGAGCGGTGGTCACCACGAGCGCGCTGAGGCCAAAGTCATTCCGTTCCCGGCGGGACGCTTCGAGGGTCAGTGGCAGGGGCCTCTACGGCAGCGGGTTGTTCCCCAGACCAGACCGGGGGCGAATGTGGTGCCGAACCTACCCCAGAACAAATCGGGACCGAATGTGGCGCCCACTCAACCTCAGAACAAGCCAGGGCAAAATGTGGCGCCCAACCAATCCCAGACTCTACCCCAGCAGAACGGCGGTAACCAGCAGAGCACTGTAGGACCGCTGCAACAGCTTCTTCAGAACCTGCTGCAAGACGGTAACAACCTATCGCCTGATCTGCGGCAGTTGCTTCAACAGCTGGAGAACTTCCTTCAGCAGCACGCGCAACAGAACGCGGCGCCTTCAGGCAGGCAGTAGCAAGAGGATCGCACCAGCAACGACGTCCGCGAGCAGCACGTTCAAGCTTGCAAACTGCCGCGCGCAGCGATGACGTGCTCATGACCGGAGACTCCTGAGCGAAGCCGTGGGGTTTGTGCCGTGGACGCCCTCGACGACGGGCGATCAGGTGGCGTCGAACCACGAGGCGGCCTCGGGCTAGTGAGTGCCCTCGCGCTGCAGCACGGTAGGCATACCCTGCATACCGCGCAGCATGTTGATCTCGCCGCGGTGTCCGTTGAAGTGGCCGAGCATGTGCAGCGAGATCCCCTGGCCGATAGTCTCGGTGCCGCCGTCGCGCGTCGGCCTCTCGGTCTGGAGGTCGTCCGCCGTGATGGAGTCGAGATACTCCGCCGTCTGCTTCCAGAGCGCTTCCTGATAGGCACGGAAGGCGTCCATGTCCTTGATCTGGACCTGAACCGCCTCCTCGTCCGTCATTCCCGTGCCCATTCCCTCGAATGGCAGGCCCGTGCGGTCGGCCCAGTCCTGGCTCCACACCAGGGGCGCCTGGCGGGCACGACCATTGATAATCAGATCCTCAACCCGGGCGGTGTGCCATAGACACCAGGCGATCGAGTGGCTGCCGTTTGGCGGTACGAAGTGGAGCTGCTCCGGCGTGCCGTTGCAGGCATCGGCGAGCGCGCGGTGTGCAAACGCCAGGTTGGTCTTGATGTAGTCGAGCGTGTCCATGCGGCATAACCTCGTAACTGATTGATGAGCGGTCATCACTCTAGACGCATCGCGGTAGCCGCCGCAAGGCAGCCCGCTTAGTCACCTGGTGGCAGTTGCAACTCGGAAGCGTCATCGTAGACGCGAGCCAGCACCCCGGCGTAGCAGTCCATGACGATGCGCATCAGCTGTTCGGGGCGCATGCGATCGCCGGCGAAGCGTATCTCACCCGACCCGCCGGCCTGCCGGAACAGGCCCTCGTCGATCATCGCCAGGACCAGCTTCTGACGCAGGTCTCCCTTCTTTGCTTCGAGGCCCGCAAGCAGTTCGTTGAGACTCAGCTGTGTCGCCATGGGGCGATTTTAGCAATCGTGCCGCCGAAGCATGATTAGAGACGTCTGGCTCTGCATGAGATCTGCACCGGACTCGTAGAGTGGTTCTCATGCAAGAGACTCGAAGCGATACATCAACAATGAGCACGATCGAGTCAGTAACGGACCGCCACGGAGGGCGTCGGCGCGGTAGGGTCTCGCGCCATCATGACCGCGAAGAGCCGTCTCGACCGAACACGGACTCGGCTTCAGCACAGCATCAGCAAACAAGGCGCGCTCCGCGTCCAGTTTTACCCATCGCGATCAGTGTCTTCGGAAGCATCGCAGCGTCGGCGGCTGCGACGCTGCTGGCACGCAAGCCCCGCCGTCGCAACAGAGACGATGCCCATGAACAGCAAGGCGATGCGTCCGGCACACGCGTCCTGGCAAAGCCAATCAACGTGATCGTGTTCGTGGTGCCCTTCGTAGTGGCGCACAGCTTCGCGGGCCGATCGCGAGCCGCCCGGTTGCTGGAGGAGCGCTACGTCCGGGGCGAGCTCGATGACGAACGTTTTCGCAAAATGCGCGACGAGCTGGAGTCGTAGGGACCGTTAGCCCTCGAGGTGCGCCTCGGCGGCAAACGTTTCGTCCAGCTCGATGCCGAGGCCGGGCTCGGTCGGTGGCTTGAGGAAGACGCCTTCGTCCGTGACAACCTCCTCGAAGCGCGGCTTCGCGAACAGACGATTCTGGAACTCGAGCATCGGGTTGTCGGGCATGAAGTATTCGATCCACTTCACGTTCGGCAGGCCCGACGCCATGTGCATATGCACGGCCTGCAGGTCCCATGGTGAGACCGGCACACCGCGCGCCGTCGCCATCTGATAGACCTTGAGCCACTCGGTGATGCCGCCGACCAGCCCCGCGCCCGGCTGCACGATGTCGACGTGGTCCAGCAGGGCGTCGAACTCGATGCTGCCGGAGTGCTGCTCGCCACCAACGATGTAGGCGCCGCGGGCATTGGCGTGAACTTTGGCGTAACCGCGGATGTCGTCGGGCGGCACCGGCTCCTCGAGCCAGTAGAGGCCGAAGCGCTCCCAGCGCTTGAGCTGCTGGATCGCGAGGTCGGTGTTCCAGGTGCCGTTGACGTCAACCATCAGCTTCACGTCCGGCCCGATCGCCTCGCGCACAGCCTCGACGCGCCGGTTCGTCAGCTCGATCGGCGAGACGTTGAGCGAGCCGCGTATCTTCACCGCGCGATGCCCCTTCGCCACGTAAGCTGCGGCGGTTGTGGCCGCCTCGACGGGGTCGACGCAGTGCGCCGCGTTGGCGTAGGTCGCGATCAGCTCCTTGCGGTCGCCGAACAGGTCGCCCAGCGGCGCGCCCATAAGCTTCGCCTTGATGTCCCACAGCGCGAAGTCGACGCCGGCGATGGCGTTGAGCAGCAGCCCGCGGGCGCCGCGGCGCGGCGCGACCTGCTCGTACATGCTGCGCCAGACACGCTCCGTGAGACGCGGGTCCTGCCCGAGCACGATGGCGCGCAGGTTGTTGCGGATCAGCGCCGCCACGAAGTCGCCGCCCACGGTGTTGCGCCCGCCCGCCGCTGCGACAAAGCCCGTGCCCGTGACGCCATCGTCGGTGTGCACCTCGACAATCTGGATCTCGCCGCCACCGCCACGTCCATCAACGCTGCGCTGCCGGTATCGAGTTACGATCACGTCCGAGATCTTCATCGCATCTCCCGAGCTCGCTGCTCAAATCGAGGCCCCGCCGTCGCTCGACAGGCCGAGCATAGGGTAACGCCGTCGAAGCGCCGGATGCGAAGTCGACGGGCAGCTGAAGCCAACCGGCACTACGCCGTCGAGGACGAATCGTCTAGTCTCTTCGGGTGAGTTCAGCCACATGCAACCTTAGGCATCACGCTGAGCCTTAGCCGAGGACCAATGAGTAAACCCCAAGCGATGTTGGCGGACTACGACCGCGGGATGCTGGGCGACGTCGCGCGCAGCTACTACGATGGAAGCGACTTCTACAACTACGGTTACTGGCTTCCCGGCACGCGGACCCAGCGCGAGGCCAGCGAGAACCTGGTCGAGAAGCTGCTAAGCATGCTGCCGCAGCGCAGCGGCCGAGTGCTGGACGCGGCCTGCGGCGTCGGCGGCTCGACGCGCTACATCACGCGGTACTTCGAACCGCAGGACGTGTGCGCCATCAACCTCTCGGACACCCAGGCCGGGCAGGCGCATCGCAACGCCCCCCAGTGCGGCGTTGCGGTCATGGACGCAGCACGCCTCGGGTTCGGCGACGCGATGTTCGACAGCATGATCTGCGTCGAGTCGGCGTTTCATTTCGACACGCGCGAGGCGTTTTTCAAGGAGGCGCACCGCGTCTTGAAGCCCGGTGGCGGGCTGGTCATGACCGACATCCTCTATCGCTCGATGCCGGCTTCGCTGGCGGAGCGCGCCCATCTGCCCGAAGCGAATCGTCTTGCAGCACCGGAGCTGTACCGTCGAGCCCTGATCGCAGCGGGCTTTCGCGACGTCCAGGTGATCGACGCGACGGACCGCTGCGCCGCGAGCTTCACGAAGAACCTGTTCCTGTGGCCGTTCCGCCGCCTGGCGGCGGAGCCCTCGAATTACCGCGCCTTCCTGCCGAGACTGAAGGTCGCGTTGACACAGGGCACGTTCTCTCTGTTCGTCAAACACTACCTACTCGTATCGGCGATCAAGCAGTGATGAGGCCGGCATCGGAATCGAGCGTCGAAAAGCCGAAGCGCTGAATCAGCGCCGGCGCCGCTTTGCGCCACAGCGTCGCGACGCAGATGCCGAGCGTCGCTGCCCACACGGTCATCGTGAACAGATGAAGCGGCCAGAGAATATCGATCATCGACACGTCCGCTGCAAGACACACCGCGAGCAAGAAGCCGAATCGGTGACGGCTGTACTCGACCAGGATCGGCACGACGAGCAGTAGCAGGGTCAGGTCCTGCTGATAGAGGTGCGGATCGACCAGCAACCCGATGCCCAACGACGCAACCAGCATCAGCCTCTGCTCGAGGCTCTGGAAACCGGGACGGACCTTCAGCAGAGCCATGAAGTACAGGATCAGGGTGGGCACCACGGCAAGCATCAGCAGGCCATCGACAGAGGCAGCGTGGGATTGACCCAGCCAGCCGGCAAGTAGCCCGTTGATGCCCTCGGTCTGGCGCAGGTTGCCCTGCCACACGGTGCTCGCGGCGGCGCCCGCACCGGCGGCATGGGAGCGCATCACCTCGACGATATAGAGGACGTAGCTGCGGTCGGCCCCGAGGCCTGTGAAGGGCAGCGACAAGACGAAGAAGGCGCCCAGCATCGCGAGCATCACGGCGCCCGGTCGCCACGCCTTGCACACCAGCAGACCGGCGATCGCGATCAGTGCCAGTTGAGGCTTCAACCAGAGCACGGACAGACAGGCGCCGGCCGCGAGACCATGCTTGTTACGTCCGAAGTAGAGCGCCGCCAGGCAGCCCGCGAGCAGGATGATCGACCATTGGCCCTCCGCGAGCGTCTGATACATCGGGAAGACCGTCGCGGCCAGACCCGCCGAGACCAGACGACTGGTGGATGAAACCGACTTCGTCAGGGACAACGCCGCCGGAATCGCGATCGCCAGGCTCAGCAGAGTCCAGACAAGCTCGGCAGACGTCATCGACATCTGCGAGAGCGGCGCCAGCAGCACCGCGGCGAAGGGCGGATTGATGAACGGCATGTAGCCTGGCCACGCCGATGCTGCCCTGAACGAGGCCGTGCTGCAGATCCGCCAACGGCCTCGAGCTGTAGACGCTCGCTACCTGCTCTCGCCACACGAGCCAGCCGGCGCTGTACAGAGCCACGAAATCGTGATGCGAAGGCGCGATGGGCAAGCGGCCGACGAAGCCGGCGAGGAAGATGGCGACAAGAGTAGCGTGAACAGAGGCGAGGACGATCCAGGTCGGCCTGAGGAGTGTGCGCTGACGAATCGGCTCGTCCTCCCGTGCCAGTGTAGTCACGGACCCGGCCGATAGTTGATAAGAATTCGTCAAGACGGCACGCAAGGACGCGAGAGGATAGAAAAGGCCCCAATCGCGTAAATACGATTGGGGCCCTTTGTGCTCGTCTCGGCGTCTTGTTACTTCGCCGGCGGGAACGAGGAGATCTGCGTCTCCTTCTGCGTGATGAACTCGAGCAGCGCCGGCTGGCCGTTCTGCGTCGCCGCGATGCCGCGCTTGATCGCCGGCACGATGTCGTTCGGGTCGGTGACCCGCTCGCCGTAGCCTCCGAGGGCCTTGGCGAAGTCGGCGTAGTTGCCGGAGATGTCGGTCGAGCGGTACTTCTCGGTCGAAACCGCCATCGCCGCCAGTTCGATCGCCATCGAGAAGTTATTCGAAAGGATCGAGAGGATCGGGATGCGCTCGCGCACGGCGGTCTCGAAGTCCATGCCTGTCATGCCGATGGCCGCGTCGCCCCAGTAGTTGATGCAGAGCTTGTCGGGCTCGGCGAGCTTGGCGCCGATCGCGAGGCCGAGGCCGTAACCGAGCTGGGTCGTCTTGCCCCAACCGATGTAGGTCATCGGCGTCGTCGAGGCCCAGAACGGCGAGATCTGGTCGCGCGGGCTACCGGCGTCGTGCGTGATCACCGTGTTCTCGACGTCGACGGTGTGCAGGAGGTCCCAGATAACGCGGTAGGGCGAGATCGGCGTCGACGCGTCGGTGAGTTTCGGCAGCCACTTCTGCATCCACTCGTCCCGCTGGCTGCCGATCTTCGTAGCGACGGCCTCGGTCTTGCCGCGCGGCTTACCGCCGAGACGTTCGCTAACCGCCTCGACCAGCATCGAAAGCGTGAGCTGCGCATCGCCGATCAGGCCGTAGCTGGCGCGCAGGTCCTTGTTGAGGTCGCGGGGGTCGTTGGTCGAGTGGATGTAGGTGCGGTTCTGCGGGAACGCGATGCCGTAGTTCGTCTTGGTGAAGCTGGTACCGACGCCGAAGATCACGTCCGAGTCGACCAGGTGCTGGTAGAGCTGGCCGGGCAGCGAGCGGCCGCCCGAGCCCAGCGACAGCGGATGATTCTCCGGGAAGGCGCCCTTGGCCTCGAGGCTGGTGGTGGTTGGCGCCTCGAGCAGCTCGGCGAGCTGCTTGAGCTCGTCCCAGGCCTGGGCGTAGTTGACGCCCTGACCGGCGTAGAGCACGGGGCGCTCGGCCTCGACCAACACACGCGCGGCCGCGTCGACGTCCTTGGGGTCCGGCGCCGAGCGCACGCTGATCACGGGCTCGTAGCTCCAGCCGTCCGGCACTTCATCGGTCCACATGTCGGCCGGGATTTCGATAAACGCGGGGCCGGGCCGGCCGTTGCGCACCGCCGAGAAGGCGCGGCGCATGATGTCCGGCAGGGCGCCGGCGACGGTGACCTGCTCGCAGGTCTTGGTGATGTGCTTGTAGTTCACGAGACCGCTGAAGTACGGAAACGTGTTCGTCTGGCTGCGAGAGTAGCCGCCGGCCAGCACGATGATCGGCACCGCCTCCGAGAAGGCCTGCGCGACGGCGCCGAACGCGTTCTCGGTGCCGGGACCGGACTGCATCGTGAAGACGCCGATCTTGCGGCCGGAGCTCATGCGGCTGAACGAGTCGGCCATGTGCACGCCGATACGCTCCTGGCGCACGACGACGGTGCGAATGTCGGCGCGCGCCGCGGCGTCGAACATCGGGTTCACCGGGTAACCGATGATCGTTTCGACCCCTTCGCGCTTGAGGATTTCGGCTATGACGTCTTGAACTTTCATACGCTGCCCCTCTCAGACTCACAGGACTCGGGATGGCTCGAAGTATAGCGCTGAGCGGCGCTTACGACAGGCGAGCACGCAGCGAATGCAACGCAGACAGGGATTGAGCCGCGACGCGGTCAGTCTGCCAACGCAGGCGTGATGGAATCACCTCACCGTGTCATCAGACGGAGTCGCGGCGACTGGATCACTGCGTCTCGATTTCGGATCGCAGTTTAGTCGTACACGCGACTACTGTGAGCGGCGAATCCTCGGCTTCGCTCGGAACGACATGCAATTCGCTCGGGAAAGTAGGCTCCGCGAATCGAAGGAGACAGCTCTTTGGCGTTTGTGACGGCCGGTACATGCCCGACCCCATGTCTCATGAAAGAGCCTTCGATAGACGAAAATGTAACACGGCCGTAGCATGAATAGGACGGCCTAATTCCCGCTCCTGTGCGACGGGAAACGGGGGAACCAATTTCCGGGGTGTAGCTCCTCGGTTCGAGGAGCAGGGCAGCTCTTTCAGCCCTAACCCGTCAGCTGACCTCGTAGGCCACTGAAAGAGGAGTCGTAGGGGCAGGTTGCGTCCTGCATACCTGTTCGCCCCGAAGACCTCCTCACTAGACGTGCGTTCGCAACTTCGAGAAGGGGTCGCATCGACCCCGGCTTCTGCATGCGCGCGATTTGGAAGGAGTTCCTTTTGGCCACCCAGCGATTCGACCTAAAGCACAACGGGACGCACACGACGACGATCACGCCGACGATCCCGGAGGTCCGTTTACCCAACGACCCCTCTCTGACACAGGACGCGGAGTGGATCGAGGTGGAGGTCGACGGCGTCTGGCGACGCATCCGTCTTCACGACTACCACGAGCTGTACAACATACCCGGCCTCTACGAGGGCCTGTTCAACCGCCTGCTCAAGTGCTCTTCGCCGATTCGCGTGGTCTCGCTGCTCAACGAGGTGATGGCCGACGCGGGTGAGAACGTCGAGAACCTGCGCGTGCTCGATCTCGGCGCCGGCAGCGGCCTCGTCGGCTACGAGCTGCAGAATCTCAACGCGGAGTGCGTCGTCGGCGTCGACATCATCGACGAGGCACGCCAGGCAACCCTGCGCGACCGCCCCTGGTGCTACGACGACTACTTTGTCTCCGACTTCACGGCGATCACGAAGGACGTCGAGTTACAGATCAAGGACTACGAGCTCAACGCGCTGACTTGCGTCGCCGCGCTTGGCTTCGGCGACATCCCGACCAGGGCCTTCGTTCAGGGCATCGACCTGATCGACACACCCGGATGGCTGGCGTTCAACATCAAGGAAGCGTTCGTCGAGGAGCGCGACATCTCCGGCTTCGACGAACTGATCCGCGAGTTGGCCCGCGAAGGCGTGATCAAGATTCAGGCCTACCGCCGCTACCAGCACCGCCTGTCCTGCGCCGGCGACCCGCTGTACTACATCGCCATGGTCGCGACCAAGGAGACCGAGGTCCCGGCCCACATTCGCGACAGGCTCTAGAACCCGCCCCGAAATGGAGAGAGCCCTTCCAGTGACGAAAGGGCTCTCTCCAAAACGGGACGTCTGTCCTCCCCGACCGACGTCCTAACCCTGCACTGCCGACTCCAGGAGGCTCTAATCCCTATAAGGCGGCAGTAAACAGCTCAGACCGTTAGTCGTCGTCCTTGTCGAAACTGTCGAGGTGCTTGCGAATCTCGTTCTCGGCCTGGCCGGTGCGCTCCTTGATCGTGCCGACCAGCTTGTTGCGGTCACCTTCGCTCTTTTTGATGTCGTCGTCGGTGACGCCGCCCCACATCGACTGAACCTTGCCCTTCCACTTCTGCATTCTGCCTTCGGTCTCGGTGTCAGGCATTTCTGCCTCCTTTCGTTGTGTGCCCCTAATCTTCGCCAGAGGCGCGTGACAAGGCGCATAACCGGAGACATGTGACGTATTAATGGCGTATTACAGGCGGGGCGTTAGTTTGCGCCGCGTCGGCGTCGACGCGAGAATGACTGCACGATGCCGCCTTCAGACGCCGCCGAGGCCTTCGAGAGCCTGATCAAGGGCCGCCGCTCGATTCGGCGCTACGGTCCCGAGCCGATCGACGCAGCCGTGCTCGACAGCATCCTCGAGGCAGCTACCTGGGCCCCATCGGCACACAACCGCCAGCCCTGGCGGTTCGTCGTGCTCACCGAGGCTTCGCAGCGTGAAGCGCTGGCGACCCGCATGGGCGACCTGCTGCGCGCGGCCCGCTTGGCCGACGGCGACGACCCGGCCGACGTAGAGGCCGATGCAACGCGCTCTTACAACCGCATCGCCGGCGCCGCGCGCCGCGATCGTGGCGTTTCTGACCCTGGAAGACATGGACACGTACCCGGATGAGCGCCGCTCGCACGCCGAAGAGCTGATGGCGGTACAGGGCGTGGCGATGGCAGTGCAGAACATCCTGATCGCGGCTCACACGCACGGCCTCGGCGCCTGCTGGATGTGCGCGCCGTTGTTCTGCCAGGAGGAGGTCGGCGCCGCGCTGGGTGCACCGCAGCACTGGCGCGCCCAGGCCCTGATCACGCTCGGCACGCCCGCCAGCAAGGGTAAGCCGGCCAACCGGCGCCCCGTAGCAGACGTTGTGTTCAGGCCTGAGCGATGAAGATCGTCTGCCTGGCAGGCGGCGTCGGCGGCGCCAAGCTGGCGTTCGGGCTGGCGCGCGTGCTGCCACCCGAAGAACTCGCCGTGATCGTGAACACCGGCGACGACTTCACGCACCTCGGGCTGCGCATCTCTCCCGACCTCGATACCGTGACCTACACGCTGGCCGGCCTCGCCAACCCGGACACGGGCTGGGGCCTGGCGGGCGACACGTTCGCGACGCTCGATGCTCTCGACCGGCTGGGCGCACCGTCCTGGTTCCGGCTCGGCGACCGCGATATCGCCACGCATCTGCTGCGCACGCAGCTCTTGACGCGAGGCCTGAGCCTCACCGAGGTAACAGCGCGCATCTGCACAGCGCTGGGCGTTGCGCCGACCGTGCTGCCGATGACCGACGACCCCTTCGCAACCCGCGTCGTCACGGACGAAGGCGAGCTCGATTTTCAGGATTACTTCGTGCGCCGCCGCTGCGAGCCGCGCGTGTTACGCATCGTCTTTGCCGGCGGCGAGACGGCGTCGGCGTCTCTAGACGTACTGCAGGCGCTGGACGCGGCCGACGGCATCGTCTTCGCACCCTCGAACCCGTTCGTCAGCGTCGAGACGATCCTGTCGCTGCCGGGCGTGCGAGAGCGCATCGCAAGCAAGCCGGCGCTGGCCGTCTCGCCGATCGTCGGCGGGCGGGCGATCAAGGGCCCGGCGGCGAAAATGCTCTCGGAGCTCGGGCTGGACGTGTCGCCGGCCGGGGTCGCAGCACGCTATGCGGGGCTGATCGCCGGGTTCGTCATGGACGAGGTCGACGCGGCGCTCGCTTCCTCAGTCGAGGCGCTGGGACTCAGCGTCCGCGTAGCGCAGACAATCATGCGCAGCGACGCCGATCGCGAGTCGCTGGCGCGCGACTGCCTCACGTTTCTGGAGACGCTGCGCTCGGCGAACAACGTTCCCTGATTCCATCGCTGCGAGGCGCGGAGCAACAAAGCAACCTTGACGGTTCGAGGGGCGAGGCACCCGGTGTCAGGAGACGGACCAGCAGGATGAATCCTGCAGCTTAGAAGAGTCCTCGTCATCGCGCGAGACGTCAAAGGTTGCCGCGTCGTCCGGACGCCTGCTCGCAACGACAGAATTAGGGAACGGCGTTCGCCGTTAGCCTCGTTCTGGGCCAAGTAGAGAAGTTGCGGCATCCTCCAGCCGCCAACCGAGACGCTCGAGGTCCTCGAGGTCGTGCGGCAGGTCGACGTCGAATCCGATGCCCTCAACCCGCAGCAGACGCGCCGCGAGGCCGCCGTCACGGGCGAAGCCAAGATGGCGTTGCGAGCTCAGCCCGCCGAACCCGAACGCGATCGCGTCCGGCGGGCTCAGCAGTAACGCGTTAGTACCCTCATCGCGGCGATCGGGCACGATGACTACGGCCGAATCGTTAGACGCGGCGACGACGTCGCGTATGTCCGATGCAGTGACCAGCGGCAGGTCTGAGGCGAGCACGAGCAGGCTAGTGGCGCCCTCCACCAGAGCAAGGCTGCGAGCCTGCCTTAGCGCTGCGTTGAGGTCGGGCTCGCCGCGCTCCCGGAGCGTCAGGGCGCCTTCGCCCTGCGCCAGCGTCAACGCCTCCTCGTCGCGACTGACGACCACGATGCGGTCGAAGCAGGCGCTGTCGTGCAGGGCGCGCAACGAGCCCAGCATGAGGCGCCGGGCCAGGGCAGCGCGATCGGCGGGAGACAGCACGCCGTCGAGGCGGCTCTTGGCCCAGTCGAACGGCTTGACCGGCATCACGGCCCAGCGCTTCGACGCCTGCTCTGCCATCTGCGCTCGGTTCAGTTCTTCTTGCCCCCGAGGAACTGCGTCGTGAACGCCTGCGCGGGATCGACCGGCTTGTCGATCGCCTTGAACTGCACCAGCGCCTGCTCGAGCTTCTGCCACTGGTCCAGCGTCTGCCAGCCGTAGCCGTTCTGGATCGTCAGGTCGGTCTTGGCGCGCGCCAGCTCCGTGTTCATCATGAAGCTCTGGTGGTTGCGGTCCTCCTGAGGAGCGTACTTCATGACGATGTCCAGTGCCTCGTCCGGGTGGTCGGCGGCGTACTGGATACCGCGAATCGCCGCGGTGACGAAGCGATGGATGGCGTCCGAGTTGCTTTTGACACCGTCCTCGGTAGCGACGTAGGTCAGACCAAGCGCCGGGATGCCGGAAGCGCTGGGGTCGAACACCTTCACTTTGTAGCCGATCTGGTCGAGCAGGTCGGGCTCGTTGGAAATGAACACGGAGAGGATGTCGACCTGGCCCTCGCTAAGCACGCGCGGGTCGTAGCCGACGCTGACCTGCTGCACCTTGCTAGGGTCGATACCTTCGTGAGCAGCCAGCGCCAGGAACTCGATCGGCACGGTGCCCTTGTAGCCGAGCTTCTTGCCGATGAAATCCTGCACCGTGTTGATGCCGGAGTTGGCTCCGACCGCGAAGCCCTGCTCGCTCTTCTGACCGACCAGCGCCACAGAGACGACGGGCAGGCCCTGTGCGCGCCGGCTCAGCACGTCGGCGGCGTTGGCGGTCGTGATCTGCACCTGGTTGGCGAGCAGCAGCTGCATCGCGTCGCCGTTCTGGGTGTGACGAATCGTCACGTCGAGGTTCTCGTCCTTGAAGAAGCCCTTCTCCTGCGCCACGTAGGCGCCGACGAACGGCAGGTTGGCCTGCGGCTTATAGGCCGCGAGGAACGTCAGCTTCTCCGGCGGCAGGTTCGCGGCCGCTCCGGACGAACCAGACGCGCCGGACGCACCGGATAAGCCGGACGAGGCACCAGTGGCACCGGATGCTGCGCCCGAAGATGTTGCGGCGGTAACGGTGGGCGAGGTCGATTTGTTGTTGCTGCTGCCGCAGGCCACCGCCAGCGCCAACAACGCTCCGAGAGCAAGAAATGGGATCAGCCGTAGACCGGCTAGACGACGCATAGTCTCTCCTTCCGAGAGCGGGTCAATCTATCCGGACCGGCGAGCCTGGCCTTTCGACCGCCAGGAGGTGGGAGTTCGGCGCCTGGTCCTGCGTATTGGCGATTAGGGATGTGTGGTTAGAAGCCGGTCGAGCTCGGGACCTCCGAAGCGTGCGTCTGGGCGCCTGAGCGCGTCGTTTCGATGGGCCGGCACGGGCCGTCATGCCTCTCGTGTGCCGGAGTGGAGTACAGCGTACACACGACGCCTACGAGACGGAAGAGGCGGGGCTAGAACCCCTATACTCAATCGCTTTCCGCGCCGGAGGAACCAGGAAGCTTGCCCGCTCAACGCCGCGTCAGGTATCAACCCGGCGCACTGGGCAGGTCATTCGGCGATTGGCGGTTCAGCCACCAAAGCGCCGTCAACCTGAGGTATGAAGGATCTGGGCCAAGTCTGAGGCGCCTCGAGCTTCGCCAGAGGCTTCCTGGCATCAGCATGACGGCCATGGAGGCTCGGCACGATGGGCGTCTAGCAGGCTGACGATGCCTGCCCCTCGGAGGGATTACCGGCGACGCGCTATCCGTGACCGCCCTTGCGATAGCGGAAAAACGCCCACGTACCCATGCTGATCGCGAGACACGACAGACCGAGCAGCAGCGCAACCTGCACCGAGGTCTGAGTCAGCGAGCTGTAGTACGAACGCTGGTCGTTGAGCAGGATCAGCCAGAAGAAGAACGTCGTGATGCCTGCCATGCCGAGCCACAGCCAGAAATTCCAGTTCATCAGCTTCTTGCCGTCCATGTAGGCCATCGGCAGCATGTTGATGAAGATGCCCTCGAGGCCGCCGACGAAGACGCCGACCATGATGCCCTGTAGCAGCGTCACCAGGTCGGTTTGCTGCCAGCCGCGCACCGTATCGATGAACAACCAGCAGACGATGCTGAGCGTGAACAGCAGCAGCATCGGGTAGAAGACGATCCTGCCCTCGTCTTCCTCCCGGATGTTTTGCGGCGGACGCAGGAACACGGCGGTACCGACGAAACCGTAAAGCACGCCGGGCGCAAAGCCGCTCACGCGCGTAAACAGCACGCAGATGAAGGCGATGAAGATCGCCAGCGGGAAGACGCGCACGGCGCTGGCCTCGTGGTAGACGTTGCGCGCGATGAACGCTTCGGCGCCCTCCGTGAGGTAGGTCATGAAGCCGACACCGATCAGCAGGCTGAAGAACAGCAGCACGCTGTGGTGGTTAAGGCCGAAAGTTGGGTCGAGGAAGCCCTCGATGAACACGCTGATAGCGAGCACAATCACGAGCCAGAACAGGTCCTTGACCTTCTGACTGCCGGCCGAAGCCACACCCATCGCGAAGCTGAGGCCGGCCCATAGCATGATGAACGGCCCGAAGAGGCGCTGCACCCACCCCTCGATGTCGTCCTGGTTGTCACGCAGCGTCTGATTGAAGATTTCGGACGTCAGGAAAATGATGATCAGCGTCAGGAACGCAAGAATCGCGTTCGTGATCCAGACGTTGGCGTCGTGCGAGATGTCGTTGAAGCCCGGCAGCGACGTGAGGAACTCGGAGCGAGCGGCTTCGACGTCGCTCTGAGGCGTACCTGTCGGAACCGGGCTAGGGCTGGCCGTTGGCGTCACCGTGATGGCGCCGATCGGTCCGCTAGCGCCCGTTGGACCAGTGGGGCCCGTCGGCCCGGTTGGGCCCGTCGCGCCGGTGGTGCCGGACGGCCCGGAGGGGCCGCTGGAGCCGCTGCCACCACTCGGACCACTGGGCAAGGGACCGGTGCCGCCCGTCGGACCGCCTGGCCCTGAAGGCCCGGTCTGCGCCACAACGGGCGGCGGTGCGCTGGTGCCGGTCGGCGGCGCAGAGGTGCTGGTCGGAGCTGCCGTCGAGGTCGCGACGGCCTGCGTCGCTGTAGGTACGGTCGTGCCGGTCGGGAACGGTCCCTCGTCCTGAGAGCTGGGCACCGGCGTCCCGGTTGGCGTCGGCAGGGTGGTCCGCGTAGGCGTGGCCGTGTTGGTCGGCGTGAGGGTCGGGCCGGCGCCGACGGTCACGTTAGCCGTAGCGCTGTCGTTGTTGCTGTTCGTATCAAGCGTGCTGCTCGAAACCGTTGCCGTGTTGCTGATCGTGCTCTCCGGTGAGACGTTGGACGGCACGCTGACGACCAGCGTGAAGGCCGCATCGGCGGCGGCGGCGAAGCTCGCGATGCTACAGGTCACGCTGCCGTTCGCCCCGACGGCCGGTGTCGAGCAGCTCCACCCGCCGGGCGAAGCCAACGAGACGAAGGTCGTGCCAGCAGGCAATGCGTCCGTGAGGCCGACGCTCTGCGCCGCCAGCGGCCCGTTGTTGTGCACCGCGATCGTGTAGGTCAGCGGGCTGCCGGGCGTGACCGGGTTGGGACTCGCAGCCTTGGTCACCGCGAGGTCGGCGCTGTTCTGCACCGTCGTTGTGGCGGAGGCGCTGTTGTTGTCGGGGTTCGAGTCGGCAGTGGCGCTGGTAGCGCGCACCGTGTTGCTGATGATGGTTGCGTCCGGCGTCACCGGGTCGACCTTGACGACCAGCGTGACGGTTGCGCTGGCGCCGTTGGCCAGCGGCGGTGTCTCGACGGCCTGACCGCAGATCACATTGCCGGTGCCTCCGACAGAGGGCTGCGTCGGGCAGCCCCAGCCGAACGGCGGTGTAACCGAGACGAATGTCGTATTGGTCGGGATGCTGTCGGTCCAGGTAACCTGGTCCGCGGCGTCCGGGCCGTTGTTCGTCACGGTGATCGTGTAGGTGATGTTGCGCCCAGCAACGACCGGGTCTGGCGTGTCCGTCTTCGTAACCGAGAGGTTGGCGTTTGCCGTCCTGGCCTCGAAGGCACCGACGTCGCAAGCAGCACCCTGGGGGCGCGTCGTGCCGCGCTGGTCGGTCACGGGAGGAGGACAGGCGCCGGAACCTGTGCCCGGCGCCGCGTCGATAGCCGGGCTGCCCGTCAGCAGCGGCACTGTTTCGGTCAGGTCCGTACCGCCGTAGTTCTGAAGCGAGCCGATCATGGCATCCGCGACGACGGTCATCACTGGTGCGGTGCCGGGACAGGTTGCATCGTCCGAAATGTTGCTGCCGGTGGGTACGAAACGGGCCGTGCTGCCGCCACAGTTCGAGCCAACGCTGTTGTTGTTGAGGTTCTGAGTCAGCAGCGTGTTGATCAGATCGACGTTGCTGTCAGAGAAGTCGCCTGAATCGATGAAGACGCCGCCGGTGCTGCCGTCACTCGAGCGGTTGTTGGCGACCGTGACGAGCGTCAGCGACAACCCAGCGCCGCTGGTCACGTAGGCGGCGCCGGCTTCGCCGAAGCCCTGGTTGTTGGCGATAGTTGAGTTCGTCGCGGAGGCATTCGAACCCGAGACGAAGAGACCACCGCCGTAGCCGGCGTCGTTGTTAGAGACCGTGACGTTGGTAAGTGTCGCTTCGCCGGCCACCCCGTAGAGCATGAGTCCGCCACCACCACCCTGGTTGGGGTCGGCGTGGTTGTCGTCGAGGGTGGTATCGGTCATATCGGCCGAGCCGAGCGGCCGGAGACGTTGCTGGTATATGCCGCCGCCATCGCCGCCTAGCCGTCGCCGGACACAGCGTAGTTGCCGGTCACGACCGTCCGGGTCAGCGTCAGGTTGCCCAGGAAGCTGGCGATGCCGCCGCCAACGCCGCCATAGGATGGCCTCGCTGGTCTGCCCGGCAACGTTACCGCTGATCAGCGCTGTCGGTGATGGTCAGAGAGGCGCCATCGGACAGGTAGATGCCTCCACCATCCCTATCAGCCTGGTTGTCGGTCACCGTAACGCGCGTCAGATCGACCGTCGCGCCGAGGCCGACGTATAAGCCACCGCCGTAGCCGCCGCCCTCGCCGTCGAAGATCGCCTGGTTCTCAGTGATCGTCATGTCGGCCAGATGCAGCTTTACGCCGCTATCGGCGTAGATGCCGCCACCGTTAACCGCGAAGGCAGGTGTTGAGTTGTTGCCCCTCAGGGTGAGGTCAGTAATCGTCACCTCGGGCGGCACACCGGTGTACGAGCCGGCCGCGATAGAAATGATCGATCCCTCGCTGCTGGGAAAGACTGCCTGAATACTGAGGTTCGATGCGTCCTGACCGGTAATGGTCAGGTTGTCGGTAATTGTCGGCAGAGGCGAGTCCAGCGTGATCGTGTCGAGACCGGCGCTCGAACGTGATCTGATCGGCACCGCTAAACGTGTTGGCAGCGTTGATCGCGTCGCGAAGGGTGCAGGTAGTCTCGCAGGTGCCGCCGCTAAGTGAATCGTCCGCTTCGTTGACGGTGAACGTCGCCGCGTAGGCGTGCGGGCTGGGGGGGACGGCGAGCAGCAGGGCTGCGACGACGAACGCAAACAGGCCTGCGTAAGGGAATAGACGTAGCCACCGCGTAACGAATACGTGGCGCAAGCGAGACTCCTGTATGCGGGGAACCCGGCCTCAGCCGGGAGGCTCGTATCGACAGAGGCCTCGCCGGGCGCCACTCGCCGGTAGCGGGCGAAACCGTTGCTACATTAGCGGAAACAACCTTCCCGGAATAGCCTCGGCGCCATAACAAATCGATGCCAAACAGCGTCTCGCAGCCGCGATCGGCTCGAATGCGAGACCGCCAGGTCGATACTCATACGTCAAAGGGGACGCGTCCTGACGATGCGCGCAGCCGCCTCGATGCCCTTCGGCAGGCTTAACTCACGCAGGCAGACCAGACGTTATCCCGGCCTTACGGCGCTGCGGTGATCGAGACGGCAGACTTGCGCAATGTCGTGGTCTAGTTGAGACAGCCAAACATGCGCGCTCTACATGCCGAAGTCAGCATCCCACCGGTTTTGTCGCGTTTCTGCAATGGCAAACCGGTTAACGAAGACTCCTCGAAGGACGATTATGTCCAGGAATGTTCTTGTAATGAAGCGTGTTCTGGTCCTGGCTGCGGTTCTAACACTCGTTGGCGGCGGCATCGCGTTCGCGATAGCCGACACCAACGATCCGACGCCTGTTGTCCAGGCACGTATCGCAGAACAGACGACACCAGTGGCGCCAGTAAACACACTAGCAACGACCACCGCGACTCCAGCAGCGGAGACGACGCCCGCTGCAACCGACGTTCCGGAGACGCCGATCGATGCGTCACCACAAGCGACTCCCGAAACAATCGCGCAAGACAGTGCCAGCAGTGCCAGCCAGGTCGTCTTGCAGCCGGTCGCCACGCCTTCGCCGGCCATCGCGACAGCCGATACGCTGGCCCAGAACGCACTCGCCGCGCTCAAGCAGTTCCTCGTGTCGCCTCAGGCCAACGACACCTTTGCGCTGACCGACGCCGTGAAGGCCCTCGATGGCGCCATCGCTCAGATCGAGGCGCTCGGGTTGCCGGTCGAGCAGCAGCAGAGCGAAGTCGCCGTGTTGCTGCTGGCGCGCGCCCACCTCCTCGAGCTTATGACCCAGGTCGCGAGCCAGAACAAGGCTCACGCTCAGCCGACGCCCACGCCCCGTCGTTCATCGTCGAGCCGTGGCAGCTTCTTCCTCGGCGGGACTCGCGACGACGTACCGAACGTAGTCTCGGGCTTCCAGAACGCACCGGCCCAGCCTTAGCAGTATCGCCACAGGGCTGCAACGGAGCGCCTTAACCACATATTTACGGCCGTGGGCCTATGCGCGCAGCGTTGACTAACGTAAGCTCCCGGCACTGGATGGCATAACAGCTGGAGGAACCAAGATGCTCTTTCACGTGACCTGGGAATTCGTCGACAGCACGGAAGAAGGCGCCAGGCGGTCCCTAGACATTTTCAGTAAGTGGCAGCCGGCGGCGGGCGCCGATTTCAAGGGCTTCTATCAGTTCGCCGATAGCTCCGGAGGCGTTGCCATTGTCGAGGTAGACAGCGCCGCGACTATGGCGCGTCTGACCGCGCCCTTCGCCCCGTGGCTGCGCTTCGCTGCGACGCCGATTCTCGACGTACAGGAGGCATCGCAGATCGATGCCGAGGCCATGGCCTTCCGCGACTCGATCCAGTAGCGACCACGAACCGTCACCTGAAAGAGAGAGCCGGGATTTCTCCCGGCTCTCTCTTTGCGTCCGAATCGCCAGCGTGGTATGAACCGCACACACACACAACCCGCGTGTTCAGCCGCTCGCAGCCAGTCGCGCGAGCCTGGAGGAGCCTCTTCGATGCCGGACCGGATTCAGCTTGCCAACCTATACGTCAAGGCCCAGTCGGGAGACGCCGAAGCCGCGGCGCAGCTGCCGGACGCCCTGACCGGCGACGTCGCCTTCAAGCCGGCGCGTGGCTTCGCGTCGCAGGGCAAGGACCCGGTCATCGCCTCGCTGGCCAACCCGCTGGTCGGCGCCAACTTTCGCAACGCGACCTGGGGCGAGGCCGCGGCGGACGGCGACGCGCTGAAGCTGCGCGGCACTATGCCTGTCGCCGCGTTGACCGGCGGCTACGAGCTGACGTTTCGCTTCGACTCAGCGGGACTGATCAGCGCCATCGAGCAGCAGGGCCTGCCGGCGGCGCCGCTGACGCCTGTACCGGTGCAGCTGACGCAGGAGATCAAAGACGCGGTCAACGAATCGTGGCGCGACGCCCCGATGATCGTTATCGCGGTCGAGGCCGGCGGGCAGGCTCGGCTCAGCTACCGTGGCTCGATTCAAACCTACGGCGACGACAAGCTCGCGTTCTGGGTGCGTAACACCAGCGGCGGCACCGTCTCAGCGCTCGACACCAACCCGAAGCTCACGGCACACTACCGCAACCCACAGACGCGCCTGAGCTTCACGTTCTACGGCCCCGGCTACGTCACGAAAGACGACGCCGAGCGCCGCCACGTCTACGACTCGATGTGCGAAGGCGAGCAGATGAGCGACCCCGACGCGAAGGGCATCGCCGTAGTCATGAACCTCGAGCGTGTCGAAGGCACCAGCCCGGCGGGCCGCATCCTGATGGCGAAGACGTAGGAGCCACAAGCCTCAAGCTGCAAGCTCTGAGGCGCGAACCCCGTAGCGCCCGATGTAGCTGCAGGCCTTCAGGCCTGCCTCGACGCCCCGTGGTTCACCAGACGACACGTGCGGTCTTAGACGAACCGCCCGCGCAGACCTGAAGGTCTGCAGCTACAAAGAAAGGGCCTCGATATTCCCGAGGCCCTTTTGCTTGCAGCTTGACTCTTGTCGCTTGCAGCTCTCAGGCGTTGCCTAGCACCGCCATCTGCTCCATCTCGGGGCGGTCGACGAAGGCCTGGCGCAGGTCCTTCGTGGCGTCCCACCAGTCTGCGGCGCGCGGCAGCACCACACCGCCTGAGCGCTGGCGGTAAATCTCCGGGTTGTCGACGCCGGGCGGGATGATGCCGTCGTCGCGCAGCGCTTTCGCGGCCGCGATCATGCGGCGGCGCGTGCGGATGATCAACGCGTCGGTTGTGCCGAGGTGCTCCGACGTGCGGTCGTAAATCGGGCCCATGCTGTTGGTGACGGCCGCGTCCTGCTGGCGGATGCCACGGATGCCCGAATAGCTGTCGCCCGACTTCTGCAGGTCGCGGTCGATGTTGAAGTCGTTGCCCGGGTTGTCGACCAGGTTCCAGCGTCCGTACCAGCCCGTGGTGGCCGGCAAGTAGGCGAGCTGGCCGGGGCCGGGCGCGGCGGCGCCACGCGGTACGACAGCGCGGTTGCGCGCGCCGACGTTACGTGTGACCGTCCAGACCATAGTGTGGTTGTCGTCCAGCGGCACGTAGGCGCGGAAGCGTACCTCGAGGCCGAGCACGCCGGTCGGGACCATAGCGAAGAACGGCAGCATCTGGTGCGCGATGCGCCAGTAGTAAGTGTCTTCTTCGGCGAAGCGGCGCACGCCGTACGAGGTACCCCACTCGGTGTCGAGCACCGAGAACATGGCCTCGCGCTGGCGAGCCTGGTAGTAAGCGAAGGTGCCCGGCTGGGTGTCCTCGACACGGGTGGCGCCGGAGTGCAGGAAAGCTGCGTGGACCGTGTCCATCTCGCCCTCCCAGCCCTGCATCCAGTTGTTGTCGAGGGCATAGAGGTAGATGTTCGCGTGACCATCCCCGAGCATGTTGGCCTCGAGGTCGGGCAGCCGCGGCGGCTTCTCGCGCGCGCCCATGTAGGCCCAGATGATGCCGCCGCGCTCCTGCGTCGGGTAGGCCCTGGTACGAACCTTGTTCTTGAAATTCGATTCGGCGGGCTCGGATGGCATGTCGATGCAAGCGCCGGTGACGTCGAACTTCCAGCCGTGATAGACGCAGCGCAACCCGTCTTCTTCGTTGCGGCCGAAGAACATCGAGGCGCCGCGATGCGGGCAGGCGCTTTGAATCAGCCCCACGGCGCCCGAAGTGGCGCGAAACGCGATCAGCTCCTCGCCCAGCAGCTTGATGCGTAGCGGCGGGCTATCGGGCGCGGGCAGCTCCGTGGAGACTACGGCCGGGATCCAGTACTCGCGCATGAGATTGCCCATCGCGGTACCGGGACCGACGCGACAGAGCAGCTCGTTGTCTTGCTGGCTGAGCATGGTTTACCTCCGAAGGCATTTCGAGGTTTGTAGCTTAACGATCCTATTGTAGACACACGGCGCATCGAGTGGCGCAGGATTCGCGTACGCCCGACTATCTGTCATTCCGGCGCGAGCAGCAATCTGGCGCACCGCACGAGGCCGCCGACTCGCTCTGACACTTGGCAGCGCTGCTGTGGGCGTCGAAGCTAATCGCCACGGATGTCGATGATGCGCAGACCGATGCCGTTCTGCCGTGCAGTCTCGAGCACGTTCTCGAACATCCCGGCGAGGTTGGCGTCGTCCTCGGCGTTGCGCGAAATGAAGAAATCGACCTCGTCCGGACTACCACGAGAGGTCGCGGCGGCACGAAATGCCTGGTCGCCGGCCATGGCGGCGATGATCGCGTCGCGTTGCTCCTCGGAGTCGACGATGTAGTAAACGATGCTCGCGGGCCGGGCGAAGATCACCGGCATCGGCGTTGAAGTATCGACCGCGGCGGCAGAGTGAGCCGCAGGCGCCTTATCGACGCTGAAGTTCGGGCTCGTCATGGCGTAGACGAAGATACCGCCGATGATACTGGCGCTGACTAAGCTGAAGAAGTGAGTGCGCAGCAGGCGCAGGCCGCGTCCCGTGAGGACGCGCACCCGACGCCGGAGCCGCGGCGTGATCATGACGTCCCGGGTTCGTCCCCAGGTTCGTTAGTGGCCCGCCAGCTCTCGACGACTCGGCGGTAGGCCTCGGCGATCTCCTCAGGCTGCCCGGCCAGGTAAGGGAAGCTCACCGGCGCCTCCGGCTCGTTCGCAGGCAGCAGCTGCAGCGCCACGGGTCGCGTGAACGGCAGACGCAGGGACTGGTTCTCGGCCGGGTTGCGGATCACGCCCTTTGGCTCGCCGCCGTCCGCGATCAGCGCCATCTGGCTGAACAGCTTGCCTCGCAGCAGCAGCAGGCCCTCGTCGCCCTCCGCCAGGTGCTCCCTGCTGCGATCGACAATCGGGTCCTGGTTGATCCAGATCGCGTACTTGCGGTTCAACGGGTGGCTGCGTAGCGCTTCGCCGGTCTCTTCCTCCTGCAGGCTCGCGTACCAGTAGCGATAGCGCGGCTCCGGCACCTCGACACCCGGCGCGGCGCGGTCGAAGAACCAGGAGATGATCAGCGTCGTCGTGTCGGTCATCGGGATGCGCCACTCGATACGGCAGGAGCGGGAGTCGCCGGCGAACAGCGCGTTGGGCCAGATCGAGGTCTTGGTCACGGCCGGCGCGTCGTTATCGCCTGCAGCGGTCGCGTCGCGTACCACGAAGCCGTGCTCGAACTCGTCGAACGCGAAGGCGCCTTCTGGTAGCTGCGGCCGCGTGCCGTTTTTCTGCGCCTCTTCGAACACGGCCTCGACCAGCTCCATGTCGATCGAGTCGACGCTGTTCTCCTGGCACTGCAGCCAGTTGCAAGGCAGCACCGAGAGCACGACCTGCACGAGGCCGTCCTGCCAGCCGAAGGGCTCCCAGTCCGGCACCAGCGGCGCCGGCTCCGGCCCGACGTAGGCCCAGATCATACCCGCGTGGGCCTGTGCCTGGTAGGCGTTGAGCTTCACCTCGACGAGCTCATCTTCGAAGGGCTGGTCGATGCAGTGGCCGGTGTCGGCGTAGAGCCAGCCGTGGCGCGGGCAGCGCAACGCGCAGTCTTCGACCGTGCCGTACGCCAGATCGGTGAGGCGATGGGCGCAGTAGCGGTCGAGCAGGCCGTAGCTACCGTCGTCGCAGCGGTAGAGGACGAGGTCCTGGCCCAGCAGCCGCACCGGACGCGTCGGACGCTCCTCGAGCTCAGCTTCAGCGGCGACGGGTTGCCAGTAGCGGCGCAGCAGATCGCCCATCGGAGTGCCGTGGCCGACCTGCGTGAGCTGCTGATTCTCTTCTTCCGTGAGCATGCTTAGCACCTAATTATCTCAGTCGGCGCCGAAATACAAGAACCCGAGCGGCGGGCGATCTTTGGCGTCGACTCCGCTAGACTAATTTGGTGCAGCGCTACGGCTACGATCGGCGCCGGAGTTCCGCGACAATCCCGCCGGCCTCCCTCACCCTCGGACTCCTGATTGTCCTCGGCATCGCCGCCATTGCGGTGGGGTATCAGTTGCTGCGCGGCGTCGCTGCACCCGTTGTCAACGTTACGATGCCCGAATCCTCCGTGCTCGGCCAGCCGGTGAATCCGCCGCTACCCACGGAGGGCGGCTCGGTGATCGCGGTCGATGGGCTCGGCACCCTGGCAACGGCCGGTGACACAACGCCCCGGCCGCTGGCCAGCGTCGCGAAGATGATGACAGCCTACGTCATCCTGCACGAGAAACCGCTCCAGCCCGGTGCGTCCGGTCCCGCCGTCACGGTCACGCAGGCAGACGGCGACCGCTACTGGCAGATGGTGGCGCAGGACCAGTCGGTCGTGCCGGTTAACGCCGGCGAGAACCTCACCGAGCTGCAGCTACTGCAGGGCATGCTGATCCCGTCCGGCAACAACTTCGCCGAAATCCTGGCCGAGTGGTCGGCCGGCTCGGTGCAGGACTTCACGGCCAAGATGAACGCCGCGGCCCAGCAGCTCGGTATGAAGAACACGCACTACGACGACGCCAGCGGCTTCTCGTCCAAGAGCGTCAGCACAGCGCAGGACCAGTTGATCCTGGCGCGCGAGCTGATGAAGGACCCGGTGTTCGCGTCGATCGTTTCGACGAAGACGATTCAGCTACCGATCGCCGGCAGCCTGGACAATGTCAACCAGCTGCTCGGCACCGATGGCATCGTCGGCATCAAGACGGGCTCGACCGAGGACGCCGGCGGAAATCTGGCATTCGCTGCGACGCATCCGGCCGCCGGTCAGCAGATTAACGTGGTGGGCGTAGTGCTTGGCCAGAAGGACCTCACCGGCGCCTTCGACGCAACCGAGACGGTACTCAAGTCGCTGGACCAGTACCTGCAGCTAACGCGAGTCGTGCCGGTGGGACAGCCGGTCGGAACCGTGAAGCCCGTCTGGGGTAGTCAGGTCGATATCGTCACAGGCCAGGAGGTGCAGATGCTCACCTGGCCCGGCATGAAGCTCGAGACCAAGGTCGAGATAGACGACATCACGCCGCCGAAGTCGGCCAATGGTCAGGTTGGCTGGCTGACAGTGACGATGGGCGAGCAGACTCAGAAGGTGCCGCTGTTGCTTGCGACGCCGATCGGCAGTGCCGGCCTCACCTGGAAGCTGACGCGCTTCTAATACCTCAAGACCTGAGCAGCCTTTAGTCGACTTCGAAGCGCTCGAAGCTTGGCGTCGCGTTCGGGTCGGCGAACTCCTGCTGCGGCATCGGACCGTGAGAGCGCAACACCACCATGTGCGCGTCCAGCAGGTCCTGGCTGGTCCAACGCTCGAGCAGCACGAGCTTGTCGGGATCGGCCTCGCTACGGAACATCTCGTACTGCTCGCAGCCCGCTTCGGTCAGCGTGCGCTCTCGCACCGGCTTGAACGCGTCGGCGTACTCCTTGCCCATGCCCTGTTTCGCGTGGAACGTAACGACGATCCTGACTGCCATGCTGCCCTCCGGGTGAGCTATCAGCTTTCAGCTATCAGCCTTCAGCTTCTTGGTTCGCGGTTGTCGTTATGAGTAGCAGGCAGCGGGTCCTTAGGCAAGCTCGAACAAGGAAGGAGGCAAGCCGAAACTCGCCTCCTTCCAGTTTGACCCGGGTTGGGCTAGCTGAGCATCAGTCGTGGGCGCCGGGGATGCCGAACAGCGCATCCATCGGCTTGACGTTCGCCGAGTCGCAGGTGTTCTGGATGCACCTGAGACCGAACGCCTGCTCGATGGTTGCAACCAGCGAGTAGTGGTTGTAGGGCGTCGGGTCCTCCAGATGCGCCGGCTTGTGATTCGTCTCGACGATCGTGACTATCTGGCCGCCGCCGGGGTTTGCATCGCAGCAGCCCAGGTTGGAGTTGCCTTCGTCGAACGTTACGACGATGGCGTTGTGCCCTTGCTTCCACATCGACGAGTTCGTGATCGCGGTAACGACGGTATTGAGGTACTGGTCCGCAACCGCGATGTTGGTCTGCTTGTCGCCGCAGGTACCGCCGATACCGTGGATGTCATGGCACTGGTCGGGGACGATCAGGCTGAAGTTCGGTACCTTGCCGGTCGCGAGGTCGGCCATGAGCTGCGTGTCCGGGACCAGGTTCGCCTTCTCAGCGTCGCTGCCGGAGACGTGAGTGAAGTTGAGGAATGGGTTGTGCTTGGAGGCGTAGAGACACGGGCTCACGGGGTAGCAGGTGCCCGTGAAGCCGGGCGTGGGCATGTTCTGGAAGTAGCCCTTCCAGCTCAGGTTCGCGCCCTCGAACTGATCGACGATGCTCGGCTGGCTGACCTGATGCGTGGTGTAGGGCGCGTCATCCTGAATGCCGAAGTAGTCGGCGCCAATCATGGCGACGTAGTTAGGCTCGCTGGGGTGCGTGACGCCGTAGTACTGGGTCGCGAGGCCGTAAGTCTGCGCCATCTTGTTGAACGTCGGCGCGTTCGCGTTGCCGATGATGCCCGTTGACTCCGTGTTCTCCTCGACGATGACGAAAATATGGTCGTAGGAGCGTTTGGCTTGTGACTGGTCGTTACCGTGGCCGTCTTCGCCGTAGACAACGGCAGGAATGGCCAGGAGCGTCAGCAAGACGACTCCGAACAACACTCGGATTGTCCAGCGCATGTAGAACCTCCACAAATCGCTTAGTGAGATTGGTTGGTTTGCCCGGCCGGACGGCCCCAAGCTAACAGCGGGCTGTTAACGGCCGGTCAATAGCACGTCAGCAGCCTGTAAACCGGAAGTTTCATTTCCGTCTACGACTCTGCGTCCGGCATAACGAACCATGGCGGCCGTCGCCAGCGACGCGGCACGAAGGGCAGCACACGCCGGGAGGCAAACTCGAGGCGGCGCAGCCAGCGCTCGCGGCGCGGACCCCACGAGAGGCCGAACTGCTCTCGCAGCGCCGGCGGCAGCAGCCCGGACGTGAGCTGACGCGCCGGCAGCATCACCGGCCAGACGAGCAGCCCACCGAACAAGTCTCGACAGATCTGACGCGCCTCGCCGGAAACGCGCAGCGAGGTCAGCGTCTCGTCGAAGTAAGCACGAAACGCCTTGTAGGTCGGCGGCGCGTAGTCGTGCGGTATGCCCAGCAGCTCGCCGACCAGGAGCATATCGGCGTAATAGGCCTCGGCTTCTGCCGGTCGCAGCCGCCGCACGAAGCGCTCGTGCATGAACAACGCCGAATCGATCAGCGTGCCGAGCACCCAGAGCAGCAGCGCGGGGTCGCCGGCGCGATAGCCGGGTCCGGCGACCCCCTCGTGCAGATGATTCACCATCGCCGCGGCGTCGAGCGCCTGCTGCTTCGTGCCGAACGCGATCGCGAACATTGGGCGCAGCGTGCGCAATAGACGCAGGCGCCGGTCCCTGCGAAACGAGCTGTGCTCTTCGACGCCGCGCGCCACGTCCGGATGCGCGATCTGCATCAGCAGGGCGCGACCGCCCGCCAGCAGCAGGATGCCCTCGCCGTGCACGCGCCGGATCATCGAGTTCGGTGCGAACGGCAGGAACGGTCCGGCCTCCGGCTTCGGCGCCGAGTGGCCATTGGTGTGGGGCTTCGCGGCCTCCGGCAGTGGCGGGTCGCGGGGATCGTCGTTCGCGTTCATTGACCACCGATGCGGCGGGTTTCAACCCATGGGTGCAGTACTGTAGCAGACCTCCGAACTCTCTTCCGACCACCGCTCGCGTCGTATACTTTGCGCATGAGCGAAGACGAAAGCGTCGACCCAGAGGACGAACCCGAAGGCCCCGAGACGCCTTCGGTCATCATCATCTCAGACTTCGTCTGACCGTGGTGCTACATCGGTCTCGTTGAGATCGAACGGATGCGTCAGGACTACGACTTCGAGATTCACTTCGCGCCCTTCCTGCTACGACCCGAGATCGGGCCCGGCGGTGCGCCCGCGCGCCGTATAACGCCTGCCGAGGCGCCGCCGTCGCCGATGGAGCAGCGCGGCACGAACCTCGGCATCGTGTTCAACCGCGGGCGTACGACCACCTCCTACTCGCACCTGGCGCTGGAGGCGGCCGAGTTCGCCAACCAGTACGCGACCTTCGACGTCGCCTGGGCGTTCCACAAGCGTCTGTTCAAGGCCTACTTCGAAGACCTGTCCGACATCGCCGACATCGAGGTGCTGGTGCGCGCCGCCGAAGAGACCGGCGTCGATGCCAAGTCGCTGCGCGAGGCGCTGACCGATCGACGCTTCGAAACCATCGTAGACGAAGGCATCGTCTGGTCACGTCAGATCGGCGTCACGGCGATCCCGACCTTCGTGTTCAACGAGCGCATGGGCATGGTCGGGGCGCAGGAGCAGCCGGCGCTGCGCGAGATGATGTCGCGCGTCGGCAACACGCCACGCGAGCCGTCAGCGGATGGCGGATGATCAGGTGACGGGTAGCGGATAAGCGGATACGTCCGTCAACAAGGGCCGCTCGTCAGGCGTTCCGTCGTTGCGAGGGCGATGAATTCGTTAACATCCCCGATGGGTTGGTCAGTGTACGAAAGAAGGGGCGACCGCGTGGTCGTCCCTTCTGTGTGCCGTCAGGCGGCAGCTTTGGCGCCATTGCCGGATGGCGGCGCGGCAGCAAGCGGTGGCAGAGCAGCCTGCTGCCTGAGGAAGCTCTCGGCGGCGGCAGCGTCGAGTGGCTCCGCGAAGAAATAACCCTGGCCGACATCGCAGTGCAGGGCTCGCAGCCTATCGAGCTGCCCCTTGCGCTCGATGCCCTCCGCAACGATGTGCAGGTTGAGCAGGTTACCAAGGTCGATGACGGTCTGGACGAGCAGCTTGTCCTTCTCGCTGCCGCCGTCGAGACCCTCGATGAAGATGCGGTCGATCTTGAGGATGTCGATCGGGAAGCGCTTGAGGTAGCTCAGCGACGAGTAGCCGGTACCAAAGTCGTCCAGGGCGACCTGCACGCCGAGGGCCTTGAGGCCGGTCAGAGTCTCGATCGCCTTCTGCGGCTGAGGCAGCAGCACGCTCTCCGTCACCTCGATGATCAGCTTGGAAGGTTCGAGGCCGGACTCGGTCAGGGCCTGCTTTACGAGGTCAACGAGGCCCGGGCGCTGGATCTGCTTCGGCGAGACGTTGACGCTCATCGTGCAGTCCGCCATGTTCGGGAACTTGTCCTGCCACTCCTTGGCCTGGGCGCAGGCCTGGTCTAGCACGATTTTGCCGAGGCCCTGAATCGCGCCCGTGTCCTCGGCCATCGGGATGAACTCGTCCGGCTGCATCAGACCGCGGGTCGGGTGCTCCCAGCGCACCAGGGCTTCGAAGCCCGTGATACGCTCCGTCTCCAGATCGATGGTCGGCTGGTAGTAGACGAGGAACTGGTTCTTTTCGACAGCAGCGTTGAGCTCACTGATCAGGTGTGCGCGATCGACGACGCTGAGCTGCATGCCGGCCTCGAAGATGTGGACGCGGTTACGGCCGTTCTCCTTGGCGTCGTACATGGCTACGTCGGCAGCACGCAGCACCTCTTCCGCAGACATCTCCCGCGAATCGGCATACACGACGCCGAGGCTGGCAGTGATTCTGATCTCGTGGCCTTCTACCAGGAAGGGCCGGTTCACCTCATCGAGAATGCGCATCGCCACGTTGCGAGCTTCCTGGACCGACGTAGCGTCTTCTAGCAGCACGGCGTACTCATCGCCGCCGAGCCGTGCGGCCGTGTCGGTGGCGCGGACGCAGCCCTGGATGCGCTGCGCCACCTGCTTGAGCAACGCATCGCCGGTCGTGTGACCCAGCTCGTCGTTGACGTTCTTGAAGTAGTCGAGGTCCAGGTAGAGCACTCCGATGTTCGTGTGGGCGGAGCGCTTGGCCAGAAGCAGGGCGTGCTCGAGGCGGTCCATGAAACGCAGGCGGTTCGCCAGGCCGGTCAGCGAGTCGTGGAACGCCTGGTGGCGCAGCTGACTCTCGAGCGCCTTGCGCTCGGTCACGTCGCGCAGGTTGAGCACGAAACCATCCACGTCCGGGTCCTCGAGGCGATTGGTGCAGACCAGCTCGATGTAGCGGGTGTCCTCCTGGGAGCCGAAGCGGTCCAGCCGCATCTCGATCGAACCCGTATAGTTGGCGCGACTCTCGACACTTTCGAGGAGTGTCTCGAGCGAGCGTCGGTCTTCCAGGTCGGCGCTATCGAGCAGATGAGCGCCCAACGATCGACTCCGGCGTGAGGCCGGTCAACCCCCGAATCGCCGGACTTGCGTAGATGAACTGCAGGTCGGCGTTAACCACCGCGATGGCATCGGCAGAGCTCTGCACCAGCGGGCGGAACCTGGCTTCGCTGCGGCGCAGAATCTCATGCTCGGCTTCGGCCTGCTGCGACCGCTGCTCTATGGCACGGTAGCGCCAGAAGATCAGGCCCGTGACCAGGAAGGCGAGTGCGTAGACGACCACGGTGCTGTAGTCGGCGAGCTGGTTGTCCTTCGAAGCGCTGACTGCGTAGGACTGGGCGACAGTCTGCGCATGCGCAGCGAGCGCGTAGAACTGGTCGTTGATCTGGGTGCTCATGACCGTGAGCGCGTCGATGCTCTGCCCGCTTTCGAGCATTGCGAGGACGTTGGATAGCCTGGCGGCGAGAGCTTCGGTTTCGGCGCGGACTGAGCTCTGGTTACCCTCAGCCGCCTCGATGTCGTACTTCGTCTTCGCGTCTCTGAACAGCGCCAGCGAGGTTTGTGCCTCCTGCGCAGCCTGGCCGGGCGGGCTATAGGCCGGTTGAGGCTGATTGGCCAGCACGGCGCGCCACGCTGAGACGAACTCGTACTGCACGTCCATCGATAGTTCGTCCGCCTCCACTGCCTTGCTATACTGCGCGGCGCTGTGATCGCGCAGCAGAATGACGATTCCGCCGGACGCCGCGAAAATTAGCAAAGCGGCGGTGAACAAAAAGATCGGCTTCCCGAAGAACGATCTGCCCCGTCCGTCACCTTTGGCTGCAGCCATGATTTCCCCCTCGGTAGGCTCCCCTGCCTGGCAATTCCTACCCTTCGAGAAGAATCGACACCGACATAGCGGTTTGACAGGCTACGCGGCATCACTTACGGAGAGTCGAACGGCCCCTTCTCAGAAGCTGCGCTCCGATGTTTCCGATGCCGGGTTGTGACCTAAGGGGAGCACGATGCTAGGATCGAAGCGTGATGAACGAGGACTCTCCGGAGAACCCCGAGCGCGCAACACCGCTGCTGGCGGTCGTGCGCATCATCTCCGTGCTCGGCATGTCGTTCGGCGTCGCCTTCGGGCTGTTCATGCTCCTCGGCGCCTGGTGGATCCCGGCGATTATCTCGTTCGCCGCGGCGGTGCCGTTCTTCGTGATCATGCGGTACATGGAGAAGCACGCGGGGAACTGAGCTCCAAGCTCCAAGCTCCAAGCTCCAAGCTCCAAGCTCCAAGCTCCAAGCTCCAAGCTCCAAGCTCCAAGCTCCAAGCTCCAAGCTCCAAGAAAGAATCGGCGGTTGGTGCTCCCGCCGCCAAGCGCGGCCGCGGCGTCAAAGATTGCTTCGGCTGGTTCCTCGTAATGCAAGTCGAGGCCCTGTTCCCAGAATCGTCCTGTCGATGCTTGTGGCTTGAAGCTTGTAGCTGACGGCTGACTGCTGTTCTAAGCTAACGCCCATGAACGCAGAGATTGTCTCCATCGGCACCGAAATCCTTCTGGGCGAAATCATCGATACGAACAGCGCCTATGTCGCCGGGCGTCTGCCTGCGCTGGGCATCGACGTGTACTACAAGCACGTCGTGGGCGACAACCTGGGGCGTCTGAGCGAGGTGATCGGCGTGGCGCATCAGCGCGCCGACATCGTGATTACGACGGGGGGTCTCGGACCGACGGAGGACGACCTCACACGCGAGGCCGTCGCCGCCGTGATGGGTGAAACACCACAAATCGACCCCGACCTCGAGGTGTGGCTGCGCGCGATCTACACGCGTCGCGGCGCCGTTATGCCGGAGCGCAACATCAAGCAGACCTGGCTCATCCCCTCAGCGCGAGCCATCGCGAATCCGCGCGGCACGGCCCCCGGCTGGTGGGTGGAGTCGAACGGCAAGCTGATCATCTCGATGCCGGGGCCGCCGGCGGAGATGACGCGCATGTGGGACGAAGAGGTGGCGCCGGAGCTGCTCAAGCGCCACGACGGTAGCGTACTGATCAAGCGCACGCTCAAAACGTCCGGCATCGGCGAGAGCAACGTCGACGAGTCGCTGAGCCCGCTGCTCAAGTCGACCAACCCCGCGATCGGCATCTACGCCCGCGCCGACGGCGTGCAGGTGCGCATCGGCGCCAAGGCCCCGACGCCGGAAGCAGCGCGAGCCCTGATCGAGCCGGTCGAGGCCGAGGCGCGGCGCATCCTCACGCCCTACGTCTGGGGTACCGACGACGACACGATGGAGAGCGTGCTGGGCGAGATGCTGGCGCAGCGCGGCCTGACGCTGGCGGTGATGGAGTCGTGCACCGGCGGCCTGCTCGCCGACACGATCACCAACGTTGCGGGCAGCAGCCGCTACTTCCGCGGCGGCATCGTCTCCTACGCGACCGAGATCAAGGAGATGATGGGCGTCGACGCTTCGGTCATCGCCGAGCACGGCGTCTACAGCGCCGAGACGGCCGCGGCGATGGCGGCGGCGGCGCGCAAGACGCTGGTCGCGGACATCGGCATCGGCATCACGGGCGTCGCTGGACCGGACCCCGACGGCGACACGCCGGTCGGGCAGGTGTACATCGCGCTCGACGGCGGCGGCAAAGTGCCGGACCAGTCGATCGCGTTCGTGTTCTCGCAATCGCGCACCGCAATCAAACGACGCGCCGTAACCCAGGCGCTGACGTTGCTGCGCCGCGCACTCGTCGGCTGAGGCTCAGGCTCGGGCCTGGTAGACGGCCCAGAGGCCGAAGACGTAGCTGACCAACATGAGCACGGCAGCCATGTCGAAGCCCGTGCGCGAACGCTCCGATCGCAGGACGATGGCCGAGATGCCGATGGCCATGAGCAGCACGGACGCGGCCGCCGCGGTTTGAATCTCGGGCCCGGCCGCCGCGAGGATGCTGCCAGGCGCGTAGGCGATCTCGAGCGGCAGCAGCAAGACCATGTTCGTGGCGTTGCTGCCGATCAGGTTCGCGATCGCCAGGTTCAGCGCCCCGACGCGGATTGCGGTGACCGAGACGGCCAACTCGGGCAGCGACGTAACGATTGCCAGTGCAAACGTGCCGAAGAAGCCCTCGCCGAGGCCGCTCTGCGTCGCTAGCTTGTCGGCGCTGCTCGCGAGAAACGGCCCCGCAACCAGAATAGCGATGGCGCCGGCAACGAAGCCGATACGCGCGGTCCCGAGCGGCAAAAGCGTGCCGACACGCTCCTCCTCCTGCTCGACCGCGGCGCTGGCCTGTCGTTCTCGCATCGCGAGGTTGCCGCCGACGTAGACGATGGCCAGAACGACCGGACCGATGCCAAAGCGCCCCACCGTCCATGCGGAATGCGAGCTGATGAACAGAACAGCGAGGGCAGAGAGCGCGATCGCCAGGGATGCCGTCAACACGTGCTCGAGAGCCACGCGTTGCAGCAGGCGCCGGGCTCGAAAGATCAGGGTTACGGCGGCCAGGATCGCCATGTTCGCCATGCTGCTGCCAAAAAGATCGCCCATGGCCAGCGACGGAGCGTGATTACGCACCGCTGAGACGTCGGTTACGAGCTCGGGCAGCGAGGTGACCAGCGCGACGACCACGGTGCCGAACCAGAGCACGCCGATGCGTGTCTGATGAGAGATGACGTCGGCGCACACCGCAACCGTGGCGCCGCCCGCCATTATCACCGCGGCGGCGATGACGAAGATCAACCAGTCCGGCACGCCCACAGCCTAGCAGCAGACCGCGTGCAGGGTCGCATCGGCCCTTACGATCCGACGAGACATCCGTAGACTGGGAGGGATGTGAGATCCAGGACTCGACCCATTCCCGACGAGCGCACGCCCCCGTTTCACGCCTTGACGGTCGCGGACGTGGAGCGTGAGCTGCAGAGCGACCTGCATCGAGGCCTCAGCTCGGACGAGGCAGCCCGGCGTCTACAGACCTACGGTCCGAACAGGCTGCCCGAGGCCGATGCGCCAAAGCCATGGCAACTCGTGCTGCATCAGTTCGCATCTGTGCTGATCTACGTGTTGCTCGGAGCAGCAGTCGTATCGCTACTCCTCGGCGACTGGCTCGAGTTCGGCGCCATCCTCGTGATCGCAGTCCTGAACGCGGTGCTCGGCTTCGCGCAGGAGTATCGCGCCGAACGCGCGCTGCGGGCCCTGCAGGAAATGTCGGCGCCCAGCGCAAGCGTCGTGCGAGACGGACGGACCCTGCGACTGCCCGCTGCCTCCGTCGTGCCGGGCGACGTGCTGGTACTCGAGGCCGGCGACATCGTGGCCGCAGACGCGCGCGTCGCGGAGGAGGTGAACCTCGCGACCAGCGAGGCGCTGCTGACCGGCGAATCGCTGCCGGTCGAGAAAGACGTAGAGCCCGTCTCCGAAACCGCCTACGTTGCCGAGCGCGCCTCGATGGTGCACCAGGGCACGCTGGTGGCGCGGGGGAGGGGACGGGCGATTGCCGCCACCACGGGCAGCGAGACGCAAATGGGGCGCATCGCCGCGCTCGTCGCGGGCCGCCCGCGCGAGGAGACCCACCTGCAGCGCGAGCTCGCGGATGTGGGCCGCTACCTGGCATACGGCGCCGCCGGGCTGTGCGTCATCGTGTTCTTCGTCGGGCTGCTGCGCGGCATCGGCGTGGGCGAGATGGCGCTGATCGCTGCCAGCCTCGGCGTCGCCGCGATTCCCGAAGGCTTGCCTGCGGCATCGACCATCGTGCTGGCGCTGGGAGTGCAGCGCATGGCGGCGCGCCACGTCATCGTGCGCCGGCTTGCGAGCGTCGAGACGCTGGGTGCCGTAACGACGATCTTCACCGACAAGACGGGCACGCTGACCCTGAACCGGATGAGCGTCCAGGACACCTGGGCCGCCCAGGACGACGACACCCTGCTGCGCGTCGCGGTGCTGTGCAACAACGCGACGCTGGGGCCGGACGCAGCGCATGACACCGGCGACCCCACGGAGATTGCCCTCCTGCGTTTCGCCCAGGATGGCGGTTACGACGTCTCCGAGGCACGCATCGCCGCGAAGCGCGATCTGGAGCTGCCGTTCGAGGCCGAGCGGGCGCGCATGACGGTGGTCGTCGACGAGCCGGACGGCGGGCGCGTCGCGTTGGTGAAGGGCGCACCTGAGGTGATTGTCGAGCGCAGCATCGCGATCGGTACTGCGGCCGCGAACGAGGCATCGAAACGAGATGTGCTGGCGCGGTCGTCGCGCATGGCCGAGGACGGGATGCGGGTGCTGGCGCTGGCGCAACGCCACCTGACGCAGGCGGCGTACGACGAGGACCTGGAGCAGGACCTGACGCTGGTGGGACTGGTCGGGCTCGCCGACCCGTTGCGTGACGAGGCGCCGGCGGCGGTTCAACGCGCCCGCGACGCCGGCATCCGTGTCGTGATGCTGACCGGCGACCAGCCGGCGACGGCGCACAGCATCGGCGAGCGGCTGGCGCTGGACGGCGCCGTGATCACGGGTCGCGAAGTCGAGGAACTGGGCGTGGACGGACTCAACGCCAAGCTCGACGGAGCGTCGATCTTCGCGCGCGTGACCAGCGACCACAAGCTCGCGATCGTCGAGGCGGCGCGACGAAGCGGTAACGTCGTCGCGATGACCGGCGATGGCGTCAACGACGCGCCGGCGCTACGGGCCGCCGACATCGGCGTCGCGATGGGGCTCGGCGGCACCGACGTGGCGCGTGAGGCGTCCGACATGGTGCTGACGGACGACAACTTCGACTCAATCATCGCCGCCGTTGAAGAAGGACGGACGATCCACGCCAACGTGCGGCGCTTCATCCTCTTCCTGCTGTCCTGCAACGCCGCCGAGGTCATGGTCGTGTTCCTGGCGCTGGCCGTCGCGGGCGAGGCCGTGCTGACGCCCCTGCAGATCCTGTTCGTAAACCTGGTTACGGACGGCCTGCCGGCGCTGGCCCTGGGCGTCGAGCCCGCGGCGGCCGACATCATGCGCCGCCGGCCACGCGACGCATCGAAAGGTCTGCTGACTCGCGCCTCCCTGCCGTGGATAACGGGCATGGCCGTCTTGATCGCGGCCTCGACTCTGGCAGCATTCGCGATCGGCAAAGCATGGGACGGCGACGGCCTGGCGACGCGCTTCGCGTTTGCGACACTGGTCGGCTCGCAGCTCGCCGCCTCGTTCGTGTTTCGCAGCGACACGCTCACCACGGCACATCTGCAGGCTAACGTTTGGCTGATCGGTGCCGTCGCGTTGTCACTTCTGGCCATGGTGCTCGTCTTCTACGCGGGTCCGCTGCAAGACGCCTTCGATACGGGCTCGTTGTCGATCGTCCAGTGGGGGACGGTCGTGGCGCTGTCGCTGGTGCCGTTCATCGCCGGGGAGGCCGTGAAGCTGCGGGCAGCGTCCAAGGCCGCACGCGGAGGATCTGCCTAACGTCGCTTATTGGATTGATGTCGTGGCGCTAAACTGAGCGGCATGGAGCGCAGGCAACCGGCGACGAGCCCTGGCGGCGCCTCGGACGAGCTGCAGGGTGAGCTGGAGCAGAGCCGCGTCGAGCTCACCGCCTACTGCTATCGAATGCTGGGCTCTGCGTTCGAGGCCGAAGATGCGGTGCAGGAGACGATGCTGCGCGCCTGGCGCAACTTCGAGAGCTTTCAGGGCCGCTCGTCCCTGAGTACCTGGCTCTACCGGATCGCCACCAACGTCTGCCTCGACATGCTGAGCGGCGCCAAGCGCCGCGGCCGGCCGATGGACCTCTCGCTGGCGGGCCATGCCGACTCGCCGCTGGGGGACAGGTTGGACGAAGCGACCTGGGTGCTGCCGATACCGGACAGCCGCGTGCTGCCCGACAACGCCGACCCCGCTGACGTGGCGGTGGCGCGTGACAGCGTACGCCTCGCCTTCGTCGCGGCGCTGCAGCGTCTACCGGCGCGCCAGCGAGCCGTCCTGATCCTGCGCGAAGTGCTCGACTGGCAGGCGAGCGAGGTCGCGGAGCTGCTCAGCACCTCCGTGGCGTCGGTGAACAGCGCCCTGCAGCGGGCCAGAGCATCGCTGGCGGCGCGCGAGGTCGCCACCGGCTCGGCGGCGGTCATGGACGAGAGGCAGCAGGAGTTGCTGGCGCGCTACGTCGACGCGTTCGAGCGCTACGACATGGACGCGCTGGCCTCGCTGCTGCACGAAGACGCCAGCTGGTCGATGCCGCCGTTCCCGCTGTGGTTGCAAACCAACGTCGACATCCGCGCCTTCTGCCTCGGCCCCGGCATCGGCTGCCAGGACTCGATTCTCGTACCCACAATGGCGAACGGCTCGCCGGCCTTCGGTCAGTACAAGCCGGACGGCCGTGGCGGACACGAGCCGTGGGCGCTGCAGGTCGTGGAGCTCACAGGAGACGGGATCAGCGGCGTCACGTTCTTCCTCGACACGGCGCGGCTGTTCCCGCTGTTCGGTTTGCCGCTGCAGCTCGACCGCTAGGCAATTAGCATGGCGGCGGGCTGCGCGAGAGGCCTCGGCGCTTCCAGCCTCCGACGTAACCAGCCGGCAACTGCCGACTAAACGGGCGGGCTACCGGGCGCCGCTTCCGGAGGCAGGACGTCAGTCAATCCCACAAACGCGATCAAGCCTCGCAGGTCCTCGCTCGCGTTGCGCAGGCAGAAGCGGCAGCCGTGGCGTGACGCCGTGAGCTGCAATCGCGCAAGCGCATCGACGGACGAAAGGCCGGCTGCCAGCCGCCCTACGTCGCAGACGTAGGTCTTTCCGCCGTCGTCGAGAGCGAGTCTCGCGTCGAGTTCAGCGCACAACGACGCGACGGCGCCGCGAGTAGGCACACCGTCCAGCGTGAGAACGATCGCGCCGGGCACTCCGGGCTGCTGCATATCTTCCTTCTGGGCACGTCGCGGGTACGCGCGCCCAGGCCGCCAACTGGGGCTGCGACCTCAGTAGTTAGACGCCGGCGCCCTGTAAAACTCATCGCTGCCAGAGCGCCATATTTTTCGAAAATTTGCCCTCAGTACCGATGAGTTTCGGCAACCGTGCCCGTCTAACCAGGTGAACAGCATCACAGTGGTGCTGACCAGCGGGCCGCAGACGGCCGGTAGAGATGGAAGGAAACAGAAATGCGGATTATGGGATTCCTCAAGGCAGACGCGCAGTCGGAGGCGGGCGTGCCGCCAACCCCGGAGCTGATGGAGAAGATGGGCGCCTTCGTGCAGGAAGTCATGGCGGCCGGCGTTATCGAGTCGACCGACGGCCTGAGCATGAGCTCGATGGGCAAGCGCATCAGCGGCACGCCGGGCAACTACAAGACGACGGACGGGCCTTTCCCCCTCGAGCAGGTCTTCTGCGCCTACTCGATCTACAACGTGCCGTCCTTCGAGGTCGCGGAGCAGTGGACCAAGCGCTTCCTCGACGTGCTCGGCGGCGGCGAGTGCGAGCTGCGACCGTTCATCGAGTTCGACAGCCCACAGGCATAGACGACGTCGCGCAGCGTGATCGGCCCATCGCTCTCCGGGCATTTCGGAGGCAGCGATGGGCCGGCCACGGAGCCAGGAGCTAACCTAAAACAACGAGAAGGAGACCAGGTGTGAAACTGACAACCACCGCACAGGTGTCCGTTGACGGAGTGATGCAGGGGCCCGGCGGGCCGGAGGAGGACGAGCGAGGCCGATTCGAGCGCGGTGGATGGGCGCACTTCGACGACCAGGCCTCGACGGCCATGGACGAGATCTACCAGCGTGCCGAGGCGTTCTTGTTGGGCCGCCGGACCTACGAAGTCTTTGCAAGCTCCTGGGGAACGTGGGACGATCCCGGCGACAGCCCAATCTGGACGGCGTTGAACACGAAGCCCAAGTACGTGGCGCCGACAACACTCACCGACCTGCGATGGGCGAACACGACCGTACTGTCAGGCGACCTCGCAGCTGTCGTCCGTGAGCTGAAAGCCAAACCGGGAGGCGAACTACAGGTGCACGGCAGCGGCGCCCTGACCCGGTGGCTGCTCGACAACGACCTTGTCGACGAGATGAACCTGTTCATCTTCCCCGTGGTCGTCGGCCAGGGCACGCGGCTGTTCCCTGAAACCGGCCGGGACTGGGCGCTCGAGCTGGTGGAATCGCGAGCAACGCCGGGCGGTGTGACGATCCAGGTCTACCGGCCCGCCGGGCGCCCGCATTACTCAACCTGAACCGTCAGGTCGCCGGACACGACCTGCCACAGACCAGCAGCCCATCGCTCCGCCGCAAATCTAGACGGAGCGATGGGCCGAACTATGCCCGGGATGTACTACGCAGAAGAGCGAACGGCTACAGTGACACGGATCGTTGCGGGTATGCGATCCTCTGCTTTCGTGGAGGCGTCGGCATCAATTCGGGAGGTGTGTCATGGGCTGGTCTGCGTTTCGCAAGACGGGGCTGACGTTTCACAAGCCGGCGGCGTCGATAAAGGGCTACACCCTGATCACGCCGATGAGCGGCAACGCGTCGTATCTGATCGACATGGCGGGTCGGGTGGTGCACGCATGGCGCTTCCCGCAGCTGCGCGGCTTCTACGCCAGGCTGACGCCGGGCGGGACGCTGCTGATCATGGGCACCGACGCCTCGTTGCCGCCGCCCAACATCCCGACAGACGCCGTGCCTTCGATGGACCAGAACGTACGGCGCATCGGCGGCAACGCGACGCACCTCATGGAGCTCGACTGGCAGGGTGATGTCCTGTGGCAGTACGAGAACCCGCTGATGCACCACGACTTCGTGCGCCTGCCCAACGGCAACACGCTGGTGCCGGAGTTCGTCGAGCTGCCGGCAGACCTGGCGAAGTCGGTGCGCGGCGGCTATCGCGAGCGCTTCATGCCGCCGATGCTGTCGGACGACTTCGTGGAGAGCGACACGACGGGCAAAGAAGTGCGGCGAATCAGCCTCTGGAAGCTGCTCGACCCGCGTCGCAACCCGGTCTGTGACCTCGAACGGCGCCTCGAGTGGACGCACACCAACAGCCTCGACGTGACGCCGGAAGGCGACATCCTGTTCTCGTGTCGCATCAACAGCATCGTCGGGCTGATCGACGCCGAAAGCGGCGCCTTGAAGTGGAAGTACGGCTTCCCGAACATCGCGCACCAGCACCACGCCTCGGTGCTGCGCAACGGCAACGTCCAGATTTTCGACAACGGCATGCACCGGCGCGGCATCCCGCGATCGGCAATCGTCGAGGTCAACCCGAAGGACAGCAGCACGGTCTGGAGCTACACCGCGAACCCTGAGGTGCAGTTTCTCAGCGGCCACATCTCCGGCGCCGAGCGCATGCAGGGCGGCAACGTCCTGATCTGCGAGGGCGCGTCCGGCCGCGTGTTCGAGGTGACGTCGAAGGGCGAGATCGTCTGGGAGTGGATCACGCCGTTCGCGTTTCCGATGCCCAACGGCGGCCTCTCGCCGGCGATCTTCCGCGCGCATCGCTACGGCCTCGACTACGCCGGTCTGCGCGATCGAGAGCTCGACCCGCGTCGCTTCGCGGACGTGAACCGGATGTACGGGCTGGAGGAGTAGTCAGCAAAACGTCAGCGGATGTTTAGCGGCTAAGCGGATAGCGCAGTCACAGAGACGCAAGCGGCGGCAGCTGGGGTGACACCCAGGCACCGGACGGAGCTGAAGCTTCGTCCCTACATTTGTGAGGCATGCGGCAGCGGGAGCCGGGTCGGCGCTCTACGAGCGGAGATTCCTCAGCAAGCTCGGAATGACGGCACTTCCGGGGCCGGGTTCTTCGGCCACGCCATCCGCTTATCCGCTGAGCATCCGCTGACGACTGGCCCGTCACCAAAAGCCAGCTTGCCGGGGCGCTGTGCAGGAGCCGTTATACTTTCTCTTAGCTATGACGACAGACGAGAAGACGACACGCGAAGAGATGCCGAAGGCGTACAACCCCGCCTCCGTGGAGGGACCGACGTACGCACGCTGGGAGCAGTCCGGTGCGTTCGCGCCGATGAACCCGGACGAGGTGCCAGAGGGTGGCGACCCGTACACAATCATCATGCCGCCGCCCAACCTGACGGGCGAGCTGCACCTGGGCCACGCGATGATGGACACGGTGGAGGACATCCTGGTGCGCTGGCGGCGCATGCAGGGCCGCCCGACCCTGTGGCTGCCTGGCGTCGACCACGCGGCGATCGCGGTGCACACGCTGATTGAGCGCCAGCTGGCCGAAGAGGGAATCAGCCGCCACGACATCGGCCGCGAGGCGTTCCTCGAGCGTACCTGGCGTTTCGTCAGTCGCAACCGTCAGCGCATCTTCGCGCAGCACAAGCGCCTCGGCATCTCGGCCGACTGGACGCGCGAGAAGTTCACGATGGACCCGGGTCCGGCGAAGGCAGTGCGTCACATCTTCGTCGACCTGTTCTCGAAGGGTCTGATCTACCGCGGCAACCGTCTGATCAACTGGTGCCCCGGCTGTCGCAGCGCCCTCAGCGACCTCGAGGTCGACCACGAGGACGAGGACTCGTTCCTCTGGCACGTGAAGTACCCGCTGATCGACGCCGGCGGCAAAGACACCGGCGAGTTCATCACGATCGCGACGACGCGCCCCGAGACGATCGTTGCCGACACCGCGATCGCGGTTCACCCGGACGACCCGCGCTACAAGCACCTGCATGGGACGAAGGCGCGCCTCCCCGTGATCGGACGCGAGCTGCCGATCATCCCCGACGAGGCGATCGACCCGTCGTTCGGCTCCGGCGCGCTCAAGGTCACGCCCGGCCACGACCCGGCTCGACTTCGAGATCGGCGAACGTCACGGGCTCGAGACGATCAACACGATCAACCCGGACGGGACGCTGAACGAAGAGGCGGGCCCGTACGCGGGCATGGACCGCTTCGCGGCGCGCACCGCGATCGTCAACGATCTGCGCGCCGAGGGCCTGCTGGTCAAGGAAGAGCCCTACCGTCACGCCGTCGGCCACTGCGACCGCTGTGGCACGATCGTCGAGCCGCTGATGAGCGAACAGTGGTTCGTGGCGATGACCAGGGTCTACGGCGAAGGGCGCAACGGCCCCCGATCCCTGGCCGGCGACGCGCTCAAGGCGGTCGAGTCCGGCTGGACCAACGCGGCCGGCAAGACGACGCGCATCAAGATCGTGCCGGAGCGCCACCTCAAGGTGTACACGAACTGGCTGGAAAACATCCGCGACTGGACGATCAGCCGCCAGCTGTGGTGGGGCCATCGAATCCCGGTGTGGTACTGCGACACCTGCGGCCTCATGACCGTCGCGATCGACGACCCGACGCAGTGCTCTCATTGCGGCTCGCAGCACATCCACCAGGACGAGGACACGCTCGACACCTGGTTCTCATCCGCGCTGTGGCCGTTCTCGACCCTCGGCTGGCCGGACGACGCGGAGGACCTGAAGCGCTTCTACCCGACCTCGGTCATGGAGACGGGCTACGACATCATCTTCCTCTGGGTCGCGCGCATGATCATGATGGGCCTGTTCGCGCTCGACGATATCCCGTTCGAGTGGGTCTACTTCCACGGCACCGTGCGCGACGACCAGGGTCAGCGCATGAGCAAGTCGAAGGGCAACGGCGTCGACCCCGAGATGCTGATCAACCGCTACGGCTCGGACGCGGTGCGATTCAAGCTGATCACGGCCGGCGGTACCGGCAACGACCAGCGCCTGGAAGAGCCGCGCATGGAAGCGGCGCGCAATTTCGCCAACAAGCTGTGGAACGCCTCCCGATTCGTGTTGTCGCAGCTCGGGCCGGACGAGAAGGTCGCGCTGCCCGACGTGTCGAAGAAGGCATCGATGCCCGCCGAGGACCGCTGGATCATGTCGCGCCTCGAAACGCTGGCCGGCAACGCGGACCGTCTCATGGAGCGCTTCGAGCTCGGCGAGGCGGGGCGTCAGATGGAAGAGTTCGTCTGGGACGAGTTCTGCGACTGGTACCTCGAAATCGCCAAGATCCGCCTCCGATCCGGAGATGAGGCATCGCCGATCCCGGTGCTGGTCTACGCTCTCGACTCGGCGCTGCGACTCCTGCATCCCTACATGCCGTACGTGACGGAGGAAATCTGGTCCGGCAGCGGCGACCTGCGTGGCCACCTGCAGCACTCGGGCTCGGAAATGATCATGACGGCGCAGTTCCCGCCCGTGACCGAGTCGTGGCACGACGACGACGCGGAGCGCGAGATGGGCCGCGTGCTGGACGTCGTGCGCGCGGTGCGCAACCTGCGCCGCGAGCGCGGACTCGACGCGGCGCGCTGGCTCGAAGCCTACGTCGTCGCGGACTCGTCGCTGGCCAAACACGCGCCGGCGATCGAGATCCTGGCGCGGGTGCGGCCGCTGCACGTCGTCCCGAACCGCGGCGACGCGCCTTCGGAGTCGGTGGCGTCGGCGATCCTGCCGGATGCGCAGGTCATCCTGCCGCTGGCCGGGCTGTTCGACGTGTCGGCCGAGCGCGCGAAGCTCGAGAAGGACCGCGACGAGACGCAGAAGCAGGTCGCTGCACTGGTGAACCAGCTCTCGAACCCGAAGTTCACCGCCGGCGCACCTGAGAAGGTCGTCGCCGAGCGCCGCGGCCAGCTCGAGGCGGCGCAGTCGAAGCTCGCGGGCATCGAGGCGCGCCTGCGGGAGCTGGGTTAGGGAGCAGCAGTACCCCGGGCTGAACCCCGGGGCATCGTGACCGCTGTCCATCATCCTTGTCCCGTGCGCAGGGAAAGGGAAGCGCGACCGTAGAGGGACACGACAGCTAACCGGCCGAGTCGAGGCCGATTCTGCCTTGACCCATGCTGCCGACACGAGTATGAATCGACGCAGGGATGTCGCGAGCGCTGCTTTTCGTTGCCGCCGTAATGATGCTGGCGCTCGTGAGCTGCGGCAAGAGTGCGGTCGCGCCGGCGACACCCACACCTAGCCCTACACCTACTTCGACCGCGACGCCTCTGCCACCTACGGTCACGGCGGTACCAACGCGTGTTCCGCAGCCAACGCCGACGCCGCTACCGCCTGAAGGCAACCGGATTCGTATCCCTCGAATCGGTGTGGATGCGCCGCTGAAGCTGAGTACGCTGGATGCATCCGGCGTACTGCAGGAGCCGGATACTCCGGACGACGTGCTGGTCTACGACTTCTCGAAATACGCCGGGGTCGGCGGCTGGTTCGATGGAGGCAACCTGGTATTGGCGGGATACGCCCGCTCAGAAAAGCCATGTAATGGCGGTCGGATGCCCCCGCCCTGCGCAGGGGTCTTCTACTCGATCAACCAACTAGTCCCAGGTGATCGGATCCAGGTGTGGTGGGATAAACAGGAGTACGTCTACACGGTGGTTTCGACCTGCACTGTGGACGCGGCGAAGAACTTCGAGCCGATCGTGAAATATACCGACGTTCCGGCGATTACGTTGATTACGGGAGCAGGCGATGAGGACGCGACGCTCGGTTCCACGCAGCGCCTGGTGGTTCGCGGCGAACAAAAGCAGGGAACGCTCAGCAGCGACTGCCCGGGTTGATCCGGAGCCCCTGTTCCCGATCCGTCTCGAGTGCCCGCCCCGATGTTGATCTCGTTATCGCGCCCGAGCACCGTGGCAGGTCTGAAGACCTGCAGCTACAGCGGCGATTCGTTCCTCGAAAGCTGATCCGCGTCACCGCTTTCGGCGAACGAGACGAGATGAGGCGCGTTAAATTCGTATTTGTCGATTGTGAATGTGTAGTTTGTGAATGTGCGAACTTGCACAGTTAACATTTGGGGCGTAGCCTGAGCGCATGAGGTAACACCGCGCAGGCGATTAGCTGTCAACGGAGGTTGTCATGATCCTGGTAACGGGCGGTACCGGATTCGTAGGCTCTGCGATCGTGAGGGAGCTGCTGAAGCGAGGTGAGACCGTTGCCGTTCTCGGACGTGACGCGGCCAAGACGCAACGAGTCTTCGCCGGAACCGTCGAAGCGCGAGTCGCGGACGTACGCGACGCCTCAGCCCTGCAGGCCGCGATGGCCGGCGCCGACGTCGTGATCAACGCGGTGCAGTTTCCTACCTCCCCTATCGAAGTGCCGAAGCGCGGTTGGACCTTCGAGGAGGTCGACTACAAAGGCACCGTGAACCAGGTCAACGCGGCGAAGGCCGCCGGCGTGAAGCGCTTCGTCGACGTGAGCGCGGTCGGAGCCGACGTGGCAGCGGAGAAACACTGGTTCCTTCTCAAGGGCAAGGCGGAGGAGCACCTCCAGCGGAGCGGCCTCGAATACGTGATCCTGCGCCCGACCTGGGTCTACGGCCCCAACGACCACGCCCTTAACCGGCTCCTTGGCTTCACGCGCTTCCTGCCCTTCTTGCCGCTGTTCGGCGACGGCAAGCAGGAGATGCAGCCGGTGTTCGTCGACGACGTGGCTCTCGTGGCGGCGGAGGCTGTGAGCAACGCCGCTGCGGCGAACCAGGTGGTCGAGATCGGCGGGCCGGAGGTGATGAGCATGAACGAGGTGCTGAAGACGGGCCTCTCGGTGCTGGGACGCAGGCGCTTCATCCTGCATCAGCCGGTATTCGTCGGCAAACTGCTCGGCTCGGTGGCGCAGCTGCTGCCGACGCCGCCTCTGACACCCGACGCGGTCGAGTTCATCTGCTTCCCGGCGGTGGCGAACAACCTGACGCTGCAGCGCGTCTTCGCGCCGAAGCTAACGCCCCTTCGCGAAGGCCTCTCGACCTATCTTTCTTGATCGGGCTGTCGCAGGAGGCTGCGGGGGCTGAGCCTGCGTCTCGTAGCGTGCGGTTGTTTGCGAGGGCAGGATTCATCGCGCCTCAGAGCCGCAGGTAGCGAATCTGCCGCGGTTCGGCGGCGGTAGCTACAGGATTCATCCTGCAGTGTTGTCTCTCATTGGACGCCTTCGACGGCCGTCGACCTGCCTGCGCTGCATCCCGTAAGGCGCTATTTATCCCTCACGGTGGGTATCTCCCGAGAGATAAGACGGGATCAATTCGACGTGCCCGGGTGGCCGGCGATGGCGCTGTCGACTCCGTCGGTGATTTGCGATTCGGTGAGGGCGCCTCGGACGACGCTGGTGATCACGCCGTTGGCGTCGATGAAGAAGCTGGTTGGCAGGCCGAGAAGCTGGTAGCGCGTGTAGACATCGCCGCGGGGGTCGTAGCCGAAGACGGTGAGGTCGAGGCCGAGCTTCTGGATGAAGCGCGACTCGGAGGTGTAGCTCTCGGCGTTATCGACGGCGACTACAGCGAGGCCATCCGAAGCGCGGTCCTTTAGGGTTTGTTGAATCAGCGGTAGCTCCTGCTTGCACGGTACGCACCAGGTCGCCCAGAAGTTCAGCAGGACGGGACGCCCCCGGAAATCGGAGAGACGTACGCGCTTGCAGTCGAGCGAAGAGACCTCGAAGTCGGGAGCGACGTCGCCGGCGTTGAGGCCAACCGTGAGGCCGGACGGCGCCGCCGTGTCTACCGAGACATTCGCGGGCGCGGGCTGGGCGCCGCCGCTGCACGAGGCGACAGAGACGGCGCTCGGCTGCAAGATGACGCCGGCCTGCCACAGCACAACGAGCGCGACTCCAACGATAACCACAGCACCGGCCAGCCTGGCGAGGCTGCTACTGGCGTTAAATCGCACCGTCGCCCGCCGCGCTGGGAGTCATGCTGATCACGCCTCTCAGGTTAGCAGCGAATCGTGCGGGGAACCGTAAGGTGTCGGAGACAGAAACCGCCCGTCCCTTCCGGCAGGATCAGGACGAGCGGCTCGGTGTCAATTCGTCAGACCTGGGTGCGATTAACGGCAGCTCGGCGTCAGACGCCGAGCCGCCGTGTTGTTGGCCTCGATCAGGCTGCCGGGCGTACGGGTTGTCGAGCCGCGACCGCCGGCGACGGGACGCTGCGAGCACACTGCAGGCAGCGCCAATCGTCCTCGTGCGGGTCTTCCAGGTAAGCTGCACCACCGCAGCGAGGACACGCGTTCATCATCAACTTGTTGAGGCCGTTGCTCTTTTTCATCTCCCAACCTCCAGTCACGACCGTCGCACCTAAAGTCCAACTCGAATCGTGACTTCACCCAGACTAAGGTCCCGGCATAAGACACGAGTTACACGACTGCTACGGAGCCGTTAAGGTTCCATGAAATCGGAGGCGCAAATACGAGACTGTAACGCTCAGGCTTGGGATCACGATGCGCCTGACATATGCGCAGGCCCGCTGGTAGACTCGATCTATGACGAAACCACGCGTTGTCCTCTTCGATATCGGAAGCACGCTTTGGAGCTCGCCGCCGGAAGACCCCGGCGCGCTCGAGTACTGCTACGGCCGCGGCCGCCAGATCCTGATCGACGCCATGGGCAAGGCACCCTCGATGGAGGCGCTGATCGACACCGTCGAGGGCTACTTCGCCGAGTGGGAGGAGATCTGGCGCCGGGACAAGACGATCGTCGAGCAGGCGCCGACCACCGACTTCGTCGCAACCGCGCTGCAGAAGCTCGACCTGACGCCGCCGCCCGAAGCGCTGGCCGCGTTTACGGACGCCATCCTCGAGACCAGCGTCTACACCGCCAGGGTCGAGCCGCCGGAGGCGGGCATGCCGGAATCGCTGGCGGCGCTACGTCAGCTGGGGCTGCGCCTCGGTTGCGTCTCCAACGCTTTCATGGGCGCCGGCACGCTGCACCAGATCATGACGGAGCGCGGCATGGGTCCCAGCCTCGAGATGACGATCTCGTCCTGCGAGTTCGGCTATCGCAAACCGCACCGCTCAATATATGAAGCAGCGGTGGAGGCGATGGGCGTGACGCCGGAAGAGATCGTTTTCGTCGGCGACCGCGTCGAGCAGGACGTCGTTGGGCCGGCCTTGCTGGGCATGCGCGGCGTGCTAACGCTGCAGTACCGCCGCGAAGACCCGACCGAGACGGGCGTCAAACCGGATGCGGTGATCGAGCATCTGAGCGAGTTGCCGTCGCGCGTGAAGGACTGGCTGTAAGCACAACCTCACGTCAGAAGGTCGCGTATCCGTAGGTGGGTGCATACCTCCGCAGGACGGTTGCTACTCAGGCCCCGCGATGAAGGCTGTTCCCGCGCGATATGCCGGCATGCTAATGCCCTAGAGCGCTCGGATGCCGAGAACGATCAGGCAGAAGACGCCGAACCCCATGCAGTAGTAGCCGAACAGGTCCAGGCGCTCGGTCTCGAAGTAGCGCATGAGGAACTTGACGGCCAGGAAGGCCGTGACGCCGGAGATGAAGTAGCCCATCACGGCCAGGGCGGGACCAATGTTCGCGTCCTTGGCGAACAGGTCCGGGACGGTGAGCAAACCTGCCGCCAGGATCAGCGGCGTCGCGAGCATGAACGACAGCTTGGCGGCATCGATGTGATGCAAGCGAACCAGCAGCCCGCCGACCATGCTCGTGCCGGAGCGCGAGAAGCCGGGTAGCAGCGCCAGTGCCTGCACCGCGCCGACCCCGAAGCCATCGCGGAACGGCAGGCGTCCCAGCGGCGTACGCTGCGATTCGTGCTCGACCAGAACGCGCTGACGCAGCTTCTCGCCGGCCAGCATGACGAGCCCGTTAGCAATCAGGAAGGTCGCGGCGAGCCCGGGGTAGTCGAACAGCTTGTTCAGCGGGTCCTTGAGCGCGAACCCGATCAGCCCGGCCGGAATCGAGCCCACGACGATCAGCCAGGCGAGGTGCTCGTCCGGATCGTCGGAGAGGCGCCGCACCTCGATGCTGTGCAGCGCCTTGCCGATCACGTTGAGCCAGTCGCGCCAGAAGAACACGAGCAGAGCCGTCGCGGTGCCGAGATGCAGCACGACGATGAAGGCGAGGAAGCTCGGGTCGGAGCGCTTGACGTCCCAGCCGAGGATCGCCGGCACAAGAACGGTGTGACCCAGGCTAGAGACGGGGAACAGCTCGAAGGCGCCCTGCAGCAGGCTCAGGAGAATCGCGTGAATCGTGCTCATGCGTACGCCGGGCTCATCCCGTCGGCCCTGTGTCGCGCGGCGGCAGCGTAAACCAGGCTGCCAGCGCCGACAGACCGGCCAACCCTATGAACAGGAGCACGTGTTTGACTCGAGGATGACCGTTAGCGGCCGTCGCGTAATACACGGCAGCGAGGATGAACAGGAAGGAGAGCGCTACAGCGCCGGCCGTCTTGAGCCTGTCCGACATCCGCCACACCCCCGTTCGAGCTCAACGCGACGCCTGCAGAGTTTCTGGTCCCGAGTAAGCGATTCGCTCCCGAGCCAATAAACGCAGACAGATTAGTCCCGCGTTCAGCCTACCGACAATCGGGGTTCTCCCGTGCGAAGCGTCAGGAGCCTTCCGACAGCGCTTGTTTACCTTCTTTTAACCCGTAGTAGACGATAACCAACCCGGCCAGCGGATCGGCCCACCACCATCCGGCGATAGCGTTGACCACGAGACCAACCAGCACCGCCGCCGCCAGCAGCGCGTCGATCAGCGTCACGAAGCCTTCCTTGATCAACACCGGGTTGCCCAGCCGCCGGCCCGTGATGCGCTTGCCGGCAGCGAGCAGCAGCATCGCGACCAGAGTGACGGACAGCCACACGATGCCGGAGACGGATTTCTCGGGATGCGAGCCGCTGGCCAGGATGTAAACCGACTGAAGCAGGATGTAGATCGCCAGCCCGAAGAAGGCGAGGCCGATATAGCGCATCGCACGCTGCTCGCGGTCGTCGTCGACGCCCTTGAGCTGCCAGACGACGACTACCGATGCAAAGATCTCGATCAATGAATCGATGCCGAAGCCGGCCAGCGCGACCGAACCGGCGACAACGGCAGAGGCGAGGACGATTACCGAGCCGGCGACGTTCCAACCCAGAGTGGCGTACTCGAGATAGAGGCCTCGCCTGATGAGGCCGGCGCGCGCTGCATCCGAGTCGCTGCTCATGCGAAGCGAGCTTAGCACCCACGTTCGGCGCAAAGAGCCAGCGAATTGCGAGGGTTCGACGCCCGGAAGGAGGCGGTCAGCGTCATTTCGAACGCCCATCTGCCTTGCACCGTCTGACTGGATGTGCCAACCTCAGAGACGCCCCGACGACCGAGTTCAAGGAGAACGAAATGCCCGCTGTGGTTGGCCAGCCTGCACCCGACTTCAATCTCAAAGACACGCAGAACAACGCCGTATCGCCAAACGACCTCAAGGGCTCGAAGGCGCTCATCGTCTTCATCCCGTTCCCGAACACCGGCATCTGCGACACCGAGTCCTGCCTCCTGCGTGACGATTACTCTCAGCTGCAGGGCATGGGCGCGAAGGTCGTAATCATCACCGCGCACGCCGGCCCTAACAACCGCGTCTGGGCCGAGAAGAACGAGATCCCCTTCCCGGTGCTGAGCGACTACTGGCCACACGGCGCCGTCGCACAGGCTTACGGCTGCTTCAACGACGTCGTGGGCGTTGCCATGCGCGCCACTTACGTGCTGGACGCCAACGGCATCGTGCGCGAGATAATCCGCACGGAGCAGCTGGGCCAGCAGCGCGAGCACGCCGCGTACGCCAAGGCGCTGGCCGCAATCTAGCGACAACCCATTGCGGTAACGTGACGCCGATCTGCTGCATTCGCGGCAGGTCGGCGTTGCCATTGGTCTCGACGCTGCTGAACACGCCCGGACGAAATGCTGTCGATACGCCTCTGGCCAATCGTCGTCGGCTCGTGGTCGATCCGCGGCCCGAGAGCGCAGACGATGCGGTGGCATTGCCGTGTCAGCTTAAACTTCGTCAATTGCCGAGGCATCGGACACCTTAACGTGCAGGTTAAAGTCTGCGCATTGTTTGATACAGCGCGACGTAGAGTATCGCGCGCTAAATACTTCCTTAAGGATGCCAGGATGAGCCGCTCTGACGCTCACCGAGCACGTGAGTTATTTACCCCTCCAACAATCGACGTTAATCGCTATCGTGGTTCGCGATAGATACGGCGGGAGCGGCCCATAAATCGAACAGATTTGTGTCTTGACATGCCGAGGGCCCCTTGCTAGGCTCGCGCCACTACTGGTTGGGGGAATCTGTCCGGCAGGCGATTTCGTATCGATAGTGCTGGATCTTGTTGCCCCCGGTTCAATACGGGAGCGCCGCGTCCGGCGAGCTGAAGACTGGGAGGTGCCAGGCGAGTGGGGAAGTACGCAGCTCAACGTCTAATTCTCATGATCCCGACCGTAATCATGGTCACGATCTTGACCTTCCTATTCCTGAGGGTGTTCCTCCCTTCCGACGTAATCGACCTGATTATCGGTGAGTACGGCCGTAACGACCCGACCCTTCGTGCCAACCTGGAGAAGGAGCTTGGTCTTAACGGAAGCCTCCTGTCTCAGTACCTGAGATGGGTCGGCGTCGCCTGGTTCTACGGCGGGCCGAAGGGCATTCTCGAAGGCAACCTCGGCGAATCGCTCCACAGCGGGCGCTCCGTCCTCGGTGAGCTGAAGCGCCGCGTGCCGGTGAGCTTCGAGCTCGGCCTCTGGGCGCAGATGTCGTCGATTGTCTTCTCGGTCCCGCTCGGCGTCTGGGCGGCCCTCAAGCAGGACAAGTGGCCCGACTACGGTCTCCGCAGCATGGCCATCCTGATTAACTCGGTCCCAAGCTTCTGGATTGCGGTTCTCGTCATCACCTTCGGCTCCATCTGGTTCAACTGGGCGCCGCCGATCAACTTCAAGTACATCACGCAGGACCCCATCGCGCACCTGAAGATCATGCTGTTGCCGGCCCTGATCATCGGCATCACGCCCAGTGGAGGCCTGATTCGCCTCGTCAGGACGCAGATGCTCGAAGTCCTACGCGAGGACTACATCAGAACCGCTCATGCCAAGGGGTTGAGTCAAAACACAGTGCTGTACAAGCACGCACTGCGCAATGCGCTCATCCCCGTAATCACGGTCATCGGCGTCGGGTTGCCGAACATCATCGCCGGCACCGTCATCTTCGAGCAGATCTTCATCATCCCAGGGATGGGTAGATATCTGGTCGATGCGGTGAACAACCTCGACTATCCCGTGGTGCAAGGACTGAACCTGGTATTCGCGTTCTTGCTCATGTTGTCCATCTTGCTAGTGGACATCAGCTACGCGTTCCTCGACCCGAGAATCAGGTTCCGGTAGTCGGAGGCGGAGGAAGACATGGCGGTATCAGAACTCGGCGGCATAGCGGAGATTGAAGGCTGGACTCAGCCCGTACAGAAGCCTCTGCTCATCCGTCTCTTCGTTGGTCTGGGAAAGTTCGCTCGCAAGAAGCCGCTCGGCGCCGTATGCGGCGCTATCGTGCTCATCTTTTTCGTCATCGGAGACGTCATCCCGGAGACGGCGAACAAGTTTGCTTCGACGCCTCTAACGCTGCCTGTTGTCGGTTCGGTCAAGCCGGACTGGGGCAAGCCTGTGCCTTACGTGGCGGACCAGTTGGAAAAGCACGTTAGCTGGATCTATCCGTACTCCAAGCAGGACTTGCGGGCTCGCCTGGAGGGATCCAGCAGCAAGCACATCCTCGGCACAGATGCCATCGGCCGTGACATCTTCAGCCGGTTGCTGTACGGAGCACGTACAGCGGTCATGGTGTCTATGGGTGCTGTCGCCATTTCGCAAAGCATGGGCGCGGCTATCGGCATCATGGCCGGCTACTACGGGGGATGGGTAGATAAGGGCTTATATAGGATTGTGGACGTGTTCCAATCCTTACCGGGCCTTGTCGTACTGATCACGATTCTCGGAATCTTTGGCTCCGGGTTGTGGCAGTTAATCTTCGTCCTCGGAGTCTACGGCGGGCCAATTCAATCAAGAGTGATTAGAGGACAAACCGTCTACGTCATGGGCAGCCCATTCATTGAAGCTGCGCGTGTCGTGGGCTGCGGCGACCGGCGCATCATGTTGCGCTACGTATTGCCGAACGTGTTCGCGCTGATCATCCTCTCCGCGACGGTATCTCTGGGCTTCATCGTGCTGCTGGAAGCCAGCCTAAGCTTCCTCGGCTACGGTCTGCCGCCTCCATTCCCGTCCTGGGGCCAGATGCTCAGCCTGGAGGGTCGCCAGTACATGCGCACCCAGCCCGGACTGGCAATCTACCCCGGCATCGCGATCGGCATCCTGGTGTTCTCCTTCAACCTGTTCGGAGACGCCCTGCGCGACGTGCTCGACCCCCGACTGCGGGGCAGCAAGTAAGCAACAGCTCTCGAGCTGCAATCAACCGGCCGGACCCGCGTGGTCCGGCCGGTTCTCTTTGATCCTGCTGTCGCAAGAGGCTACAGGTGTGCGACGGAGCACGGGGCGCCGGCTCTAACACAGAGCAAGATTCAGCGTCTGTATCGGTAAAGAGGACGGGCTTTCTTTGGAGCGAAGGGGCTACCCCTACCTAGTTCGTTCCCTTCCCCGTGCGCGGTGAAAGGGAATCTCAGCCGTCGCAGAGCAGTACAGACGAAGACGGTGTAGTTTCCACGCGTGGGGCACCGGCCAGAAACCTCTGACATATCGCAGGCGGAGGCGTGCTAGAATCGGGGCCGCGCAGGCGTGGCAGCGCCGCGTATCCTCGCCAGATTCGGTCGCTGCGGCAGATGCCCGGCGCGACGAGTACGGTGCCAAGATGACAGGACGAATAACGCTGGTCGGCGCTGGGGAGCTCATGTCAGCCATGAGCTCGCTACATCGCGCCGCCCTCAAACGCCTCAACGAACCGCCACGACCCGTCTTCATCGACACGGCAGCGGGCTTCGAGACCAACGTCGACGCGATCGTCGAGAAGGCGGTCGAGTACTACGCGCATCACCTGCAGCTGCCGCTGAAGGTCGCGCGCTACCGCCATCGCGAGAAGACGGGCTCGGCTGAGACCGCGGCCGCGGTCGCGGCGATACGCGACGCCAACCTGATCTTCGCCGGGCCCGGTAGCCCGACCTACGCGATACGCCAGTGGCGCGATACGCCGGTATGGGACGCCATCGAGTCACGGTTCGACTCCGGGGCCGATCTGCTGTTCGCCAGTGCGGCCTCGATCTCGCTGGGACACTACGCCTTGCCGGTGTACGAGATCTACAAGGCGGGGGAAGACCCGTTCTGGCAGGAGGGGCTCGACGTGCTGTCGCGCTTCGGGCTCAACCTGGCGATCGTGCCGCACTTCGACGACTCGTCCGGCGGTGAGAACTACGACTCGCGCTTCTGCTACATGGGAGCGAAGCGCTTCGACGCGCTGCAGGCCTGCCTGCCACCAGATGTCGCCATCCTCGGCATCGACGCCTACACGGCGATTTGCTTCGACCCGGCGACGCAGGAGGCCTCGGTCGCGGGTCAGGGCGGCATCACGCTGATCGGCGAGGGCGGCAGCCGGCGCTTCGAGGCCGGCAGCAGCATCCCGTTCGAGGCGTTCCACTCTTCGGCCCGCGAAGTGATCACGACATTCGATGCCGAGCACACGGTGCAGGGCTACGGGTCCTCGGACGCCACCGAAGACGGTGACGACAGCCCGGCGGCGGTGCTGAGCCAACGCATCGAGCAGCTGCCGGGCCTCACCGGCAACGAGAAGATCGACCTGCTCGCGTTGCTGCACACATTGCAGGAGCAGACGCCCGAGGCGGGCGGCGGCGCCGAGGACAACCTCGTAGACCTCGTGCTCGAGCTGCGTACGGCGCTGCGGGCAGCGAAGCGCTTCGACCTGTCGGACAAGGCACGCGACGTCCTGGCAGAGAACGGCTTCGAGATTCAGGACACGGCGCAGGGGTCGCGTTGGACGCGGCGGTAGCTCCCGACGTCAGACGCGTCCCCGCCGGCGAAGTAGAGCTTTCGGTCCGCGAATGGCGCGGCGACGGTCGACCGTTCCTGCTCGTACACGGCCTCGCCTCTAACGCGATGACCTGGGAGCTGGTGGCGCGGCGCCTGCACGGCCAGGGGCATCGCGTCGTCGCGGTCGACCAGCGCGGTCACGGACGCAGCGACAAGCCGGAGACGGGCTACGGGTTCGACAAAGTCACGGTCGACCTCAGCGCCCTGATCGAGACGCTGGGCTTGCAGCAGCCCATTGTCGCAGGGCAGTCGTGGGGCGGCAACGTGGTGCTCGACTTCGCCTCGCGCAACCCGCAGCAGCTCTCGGGCCTGGTTCTTGTCGACGGCGGGCTGATTGACCTCTCAGGGCGTCCCGGGGCCACCTGGGAGCAGATAGCCGTCAACCTCAAGCCGCCGAACCTGCTGGGCACGCCGCGGCCGGAGATGATCGAGCGCTTCCACGCCTTCCATCCGCACTGGAGCGAGGCGCAGATCGAGCTGCAGATGGGCAACTACGAGACCCTGGAGGACGGCACGATACGGCCCTGGCTCTCGCTCGAGCACCACATGGAGATCCTGCGGTCGCTGTGGGAGCAGAAGCCCTCGACGCTGTTCGACAGCGTGACGACTCCTACCCTGATCGCGATCGCCGACTCGGGACCACCGGAGCGCCGCGTCATGCGCGCCGAGGAGGCGCACAGGCTGCAGGAGACGAAGTCGCACGTACGCGCCCGGGCCTTCGAGGGCGCGGCACACGACATCCACATCGACCAGCCGGACGAGCTGTCGGAGTGGATCCTCGACGCCGTTAAGGATGGGTTCTTCGGGTAGCGACGGGAGCTCCCCCTATCCCTCGATCCCTTCCCCCGTGCGCGAACAAAGGGAAGCTCAGACGGCGGACTGCCCTACTGGTTTGATGACCTCGAATTCTTGCGCTGCGTGTTTGGGCTTGGCGACAGTACGGCTCGTTGCCTTGTGCGTGGCGCTGCACCCTCTCCCTTGATCCCTCTCCCTCCCGAAGGAGAGGGGACTCAGTGCGGCCTCAGGGCGCCGAATCCTGCTCCCAATTACAACCGATGGCGCCATGATTCGGCGCACACTCCGTTGTCTCTTGCGACAGCGCGATCAAAGAGACAAGACTCAGGAGAGGTCGTCTACTACACTGGCGTCATGAAGGATCCTCTGGCGCCCGACGCACCGCACGGCGAGCCACGCATCGTCGCGGCAATGTTCGGGCGTATCGCCGGGCGCTATGACCTGATGAACCGCCTGCTGTCGCTGGGCATGGACGGCGGCTGGCGCAAGCTGGCGGCGAAGGAAGCGAACCTGCGGCCTGGCGACCGCGCCCTGGACGTGGCGAGCGGCACCGGCGACCTCGCGTTCGAGATGGCGAAGAAGGTCGGCGGCAACGGCTTCGTGGTCGGGCTCGACATCACCCGCGAGATGCTGGTTCTGGGGCACCAGAAGAGCGTCGCTCGCAACGAGCATCGGGTTGACCACCACGAGGGCGATGCGATGAACCTGCCCTACGCCGACGGCAGCTTCCGCGCCGCGACGATGGCGTTCGGCGGCCGCAACGTGCCGGACCTGACGGGCGCGTTTCGCGAGATGACGCGCGTGCTGCAGCCCGGCGGCCGTGTCGTGTTCCTGGAGCTGAACCGGCCGAAGCTCCCGGGCTTCAAGCAGCTGTTCGACTTCTACTTCCACACCTTCTCGCCGCTGGTTGGCGGTCTGATCTCTGGCGACCGCTCGGCCTACGAGTACCTGCCGCGCTCCGTCGACAAGTTCGAGGACGTCGAGGACATCAAGCGCTGCATGACCGCCGCGGGTCTAAGCGACATCCGAGTACACGCGCTGATGTTCGGCGTCGCAAACGTGCACATCGGCACCAGGCCGGCCGGCGGAGCCACAGCCTAAGCTGTAACCATGGCCCCAGACGTCGAGGACGACGCGCCCGATCTCGCCTCCAGCTACGAAGAAGCACGCCAGATGCTGGTGCGCGAGTTGAGACGCGACCTCGAGGACGAGCGTGTGCTGCACGCCTTCGGCCTCGTGCCGCGCGAGCGCTTCGTGCTGGAAGAGGCGCGCCATCTCTCCTACGCGAACCGTCCGTTGCCGATCGGCCACGGTCAGACGATCTCGCAGCCGTTGATGGTAGGCCTGATGCTGCAGGAGATGCGCCTGGAGGGCGATGAGAAGGTCCTCGACGTTGGCACCGGCTCCGGCTACCAGGCGGCGCTGCTGTCGCTCCTGGCGCGCGAGGTGGTCGGCGTAGAGCTAATCCCCGAGCTGACAGAGCGAGCCCGCATCGTCCTGCGCGACCTCGGCTACGACAACGTCAGCGTGCACGTCGCCGGCGACGAGCTCGGCTGGCCTGACGGCGCGCCCTACGACGCAATCGTGGTCGCGGCGGCGTCGCCACGGGTGCCGCAGTCGCTTGTGGCGCAGCTGGCGCCCGGGGGACGCCTCGTCATTCCGGTCGGCACGCACGAGGGCCAGGACCTGCTTGTAGTGGAGAAGGGCCCCGAGGGCCTGACGGTGAATCGCAAGGGCGCCTGCCGATTCGTACCGCTTATCGGTCCCGAGGCCTACGGCGCCTCGGAAGTGCGGTCTGTCGACGAGTCTCAATAACGTAACAATTTTCTGTCAATCTGGCTGGACAGCCAGGGTACCCGTGAGTACAATTCGGCAGTACCTTTTCCCCGGCGACACAGGGCGACCGATGGCAGGGAGGTTCGCCTGGTGGACACGTGTGTCAACGAATTCTTGGAATTCTTGTCTGTTGAAAAAGGCGCATCCGGTAACACCATTGCGGCGTACCGGAACGACCTTGGACAACTCGAAGAGTTCCTACACCTAAAGCGCAACGGCAACGGCATTCAGTGGCCGAACATCGGTCAGCCTGAGGTATTGGACTATATCCTCAACCTGAAGTCGCAGTCGTACGCCGAGGCTACAGTCGCGCGCAAAGTTGCCGCGGTGAAGTCTTTCTTCTCGTTCCTTCAGGCGGAAGGCAAGCTCAAGGCCAACCCGACGGAGCAACTGGCTTCGCCGAAGGTCGGCAAGCTGCTGCCTAAACCGCTCACGGTGCAGGAGATTGACGAGCTCCTCGAGCAGCCGGCACGTCGTAGTACGCCCGAGGGCAAGCGCGACCGCGCCATGCTCGAGCTGATGTACGCCACCGGTCTGCGCGTCACGGAGCTCGTATCGCTCGATTTGCAAGACGTGCAACTCGAGGGCGAGAAGCCATACGTGCGCCTCGTCGGCAAGGGCAACCGCGAGCGTCAGATACCGCTGCTCGACCAGCCGGTTCAGGAAGTAAGCGACTACATTCGCTTCGCACGGCCTCGTCTGGTCGGCCAACGCGACGAGACGGCGCTGTTCGTCAACCGTCGTGGCGAGCGTCTGACACGTCAGGGCTTCTGGTTGATCCTCAAAGGCTACGCTGCCGAGGCAAATATCCACGGTCGCGTGACGCCTCATACGCTGCGCCACAGCTTCGCGACACACATGCTGCGCGGCGGTATGGACATCCACAAGGTGCAGGAGCTCCTGGGTCACGCGAACATTTCGACGACTCAGGTCTACACCCAGGTGAGCCGCGAGCACATCCGCGAGGCCTACGAGAAAGCCCACCCGCGCGCCCGATCTCTTTGATCGCGCTGTCGCAAGAGACTACGAGACGTCGTCCTATCTCGGACCGTTGCTAGACAACGAGGGCGGGACTCGGCGTCTCGCCGCGGTCGGATCGTCGTACGACCATGCTACGTCTTACCCTCACCCTGACGTCAAAGGCAGAGCCGGCGCCACGTTTCGAATTGCGTTTTCGACTAACGCACCGACGACGCCAGATCCTGCCTTGTATGACTGATGTGGGCCCGTGATCCGGCGACGGCCCGGAGCCTCTTGCGACAGCGCGATCAAAAGAAATTGACATGCAGAGGCGGAAACGGGTAGATTCGCGCCAGTTTGAGCATCGATAGCTGCCTTGGCTGAACTCAGAAGTTTCATTATCGGTGTCACGATCGCCGCCGCCCTTCTTGGGCTCGGAGCGCTTGCCTTCGGCTTGTTCGGCGGTGGTGGCGGTAACTCGCCGTCGGCGGTGCTACTCAGCACACCTCCCGCGACGCGAACGCAGCAGCCGGCCGTAACCCGCACCGTCTTACCGACCCTGCCTGCAGGGGCAACCGGCGCCACCGGTGCCACAGTACCGACCAGCGTCACGGGCAGTGCTACGGCGAAGCCCACCAATACGCCGGCTGCTGCGTCGCCGACGTCGGTGCCGCCGACCGCCACGCGCGCCACGCAGCCGACTGTCGCACCGCCGACAGCGACACGCGTCCCCGTATCGCCGAAGACGACCTATATCAACGCCGTCAATCCTCCGCTGACCAGCTTCTCGGCGCAGATGAACTACCTGGTAGGGAACGTCAACGCGCCCAATATGGCGGACGCCACCTGGAAGCAGTACACGGTGCAGGCAGCACAGAGCGTGCAGTCGCTCGCATCGCAGATTGCCGGTGTCTCGGCGCCGTCCTGCGAGTCGTCGGCTGCTGCGACGCTCAACCAGGGCGTAAACGCCGCCAGCGCTGCTGCCGGGCAGGTCATCGCGGCCGTAAACGCCGGCGACGCCAACGCCCTCAGCGCCGCGGCCTCGGCTCTGTCTTCGGCGACCGGCACCGTCAACTCCGGCATCACAGCGGTTCAAAACGCGTCCTGCTAGAGCCCTCGACTCACGTCTCGGATACTGCGTCGCCGTCGATACGACTTCGACCGATCGATGCGAGGCGGGCTGAGACGACCGGCGCGGCTGCGGTACAATTAACCCAGTGACCACTATTGGCGTACTGGCCCTGCAGGGCGATTTCGCCGAGCACGAGGCAATCCTCAAACGCCTTGGCGTCGAAGCACGTGAGGTGCGCGTTCCGGCCGACCTCGACGGACTGGACGGACTGATCATTCCCGGCGGCGAGAGCACTACGATCACGCGCCTCATGGCTATGTACAACCTCCTGGAGCCCCTGCGCGCTTTCGCGGCGCATCGCCCCGTCTGGGGCACCTGCGCCGGTATGATCGTCATGGCGAAGCGCGCCACGGACCTCGACCGCGAAGGCCTCAACCTCATGGACATCACGGTCGAGCGCAACGCCTTCGGCCGCCAGGTCGACAGCTTCGAGACCGACCTCGAAATCAAGGGGATGCCGGGCCCACCTCTGCATGCCATCTTCATCCGCGCACCGCTGATCCGCGAGGTCGACGACGGCGTCGAGGTCGTCGCTCAGCTCCAGGACGGACGCATCGTGGCTGCAAAGCAGGGCAAGCTGCTGGTTACGTCGTTTCATCCCGAGCTGACGAACGACGACCGTATGCACCGCTACTTCCTGTCGCTGGTCGATAGCGTCACGGCGGTAAAGTAACGATGGTGGCAGAACCGCGCAGCATCATGCCGACCGACCTCCTGGCTCTCGTAACGAGCCCTGGATCGAGCCTGGAGAACCACGCCTGGCCGCGAGAGCGCCTCGGACGCGCCGACACGCAGCCCACGCTGAAGATGGTGCGCGACCAGCTACTGGCGCTCGGCAAGCAGCGCAGCGCCTTCGTCAGCACGCGGCGCCAGCGGCTGCAGGGCCTGGTCGGGGCTCGCAAGCGCGGCGGCAACTCAGCCTGGGAGATCGACTACCTGGTCGATTCCGCCGCGGACGCTCGCATCTGCAGCAGCCTGCTGACCCACGCTGTCGAATCGGCCGGCAGTCAGGGCGCGCAAAAGGTGTTCTTGCGCCTCGAGTCGGACGCTGACCTGCTGCGCACAGCGACCGAGGCCGGCTTCATGCCCTACCAGGACGAATGGCTGTACGTGCTCGAGAAAGGGCTCGATCCTGGCACGAAGACCGTGATCGAGGGGCTGCGGCCGTCGCGCCCGGCTGACGGTTACCCGCTGTTCCGTCTGTACAACGCCACGACGCCGGAAACGACGCGTCGCTACGAGGCGGTGACGTTCGCCGAGTGGCAGGCGGCGCAGGAGAAGCGCTGGCTGCGTCGTGGCGCGCAGCTTGTCTACGAGGGCGATGGCGTGATACATGGCGTCGTACGCTGCGCCCGCCAATCGCAGGGTCTGCTGCTGGACGTGACGCTGGACGCTGCGAGCACCGATGTCACGCAGGGCGTGATCGAAGGCGCGGTCTCGCTGCTCGACGCGGACAGCGAGCCGATTCTCGTGCTCGTGCCGCAGAGCCGCGAGTGGCTGGCGCGCCGCCTCGAGGACATGGGTTTCGAGAACCGCGGCAGCTTCACGTCTTTGATTCAGCGCACCGTCCGCCCGATCGCGGTTCCGAAGATGACACCCGCAGTAGCGAAGCATGCAATTGGAGTCTGAGCCGATTTTGAGCCGAACGATCACGGACGATCTCGATTTCCTACTCGATGCCCTGGCACCCCACATCGGCGACCCGATTCGAATGCGTCCCGACAAGCACGATCTGCTCGAAGTGATCATGGACCTCGGGCGGCTGCCGCAGGCGCGATTCCCGAATCGCGAGGTCGCATTGAGCGAGCGCGAAGTCTCCGAGAGCGACATCGAGTATGTCGTCTCGCGGATCAGCGACTTCGGCGAGGACAACCGCGCCGGCATCGAGCGCACGCTGCACCGCATCTCCTGTATCCGCAACCGGCGCGGCCGCATCGTCGGCCTGACCTGTCGCGTCGGCCGCGCGATCTTCGGCACGATCGCGACCATCGAGGACATCATCCAGTCCGAGCAGAGCCTGCTCGTGCTCGGCCGTCCCGGCGTCGGAAAGACCACGATGCTGCGCGAGATCGCGCGCGTGCTGGCCGACGAGATGCACAAGCGCGTGATCATCGTCGACACTTCGAACGAGATCGCGGGCGACGGCGACATCCCGCACCCGGCGATCGGCTCGGCGCGGCGCATGCAGGTGACGAGCCCGTCTTTACAGCACTCGGTCATGATCGAGGCGGTCGAGAACCACATGCCCGAGGTCATCGTGATCGACGAGATCGGCACCGAGCTCGAAGCGCAGGCGGCGCGCACGATCGCCGAACGCGGCGTGCAGCTCGTGGGCACGGCGCACGGCAACACGCTCGAGAACCTGATGGCCAACCCAACGCTGTCCGACTTGGTCGGCGGCATCCAGTCCGTCACCCTGGGCGACGAGGAGGCGCGGCGCCGCGGCACCCAGAAGTCGATCCTCGAGCGCAAGGCGCCACCGACCTTCCCGGTGGTGGTCGAGCTGCAGTCGTGGGAGAAGGTCTCGATCCACATGGACGTCGCCGAGACGGTCGACTCGATCCTGCGCGGCTACCGCGTGTCGCCGGAGTTTCGCGAGCTGACCTCCGACGGCCAGGTGCGGCAGCTAACGCCGGCCGAGGTGGCGCGGGAGGAGCAGGAGCTCGACAACGCACCGCTCTCGGCCGCGACGCCGCTGCGCAGCTTCCCGGCGCCGGCTGCACCACCGCCGAGCACGGCGCCGGCCGCCGCAGCGCGCGGGCAGCGCATCTACCCGTTCGGTATCTCGCGCAAGCGCCTGCTGCAAGCGATGCGTGACACCGGCTCGGGCGCAACGCCTGGCCGACCGCCTGGAAGACACCGACGTGGTGATTACGGACCGTAGCTACTACCGTCGCAAGCCCCAGGCCCTGCGCGAGGCAGAATCGCGCGGCGTACCGATCTACGTGCTGAAGAGCAACACGCTGCTCCAGATGCAGCAGGCGCTGATCGCGCTGCAGGGCCCGGCGGCGCGCGAGGACCCGGTGATGGACGCGATGACGGAGGCCGAGGAGGCGATCCACGCGGTGCTGTCGCAGGACCGCGCGATCGAGCTGGCGCCACGCAACGCCTACATCCGTCGCCTGCAGCACGAGCTGGCGCAGCGCTTCAACCTGAGCTCACAGAGCCGGGGCCGCGAGCCACAGCGCCGCGTGCGCATCCTGCCGGGCCGGGCCAGCGCCGGCTATATTTCCGACGAGTTCCCGTAGGGCATCAGCGGATGCGTAGCGGATAAGCGGACGCCGGACGGACCTGAAGGTTCGTCCCTACATTCGTCTGCCAGTCTCGTACGCGCTCAGATGCCGATTGCCGCGTTGCGTCCGCTTTGGTCTGTCGTTGCGAGCCATCGCGGCAGCGAGGCGCGGCAATCTGGGGTGGGGCCTCGCCCCGTCAACGCGAAGACGCATCGTTCACCTGACGCATCGTCTGCGCAGACGCCCCTCGTCTGCTGGCAAGCGCTTCTCAAGGCATGGTGAGCCTGTCCCGCCGCGGAACGCCACATCCTTCGACAGGCTCAGGATGCTCCATGAAAGGCCTCGACCAGTCCCATCGCTGGTCATGCATGAATGTAGGGACAAGAACCTTCAGGCCCGTCCGCTCCGGCGCCCCGCCTGGTGACGAGCCTCCTGGCCGGGCGCGCTCAAGCTACCGGCTGGTCTCTTACGCCGAAGGCCGTCCGCCCTTCGAGAGCCTCAGGACGAACGGGTCTGTTATCGAGGCCGCAGTCAGCGCTCAGTTTGCGCGATTGTGCGATTGCCCGAAGCTGATAGCTGATAGCTGAGTGCTAGTCTTCCGGCTGATACACCGGGTTGTAGCACGAGACGAAGTGCCCGGCCTCGATCTCCTCGAGGGGCGGTGCGACCTGCTGGCGGCAGGTGAGCAGCGCCTTGCTGCAGCGCGGCACGAACGCGCATTGAGGCGTCAGCTTGGTCATGTCCGGCGGGCGGCCGGCGACCTGTCGCAGGCGGCCGACGTCTTCATGCAGGCGCGGCAACGACTCGAGCAGCGCCCAGGTGTACGGGTGGCGCGGACGCTCGAACAGGGTGTCGGTGTCGCCGGTCTCGGCGATGCGCCCCGCGTACATGACGGCGACGCGGTCCGCCATCTGAGCTATGACACCGAAGTCGTGCGTGATCAGCAGGATGGCGACGCCCTGGTTGCGCAGGCGCCGCAGCTCCTCGAGGATCTGCGCCTGCACCGTCATGTCGAGCGCCGAGGTGGGCTCGTCCGCGATCAGGATCGATGGCTTGAGCGCCATAGCGGTCGCGATCATGACGCGCTGGGCCATGCCACCCGAGAGCTGGAAGGGATAACGGCCGGCGACGCGCTCGGGGTCGGAGAGGCCCATGCTTCCCAGCAGGTCCAGCGCGGCGAGTCGCGCTTCCCGCTTGCTGACGCCTCGATGCGCCAGGATGATCTCCTCGACCTGATCGCCGACGCTGAGCACCGGGTTGAGGCCCGCCACAGGGTCCTGGAAGATCATCGAGATCTCGCGGCCACGCAGGTCGCGCAGCTCGTCGCGCGACATCTCCAGCACGTTGCGTCCGTTGAACATGACCCGCCCGTCATCGATGTAGCCGGGGTGCGGCACCAGGTTGAGGATCGAGAGGCCAAGGGTGCTCTTGCCGCAGCCGCTCTCGCCGACGACGCCGAGGATCTCGCCGCCGTTGAGCTCGAGGCTAACGCCATCGACGGCCGTAAGCACCTGCTTGCGGTCGTCGTAGTACTGCGTGCGCAGACCTTCGATCCGGAGCAGAGGTTCGTTGTGGGAATGAGAAATGGGAGGCTGCATATGGCGTCCTCCCATTTTATCAGCCCGGGCTGGAGGTGCGATTCAGAAGCCGGGGCCGAGTCTGTAGAGCACCTTGCCCTGCACCTCGACCTCGTCGGCGGGGACGTAGATCGGGTCCATGGTGGCGTTGGCGGGCTGCAGGCGGATGCGGGCGCCCTCGTGGTAGATCTTCTTCAGCGTCGTCTCCTGACGCTCCTTGAGCCAGACCGCGACCATGTCGCCGTCGTCCCAGGCGCTGGTCTGCTCCATGAGGACGAGGTCGCCGTCGTTGACCAGCGCGTCGATCATCGAGGTGCCTTTGACGCGCAGAGCAAAGACGTTGTCTTTGCCGTGGGTCATCTTGTCCGTGACCTCAATCTCTTCCTCGAAGTCCTGCTGCAGCCAGGTGTCGGCCGACGGCACGGGAATCGGCAGGCCGGCGGCGATCTGTCCGACCACGGGCACGGTCTGCATGCGCACCCGCCCGACGAGCTCAATGGCACGGGAAACCTCACGGTCGCGGCGGATGTAACCGAGGCGCTCCAGGGCCTTGAGGTTGTAGTCGACGACGGAGGTCGAGCTGATGCTGCAGCCGTCCTGAATGTCGCGAATGCTGGGCGGGTAATCGTGGTCGCGAATGAAGTCGCGGATGAAGCGGAAGATGGACTGCTGCTTGGTCGAAAGCGACTTGCTGGTCGTCATGCGGGATCTCCTTGACCTGCTGGAGACAGGCCCTGCGCCCGGCAAAATCGGAGGGCTTGAAACGCCTGTTCTGAAGCACAAGTGTACGAGTGCCTTTCAGATATTGTCAACTAGGTGGCAGCAAGATTCTCGAAGCTCCATAAGGCGGCGCGTTTCGTGACTCGAGTCTTGCTACCAAGCAGACCAACATAGAGGTGGAAGGACCACGACCCATGGCTAATCGATCGAGAGGTTCTCGTGCTAATGGTGTGACACGATGGCCAAATCGTGGTGCGAGCTGCCCATAATAGTGCAGCTTCTCTCACACCGTTCGCTCTGTTGCCAGCATTAGACCGAAGGCTCCCATGTCCGTGATTTCAGCCGTTAGACAATCAAGGCTGGAAGACGATGCACACGAGCTCTTGAAACGAAATCGAATCTCAGGCCACTCCTCGCGCCTCGGTCTGACGTACGCCTACACTTGTCCGTCGCCCGGCCGCTATCCATACCAGTGGTTCTGGGACTCCTGCTTCCACGCCATCGTGCTCAGCCATTGGGAGCCAGAATGGGCCCAGCAGGAGTTGCGTTCGCTGGCGTCGGTTCAGACGGCGGACGGATTCATCCCTCATGTCATCTTCTGGCAGAGCACTGTGCTCAACCACTACTGGAAGCTCTTGCAGGCGGACGCGCTGCTCAGGCCCAGGATGACCGCTTACATCCAACCCCCGGCTCTCGCCTTGGCGGCGTTGAGGGTGTTTCAGGCCACCAGGGATGAGGATTTCGGACGGCAGATGTTGGTTGCTGCACGCCGGTTCCACGAATGGCTGCGCTCGAATCGAGATCCCGATCGCGACGGGCTCATCTCTATCGTCTCGCCATTCGAGTCGGGCATGGACTGGAGCCCGCAGTTCGATGCCCTGTTTCGAGGCAAGAGTGATGCTCTCTGGCTGGGACCTCGCCTGCTCGATTTACGCCACTGGCTCGCCGGTCACAGACAGCGAAGCATGCTGAGCCGCTTCGACGTTGAGGAGATAGGCACAAATAGCATCTGGTATGACGCACAGACGAGCCTGGCGGAGCTTGCCCGGCAACTGAACGATCACGAGATCGAGACATCGGAGAGGCAGGGCGCCGCCCTGACGCACGATGCGCTTCTGTCAAAGTGCTGGGATGCCGATGCCGGGGCCTTCTTCTCCTTGGCCGGGGAGCAGGAGCGGAAATTGCGTGTTCGTACGGCCGCGTCGCTGACGCCTCTGCTGCTGGACGGGCTCTCGCCCCACCAGATAGCAGCCGTCACCAAGGACGTGGAAGACGCAACCGCCTTCGCCACCCCGTTCCCGATACCCTCTGTGGCTACACGAGAGGATGAGTTTCGCAATGGAGCGACGCTCTTCCATTGGCGTGGCCCAACCTGGATCAACATGAATTGGCTCGTGGTGCGAGGCCTTCTCAAGCATGGCAAGGAGGATTGCTCGTCTCGCATAGTTGAAGCCAGCGTTCGCGCCGTCGAGACTTCGGGGTTTCGTGAGTGTTTTGAACCGTACACAGGCGCTGGAATGGGCGCCAGCAACTTCGGTTGGACGACGCTCATTGTCGACATGCTGCGTCTCATGCAGTGACCGGTTCAAACTGACGGACAGAAGCCGGCCTTCCTCCCCGCCCAGGCGCGTTAACGGGCGGCTAACCCAGCCCCTGTTCGGGACTCTCGATTGAATCTGGCGAGGGTCCTCGAACGTCCGTCCAAGAACACCATCTGTCGCATGTGCTGCTACATCTGCTGCTAAAGAGACAACTCTCCATGTGCCCGCTCAGAGCCACTCCCAGGGGTCTGCCTCCTGGATGAAGGTCTTGCACTTGAAGAAGACGAAGCTGGGATTACAGCCGCAGAAGTAGACCTCGGTGAATGCAATTCTTGCCGACGCGTCTCATGACGGCCTCCTACTTGCTCCGGAACTATCCGTTGGCATGCGTTCTACAGGCGCCGCTGCGCCGTTGCCCGATGGCGGCGGGCCAAATCCGGTGCCGATATTTCGCAACGCATCGACATCGACTGCTGGCATATCGATACTTAATGCGCCTAAAACGCCGTTTGCCAGATCGTTCCCCCGATCGAACCAGCGCTGCATCCGATTGCGCCACAGGGCCAGCCCTCCGCTCGCGTGCATCTCGAACGCGGACTCTCGCCCGTCGAGGCCTGAAGCGACGTGGTCCCAGATCAGGTTGAGGAGGGCGGATCGTTGCTCGGCCGTGAAGGCGCCCCCACCGAACGACCGCTCCAGGTAATCGGCCATTGCCGGATCGTCGAAGTCGACATCGGTGGGGGTGATCACCAGCGAGGACCCGGGTATGTCGCGCAGGATTTCCGACATGCGCTGGCGCACGCTCAGCGTGTAGATCGTTGCGGAGGCGACATGCAGCGGATTCGGGTAGAGGTAACCCGCGGCAGATGTCTTCGGATCGAGGCTGGCCGCGGTGAGGCAGGTCCGAATCGTCTGGGCGTTTATCATCAGGTCGACCAGTCGAGAAACGACGGCAGGGTTCTCTTTCTGGCCCATCACCTCGGCGCTCGCCAGTGCCAGGCCTAACGTGAAGTCGGCTCGCGCGAGATAGGAAACCTGGTGGTGCCAGGTCAGCCAGCAGAAGATACGGTCTCTTTCTCGAGCATCCTCGGCCGGAGGCTGCTCGAAGCGGTACGCGAACACCTTCTCCCACGGAACAAGGACATCCTCCAGCCAGAGGTGCGCGTCCAGCTCGTCGTAGCGGCTGGAGAGCGGCGACATGAACTGCGTCTTGTAGCGCGCGGCGGGGCGGCGCGCTACAACTCGGGCTCCGGGGCTGTTAACTGCCACCGCGAACATGGCGCGCTGGTCGACGTCCGGACGGTGCAGACCCACGTAGACGTCGTGGGCAAAAGGCGTGCTGGTGTGCATACCTGTTCGCCCCGAAACGATCAGACCAGCGTCCGTCTCCCTGACGATTCGCAGGGCCGAGTGCTCGCTCGGGGGCCGAAAGCGGTCGCCCAGTACTGCGGCACCGCCGGTGAGGGTCAGGAAGAAGCCTTCTTCCTCCAGCCGGTCCCGGTAGGCTCGTGCGACTTCGGGCCTGCCTCCGTCGCGTTCGCCAATCAGCTCGACGGCATCGACGACACCAAGGGCGATTAGCGCACCATACGCCGGGGTGTGGGTCACGTTCCCGGCGCTAACGAAGGCCTGAGCGTAAATCGAGTTGCTCATCCTGACCAGGTCGCTCGCCGAGCCAGGGAGTATCAGACCCACGGGCCTCGATTCACCGCCGTCGCCCCGTTCGATGAGCAGCTTCTCGGTCCACGAGGCGTCACGATGGCGGTCGTACCAGAGCGCATACTCATCGACGAGACCTGCGGTGGCAGGATGTACCGTCAAGTCCGGCACGTCGCCTTCGCCGAATACCCAGACCCTGCGCCCGTCCTGGAGACTGCGTTTGTAGTCGGTACCCGTCAGCAAGCCTGCTGCCTCATCAACATCAGGATGCCCTCCGCTAACTTTGATTTCGTCCAACGTGAATAGCTACGCACCGCTTGATAGGACGCGGCAGCTCTGCAGGGAAGGAGTATAGTTTTCGACTCATCCATCTACAAAATTGATTGTTGCGATGCCTGATATGCTTCTCAGGCATGTTGGCGTTCGAAGGAGCCCGCACCCGGGCTGCGCCGCCAAGCATGCGACAGCAAAATGGGATGCATACAACGAATCGATTTCTCAAATGGATAGCGCCTGCCTAGACTCTCAGCGACGAAGACCTGCGTCGACCTTATCGTCACAACTCGCAGTCACCGCCGTGGGACAGTCTGGTCTCGTACTACTGAAGGTCGCGCCGGACGTCAGTGTCGAAGCAGTCCGGGTTGCGACCGCCGCAACAATGGATGAGGGCAATGTGAGGATAATGGACCTCTGAGCGACGGTCGCTCCTCGATCTATCCTGGGAGGTTTACGAATGGGTGACGTAGTTGTAGTCAGCGGCGCTCGCACGGCGATTGGACGCTTCCAGGGCGCCCTGGCCGACACAACGGCATCGGACCTTGCCGCCGCTGTGATACGAGCTGCGGTCGAACGCGCTGGCGTGCCGCCGTCCCAGGTCGACCAGGTTGTGTTGGGTTGCGTCGGGCAGGTCATGGAGGATGCGTACATCGCCCGGCATGCCTCGGTTAAGGCAGGCCTGCCCATCGAAGTTCCGGCCTACACGGTCAATCGCATCTGTGGCTCCGGGCTCGAGGCGATAAACACCGGCGCGCGCTGGATCGAATGCGGCGATGCCGAAATCGTTGTTGCCGGCGGGGCGGAGAACATGACGCGCTTGCCGCATTACCTGCGCAGCGCTCGCACCGGTTACCGGCTGGGCGACGGCAAGCTTGAAGACGGCATCCTGCACGTTCTGAGCGACCCATTTAACCGCTACCACATGGGGATAACGGCGGAGAACCTGGCCGCCGAGTTCGAGGTTACGCGCGAGGTCCAGGACGAATACGCTCTGCGCAGCCAGGAGCGTGCCGCCGCTGCCATCGCCGCCGGTCGTTTCGACGAGGAAATCGTGCCGATCGAGGTCAAGCGGGGCAGAGAGACGGTGATCTTCGAGCGGGACGAACACCCTCGCTCGACCACGGCGGAGGCACTGGCCAACCTTCCTCCAGCGTTCAAGGAGGGAGGTCGCGTTACAGCGGGCAACGCCAGCGGCATCAACGACGGCGCTGCTGCCGTCGTGCTAATGAGCGCCAATAAGGCCGCGGAGCTGGGTGTCAGGCCGATCATGAGGCTCGTGGCCCGCGCTGAAGCCGGCGTTCGCCCCGAAATCATGGGCTCGGGTCCGATACCTGCCGTCCAGCGTGCACTCACGAGAGCCCAGCTCAGCGTCGACGACATCGATGTTGTCGAGCTGAACGAAGCCTTTGCTTCGGTCGCCGCTGCTTGCAGCGCGACTCTGGGGCTGGACCCCGACAAGGTAAACCCCAATGGAGGCGCGATCGCCCTGGGTCATCCTGTGGGCGCCACCGGCGCCATTCTCGCCGTGAAGCTAATGTACGAGCTCCAGCGCAGGCGAGGTCGCTACGGCCTTGTGTCGCTCTGCATTGGTGGCGGCCAGGGCATCGCAACAATCTTCGAACGCCTGGACTAGACCATCGCATGGCGGCGGCCTGCCAGGAGTCGCCGCTGTAGGCGGCGGCCGGGGCCCATGAATCTAGGCGAAGGGATTCTCCGGCTCGAGACCAAACGCCCAGCGAGCGTAAGCCATGCCTCTGGCGTCCCAGTTGCCCGAGTGCGTCGCGATAGCGTGAATGTCACGCCCGGCCCTGTGCACCGGATTGTTCACGTCGATGCCGTGAGCACCAACCGCCGTCAGCAACCGGTCGACGCCTTGAACGCAGAGCTTCGTCGCGTAGCCCAGATCACGCTCCCACCGCGCTAGCTGGTCCGGCGTCATCTCGCGGCCGGCGCGCCCGACCTCAGCGACTTCTCGCATATCGGCTCGCATGAGGGCCAGGGCAGCATCGACTTCGGCAGAAGACTCCGCCATGCGCATCTGCCGGCCGACCGTAGCGCGGCCCGGCCGCGCGTTTACCTGGCTCGTGAACTCCTCGACGGCGCCACGGGCGACACCCAATGCCGGACAGGAAACGTTGAGGAAGAAGAATGGCGCAAACGGGATACGATAAATGTAGGACTCGTGGAGATCGGCTCCATCCCGGGCGGACATCGGAGCGGACCTCGCTTCCGGCACGAACGCATCCTTCAGTTCGATGTCCTTGCTGCCGGTCCCAGCGAGACCCATCGGATGCCAGGAGTCGTGATCGATCTCGATGTCGCCTTTCCTTACGAGGCACCACGGCCCGCGTCCTCTGTCTCCCTCCAGGGGACCGCTCAGAAGGATCCACTCGGCAAAATCACAGCCACTCGAGAACTGCCAGCGACCGTTGAGCAGGTACCCACCCTCAACTCGCCTGATCTTCCCAGTCGACGGCGAGACGGCGGTTGTGACGAGGGTGTCCGGGCCTGTGCTCCACACCGCGTCTTGCGCGGCTTCTGGCATCCTGCCGAGTACCCATGCGTGGCACGCGACAACGGACTGGACCCAGGCGCTGGAGCCGCAACCCCTGCCCAACTGGTTGCAGAGTTCGACCTGCGTCAGGCCGTAGTCGAGCTCATAGCCGCCGTAGCGCTTGGGAACAAAGACGCGAAAGAAGCCCGCACTCTTGAACTCGTCGATGGTCTCCTGTGGCAAACGGCCGTCGGCCTCGGTCTGAGTCGCTCGCTGCTTGAGCACAGGGACCATTGCTTCGGCGCGAGATACGAGTTCATCGAGCTTCTGTGTTGTCATTGCTGCCTCCCGCCTGCTGCGGAGTCTGGCGCTGTCAATCCTTACATCTTGAGAAGGCGTCGTGCGTTGCCGCTGAGCATCTTCTGCTTGTCCTCCTCAGACAGCGGCAGCGTCTCCATCCACCTCATCCCGGGCAGATTCTCGACGAACGGCCAGTCAACCGAGAACAGGACGCGGTCGATGCCAAGCTGCAGCAGTGTGCAGAGAAGGGCGGGAGTCGAGAAGAAACCGCTTGTCGTCACGTAGAAGTGCTCGCAGAAGGTCTTCTTGAACTCCATGGGCTTGCTGCCTTCACGATTGAAAGCTTCGTCCATGCGATCGAGGAGAAACGGCAGACCTTCGCCCAGGTGGCCAAGGATTATCTTCAGGCCGGGGAATTCGTTGAAGAGACCGCTGAGGATCATGCGCATCGCCTGGTTGGCCGTGTCGATGGTATAGCCCCAGGCAGCCGAGGTGAGCCACGGGAAATCGCCCACGAAGTCCTGGTAATACGCCTCGACTACGGCCGGGTGCGGCGGGCCGGGGTGAAGGTAGATCGGCGCGTCCAGCGCCTGGGCGCGCTCCCAAATCGGTTAGAAGCGCCGGTCATCGTGGAACACGCCTTGCGAGCGTCCGTGGATCATGGCGCCCTTGAACCCGAGGTCGTTGACGCAGCGCTCGAGCTCGTCGGCTGCCGCATCGGGGTCGGGCGTGGGGAGGCACGCGAAGCCGGCAAAGCGGTCCGGATGTCTCGCTATCGACTCGGCCAGGCGGTTGTTCGCACCAATTGCAAGCTCGACGGCCGATTCCGGATTAAGCTGCTGTACCGGCGACGGCACATGCGACAGGACGTGCACATCGATTCCCGCCTCGTCCATCTCACGCAGCCGTACGTCGCCCAGGTCCGGCAGGCGCTGAAAGATGCTCGCCATCGGGGACCTGCCGCCACCGCCGGTTTGCGGCCCCGCGCCCTGCAGGATCGGGTCGGAGTAGTGCTCCTCGAGAGCGATGACGAAAGCCTTCTCTGAGTCTGCCACAGAACTCCCTCCATTCAATTGACTGCGAAGTCTGCTCAGACCCTCGACTGCCGGGCGGTCACGTCGGCGGAGGTTCTTAGACTCAACTCGCGCAGTCCGCCGCAATGCTAACGGCCTAGAAGAGGTCCTTCGAAGCCAGGGCCGCGCCCTCCGCAAGCGTCTTCAGCTTGGCGTAAGCGAGCTGCTCGGGCACAGTCAGGTAGATGAACGTTCCGAAGCCGCAGTCGGTGCTCGCAATCACACGCTCCGGTCCAACAATGCTTGCGAAGTTCTTGATCCGGTCCGCGACGACCTCTGGGTGTTCGATGTAGGTGCTATTGGTGTCGATGACTCCCGGAATGAGCAGCAGGTCCTGTGGGACCTCAACTTCACGCCAGACCTTCCACTCGTGCGCGTGACGTGGGTTAGCCGCCTCGAAGGACACGGCGCCGCACTTCACGCGTAGAACGATGTCGACGATGTCCTTCAGCTCGACGTCTTTGTGATGAGGTCCCTGGTAGTTGCCCCAGCAGAGGTGAAGCCGGATGCGCTCGGCAGGTATACCATCGCTGGCTTCGTTGATCATCTCGACGTTCTCGGCGATGACGTCGCGAAACTCTGCCACGCTGTGGTTCTTGAAGTTAATGTGGCGGTCCATCGCCAGGTCGCAGGCGTCCAGCTGCAGCAGGAAGCCGGCATCGACGATGGCCATGTACTCTTCGCGCATTGCCTTGCCCAGTGCGCGAAGGTATGCCGTTCGGCTCGGGTAGTACTGGTTGGCCAGGACCTGCGCTACGTTACCCGGCGTAATCGAGCAGATGAAGGCTTCTTCGTACTGCTTCCCCGCCAGAGCCGCCTTGAAGTTGGCGACGTCCTTGTTATAGGCGTCGTGATCTCGATAGCTGATCTCACCGTTGCAGGCAGGCGTCCAGTTCGGCGGCGGAGGCGCATGGCCTCCACTCTCACGGGCGCTTGCGGCCATCGACGCGGCTGCCGCCGCGGCACCGCCCGCGCCGAGGCCCGAAAACTCCATCAGGTCGGCGGCCTGAAACGGCGTCGCCTGACCTCCGAAGCCGTCGAGACGATCTTTGACGTAGTTGACGAAGCCGATCTTTCCCTGCTCGCCGTCGCTAACGATGTCGATGCCGGCAGCAATCTGCTTGTCGACCGCCTCGGCGACGGCGCTGGCAACGCGTGTCTCAAAAGCGGCCCGCTGCTCCGACGTACCGGACTGCGCTCCCGACAGGATCATCGCCGCAAGGTCAGGTGGTCGAGGCAGGCTGCCAACATGAGTAGTAAGGATCCGGCCGTTACTTCGCTTCATAGTGAACCTTTCCTTGGCCGTACAGCGCGCATCTTGGATCGCGGCGAGCAGGCTCGAGGCAATCCGACGCTGCCCTGTAGCAGCCTGTCTTAGGCGAGCTACCGACGGTCGATGGACGCTGGACTCTTCGAAGCTAGTCCGCAGTCCGCCGCGATGTCAGCAGACTAGATGGGAGGCGCCACCCAGAGCCCGGCGTCGGGTTGACGCGGTCGCGTTGGCGGCAGGTCGGCGGCCTGGGCCTGTCTGGCCGGCGGCGCGCTCGCCACAGCCGCCGGGCGACCCGGCATCTGTGCGGTACCCCACATATCGATGGGCGGATGCTCCCGCGGCGTCCAGGCGTTCTCGTCCGTGACCTGCTCGACCTCGGCAGTGTACTCGGAGACGTTTCCCTGCGGATCGAAGAAGTAATAGAAGGTATTGTCGCCGGCCGAATGCCTGCCGGGTCCCATCATGATGCGGGCCCGCCCGTCCTTCATCACGCGCCCGGAGCCTCGCATCATGTCGTCGATGCTGTTGACTTCGAAGGCGACGTGATTCAGCGTGGCGACCTCGCCGTCGGCAATCGCCAGGCTGTGGTGGTTTGCGTTGCAGCGGTAGAACCCCATGAACGGGATCCAGTCTGAGAGTTTGAAGCCTAGCTGCTCGGCGTAGAACGTCTCCACGGCTTTGCGGTTCGGCGAATTTACCACCACGTGGTTCAGCGCGACCGGAATACCCTCTCGCGGAGCAACTTCCCTGGCCTGACGCTTCTCTACGCCTGAGGAGATCTCTACAACTCGACCGTCTGGGTCGAAGAAGCGGAAGCCATAGCCTCCGCCGGGAGTCTGCATGCTGTCCGGCTCCGACACGAAGCGGACGCCCGCGCTCGCAAGCGCTGCAGCGAGCTCGTCCACGTCTTCAGGGCTGTCGGCTCCGAAGGCGATGAGGTCAAGGCGCTTCTCGTCAGCTTTCCGGACGCGATAGATGAACTGCTCATCGGAGGCCTCGGCCGCGAGGAACGCGACGTCCTTTTCGCCGTCCACGCGTTTGAGGCCCCAGATGCCCCCGTAGAAGTCGACGCTTTGCTCGAAGTCAGGCACCGCTACGTCAACGTGCCTGAGACTGGTTACGCGAGCCATTGTCTCTACCTCCTCAGCCGGTCTAACCGAATGGATTCAGGGGCGGCAAGCCAAGAGCCGTGCGCCCGTAAGCTTCTCCAATGGCGTCCCAGTACAGCGCGACCTGATGCGAGCCGGCGTGCACGTCGCGGTGGAACCGCTGCAGCGCCTGCGTGTCGTAGAGAGCGTGACCGCCTCCCGCCTCGAACAGGCGGTTGACGGCCTGCAGACATAGCTTCGCCACGTAACCGTAAGTACGGCGAGCGGTCGCTTGCTCCATCGCGGCCGGTAGCTCGCCCTGAGCCGCGCGCTCGATCAGCTCCCGAGCCGTCGTCTTAACCAGCAGTCGCGCCGCGTCGATCTCCGCCGACGACTCGGCGATGCGCAGCTGGATGGCGACGGAGTCGGCCGTGCGTCCGGGCCCGGTCTTGCCCTTGATGCGGTCGATGAATTCGTCGAGCGCGCCCTGGGCCATGCCTACGAGCGGAGAACACAGCGTGAAGGGCAGGATGCTCATCGGCGGCAGGCGGTAGCTGGCGCGCCCGTGCAGCTCGTATCCGGAGCCGTTTACGGGCCCCATGATGGCGCCGATGCGGTGGGCCGGCACGAATGCGTCGTCGATCTCGAATATCCTTGCTGCCCGTACCGCGAAGGCCCGAAACAAACCACGTATCGATGATCTCGTAGTCGGCGCGCGGCACCAGAGCCATGCACGGGCCGCCGGGACCCATAGCGCCGAGCATCGCCCAGGAGCCGCCGTCACTGCCGCTGGAGAAGTCCCAGCGTCCGGTTAGCCGGAACCCGCCGTCGACCGGTTGAAGCCGCCCGAGCGTTGCAAAAGCGCTCGAGCTCAGGACGTCGGGGCCGTTCGCGAAGTACTCGTCCTGGGCCTGCTGGGGCCAGTGGCCAATCATCCAGTTGTGGCTGGACCACACCGAGTAGCACCAGGCCGTAGAACCGCAGGCTCGGCCGAGCTCCATCGCGACTTCGAAGTAGAGGTCGGCATCGTTGCCGTAGCCGCCGTAGCGCGCGGGATTCGCGACCCGGATGAGGCCGCTGGCCTTGAGATCGTCGATTGTCGCGGCCGGTATCTGGCGCAGCTTCTCGGTTTCCCCGGCGCGCGCCTTGAGGCTGGGGAGCAGAGCCTGAGCTCGTTGCAGAATCTCATCTCGACTCAAGGTTTGCTCGCCGATGGCCATACCAATCAGTTCCTTTCTACGGGCGCAGGTGCATGCGCTTCGCAGATCGGAAGTATAGTTTTGGGCAAAGGCATCTACAAAATCGATTCTTATCATGTATGGCATGCAATACCAGAATGCTAGGAGAGAAAGATGAACCTGGCGCAAGTCGATCTCAACTTACTGACTAAACTGGCCCCGAATTTGACATCACGATTCAAGCATGCATCCCAAGAATCGCTTGCATCGTTGAAATCGATTTTTCAAATCGCACAACTCCGCCTAGAGTCGTCGCCATCAGCAAAGTGGGGGAGACTGCGATGGCTAAGAACTACTGGGCTACTGTCGTTGCCAAGAGACTCACTAGGCGCCGGATGCTGGCCACCAGCGGTAGCGCGACCGCGGCGGCAGCCTTCCTGGCCGCGTGTGGCGGCGGCAACAACAAAACGTCGAATACCGGGACCTCATCGCCCTCCGGCGGTACCGGCAGCGGAGCCAGTGGAGGTGGCGGCGGCGCCAGTAGCGGTAGCAGCGGTTCCAGCGGCGGCGCCACGGGTAGCAGCGGGGCCTCTTCGCTCATTACAACGCCGAAGGACGAAACCAGCAGCGTCAAGCGCGGCGGCGTCTACAAGGGCTCGCTCGGAGCGGATCTGTTCTCGCTGGAGCCGCAGAGTCTGGGCGGTTCCTCCACCACGACGTTCATGGCCTACACGGGCCTGCTGCGTCAGAAGGACGGTGTCCTGCAGCTGCCCTCCGGAGATCTTGCCGCCGACGTGGCATCTTCGTGGGAGGTCGCGCCGGACAAGCTGAGCGTTACCTTCAAAGTCACGGGCGAGGCGCACTTCGCCCCGATTGCGCCGGTAAATGGCCGCGCCGCAGACGCGCAGGACGTTGCGGCATCGTGGGAGCGGTACACCCAGATTAGCTCCCGCCGCTTCGAGTTCTCGAACAAGGTGAACCCCGGTTCGCCGATTGTCTCTATGACGGCGACTGACAATTCGACGGTCGTTGTCAAACTCGCTTATCCCTACGCACCGATTCTGGGCCTGCTCGGCGTCAACTCGCTGGGCACGTTTTACATCGTGCCGAAAGAGGGACTCGACACGTCGGTACTCGACATCACCAAGACGGCGATCGGGACGGGACCCTACTATCTCGCCGACCATGAGCCATCGGTGAAGGTCACGTTCAAGAAGAACCCGGGCTTCAAGCAGATACCTGGCGACTTTCCGTACATGGACCAGGTCGACATGCCTATCGTGGGCGAGTATGCGACGGGTCTCGCGCAGTTCAAGACGGGCGCGATTTATTCCTTCAACACTCAGGCCCAGGACGTCGTGCAGATGAAGAAGGACGTCCCGGCAATTCTCCTCACCGCGTCGCCGCCCTCGACGGGGCAGTGGAGGACATTCTTCGGCAACAAGGACGGCTCACCGTTCAGGGATGAGCGTGTACGCCAGGCGTACGCATACACATGGGACCGCGATGCAATCCTCGACACGGCGTACAACGTGTCCAAGTACGCTGCGCAGGGCTTGAAGGTTGATACGTTCTACGAGAGCGCACTACAGTGCGACACCTGGGCAGGCTGGAACCTGGATGCAAAGGACGCGACGACGTTTGGCGAAAATGCAAAGTACTTCAAGCACGATCTCGCGACTGCGAAACAGCTGATGACTGCGGCGGGATACGCGGACGGACTGGAAACCACGATTCACTACCCAGACCCTCCCCTGACACCTTTCTGGGGCAACCTGAACGAGATCATCAGCCAGATGGTGGAGGACAGCGGCCTCTTCAAAGTCACGCGTCAGGCGCACAACTTCATCGCTGACTTCACTCCGAACTACCAGGCATCCCACGGCAACTTTGACGGCATCGCCCACTACTTCCTGTTCCTGCCGGGCGATCCCACCGCGTACGTCTACGGCACTCTAAACTCCGGCGGTAGCCTCTTTTCGATGAACGACTCGACGATCCAGGGCATGATCGACCAAGCTCTACGCGAGTTCGACAACGACAAGCGCAAATCGCTCATGCATGACGTCGAGCGCTACGAGGGTGGCAAGCAGTTCCAGCCGCGGCTCGGAGGCGGAACCGGCTTCTCGACCTCCTGGCCTGTGGTCAGGAACTGGGGCGTCTTCGAGAACACGATTCAGGACTATCGCACTCTGTTCCTGGACCCGGCCCAGCCGCCGCTGAAGAAGTGATAGTCACGAAACGGCTCGCGGCAGTGGCGACGGGTAGAATGCGCATCGCCCTGCGTCGCAGCACATCTCGAGGGAGTCGACTAGACTATAAAGCTGGTTTCGTTTGAAGTCGCATCGCCCTTCGGGTCCATGCGACGCATCGGTGCCGTGCTCGACGCCGAGCTGACGGCGGCTGCCCGCATCCTCGGCCTGAACACGGCCAACGGGCAGCTCCTGCTAGAGGGTGGCGATGCACGCTGGCGCGAGATCGCCGATGCGGCCCTGCCGGCCGACGTGCAGGCGTTCCTCGAGGGAGGACCCCATGCAATGACGCGCGCCCGTGAGGCTCTCGAGTTCGCCCGGCACGGTCCGCAGACGAATCCCGAACACCAGCTCATCTTCGCTCGCAATGCCGTCAACTCCTGAGCCCGCTGCCGCGCCCTCGCACACTGCGCGACTTCTCGGAGTACGAGGAGCACATGACGGCGCGCAGCGGCGCCCAGCACAAGCAGCCCGGCTTCTACCATTTCGCCCGCTGCTAACAAGGGCAACCCGGACATGGTCTTCGGCCAGGACGACCCGATCATCTGGCCCGACTGCGCCGAGCGGATGGACCGGAGATCGAGCTTGCCTGCGTGGTCGGCAAGCGCGGCAAGAACCTGACCCCGGAAGCGGCCGTGGACTACATTGCCGGCTACCTGATCTTCTGCGACGGCTCGGCTCGCGATATGGCGGGCAAGGAGTACCTGGGCCTCTACAAGATGAACGACTTCGGCACCAACCTCGGCCCCTGCCTGGTAACGCCTGACGAAGTCGGCGACGAGATGAACCTACGTTGCTCACTGAAGGTCAACGGCGAGCCCTGGTACGAGGGCAACACAGGCTGGAAGCGCAACTACACGATGCCGCAGCTCCTGGCCTATGCCTCCGACGAGGAAGAATTTCAATCCGGGCGACGTCATCTCCGCCGGCACCATCGGTCTCAGCTGCAGCGTCGACTCGGGCCGGTGGCCAAAGCCTGGCGACGTTATCGAGCAGTGGATCGAGAACATCGGTACGATGACGATGCGCTGTGAGCGGCAACCGCGCGAATTCTCGTATGTGCGCGACGGCCTCCCGGGTCTGTTGCCGTTGCCTCCTGGCGCCGAGGACTTCCCGGAGCGACTCAAGGACGGTACCACGGAAGTCCGGCGGATGTTCTAGCGATGACCCTCCAGCCCGCAGGCATGGCGCTCGCTCATCGACCCCTGCTCACCAAGGTTGTGGACCACCGAGCGCCTCACCGCGGGTCTACTTTTCGGGGCGCGCAGGTCAAGACCGCTCGCTCGAGCATTGGGCCAATGGTGGGCAAGTGTTCAGCCAGAAAGCAGATCGTCCCCATTTGGCGCCTTTCTGGGCTTCCCATTTGGGCAAATGGTGGGCAAATGTTCAGCCAGAAAAGCAGAAAGGCCCCAATTGGGGCCTTTCTGAATCTGATTTTGGTGGCGGGAGAGGGATTCGAACCCCCGACCTTCGGGTTATGAGCCCGACGAGCTACCGCTGCTCCATCCCGCGACGGTTACAACTGAAACAGAGAAGTATCTCGTTAGGACTTGCGTCCGTTTAGAGAGTTGCTGGTACTTCGTACATCTCTTGTCAGAAATGACGGATTGTGCGTGAGTTTTAATGTAGGTCAAGCCCTCGGCCATTAGTACAGCTTAGCTGAAGACATTACTGTCCTTACACATGCTGCCTATCAAGCGGGTGGTCTACCCGCGGCCTTACTCCTTTCGGATGGGAGAACTAATCTTGAGGTGGGCTTCGCACTTAGATGCTTTCAGCGCTTATCCCTTCCGGACTTGGCTACCCGGCAGTGCTCTTGGCAGAACAACCGGTACACCAGCGGTCCGTCCATCCCGGTCCTCTCGTACTAGGGACAGCTCCTCTCAATTCTCCTACGCCCACACCGGATAGAGGCCGAACTGTCTCACGACGTTCTGAACCCAGCTCGCGTGCCGCTTTAACCGGCGAACAGCCGGACCCTTGGGACCTGCTCCAGCCCCAGGATGCGACGAGCCGACATCGAGGTGCCAAACCTTGCCGTCGCTGTGAACGCTTGGGCAAGATAAGCCTGTTATCCCCGGGGTAACTTATATCCGTTAAGCCACGGCCCTTCCACTCGGGACCGTAGGATCACTTTGCTCGACTTTCGTCCCTGCTCGGCTTGTTGGCCTCGCAGTCAAGCTCCCTTATGCCAATGCACTCGACGGGTGATTTCCATCCACCCTGAGGGAACCTTTAGGCGCCTCCGTTACTTTTTGGGAGGCGGCCGCCCCAGTCAAACTGCCCACCAGCCACTGTCCCTCTGCTTGTTCAGAGGTTAGAAAGTAAACCGGAGAAGAGTGGTATTTCAACGTTGGCTCCCCAGAGCCCAGAAGCCCTGGTTCATAGCCTCCCACCTATCCTACGCATCTCTGGCCCACTATCAGTGGCAAGCTGCAGTAAAGCTCCACGGGGTCTATTTGTCCTGGTGCGGGTAACCCGCATCTTCACGGGTACTTCAATTTCGCCGAGTCCCTCGTTGAGACAGCGCCCAGATCGTTACGCCATTCGTGCGGGTCGGAACTTACCCGACAAGGAATTTCGCTACCTTAGGACCGTTATAGTTACGGCCGCCGTTCACTGGGGCTTCGGTTCAAGCCGTGAAGCTCTCCCCTTAACCTTCCAGCACTGGGCAGGCGTCAGCCCCTATACATCCCCTTACGGGTTAGCAGAGACCTATGTTTTTGGTAAACAGTCGCCTGGGCCGGCTCCCTGCGGCCCCAGACAGCTCCACTCGCGAGGAGTTTCACCGTCCGGGGCGCTCCTTATCCCGAAGTTACGGAGCTATTTTGCCGAGTTCCTTAACGAGGGTTATCTCGATCACCTAAGGGTACTTACCCCCGCCCACCAGTGTCGGTTTGCGGTACGGGCACCAACAGTGCTAGCAACGAGGCTTTTCTTGCCAGTGTGGACTCAACGAACTCGCTTTGACTAACGTCTCCACTTGCCCCGACCCCTCCGCTTAACCTGGGGAGGGATTTTCCTCTCCCCAGACGCCTACGGGCCAGGGACGCACCATGTCCAATGGGCACGCTACGCCTATCCTCCTGGGTCACCCCTTTTGCCTTAAAACGCCCTGCTAGTGGTGCTGGAATACTAACCAGCTGTCCATCGCCTACGGCTTTCGCCCTCGGCTTAGGCCCGACTAACCCTACGCGGATTAACCTTCCGTAGGAAACCTTGGGCATACGGTGGACCAATTTCTCGTTGGTCTTACGCTACTCATACCGGCATTCGCACTTCCGAACGCTCCAGCGAGGTTTACACCTCCACCTTCACTGCTGAACGGAACGCTCCCCTACCCCTGTCGCTAAAAGCGACAAGCCATGGCTTCGGTAACAGGCTTGAGCCCCGCTAAATTGTCGGCGCAGAGCCACTCGACCAGTGAGCTATTACGCACTCTTTAAATGATGGCTGCTTCTGAGCCAACATCCTGGTTGTTTTAGCAACTCGACATCCTTTGACACTTAGCCTGTATTTGGGGACCTTAGCCGATGGTCTGGGTTGTTTCCCTTTCGACTACGAACGTTAGTGCCCGCAGTCTCACTCCCGGGTTAGCAACCTTGGCATTCGCGGTTTGGTTGGGTTTGGTAAGCGGTAAGCCCCCTAGCCCATCCAGAGCCCTACCTCCAAGGTCCATCACCCGAGGCTGCCCCTAAAGGCATTTCGGGGAGAACCAGCTATCTCCTAGTTCGATTGGAATTTCTCCTCTACCCACAGCTCATCCGATAGACTCGTAAATCTAACCGGTTCGCGCCTCCACCCCGAGATTATCGGGGCTTCACACTGGCCATGGGTAGCTCACCAGGTTTCGGGTCTACTCAGTGCAACTTATTCGCCCTATTCAGACTCGCTTTCGCTCCGGCTCCGCAAGTCCCCTTGCTTAGCCTTGCTACACAAAGTAAGTCGCCGGCTCATTCTTCAATAGGCACGCCGTCACCCGGCTATACCGGGCTTCGACTGCTTGTAGGCACGCGGTTTCAGATCTATTTCACTCCCCTCCCGGGGTGCTTTTCACCTTTCCCTCACGGTACTAGTTCACTATCGGTCATCATGGGTATTTAGCCTTGGAGAGTGGTCTCCCCAGCTTCCCACGGGATTTCTCGTGTCCCGCGGTACTCAAGGATTTCGGAAGAAGACATCTACGCTTTCGGCTACGGGTCTGTCACCCTCTATGGCCGCCCGTTCCAGGGACATTCGCCTAGCGTGATGTTTTGTGACTTCTTCAGAGCCCTGCAGGACTCTGTACCGAACCTTACAACCCCAGCAATGCATAGGTCTGCAGACCGTTAGGCAGTGCTGGTTTGGGCTCTTCCCCGTTCGCTCGCCGCTACTAGGAGAATTATCTCTTTTCCTCGGGGTACTAAGATGTTTCAGTTCCCCCGGTTCCCGCCTCAGGACCTATGTGTTCAGTCCAGGGCAACCCGACATGACTCGGGCTGGGTTCCCCCATTCGGGTATCTCCGGCTAAGCTTGCTAGACAGCAAACCGGAGCTTATCGCAGTCGTGCCACGCCCTTCCTCGGCCCATGACGCCAAGGCATCCTCCGCGCGCCCTTAGTAGCTTGACCTACATTAAGGCCCACACGCAATCGAGATGTATTGAATTGAAGTACCAGCTCGTACTTCTCTGTTCAGTTGTAAAGGTGCTGTTCTTCTTATCACCCGAAGGCTTTGGAAGAACCCGGCGAAGCCGCCGGCCGGAAAGGTACTTAATCTTAAGAACCGCTCCGGCCCGAGTCTTCGTTGCTCTGTTGTCTCGGTTCAGCGCTTGCGTTTGACGCGAAAATCGGCCTGACGCGCAGGCCGATTTGTCTTACGGTCTTGCCCGCGTCGGGGATTAGCTGGGTCGCACTCCGCGCTGCTTCATTCAGGCTCCATTTGTAACTCTACCGCAGCCCTGCCTGTTACCGCAACTTTTTTCTTGGTGGAGCCGAGGAGATTCGAACTCCTGACCTCCGCCGTGCAAAGGCGGCGCTCTCCCAACTAAGCTACGGCCCCTTTTTTGTCCTCGCCGCGAAGGTCCCGCTGCTTTCGCAACCTGGTCTTCGCCTCGACTTTGTTTTTCTGCGCTCGGACGGCCCTTGCGAGCCGCCTAGAACGCGCCGACTCTGTCCGGCGGTAGCCCTATGCCGCACATGCGTGGCTGGTGGGCCATGGTGGACTCGAACCACCGGCCTCGGTCTTATCAGGACCGCGCTCTAACCAGCTGAGCTAATGGCCCCTGGTCTACCGGCTTACAAGCAACAGGCAACAAGCGCGGCAGGAATTATCCTGTTTGCCTGTTGCCTGGTCCTTGTTTGCTGGCTGCGCCTTGACAGCTAAATAGCGAAAGGAAGTTTGCCCTCGGGTAAAGGGCCGCGTCCCTCACGGGACACTGTGACGAATACCTCGAGAGGTCATCGATCGACCTAGGATGCTCCTGGACTAGCCTCTATACACCGTAGGCATTTTTGGCGTCCATTCGCTCTCCCTAGAAAGGAGGTGATCCAGCCGCAGCTTCCGCTACGGCTACCTTGTTACGACTTCGCTCCAGTCACCGATCCCACCCTCGGCGCCTGCCTCCTTGCGGTTAGCTTAGCGACTTCAGGTGTTACCGGCTCCCATAGCGTGACGGGCGGTGTGTACAAGGCCCGGGAACGTATTCACCGCCGTGTGCTGACCGGCAGTTACTAGCAACTCCGACTTCATGCAGGCGGGTTTCAGCCTGCAATCTGAACTGAGGACGGCTTTAGGGATTAGCTCCGGATCGCTCCTTGGCAACCTATTGTACCGTCCATTGTAGCGTGCGAGTGGCCCAAGACGTAAGGGCCGTGCTGACTTGACGTCATCCCCGCCTTCCTCCCCGCTTTACGGGGCAGTCTCGCCAGAGAATACAACTGGCAACAGGGGTTGCGCTCGTTGCGGGACTTAACCCAACACCTCACGGCACGAGCTGACGACAGCCATGCAGCACCTGTGCTAGCTCCCCGAAGGGTCCCTCACCTTTCGGATCGGTACCACTAGCATGTCAAGCCTTGGTAAGGTTCTTCGCGTTGCGACGAATTAAACCGCACGCTCCGCTGCTTGTGCGGGCCCCCGTCAATTCCTTTGAGTTTTAGCCTTGCGGCCGTACTCCCCAGGCGGGACACTTATTGCGTTAGCTGCGGCACGGAGGGGGTCGATACCCCCCACACCTAGTGTCCATAGTTTACGGCGTGGACTACCCGGGTATCTAATCCGGTTCGCTCCCCACGCTTTCGCGTCTCAGCGTCAGGTAAGGCCCAGAAAGCCGCCTTCGCCACTGGTGTTCCTCCCGATATCTACGCATATCACCACTACACCGGGAATTCCACTTTCCTCTGCCTCCCTCAAGTCTGCCAGTATCCAAGGACCTCTCCCAGTTGAGCCGGGAGCTTTCACCCTAGACTAAACAGACCGCCTGCACGCCCTTTACGCCCAGTAAATCCGGACAACGCTTGCCACCTACGTATTACCGCGGCTGCTGGCACGTAGTTAGCCGTGGCTTATTCGTGGGGTACCGTCATCATCGTCCCCCACAAAAGGGCTTTACGACCCGAAGGCCTTCATCGCCCACGCGGCGTTGCTGGGTCAGGCTTTCGCCCATTCCCAAGATTCCTAGCTGCTGCCTCCCGTAGGAGTCGGGGCCGTATCTCAGTCCCCGTGTGGCTGACCGTCCTCTCAGACCAGCTATCGATCGTAGCCTTGGTAGGCCATTACCCCACCAACTAGCTAATCGAACGCAAGCCCCTCCAGAAGCGACCGAAGCCTTTAATGGTTTCTCCGAAGAAAAGCCATCACATGCGGTATTAGCTCACCTTTCGGTGGGTTATTCCCCACTTCTGGGCAGGTTGCTTACGTGTTACTCACCCGTCCGCCACTGACCCGAAGGTCCGTTCGACTTGCATGCCTGAAGCACGCCGCCAGCGTTTATCCTGAGCCAGGATCAAACTCTCCGTAAGATCCCTAAAACTCGCTAAACGCGAGTCCGGATTTGTTTCGTAAAAGAAACGGGTTTACCCGTACTTCCTTTCGCTATTCAGTTGTCAAGGTGCCTGCCCCTCATTCCGAGGCGCGTTATTCAGATTAGCAAGGTTGGCTCGCGCTAGTCAAGATGACCGGCTGGGCGCCTGGCCCTTTGGAGCTCCTATGTAACCGGAACAATGCGTGCTCAGGTATCTTCCTTCCTCAGGTCTTGTGCGTCAAGCGTCCGAACCGTAGATTTTCCGAAGTTTCGCCAACCGGCCGCCGATTGGCGGCCAGGCGACGATAAGGTTTGAAGCCCGCCCTTCAAGCCCCAGAAAGGAGGGCCAATCGAGCACCGCTCGCAGGCTCCTGACGAAGCTGCAGGAGAGCCCTTCGCAGAGCCTCCGCGAATACGATTCTGTCTTGTCAGTTGCCTACAATGAGATTAGGGTTAGGTTGAATCCTAGAGGAGAGGAAAATTTGCAGGACGTCAAGTACGCGAAAGCCTCCAGCGTGGACGAAGCCATAGATTTGCTCGCCAAGGGCGGCGCAACGGCCAGAGTCCTCGCCGGTGGCACAGATATCATTGTTCAGGCCCGCGAACGCCGGCGCGAAGTCAAACTGTTCGTAGACATCAAGCCCATCAACGAGACCCAGGAGCTCAAGTACGACCCGGACGGCGGCCTCACAATCGGAGCCGCCACGCCCTGCTACCGCATTTATAACGATGACACCGTGAAGCGCCTCTACCCTGCACTGGTCGAAGCGTCTTCGGTGATCGGCGGCGTAGCGATCCAGGGCCGTGCCAGTCTTGGTGGCAACCTCTGCAACTCCGGTCCGGCCGCGGACTCGGTGCCGGCGATGATCGCCTGCTCCGGTGTCGCGAACATCGCCGGGCCGAGCGGCCGACGCAGTGTACCTATAGAAGAGTTCAACACAGGACCAGGACGCAACGTTCTGCAGCCCGGCGAATTCGTCGTCTCGCTGCACTTCCCTTCGCCGGCGCCGCGCAGTGGCGCAGCCTGGCAGCGCTTCATCCCGCGTAACGAGATGGACATCGCCGTGGTCAACGCCGGCTGCTACGTCCGGCTCGAAGGCGACACTGTCACCGCAGTGCGCGTCGCAATCGGCGCCGTCGGACCGACAGTGCTCATGGTCCCGGGCGCGGCCGACGCAATGGTTGGCAAGCCCGTTTCGGACGAGACGATCAAGGCTGCTGGCGAAGCCGCAAAGGCCGCCGCGCGTCCCATCGACGACATGCGTGGGACGATCAAGCAGCGCAAGCACCTGTCGGCAGTGCTAGTTGAGCGAACGCTGCGCGAAGCAGTGCGCCGGGCCAGAGGGGAATAAATTGAGCGACCGCATCATTATTAACGCAACGATCAACGGCGAAGAGCAGGAGTTCCTCGCCGATGAGCGCGATAGTCTTCTCGACGCCCTCCGTGAGCGCATCGGCCTCACCGGCGCCAAGGAAGGCTGCAACAACGGTAACTGCGGCGCCTGTGCCGTGATCATGGACGGCCGCCTGGTCAACTCCTGCTGCGTGCTCGCGGCGGAGATCGAAGGCACCGACATCACGACCATCGAAGGCGTTGCTTCGCAGGACCACCTGCACCCGATTCAGCAGTGCTTCCTCGAAGAGGCTGCGCTGCAGTGCGGCATCTGCACGCCGGGCTTCATCATGTCGTCCAAGGCGTTGCTCGAGACGAACCCGAACCCGAGCGAGCATGAGATTCGCTTCTGGCTTTCCGGCAACCTCTGCCGCTGCACCGGCTACGACAAAATTGTCCGCGCCGTCATGCGCGCCAGTGAAATGATGAAAGGTTAACAACAGTGGTAGCAACCAAAGAGTACAAGGTAATCGGCACACGTCCGATTCGCCATGACGGCACGGACAAGGTTACGGGCCGGGCTCAGTACGGTGCCGACATCAAGCTCGCCGGCATGCTGTACGCACGCGTCAAGCGCAGCCCGCACGCCCATGCGATCATCAAGAAGATCGACGCTTCGAAGGCGCTGGCTCTGCCCGGCGTCAAGGCCGTGATCACGCACGCTGACTTCCCGCCGCCTCCCGGAGGCGTCGGCGTCTCCGGCGAAGGTGCGCCGCAGCCCTGGCGCTTCCAGGTCGAGAACTTCCTCGCCAACAAGAAGGCGCTCTACCGCGGTCACGCCGTCGCGGCTGTCGCGGCCATCGACCCGCACATCGCCGAGGACGCCCTGGCGCTGATCGACGTCGAGTACGAGGTCCTGCCGCCGGTGCTGGACGTGCGCGAAGCCATGAGCGACGCGGCGCCCATCCTGCACGACGACCTGCGCACCCGCGACACGACACCGCTGGCGACGAACGATCCCGACAAGCGGAGCAATATCGCGGCGCACATGCAGATCAAGCGCGGCGACATCGAAAAGGGCTTCGCCGAAGCAGACGTGGTCATCGAGCGCGAGTTCACGACCACGATGTACCACCAGGGTTACCTGGAGCCTCACAACGGCACGGCCTACTGGAGCCGCGACGGTCACCTGACCGTCTGGAACAGCAGCCAGGGCCCGTTCATCTTCCGCAACCAGCTGGCCAACGTGCTCCAGATCCCCATGCAGAAGGTCACCGTGGTGCCGCTCGAGATCGGCGGCGGCTTCGGCGGCAAGCTCTACATGTACATGGAGCCTCTGGCCGCGCTGCTCTCGAAGAAGACCGGCAAGCCCGTCAAGACGATAATGACGCGCGAAGAGGTCTTCGAGGCCACCGGACCGACCTCCGGCGCCTACGTCCGCGTCAAGATGGGCATCAAGAAGGACGGTACGATCACAGCCGGCGAGGCCTACATGGCCTACGAGGCAGGCGCCTACCCCGGCTCCCCGGTCGGCGGCGGCATGAACGGCATCTTCGCGCCCTACAACATCCCGAACACCGTCGTCGACGGCTTTGACGTCGTCGTCAACAAGCCGAAGACCGCAGCCTATCGCGCTCCCGGCACCCCGGCCGGCGAGTTCCCCGGCGACGCCGTGATCAACGAGCTCGCTCAGATGGTCGACATGGACTCCATGGACATCCGCATCAAGAACGCCGCCAAAGACGGCGACGAGCGGCCGTGGGGCGGCAACTGGGGCGTCATCGGCTCGCTGGCCTGCATGGAGACGATGAAGAGCCACCCGCACTACACCTCCGAGCTGCAGGGCGAGAACCGCGGACGCGGTGTCGCCATGGGCTACTGGGGCAACGCAGGCGGTGAGACCAGCTCCAGCGCCAGCGTCAACGCCGACGGCACCGTCAACCTGGTACTCGGCTCCGTGGACATCGGCGGCACTCGGCCGGCGCTGGCCATGCAGCTGGCCGAGACCCTCGGCATCACCGCTGAAGAGGTCTGGCCCCGAGTCGTCGACACCGACGGCGTCGGCTTCAACCTGTTCACCGCGGGCAGCCGCACCGCCTTCGCCGGCGGCTGGGCCGCCTACGAGCTGGGCATGGAGATTCGCAAGCGCCTGGTCGAACGCGCCGCCCGCATCTGGGAGGTTACGGAAGACCAGGTCACCTACGGCGACGACGGCATCATCCGCGGCCCGAACGACAGCGAGGGCAAAGAGCGCAAGATGACGTTCAAAGAAATCGCCGGCCAGCTCGGTCGCACCGGCGGCACCATCGAGGTCGGCGCCAACGTCAACAAGGCGTCGGTCGGTCCGTCCTTCGCGGGTCACATCGTCGACGTCGAGGTCGACAAGGATACCGGCAAGGTCAAAATCTTGCGCTACACCGCCATCCAGGACGTCGGCACGGCGATTCACCCGAGCTACGTCGAGGGCCAGATCCAGGGCGGCGTCGCCCAGGGTATCGGCATGGCACTGACCGAGGAGTACCACTACGGCGCCGATGGCCGCATGCAGAACTCCAGCTTCCTGGACTACCGCATGCCGACAGCCCTCGACGTGCCGATGATCGACACGGTGCTGGTCGAGGTGCCGAACCCGGGTCACCCGTACGGCGTCCGTGGCGTCGGCGAGGTGCCGATCGTGCCGCCTCTGGCCGCGGTTCAGCAGGCCATCGCGGAGGCGACGGGCGTGCGCTTCAACAACCTGCCGATTACGCCGGCAGTCATCCTCGACGCGCTCTACCCGGACGAGTAATCTCGTCCCGATAGCAGCTAACCGAAACCCAAAGGGGAGTGAGCATGCTCACTCCCCTTTTCTATTTGCCACAACCGCGACTTCGATTGCCTCGGCTCCTGGCACAACGCCGGTTACAATCAGCACGACCAGTCCAAAGCAGAGCACCGGAGCCTGAACACGTGATTACGGTCCATATCCCAACCGCCTTCCGCCCCTACAGCCACGACCGCGAGAAGGTCGACTTCGAGCTGCCGGGCGGCGGCAGCCTGCGTCAGGTCGTTGAGAAGCTCGAGGCCGAGTGCCCCGGTATCAAGGAGCGCCTGCTGTTCGAGGGCGGCATCCACCCGTCGATCGCGGTGTTCGTCAACGACGAGCAGATTTCTCAAGGCATGATCGAGCGCGTGCCCGAGGACGCGGTCATCCGCCTGCTCCCCGCGATGGGCGGCGGGTCATTGGTGTGACGGCAGTGGTCTGTCGCAAGCGCTAGTGATCCGTTCATCCAGACTCCCGGGTCTAGCCTTGCCCGTCATCATCGGCGTCGTTCTTGGTGTCGTTGCCTGGAACTTGGCCGGCACGCCGGATGATGGGTCGAGAAACGCCGAGGGTCCGATGCCTGAGAATTCTAGAAATTACATAAGTCCCGAGGATTTCCAAAAGCTGATAACTGGTTGGCTTACTCTTCCCCCAGGAACATCAGTACACGAAGGGGGCCTTGTTGATGTTCCGCTGAGCCCTTCAGAAACTCTCGATTGGCTGCAGTCACAACTCTCTGCAGAGGGGTTCGAAATCCTCTCAGCTGATGACAAAGAAGGGGAAGTCCACCGAATCTGGAGGAAGTCACCGATCATACTTGGCGCAATCATTTCGCCTGGGGATTCGGGCGGGACGAAAGCCCTACTTATGCCGACAGACGAACACACGCTATTCGGGAACGATCAGGGACAACTCATCATGGGTGAGCGCTGATTCTTCGCCAACGCCCCAGCCCAACAGCTTAACATCAAGGTCCGACCGCAAGCCCCTCAGTCTTCGGGCGGACGTCTTTCGCCGGGGCGAGGGCCGTAGTGGCCGATCGTCTCGCCGTAGGAGGTTCGCTGGTCGAGGCCGTAACGGGCGTTCGCGTCGTCCCAGCTTAAAGGCCGCCGCATCGTCGAGAGGCCCGACAGCAGCCAATCGAACACGATAAGGAACCGCCACAATACCCACTTCAAACCTCGGAACACCGTCTTCACGTAACGCATCTGATTCGTCGCCTTCTCTCTACGAACCCATTATATCGCGTTTACGATCCATAAACAGAGGCCGTTTGCCCGTTTGCCCGTTTGCCCGTTTGCCCGTTTGCCCGTTTGCCCGTTTGCCCGTTTGCCCGTTTGCCCGCAAGATACCTCCATGCCAACCGCTCGCTGTCTCTGGTGCACCGACCCGCCACTGCAGGAAGTTGCCGTGCTCAAGTGGCGCGGCGTCGCGGGCGGCTCCGGCGATGCGGACGAGAAAGAGCGCCTCACGGTGCCGCTCTGCCGCAAGCACCTCGAGCGGCTACGCAAGGCCGGCGAGCGCGGCCGCGAAAACAAGGGCTACTTCTACAAAGAGGGTTGGTGGTAGGGGACGGCCGACAGTTCTCAGTTCTGGGGTAGCGTCTTCGCCGTTGCCCAACTGATTACCGAATACTGAACGACTCAAAACTGACGCCCAGTCTCGACTAATCGCCCCGACGCGCCGACAATACACGCGATGAGCGCTCAGCCTGAGCCGCCCCCGGCCTCAACGCCCCGAGAGGGCCGTGGGCTGCCGTTCCCGCTGCAGTCCGGCGAGCGTGTGCTCAAGATCTGCCGGCGTCACTGGATCTACCTCTGGCCCCGCATCATCGCCTACGCAATCGCGGCGCTACTGCCGATCGTCCTGGCGATGGTGGCCGGCGCCAAAGGACCAGGGCACGGCCTCTGGCGCTTCTTCTGGCTGGTGGCGCTGGTCTGGTTGCTCTACTGGGCGATTCGCAGCCTGCTGACCTGGTATCGCTACCGTCACGACATCTGGGTAATCACCAACCAGCGCCTGATCGATAGTCATCGCAGCAACCCCTTCGACCTGCGCATCGCGACCGCCGACCTGGTCAACGTGCAGGACATGTCGGTCCACCGGCAGGGCGTCCTGCGCACCCTGCTCGACTACGGCGACATCGTCTGCCAGACAGCGGCGGAGGTAGAGGAGTTCACGCTCTCGGGCATCCCGGACCCTCGCGACACCCAGGCCCTCGTCGACAAGGAGCGCGATCGAGAGCGTCTGCGCTATCGCGCCTGATTCCCTTCAGATCTTTCTAAGTTTTCGTGCGTGTATCCCGTAACGATCGGGTGCTCTGAGGCGTTTCTATTAGTGTCGCAGGGAATAGAAGCGACACGGGCAGTCCAGGGACGGACGCAAGGATACGCGGCCACATAGTCCAAGGACGGGCGTTGGATACAGCCGGGTGGCAAAGATCCGATACCTGAACTGGTTGCCTTACCAGGTATCGTGGAGCCTAATGGCAAAACCGACCGGCCTGCCTCCTCCATGCGGAGGGGCAGGTTCTTTGTTTTCTGCGCCGGGAGACCGGAGGCTCTGATGAACGAAAAGAAGAGTCGAACCTGGACGCAGTGGTTACCGCTGGGCCTGTACTGGGCCCTCCTCTTCACCGTGTCGATCGCGCATCACGGCATCGCCTCAGGCGATCTGCTGATGCCCCTGCTCGTCCTTGCCGGCCTGCCGTTCTTCGTAATCGCAGGACACGCGTTGTCTCAACCGATGATCGCGGCTCAAGATGAGCTCCTCGCCTACACCGACGAGCTGACGAGTCTTGGCAACCGGCGCGCCTTCTACCAGGATGCTCGACGGGCGCTGAGTCACGCCAAGCCTGGCAGCGTCGGACTCATCCTGCTCGATGTCGATGGTCTCAAGCGCCTCAACGACGATTGCGGCCACCAGGCTGGCGACGAGTTGCTGGCCAGTGTCGCCTTCCATCTCTCCGGCAAAGGCGGCAAGCTCTACCGCATCGGCGGTGACGAGTTCGCCATCCTGCTGGAGCGGGGCAAGGGCGACAGCGTCACAAGCGTCGTGCACGAGACCCAGCCGTACATGGCGAAGTTCGCGACCTGCGGCCACCGGCACGAAGTGCACATGTCTTACGGCTCGACCTCGAACCAGAGTGGTGAAGCCTTCGATCCGATCTTCAAGCGCGCCGACGAACGCCTGCGCCACAACAAGCGCCAGCTCTACACGAAGGGCGTACGCATCGACCGCCGCGCCTTCGAGCGGTCGATGCTCCCCCAGCCGTCAGGCTCGGACGACAACGACCCCGGCAAACCGCACCTCCGCCTGCTGGGCTAAGACGCGGCGACAGCCTCAGCCGTCGAGAGAGACCTCTTCGACCTCGACGCTTTCGGTCTCCTCACGCTTGCGTTCGAATCGTGCTTCGCGCTCCGCCTCTGCATCAGCGCTCGTCTCAGCCTGCTCTTCCCGGGACGGCGCAACGTCGGGCGCGAACAACTGGTCCGCGCCCACCGGCGTCGGCGAGAACCACTCCCGGTTCTCCATCAGGTAATCGAGCCCGACGCGCCCGGCGGCGGTCAACGGCAACGCCAGCAGCACGCCGACGATCCCGAGCAGCTCGGCGCCCGACAGCACCGCGATCAGGACGATGACCGGTGGCAGGTTGAGGGTGCGCCCATAGACTCTGGGCACTAGGAAGCGGTCCTCGAATTGCTGATACAGCATCAGCCCCGCCAGCACGATCAGCGCCTGCGTCGATGACTCCTGCAGCGCGGCGGCCACCGGCGGCACCGTCGCGATCAGCGCGCCGACCAGCGGGATCACGTCGGCGAAGGCCGCGAGCACGGCGAACGCCAGCGCGTTAGGCACGCCGACGATCCTCAGCAGGACGAACGTGTAGACCGCGATCGCCAGCGACGTGATCGCCTGGCCGCGCAGGAAGCCGCCGACCACCAGCGTCAGAGACTGAAACAGCCTGTCGGCCTCGGCCTTGCGCCCGGGAGGGATGAACTGGCTAACGAAGCGTCCCAGTCGCGGCGTGTCGCCGAGCAGGTACGCCGTCATGACGATGACGGTGATGATCGAAATCGCGAGCGTCAGCAGGCGCTGGCCGTAGTCGATAGCCGCGTGGCCCGAGATCAGCTTATTCCAGTCGATGTTGCGCGCCCGGTCCTGGAGCTGAACGTTGATCCCGAAGTGCGACAACAGCTTCTCGATCTCGCGGGCGGAGTCGGGCAAGTTGTCGCGGACCGAGCCGACCTCCTGGACCAGGGCCGGCACCATGATGCTGAACAGGCCTCCGACAACAACCACGAAGATGACGAGCAGAATGACCACGGCGGTGGTGCGGGGTATGCCTCTGTGCACCATCGCGTCCACGTATGGCAGCAGGCCGACCATAAGAATCAGGGCAATCAGCACGAGGAGCAGCACCGGCCACAACTGGATTACGACCCAGAAGCCAACCAGCGTGAGCAGAATTAGAAAGACGCCGCGGACGGAGACTTCGATCTTCAGCATGCGAAGGCGCTCTTTCTCCTGTCCCGCCTGCCTAACTCTACAGCCGCACTGCACACCCTGCTAGGAGCAGCATCGCTCTTCATCTCTCGTATCGCTATAATCGGTATTGCAATGGCGAATACAGACGTAGAGTTCACTTTCGAGGACGCGATTCGTACCCTTGGCGTCACGCCCGAGAAGCTCACGAAGCTTATCGAGGACGGCAAGATCAAGGCGACGACCGATGGCGTGCGCACGCATATCTCGCGCCGCGCTATCCTCGATTACCTCGCAGAGGTCAGCGCAGTCCCCGCGCTCGAGCGGAGCAAGCGCCGCTAGAACCGGCGCCCGCGACTCGTGGCCGCGTTACTGCTGTGGCTGATCCTGCTCGTTTTGTGCTGGCCGCTCGCGCTGCTGGCGCTAATCATCTACCCCATCGTCTGGCTGATACTCTTGCCGTTCCGCCTCTTCGGCATCGCCGTCGACGGCGTGCTGCAGTTGATTCGAAGCGTCGTCCTGCTGCCCGCGCGTCTATTGCGCGGCCGGCCCGGCCGGACGCAGGCTCGCTCCCAGGAGGTCCATCATGTGCCGTAGCATCAAGACGCTGCGCAGCGGTGATACGCCGGCGAGCGAACCGGAGATCGAAGCCGCCGCGCTGCAGTTCGTGCGCAAGATCAGCGGCTACCGCAAGCCGTCGATGAAGAACGAGGCCGCGTTCAACGCCGCCGTACGTGAGATCAGCGCCGTCTCCGAGCGCCTGCTGGCGGAGATAACCGCGAAGCAGACCTGAGATGCAGCCTCGTCTCAGCCGCCGGCGATTGCTGAGTCTCGGCGCCACGCTGCCCGTAGCGGCGCTCCTCGAAGCGTGCGGCGGCGGCTCGAAGACGGCGTCGTCGGCGTCGACGCCCTCGGCGCCCGGAAACACACCTGCCCAGGAACCAACCGCATCGCCGACATCGACTCCGACCGCGACGCCGGAGCCGCCCTTCGTCGTCGCTGAGGGCGAGCAGCAGCGCGCGATGATGGCCGGCACACCTGAGGAGACGCCGCTGTACATCTTCGGCAGCGGTCAGCCTGGCCCGGTGCTGATGATCCTCGGCGGTGTGCACGGCAATGAGCCCGGCGGCTGGATGGCAGCGGAGCGCCTCGTCGATCAGCTACGCCCCACGACCGGCGCCCTGCTCATCGTCCCGCGCGCCAACAAGATGGCGATTGCGCAGTTCGTGCGCACCACCGGCGACCTCGGCGACCTCAACCGCCTCTATCCCGGCGACCCAAACGGCCTGCCGATGTCGCGCATGGCCTACGAGATCGTGCAGACGCTGCAGGAGTTTCACGCCACGATGCTGCTGGACATGCACGAGTCGTGGGCCTTCTACAAGGACCGCACCTCGACCCAGGGCGGTACCGCCTTCCTGGGACAGACCGTCTCCAGCCCCGGCGATCCCGGCACGTCGCTGGGCGAAGCCATCGTCGATGAGGAGAACCAGCGCATCCAGGCGCCGGACGAGCGGCTCTACTTCCGCCCCTGGCCGCCGAAGGGCTTCGCGTTCCCGACACCGATCGCGGGCGGCCCGACGCCGACACTGGAGCCGGAGACGACGGGCCCGAACGCGCAGTTCGGCGGCAGCAGGTCGAGCCTCGGCCTGCCGAGCTACGTCAAAGGCATGGGCGCGATTCTGGTCGAGATGGGGCAACAGCAGGCTCTGGATCGTCGCGTCCAGATCCACGTCGATCTGGCGACAGACCTGCTGGCACGCCTCGAAGCCTGAGACAGACGCGGCGTCCTAATGAGTGTGCGTGCCGGGTCCGTGGCTGTGGCCGTGATCGTGCCCGCCGGGCGCGGGCGGAGCCATCGGCTCGCTGGCATTGCCCGGGATGAAGGTCATCGGCGTGCTGAACACGCGTTCGGCGGTGGCGCCGTCCTGAGGACAGGTCGCGGGCTCGGACGCGCGGCTGAACGGCCGCGACACCTCGAACTCGAGGCCGCAGGTCGGGCAACGAAAATCGTATCGGGGCATTCGGGCTTCCTCCTGAACGAGACGCTGCGTCTCAGTCCGATTCGAGTCTAGATTAACAGGTCGCGGGCGTTGCCAAACGGCCTGTAGACGCCTCGGCTATACTGATCAAGTGACGTTACAAACTCCGGCCCAGGGTCTGGTTAGCGAGCTGCGCGATCAGGGCTTCAAGATCACCTCGCCGCGCAACCAGGTTATCGAGAACGTGGCCGCGCGCGACGACAACTTCACGGCCGAGGCACTCGCCGCCGAGCTCGACTCCATCGGCCGCGCCACGGTCTATCGCACTCTGAAGCTGCTGCTCGACCGGGGCCTCGTCTGCCGCATCGTCCTCGGCGACGGTTCGGTTTGTTACCGCGTCAGTCACAAAGCACACCACCATCACCTGGTCTGCGTCAGCTGCGGCGCCACCGAAGACGTCGACCTCTCGGATGTCGAGGACGTGCTCGAGCGCGTACGCAACGCCAGCGACTACGAGGTTGTCGGCCATCGCCTCGAGGTGTACGGCTTCTGCCCTCGCTGCAAGGCGCGCCAAGCGATATAGGGACTCCGTTCCCTTTCATAGTTCCGTCGCTTCAATGCTCAAGGTCCTTATGTCATTCTGAGCGCGAAGAATCTAACGAATCCCACACGATAGCCTCAGGCACCGCCCCCGACTCGAAGCGCTGCAGCGCCGGAAACCTCTCCTCCCCTTTCTAGAGCGCCGCGAAGCCCCAACGCAGGGCACACAGCGAGTGCTTGCACGACCCACACTAACTGATATAGCATCTCATCTAGCGTTAGTGAGATGGAGTATCAGTTATGCGCCGCCTACCTTCCCTCCTTATAGTTCCCATCGTCGCCATGCTGCTCTCGGCCTGTTCAGGCGGCAGCGGCGGCTCCAGCGGCAAGCTGGACGTCGTCGCTACCACGACCCAGATCGGCGACATGGCGGCTAACGTCGGCGGCGACCGCATCTCGCTGAACGTGATGCTCAAGCCAAACCAGGACGCCCACGACTTCGAGCCTCAACCCAGCCAGATCCGCGCCCTGTCGCAGGCCGACGTCGTGCTGCGTCATGGCCTCGGCCTCGACGGCTACGTCGACAAGGCGGTCGGCGGCTCGCAGGCAGAGGTCGCTACGGTGACCGACGGCATCACAACGCTCGAAGGCATCGGCTCCGAAGCCGGCCACCCCGACCCGCACGTCTGGTTCTCGGTCGCCAACGCAAAGCAAATGACGATGGACATTCGCGACGCCCTGACGAAGGCCGACCCTGCAGGCGCCTCCTACTACGCCGACAACGCGACGAAGTACCTGCAGCAACTCGACGATCTCGAAACGCAGGTCAAGGGTATGGTCGCTGAGGTACCGGAGGCCTGTCGCAAGCTGGTGACGAACCACGACTTCCTCGGCTACTTCGCAAGCGCCTACGGCTTCACGCTGGTTGGTTCGGTGATTCCGAGCACCTCCACCGAGGCCGCGGCGTCGGCAAAAGACGTGGCGAGCACGGTACAGGCGATAAAGGAGCAGAACGTGCCGGCGATCTTCGCCGAGGCGTCGGTGAACCCGGCGCTGATTCAGCAGGTCGGGCGCGAGGCTGGTGTCACGGTGGTCAGCGACCTGTACAGCGACTCGCTCGGCCCGAAGGACAGCGACGGCGGCACCTACATCAAGATGATGCTCGCCGATACGCAGAAGATCACGAGCGCCCTCAAGGACTGCTAGCGTGGCGGCGCCCATTAGCATGGCGGCAAACTGCGAGACAGCCGATCTGCCGACGGATCGAACGTGAATACCGGCCGAGTTGCGTCGCTGCCGGTGAGACCTGCACCAGGGCCAGTTCGAGCCAACGGGAGAGGCTGGTCTACAATGAATTCGTGGCCTATTACCCCATCTTCGTCGAGATGAAAGGGCGCAAGATCCTCGTCGTGGGCGGGGGCAACGTCGCGCAGGACAAGGTGCGTGGCCTGCTCACCGCCGAAGCGGACGTGACCGTCGTCTCACCCGCGCTGTCGCCCGCGCTGAGTGAGCTAGTGGACACGGGACGCATCAAGCACGAAGCCCACGCCTACCGCGACAGCGACCTCGAAGGCTACGAGGCCTGCTTCGTCGCCACGGACGACGGCGCCGTCAACGCCCAGGTCGCAGCCGACGGCAAGCGACGCGGCATCTGGGTCAATGCCGCCGACGACCCCAGGAATTGCGACTTCATCCTGCCCTCGGTCGTGCGACAGGGCAACGTGGTGGTCGCGGCCTCGACGGGCGGCGGCAGCCCGGCCCTGGCTCGTCGCCTGCGCGAGGAGCTGACGGCGTTTCTGGCCGAAGACTACGCGCCGCTGGCCGAACTGCTGGCCGGCGTACGCAGCGAAATCAAACGACGCGGCCTCACGGTAGACAGCGAGACCTGGCAGAGCGCCATCGATGCCCGCGTGCGCGCGCTCGTGGCGCAGCGGCGCATCGACGAAGCGCGCGAGCGCCTGCTCGACGGCCTCGGCGTCGAGCCCGCGGCCTCGGAGGCTTGAGGGCGTGCGACGCGTCGTCCTGGGAACGCGCGGCAGCGCCCTTGCGTTGCGACAGGCAGAGCTCGTGAGCGAGGCCCTGCGCGCCATCGAACCCGGCATCGAAATCGAGGTCTCCGTCGTGCGAACCGAGGGCGATAAGCGCCAGGACGTATCGCTGGAGACGATGGGCGGTCAGGGAGTCTTCGTGAAGGAAATCGAGCAGCGCCTCATGGACAATGAGATCGATATCGCCGTGCACAGCCTCAAAGACATGCCCGCCGAAACACCGGCGGCTCTAACGATCGGCGCGGTGCTACCGCGTGCCGACGCCCGCGACGCGCTGGTCGGCCGCGACGGCAGGGACCTCGCCGGTCTACCCGAGGGCGCGCGCATCGGCAGCGATAGCCGCAGGCGCGCGCTGCAGATCGCGGCGTTGCGACCGGACGTAAGCTTCGCGAGCATCCGCGGCAACGTCGACACCCGACTGCGCAAGGTCGAAGCGGGCGAGTACGACGCAATCGCGCTTGCCGCCGCGGGACTCGAGCGCCTCGGGCTGCTCGACAAGGCTACTCAGTTATTTTCGATGCGCGAGGTGCTGCCGGCGGCCGGTCAGGGCACGATCGCGGTCGAATGCAGACGCGACGACGCCGAAGTGCTCGAGCTGCTGAAGCGCGTCGACGATGCGACGACGCACGCCGCCGCCGAGGCAGAACGAGGCTTCATGCGCACGCTCGGGGCCGGCTGCAGCCTGCCGGTCGCAGCGCATGCCACCGTCGACAACGGGCGCGTCAACCTCGAAGCGCTGATCGCCGACGAGGCCGGCAAGCTGCATCGCGGTGCGGCGCAGGGCAACGTTGTCGCCGCCGAGAGCGTCGGCATGGGCCTGGCGTTCCGGCTCAAGATCGAGGCGCGGGCATGAGTGGCTTCGTGTCGCTGGTCGGCGCCGGTCCCGGCGATCCCGGTCTCTTGACCCTGGCGGGCCGCGACCGCATCTCGCACGCCGAGGTCGTGGTCTACGACCGCCTGATCGACCCGTCGCTGCTCGACTTCGCGCCCGACGACGCCGAGTGCGTCTTCGCCGGCAAGTCGCCGCAGCGCAAAGCGATGACCCAGGACGAGATCAACGCGCTGCTGGTGAAGCTCGGTCTCGAAGGCAAGCGCGTCGTGCGCCTCAAGGGCGGCGACCCCTTCGTGTTCGGGCGCGGCGGAGAAGAGGCGCTGGCACTGGTCGGCGCGGGCGTGCCGTTCGAGGTCATCCCCGGCGTTACCTCGGCAGTCGCTGCCCCGGCTTATGCCGGCGTGCCGGTCACGCATCGAGGCCTCGCCTCGTCGTTCGCGGTGGTCACGGGTCACGAGGACGAAGACAAGCCCGACGCCAGCGTCGACTGGCGCCGCCTTGCGACGGCCATCGACACGATCGTAGTGCTGATGGGCGGCGCCGCGTTACCTGGCGTCGCACGCGCACTGATCGACGGCGGCCGCGCCGCCGACACGCCCGCCGTAAGCATCGAGTGGGGCACGACGACGCGTCAGCGCAGCGTCGCGGCGCCGCTCAGCGACATCGCCGCCACGGTGCGCGAAAACGGCCTCGGCTCGCCGCTGCTCACCGTCGTGGGCCAGGTCGCGACGCTGCACGACCACCTCGCCTGGTTCGAATCACGGCCGCTATTCGGCAAGCGCGTCCTGGTCACGCGCACGCGCCATCAGGCCAGCGCCCTCACCGACCTGTTACGACGCGAAGGCGCCGTGCCGGTCGAGCTGCCTGCGCTGGAGCTGGCGCCCGTGGCCACCCATTCCGAGCTCGAGACCATGACCAAACGCCTCGAAGCCCGCGACTTCGACTGGTGCCTGTTCACCAGCACCAACGCGCTCGACTACGTGCTCGAACACCTCAAGCGCAGCAATCGCGACCTGCGCGTGTTCGCGGGCTGCAAGGTTGCGGCCGTTGGCTCAGCGACCGCCGCGGCGCTGCAGGCGAACGGTCTGCGCGCCGACCTCGTCGCTACCGAGTACACGTCGGCGGGCCTGATCGACGCGCTGCCGCTCGACATCGGCGGGACGCACTTCCTGCTGCCGCGCGCCAAAGACGCCTCCGACCTGCGCGGCGAGCTGCGCGCTCGCGGCGCCATCGTGCACGAGGTCGTGCTCTACGAGTCGCGCGTGCCCCGAGACGCCGACCCCGAGACGCTGGCGCTGGTCCGACGAGGCGGCATCGACGTCGCGACCTTCGCGTCGTCATCATCGGTGCGCAACCTCAAGGCGCTCCTCGGCAAGGACTTCGCGCGCCTGCACGACACCGTCGTCGCCTGCATCGGCCCCGTCACCGCCACGACCGCGCGAGAAGCCGGTCTCGAGGTCATGGTGGAGCCCTCGACACACACGATCTCGGCGCTGGTCGAGGCGCTCAAAGCCCACTTCAGGTCACCATCGTGAGCGAGCACGCAGACGAGGGCTTTCGGCCGCCGGCACGCGTACGGCCGCTCGCCCTGTGCATCGTGCGTCGCGACGATGGCGCCCTCCTGGTCGCTGCCGGCTACGACGAAGTAAAGCAGCAGCGGTTCTATCGCCCTCTCGGCGGCGAGATCGAGTTCGGCGAGATGGCCGCGGAGGCCGCACATCGCGAGCTGCTGGAGGAAATCGGCGCCGAGGTTATCGACCTGCGCCTGATCGCGACCTTCGAGAACATCTTCACCTATCGCGGCACACACGGGCACGAGCTGGTCTGGACCTTCGAGGGGCGCTTCGCCGACGCCTCGATGTACGAGACCGAGGTCGTTGTCTGCGACGAGGGCGGCGCCAACTTCGAAGCGCACTGGGTGGCGCTCGACGTGTTCGTCCGCAACGAAGCGCCGTTGTACCCCGACGGGCTGCTGGAAGCGCTGACGCACGCCGATTAAACCTTCGCGGACTCAGACTTAGCGAATCCTCAGCAATCAACCCTCGACGACCTGAGAGACTGCGCCCGGCGGTTCTGCACCGCCATCGAAGCCGCCGACTCAGGCAGCGACATCGGACTGTTGCGGCGCATGAACGAACTGGTGCCGGAGCTCTATTTATACGCAGCAAGGCTCCCCGATCTCGATCCCCTGGGCATCAAAGCCTGACGACGACGAGAAGGACGAACCGGACGCTTCGAGACCCACATCCGGGCCTCCCGAGTCGCAAGTTGAAAGCGACGCGTCCTTGGCGCACATGTCTGACTGGAGCTGGGCCTACGAAACCTTGGAGACTCTCCTTGGAACGAAAATCCGCTATCGCCAGGTCTTCGACCCGGTGGGCAAGAAAGAACCTGCAATCGACAACAGCATTGCCAATGATTCTCGCTCAGATATATGCCGACTTGAAGCGCGAGCTTTATCTCGACGAGCACAGCGCGCAGATCCCACAGGACAAAAGCGAGCGACTCTGGCACTGGCGGCTGCACTTCAGAAACCACTGGGGCACTGCCCACGCGGCCCCAACGCTGGCCCCAATCGCCTGGCTCGTGAACGAGTACTGGGACGAGCACAAGGACGAGTGGTCGACAGAGCTGGACTCGTCGGCGCAAACTTAAGACGTGACAACGTCTGCACGCATCCCGACCGCCTTCAAGCGCTTCCGGCGTCTGCGCCGCAGCGAGGCCCTGCGCTCGCTCGTCGCCGAGACGCGCCTCGATCCCCGCGACTTCGTCTACCCGCTTTTCGTGACCCACGGGAGCGGCGTGCGCGACGAGATCGCGTCGATGCCCGGGCAGTACCAGCTATCGCTCGACCAGCTGGCGGGCGAGGCGCGAGAGCTCAGGTCGCTGAGCGTGCCCGCGGTGCTGCTGTTCGGGCTGCCGGCGTCGAAGGATGCGGTTGGCAGTGACGCCTACGCGGCGAACGGCATCGTGCAGGACGCGGTACGCGCGCTCAAGGACGCCGACCCAGACCTCTGCGTAATCTGCGACGTCTGCCTCTGCGAGTACACGGACCACGGCCACTGCGGCATCCTCACACCTTCGGGCGAGGTCGAGAACGACACGACGCTGGAGCTGCTGGCCCGCACAGCCGTCAGCCAGGCCGAGGCCGGCGCCGACCTGGTGGCGCCGTCCGACATGATGGACGGACACACGACCGCCCTGCGCGCCGCCCTCGACGCCTCCGGCTACGAGTCGACGCCGATCATGGCCTACGCGGCCAAGTACGCCTCCGGCTTCTACGGACCGTTCCGTGTCGCGGCCGGCAGCGCACCGTCGTTCGGCGACCGCCGCTCCTATCAGATGGACCCGCCCAACGCCCGCGAGGCCCTGCGCGAGATCGAGTCCGAGATCGAGGAAGGCGCCGACATCGTCATGGTGAAGCCGGCGCTGTCCTACCTGGACGTGCTGTCGCAGGCCCGCCAGCGCTTCGACATGCCGTTCGCCGCCTACAACGTCTCCGGCGAGTACGCGATGCTCAAGGCCGCGGCGCAGAACGGCTGGCTCGACGGCGACCGCATCATGCTCGAGGTGCTGACCAGCATCAAGCGTGCCGGCGCCGACATCCTGATCACGTACCACGCCAAAGAGGCTGCGAAGCTACTCCAGCGCTAGGACGCCAATCCTCGTTCTGGCTTGATTTCCCTGATCTCCCCCAACTAAACGGGCCGTTTAGCGGCCCATGCGGCTCTGTCCGCCTGAACCCTCCTGTTCGATGATCGTTATGGAGACTCAGAGACCGGGAGGTCGCGATGAACACAACGGCGAAAGTCATGATCGGCGTGCTGGGCGCTGCGGTTGTTACCCTGATCATCGGCCTCGGTGTTGCCCTGGCGACTGGCGGCCACCACGATGCGTCCGACGAGGCGATGATGGGCTACTCGGGCGCCAGCTACGGCATGATGGGCAGCACTGGCGGCTACTACGGCATGATGGGCGCGGCAAGTCGCGGCGACTGGCAGTCGATGCAGACCTACATGCGCGGGGTCATGGGCGACGACCTGTTCAACCAGATGCATCAGCAGGTCAAGGACGGCAACTGCCCATCGACCGGCAACGCGCACCTCGACGACTTCATGCACGGTTGGATGTACAGCCAGATGTACCAGGCGCTGGAGAACGGCGCCACGCCGCCCGCCGGCCACACCTGCTGGTAGACCAGAACGGCGAGGCAGATCGGGATCTGGTCAGCGTCGCGTCCTTCGACTAAGGTTCGTTGCAACTCGAACCCGAGGAGGACGCGATGACTCAGCCTCTGCTTGCCAACCTGGTCTGCGGCAGCCCGGCGCGCAACCACGACTTCGACTTCGCTCGCATCCGCCTGGCGCAGGCCCTGTACGACGCGGGCGACATCCGCACCGATGCCTGGAACGACTACGACGCCTCGGCGTCGATCGAGAGCGGCGCGATGCTGGTCAGCTACACATCGCAGGTGCCGGTCAGCGACGACGGCTGCAAGGCACTGCGACGCTTCCTCGAGCGCGGCGGGCGCTGGTTCGCGGTGCACGCCAGCAACTCGGTGCGCGAGAACGAGCACCTGCCGAGCATCCTCGGCAGCAAGTTCATCACCCACCCGCCGTACACGCACTTCGACGTCTCGGTCTCCAGCCCCGGCGACCCGCTGATGCGCGACATAGCACCGTTCGAGGTCGACGACGAGATCTACGTCATCGAGGAGCACGGCGACATCGAGGTGCTGCTCGAGACGCGATGGGGCGGCGAGGCGCTCGGCGGCCGCACGATTCCCGAGGGTCGCCGTCCCCTCATGTACCGCCACGACGTCGGCGATGGCGGCGTGCTCTACCTGGCCCTCGGCCACGCCAATCGCCCCTTCGACACGCCGCGCCCTGACTCGGTGCAACCGGACCGTCGCGGTCCCTGGGACCTGGCGGTGCACCGCGAGCTGATCCGCCGCGGCATCGACTGGGCCGCCCGCCGCGACGCCTGAAATAGTCCTTTCAACTCCATAACAGAATTTCGCTTGACATCCTGATAGAGCGCTGGCAGGCTCCTCGCGTCAAAGACGTAAGCAGGAGCAGGAGGCATGACATGCAGTCAGGATGGCAGCGTTGGGTTCCTCTCACCGGCATCATTGCGGCGGTTTTCCTCTTTATCGGCTTCATGATGGCGATAGGCCCTGAAAACACCGACAACGACCAGAAGCTGATCGCCTGGTACGCCGATAGCGGCCACCAGACAACGGTAGTCGCCGGCGCCTATCTCATGGCAATTGGCGGCGCTGCGATCCTGCTGTTCATGAACCGCCTGCGCAGCGTAATCAGCGAGGCTGAAGGTGCGCGCGCCCTGTTTGCGCCCTTCATCCTTGCAGCTGGAGCCGTCTTCGTTGCCGGCCTTGGCGTCGCCGGTGCCTCGTTTGCTGCCGTCGCCGCTGACGGTAAGTTCGGCAGCGACCCGGCGTTTCAGACTCCGGACGTAATCCGCGGCATCAACTCGCTCGGCTACGGCGCTTTGATGGTCCTCGGTATGTTCCCGTTGATTTTCGCCATGTTCACCACCGCCTACGCTTCGATGCGGTTCAATATTTTCGCGTCCTGGTTCAACTGGCTGACCATTGTGTGCGGCGTCGTGCTGTTCTTCGCGGTCGCCTTCATCCCAATGATCGCGCTGCTTATCTGGCTCATCGCCGGAAGCATCGTGCTCATGGGGCACCAGCCCGCGGCCACGGTGACGACGACTGGCTCGGTTCCCGCGACGGTCTAGTTGAAGTTCAGCACCCCGGTCAGCGTCAGCACCACGGCGGTCACGTTGTAGGCGATGTGCAACACGACTCCCGCGATGTAGAAGTTGCGCGTCGACTTGGAGAGGCGGCCTCGTCCGGCGGCCCAGTCGATCACGCTTCGGTCGAGGCCGAGCCCGACCACGAAGCTGCCGATGACGTGCATCGCGACCGGCACCGTATAGCGGAACAGCCGGTAGTGCGCATCGCCGTCCGGGTTGTAGACGTTGACATAGACATAGCTCTCGATAAGCCCGAAGCAAAGGCCTGAAATCGCCGTCAGCACCGCGGTGTGTAGCCTGCCGAGCAGCGCCTGGGGCCAGCGAATCAGCAGCACGTAGATGCCGGCCGGCTTCAGCGCCTCTTCGATCAGCGGCGCCGCGGCAAACGCGAGCATGACGCCGCCGCCGGCGCGCAGCTCCTGAGAGATAGCGCCGACGATACCGAAAGCGCCGCCCAGAATCGCCAGCGTCAGCGCCAGCAGCTGCAGCGCGATCATGCCAGCGGCGGTCGTCGGACGGCTCGGCAGCGGTGGTCGTGACGGCGCAGGCAGCAGAGCGGGCGCAATCGGAGCGCTCAGCAGCGCCATGTGACGCTCGTACGCCTCCTGCGGCGTCAGCAATCCCTGCTGGCGCAACTCGCGTAGTTTCGCGAACTCGTCCTGCTTCTCGGTCTCCTGCATCAGCCCTCAACGTATTGTCGGTAGGCGCGCAGCCTATGTCGCGTAAGAAGCAGTGTCAACGACGGCTTCTGCCCGCGGTCGCGCCCGGCCGAAACGCGTGGTTAGATAGATGTGTATGGCTTCACAATCGACGCGTCGCCGGCGTTCCCGCCCTACCCGCAGTCGCTGGCTGCGCTTCGCCATGGAAGGGCAGGTGCTGGCGCGCCTGTTCGTCGGCTACAAGCTGATCGGCCTGCTCGCCAGGGTCCGCGGCGAAGACTGGGCCGAGCCGCAGCGCCATCGCCATCACGCGCGCAGCGCGCGACACCTCTACGAGACCGCGGTGCGCAACCAGGGGCTGCTGATCAAGACGGCGCAGTTCCTCAGCAGCCGCCCCGACATCGTGCCCGACGAGTACATCGAGGTGCTCAGCGGTTTGCAGGATGAGGTGCCGCCCGAGCCCTTCGAGGTCGTGCGGCGCACCATCGAGAGCGAGCTCGGCAGGCCGCTTGAGTCCGTGTTCAAGGAGTTCGAGCGCGAGCCCGTGGCCTCGGCGTCGCTGGCGCAGGTGCACCGCGCCGTGCTGCACGACGGGCGCGTCGCCGCGGTCAAAGTGCAGTACCCCGGCATCGAGAAGCTGGTGCACGACGACCTCAAGAACAACGAGCTGTTCATCAAGCTGCTCACGCGCCTCGACCAGACACTCGACTTCAGCTTCATCGCCGAGGAGCTGAGCAAGATGGTGCCGCGCGAGCTCGACTTCGCCGGCGAGGGCAAAAACGCCGAGAAAATCGCCGCCAACTTCGCCGACGTCGAGGACATCGTCGTGCCGCAGATCTACTGGGAGTACACGACGCGGCGCGTGCTGGTCATGCAGTTCGTCGAGGGCGTCAAGATTACGGACCGTGAAGGCATGCGGCGCCTCGGCATCGACCCGGCAGACGTCGCGAAGGTGCTGATCGTCGCGTTCAGCGAGATGCTGCTGCAGCACGGCCTGTTCCACGCCGACCCGCACCCCGGCAACCTGCTGGTCGCTCCCGGACCGAAGCTGGTGCTCCTCGACTTCGGGCAGGTGAAGGAGGTCGGGCCTCAGTTCCGATTCGTGTTCGGCCAGATGACGCGCGCGCTGATCTCGGACGACAGCAAGGCTCTCGGCCAGACGTTTCGCGCCCTGGGCTTTCGTATGAAGACGGACGCGGACCAGGGTTACGAGGAGCTCGGCCGGGCCTACGTCGGCGACATCGCGCAGGAGATGAAGGCTACACAGGCCGGCTGGGCCGACCCGTCGATGTTCCAGACGTCGTATCGCGACATGCTGCGCATTCTGCGCGCCAACCCGCTAATCAAGATCCCGCCCGACCTGCTGTTCGTCGGCCGCGTCATGGGCCTGCTCAACGGCCTCAGCATGACGCTGCAGTCGCGCACCAACCTCATGTTCGAGATGGCACGCCTTCTCGACGAAGAGGACGTCCGCCGTCGCAACGGCAACGGCGACGGGGCGTCCCAAGCCCCAGACGCGGCGCCTGCTGGAGGCCTGACTCTTGTCGCCATCCCAGCCAACGTAGACTAGCGTGAGCCGCAGAAATGAAGTCCCAAACCGCGTGTCGCCTGTTCGTATACCTGGCCCGCTCGCGACCGTTGGCGGTCGTACTGCGACGCGGCCCCAGCGACTGGGCACGCCTCAGCCTCTGGCATACAGACACCGACCGATTCGAGCACGGGCAGTGGATCAAGGGTCGCGTTTACGAGCGCCGCTGCGACGTCTCAGCAGACGGTTCGCTCTTCCTCGCCTTCGTGCGCCAGAGCGGCGGCCGGACCCAAACCGACACCTGGCTCGCCGTCAGCCGCCCACCCTTCTTCAGCGCCCTGGCCGTGTGGCTGGTCGGCGGCACCTATCACACGGGCGGCTTCTTCCCGGATGCCAGCTCGATCTGGACCGGCTTCAGCGAATCCGCCCCGGACGTCGGTAGCCTGCCGGGCTGGCTGCATACGACCGCCCCGCGAGACATCCCTTATGTCGACGGGACGCCGGAATGGACGGACCGCACCGTGCATTTCAATCGCCTGCTACGAGACGGCTGGCTGATCAGGGATCCATCGACCGAGAAAACGACCCTCGGGAAGAAGCACACCGAACGACCACAAACGCTGGTCATGACTCAGACGTTTGCCGGTTTTGACGTGCAAGGTGGGCCGTACGTCGTGAGCTACGGCATGGAAGACGAAAAGGATGGCTGGACGGACGTCGGGATCGCCACCTGGGCAGATTGGGACCACAGCGGTCGTCTCGTGATCGCCCGCGATGGCAGGCTACTAGCCGCCGCTGGAACCGGACAATTCGAGGAACTCGCCGACTTCAACGATCAAGTGCCGCTGCCTGAACCGGCTCCGAGTTGGGCGCTGCAATGGCCGAAGGCGCCGAAGGGCTAGTCTTACACCTCGACGGCGACGGGCATGATCATGGGACGGCGGTGGATTTCGCCGTAGAGGAACTTGCCGACCGCCTCGCGCACCTTCTGGTTCACCGCGGTCCACTCTGCGATGTGCTCGCCTTCGCCGCCGAGCGCGTCGACGACGGCGTCTTTCGTGCGCTCGAGCAGGTCTTCCGACTCCTCGATGCTCGTGACGCCGCGCGAAACGATGTCTGGACGCCCGACGAGATGCCCCGTCTGCTTGTCCACGGCCAGCACGATGACGACCATGCCATCGGTCGAAAGGTGCTGCCGGTCACGCAGGACGACGTCGTCCACGTCGCCGACGCCGATGCCATCGACGTAGACGTAGTCGGCCGGGATGTGTTCGGCTATCTCACCGTTTTCGCCGTCAAGCTCGAGCACGTCGCCGTCGATCATGACCATCGCGTTATCGGGAGCGACGCCCATCTTGATGGCAAGCTCACGGTGCAGGACGAGGTGGCGGTACTCGCCGTGAATCGGCACGAAGAACTTCGGCCGCACCAGCGCCTGGACGATCTTCAGCTCTTCCTGGGCAGCGTGGCCGCGTACGTGGATGTTGTCGGTGCGGTTGTAGAGCACGTGTGCGCCGAGCCTGAACAGGTTGTCGACGTTGCGGTAGACCAGGGATTCGTTGCCGGGGATCGGCGAGGCCGAGAGCACGACGGTGTCGCCGGCCTGAATCTTGACGTGCTGGTGGTCGCCGTTCGCCATGCGCGTCAGCGCCGAGGTCGGCTCGCCCTGGCTGCCCGTCGTAACAATGACGACTTCTTCGGGCGGTACGTTGCGCAGGTCGTTGACGTTGAGCGTCATCTCGCGCGGGAAGTCGAGGTAACCGCGGTCGCGGGCCATCTGCACGTTGTCCATCATGCTGCGGCCCGTAACGAACACGCGACGCCCCGTAATTGCGGCCGCATCGATTACCTGCTGCACGCGCGCAATCAGCGACGCAAACGTCGCTACGATGACGCGGCCGGGAGCCGTTGTCATGATCTGGGTCAGCGCCTGGCCGACTACCTGCTCAGACGGCGTGTAACCCGCGACTTCGGCGTAAGTGGAATCGGCCAGCAGCAGCAAAACGCCCTGGTTGCCAAGCTGCGCCAGACGCGAAAGGTTCGTGAGCTGCCCCATGACCGGTGTGTGGTCGAGCTTGAAGTCGCCGGTATGGATCACGATGCCGACCGGCGTATGCACGGCGTAGCCCACCGAGTCCGGCACGCTGTGCGCCACGCTGAACGCCTCGACGCGGAAGGCGCCCACGCCGATCGTCTCGCCGGGCATGATCGTGCGCATTTCGGCGACGTTCTGCAGGTGATGCTCCTTGAGCTTGACGCCCAGCAGGCCGCTGGTCAGGGGCGTGCAGTAAATCGGCGCCAGGACGCGGCGCAAGACGTACGGCAGGCCGCCGATGTGGTCCTCGTGGCCGTGCGTCAGGAAGATCGCCTTGAACTTGTCGCGGTGTTCCTCGATGTACGAGACGTCCGGGATCACGAGATCGATGCCGAGCATCTCTTCTTCAGGGAACATGAGACCTGCGTCGATGGCGATCATGTCGTCGCCGTACTCGAGCAGCATCATGTTCTTGCCGATCTCACCGAGACCGCCGAGAGGAATTACACGAAGCTTGTTTCCGTCTGCCACTATCGCCTCGCCGTGATCATACTGCGAGCGCGGCTAATGGTATGCGGTACGACCAATGAACTCGCGGTTACAGGGCCTCTCGATCCGGCGGCCGTCACCTAGAAGAGCTTCATCTGCTCGACCTCGGGAGCCGCAGCCACTGGCTCCGGCTCGGGCGGCCTGTACTCACGCCGCGCCGCTTCGAGGAAGGACGGGATCTTCTTAAAGTCGGCCTCGATGGTCGCGCGCAGCGATCCCTGGTGCAGCGCCGCAGCCGGGTGGTACATCGGCACGACCCAGAGGCCGTTGACCTTGCGGCCCTGGCCGTGCGCCTTGCCGATCGGCGTGCCGGGTAGGAATCGGGCCAGCGAGTACCGGCCGAGGGTCACGACGACCTTCGGGGCGAGTATCTCCTGCTGCTCGCCTAGCCAGTGGGAGCACGAACTGATCTCTTCCGGCAGCGGGTCGCGGTTGCCGGGAGGCCGGCACTTGATCACGTTGGCGATGAACACGTCGCTGCGCTTGTAGCCGATACTCGCGAGCAGCTGCTCCAGGAACTGACCCGCGGCGCCAACGAACGGCCGCCCTTGCTGGTCCTCGTAGTAGCCAGGCGCCTCACCGATCAGCATCAGCTCGGCGTCGACGGGACCCTCGCCGGGAACGGCTCGAGTGCGCTGTGAGCCCAACGGGCAGGCGTGACAGGCGTTGACGCCGGCGTTCAGCTGCCCCAGCGCAACGCCCTTCTCGGTCGAGTTCAGCATGGCGTCACCTCCGGAGTACGAACGCGACACAGGCTATCGAAAAACGGCGGGATCACGTGGTTTGACACGGCTTCGTTTCTCCCTCGGGGATGGTCGCATGCTAGCACCGGCGCCGAAGACGCGTCAAATAAATGCTAAAGTAGACTAGCGGTATAAGAGCCACATGTTATCGGAGGGCGGTCTTACCTGACGAGCCGCAGTCCGATCACACGCCGCGCAGGACGCGCGGTGCCGACCGTTAACCGTAGCGCGGGATAATCGGCGTCTTCTCGACCAGCTTGGCCAGCATGATGCCGCCGAAGTACAGCACGATCATCGGCAGCGCCACCAGCGTCTGGGTGATCGGGTCGATCGACGGCGTCACGATGGCCGCGACGATGAAGGCGCCGACGACCGCGAAGCGCCACCAGCCGAGCAGCTTCTTCGAGGTTACGATCCCGATCTTCGCAAAGCCCATCACTACGAACGGCGTCTCGAACACGAGGCCGTTGATCAGCATCATCTTCGTCACGAAATCGATGTACTTCTGGACCGAAATCAGGGGCTTGGCGACGTCGCCGCCGTTGAGCAGGAAGTTCAGAGCCGGGGGCAACTCGACGTAGAAGGCGAAGGCAGCACCCGCAACGAACATCAGACTGGCACCCAGCACGATTGGGTAGGCCCACTTCTTCTCTTTGCGCGTCAGGCCGGGCCCGACGAAGGCCATGATCTGCCAGATGATGATCGGCATCGCGAGCGTTATCGCGATCAGCATCATCACGCGGAAGAACGTAGACCAGTATTCCAGGGGGTCCGTGAACACGAGCTGGAAGTCGCCTACCCGCTGCTCGCCGGGGCCCTTCATCCAGAGCATGACTCTGGTCGAGAACACGGCGCCGATAATCAACCCGAGCACGACTCCGCCCGAAGCAATCATCAGGCGCTTGCGAAGCTCCTGAAGGTGCTCGAGTATTGTGAGGCCTTCGCCCTCTTCTGGTTGTTGCTCTTGCGCCAGTACTGCCATTTACTCTCGTGCGCGACGGCGGGATACGCGCTCCGGTTCGTACCAGGGCTTGTCTTCGCTGCTCGTTGCGGCGTCAACGTCAGAATCGACATCGCCCTCAGTGGCCGTGCCGATTCGATCCGTTGCCGTTTGTCGCGGCGCCGTTCGTTGCTTCGGCCCGCGCCTCGTCGATGGCGACCACGTTCTCTGGCGTCTTCTTGACCTCGCTGAGGTCACCGGCCTGCTTCAGATCGCGCGAGACGTTGTTCAGCTCATCGGTGAGCGAGCCGCCGGTGCGCGTGATCACGCTGGCGATCTCTTTCCAGTCCTCGCGACTGGTGCCGGCTTCCTTCTCGAGCTCAGAGATGACTTCGTTGAAGTCACCGAGCAGGTGACGGGCGTACGCGCGCGTCTGGCGGATCCACTTCGCGAGGTCCGTGGCGACCTGCGGCATCTTATCTGGACCGACCACGATCGCGGTGATGATCAGGATTACCAACAGCTCAAAGACGCCGACGCCAAACATCTGCATCTGAGCTACCTCCCGCCGCGTCCCTGCTTAGCCCGCGGTCTGCGAAATATTGGTTCCGTACTGACAGGTTACCTCAAACATAAGTACGCCGCACGTCGCGCGAAAGATGCGCGACAGGCGGCGGACATGAAGAAGACCAGGCCTCGCCTGGTCTTCAGGGCAACGCTGGTTGACCGATCAGGCGTCTTCGATGCCTGTGTCTTTGAGGAAGTCGATGGCGTCCTGCACGGTGACTATCTTCTCGGCGTCTTCGTCCGAGATTTCGAGAGCCTTGCCGTCTTTGCTGAACTCTTCCTCGAGAGACATGATCAGCTCGACCAGGTCCAGGGAGTCGGCGTTGAGGTCGTCGACAAAGGAAGCCGACGGGACTACCTGGTCCTCTTCGACACCCAACTGATCGACGACGATCTTTCGCACGCGCTCATAAACGGTTGCCAAGCTAATTGCCCTCCTGAACCACGGCCCTATCCGGACTGCTCAATGAACCTAGGACGCCGTTGATGAATCTGCCGGAGCTTTCACTGCCATACTTTTTCGCGAGCTCTACAGCTTCATTTATGGCAGCGCCAACCGGTGTCAGATTATCCACTAAGAACTCTCTAATCGCAATACGGAGGATATTTCGGTCGACTGCAGCCAGCTGCTGCGCCGGCCCCAGCGTCGCGACTCGCTCGATCTGCGCGTCGATTTCGGCTCGATGATCGAGGACGCCGCTGAGCAGCGTGCGCGCAAAAGCGTCCAGATCCTCGCCGAGATCGTGGCCTTTGAGCAGGCGCGACAGGGCTTCGTTGGGGTCGTGACTCGCGACGTCCATCTCGTACAGGGCCTGCAGGACGAGCTCGCGAGCGCGACGGCGTGGCGGCGCCGCCATCATGTTAGGTCAGGCCGCCATCGACGGCGATGACCTGCCCCGTAAGGTAGGACGCTTCGTCCGAAGCGAGGTAGACGACGAGCGGCGCGATCTCTTCCGGCTTACCGTCGCGGCCCATAGGCACGCGCTGCAAGATCTGCGCCCACTGCGCTTCGTTGAGTATCTGGGTCATCGCCGTCTTGACGATGCCGGGTGCGATCGCGTTCACGGTGATGCCGCGACTCGCGATTTCGCGCGCCAGGGAGCGCGTGAAGCCGATTTGGCCCGCCTTCGCCGCCGAGTAGTTGCTCTGGCCCGCGTTGCCCACCAGCCCATCGATGCTGCTGATCGTGATGATGCGGCCGTAGCGGGCTCGCAGCATGGGACGCAGCGCCGCGCGCGTGAACAGGAAGGTGCTGCGCAGATTCGTCTCGATGACGCTGTCCCACTCTTCGTCGGTCATGCGGATTAGCAGGTTGTCGGCGGTGCGGCCGGCGTTGTTCACCAGGATGTCGAGCTTTTCGAAGCGCTCGAGCGTCTCGTCTACGACACGCTGCGCTGTCTCCGGCAGACCGACGTCGCCCTGAACGATAAGTGTCTCGGCGCCGAGCTTGTGTACCGCCTTGGCGGTCTCTTTGATCCCGGCTTCGTTGCTGAGGTAATTCAGCACGAGATTCGCGCCGGCCGTCGCGAGCGAGATCGCAATGGCGCGCCCAACGGTACCGCTGGCGCCGGTGACTATCGCGACCTTGCCGTCGAGTCTAAACAATGCTCACATCCGTGCGCTGGCCGTGCGCCTGCTAGCCGTGCTGCCACAGTGTAACCGAATCGAAACATGCGGGGCGCGACGATACGTCATAGCCCGAATCTCGTGACGCGAGCTATGACGAAGTGGGGAAGGGGCTGATGCGCTACTAATGCCTGCGCTATTCCGCAAGACTCGGGCCCTGGACCTCTACGGCCTCCCGACCCTTGTAGTAACCGCAAACCGGGCAAACGTGATGCGGCCGGCGCATAGTTCGGCACTGAGGGCAGCGCGTCAGACCTGTCAGCTTGAGCGCCAGGTGGCTGCGTCGCTTGCCCTGTCGAGCCTTTGGATAACGTTTCTTTGGCAGTGGGGGCACTGGTTATTCCTTCCCTTCCGATTCCGGTAGCAGGCTTGCGAGGGCCGACCAGCGATTATCTACCGGTGCGGCGCTGCAATCGCAGTTGCCTTCGTTGAGGTTCTTACCGCAGCGCGGGCAGAGGCCTCTGCAGTCCGGGCGGCACAATGGCTGCATCTCCGCGGCAGCCTCTCGATACTGCCTTACCGCCTCCGTTAGGTCTAGCATATGGTTCTGGTCGATCTTGAAGGCATCTTCGTCGATACCTTCCCTGATCGGCCGCCCCGTATGCACGTCGACCGTTGTCTGAAACTCCTCCTCGAACTCGATGGGAAGCGTCTCCTCCAACGGCTCCAGACAGCGGCTGCAGTTTTCCGGCTCGACGAGCTTGAGGTGCGCCCGGACGAGAACCCCGTCCTTGGTGCGCAACATCTCGACCGTACCGGTTACCGGTTCTGGGCCTCGATCCTCTCCTCGTAGCTCGTCTTCGAGTTCGTATCGCCTGGTAGCGCCGATACCTTCCTGGACCAAGCCAGACACATTGAAAAGCATGGCAAATCTCAGCATAGGGTTTGCAGGCTGGCCCGGTCAATTTCGACCGCCCATCCCGCCGATCATGCCCCGATCGTGAAGCAAAATCGCCTTGTACGGCTTCGGGACGCGGGCCTATAATCCCGAAATAGCAGGCCGGCGGGGCTTTGCGGGCCGTTCATTTCCCTTCTTGAGTCGACTCCGCCGTCCTTCGTAGCGAAGGACAGACTAGTTTTATGACAAGTGCAGCCGACCTTTTCGCCCTGCAGGAGCTGGACCTGCGGCGCGACGCTCGCCGTGCCGTCATCGCCGACATCGAGGCCCGCCTCGGTGAGACCGATGAGCTAATCGAAGCACGCGACGCCGTCGACGACGCCGAGGCCGGCGCACAGCGCCTGCGGCGCCGCCAAAAAGAGCTCGACACCCAGATGCAGGACCTCGACGCTAAGATCGCGCCGATCCAGAAGCGCCTATACGACGGCTCCGTGCGTAACCCCAAAGAGCTTACCGACATGCAGAAAGAGCTCGATCACTTCAAACGCGAGCGCGGCAAGCTCGACGATCAGGGCCTCGAGCTGCTCGACAGCATCGAGCGCAGCAGGCGCGGCAGCCGCGGACGCGCATGACGAACTGAAACAGATCGAGGCGGCGTGGCAGGCGGACCAGGTGCTCATGCAGGCCGAGAAAGAGAAGGCTGAAGCCGAGTACGCCAGCCTCGAGGTCCAGCGAGCCAGGCACGCCGAGAACATGGACCGCGGCTCCCTCGGCCTCTACGAGAGCCTGCGCGGCCAGAAGCAGGGGCGCGCCGTCGCCCGAGTAGAGCGCGGCGCCTGCCAGGGCTGTCGCATCACGCTGCCGACGCACCTGGTGCAACGTCTGCGCATCGGCGGTCTGCTGATCCAGTGCCCGACCTGCGAACGGATCCTGGTCGCCGGCTGAGATGAGAGCCGTCGGTTACTTCCGCGAGCTGTCGAAGAGCGGCAGCGCGCGCACGAACCGTCCCGAGAGCATCGGCCGCCAGAACCGGCGCTTCCTCGACTACTGCGAGGAGCAGGGCTTCGAGGTAGCGCAGACCTTCTCGGAGGAGAGCGGCAGCCACGGCGGCCCGGCGTTCTCGCAGATGATCGAATACCTCAAGCGGCCCGAGAAGGGCTTCATGATGGTCGTGGCGCCGGCGCCCACCACGCTGTCGGAGGATCCGGTCGTCGCGGCGGCGCGCTGCCTGCAGGTCGAACGCCTCGGCGCGCAGCTGCAGTTCATGGACCCCGGCACACACGAAGGCGACGCGCTTGCCTCGATACTCGAGTCGTGGGCGTCGTCCCGTAACGAGGAAGTGCGCGACAAGGTGCGTAACGCCCTGCGCCGCAAGGCCGTGCGCGGCGAGGTGCTAGGACGCCCGCCTTACGGCTACAAGGTCGGGCCGCGCAACCGCCTCGACGTGGTCGACGACGAAGCCGTCGTCGTGCGCTACATCTACCGCCTCTACCTGCACGAGAATCTCGGGCATTCGTCTGATCGCGCGCCGTCTCAACGAGGAAGGCCTGCGCACGCGCCGCAACCGGCCCTGGAGCATGGTCAGCATCCGCGACATCCTGCGCAACCGCGCCTACCTCGGCACATACCAGCGTCTCGGCGTGCGTGTGCCCGGTACACACACCGCGCTGGTCTCGCCGGACGACTTCCGCCGCGTGCAGGACCGCCTCAGCGAGCGCCGTACCAATTACTCGCCGCGCACCGTCACTGGCTTCCTGCTCTCCGGCCTCGTCTACTGCGATAGCTGCGGCAACCGCATGATCGGCGTCAGCCGGCGCCAGTCCTGGACGCGACGCCGCGACGGCAGCGAGCAGGTCGCATCGTATCGCTACTACCAGTGCGAGTCGCGCACCAATCAGGGCATCTGCAGCTACAACACGCAGCGTGCCGACGAGCTGGAGGAGAAGGTCCGGCAACAGCTCAGCGAGCTCGACCCGCGGCAGCTCGCGACCGCCGGCAACGACGACGCCGTGATCAGCCAGTGGCAGGAAGAGTCGCGTCGTCTCAAGGAGCGCCTGCACCAGATCGACCGCCGCCTCAATCGCGAGCTCGAGGCCGCGGCCGTCGCCTCCGCCAACACAGACGCGCTGCGCACCAACGGCCTCGCGCTGGCCGAGGAGCGCCTCAAAGTCGAGGAGGAGCTGCGCGACGCCGAGTGGCGCACCGAGCACTACGCGTCCGCTGCCGAGCGCCGCCGCACGCGCAACGCCGCCCTCGACCTGCTGGTCGCCGAGTGGGCAACGCTTTCGTTGACTGACAAGCAGCAGCTCCTGCGCGAGATGATCGACCAGGTACGCGTCGGCGAGAACGGCGTACGCCTTGTGCTGCGCCCGTGACCAACGCCGCGTCTGACTCCTGGTGGGTCGTCTACTCTGACGGCGCCTCGCGCGGCAACCCCGGACCGGCTTCGATGGGCGCGGTGGTAATCGATCCGTCCGGCACAGTGGTGCACGAGGTCTCTGAGAAGCTGGGCATCACCACGAACAACGTCGCTGAGTACCGAGGCCTGATCGCGGCGCTCGAGGCGGCGCTGGCGCTGGGCGCGCGACACGTCGAGGTGCGCATGGACTCCGAGCTGCTGGTGCGTCAGGCGATCGGACGCTACCGCGTCAAGAACCCCGGGCTTATCCCGCTGCACAACCGCGTCGTGGGCCTGCGCTCGCGCTTCGACGAGGTCGTATTCCGTCACGTGCCGCGCGCCCAGAACAAGCACGCCGACGCGCTCGCCAACCGCGCTCTCGACACGCTATGACGATCGCGGCGCTGCTGCTCGCAGCCGGCGAATCGACGCGCATGGGGCGGCTGAAGCAGCTCCTGCCCTGGGACGGCGCGCCGCTGGTCGCCTGGCAGGTGCATCAACTACACGAAGCCGGCGCCGATGACGTGGTTGTCGTGCTGGGCCACGCGGCCGAGCAGATACGGCCCGCAGTGCCGGCAGAAGCACGCGTCGTGGTCAACGAAGCCTACAAGCAGGGTCGCGCCACGTCGCTGAAGTGCGGCGCCGAGGCCCTACCTGACGACGTCGAGGCCGTGCTCATCCTCAGCGTCGATCAGCCACGCCCTTCCTGGCTGTCGCGGCTCCTGATCGAGCGCTGGCGCTCCGAGCCAGCGCTGATCGTGTCGCCGCGATTCGCCCGGCGCTTCGGGCATCCCATCCTGGTCGACGGCTCGCTGGTGCAAGAGCTACGCGAAGTCAGCGACGAGACGCTGGGCCTGCGCGCCGTAATCGATCGCCACGTCGACCGCGCGGCCTCCCTGCCGGTGTCTAACGACGCGGTTGACGTCGACCTGAACACGCCTGACGACTACGAACATGCCATAAATACGTTGCAGCGCGGCGATTGGTTTCGTCCTTACTAAGAATCATACAAATCGATTAAGAAATGAGTTGAGAGCGAGTTTGCATTGCGCAAGCGCTTGACTGTCGCAATTGCATCTGACACTCTCGTTGCATTAGTAGGCACGCTTAATCTCTCGAAAGAGAGAACGGGGGAACCACCGCCCTGGGGTTAATGGTCGCCGATGCGACCAGGGGCTACCTTCCGGCCCTAACCCGACAGCTAACCTCGTAGGCGTCGGAGGGCGCTTCCTAAAGGAGCGTCTTGCTGGCAACCGCCAGACTCATGACTTCCCACTGTAGCTCCGTCCCCATCCCTCGATGACTCTCGAACTGCGTCCCCGACTCCAGGACGCGCCGCACCTCGCAGCCGAGTCGAAGCCCCTCAGGCCCATCGCATTGCCCGATGCGGCTCCGGCTCGATTCAAGCTGAACAAGCCGGCGGTGCGTGCGTTAGAGATGCTTCCGGGCGCCGCCGCCCTCTCACTGATCGCGACGATCGTGCTCGGTTACTTCTGGTTCCCGGGCTTCGTCGCCGTCGTCGTACTGGCCTTCAACAGCTACTGGCTGTGGAAGTCCTGGACCGTCTGCTATCACGCGCGCAAGGGCGTCCGCCTCATGCGTCGCTACGAGCGCACGGACTGGCACCTCGCCTACCGTCGCGCCGCCTACGAGCTGACCGACGTGCTGCCCTGGGACGAGATTTGCCACGTCGTGATCATCCCGAACTACAAGGAGAACGAACCGAAGCTGCGCGCCACGCTGACGGCGCTGGCGGCGGCCGACGGCGCCCGCGAACGCATCGTCCCCGTCATGGCGATGGAGGAAGCCGAGCCGGGCGCCGCCGACAAGGGCGCGCGCATCGCCGAAGAGTTCGCGCCATTGTTCCGCGACTTTCTCGTGACGCAGCACCCGTACGGCCTGCCAGGCGAGGTGCGCGGCAAGTCGTCGAACGAGGCATGGGCGGCGCGCTGCGCGGTCAGACGCCTCGTGCAGGAGCAGGGCATCAGCCTCGATCACCTGACCGTGACGAGCTGCGACGCCGACACGCTGTTCCCGCCGCAGTACTTCGATTGCCTTGGCTACGAGTTCGCGACCAACCCGTCGCGCTACCGGCGCTTCTGGCAGGCGCCGATCTTCTTCTACAACAACATCTGGCAGGTGCCGGCGCCGCTGCGTGTACCCAACAGCCTCTCCGGCCTCGTGCACCTGGCGCGACTTTGCCGCCAGCGCCGCGTCCTGTTCTCGCAATCGACCTACAGCCTCTCGATGCGCATGGCGCACGACGTGGGCTACTGGGACGTCGACATCATCCCCGAGGACTGGCACATGTTCCTCAAGTGCTTCTACAGCCTCGGCGGCGAAGTCGACGTCGACCCGATCTTCCTGCCGGTCGGTAACGATGGCGCGCTCTCGGCGACGCACCGCGCTACTTACGTCAACTACTACCTGCAGGTGCGGCGCTGGGGCTGGGGCGCCTCCGACGTGCCCTACGCCGTCGAACAGGCCCTGGGTCACCCCGAAATCGCGCTGAGCAAGCGTCTGCTGCGCTGCTGGTACCTGCTGGACAACCATCTCCAGTGGTCGACGCAGTGGTTCTTCCTGACTCTGGGCAGCTTGATCCCGTTTCTCTACTGGCGCGTCACGGGCGGGCTGCTGATCCCGGACTGGTTCCTCTTGCTCAAGCTACCCATCCTCGGCAACATCACGATTACCTCGCTGATCGTGACGCCGACGCTGATCCCGTATCTCGTGCTCGTTATCCTCGACGCGCGGGAGCGGCCGCCGGCGCCACCGCACATGACGCGGCTGTATCGCTGGATGTGCCACGGCTGGTGGCTGGCGACGTCGCCGATCACGCTCTACGCTTCGGCGCTGCCTGCGCTGGACGCGCAGGTGCGCCTGATGATCGGCAAGCGTATGGAGTACCGCGTCACGGAAAAGGTCTAACGCCCGCCGGCGCAAGCCGGCTCATCACATAAGGCCTTTCTTATGGTTCAATGGAGTCGCGGCCGGACCCGCGATTCCACACCGGCCGACGGGTGCGTATGACCGATACGAGCGGCCTCGACTTGCTGTTCCTCGGCTCCGGCAATGCGTTCGGCGCCCACGGACGCGCCTTCAGCTCGTTCTTACTCAACGGGCGCTATCTGTTCGATTGCGGACCGACGGTGCTGCAGCAGCTGCAGAAGGCCGGCGTGCCGAGCAACGACATCGAGGTCGTATTCATCAGCCATTTCCACGCCGATCACTTCTTCGGCCTGCCGTTCATCGCGCTCGACGGCCGCTACAAGAACCGCACCCGCGAGCTCGTCATCGTCGGCCCGCCCGGCGTCGAGGCGCAGTGCGAGGCCCTGCTGCAGCTCGGCTACCCGGACCTGATTGAAGACGGCGGCTTTCCGCGACGCTACCTCGAGGTGCACGACGGCATCGAGGCAGAGGCGTGCGGCATCGGCTTCAGCGCCGCTCGCGTCGAGCACGTGCCCAACCTCGAGTGCTACGCCTATCGCGCCGAGGTTAGCGGACGCTCCGTCGTCTACTCCGGCGACACGACCCTGTGCGGCGGGCTGCTGCGGCTCGTACGCGGTGCCGACGTTGTGGTCACCGAGTGCAGCTGCCGGGGCGTGCCCGTACACCTCAGCCCAACCGGCGTCGACGAAGTCGCGCGCCACGCCCCCGGCGCGAAGCTGATCGTCACGCACCTCGATGGCCTCGATCACCCCAACCACTTCGAAGGTCTGACCGTCGCCGAGGACCTCGCGCGCTACAGCTTCTGACGAGCCGCTAGCTTCTAGCTATCGCCATTAGCCTTTCTGCGAAACAGGCTGATGAGGTATGGATTGCCGCGGTTCTGTTCCGGCACAGCGACACTGGTCTCGGCTGAGACGACTTCGATGTCGCCCTGCCAGTCGAACCCGGCATTCAAGTAGTAATCCCGGAGCTTCTGATTGGCTGCGAAGCAGTCCAGTCGCAGTTCGGACCGGCCTCGATCTGCAGCGTGCTGCGCGGCCCAATCGAGCATAAACTGCCCTACTCCCTGACGGGAGTAAGCGCGGCGGACTGCCAGAGAGAACAGATAGACTGCCGTCTCGCCGTGAGGCCAGTACACATTTTCTTCAAAACTCAAACGAAAGCAGCCGATGACTGCACCTCGAGAGCAGGCAATGAACATCTCCTGCTTTTCGATGAGGTCATGAGTGAGACGACGCAGCGCACCATCGGCCGAGAAGGACGGCGGCCACTGCTGCGCCATGCCGATGCTTTGCAGCCACGCGGCCGCCTCGTCCAGCACGCCGAGCACGTCGTCCAGATCATCTGGCAGCGCGACGCGCACCTCGACGTCCATGCGACGGATCTTAGCGCTCCTGTCTGGCCGGTGTTCTTGCAGTAACGGCGAAGTCGGTCTGATTCGGTTTGCTTAAGCGGGCGTCGTGGCTAGAATGGGCCTGAGGTATAGCCATGTACGGATCCGGTCTCGCCAAGGGCCTGATGGTCACTATGAGGCACTTCTTCAAACCGCCGGTAACGGTGCAGTTTCCTGAAGAAGTGCGCAACTTCCCTGCCAGGGCTCGCACCAGCCTGCTGTGGTTCGACGAGCGCTGTACGGGCTGTAGCACCTGCGCCCAGGCCTGCCCGGACGGCTGCATCCTGGTCGCGACGGAGCCGCGCGAGGACGGCAGTCTCAACAAGGTGCGCTACGAGATCGACTTCCGCATCTGCATGTACTGCGGCCTCTGCACCGAAGCCTGCCCATACGAGGCGATTCAGCCCGGCGGCACCTTCCGCGACGCCGTCTACTGGTTCGACGACATGTACCACGATAAGTACGAATTGACCCGCCTGGCGCACGAGCACCTCGCCAAGAACAACTTCACCTACCCGAACGGCCTCAAAGCGCCGAAGTCGGTCGTCGACTTCATCGAGGCCGAGGCCGCCGGCGAGAGCGTGGCTCCACCGGCCGGCACGCACGCGCAGATCCCGAGCCAGCCCGGCGCTGCCATGATCCCGGGCGCCTCCGGACAACCTAGGCAGGAGAGCCTCAACCGTGGCTAAAGTCACGCTCGACGGCGTCGACTACGAGTTCGAAGCCGGCATACCCCTCGTCGAGGCGGTCAAACAGACCGGCACCTTCATCTCCAACCTCTGCTACGTCGACGGCCTGCCGCCCTACGCCGGCTGCCGTACCTGCCTGGTCGAGATCGAGGGCGCGCGCGGTCTTCAGCTGGCCTGCACCAGCCGCGTTGCCGACAACATGGTCGTACGCACCGACACGGGCCAGGTGCTCGACGCGCGCCAGTCGGTACTCTCGATCATCAACGCCAACCACTCGGACCGCTGCCTGACCTGTCACCGCCGCGTGCACTGCATGCCCGGCGACATCTGTCTGCGCGACGACACGGTGACCCACCGCTGCCTCACCTGCGCCAAGAACTACCGCTGCGAGCTGCAGACCACGAACGAGATGCTGCAGATGGCCAACGTCGAGCCGTGGCTCGGCGAGGAGCGGACCTACTACGAGTCCGACCCGCCGGAGGCCGACCGCGGCAACCCGTTCCTCGAGTTCGACCCGCAGATGTGCATCATCTGCACGCGCTGCGTCCGCGCCTGCGACGAGATTCGCCACACCGGCGCGATTACGCTGGCCGGCCGCGGCTTCTCGACGCGCATCGCCTTCGGGGCCGGCGGCGCCATCCACGACTCGAACTGCGACTTCTGCGGCGCCTGCATCGACGTCTGCCCCACAGCGACGCTGCTCGAAAGCCCCAACAAGTGGATCGCGAAGACGGAAGAATGGGTCTCGACCACCTGCAACTCCTGCAGCGTCGGCTGCACCCTGAGCATGGGCGTGCGCAACGGCAAGGTCGTCATGGTCAAGCCGGACCGTCTCAACCCGGTGAGCTTCGACCAGATCTGCGTCCGCGGCCGCTTCCACTACGACGCGATCAAGACGCGCGACCGCCTCACGCGCAACCTCGTACGCCGCGGCGACGCGCTCGTCACCTCGACCTTCGACGTCGCCCTCGATGCCGCGACGACCAAGCTGAGCGACGTGATCAAGGCGAACGGCGCTTCGAGCGTCGGTTTCCTGGTCGCGCCCTGGACCACCAACGAAGAGGCCTACTTGGCGCAGAGCATCGCGCGTGACCTCGTCGGCACCGAGAACATCGACTCCACGGCGGGCCCGGTCGCCTCGCGCGTCGAGGCGGCGTTGCTGGGCGCCTTCGGCAGCGATGCAGCCCACGCCGACCTGTCGCAAATCGTCGAGGCGCGCACCATCGTCGTAATCGCCGACGACCTCGAGTCGAGCCACAACGTGGCGGCTCTGCGCGTCAAGGATGCGGTCGTCAAGAACGACGCACGGCTGGTCGTGATCAGCGCCCGCTACGGCGAGGTCTGCGACTTCATTGCACCGCCGCCGTCCGGCTCGATCATGCCGTCGCCACAGCACGTACGATCGGCGGACCCCACCGGCGTCTGGCTGCGACCCGCCCCCGGCGGCGAAACCGCAACCGTGGTGGCGCTCGCGGCCCTGGTCTCCGGCGGAGCCGCCTCGGAAGCACCAGGCGTCGATAGCGCCGAGCTCCAGCACGCGGCCGAGATCATCAAGAGCACCGGCGACGGGCACCTTGCGGTCGTCTACGCACCGTCCGCCGCCTACCCGGAAATCGCCGGCGCGGGCGCTGTCGCGGCTGCCAACCTGGCGATCGCCGCCAGGGGCGACACCGCCGCCGAGAACCTCTACTACCTCCCGACCGAAGCCAACGTCAACGGCGTGCGCGACATGGGCGTGCGCCCCGGCAACGGCGGCAGAGACATCGACGCGATGCTGCGGGGCGGCGTCAAGGCGCTCGTGGTCGTCGGTGACGACCCGATGCTGCTCGCACACGACCGCGACGCCGTCGAAGCCGCGCTCAAGGGCCTCGACTGCCTCATAGTCATAGACTCGCTGCGCAGCGAAACGGCAGAGCTGGCCGACGTCGTTTTCGCCGACCTCACCGGCTACGGCAAAGACGGCACCACGACCAGCGCCGACCGCCGTGTCGGCCGCATGACGCGAGCCGAAGCAGCCACCGGCGACCAGCGCGACGCCATCGAGACGCTGAACGCGCTCGCGGGCGCGCTGGCCACGTCGATGGGCAAGCAGTACGTCTCTCCCGGCAGCGACGCCGCCTCGATCATGGACAAGATCGCCTCGAGCGTCGAAGGCTACGCCGGCGCACGTCACGCCTCGCTGGAGTCGGGGCGCACGCGAGCCCTGCGCGGCACGCCGAACCGGGCGCAGAAGCAAGACGTAACGTTGCCGGCCCTGCCGAGCGCCAACGGCCGTCTGCTGCTAACCGCCTCGCGCACGCTGTACACGAGCCGTGAGGGCGCCTCGATTCGCCACGAAGAGGCCGACAAGCTGCACCGCGAAGAGTTCCTCGAGATCAACCCGAGCGATGCGGCGGCACTGGGCATCGGCCAGAACAGGCCCGTTATCGTGACCAATGGCTCGCACGAACTGACGCTGTCGGCGGCGCTGACGGACGTGGTCGCGCGCGGCTCCGTCTACCTGCCGCTGTACTTCGACGGCGGCGTCGTCAACCGCCTGCTGACCGCCGACGGCTCGGCGCCAGTGACGGTCACCGTACGCCCCGCGTAGCCGGCGCCTCGTCCGCGCGTGAGCAGGCGCATTTACAACGTGTTAATCGGGCCGTGCCGCGCCATGCGTTCCTTGCTAGAATCTGATTCAGACATCAGGATGGCAGGCGCGGCTTCGGCCGGCGCCGGCGTTCAGATCGGCGAAACATGACCAGGCTGCCGCTCTTCCCGCTGACTCTCGTGCTGTTTCCGGGACAGGTGCTGCCGCTGCATATCTTCGAGGAGCGCTACAAGGAGATGCTCCAGCGCTGTCTCGACCGCCAGGAGCCCTTCGGCATCGTCCTGATCAAGGACGGCGGGCGCATGGGCCGCGGCCTACCCCACTCGATCGGCACCACGGCGCGAGTCCTGACCGTCGAAGAGGTGCCGGCAGGTCGCTGCACGGTGCCGGCGCCGCACAAGGACAGCTGCTTTCACATTACCTGTCGCGGCGAAGAGCGCTTCCGAGTCGCCGCCGTCGACCGCCGCGAGGCCTCGTACCTGGTCGGCGACCTCGAGCCATACCCGGACGAGCCGGCGCCGCCGCCCGCGATGCTCATGGTCGCCCAGCGTGTCACCGCGCTGTTCGACGAGTACTACCGCGAAGTCGTCGCGCTGATGGGCGGCTGGCAGCGAGAAGTCATACCCGGCGAGCGCACGATGATGTTCGACATGGCAACGCTTGTCTCGGGGCAGTCGCGCCTCCAGTCCTCGACGTCGCCGGACGGCGAGACCGTCCGCACGATCCCGGTGCCGTCGCTGCCCGAAGACCCCGCGGCGCTGGCCAACGTAATCGCCTCCGAGCTCAACGTTACGCCCACGGTGAAGCAGGAGTTGCTCGAGACGCCCTCGGCGCTGGCGCGACTGCAGCGCGAGGCCGAGATCCTCGCCGAAGAAACGCCGCAGCTCGTCGAGCGCCTGCGCATGCACTACCGGCGCCGCTTCAGCGAGTTCGGGCGAGCCAACTGACGCGAGGTATGTCGTGAGAGTATTCGTTACTGGCGGCACGGGTGTCCTCGGCCATGCCCTCATCCCGCTGCTCGAGGCCGCCGGCCACGAAGTCGTGGCACCACGTCACGCCGATCTCGACCTGTTCGACGCTGCCGCGGTCAATGCGGCCGTCGCGGCAGCCGAAGCCGTCTACCATCTTGCGACACGCATCAAACAGGGCGCCTGGGAAGAAAACGACCGCATTCGGCGCGACGCAACTCGACTGCTCGTCGACGCGGCGATCGCGGCCGGCAGCGAAGTGTTCGTCCAGCCGTCCGTCACCTTCATGTACCCGACCGACGCGCCGGCGGACGAGGATACGCCGCTAAACCCGGCATCGAACCTCGGGTCCATGGTCGCGGCCGAAAACGAGGTACGTCGCTTCGTGGCGTCCGGGAAACGCGGCGTCGTGCTGCGACTCGGGTTGCTCTGGGGCCCCGGCAGCGGCAACGACGCGCCGAACACGCGCTACGACTCCACGCTGCAGGTCGAAGACGCCGCCGAGGCGCTGCTGCTGGCGCTCGATCTGGCGTCGGGCGTCTACAACGTCGGTGCGGACGCCGAGCGCGTCTCGAACGCGCGCTTCAAGGCCGCGACGGGCTGGCGCCCGCTTCGCTAGACCCGGCGCGCCATTCGCTGACCGACGGTACTCCCGCGAGTGAGGTCGCTGCCAGCACGGCCTTGATGACGGCCCGCTCCACCGCCAGCGCCGCAAACGCCTCGATGCCGATAATCCGCGGCTGAGGCGCCTCTACCTCGCCGGTCGCCAGCGCGAATATCGTGTCGCCGTCAGCGCTGGTGTGCACCGGGCGGATGCAGCGCGCCAGGCCGTCGTGGGCCACGGTCGCGAGCCGCAACGCCTGCTCTTTGCTCAACCGCGCGTTCGTCGCGACGACACCGATCGTCGTGTTGCCATCCGGCACGCGACGGCGGCCCCGGCGCAGCATCTCGAGTGTATCCGCGAAGGAGCCGTCCTCGCCGCGCGGTCCCGCCACAACGCTGCCGTCGCGACTGTCGATAACGTCGCCGATCGCATTCACCGCGACGAGAGCACCAACCACGATGCCGCCGTCCAGCACCTCGCTGGCCGTACCAACGCCGCTCTTGAGCCTGGCGCGCGGTCCCATCAACTTGGCCACGGTGGCGCCGGTGCCGACGCCGACGCTGCCTTCTGCGACACGGCCCACCTTCGCTGCCGACGCCGCGCCGTAGCCCGCCGCCTCGTCCGGGCGCACGTCGACGCGGCCGATACCGAGGTCAAAGATCACGGCGCCGGGCACGATCGGCACGACGGCGCGCCCCAGGCTGAAACCAAGGCCGTGTTCCTCGCACCAGCGCCGCACACCCGCCGCCGCAGCCAGTCCGAAGGCGCTGCCGCCGGTGAGCAGGATGGCGTTGACCGACTGTACCAGCGTCCCAGGCTGCAGCAGGTCGGTCTCGATCGTACCGGGCGCGGCGCCACGCACGTCGACGCCCGCAACCGCGCCCGTCTCGCAGAGCACGACGCTGCAGCCGGTCGCGGCGCGGCGGTTGGTCCAGTGCCCGACCTTGATGCCGGGCACGTCGGTGATGGCGTCGTAGAGTTTCGTGGTCATGCTCAGCGCTTCTCGGCGACGAAGTAGCGCAACGAGCCGGTCAGAGGCTCGGAGCCGTCGTTCACCGCCTGGAGGAGCATACAACCGACGCTCGCCTGGCCGGTCTGTCCCTCCGCCACGACAACGGTCTTGCCCCTCAGGTCGCCCTCGAAGCGCAGCTTGTGCTTCGCCGGAACCTGCCAGCTGAACAGGAACACGAGATTGCCACAGTCCGGCGGGTCGCTGAACGCCTTGGCCAGCGCTTGCGTATCGATTTCTTGACTGCCCTTCGCGGGAACGTCGAGGTCCAAGGAGCCGCTGCCAAGGGCGTTGAGGTTGGGGCTGATCGGCGGCGGCGCCAGCGTCGCGGTCGGGCCGGGAGGCGCGCTGCTGCCACCGCAGGCGGCGATGCACAGGACGATAGCTGCGGCCCCGGCGAGGAGGCGACGGCTCACAGGTCTTTAGTTTGCAGATAGGCAAAGATCAGGTTCGAGGCGGCTCGCGTGGCCGTATCGACGGCGTTGACGACTGCGCCCATTGAGTTTTCGTCCGCTGTGAGGCCCTGGACATAGATGTTGCGGCGCTTCGAATCGAGCACTAGCAGCGCGACCTGGTCTGGCGTCAGGTCGCCGGCGCCATCGAGCCAGCGCGTGTCGGACGCCAGCACGGCGCCGCCGACCTGGCCGGCCATCTGTGCCAGCGCCAGCGCACCGGCTTCGCCCTGGTCTGTCGCCTTGCGCAGGTCCTGCAGCAGGTGATGAATCGCGATCGACACCGAATATGCGTCCTCGGCGTCGAGGTGCGGGCATGTCGACGAGACGAGCGCGGGATGAGGCAGGTCGAGCGACGCCAGGATCTCGGGGTCGCTGACCGTACGAATCGCCTCGAAGAAGTCGAGCGCGCGCGAGCTGTCGAGGCGAAACTCGAGGAACGTCTTCATGATCGGCGCCTGGTCGCGGTTACGGAACGCCAGGAATAGCCCCGCGAGGTCGCTCATTGCCTGCACGTACTGCTCGAAGATCGTCATCGCGAGCACCTTGCGATGTTCCGTCGATTCGAGAACGAGGCTGCGCAGACAGCTCTCGGCGACGACGAGGCGGCTACGGCAGCCGAAGCGCCGGTAGCTCTCGAGGAACCCGGCGTCCACTTCGAAGAGGTACTTGTCGAAGCAAGCGGGGCAGCGCGCTTCGCCGCTGTGCGGCTCGATTTCGGTGCCGCAATCGCTGCAGAGGTCTGAGTGGGCCGGATAGAAGCTCATGGCTGCTCCGGCGACGCCTCGTCTTCCCACCACTCTGCATCCTGGCAGACGATGTCGAGTCGAGCGTCGCCAGCTTCGATGGTAACACGCGCGTATGACGGGCTATGGCCGTGTGGAAACGGGATGAGGACTCGCCACAGCGAAAACTTCGTCGCGTCACTGACTTTGCGCAGCCGCATCGCACTACCGGGAGCGGGCTCGGCCGACGCGTCGGACTCGCGTACGGCACGGAAGCGCACGTTGACGCGCTTGCCGTCGGCACGACGCCCGGTTAGCAGCAGAGTCGAGCCTTCCTCGCTCACCGACGAGACATAGGTGGCGCCGGGCAGCGCGTTCTCGAGAATCTTGCGGATGCGGCCCCGCTGATCCGTGAAGGCTAGCGTTGACACTGAGGGCAGTAGTGGGTGCTGCGCCCGCCGACCTTCGTGCGCTCGATAATCGTGCCGCAGGTGTAGCAGGGCTTGCCGGTGCGGCGAAACACTTTGACGTGCATTTGCATGCTGCCGGAGTCGCCCGAGGCGTCCTTGTAGTCTCGAAAGCTGGCGCCGCGGCTCTCGACGCCGAACAGCAGCACCTCACGCACCGCCGCGTGCAGCGCCTCGACCTCCGGCGGCGTCAGGGTTTGGCCGAGGCGTCGCGGGTCGATGTTCGCGGCGTAACAGGCCTCGTCGGCGTAGATGTTGCCAATGCCGGCGATGCGGCTCTGGTCCAGGATGATCGACTTGACGGGCGCCTTGCGTCCCGCCACGGCGTCGGCGAGCACATCGACGCTGAAGCCCTCGCTCAGGGGCTCCGGCCCCAGACCGGTCGACGAAGCCTCGGCGAAGTCGTCGACGAGCCAGAGACCGCCGAACTTGCGTATGTCCGTGAAGCGCAGCTCGGAGCCGTCGTCCAGCGACAACACGGCGCGCAGGAATCGGTCCGGCTCGGCGCCGGGCGACCGGTGCAGCAGCGCACCGGTCATGCGCAAGTGCACGACGATCAGCACATTCGATTGCGCTTTAGAGGGGGACTGGGGGTGCCCCCCAGGTTCAGTGTCCAGACGCAGCGCCAGGTATTTGCCGCGGCGCTCGACGGCCTCGATGCGCGCGCCGACCACGCCCTCGCGAAACGTGGCCTCGTCGACGCCCTTGAGCACGGGCACGGGCTTGCCGGTATCGGGCGCAATCGTCAGCCCGGTGACGCGCCGCCCGACAATACGCGTCTCGAGGTCGCGCCGTATCGTCTCGACTTCGGGGAGCTCAGGCATGAGTAGCTCTCAGCTTTCAGCGATTAGCAATCAGCCTTCCGGCTGCGATCGTAGCCAGTCCTCGACGCCTCGGACTACATCGTCATGTGAGACAAGGCGGCCCGCCCGAACCTCGGCAATTCCCGCTTCAACCCTTGCTCGGATGTAAACGGCATAGAGTATGTCTTCGATACTCGAATCATCGGGCATCCGCTGAATCATCGCTATGGTTTCGTCCTTCGGGTTCCGGTTCACGCCACTCACTCGTACAGGTCTTCGATGTAGACGATAGCACTCTCGTCGTCCCACGCGACGCTGACCTTCGAGACGAAGTCGCGCGCCGGACCGTTGCGGGGCCACTCGTACCACTGGAACAGCGCTGCGCCGTCCGATGCCGTACGCAGGTCGAGCCGCCGCACGCGGTCCTCGTCGGCGAACGTGCCGCTCTCGTCCACCTCGACGCGCACCGCGAGGCCGCTAACGCGCTCGCCGGCGTCATTCCACGCCTCGACCTGCAGCAGGCGGGGCCGGTCGCCCTCGCGCCGCGAGACGCGTATATCGAGGGAGGTATTAGGCATTAGACGAGACGAGTGGGCACGGTTGTCCGTTCAATACAGATACCTTCCGAGCTAGCATCCTGAGCCTGTCGAAGGACGCTGCGCCGCGAGGAAAGACCATGCCTCATCTTGAGTGATTCCCCTCGCGATTCTTCGACAGCTCCACCAATGCATCGTAATCGCGTCGGATCAAGGCTTCCTTCTTCGCTCTCGACCAGCCTTTGACCTGGCGCTCTGCCAGAAATGCGTCGTGCAGCGACTCAAACTCTTCCGTGAAGGAGACGCTGAGCGGGCGGCGCCGTGACGTATAATCCCCGCCTTCGCCCGCCTCATGAGTAGCGATTCTTGTTTCCAGGTTCGTCGTCGAGCCCACGTAATAGGAGCCGTCGGAGCAGAGCAGAATGTAGACGTAGCCCTTCAAGGACTGACCGCTGCGTCCTTCGACAGGCTCAGGATGCTATTTGGGCTGCACATCACGCACTGGCAATGGGTTCGGCCGTAGAATCGTCATCTCGCCTGCCATTACTCCATGTCCGCCCAGTTCTTGCCCGCCTTGACGTCTACTTTGAGCGGGACGTCTAGCTGCAGCGACGCGGGCATGACGCGCAGGACGAGCTCGCGCAGCGCGTCTTGCTCCGACATCGGGCCCTCGAAGATCAGCTCGTCGTGCACCTGAAGCAGCATGCGCGTCTCGAAGCTCTGCTGGGTCAACTCGTCGTCGATCTTGATCATGGCGATCTTGATGATGTCGGACGCTGTGCCCTGGATCGGCATGTTTATCGCGATGCGCTCGGCGCCCATACGGACGTTGAAGTTGGATGAGTGGATGTCGGGTATGTAGCGCCGGCGTCCCGCGAGCGTCTCCGCGTAGCCGTCGCGACGCGTCTGCTGCACGATCTCGTCGCGCCAGCGCTTAACGTCCTCGTACTTCTCGAAGTAGCGCCGGATGAACGTACCGGCCTCCTCGCGGCTAATGCCTTCGCGCTGAGCGAGGCCGAAGTCGGTGAGACCGTAGAGCACGCCGAAGTTGAACACCTTGGCTCGGTTACGCTGGATGCGCGTCACGTCTTCGAGCGCGACGCCGAAGACCTGCGACGCGGTTGCGGCGTGAATGTCCTCGTCGTTCTTGAACGCCTCGAGCAGGCCCGGGTCCTGCGACATGTGCGCCAGGATGCGCAGCTCGATCTGCGAGTAGTCGGCCGAGAGCAGGACCGGGTCGGCGCCGATGTCGCGGGCGACGAAGGCGCGACGCACCTGCCCGCCGAGCTCGCTGCGCACCGGGATGTTCTGCAGGTTCGGGTTGTTGGACGAAAGGCGGCCAGTCGCGGCGACGGCCTGGTCGAAGGTAGTGTGGATGCGTCCGTCACGGGGGTCGACGGCGCCGGGCAGCGTCTCGATGTAGGTCGAGCGCAGCTTCGTGAGCTCGCGCCACTTCAGGATTATGTCGACAATATCGTGCACGCCGCGCAGCCCCTCGATAGCCTGCGCGTCGGTTGAGTAGCCCTGCTTGGTCTTGCGCGTCTTCGGCAGGCTGAGCTCCTCGAACAGCACCTGCGAGAGCTGCGGCGGCGAGCCGAGGTTGAACTGGTGCCCCACCGCCTGGTACGCCTGGTCCTCGAGGAACTGCACCTGCTCGTTGAGTCCCTGCGACATCTCGCGCAGCACCGACACGTCCAGCGCGATGCCGGTCTCCTCCATGCGCGCCAGCACGGGCACGAGCGGCATTTCCATCTTGGCGAACAGGTCCCACATCCCGAGTTCGCGCAGCTCTTTCTCGAGGACCTCTCGCAGGCGCAGGGCGTAGTCGACGTTTTCGCATACGTAGGGAAGCAGGTCGTCGCAGCGCACCTGGTCGACGGAGAGCTGCTTGACGCCAGTCTTGCCGACGAGGTCGACGATCTCCCTCATCTCGTAGCCGAGACGGCGCGACGTGAGCCACTTGAGGCTGAGGGAGCCGGCGCCGGCGCGGAACACGTCGGCCAGCGCGCCTTCGCCGAGCACGTAAGCCGCGAGTAGCGTGTCGAACGCGAGGCCTTTGACCTCGATGTCGCGACTCGTGAGGTGCGCCAGGTCGAACTTGCCGTTATGCGTGACCTTCTCGATCGCCGGGTCGGCGAACAGCGGCGCCAGCTTGTGCAGCACGACGCCGGGCGCGAGCTGCGACGGGCCGTCGAGCGTCGGCTGGTGGCCGATCGGGATGTAGTACGCCTCGCCGGGCGCGGGCGCCACTTCGACGCCGACCAGCAAGCAGTGATACGGGCTGGTACCAACACACTCAAGGTCGAAGGCGAATCGACCGGCCTCACGCAAGCGCGAGATCAGCGTGTCGAGCTCGGCTTCGTCGCAGATCAGCTTGTAGGCCTTCTCGATGCTGGTCGATGGCGTCGTCGCGCCGCTGCGGTCCGGGGCCGGGGTCGCGCCGGCGAAGCCCTCTTCGACTGGCGGCAGGCGCGGCACCAGCGTGCGGAACTCGAGGTCCCGCAGCAGGTCGAGCACGCGCTGGCGGTCGTAGCGGCCGACGCGCGCCTCCTCCATGTCGAGGATGATGTCGGGCACGTCGCAGCGAATCGTCGCCATTTCGAGCGCCTGGTGCACCTGGTCTGCGTGGGAGCGCAGGTTCTCGCGCAGCTTGTCCGGCTTCACCTCGTCGAGGTGCGCGAAGATCGCGTCGATACCGTCGAACTGGGTCAGCAGCTTGGTGGCTGTACCGTCGCCGACGCCCGGGATGCCGGGGATGTTGTCGGACGTGTCGCCGCGCAGCGCCTTGTAGTCGGCCATGCGCAGCGGGTCGAAGCCGTAGCGCTCGCGCGCCGTCGTGTCGTCGTAGATCACGTGATCGCGCTGATACGGACGCATCATGTAGATCTTCACGTCGGGCCGGATCAGCTGCACGAGGTCGCTGTCCAGTGTGACGAGGTAGGTGTCGATACCTTGTTCGGCGGCCTGCTGCGAGAGCGTGCCGATCACGTCGTCGGCCTCGAAGCCCTGGGCGCTGAACACCGGGATGTTGAACGCCTCCATCATCTCCAGGCAGCGCCCCATCTGGCGCGAGAGGTCCCAGGACGATTCGACCGGCGCCAGAGCGCGCTCGATCTCGAGACGCGTATCGGCGTCGACGCCGGCGCTATCGGCGGTCGAGTAGATACCCTGCTTGATCTGGTCGCGTGTGTCGGCGTTGGCGACGGCTTCCGCGATGCCGGTGCGAACCGACTCGGCGAGATCTGGCACTGTAGCCAGCGAGTTGATCACCTGCGTCTTTACGTTTTCGAAGCGGGTGGCTTTGTAGGATGCATCTCGCACGTGACGAAACGTCGGGCCCGGCAGGTCCACCGCGACGATCAGGTGCGTTGGCTTGAGGTCGTCGATCACGGCGAGCAGCGTGTTCGTGAAACCGAAAACGGCGCTTGTATTCTCGCCGGTGCGTCGCGCGACGAGGGGCTGGTCCTTCAGGGCATAGTAGGCGCGGTGGATTATGCCGTGCCCGTCGAGGATGGCAAGTAGTGGCTTACGATCGGGGGAGTTCACCGCCAAATTATAGCCCTCCAGTTCAACGCGACGCGGCCGAAATATATCTAATGCGAATTTGTCGCCTCTATGAAGAAGCTTTGCTATCATCCGCCCAGTGTCAGTCCTGCGTCTGAAACCTGTCCCTGCATATCTGCTTTTCACGGGCGGTTTCGCCTTTCTCTTCAGCCTGGCGATCACGATTAACCTGATCTACCAGACGAAGGCGGCGGGACTGAGTCCGTTGCAGCTTCTGCTCGTCGGAACCGTGCTCGAGGGCACGGTCTTCCTCTGCGAAGTACCGACCGGCGTGCTCGCGGACCTGCGAGGCCGCCGCCTCTCCGTGGTCACAGGTCTCTTCCTGATCGGCGCTGGGATGGTGATGACCGGCATCTACGCGCACTTCTGGACAATTCTGGCGGCGCAGCTGGTCTGGGGCTGCGGCACCACGTTCCTGAGTGGCGCACAGCAGGCATGGATCGCCGACGAAATCGGTATCGAGCTGGCCGGTCCCGTATATATGCGCGCCTCGCAGGTCGATCAGCTGCTGCGTATCGTCGCGATCCCGGTGTCGATCGGCCTCGCGACGCTGACGCTGGGCTTGCCCCTGATCGTTGCCGGTGGTCTGATGCCGGTGCTCGGCATCTACCTGCTGGTCGCCATGCCCGAGGACGGCTTCCAGCGCGACATCGAGGCCGGCGAGCGAATCTCATTCCGGCACCTGGGCAAGACGACGATGGCCGGCGGCAAGCTCATCCGCGCCAGCCCGCTTCTGATCACGCTGTTTATGATCACGATTTTCTACGGCATCGCCAACCAGGGCTTCGACCGCCTTTGGGTCGCGCAGTTTTACGACAACCTGGGCTTCCCGCACTTCCACATGTTCGAGCCCGTTATCTGGTTCGGCGTGATTCGCTTCGGCTCGGCTGTGCTTAGTATCGGTGCGGTCGAATATGCGCGACGGCACGTCGACATGAACAGCCACCACTCGGTGTCGCGCTGGCTCTTCGCGATAACCGGGCTGCAGATGCTCAGCCTGCTCGTGTTCGCGATGGCCGGCAGCTTCTGGCTCGGCACCCTGGTCGTCTGGAGCGCGATTTCGCTGAGCCGCGTCTACGATCCGCTGCTGCTGGCCTGGATCAACCAGAACGTGCCGCGTGAGGTCCGCGCCACCGTAATCTCGATGAGCAGCCAGACCAACTCGATCGGCCAGATCAGCGGCGGCCCGCTGCTCGGCGTGATAAGCACGCTGACCACGCTGCGTGCGGCGCTGTTCGCGTCCGGCATCGTGATGACACCGGCGCTGGCGTTGTACACGCGCGCCTTCGGGCAGGGAGGCACGCCTGTGGTCGAGGAAACCGACGCGGAAACCGGCATCCCTGAATTCGATTGCTGAAGTAGTGCTCAGGTGACACAATGACCCGCGAATTATGGGGGGCCTGCTAAGCACCCTGCCCGTTGTCTATCGGCGGGTAGCGGCAAACTGGAAGCTGCTGTCCGCCGTCGTCGTCGGAGCCGTGCTCGCCGCGGCCATCATGTCGACGACGTCGATCTATACGGACGCCATTCGCGATCTCGGCCTCTCCTACGCCATCCGCCAGCGCGGTCCAGATCAGATCAATATCCTCGTCCGCAGTACTTCGCAGAACTCGGCCGGAGACGTCTACGCCAAAAACACCGACTACATCCAGTCGCAGGCCAGGCGTGACTTCGGCTCGCTGATCGACGGCGACATCACGTCGATATCCCGCAGCTCGACCTTCTACCCCACGGCGCCGGGCGGCACCGTCGATCCCGCCGACAGCCGGCCGCGTAGCCATCTGCAGTTCGTTACCGGCATCGAGCCGCACATCAACATCGTTGCGGGCCGCATGCCCAACGACACCGCGGCCGCGACGCCGGACGCGCCACCGACCATCGAAGCCGCCGTCGGCTCCGACACGGCGAAATCGATGGGCGTCAGCGTCGGCAGCGAGTACGACCTGCACCCCTTCTGGGTCGAAGGCGGACAGCCCGTGCACGTCAAGATCGTCGGCATCATCGAACCCAAGGACCAGAGCGAGCCGTTCTGGCTGGGACAGACCGACCTGTTCACCTTCCCCACTTCGAACTGGCAGACGATGCCGCTGTTCATCACCAAGAACACGTTCTTCGACGCGATCGTCGGCTACCTGCCGACCATGACCAGCGACTTCACGAACCTGATCTACCTCGACACGTCCGGCGTGGACGCACGCAACGCCGATCGCGTCCAGGGCGCGCTGAACGGCTACGGCTCCGACCTGCAATCGAACGTCATTCGCACCACGATCACCACCGCCCTGCCCACCGTCCTGGCGACCTACGACCAGAAGCTGTTCTTTACGCGCATCCCGCTGCTGGTGCTCGTCCTGCAGATCGCCGCGATCGTCCTCTACTACCTCTACATGGTCTCGACCATGCTCGTCGAACGGCAGGCAGCTGAGATTGCGCTGCTCAAAAGCCGTGGCGCCACGACATGGCAGGTCATGCGCATCTACATGCTCGAGGGCCTCGTAATCCTGATTGCGGCGCTGGTCCTCGGACCGCCGATCGCCGCGGGCGTGATCAGCCTGCTCGGCCACACGCCGCCGTTCCATGACCTCAGCGCCGGCTCCAGCCTGCGCGTGCACCTCGGCCGCGACGCCTACCTCTGGGCCGCCGGCGGCGCCTTCCTCGCCTACGTCACGCTGCTGTTCCCCGCCTACCAGGCGACACGTCGCACGGTGGTGCAGCAGCGCGCGGCCAGCGCCCGCCCACCGAAGGAGCCGGTGTTCACGCGCTACTACCTCGACCTGGCGCTGGCGGTGCTCGGCGGCATCCTGCTCTACCAGCTCAACCGGCGCGGCACGCTCGTCAACCACAAGTTCTTCGGCGACCAGTCCGTCGATCCCGTCGTGCTGCTGACGCCGGCGTTCTTCATTCTTACGGTCGGCCTCGTCTTCCTGCGGCTGTTCCCGCTGGTGCTGAAGCTGCTCGCGTGGGTGGTCGCACGGGCTCAGGGCGCGTCGATCCTGATCGGCATGTGGCAGCTCGTGCGCAACCCGGTGCACTACTCACGTCTCGTGCTGCTGCTCATGCTCGCAACAGCCGTCGGCATGTTCGCCGCGAGCTTCGGCGCGACGCTGAACCGCAGCTACGCCGACCGCGCCTCGTATCAGGCCGGCTCCGACGTTCGCTTCAGCGACGTGCGCACCGTCAATTCGGCAGGCCCTAACGACGCACCGACGGCTGTATCGCAGGATGTCGACGGACAGCAGGTGTCGCAGGTCTACCGCCTCGAAGGCAGCGAGGGGCCGCTGATAAGCCGCGTCTCGCTCGACGTGCTGGGTGTCGACCCGCAAAGCTTCCCCTCCGTCTCTTACTTCCGCGGCGACTTCGCGAGCAGCTCGCTGCAATCGCTGGTCGCCAAGCTGGGGCCACCGGTGCAGCCCCAGGACTACGGCCTGCAACTGCCGGCCGACGCGCACTGGCTCGGCATCTGGGTCAACCCGGTCGACATGCGCAGCACATTCGGTATCGAGATGGAGATGCGCGACGCGACCGGACGTTATTTCGACTACCCGGTTGGCCCCGCCGACCTAGTGCAGATGCAACCAGGCTGGAACCTCGTGGTCGCAGACCTGACGCGACCTCTGAATACGACGACAACGTTCTCGCGTACTCCGGTCACCGGACCGCGCCCCAACGGACCCTACAACACGGCCGACCCCCAGGGACCACTGACCGTCACGTCGATCACGCTGCGAGCGCCAGCTCGTCTCGGCGCGCCACAGGGCGTGATTCAGTTCTCCGACCTGCAGACCACCAACCAGGCCTCGATCGGCGATCAACTGCAGAAGGACCTGATGCGCTTCGACCCGCAGCGCGCCCAGGGCAACCTGCCCGGAGCCCAGGTCGTCGAGAGCTTCGACTCCACGAACGGCTGGCAGAGCATCCAGGGCGTACTGCCGACGCCCCTCAACGACCAGACGCGCATCGTCGACGTCAACGGCACCAAGGCGCTGGAGCTACGCTGGACGCCTCAGCAGGGGCAGGTGTTGACCCACGGCGTCCAGGCGGCAGGTGTCGCGACGCCGATACCGGCGCTGGCGAGTGACGGCTTCTTGCATCACAGCGGCCTCAGGATCGGCGACACGGCACAGCTTTTCGTCAACTCGGCGTTCTTCAACGTGAAGATCGTGGGCTCGTACAACCTGTTCGCGACGCTGAACGCGTCCAACTCCGCCGATACGATGGTCATGGACGGCGCCAAGCTCGCGGCCGTGATCAACGCCAACCCGCGCGGCCCGCTCACCTACCCGAGCGAGTACTGGATAAAGGGCAGCCCCGATTCAGTGACGAAGGCAACCGCGGCGATCAGTGCAGGCACCGTGACCGGCAACCTCACGAGCTTCGCGGCGCTGCGCGATGCCCAGCAGAAGGACCCGCTGGTGGCGGCGGGTTGGGAGGGCATCCTGTTCATCAGCTTCGCGGCGATCCTGATCCTCAGCGCCATCGGCTTCCTGATCTACTCCTACCTCACAGCCCAGCGCCGCACGCTCGAGTTCGCGGTGCTGCGCACGATGGGATTTTCGAAGCGCCAGATCGCGACCGTCGTCGGCTTCGAGCAGTGCTTCGTCATCGGCCTCGGTATGCTCGCCGGCACGCTGATGGGCATGCGCCTCGGTAGTCTGATGATCCGCTACATGGGCCTGACCGAGACCGGCGACCAGGTGGTGCCTCCCATGGAACTGCACATCAGCTGGCTCACCATCGGTGGCGCCTGGCTGATCCTCGCATCCGTGTTTCTTGTGACGATTTCAGCCGTCGTGCTACTGTATTCGCGCCTTGCGTTGCACCGGGTGCTACGCATCGGGGAAGCGTAGCGCATGACAAATTACGACCCGGCTGCAGCCTCCGGCGAACAGCCGTACATCCTCTGCGAAGACCTGTTCAAGATTTACAAGCTCGAAGACCTCGAGGTCGTTGCGCTGCGCGGGCTCGACCTCAAGGTCAAGCGCGGCGAGCTCATGGCGATCGTCGGGGCGTCCGGCTCGGGCAAATCGACGCTGCTCAACATCCTCGCCGGCCTCGACGTGCCCAGCGCCGGCCGCGCTCTGGTCGGCGGCCGTAACCTGCTGACGATGACGGCCTCGGACCTCGTATCCTATCGCCGCAACGAGGTCGGGTTCGTCTGGCAGCAGACGTCTCGCAACGTGCTCACCTACCTCACGTCGACCCAGAACGTCGAGCTGCCGATGATCCTCGAGGGCATGGAGCCGGGGCCGGCGCGCAACCGCGCCCGAGAGTTACTCGAGATGGTCGGCCTCGGGCATCGCATGGATATCAAGCCGGACCGTCTCTCCGGCGGCGAGCAGCAGCGCGTCGCGATCGCCGTGGCGCTGGCCAACGACCCGCCCTTGCTGCTGGCCGACGAGCCCACCGGCGAGCTCGACTCTCAGACCGCGTCCGAGGTGTTTGGCGTGTTGCGCGGTCTCAACCACGACCTCGGCGTCACGATCGTCGTCGTCACGCACGACCCGGCAATCGCGAACCAGATCGACCGCGTGGTGGCGATTCGCGACGGCCGCATCAGCACCGAGAGCTTCCGGCGTGTTGCCTTTGAAGGGCGCGAGGCCTATGTCTACCACGACGAGTACGCGGTGGTGGACCGCACTGGACGCCTGCAGATCCCCAAGGAGTACCTGGAACGCATCGAGGTCACGGAGCGTGCCCGCCTGCGACTCGGCTCCGGGCTCGTCGAAGTGCTGCCGGAAGACGCGGCGCTAGAAGAAGACGTCAAGGATGACTGAAGAGCTGGTACGCGTCGAGAACGTCAGCCGGGAGTTTCAGGTCGGCAGCCAGACGATTCACGCGCTCACGGACGTGTCGTTCAGCGTCGACAAGGGCGAGTTCGTCGCGATCATCGGACGCTCCGGCTCCGGCAAGACCACGCTGCTCAACGTCGTCGCCGGCCTCGACCGCGCCACGCAGGGCCACGTGTACATCGAAGGCGCAGACGTATCGGCGATGAACGATTCGCAGCTCACCGAGCTGCGGCGCCATCGCCTCGGCTTCGTGTTTCAGTCGTTCGGCCTGCTGCCGCTGCTCTCCGCCTACGAGAACGTCGAGATCGCGCTACGCATCGCCGGCGCGCCAATTCGGGAGCGCAGCCGTCGCGCCAACGAGCTGCTCGAGATGGTCGGCCTCACGCGCCGCTCGCACCACCGGCCCTACGAGCTCTCGGGCGGCGAGCAGCAGCGCGTCGCCATCGCGCGGGCCCTGGCCAACCGCCCGTCGCTGATCCTGGCGGACGAGCCCACCGGCGAACTCGACTCATCGACCGCAACCCAGATCTTCCAGCTGCTGGTCGACGTTATCGACCATGAAGGCGTCACGATCATCACGACGACACACGACCGCCTCGTCATGGAGAAGGCGCGCCGGGTGATCGAGCTGGCGGACGGAGTGCTGCAGACCGGCCCAACCTACTTCGAGCGCGACCGCAAGCAGGCCGTCGCGGTGCCGTGGACGCCGCCGAAGTCGTGGAGCGCCGCTGAGCGCGCCAACCCTACGGCGGAGCCGGTCGACGGCGACGAGCCCGAGCACGACTTCAAGCGACCTCAGCCCGGGCGCCGCGCCCCGTACACACCACCAGCTTCGCCGCGCGAGCCTCTGTGACGCAGCAGGTCCTCCACCTCGACTTCGTCTCGCTCAAGAACCCGGTCGACAGCGAGCAACGCTCGCGTCTGGCCGAAGCAGCCGCCGGCCTCATGGCGATGGAGCAGGTGGTTACCGGCGGCGTGCTCGAAGGCGTTGCCGGCTCCGACTTCGACCTCGTGTTCTTCTTTGTGTTGCCCGACTATCAATCGCTCGAGCCGTTCGGCACCGATCCGCGTTATGTCGCCTTTCTGCAGAAGCACGTGGCGCCGAGCCTCAGAGCGTTCGCGGGCGCCGACGTAAGCGTCGATGGCGAGGTCAGGCTGGCCGGGAGGGCGATCGCCGCCTGCATCGCGCTAACGGCCCCGGAGGAGACGTACGACTTCGAGATTCGCGAGGCGCTGGAGGGCTGGGTGCGCCAGGCCGGCGTATCTCTCAGCACGATCGGGCTTGCGGTCGGCGAAGTGAGGGGCTACCGCGGCGTCGCGCTGATCTTCGGAGAAGGCGCCATCGGGCCGGAGCGACCCGTTAGCGACACGTTTAGCGTTACCTACGTCTGGGGCGGCGCCAGGCTCCTCGCCTGAGACCACTCCTCAGCCCTCGCTGCGAGCCATCGAAGAGGCGAAGCAGTCTCGGTGCTCCCGGTCGGAGAGACGCACTGCCACACATCCAGCCGGTGACCTCGCCCCGAAACGTCCAGCGGCCCACAAGACGGAGGGACGAAGCTTCAGCTCCGTCCGCCGTCCGCGGGCGTTCGTCAGGGCTGCGACGTCAGCTCGAAGATCAGTCCGTTGTCGTTGTCGTACTTGAGCAGCACGTGCTGCGGCGTGTCCGTGAACCAGGCGACCTGCCGCGCATTGCTGGTACGAATCTCCAGGCGCCAGGCGTTCGAACTTACCCGCCGGCACCGCAACCGTCTCCTTGCCGATCACCTTCAGGTCGACGGTCTGACGGCTGCGCTGGTTCGTGATAATCGTGACGTAGCTGGACTCGTAACCCGCGGTAAAGGGAATCGTGCGCCAGAGAAATAGCGAGCTGTCGTTGTCGTAGGAGTGCTCCGGAACGCTGAGGCCGGACTGCTTGCTGTCTTGCTTGATCAGCGCTCCCTGGTCTGTGTACGTAACCTGCAAGTCGACCGTGCTGTCGGGACGTACGATCTTGCGCGTGGCGCTTTGGGGCTTCAGCGTCTGGCTATCTACGACAACATTGCTAACGTCGGTGCCCGTGTCGTTCTTGAAGTCCTGAGTCAGGGTGGTAGTGGCGCCGTTGACCGCGACAGCAAGCGTCTCGTTGCCCACCGTCTTGCCGCTGTTGTCGGCGAGAATGTATTCGTGGCTCTCGTTGCCCTGCCAGGGGATCGTCGAAACGATGTCGGAGGTTGGCGGTCCGGAATTGCCACTACTGCAGGCCGAGAGGATCAGGGCTGCTAGTAGAGCAAGAGCAGGGAGCGCCGAGAAGCGTCTCAAGCTAGTGACGCGGTCACCTCTTTGACTGATTGCAGCACGTAATCGATGTCGCCGCGCTCGATGCCGTGATGGGTCAACATGCGCAGGCGTCCATGCACCATGCTGCTCAAGATGCCGCGTTCGCGCAAGGCCGCCGCCAGCGTGGTCGAGTCGATGCGGCCGTGTTTCCAGAAGAGGATGTTGGTCTGCGCCAGCGACGGGTCGACTTCGACGCCGGGAATTGCCGGCAAGTCCGTCGGCGAGGTGCTTGAGGTTCGCGTGGTCGTCGGAAAGACGGTCGACCATCTCCTCCAGCGCCACGATGCCCGCTGCCGCGACGACGCCGACCTGTCGCAGGCCGCCGCCGACCATACGCCGGTTGTGACGCGCTCGCGCGATGAACGCCGCGTCGCTGCAAATCAACGACCCGACCGGCGCCGAGAGGCCCTTCGAGAGGCAGAACGTCACCGAGTCGGCGTCTTTCGCCAGATCTGCCGCCGTGGTCTCGAGCGCGATCGCTGCGTTGAAGATGCGCGCGCCGTCGATGTGCAGCTTGGCGCCGCTCTCGTGCGCGATCTGCGCAACCTCCGACGTGTAGCTGGCCGGCAACGGCGAACCGTTGCAGAAGTTGTGCGTATTCTCGAGCGCGATCAGCGCTGTGCGAGGCGCGGACCCTTCGCCGTGACGGACCATCGAGCGCACCTCGTCGAGGTCGAGGCGTCCGTATTCGTCGTTGCGCGCCTGGCGCAGGTTGACGCCCGCGACGCCGGCAGCGCCGCCGAGCTCCGACTGCACCACGTGGGCCATGTGCCCGACGATCGCTTCGTCGCTGCGGCCGCAGTGCGTGAGCAACGAGACGAGGTTCGCCATCGTACCGCTGGTCGTGAACAGCGCCGCCTCTTTACCCAGACGCTCCGCCGCCATCGCCTCGAGGCGCTTGACGGTGGGGTCGTCACCCAGGACGTCGTCGCCGACCTCCGCATGAGCCATTGCCTCACGCATTGCGGGCGTTGGCTGGGTAACGGTGTCGCTTCTCAGGTCTACGGTTCGTTGTGCTGTAGTCACGCTATGGGGCCGCCTCGCAGGGTGCGGTAGGGCTCTTCGCCGCGTACCGCCTTTATCTCTTCTCGACGCTCCTCCCACTGCAGTTCGTGCAGCACGGCGAGCAGCGTCGCCTCCGCCACGCCCTGGGATAGCAGCCGGTCCGAGATCGACTGCCAGACGCCGGACTCGACCAGCGTACGCACGCTGCGAGGCCACTGGAAGGCGATGATCTTCTCAGGAGCGGAGAAGCGCGGTCGCAGGCGCATCAGCTCACGGAAGCGCTCGTCCGAGCTACGCACGCGGTCGACGACGCGAATCAGCGGCGGGTCGGCGTCGGTATGCCGCGTATCGACCAGCAGCCGGCGCTCGAACAGCTGGAACATGACCACGAAAACCTCGGCGCTATTGATTACGCCGAGGATGTCGCTGAGGTCTACGCCGAGATCGTCGTCCACAACTGCAATTCTATGACAGAGCCGCCGATACGCAACCACGCAAAGCATCAGCCGTCCAGCGATTCGCCTCCGCGCTTCGAACGGCGCTTCCAGAGGATGATTACGACGACAGCAGCAAGCACGCCGACGCCTATGCCGCCCTGCAGCCATCGATGGCTCGCCGGACTCGCATTCGGCGCCGGGGCTTCCAGTGCGGACGTAGCTGCAGCGATCTGCGATTGATCGGCGCCGGCCACCAGTCCGAGCCTCCGAATCACACTCTCGGCGGCGCCCAGAGGCTCGGCGGCGGCCGCACCCTGCGCGTAGGCCTGCCCGTCCTGCAGCAGGACCTTCGCGTAGATGCCGTTGAGCTGCCAGGCGTAATCGATGGAGCCGCCGCCGGAGCCGGGCCGTACTTCCCCAGTCGAGCGGCAGCAGCACGCGCTCGCCCTGCCTGAGGCGCGGACCGCCCGAGCAGTCAGAAGAGAGCAGTCCGAGGAACGGAATCGTAATGGGCGCATCGGGAGCGTCGCCCTTGAGCACGACGTCCGGCACGACAGTCGATTCGTACTGAATCGCTCTGCCGGTGCCACCCATCTCGCGCTCGTCCGTGACGGTACCGAGGACGAAGAGCTGGCTGGTGGCGACGCTGCGATCGAGGCTGTCGGCGACGTTCAGCGGGGTGCCGATCGAGCACGCGGACGCGTTATGCACACGAAGCGCCGCGACGGCTCCTAGAGACGCTGCAATTACGCCGGCCAGGACGAAGCGAAGGAGGGCGCTAGGCCTCGTCGTCCTCATCGTCGTCGGAGGGCTCGGCGTCCTCTTCGATGCCGAGCAGGCGCAGGCGCGCGAGGTCGTACTTGCGCTTCGAACGGCTCTCGCGGTTCAGCAGGCCCTTGATGTGCAGCGGGTCCATGCGTTTGTGCTCCAGCAGGAGCTCGTGCACCGCCGCGAGGTGCTTCTGCCACGTCTCGTAGGCTTCTTTATACGCTTCGACCCTGTCGTCGTTCATCGCGCCCAGTATATATGCGCATGCGCCTCGGCGGGTCCGCGCATCGTCGGTTAAGTTGTATATCGTTAAGCGATTGTTCAATGTATTGACGCGATGCCATTGACCCATAATCGCTGGCTGGTTACCATCCAAGTACCGCAGCCAATTTTCCCGGAGAGAAGAAATTTTGCAGAACTTACGGATTCCCGGCCCTACCCCATGCCCTCCCGAAACGCTCGGCGAGCTCTCGCGCCAGATGATCAACCACCGGGGACCCGAGTTCGCCGAGATGCAGGGACGCATCATGGAGCGTCTCAAGCTTTTCTTCCGCACCTCCAACGAGGTCTACGTCTACACGACCTCCGGCACCGGCGCCATGGAAGCTGCCATCGTCAACACGCTCTCGGTGGGCGACCGCATACTCTCCGTCTCGATCGGTGAGTTCGGAGACCGCTTCGGCGACATCGCCGACGCGTTCGGCGCCGACGTGGTGCGTCTGAACTTCGAGCCCGGTACCCAGGCCGAGCCGTCGGCTATCGCCGACGCGCTCGACGCCGACCCATCGATCGAGGCCGTGCTCGTGACCCACAACGAGACCTCGACCGGCGTGACCAACGACATCGCGGCGATCAGCAAGGCAATCCGGGCCGTGAAGCCCGAAGTGCTGCTCATCGTCGACGCTATCAGCTCGCTGGGCTGCATCCCGTTCGCGACGGACGCCTGGCAGGTCGACGTTGCCACCACGGCCTCTCAGAAGGGCTTCATGATTCCGCCGGGCCTCGCCTTCGTGACCATGAGCCCGCGCGCCTGGGACGCCTACGAGCGCTCCGACATGCGCAAGTACTACTTCGACATCGGCAAGTCCAGGCGTTACGCCGAGATTGGTCAGACGCCGTTCACGCCGGCCGTGTCGCTCTACTATGGCCTCGACCTGGCACTGGACATGATGTACCGCGAAGGCCTCGAGCAGACCAACGCCCGTCACCACGACGTCGCCGAGTACACACGCGGCCGCGTGCGCGCCCTCGGACTCAAGCTGCTGGCAGACGGACCGCAGGCCTCCGACACCGTGACCAGCGTCGTCGTACCCGAAGGTGTGGACGCGAAGCAGCTGCTGGCCAAGCTCAATTCGGAGCACGACACCGTACTCGCGTCGGGTCAGGGCAAGCTCGCCGGCAAGATCGTCCGCATCGGCCACATGGGCATCGTCGACAAGAAGGACATCGACTCTGCCATCGAGGCTCTCGACACCGTGCTCGGTCAGCTCGGCTACAAAAAGCCCGCCGCCGTCTCCTAACGCCACGCAGATGGCTCGCGTTCTGGTCACGGACCGCATCGGCGAGGAAGGCCTCGGCATACTGCGTGAGGGCGCCGACGTCGATGTGCGTCTCGGCCTCTCGCCCGCGGAGCTGCTGCAGGCGATTCCCGACTACGAGGCGCTCGCCGTCCGCAGCGAGACCAAGGTCACGTCAGAGGTGCTCGCTGCCGGGCGCAAGCTGATCGTGGTCGGGCGCGCCGGCGTCGGCGTCGACAACATCGACGTCGAGGCGGCGACGACACGCGGCATCGTGGTGGTCAACGCTCCGGCCGCGATCACGATCGCCACGGCGGAGCACACGCTGGGCATGATGCTGGCGCTGGCGCGGCACATCCCCGCCGCGCAGGCCTCGCTCACCTCGGGTAAATGGGAGCGTTCGAAGTTCGTCGGCGTCGAGCTGCGCGGCAAGACGCTGGGCATCGCCGGCCTCGGACGCATCGGCGCCGAGGTGGCGCGCCGCGCCCGGGCGCTCGAGATGCGCGTGATCGCCTTCGACCCGTTCGTGACGCCGGAGCGCTTCCAGTCGATGGGCATCACGCTCGCCTCGCTGGACGAGCTGCTGGCCGAGAGCGACTTCATCACACTGCACCTGCCACTAACGGCCGCCAACCATCATTTCCTGGACGACGAGCAGTTCGCCAAGATGAAGCCCGGCGTGCGCGTCCTCAACGTCGCACGCGGCGAGCTCATCTCCGAGGCGGCGCTGGTGAGAGCGCTTGAAGCAGGCCGAGTCGCAGGCGCCGCAATCGACGTGTTCGAAAAAGAGCCGCCGGACCCCGAATCGCCGCTGCTGCACAACCCCAACGTGGTCGTGACGCCCCACCTGGGCGCCTCCGCCGCCGAAGCGCAGGAGCGCCTCTCGGTCGACGTCGCGGACCAGCTGCTGTCGGCCCTGCGTGGCGAACCCGTGGTCTACGCGGTCAACGCGCCGTTCATCGCCGCCGAGGCCTTCAAGGTTATCGCGCCGTTCTTGCAAGTCGCGACGCAGGCCGGCTCGCTCGCTACCCAGCTCTCGACGGGTCAGCTCGAGAGCATCGAGATCGAGTACGAGGGCGAAGTCGCGGAGCACGAGACGACGCCGCTCAAGTCGGCGGTGATCAGGGGCCTGCTCGCGCCGGTCAGCGAAGAGAACATCACGCTGATCAATGCGAGTCTCGTCGCTGAGCAGCGCGGCCTGCGCATCACGGAGCGCAAAGGCAATCACCAGAGCATTTACAAGGACCTGATCAGCGTAAACGTGCGCACCAGCGACGGCGAGACCAGCGTCTCCGGCACGCTGGCGCACGACGGCCCGCACATCGTCGAGATCAACGACTTCTGGGTCGACGTCTCGCCGGGCGAGGGCTACCTGCTGCTGGTCGAGAACGTCGACCGCCCCGGCATGATCGGACGCATCGGCAGCCTGCTGGGCGAAAAGGGCGTCAACATCAGCTTCATGCGCGTGGGCCGATCGAGCGTTCAAGGACGCGCCCTCATGGTCCTCGGCCTCGACGCCGCCGCCGACGCCAAGACAATCGCGGACATCGCCGCGATTCCAGACATCTTCTCGGTGCGCACAGCGAAGATCTAACAAGCAAACGAGCAAACAAGGCAAACGAACAAAGAGCCCGGTTTCAGGCCTATGCTCATCCGTAGCTCTTTGTGTGTTTGCTGGTTTGCTCGTTTGCCCTACCTGCCAGCATATTGACGGCATTTAGACGCCGCGCTATGCTCGAGACATGAGAAGCCCATTCTTCGTCAGCCGGCTCGCTGCCTTCACGATCTCGCTGCTACTGCTCGGCGGCTCCATCGACCACGCATGGGGCGTTGCGCCGGCCTGGGGCTGGTACCTCGCCGTGTTCCTGCTAACGCTAATTAGCGCCTGGGACCTCGTCAGCCTCGTCGCCTGCGTACTCGCCCTTCTGCTGCTGGTCGGCGCCGTCGAGGAGACTCGCGCCGCCTTCATCGCGCTCTCGATCTTCACCGGCGCTGCCTTCTTGAAGCCACGACGCCCCTGGCGCTGGCGCAGCTGGAGCGCCGCCTCGTGGCGCTTCGACGGCTCGCCCCTCGAGGGCAACTGGCGCTGGCACCATTGAGCAGGACATAGGCATAGACATAGAGCACATAGACTCGGGCTGTTCGGGCCCGCATCGAGCGCCTATGTCTATGATTATGCCTATGGCCTCCGCCCCGTGATAAGCTGGCCCTAGTAGGCAATCCGGAGCATTTCGATAGCAATCGACAGCCGTCAAGACGAGCTCGTAAACGCGATCAACGCGTTTCGTGAGCGTGAGCCCGACCCGTTCTCAGCAGAGCCGGCCGTTGTAGAGAACTACGTCCGCGACGCCGCCGATCTGCTGCGCCGCATCGACGAGGCCGGCGCCGAATACCTGACCGAGGCGCAGTCGCGCTTCGTGCACGAGACCGCGATGCGCGAGGTGCGCTTCGCCCGCTCCCGCCTCGACCACGACCGTCACGCGGCGCTCGACATCCTCGAGCGGCTGTTCCGGCTCGGCACCGTGCCGAAGCCCGACGGGCGCTACGACGGTGAGCTGGTCGCGCTTTCGACCGGGCTGCTGTCAGACCCGTTCTTCGAGTGGCTGACGCGCCTCTACCTGCCGTGGCTGGGCAAGACGTTCGATGCCGCCACTGGCACGGGCGACAACGTGTTCAGCGACAACGCCTGGTCGCGCACCGTCGGCAAGTTCGGCTGGCCGGACTATCGCATTCACAGCGACGAGCCGCCTGACAGCGTCCGTGTCTTTCCCTTCCAGTCGCGCACGGCGCCCGGCATCGAGGACCCTGACGTTCAGGTGCTGAGCATCACCTACCGCGAATCGCCGAACCCGCTGCCGGTGAAGCGCATGGTCGATGAGGTAGTGGAGCTGCCGGGCGGCTACATCCTCGGCAAGACGCACATGCGCGGCATCCGCCACGTCCGGCGCGTCTGCATATTTGGGCTCGTCAGAGCCTGACATCCCGTAACCAACGGAATGCCAACAGGGAAGCCGTGAGGCCGGTCTAGGCTACGGTCTTCTCGACCCTGTGCGACCGTACGCGCGCCAGCTCGATCAGCGCACCGGGCTCGCTGTTGTCGTCTGGATAGACCGCGACGCCGATGCTGCAGTCGTAGTCGCTGAGCTCGTGCACCAGGCGCTCGACGACGCGCCCGGCGCCGTCGCGGTCGCAGTGCACCAAACACAGCGCAAACTCAAACGGCGCCAGCGAGGCGCTGAGGTCGACGTTGCGAATAACCTGCACGGCGCGGTGAGCCGCCTGCGCCGATTCGACCTGCCAGCCATCGACGGAGATGCGCGGCAGATCGAGCACGCCCGCCCGCAGTGTGACGACGGCCATCGAGTAGCCGTAACGCTTGCAACGCGCCGCCTCTTCCTCGAGGCGCCGGTCCAGGTACCAGCGGTTGAGCAGGCCCGTAGAGTCGTCACGGATGGCGGTGCGACGCTGCTCGTTGCTGCGCTCGATCTGGTTGAGGATGCGACTCTCGCGGCGCACGGGCTCTTGCACGCTATGTCGCCGGATCACGACAGAGCAGGCCATGACCTCGATTGCGGCAACTCCGAGACCGACGATGCCCGCAGCCAGTGCGGAGAGCCCGGCGGTCGCAACCCAGAGTATCGCGAGCACGACCAGAGCATTCGACGCTAGGATTGGCAGCAGAGGGAAGCGTGTATTGCCCAACTCTCTTCAAGAGTCGGCGACGAGTGGATCAAGGTTTAGGCCTGACGGTGTCTGCGATTCCAGAAAATCCTGAACAATCGGCCGCTCGCCGGTATCGGGCGTCCCGGAGTCCGACAGAAGGAGCTCCCCACGGTGATCGATCTGCTGACCGGCCACGATCGCGCCGGCGCATACACGCTGCGCGCATGGACCGGCATCGCTACCGACGAAGGCGTCGGCCTGATAACGATGGCCGAAGTCTCGGACAGTCGCGGCACGCCCGTGTGCCGGTTCGAGCTCTTCGTCGACGCCTCGATTCTGCGCGGCGAAACCTGGCCTCGCAACGAAGCCGACGCGGCGCGCCGTCTTCAGAACGAAGCGCTGGAGCGCGCCCGCAGCGCCGTGCTGAGCGAAACGCTGCACGACCTGCACGGCCACCGCTTCGACCTCGAGTCGTAGCGCCAACGGTGTATTAGGACGACGAAGTTGGCGATTGCGCCCAGCGCGGCACGGGTTCTGAAGTTTGGGGACACCCCAAGACCCCGCTGAAGGTTGGCGCGAGGCGCCTACACCTCGCCCGTTACGTCCATCTTGATTAGAGGCAATGGACCCGCCCTCTCCTCGGAGGGGATGTAAGGCCAGTACTTCGCCAGCGCGCCGCCGTCGACGCGGAAGTCGGTACCGGTGATCAGGCGTGAGTAGTCCGACGCCATGAAGGCGACGACGTGGCCGTAGTCGGTTGGCGTCGGCTGCTCGCCCATCGGGATGATGCGCGCCGGGTCGATGCCTACGAAGGCGCGGCTGCCGGGTCGTGCGGCCGCCTGGCGCTGTCGCTCCGCGATCAGCTCCGGGTTGTCGGCCTGCGTGAACGTGGGCGTGAAGCTGTTGACGCGGATGCCAAACGGGGCCAGGTCCATGGCCGCGGCGCGCGTGAACTGCACGAGGCCGCCCTTGCTGGTCGCGTAGCCGATGTTGCCCGCCGGGCCCTGCCAGCCCGCAGTCGAGATGATGCAGATGATGCTCCCCTTGATGCCGAGATCGATCATCGATTTCGCCACGTACTTCGTGTTGAGGAAGTTGCCCGCCGTGCCGACCTCGACCTGGCGGTTGAAGTCTTTGAGCTCGCGCTCCAGCAGGCCACCGCCGCTCATCATGGCGGCGCTGTTGACCAGGATGTCGATCTTGCCCCAGTCGTCCAGCACCCGCTGGATGTAGGCCTGCACCTCGACCTCGTTGGTCACGTCGCCGGGGATCGACATCGCGGTGCCGCCGTTGCGCTCGATGCGGTTGACGCAGGCCTCGGCAGCCTCGGCGCGCACGTCGTTACACGCGACCTTGGCGCCGTACTTCGCCAGCATCAGCGCCAGGCCGCTACCAATGTTCGGCCCGGTGCCCGTAACCAGCGCGACCTTGCCTTCGAGAGAAATGTCCATCGTTACGCTCCTCCAACGGTTCTTCCGTTTTTGCCCCGCGAGCGTAGCTCAGCGTCTCGTGAGCCGCAACGCGCAGCGCTCGCTATACTCCCGGCGATGACTCTCTCGAATCCGCCACGAACACTCCCCGAATCACTCGACTACGCCGCAAGCAATTTTGGACTCGCCTACATCGAGGGCTCGCGACGCGTCACCTGGACCGAACTCGCCTCGATGGTTGACGAAACCGCGGCGGGGCTGGCGGCGTTCGGGCTGCAGAAGGGCGACCGCGTCGCGATCTGCGCCGAGAACAGCATCGATTGGATCGTGGCGCTGCATGCGACGTGGCGCGCGGGCGGCGCCGGCGTGCTGGTCTACTACGAGCTGCAGCCGCGCGAGATCGAGGATCAGGTGCGCCGCCCGACCTGCCGTTTCCTCTTCGCCTCGCCCAGCGTTATCGAGAAGCTCGGCAACGGCATCGAGGGCGTCGAGCGCGTCCTCGTGATCGGCGGGCCGATAGGCAGCACGCAGCACGTCGGCGCGATCGCGGAGCAGGCGACGCCCCAGGGTCGCGCCGAGCTGCCGTCGCGCGCGCCAACGCCGGAGGATCTCGCGGTCGTGGTCTACACCTCGGGTACGACCGGCGGAGCCAAGGGAGTCATGCTCAGCCACCACAACCTCGTCTCGAACGCGCGGGCGGCGATCGAGGCGCTAGGACTGACGGGGCGCGACTCTTCGCTGCTCGTGCTGCCGATGCACCACGCGATGCCGCTAATCGCCGCAGTGGTGCTGCCGCCGCTGGTCGGAGCGCACTTCATCATCGAGAACGATCTGCGCCGTATCCGAGACCGCCTGCAGGAGCACAAGCCGACGATTCTCTTCGGCGTGCCGGCCCTGTACGAGTTGGTCTACCGAAATATCCTGGCGCGCGCTGAGGTCGAGGGGCGGCTCAAGACGCTGCAACGTCTGCAGCGCGTCCTGGGGCTGATCCGGCGCCTTAGCGGCGTGACGCTGGCGCCGCTGGCGTTTCGCAGCGTGCACAAGGCGCTGGGCGGCAGGCTGCGCTTCCTGGTGTGCGGCGGCGCTGCGCTCAACCCTCGCACCGTGCTCGACTTCGCAGGCCTCGGTTTGCCGCTGCTGCAGGGCTGGGGCATGACCGAGGCGTCACCGGTCGTCGCGGTGCAGCGTTTCTCGTCGCGCCGTTTCCGCTACAGCCGCTACTACGAACGTCACGCAGGCAGCGTCGGCGCGCCCATCCCCGGCGTCGAGGTGCGGCTGATCGACGTGCCGGAGAAGCAGATCAGCGTCGCGGATGGCGGCGAGGGCGAAGTCATCGTGCGCGGGCCCAACGTGTTCATGGGCTACTGGCAGGCTGAAGCCGAGACCGACGCCGCGATGCTCGACGGCTGGTTGCGTACCGGCGACCTCGGGCGCATCGACACCGAGGGCAACATCTACCTCACGGGCCGCAGCAAGTACGTCATCGTGCTCGAGTCGGGCGAGAAAGTGCACCCGGACGAGGTCGAAGAGGTGCTATCGCAGAGCGACCTGCTGCAGGACGTCTGCGTCACCGGTCGCACCGCGCCGGAGCGTCGCGACAAGACGCTCGTCACTGCCGTGATCTACGCCAACGTCGACATCGCCCGCGAACGCTCCGCTGCGGCCGGCACGCACTTCGACGAGGCGACGCTGCGGCGCATGGTGCAGCTCGACGTCGACATGCTCGGGCGACAGCTCGCCGCCTACAAGCGCGTCAGCCGCATCGAGCTGTCGGACGCACCGCTGCCCAAGACGCCGCTACAGAAGGTCGCACGCGGCCGCCTGGCGGACTCGTACAGCTTCGACTACGCCTCGTGGCTGCGTTCGGGCGAGTAGAAAGCAGCCTACCGTATCCGATTCGCTTCGCAGTCCGAAGGCCATTTAGATAGCCTCTCTGCCGGAACAGATCCATGGTATTGAGCGGCGTCCTGACTCATCTCACCACCACGCCTCTTGAGCGAACCCGGAATCGGAAGCCGCTGCGTCCGAACCTCGTGGGTCAATGGGAACTTCGATTGGGCAACCTGCGCGTGCACTATCATGTAGTTGACGAGCCCGAACAGATCGTAACCGCGTGACCGCCGTGGGCATTAAGGTGCGGAACCAGGTGCGATTCGGCTCAAAGGACTACAACCTATGACGGTGGCAAAGATCGATATCTCCCAGAGTGGCGAAGCGATCCAAGATGCGCTTGAGCGCGAAAACGGGGAACCGGTCCTCATCACCAGGGACGGCAAGGCTGTCGCCGCGGTGGTGCCACTGGAGGCGGACGACCTCGAGTCGATAGCGCTTGCCCTCGACCCAGAATTTCTGGCGATGATCGAGGAGGGTAGGCGTAGCGCCGAGCGCGACGGCGGCATCTCCTTCGAAGAGATGAAACGCCGGCTGGGCATGTCTGACGACTAGCTGCCAGTCATCTAGATAAAGACCAGACGCCCAGAGCGGCCTGGCCCCATCAGCGGACTGCTCGTGCCCCTAAGGACTGACTACAAGCTGACGCCCTGCCACATGGGACGGCCGTCCATCAGGATGACGCGGCCGAACGCGGGGTGACCCGGCGCGCCGAAGTGCCCGCCCGCGACGTAAGCGTTGTGCTGCTGCGCCAACGCAACCACCGCCTTGCGCGAACGCGACGACAGAGATGGATCGATGTCGATCGCTGGCGAGTAGTCGGTCTCGGTTAGCTGGCCGGGGTTGTGCGCCGCGTCGCCGATCAGCAGCGCCGCCTCGGAGCCCGACTGCACCAGCACCGTCACGGAGCCGAGGGTGTGGCCCGGCGTGTGCAGCAGCGTGACGCCGTCCGTGATTACCCGCTCGGGGCCGATCAGATCCATGAGGCCGGTGTCCTTCATTGGGATAACGGCGGCTGCGAACATCTTCTGCGTCATCTCGTTCAGTGGGCTGCCCGCGGGGCCTTTGAGGTAGTCGGACTCGACGAAAAAGTCCCAGTCCGCCTGCTGGAACAGGTATTTAGCGTTCGGGAAGGTCGGAACCGGGCCGTTGGGCGTCGAGCGCGTGAACCAGCCGACGTGGTCCAGATGCAGGTGCGTCGGCACGACGTAGTCGATCTCCTCCGGCGTGACGTCGATCTCCTTCAACGAGTCGAGCAGGTGGCCTTCGCCGAAGCGCCAGAGCCCGTGCGCGCCGACGCCGGCGTCGACCAGGATGTTGTGCCCCTGGCTGCGGATCAGGAAGGTCATGACACGCGATTCCTGGACCTCGTCCGGGGAGGCGCCGTTGAGGATCTTCGTCCACTTGTCCTTCGGCATGCTCGGGATGAACTGCGACGGTGCGTAGCGAAACTCTGCATCCCACACCATCGCGATCTCCGCGTTGCCGACCTTGACCCTGTCTGCCAACGTTGCGCCTCCTCAGACTCTGATACCGCAGAAGTTGCGGCTACTATACGCGTCCGAAGCTAAGCCCGTCGCGCTAGGCCGCCTCGCCGGCCGGCGGCGCCTCCAGCGCCCGTGGCGGCGCCGGCCGCAGCAGCGAGGCCATCACCGCGACAGTCAGGATGACGCCGATAACGCCCAGCGAGAGATAGATCGGCACGTGGTACACGTCTGTGAGCAGCATCTTGGCGCCGACCCAGGCCAGGATGATGCCTAGACCAAGCGTCAGGTAGTGGAACTTGTCGACCACGCCCGCGAGCAGGAAGTACAACGAGCGCAGGCCTAATATCGCGCAGACGTTCGACGTGTAGACCAGGAACGGGTCGTCGGTCACCGCAAAGATCGCAGGGATGGAGTCGACTGCGAAGATCACGTCCGTCGTCTCGATCACTACGAGCACGAGCAGCAGCGGCGTCGCCATAAGCAGGCCGTTGCGTCTGACCAGGAAGCGCTGGCCGTCGTACTCGTTACTCAGGGGCATGATGCGGCGGAACAGGCGCACCGCCAGGTTGCGCTCGATGTCGGCCTTCTCTCTGTCCTGCGTGATCATCTTGACGGCGCTGAGGATCAGCCCGGCGCCGAACAGGTAGACGATCCACTCGAACTCGTGCAGCAGAACCGACCCGACGCCGATCAGCGTGCCACGAAGCACCAGCGCGCCGATGATGCCCCAGAACAGCACGCGATGCTGATAGGCGGCGGGCACGCTGAAGTACGTGAAGATCAGCACGAAGACGAAGATGTTGTCGATGCTGAGCGAGTACTCGATGACGTAGCCGGTAAGAAACGCGAGGCCGGAATCGCTGTCGTCGAACACGAAAATGCCGGCCGCGAACAGCAGAGACATCGCGACCCACGTGGCGCTCCACAGCGCCGCCTCGCGTACCGTCGGCGCGTGTGCCTTGCGATGAAACAGCCCGAGGTCGGCCGCGAGCAGCGCCAGTACACCGGCGTTGAACGCGACCCAGAACCAGATGCTGACGTCGACTCCGTTATCCAAACCAACCTCCATCGTCGCCGAGTCACGCAAAAAAGCGAGACCACCACGGCACCAGGTGTCGCAGTGGTCTCGCCTTCAGCTTTGCTGACCGTCCAACCGGAGGCATCAACGACGCCTCGTCTTGACGACTGGAGGGGCTGGCAGACGGCGTTTCCGCCGCTGGGAGCGCCAGCAGGCTACTCCCCACTCCATTCATGATACCCGAAGTCTACGGCCGCTGTTCGAGCTGCCTCGACTAGCCCGGGGTACCGGCGTACCGCCAGTCGTCCGCTCGCGCGCCAGCACCCGAAACACGGTGCGACGCGAGACGCTCATCTGCGACGCGATCGCGTCGATGCTGGCGCCCTGGCGCTGCAGCACGGCGATCGAGGCGTCGCGCTCGTCCGCCAGGAGTTTGCGCGCGCCGCCGGGCTCGTCGTAGCGGCAGCGTACCAGCGGGCAGGTCAGGCAGCTGTGGTGCACCTGGCAGCCCGTGTCGGCGTAGTGCGTGTGCTCCGGCAACGCGTCCCTGCGCGCCCTGCGGTCCAGGTCGAGCGCTACCATCCGCGCCGGTTCGATGTCCAGATTCCGAATTGCAACCATGTCTGCTACTCCTCCCCGAGGGTCCAGTCGTCTCGCTGGCCGGCGCGACGTCCGCGCGCCGTTCGAGGCGCCGAATCGCCCGCCGCCTCGAGCGCCAGCGCCAGGCTGATCACGTAGTCGTCGTGGCCCTCGCGCTCGGCGACGAAGAAGCTCAGCGTCTGATTGGGGCGATAGACGGCACGGCACAACTCGAGCTGCCGGCGGCACTCCACCGCCTCGCCATTCGAGCCCGCGTACAGCCGCAGCCGGCCACCGTTCACCGCGGTCAGCAGCCCGTAGCCGAGCCGCGACTTGGATTCCGACGTCAGCTTCAGCGCCTCGACGCGTGACCGCCCCAACGCATTCGCCAGAAACGCCGCCAGCGGCTCGCCGATACCCGTCGCGTCAACCACGACGCGCTGCACGCGCCACTCCCGCAGCGTCGCGACCAGAGATGCGTACAGCGCCGTATGCGCCGCGCCGGTCCACGTCTCGTGCCGCACCACCTCGACGGCCGGCGTTGCGACCATGTCGCCCTGAGCCGCCGGAATGATGCGCGCGATTGTCAGCACCGTGGCGTCGTGCCGCGCCGCCGAGGCCGCGTCCTGCGCCTCTCCTGCCACGTCCAGCCCCGCGACATAGGTCTCGCCGGCCACCGGCGCGTCCAGCGACCCGTGCGAGCCTTGCAGCAACGTGAGCTGGGTCGGGCTTAGCAGGCGTCCGGCGCCGGGCAGCGTCCGCAGGCAGTACTGGCTCAGGAAGATCGGGTGTTCGGCGCCCAGGCGCTCGCGTTCGTTCTGCACGAAGCGCGCGTACTCCGGGTTGTGCGCCGCCACGACCTCCCAGTCGAACTCGAAGTGGCGCCTGACGCCGTCGCGACGTTCGAGGCGAAGATGCGACTGTCGCGCCTGCTCCAGGAGGTTGGCGTCGTCCCAGGCCGTGCCGTAGAACACGGTCGTCGCGCCACGCGCCGCCGCCATCGGGCGGAACTCCTTGTCGAACTTCTCGGCGTCGACGTCCTGCGCTTCGTCGATCTCCAGCAAAAGGTCGGCGGTGTGCCCGACGACGTTGCTTCCGGCCTCGGCCGACAGAAACAGCTGTCGAGCCCGGCCCAGCCGTAAGGAGTCGCCGTTCTCGGTCGCCGCGTCCTCGTCGAGGCCGGCATCGTGCACGCGGTCGCGCAGCCTGTCGAAGCTGATGCGGGCCTGCGGTTCGAAAGTCGGCGCCGCCTTGATCGACGTCACCGCCCGTGAGCGGTTGAGGCGCAGCAGCGTCAGCTCCAGCCGCGCCGACAGCTCGTTCTTGCCGCCCTGCCGCGCGATCTCGACCGAGAACGTGCGCGCCCGGCCGTTGAGCACGCTGTCGAGCACCGCGAACACGACCTCGCGCTGATAGGGCCGCAGCGTCTCGAGCAATCCCGTCTGCGTTCCCGTCATGCCAGCAGCCTCAGCAGCACCTGCGCGATCACGGTGCCGGCGATGAAGAACAGCAGCCCGTTGATCCGCGTCTTGATCTCCCCGAACTGCGCCTCGAGGTTGCGCAGCCGCTCCTCGACGCGCGCTCGAAACGCTGCCGCCTCGCCCGTCCGACGCTTCGCCTTCGTCTCGTTTGCTTCTGCCGTCGTTCCGTTAGTCATGCTTTCCGCTCCGCCAGCATCCGCGCGATCTCGTCGCGCACACCGGCCGACTCTTTCTCGAAGTCGCGCTTGGCTTCGCGCGGCAGCTTGTAGCGCATTGCGACCATCTTTCGCAGCGCATCGATGCCCTTGAGCATCAGCGCCACGTCCTCGGGCCGCTCCTCCAGCGTCGTGCGCAACCGCAGTCGCAGCATCGCGATCTCCTGGTCGACGCCCTCGACCTCCAGCGCGACCGGTAGATCGGCACGCTCGGCCTCGTTCAACGCCTGGTCGTAGAAGCGCCGACGGCTGACACGTGTCTTAGCGGGCACGGCGCCTCTCCGTCTGCGGGGTTTCCTGGCCGCCCAGCAGCTCGGCCAGCGCCGTCAGCGACTCCGGCGGCAGCTTCGACGCCGCCTCGCTGATCCCGAGCGCCAGGTACAGCGTCACGACCCGCCACTGCCGCCGCTCGACTGCGACCGCGAAGCCCGTCATCGCGACGCCCCTAGCGCCGTGCCGACCCGTTGCGCCAGACCAGCGCCCCGATCAGCCCGGCCGATACCAGCAGCGTCGTCCGCACGAACAGCGTCGCGGCCAGCGCCACGTCGTTGCGCGGCGGTTGCGCCAGCGCCAGGTAGAGCAACGCCTCCAGCGCCATCCCGCCGCACACGATCGCCAGCGCCGATGCACCCACGCGTCTCGCGCGGGTACGCGCCGCCATTGCCAGTTGTGCGAGCCAGATGCCGTTCAGCCCTGAGGCCAGAAACGACCCGCCTGCTTCCATCAAGAGCACGATTTGCCACCACTGCACGCTTACCTCGCACCGCTGTGCTGGAGCGGATACGCCGGATAATAGAACAGACGTTCTATTACGTGAAGCATCCTCTGTCACCGGCCTGGCAATCAGGCAAGGCTCTGTCGTCTTCAGTCCCCTCCTGCAAGGAGCGGAATGCGCCGCAGCGAGGGTGAGGTATCGCGCTGCTCGTGTTTCGCACGACGGCGCACTGGCGTACGATGCTTGCGTGGCCGGACCCGAAGTCCTCTATCGCTATCGCAGCGCTATCGAGCGCGAGGTCAGCCTCGCCCTGCCGCCGAGCGACTCGCAGCTCGACGAGATGCTGCGCTTCCAGCTCGGCTGGACCGACGAGGGCCTGCCTACCCTGGCGAAGGGCATCCGACCCACGTTCTGTCTCCTGGCCTGCGAGTCCCTCGGTGGCAACATCGAGCAGTGCCTCCCCGTCGCGGTCGCGGTCGAGTTGGTGCACAACTTCTCGCTGATCCACGACGACATCGAGGACGGTGACGAGGTTCGTCACAACCGCCCGGCGCTATGGCACGCCTACGCCCGCGGCCCTGCTGTGCTCAGCGGCATTGCGCTGTGGACCGTTGCTTATCAGACCCTGGACCGCGCCCACGAACGCGGGCTGCCCGCCGATCGTGTGCTTGCCGCGCGCCGCGTGCTCAACAACGCCTGCCTCCAGATGATCGAGGGGCAGCACCAGGACCTGACTTACGAGCTGCGCACCGACGTAACGCTGGCCGAATACCTCGAGATGATCGGCAACAAGAGCGCGGCCCTGCTCGGCGCATCGCTACACCTCGGCGCGCTGGTCGCCGGCGCCAACGACGAAGACTGCGCCCGCTTCGCCAGCTTCGGTCGCGAAGCCGGGCTCGCCTTCCAGATCCGCGACGACCTGCTCGGCATCTGGGGCGAAGGCAGCGCCACCGGCAAGCCCGTCGGCGCCGACATAGCGCGAAAGAAGAAGTCATTGCCCGTCGTACACGCCTTCCAGCAGGTCGTCGGACCCGACCGCGACGCCCTGCGTAACGTCTACGCCAAGGACGTCGTCGACGACGACGACGTCGAGTGCGTGCTGGACGTGCTGCAGCGCTGGAACTGCCGCTATTTCGCCCAGGGCCTCGCCGAGGACTATCGCTCGCGTGCCATGGACGCCCTGTCGCGCACGCCGATCCCGCCTGAGTCGCGGCGCGGCTTCGACGAGCTCACGTCTTTCATCCTGGAGCGCGACTACTAGCGAGGCTCCGGCCGCGTCATGCTAACTTGAGGCATGGCCACCACCCGAGTATCCAACCACGTCAATGCACCGCCCGCCGCCGTCTACCGAGCGTTGTTAGACGCCGGCTCCGTGTCCAGATGGATGGTGCCGGACGGCATGACCAGCTATGTGCACGAGTTCGACGCCCATGAAGGCGGCGCCTTCCGCATATCTCTCACCTACGACGCCCCAACGAGCACCGGCAAGACGACGGCCCATACCGACACCTTTCACGGCCGCTTCACAGAGCTCGTCCCAGACCAGCGCGTCGTCGAGGTCGTCGAGTTCGAGACGACGGACCCGGCGCTCACCGGCGAGATGACGATTACCTACATGCTCACGCCCACGAACGGTGGCACCGACGTCATTGGCGTGCACGAGGGTCTGCCGAGGGGCGTCTCTCCGGCCGACAACGAGCTCGGCTGGTGCATATCGCTGGCGAAGCTCGCGACTCTCGTAGAGGCCGGCTCGGACACTTGATCCTCGCCGCATAGCCGCCCGCGTCGACGCCTCCGCTCGAACGTCAGCTCCCTTCCCGCGAGCCGTCGCTAAAGGTCGATGCCGTCTGGGACTCGGGTAGCCCACATGAAACGCCGAGACTTACGTATTAGCGCACGCGAAAGAAGCATCGTTATGTCTGATTCCTTGATGCAAGACTACAAACGGGCCAAAGCCGTTCGCAAGGCAATGCTCTATGTCTTCTTCACCGTCTTCGTTCTCACGGTCCTGTGGGCGATACCATGGCTGCCCTACGGACTCTCGATTCAGGACTACAACGGACGCACCGAGCTGCTGGTCGCCCTCGGGCTCATGGCCAGCATCTCTGCCTTCGGCGCGGTGTACCTGCGCGATGTCAGCCAGCGCCTCGAGCAGTCACTCCTCACATGGACGTCGGTTCACGACGGCCTCAGTGATCTGAGGCGCCGCGAGTATTTCTACGAGCGCGTCGTCATCGAGTGCCAGCGCGCGAAGGTACCGGGCAACAGATTCGCCGTGATCGCGCTGCGGTTTCGTCGCGATGAGAAAGAGGCAAGCCCCGAGATGCTCGCGACAGCCCTGCACGCCATCGAGCCATACCTCGCCTCCGCAGATCGAGTCGCGGCGCTGGCTTCACACGAGATTGGCGTCATGTCGTCCAACGTGGATTCGGAGCCCGTGCGCTTCACCGTGAAGCGCCTGGAAGACGCCCTCGCTGACACCGTGGCGGGTGGCGACACCTCGCACATCAGCGTCGGCTGGGCCGTGTACGGCGTCGATGGCACCGAGGCGGGGCCCCTGATCGGAATGGCACGTATGCGACTTCAGAAGAACGCCGCTTCAGCTGCAGCCGAAGCCTACGAAGCGTCATCGACAGGCAGCCAGGAGGCCGTTCTGGCGCTGACGGACCAAACGCCAGCAGCGCCTGCGGCCGAGGCTCGGCCTCCTGGATCAGACGCTGCCTAGATTTTCTGTAGACGGATTCTAGTTCGCGATGCGTCCCACGCTTGTGGTGCGACCCTGAGCAAGGCGGCGTAGCGGCTTTGCCCAAATGCCATCCATCGCCTGCTCTATCAGCTTCATCATCGGGTCGTACTGTCGCATGAGGACCGGCGAGATACTTCGCGCCAGCCGGATATCGGCCCAGCGCAGGTGACGGTCCTCGTCCTGCATGATCTGCTGCAAGATGTGCCCTAGCGCCGGGTCGACCATCGGGATCAGCCTGGCGCAACGTGTCGCCGTGAAGCGTTTGATGCCGTTGTAGTAGGCGGCGACGCGCGCCGTATCGTCTGATTGCGTCTTCACGATAGCGAAAGGCTTGTTCAGCACCTGGTCGACGATGACAGCTCCGTGGCGCCCGCCTCGACGCCGTATCTCGTCGCTGAGGATGCGCTGATGGCGTCGCTCATCGTTGATCTGGAGTTTGAGCCCGGCTTTGATGTCGCGGTCGGAGGCCCGTCGCTGCCACTCGTCCAGAAGCTCGACGCTCCGAACTTTCGTCTGCCAGAGCCTCGCCAGTATCTCGATTACCGGGTCTTCAAGTGCGCTGCCCTGCGCAAGGTGAGATGCCGCCATGTCTTGAGGCCTCCGCTAGATAAAGCTTCGGCGTCGCATCGGGCTTCTGAGGCAGTTTCGCGTTACAAAAGCATCAAGCAGTGTGTCGCTTGCCGGTAAGTCGCAGTTGCTGCAAAGGCGTCATCTGACGCACCGGCTGTCGCATGGCACGCCGCTCTTCTTTCGATTGCTCCAGGGCCATCTCTCCCGCCGCCAACAGCTCTTCCCGGCTGGTGCCGTCTTCCGGGTACGAGATAATCGCCGCCGAAACCGGCACGCCAGCCATCTCCTGGTTCTCCGCCTCGAACACCGACAGAGCCTCGAGACGGTTCACGATCGACGACGTCAGCTCTACAGCAACGGCGCGGTTCGTCTCCGGCAGGAGCAGCGCGAACTCGTCGCCGCCATAGCGTGCAACGATTTCGGGCGGCGCCACCGCGCTCGCGAGCAGCATGGCCACGGCGCGCAGCAGACGGTCGCCCAGCGTGTGGCCGTAAGTCGCATTGAATTCGCCGAAGTCGTCGATATCGAGGAAGACAAGCGATAGGCCGCGTCCGGTACGGCGGGCCCGCACGACCTCGCTCTCCAGCAGCTCCAGGAAGTGACCGCGGCTTTGCGCCCAGGTCACCGGGTCTATGCCGCCGAAACGGGTAGTCTCTTCGCCCACCATCATTGCTTTGAGCACCAGGGTGCAGTGCCCGGCCGCCAGCTCCAGGACCTGGACGTCCGGCTGACGATTCGAGAACAGGAAGACGCAGATGCCAAACGCTTCGCCCTCCATGACCAGCGGCACTACAGCGACGGTGGTCACATCGAGCTCGTGGCGAATATGGTCGCAGGCCTCTTTGCCCAACGTCTCACCCAACACGCCCCGAAGATCGTCCGCGATAACGACTTCGCCGGCCTCCATCACGTCACGCAGCCAGCTGCGCAGCGGCAGCGGGTACTCCATATCCGTCAGGTTCTCGTTCGCGGCCAGCGATGCCTGCTCCAGGCCCGCGTCGTCGATGCTCGCCAGCGCCGTGGCCGAGAGCACTTCGCGGCGGCGGTCGAGCAGCAGCGGGTACGTGACGATGGCGCCGGTGACGCGCGGCGAGCGCTCCATGAACAGCGAGAGCATCTCCTCCAGCGTGCCGGCGCTGTGCAGGAACAGGCTCATGACCGCCAGCTCGTGCAGACGGTCCGCTTCATCCTGAATTTCTTGTGGCGTCAGGTGCCGCTCCGCCAGGCGTTCCGTGCTGGTGGCCCGACGCAGCGCATCCGGATTCAGACCCTCCGGCCTCTTATTGTTGGCTAACCGGGAGAAGAGCTTCATGCCGCTTCCTCGTTTCTGCCGTCGTGCTCAGAGCCCATGCTTACCGCGATGCGTACCCCGTCGGACTGCACCCGGCACGGACGGCCGAATACCGATTCGAACGCCGACACCAGTTGCGCGTCGTCGGGCACCACGGCTCGTATCGGCAGGCCTATCGTCACGCTGTGCGGCGTGTAGTTGAGCAACGCCGCGCTATCGCCGCACGAAACCCGGTTCAGAGCCTCGTAGACATGCGCTAGCTCGACGCGTCCATCTGAGTCCTTGATCACGATGACCGGTGGACCATCGCGCTCCTGCTCGGCCGTCCAGCCGGCGAGCGAGAATCGAGACGCAGCCTGCGCCGGCATTGCAGGGGGCGCCATCATTGCAGACGTTTCGCCGGACAGCTCCGCGCGCGCGGCCTCGACCGCACGGCGCACCTCTTCGCGCACCGCCTCTTCGTCTACTGGCGCCTCGACCTCGTGAGCCGGCGCGACTTCGCTGCTCGGCTCCGCCTGCTCCGAAGCCGCATCGTCGTTAACGCCTTCCGGCCCGCCGGCGCCGTCGATCTCTTCCCGTAGCTGGACAACAGCCCGAGCCACCTGTTCGCGTCGTGCCGCTTCCTCGTCCGTCTCGCTCGTCGTGACTGCGGCGTCGTTCGCAGGCATTGCTGCCTCGGCCTCTGGCATAGCGGCGGGCGGCGTTACGGGCTGGCCATAGCCAAGCTCGCTGCGCATTCGCTCGACGGCACGCGCGACCTCTTCACGCCTCGCGGCCTCGTCGTCGAGGCTCGCGCCCGGCTCATACGCCGCGGCGGTTTCATTTTCGGCTCCAGGGTTGGCCGCAGCCGCCGTGAGCTCGTGGCGCACCTGCGAAACCATCTCAGCCACCTGGTTGCGCTGCGCGTCTTCCGGCGTCTCGGGTTGCTTCGTGGCCATCGCAGGCCAGAACGAGGCGTCGGCGGAAGACGTCAGCCAGCTATTGTCGACGAACCTCCCCGGCGTCCTGGCGTGTTCCGGCGGTGCTGCTTCAACCTGTCTCGCGTCTTCCGGGGCTGGCGACGGCTCCGCCTCGGCAGGCGCACCAGCCTCTGCGGGTTGCTGCGCCATCGGCTTCCACTCATAGCTCGGCGACCACATCGACTCGTCCGGCCAGCCCGTAAGCGATGGCTTCTTCGGCTCCTCAGGCGACTCCGATGCAACTGGCTCCGGCGTCGCATACTCCCGGCGCGGAGCCCAGATCGAGTCGAGCGCGGCTTCGGCGGCCAGCCACGACGGCTCCGGCGAGGGCTCAGCGGCCGAGTCGACTGCCGAACTCTCCTTGGCAGGCTCGTCCGCTACGGCCGCTTCGGGCTCATACGCAGGCGCCTCGGCCACCAGAGTGTCCATGCTCGGCGCCTCGACAATCTCCACTTCGGGCGATTCGGCCGCTGGCTGCTCGCCCGTCTGCGCCTCGACAGCTGGCGTCTCCGCCCACAGCGCTTCATCCGTCCGCGCCTCCGCGACGGGCGTCTCCGCCTCGGCCTGCCACGGAGCGGACGCCTCCGCCATCGCGAACTCGCCGGTCCGCGGCTCGACAGCCGGAGTCTCCGCCCACGGCGCCTCGTCCGTCCGCGCCTCTGAGACGGGCGTCTCCGCCTCGGCCTGCCACGGAGCGGACGCCTCCGCCATCGCGGACTCGTCTGTCGGCGCCTCGACAGCCGACTCGCCGTCCAGCGAGAGGTCGGGCGTATGCGTATCGGCCGGCTGCGATGACGCGTCGGACACCGAGTCCTCGCCCGCCGGCGCTTCGAATGGCAGCGGTATCGCGAGCACCTTGGCCTCGAGTTGCGTTAAACCAGCCCGCAGCACGTCCAGCGTTCCGCTGACGCTCTCTACCTGCTCGCGCATGTCTTTGATTAGCCGGCAAACATCTGCCGGGTCCATTACCGCCGTGTTCCAGGTACCGTCGGACATTTAGGCCTCTCTAAACCTTCTCTTGGATAATCTTCGGCCCTTCTAATGGATTTCCTGATAGAGGAGGCCCCCGCAATAGCGTCAATTCGCCGGCCGTTGTGCCCTAGACCTCTATATCAGTGTCGGCTATGCTCCGCCTTGCTCATGACAGCTACGCAAGACCTTTACGATTTACGCCAGCAGCCTCCCCTCGGCGTCGTGCCGGAGCGCATGCACGCCGTCCTGATTCGTCAGAGCCGCTTTGGCGACCCTGTGACGGCGATGCAGCCCGAAGTCGTACACGTACCCTCTCTCGGGCCTAAGGATGTGCTCGTCCACGTCATGGCAGCGGGAGTGAACTACAACAACGTCTGGGCGTCGCTCGGCGTGCCGGTCGACGTAGTGCGCATGCACAAGCAGGCCGGCGATCCCGGCGACGAGGCCGGCTTCCACCTCGGCGGCAGCGACGCATCGGGCATCGTCCAGGCTGTCGGCTCCGCCGTAACCAACGTCAAGCCCGGCGACGAGGTCGTCGTGCACTGCGGCATGTGGGACGACGACGACCCGCAGATCAAGGCTGGGATGGAGCCTGCGTACAGCAACAGCTTCCGGATCTGGGGCTACGACAGCAACTGGGGCAGCTTCGCGCAGTTCACCAGGGTCCAGGCGCATCAGTGCCTGCCGAAACCGCAGCGTCTGAGCTGGGCCGAAGCCGCCTGCTACCTTCTCGAAGCCGCGACAGCCTATCGCATGCTCACCTCGTGGCCGCCGCACACTGTCCAGCCGGGCGACCCGGTGCTGATCTGGGGCGGCTCCGGCGGCCTGGGCTCGATGGGGATACAGATCACGAAGGCCCTCGGCGGCAAGCCGATTGCCGTCGTCTCCAGCGACGAGCGTGGCGAGTACTGCAAGCAACTCGGCGCAATCGGCTACATCAACCGCAAGAACTTCAACCACTGGGGCCGCCTGCCCGACTGGCGCGACGAGAAGGCGATGACGAAAGCGATTCTCGGCTTCCGCTCCTTCGGCAAGGCGATCTGGGACGTCCTCGGCGAACGACGCGGCCCACGCATCGTCTTCGAGCATCCCGGCCAGGACACGGTTCCGACTTCGCTGTTCGTCTGCGATCCCGGCGGCATGGTCGTGATCTGCGCCGGCACCACCGGCTACAACGGCGACGTCGACCTGCGCTACCTCTGGACGCGCCAGAAGCGCTTCCAGGGCTCTCACTTCGCCAACGCCGTCGAGGCCGCTGCCGCCAACCAACTCGTCGCAGACGGCAAGATCGACCCCTGCCTCACACACACCTACGCCTTCGAGGAAACGGGACTCGCGCACCAGCGCATGCACGAGAACGCGCACACCAACGGCAACGTCGCAATCCTGGTCGGAGCCTCGTCGCCGGACCAGAAGTAACCGTAATGACTGCTAACGTCGTCGCCCTCTCCGTCGAGACCGGCTCAGCCGGCTTCCCGGTCGCACATCAGGTCGCAGACCTGCTCGGCTTTCGCTACTACGACTGGGAAATCACCACCGAAGCTGCCGCCCTGGCTGGTGTGCCGCCCAGCGATGTCGCGGCCGCCGAGCGGGTTCCCGGTTTCTTCGAGCGCTTCATGCGCCGCCTCGGCGCCGCCTCCGCCATGTCGATTGAGGGAACGACAGGCTTCATAGACCCGTCGCCGGAAATCTGGGACACGGCCCTGCAGAGCCTCAGCTCCGACGAATACCGCAAGCTCATCGAGCGCGTCGTCAAAGAGCTCGCCGAGAGCGGCGATGCCGTCATCGTCGGACACGCCGGCCAGTACCTGCTGCGCGACCGTCCTTCGACGCTGCGTGTTCTGATTCACGGCTCGCTGGCGGCGCGTAAGCAGCGCCTCGCAATCGAGCAGAACATCTCGCCGGACGAAGCCGAGGCCCTGATCAAGCAGAGCGACAAGGACCGGCGCGACCTGCTCCGCCGCCTCTACCGCTTCGAATGGACCGACGCCGCCATGTACGACATCGCTATCAACACGGACCGCGTGCCGCCCGAAATCGCCGCCGAAGCCATCGTTTCCATCGCCAGACACGTCCCGTAACAAAGAAGCGGCAAAGGACGTCCTTCTCGCCGCCTCCCATCTTGTTTACGCCGCTTCCTTGAGTCAGGGCAAAGGGGCGACCACCCGCTCGGTATGCCAGTGGCTGTATCCGGGAGACAAAATCGCGGACCTTTACAACTGGGCGGGCAACACGCACCTTCATTTCGAGGCCATGTCCGCTGGTCCCTACTGGGCCGTCATAGTGGACGTTCCTGAGTATCAAGTTCTGCCTTCTAATCAGTACATGGTGGGGATCAACAAGTCGGCATGAGGCTCAGCGTTCGCGACCGAATCTCTTCCCTGGACATGGTGCCACGAAATACTCAATACGCACTCGACATTTCGGGGTCGGCCTGACTTTGAGACTGACTGGGTGGTGGTGGAAGCCCAGCAAGCGGTGGCGACTGGTTGCCTTGGCCGTCTTAACGTGCTGCGTGGTGGCGGTTGTCGCCGCGATGGTTCTCGTCCTTAGCCGTGAAGACACTGGGACGCAGTCTCCGGTTGGGGCATCTCCTCTCTCTGGCCCAGTATCGAACGGGTTCGTTCGGCGTGAACTCGGTCCCAGTGAGGTGCCTTCTGAGCAAAACGGCATCGCCTTCATGGACACTGACGGTGGCAATAGTCAACTCTGGACAGTTCCCGACATCCCAGTGGCTGACTACGAAGTAGATAGAACGCACCGTTGGCTTCAAGTGAATTTGTCTTCCGGTTCGCCCGCCGTCAGGGCGATCATTGCCGACCGGGTCTCTGGTAGGAGCTATGAGCTAGATGTCCGGCACTGGCGGCGCGCGACCGGCCCCACTCCTTCTGGTCTGCTGGTCTTGCAGGCACAGGACGGCGGCCGGACATTCTGCGTGGTTGACCTCGGCGCGGACCCGCTGAAAGTCACATCCACCTTCTCCTTGCCCCGAAGCTACGCCGGAGGCAATACCGTGGTACTCGGCGACGGAAAGAAATTGTTGGTGGACGGCTACGTGGTCGATGTAGCTACCGGGAACGTGACGCGATTGAGTGAAGGCTTGTCAACGGTCGAGGGCTTCTCGACGCAGGGTGGAGGTGCAGTCGCGATCGCCTCTGCAGAGAGCACAGGTGCAGGCACGCCCGGTGCCGTAAACATCTGGAGGATAGACACGGCCGGCAAGGTTGACGCCAAATATTCTCTGCCCGCGAGCTCTGGGCTGGTCCCGAGCCCCCGTCTTGCCTATCCAGCACAACCATCACCTGACGGACGCTGGCTGGCGTGGTCAGGAAGCTTCCCATTGCGGGTTCCCGCCTACTCTGAACCCTGGCCCGTGGTAGCGATGATCGACCTGAACACTGGCCAGGTCGTTTTTCAGGCGATACGAGCATCAACCGCCGTAGGGCCCAAACGTCTGAGCTGGCTAAGCGATAGCTCTGGCATCCTTGTGGCGAGCGAAACGAACTTTGAAGTCCTGAAGGTTGATGGCAGCCTGCAACCGCTTCCGCTCGGTAAGCCAGAGGATGCGAAGCCAATACCGGTGCCTGATCCACAGGATGTGCGACGGTTCTTATACGATGGCCAGATATTCAGTGCTGCCGGATCACCGCTGACGCCCGTACTAGCGCTGTCGACCTGGGCCGGGCGGCAGCCGTGGGGCGAGTATGGCCTTAACGAGAAAGCATCGGAGTTCGGATTCGTCCTGTCATTTTGGGGCGGGAAGGATTGGCCGCCTGGTATTCCATCTGCGATTGGGTTACCACCGGAGGTGGAACGGCCCCCCTTCTCGGCCACTTTGCGTCTTCGCGTGAAGGCTTCGGGCGCCAGCGTCCGGGAGTTGCCTGGAACTGGCGAGACGGTAATCGGCCACTTGCCGGAAGGAAGTCTCTTGAAGGTCACCGAGGGCGCCAGCTTTCCAGATCGCAGTCCCTGCAACGGTGGGTGCTCCGTGGATTCTGATCGAGATGCACCGCCGGGCACCGCATGGTGGATTCACGTGAAATCGGATGACGGAGTGGAGGGCTGGATACTTTCTGATTCCGTCACCTGGGCATCGTGACCGCCGGAGCCGGCGATGGCCATCTGCCGTCTCTTCGAATGGATTTCTTGAGGGGGGTTCGCGTTAGACTAACGGCGATGCAGCCTGCTCACGTCATCGCCGCTCAGATCAGGGACGGCTCGCTTGCGCCGCTCGCCGCCATCAAGCAGTGCCTCGACCACATCGACGCGCTCGAGCCTCGCCTGCACGCCTGGGTCGAGGTCGACTCCAACGGAGCGCTTCAGCAGGCGCGCGAGCTCGCTGCGACGCGACAGCGCGGCGAGACGCTGGGCACGCTAGCCGGGGTGCCCGTCGGCATCAAGGACATCATCGACGTGGCCGGCCTGCCGACCCGCGCCGGCGCACCGTCTTTCGCGCACTACCAGCCCGAGACCGACGCCACCGTGGTGGCGCGACTGCGTCAGGCTGGCGCCGTCATCGTTGGCAAAACGCACACCACCGAATTCGCTTACCTCGACCCGGCGCCGACCGCCAACCCCTGGAACCTCAATCACACGCCCGGTGGCTCCTCCAGCGGCTCGGCTGCTGCCGTCGCGGCGGGAATGCTGCCGCTCGCTCTGGGCACCCAGACCGTCGGCTCCGTGCTGCGACCAGCCGCCTACTGCGGCATCGTTGGGCTCAAGCCTTCGCACGGCCGCAACAGCTGCACCGGCGTCCTGCCACTCGCCGCGAGCTTCGATCACGTCGGCCTGCTGTGTAGCTGTGTGGCCGACGCCGCGCTCGGCCTCAGCGTCGTCGCCGGTTACGACGCCTCCGACCCATACTCGGTCGACGCGCCGGTTGACGATTACGTCGCGGCGATCGCCAATCCATCGCCGCCGCGACTCGGCGTGCCGCGCGCCTACTACGCCGGCACCGCCTCCGACGAGATCGTGTCGCAGCTCGATGCCGCGATCAAACGCTTCGAGCTCGCCGGAGCCGAAGTGGTCGAGGTCTCATTCCCCGGCGCCGCACCCGAGATCGCGGAGGCAGCCCAGCCCGTCATGCGTTACGAGGCCGCGGTGGCACACGCCGTCCGCTACGCCGAGCACAAGCACCAGTACCGCGACAACATCCGCGGCCTGATCGAAGCCGGTCACGCAACCTCGGAGCAGGAGTACCGGGGCGCCCGCGACGCCATGCGCCGCCTGCACGACTCGCTCAGCGAGACGCTGACACGGGTCGATGCCATACTCATGCCTGTCGCACCGACCACCGCGCCCGAGGGCCTGCACGCGACCGGCTCCGGCATCTTCTGCGGCCCCGCCAGCTTCACCGGCCTGCCGGCGATCGCCCTGCCCAGCGGCGTCTCGCCATCCGGTCTGCCTCTGGCCGTGCAGCTCATCGGACCATCGTTCGGCGAGGCGAAGCTGCTCGGCGTCGCAGCCTGGGCCGAACGCGTGCTCGAGTTCAGCGCCAGACCGGAGCTCGCAGCGTCTTGAGCCGCCGCACCACCATCGCCCCCGGCGCCATCGTCTTCGACTTCGACCTCACGCTGGCCGACTCACGTCCCGGTTTCGTAGCGGCGCACCACTTTGCGACACAGGCACTCGGATTGCCCGAGCCCACTCGTGCGGCCATCGGGCGCAGTATCGGCACGCCCCTCGAAAAAGTCGTGCCTCTCTGGTTCCCTACCCTGGACGGCGCGGCAGTAGCCGAGTACATCCGCGTTTATCGCGAGCAGGCCGACGAAGTCATGGCCACGCTTACGTTGATGCTGCCGGGTGCCGTGGCGACGATTCAGCGCCTCAGCGAAATCGGCATACCGACGGCCATCGTCAGCCAGAAGCTGCGCCATCTGATCATCGCCGTGCTCGAGCGCGAGGGCATCGCTGACTGCTTCGATCTGGTCCTCGGCGGCCAGGACGTCCCCGACTTCAAGCCCGATCCCGGCGGCCTGCTCCTGGCACTCGAACGTCTCGAGGTCGAGCCGGCGGACGGTCTCTACGTAGGCGACACGACGATTGACGCCGAGGCTGCCTCGCGCGGCGGCATCCCGTTCGTGGCGGTGCTCACCGGCGTGACGACGCACGACGAGTTCGCGCCCTATCAGACTCAGGCAGTACTCGACTCGGTCGTCGAGCTTCCGGACTACCTCGAGCTCTAGCATGGCCAGCCTCATCCTCATCAAGCACTCTCTCGCCACGCCCGACCCCGAGGTGCCGCCAAAACAGTGGCGCCTCACACCCGAGGGTCGCGCTCGCTGCCGCAAGCTCGCCTCCTCGCTGCGCATCTTCAAACCGCAGGTCATCGTCGCCAGCGAGGAGCCCAAGGCGACCGAGACCGCCGAGCTGCTGGCGCGTAGCCTCAAGCTCGATTGGCACAGCGAGCCCGGTCTCGACGAGCACCGCCGGCCCTACGTCCCGGAGCACGAGTTTCAGGCGTCGATGCAGCGCTTCTTCGCCGCACCCGAGGAGCGTGGCTTCGGCGACGAGTCCGCCGTGGAGGCACGCAACCGCTTCGCCGCCGCCATCGATTCAGCCATCACCCGCGAATCGGAGAGCAACGTCGCTATCGTTTCGCACGGCACCGTTATCGCTCTGTACGCCGCGCCGTATTTCCAGGTCGGCGCAGCTGCGTTGTGGGCGCGCCTCGAGAGCCCGTCGTTCGTCGTCATCGACCGCGAGACCTCGCGCGGCGCCGCGATCATCGACAGCCTCGACTGAAGCACGACCTGCCGGATGGCAGTCGACCGGCGCTGGACACTCTCGGCTAAGATCTGGACGGAGGGCCAGCCATGCGAACCGTCACCATCGACTCCCTGCCGGACCATCGCTACGCGGTCAACGTCAACAACGGCCGCCATCTGATCATCTCGGACGAGCCGCTCGACGGCGGCGGTGATGACCTCGGCCCCACGCCGACCGAGCTGCTGCTGGCCTCGCTCGGTGCCTGTACCGCGATCACGCTGCGTATGTACGCCGAGCTCAAGCAGATCGCGCTCGACGACGTCTCGGTAAAGCTCACGCACGATCGCGTCGTGCCCGGGGAGCCAGAGTTCACGCCGGAGGAGATCGCCGCAGCCGGCTTCGAACGCCGCGACCTGATTCGCCTCGAGGTCTCGCTCAAGGGCGACCTCACGCCGGAGCAGCGCAACCGCATGCTCGAGATCGCGGGACGCTGCCCCGTCCACCGCACGCTGGACGCGCGGCCGCGTATGGTCATGTCGCTGGAAGAGCCGGCGTGACCGCCATCGCGACGCCCGCAGCCACTAGGACGACGCTGCGGCTCTACCGCCCCGGCACGTTGTCCTACGACGACGCCTGGCGCTGGCAGCGCGACACCGCCGATGCGGTGCGCAACGGCGCCCCCGAGGTCGTCGCGATCCTTCAGCACCCGCCGACCTACAGCTTCGGCCGTCGCATCCGTCCCGAGCACCTGCTCGTAGACCCCGAGACGCTGCGAGCCAGAGGCGCCTCGCTGGTCGAGAGCGACCGCGGCGGCGACGTGACGTTTCACGGCCCCGGCCAGGTCGTCAGCTACCCGATCCTCGACCTGCGCCGCCGCAACCTCGGTGCCGCCGACTACGTCCGCTTGCTCGAGCAGACGATGATCGGCGCTCTGCAGCGCATGGGCGTAAGGGCCGGCACCGTGTTTGGGCGACCCGGCGTCTGGGTTGGCGACGCCAAGATCGGCGCCATCGGCGTGCGAGTCCAGGGCGGCGTCACCACCCACGGCTTCGCTCTCAACGTCGACCCCGACCTCTCCTGGTACGACGCCATCGTCCCCTGCGGCCTCGCCGGCGCCGGCGTCACGTCTCTCGCTCACCTGGGCGTCGAGACCAGCATCGTGGCAGTAGAGGAGGCCCTGATCGACGAGTTCGTTGAGCTCTTCCAGTGCAGCCTGCAACCAGCTTCCTCCTCTCCCTGCGGGGCGAGGGGGCGATCTTCGATAGCGCCTCGTCACTCGCCGACCTGGGGAGAGCTCCATGACTGACGCCGTCCTTGCCAAGCCCGATTGGCTCAAGGTCCGCTTTCGTAACGGCGAGCGCTACCAGCAGATCAAGGGCCTGCTGCGCCAACACAACCTGCACAGCGTCTGCGAAGAGGCCGACTGCCCCAATATCGGCGAGTGCTTCAACGCCGGCGAAGCTACTTTCATCATCCTCGGCGACGTTTGCACGCGCTCCTGCGGCTTCTGCTCCGTCACGTCCGGCCGCCCGGAAGGCCTCGACCTGCTGGAGCCGCTGCGCCTCGCCCAGACGATCGAAATACTCGGCCTCGATTACGCCGTGCTCACGTCGGTAAACCGCGACGACCTGCCGGACGGCGGCGCCGCCGTCTGGGCCGCCTGCATCCGCGCCATCCGTCATCGCACGCCGAGCTGTCAGGTCGAGGTGCTGACGCCCGACTTCGAGGGCAACTGGGACGCCCTGCGGACCGTCGTAGAAGCCGGGCCCGTGGTCTACAACCACAACATCGAGACGGTACCGCGCCTCTATCGTCACGTGCGTCCCAAAGCCCGCTACGAGCGCTCGCTGGAGCTGCTCAGCCGTATAAAGCAGTTCGACCCCGGCATGACCACGAAATCCGGCATCATGGTCGGCCTCGGCGAGACGCTGGACGAGGTCGCGGCCACGATGGCCGACCTGCGCCGACACGACTGCGACCTGCTGACCATCGGTCAGTACCTGCAGCCCGACGCGAAGCATCTGCCCGTCGTGCGCTACTGGCACCCCGACGAGTACGCCGAGCTCAAGCAGATCGGCGCGCGCCTCGGCTTCCGGCACGTCGAGGCCGGGCCGTTCGTACGCAGCTCGTATCACGCCGGCGAGCAGGCGCGCGCCGCCGCATCGCCGCTGCCGTTCTTCGAGGACTACGATGCCTGACTTCGACGTCGCCATCATCGGCGCGGGGCCGGGCGGCTATGTCGCTGCGATCCGGGCCGCGCAGCTCGGCCTCAAGGCAGCGATCGTCGAGAAGGACGCGGTTGGCGGCCTCTGCCTCAACTGGGGCTGCATCCCCAGCAAGGCCCTGCTCTCCGCCGCCGATCTGCTCAACTCTGCGCGACACGGCTCCGAGTTCGGCATCAGCTTCGACGGGCTCACCGCCGACCTCGGCGTCTCCGTGCAGCGCAGCCGCGACATCGTGGCGAAGTTCGTCGGCGGGGTCGAGACGCTACTGACCCAGAACAAGGTTGAGATTATTCGCGGCACCGGGCGTCTCACCAGCCCGACCAGCCTGCGCGTCGAGCCCGAAGGTCGCGATATCGAGGCCGCGAACATCATCATCGCCACAGGCGCCACGACGCGCTCGCTGCCCAACCTGCCGCCCGACGGTCATCGCGTAATCACCAGCCGCGAGGCGCTTGCCCTGCGCGAGGTGCCGAAGTCGATCGTCATCGTGGGCGGCGGCGCCATCGGCTGCGAGTTCGGCTACCTCTACCGCTCCTACGGCGCCGACGTGACGATTCTCGAGCTGCTGCCGCGCCTCCTGCCCCTGGAAGACGAGGACGTCGGCCGCCAACTAGAGCGCTCATTCAAAGCGCAGGGCATCAACGTCGTGACCGGCGTCAGCGTCGAGCGCGTCGAAACGCTACCTGGCGGCGTCCGAGTCGGCTATACGCAGGCCCACGCGCTCGTCCAGGTCGAAGCGGAAGTGGCGCTCCTCGGCCTCGGCTTCGGCGCCGACACCAGCAGCCTCGGCCTCGACACCGCCGGCGTCGAAACGAACCGAGGCTGGATCACGGTCGACGACTACTGCGGGACCAACGTGCCGAGCGTCTGGGCGATCGGCGACGTCACCGGACGCCTGCTGCTGGCCCACGTCGCATCGCATCAGGGCGTTACGGCCGTCGAGAAGATCGCCGGCCTCGAGCCGCAGCCGATCGACTACGACAAGATGCCGCGCGCCGTCTACTGCCAGCCCCAGGTCGCGAGCCTCGGCCCCAGCGAGACTCAGGCACGCGAGCGCGGTTACACGGTCAAGACGGGGCGCTTCCCCTTCCGCGCTTCCGGCAAGGCGATGGCGGCAGGCAACACCGACGGCTTCGTCAAGCTGGTCGTCGACGCCGAGACGAACGCGATTCTCGGTTACCACCTGATCGGTCACAACGTCACGGAACTGATCGGCGAAGCGTCGCTTGGCGCCGTGCTGGAGACGACGCCGGTCGAGCTAGGCTTCGCGGTACACGCACATCCCACGCTCTCGGAGGCGCTCAAGGAGGCTGCGTTGGCGGTTAGCGGCGAGTCGATTCACTTCTACACGCCGAAGCGGACGTAAGCTCAGGCGTCCTCGACCTGCGCCAGTTGGGCGGCGAAGCGCAGCAGTGCACTAACCTGGTCGAACGTAAGCTCCGCCTGGGGGCGCACGCGCTCGAGAGCCTGCGTCGCGAGGTCGTAGCTAAGGCCGGACCGGATCAGCGCCGCGCAGGCCAGCATACCGTGGTTATTCGTCTCGTCGACGGCGCGAATCAGCACGGGGCCCTCGTTGAGATTGCGGTCGCGCAGCCAGCTGGTAACGATGTGCAGCTCCTCCGGCCCCGGCGTGGGTCCGGAGCGCAGGCAGAGCCGCAAGTAGCGCATCCCGGCGCCGCGCACGACTGCACCCAGGTCTGCCGGTTCGTCGCACATGTCTACGACGGCGCGTACACCGGACTCGTAGACCTCTCGCCAGTCCTCAGCGCTCCTAACAGAGCCGATCGCGATGTCGGGGTTGAGCCAGCCGATCTCCCAGCCTGACTCCTGCGCCCGGATAAGACGCAGCGCTCGCTTCAGCATGTGGTTCCGTCCTCTTGTATCGACCCGTGATCCTTCACGCAGCCGTATTGTGAGTGATTCCATCGTCGTTCCTTTACATCAACGTCCTCTGCGAGTCTGCGTTACCGTTTCTAAACGCCGTCAAGGCTATAATCTCGACCGTCGACCCACTGTCATAAAGAGCAAGGAGCCAGCCCATGAAGAGCGACGCCGCCAGGCGGATGATGGATGCCGCACGCGAAAAGGCAACCGAGATCGGCAAGCCCGTAAGCGTGGCGATCGTCGACGCCGGCGGCAACGTCATGGCGCTCGAGCGCATGGGTGACGCCCCATCCGCCACCATCGTGGTCGCCGAGGGCAAGGCCGTCGCCAGCGCCGTCATGGGCCGCGACTCCGGCCGCCTCGAAGCCATGGCCGACAGCCTGCCGACCATCATCAACTCGCTGATGATCCGCTACGGCGGCCGCTTCGTACCGGCGCAGGGCGGCGTCGTCGTGCGCGATGGCGGGGCCATCGTTGGCGCCGTCGGCGTCTCCGGCGCCACCAGCGACGAGGACGAATCGATCGCCCGCGCCGGCGCCGAAGCGCATTAGTCCACGAGCAACAGGCAACAGGATTTGAACGGCCTGCCTCTGGTTGCCGGTAGCCTGTCGCTTGTTGCTCCCGCACATCCCTTAGACTGATGGCGTAATGGCTGAATCGGCTGCCTTGATCCAGACGGAATCCCTGACGAAGCGCTACGGCCACGACGTGCTCGCGCTCGACTCCCTCAGCGTCGCCATCGGCACCGGTGTTACCGGCCTCGTCGGTGCCAACGGCGCCGGCAAAAGCACCCTGATCAAGATTCTGCTCGGCCTGCTCGACCCGACAGGCGGCGGCGCCTCCCTGCTCGGCTACGACGTGCTCGCCGAGGGCCCGACGCTGCGGCAGTTCGTCGGCTACATGCCCGAGCACGATTGCCTGCCGCCCGACGTCAGCGCCACCGACTTCGTGGCGCACATGGCGCGGATCAACGGCCTGCCGACTGCCGCCGCTCGCGAGCGCACCGCCGAAATCCTGCGGCACGTCGGTCTGTTCGAAGAGCGCTATCGCGCCATTGGCACCTACTCGACCGGCATGAAGCAGCGCGTCAAGCTCGCGCAGGCCCTGGTGCACGACCCGCGCCTGCTCATGCTCGACGAGCCCACCAACGGCCTCGATCCTGAAGGACGCGACGAGATGCTCGACCTCATTCGCCGCATCGGCGCCGACTTCGGTATTTCGATTCTTATGTCATCTCACCTGCTCGGCGAGATCGAGCGCGTCTGCGACCACCTCGTCGTCATCGACTCCGGGCGACTGATGCGCTCCGACACGATTGCCAGCTTCACGAGCTCGATGCAGGTGCTCTCGGTTGAAGTCGACGAGCGCCAGGACGAGCTCGAGACGCGTCTCACGAAACACGGACTGCACGTTGCCCGCGACGGGCACCTGCTCTACGTCGGGCTGGACGGCGCCGCGCCCTACGACCTCGTGCGCGACGAGGTCGTGGCGATGGGCGTCGGCCTCCTGCGCATGGAGCAGCGCCGCCACCACCTCGAGGACCTGTTCCGCGCCGATCCCGAGGAGGCCGTTGCCCATGTCTGAGGCATCGACTCCCACATCCACGGGCGCACGCGCCAGCATCTACGACCTCGGCTATCGCAACTACGACGGCGTTCGTCTCGGCCGGCAGTACGCCGCGCTTTCGCTGTTCGTCTACAGCTTTCGCAGCATCTTCGGGCTCGGTCGCTCCGCCATGTCGAAGGTCTTCCCCGTTGGCCTCGCGATCGTGGCGTCGCTGCCCGCGATCGTGCTTCTCGCGGTCGCAGCGCTGGCGCCGGATCAGTTCGAGCTCGCGAAGCCGGAGGAGTACTTCGGCTTCATCTCAATCGTCCTGGGCCTGTTTTGCGCCGTCGCCGCACCCGAGCTCATCGGGCGCGACCAGCGCTACCACACGCTGGCCCTCTACTTCTCGCGCGCCCTCTCACGCCTCGACTACGTCGGCTCCAAGCTGGCCGCGCTGACGCTTGCCCTGTTCATAGTCATGGTTGCGCCCCAGGTCCTGCTGATCACCGGCAACGCCGTCGCGACGACAGACCTGGTCGACTACCTGAAGCACAACGGTGACCTGCTGCTGCCGATCATCGCCTCGTCGGTTCTGGTCGCCGCGTTCATGGCGAGCGTCTCGCTGGCGATAGCGGTGCAGACCTCGCGTCGGGCCTTCGCCACCGGCGCCGTAATCGCCACCTTCACGATCCTCACAACGATCGGTGGCATCCTGGCCGACACGCTAACCGGCAGCCTGAGACACTACTCGCTGCTAGTGAGCCCGCTGGGCATGCTCGAAGGCGCCGTGTACTACATCTTCAGCGCGACGCCCCAGATCGGGACCAATCTCGATCATGCCGGCCTCAACGGCGCCTGGTACGTCGTCGCAGCGCTGGTCTACACCGGCATCGCGGTCGGCGTGCTCTACCGCAAGATGCAGAGTCTCTCCGTATGACGACGACTCAAGCGCCCGCATCGCGAACCGTCTCGACTGAGGCGATCAGCGTCGAGAAGATCTCGCGCTGGTACGGCAACGTTGTCGCGGTCAACGAGATCAGCTTCGCGCTCGGACCCGGCATTACCGGCCTCCTCGGTCCCAACGGCGCCGGCAAGTCGACGCTGCTGCACATGCTCGCCGGGCTCCTGAAGCCATCGAACGGCGAAGCGCGCATGCTCGGCGAATCGACCTGGGAGAACCCCGACATATACAAGCGCATGGGCTTCGTCCCCGAGCGCGAGAGCATCTACCCCTTCCTCAGCGGCCTCGATTTCGTGAAGCTCAGCGCCCGGCTGCAGGGCCTGCCCAACGCCGATGCCGCCGCGCGCGAAGCCATCGAAACGGTCGAGATGACCGATGCCAAAGACCGGGCGATGGGCGGCTACTCGAAGGGCATGAAGCAGCGCGTCAAAATCGCCGCCGCCATCGTGCACAAGCCCTCGATTCTCCTGCTCGACGAGCCGTTCAACGGCACCGACCCCCGACAGCGACTGCGCATGATGGACATGCTGCGCCGCATGGCCGACAACGGCGCCACCATCGTCTTCTCGTCGCACATCCTCGAGGAGGTGGAGCGGCTGGCCGAGAATGTGCTCGTCATCGTCGCCGGGCGCCTCGCAGCGTCGGGCGACTTCCACGCCATCCGCCGCCTCATGACCGACCGTCCGCACTCGATCATGCTGCGATCCAGCGACAACCGCCGACTCGCCGCGGCGATGATCGGGCAGCCCGCCGTGTTCGGCCTCGAGCTCAACGGCGACAAGATCATGCTGCGTTGCTCCGACCTCGACGCCTTCGCGCACCTGGCGCCGCAAGTCGCCCACGAGAACGGCGTGACGCTGTTCGAGCTGTCGCCCACGGACGAGTCGCTGGAGAGCGTCTTCTCTTACCTCGTAGCGCGATGATCGCGTTCCTCCTGCAGCTAACGCTGCGTCAGCTGGCGTTTCGCAAGACCACGCTGATGCTTATCGCCCTGTCGTCGCTGCCGGTGCTCGTCGCGCTCGTCTACCGGCTCAGCGACACCACGGACGACCCGAATCACTGGACGGCGCGCGCCCTGTATCTCGGCCTGATGATGAGCGTCGTGCTGCCGCTGACCGCGCTGCTCTACGGCACCTCTGTTCTCGGCGACGAGCTGGAGGACGGTACCGCCGTTTACCTGCTGACCAAGCCGGTGCCGCGCTGGCAGATTCTTCTGCCGAAAGTCATCGCCGCCTGGATCATGACCGCGTCTCTCGTCTTCGTATCGACACTGATCTCCGGCCTCATCGCGATCAAGTCGGGCGACACCAACATCGTCGTCGGCGCCTGTATCGCGGTCGTAATCGGCGCGCTCGCGTATTGCACCGTATTCGCGCTCCTCAGCCTGATCACCAATCGAGCCCTGATAGCCGGCCTCGTCTACGTCTTCCTCTGGGAAGGCGCGCTCAGCGGCCTGTTCGAGGGCCTGCGCTACCTGAGCATCCGTCACTACACCATCGGGCTGTCAGACGCGTTCGCCGGCAAGGTCCCGAACACCTACGACGCCTACGTCTCCGGCGAAGCCGCCCTGATCCTCACGATCGTGGTCACTGCGCTCGCAGCCCTGATGGCGCATCGACGACTACAGCAGATCGAGGTGCGCGAAGCCACGTAGCGAGCCAGCCACGAGCCGTCAGCCTCGAGCTGCGAGTTTGCCCTTTGCCCTTTGCCCTTTGGTGTGCCTCCGAACTCAGGTACAGGCTGGCAATTAACGCTGATGCCTGTAGACTCGCAAGCAATCGTGAACCTGATCTACATCTACGGCCCGCCCGGCGTCGGCAAGCTCACCGTCGCGACCGAGCTTGCCCGGCGCACCGGCTACAAGCTGTTCCACAACCACCTCAGCATCGGCGCCATCGAGCCCGTCTTCGACATCGGCACGGACACGTTCTGGCGTCTGGTGCACTCGATCCGAGCGCAGGTATTCGAGGCCGCCGCGCAGGACAACGTAGACCTGATCTACACCGGCATTTACGAGCACCCGCAGGATGCCGACCTCGTCGAGCAGCGCTTCCATCTCGTCGAGGCGAACGGCGGCAGGGTGTGTCTGGTGCGCCTGGTCTGCGATCCGGCGCTGCTCGAGCAACGCATCGTCTCACCATCGCGCCGCGCCATCTCCAAGATGGTCGACTTCGAGCAGCTACGCGTGGAGATGCAGGTCAGGGACTACTTCAGCGCGATACGCGGCAGACCCAGCCTGACAATCGACAACTCCAACCTATCGCCGCAGGACGCCGCCGCGCGCATAATCGAGCACTACGGCTTGCAGGTCGCTGCCGTAGCGTCTCGCGCTCGAAGCTCGTAAGCTGAAACTCGAAGCTGACAGCTGATAGCTGATAGCTCCTCGGAGGTTCTCGTGAAGCTTGGTCTCCAGCTCCATCCCGACCGCGGCGTCGACGCCGTGCTTGACGAAGCCCGTCTCGCCGACGCTCAGGGCTTCGACTCCGTCTGGCTCTCCGACCACATCATGAACACCCGCGGCGAGCACAGGCCCGACGGCCCGCTCGACCTGTTCACGCTCGCCGTGGCGATCGGCACCGTCACGCAGCACACACGGCTCGCCTGGGGCACCCTCAACCTGACGCTGCGTCCACCGGCCCTATTCGCCAAGATGCTCACCAGCCTCGACCAGATCACACATGGCCGCGTCATCGCCACGCTGGGCTCCGGCTGGAACCGAGCCGAGTACGACGCCTACAACCTGCCGTGGCTCGACGACCACGACGAGCGCGCCGAGGCCGGTCGCGAGATCGTGCAGCTGTTCAAGCAGCTCTGGACCCATCCGGCGCCCGAGCTTACGACCTTCGAGGGCAAGTACGTCCAGGTGCACGAACTGCCGTTCAACCCGGAGCCGTACCAGAAGCCGCACATGCCGATCTGGATCGGCGGCGAGTCCGAGGCCACGATGCAGACCGTCAGAGAGCTCGCCGACGGCTGGATGATGCTCAGCGCCGGCGGTAAGCCGGAGACCTTGCGCGGCGTCCTCTCGCACGCCGACTGGCCGAAGCGCCCCATGACGCTGGTCAAGGGCGGCCGCGTCATCGTGGCCGAGTTCGCAGGACGAGGCCGTAGGCGACGCCCGCACCGAGTACGAGACACTGCAGCGCGTCTCGCCCGCCTTCGCGCCGCCAACCTTCGACGAGTTCCTCGACCGCGAGATCGTCGGTACGCCGGACGTCTGCCTCGAGAAGCTGGACGCGCTCGAAGCGCTGGGCGTGAACTACGTACGCATGAGCTTCAACAGCCAGGCGCTGCAGGACCAGGTCGCGAGATTGATCATCCCGCGCCTCGGCGAGATCGGTACGGCGCCTGCGGTCGGCTAGAGGAACAGCTTGAACGGGTCGACGGCGGCCAGAGTACCGACCGGATCGACCGACGCGAACAGGCCCATGGCCGCGTGCAGCACGATCGCGCTCAGCAGCACTCGGTACGGCACGTTGAGCAGCGGCCCCAGCAGACCGACCTGAAGCAAACGCCGCCCCTGCAAGCCGGCGCGTCGCAGCATGTGCTCTGCCGCGGTGACGCCGAACAGGGTCATGCCCAGCGTCAGCACCGCGTATCGCGTCGCCCGCGCTCGCAGGCCCCGGCGTGACGGACACAGCATCGGGCAGGCGATGCGCGCGTATACGAAGGCGTGCAGGCCGGCAAACCAGGCCTTAACCGCCGAACGCGTCACGTAGCCCGCGGTCCCGGAAGCCGTGGGACACCATTCTTCTTCGGCGAAGAGGCTCGGGTAGCCGCGTTCCCGCGCGTACCAGTAGGCAACGCTCGCAATCATCGACCAGACGAGCATCACCGGCATCGTCACCCAGATCGAGGTGAACGCGACCAGTGCGATAACGGTTATCGACGAGATGTGCGACTGGACCTCCCAGCCGACGAGAAACGCAGCTTTACGCCACGCCACGCCGCGCAGCGGTCCGCCGCTGGCAAAAACCTGTGAGATAGAACCGAGGGGTGGTCGGACCAGAGTGTCAGTGGTCAGGATGCCCTCCTCTATGGCCATTTACCCCGCCGTTCCTAACATAAGTATTTGCGTTACGTCCTCTGCTCTTGATACGGGCAACCCGTAAAAGAACGGTTAATAGCCGTTAACAGAGTCAGCAACTCAGCCGTTTTCTTCCGGGAAGAGCAGGGGCCGCAGTTGGCCCCTGCTCTTCTCTTTATAGAATCGGCCGCTAAGCCGCCGGCGAAAGAGATCGCGCCTCTTCGGGCGTCATCGTCTTTCCGCAGGTGGTGCATCGGTACGAGACGACAAGGTCCTTCTTACCGATGTCGGCGGCGCAGTCCCATCGGGGCGCGAGCTCCCAATGGCCGCACTCCTCCGGAAGCTCCGGCAGCGAAGCCGGCTCCTGGTTCTTGGCAAAACGAGACAATAGGGACATGGATGCCCTCCTTCAGTGGCCTACGAGGTTAGCTGTCGGGTTAGGGCTGAAGAGGCTGCCCTTCCCTGCCGAAGCAGGAATACACCCCAAAGATTGGTTCCCCCGTTCCTCTCATTTCGAGAGGACTCGGCCTTAGGCTGATTCCAAGGTATGAATCTCAACACCGTCGTGTCAAGGCTGAATCACGTGACAGCAGTTGGCATCAAAACCTTTAATATGTGACGCTCACGAGAGGGAGAAGGGCCGCAGTCCCTACGAAAACCCTGTGCTAAACTCGACCACGCCATTCAAGCCCGCAGTTTTTCGCCCCAGGAGTCGCCGTGAAGGTCCATGAGTATCAGGCCAAAGAGTTGCTTGCCAGGTTCGGTGTGCCCGTCCCGAAGGGACGCGTCGCGTCGACGCCGGACGAGGCGCGCGCTGTCGCCGTCGAACTGAACGGCCCGACGGTCGTCAAGGCGCAGATCCACGCCGGCGGGCGCGGCAAAGGCGGCGGCATCAAGCTAGCCAGCAACCCGGACGAGACCAAAACGGCCGCGAGCCAGGTCATAGGCATGACGCTCGTGACGCCGCAGACCGGCCCCGAGGGCCGCTACGTGCGACGCGTGCTCGTCGAAGAGCAGACGCCGGTCGAGCGCGAGATCTACCTTGCGGTGCTGATCGACTCCGCGAAGGGCTGGCCGGTGCTTATGGGTTCGGCGGCCGGCGGCATGGAGATCGAAGAGGTCGCGGCCACGCACCCGGAATCGATTCATCGCGTCGCCGTCGACCCGGCAGTCGGCTTTCAGCCCTACGAGGGCCGTCGCCTCGCCTTCGAGCTCGGGCTCACAGGCGACCTGCTACGGCCCGCTGTCGCCCTCATGTCGAACCTCTACCGCCTATTCGTCGAGACGGACTGCTCGCTTGCCGAGATCAACCCGCTGGTCGTCACCAAGGACGGTCGCATCCTCGCCCTCGACGCCAAGTTCAACTTCGACGACAACGCCGCCTTCCGTCACGCCGACATCGTGGCGCTGCGCGACATCGACGAGGAGGACCCGCTCGAGGTGCGCGCCCAGGAAGAGGGCATCAGCAACTACGTCAAGCTAGACGGCAACATCGGCTGCATCGTTAACGGCGCCGGCCTCGCCATGGCCACGATGGACGCGATCAAGCTCGCCGGTGGCGACCCCGCAAACTTCCTCGACATCGCCACTGCGAACGACCCGCAGCGCGTGGTCAACGCCCTCGGCATCATCACCTCCGACCCCAACGTCAAAGCGATCCTGATCAACATCTTCGGCGGCATGGCCCGCGTCGACATCATCGCGCAGGGCATCATCGAGGCCCACGAGAAGCTCAAGGTCGACGTACCGATCGTCGCGCGCCTCGCAGGCACCAACCTCGAAGAGGGCGTGCGCATGCTCGAGGCCTCGACGGTGCACGTCGAGCGCGCCGAGGACCTCGGCGAAGCCGCCGCCAAGGCGGTCGCCGCCGCGGGCGCGTAAGCAGTCGACACGCAGCAGTTCAGCGCCCTTCGGCGCTCCGTTTCGAAGCTTAGGAGAACCGCATGAGCATTCTGGTCAACAAGGACACGCGCGTCCTGGTTCAGGGCATTACGGGCCGCGAGGGCGGCTTCCAGACGGAGCGCTGCATCGAGTACGGCACCAAGGTCGTTGCCGGCTGCACGCCCGGACGCGGCGGCGAGACGGCATACGGCGTGCCGGTGTTCAACACCGTCGCGGACGCAGTCGAGCAGCGCGGTCCTATCGACTGCTCCCTGATCTTCGTCCCGGCACCCGGCGCCGCCGATGCGATCCTCGAGTCGGCCGATGCCGGGATCAAGGTGATCATCTGCATCACCGAAGGCATACCGACTATCGACATGATGCGCGTCAAGCGGGCGCTGCGTGACAGCAATCTGACGCTCATCGGCCCGAACTGCCCCGGCGTCATCACCCCCAACGAGTGCCGCGTCGGCATCATGCCGGGCAGCGTGTTCAGCAAGGGCCGCGTCGGCGTCGTCTCACGCAGCGGCACGCTGGTCTACGAGGCCGTCGATCAGCTCACGCGCCAGGGCATCGGCCAGTCGACCTGCGTCGGCGTCGGCGGCGACCCGATCATCGGTACGACCCAGCGCCAGGTGCTCGAGATGTTCAACAACGACCCCGAGACCGACGCCATCGTCATGATCGGCGAGATCGGCGGCACGGCCGAGCAGGACGCCGCCGAGTACATCAAAGCAAACGTCAAGAAGCCGGTCATCGCATTCATCGCCGGTAGCACGGCGCCGGCGGGACGGCGCATGGGTCACGCGGGCGCGATCATCGCCGGCAACACCGGCACCGCCGCGTCGAAAAAGGAAGCCCTGGCTGCGGCCGGCGCCACAATCTGCGACTCGCCCGCCGAGATCGGCGCGACTGTCCTGCGCGTCCTTCGAGAGCGCGGCCTGATCTAGGCCTTGCCCGGTACAACCAGCGACACAGAGCCGCCCGAATCGGGGGCGGCTCTGTCTTTTGTGGCTGCCTGCGGCTAAGGAGTGCCTAGCCGCCGACCTTGACCTGAACCTTGCAGATCGAGGTTGCGGTGTCGGTGTCGCGCTGCCAGTTCACCGTGAGGTCGTACTCGTCCGTACGAGGCGTCGCGCTGCTCACGGCTGCTGCCGTGAATCGAATGCTGGTCGGGCTCTCGCTCGTCGCTTCGAGACCGGTAGGCGTCGCCTGGGCCGAGATCGGATTCACCTGACCGCCGGCAATCGTGAAGCCGTTCAGCGCCTGGGCGTCGAAGCTAATCTTGGTCGAGGTGCCCTGCGTCAGAACGATGGGCGCGCCGCAGTCGATCGTGTTGACCGCGCCCGGCGTCGTGCGCAGCGGCACGGCGCCCGCGTCACCGCCGCCGCCCTGCAAGGCGCTGCCGACCGCGATGCCGAGGTAGATCGCGAAGACCGTAACGATGCCGAGCGCCGCGTAGGGCCAGCTTATCGGGTGGGCGCCGAAGTCGAACCAGCTGCGCACGCGTTCCATGAATGTCTCGTCCGAGACGTAGCGACGCGTGACGGGCGGCTCCGAGGCGCTTGCTGCGACTTCGGTCGCTGCGCCGGCCGCGGCACCAACCGGACGCTCAGGCGGCGCAACCGGCTCCGCTTCCGGCGGCTCGTCTTCGAACACGTTCTCGCGAGGCAAGGCGACGGTGGGAGTATCGTCTTCGGGGCGGCTCCATAGCGTGCGGTCCACCGGCGTAAACACGGCCATCCGCGTCTGCTCGCCGTTGTCCGAAGGCGTCTCGGTCTCAGGCGCATCCATGCTCAGGCATCCCTGGCACGGAGGTCTCCGCAAACGCGGCGACCGGTTCTTCGACGGGCTCTTCTTCCGGCTCCTCCGGCTGTTCTGCCTCGGCAGGCTCCTCTTCGGGCGCATCGAAGCTCGGCTGTGGCGCCGGCGCGATGTCGACACCACTACCCGCGAGCACGCGACTCGGCAGGTCGTCCGGCATCTCGACGTCGACCAGCGCCGCGAACACGTCACTCGCGGCCGGCAGCGCTGCCAGCGTCGCGCGACAGGCGTCGCAGGTCTCGGCGTGCTCGGCGATTTGATGACGCAGTGCCGGCCGCACACCGCCGCCGCCGGCGCTGCCGGTGAGGCGAGCCAGGTCCGGGCAGGACTCGCGGCCGCGCAGATAGAGCGCCGTCGCGGCGAAGCTGTCTTCGAAAGCGCCGCGCGCCCGGCCGATGCTGGCGTAGAGGTTGTTGCGGGTCAGCGCCGCCGCGTCGGCCAGCTCCTCGGGAGCCAACTCGCGGCGCAGGGTCAGGTCCAGGACACAGTAGTCGCGCGTGCGCAGGCTGCGAGCGGCCTGCCAGGCCCACAGCGCCACTTCGTGCTCCTGCGGCGGGTCCGTGTTGGTGAAGCGCGGGTCGCCCAGCGACAGACGCGACGTGCTGCGCTCGTTCGCCACCGCCAGCACTTCGACCAGCGCCAGGCTGTAGAGCCAGGTGCGGAACGAGATCTGCGATGGCTTGTCGGAGGCGCCGTCGGAGGCGCGCTTGAAGGTTGCCTGGGTAACGTTGGCTGAAACCGTGGGATCGAGCGTGGCCCTCAGCGCGAAGTCGTAGACGCCGCGGGCATAGCGGCCTGCGAGCATCGCCAGGGCGAGGTCGTCCCCGGCGGCAAGAGCAGTGACGAGATCCTCGTCGGATCTTTGCGCGGGACCGTTCATACTCCGGGCTGAGTGTATCCGAAGCGTGGCGCTGGTGCCACAGCTTGAGGCCGCAATATGTGCTAAAGAGCGAAATCTATATCACTGTTTACCGGTCGTCCGGGGCTGCTAACTTGTACACTCCTCGCTTGTAAAGGAAAATTAACGAAGCACCCGCATTCGATAGCACCGGAAGGAACCTCCCATGGCCACACTGCCAACCGCCGACCACGAGCTCGACTGCCGCGGCACGCTTTGCCCGATGCCGGTGATTCGCCTGCGTCAGGCCATCGACGGAATCGAGGCCGGCTCCGTGATTCGTGTCCTGGCGACGGACCCGGCCAGCGTCAACGACATGCCGGCCTTCGCGCGCAACACCGGCCACGAGCTCCTGAGCAGCGGCAGCAATGCCGGCGTCTACGAGTACTTCTTCCGTAAGAACGGCGACGCCTGACATGACCACCGAGACCTCGCTGAGCCCCGAGATCGCCGCGAAGATCGACGAGGCAGTTGCGGCCAAGTTCGCCGAGCTCGTCCAGGGCCAGGTCGCCGAGCTGACGCGCGTCAAGGCGGAAGCGAAACCGAAGCGCAAGCAGCGCCGCCTCGCAATCGTCGCCTCCAAGGGCACGCTGGACATGGCCTACCCGCCGCTGATCCTCGCATCGTCTGCCGCGGCGCTCGGCTGGGAAGTCAGCATCTTCTTCACCTTCTACGGCCTCGACATCGTCAACCGCAAGAAGAACCAGCATCTCGCCGTCGCGCCGCTGGGCAACCCCGCGATGCCTGTACCGGTACCGAACTTCATCGGTGCCATCCCCGGGATGACCGCGATGGCGACTCGCATGATGAAAAGCTGGATGAAGACCGCGAACATGCCCACGGTGCAGGAGCTGATCGACATCTGCCGTCAGAGCGGCGTCGAGATGATCCCCTGCTCAACGACGATGGGCGTGATGAAGGTCGCCGACGCGGACTTGCTGGACGGCCTCGAGTGCAGCGGCGCCGCCGCCTTCCTCGACTTCGCGGCCGACGCGGACGTGTCGCTGTTCATCTAGGCCATTGGCAGGCGGCGAACTGCGCGAGGCAGCTTCCGAAGGAAGTCGCCTCTCAGTAGCCGTCCCTACGGCCTGGCAGGTATCTGAGAAGTGAAGGAAGAAGTGGTACCCCCGGCGGGACTCGAACCCACGCACCCGGCTTCGGAGGCCGGTACTCTATCCAACTGAGCTACGGGGGCCTGCAGCCATTCTAGCCTAGTCTGCGCGGACGTCGAACCGCTACATCGCTTCAGAGCTTGGCAATCTGCGCACGTTATGTAATAGTTACGCGGATACCCCTAGGTGATACCGCTTAGTTTGCCGATTATCACCTAGACACTCGCGCGCACCCGCCTAGATGCCCAGACGAGGATTAACCTATGAAGCCGCTCGCTGTACTCGCAATCCTTGTGGCCGCGTTCGTAATGATGACGCCGGCCACAAAGCACGTCTTCGCGGCGAAGACCTGCGGCGACTTCGAATCGCAGGCGGCCGCGCAGGCCTACCTCAGCGACAGCCCGGGCGACCCCGACGGCCTCGACCCCGACCACAACGGCATCGCGTGCGAGAACATCCCCTGCCCCTGCGACACCGTCCCGGTCGACTGGTTCACGGCCACCGGCCCGACCACGGCGCCTTCGAGCACGCCCACAGCTTCCAGCACGCCTACCGGCTCCAGCGGCTCCAGCAGCTCGGCCGGCGCCACCACGGGCAGCTCTGGTCCCAAGGTCGTCGTCGTTTCTCAACAGGTCTACAATGCGGTCGCTGCCGCGATTAACCAGGGGCGCGACCCGGTTCTGGTCTACGACCAGTTGGCACGTATCCCCGACACGCCAACCATCACGGTCCCGACCCTAAACGGCAACACGATCACCCCGCCCAACACGGGTGATGCTGGTCTCGCGGCAGGCCGCTAACCGAGGCGGCACCACCGAAGGCCCGAACTCTGAACCTAAACGTGGCTTGACCATGGTCGAGCAGCCGTCATAACTTCGCCTTGATGGGGCAAGCGACACTCACTCTCGCCGTTGACGAGACGCATTGAACGAAGAGCACTCGATCGAAGAAACGCTGCTCGACGGTACCCGTGAATTCGTCTATCGCTCCGTCTACCTGACTGCGCAGGCCTTCGCCCGCGTCGAAGCATCGAGCGGCATCGTATTGCTCGTGGCCGCCATCGCCGCGCTGGTCTGGGCCAACTCGCCCTGGCACACTTCCTACTTCGATTTCTGGCACACCGAAGTCCTGCTCGACGCCCAGCATCTTCGACATCCACCTCGACCTGCAGGACTGGGTCAACGATGGCCTCATGACCATCTTCTTCTTCCTCGCCGGGCTCGAGATCAAACGCGAGCTGGTGCACGGCGAGCTCTCGACGCCGCGCCGGGCGCTTCTGCCGGCCGCCGCGGCGCTCGGTGGGATGATTGCGCCCGCCCTGATCTACACCGCGTTCAACGGCGGCGGCATCGGCGCCAAGCGGCTGGGGCATCCCCATGGCTACCGACATCGCCTTCGCGCTCGGCGTGCTTTCGATGCTCAGTCACCGAGTGCCGTTCAGCATTCGCGTCTTCTTGCTCGCCCTCGCCATCGCGGACGACATCGGCGCGATCCTGGTCATCGCCTTCTTCTACACGTCGCACATCAACCTACACGGCCCTCGGCATCGCCGCGCTGGTCCTGTTCGGCATCTTCGTAATCAACCGCTGGGGCGTGCGTAACATCACCGTCTACCTCGCGATTCGGCGCCGTCTTCTGGGTTGCGATGTTCGAGTCCGGGCTTCACGCCACCATCGCCGGCGTCATCCTGGGGCTGCTCACGCCCGCCCGCCACTACTACGACCCGGCGCGATTCGCCAACACTGCATCCGATCTGGCTCAACGCTTCCGTCTCGCCCACGAGACCGATAACACGGAGGTGCAGGAGTCAATCCTCGGCCAGATGGAGGACCTCAGCGAAGGCACGGAAGCCCCCCTGGAGCGCATCGAGCGCAAGATCGTCAACTGGGTCAGCTTCCTCATCGTGCCGCTGTTCGCTCTGGCCAACGCCGGCGTGCACATCTCCAGCGACGTCGCGAACGGCGCCATCGAAAGCCCGATCACGTACGGCGCCACGCTCGGCCTCGTTCTCGGCAAGCCGTTCGGCATCTTCCTGTTCACGTTCCTGGCGGTGCGCCTGCGTCTCTGCGACCTGCCGGCGGGCGCATCGTGGCGTCATATCTTTGGCGTCGGGCTGCTGGGCGGTATCGGCTTCACCGTGTCGCTGCTGATCACGGACCTCGCCTTCTCGGAAGAGCTCCTGGCCGACGAAGCCAGGCTCGGCGTGCTCGTCGCCTCGGCTATCGCCGGCATCGTCGGCTTCCTCTTCCTCTGGTTCACCAGCCCGAGCAGGCCGGAGGACGCCGCCACGCCGGCGACGGCCCGTCACTGACTCGAGCCGGCGTCCGCCAGGCCGTTGCGGCGGGCGAAAGGAAAAGGGTCGAGTAGAACTCGACCCCTTCGCTCCCAGAATGCTCTCGCGTCTATTCGATCGGCAGGTGGTAGTACTCGCGCACGTTGCCCGCCGTTATCAGGTAGCGCTCTTCGTCAGGGATGCCGTCGAAGATGTCGTCGAGCACCGCCTGTGAGCGCGGGAAGGTCGAGTCGTGGTGCGGGAAGTCGCTACCCCACATCAGGTTCTTGACGCCGACTTCGTAGCGGGTCAGCAGACCCACGTAGTCGTCTTCGAACGTCCCGGCGAAGTTCTGGTGCCAGTAGTAACTGAACGACTCGGTGAGCTCAGGGGGCTTGTTGCGGTAGTGTGCCACGAACGACCAGTCCATGCGCTTGAGGAAGTGAGCAATCCAGCCCGTCTCCCACTCCGTGATCAGGAACTTGAGGCCCGGGTAGCGCGCGCAGACGCCACCGCCGATGATGTCGACGATGACGCGCTGCATGGCGAACGCCGCCAGGCCGTAGCCCGTGCCCATCGTCATGTTCGCCGGCAGGCCGTGATTCGGCTGCGTCGACGTGAGGAAGTGCATGACCAGCGGCGTCTGCAGCTCCTCGGCGACCTTCCAGAACCTGTCGTAGTACGGGTCCGAGTAGGGGCGGTCCGGCGGCGGCACACAGGGTATGTTGGCGCCGACGTGTCCCAACTTCTTTGAGCGCTGCAGCTCGTCGATCGCGAGGTCCATGTCGTGCATCGGCACACAGCAGGTCGGGAACAGACGTCGCGGCGCCTGTGCAGCGTAGTTGTGCACCCAGTCGTTGTAGTTCTTGTAGGTCGCCGCGATGATCTCGGCGTTCGGGATCGTGTTCAGGCCCAGCAGCACGCTCGGCAGCAGGACCTCGGCGTCGACGCCGTCCATGTCCTGGTCCGCTAGCCGCTTCACCGGGTCGAGGATGCCGGGTCGCAGGCCCTTGTAGCCCTGCTTGATCATCTCCTGCGTTTCGGGGTCGTTGGCGAAGTGCCCGGCGATGCCAAAACGGCCGATGCTCACCATGAACGTCTGTCCGCTGCCGAGGCTCAGCACCTCGCCACGCTCTGGGTCATAAACGATGCCGGGAGCTGCTTCCCCGAACCGCTTGTCGAGGCCTTGGAAAATCTCCGGCACCTCGACGATGTGCGAATCGCAGGAAATTGTGGGACCCGAGTACGCCATTTTGTTTCTCTCCTGTCCTTGCTGTCTGACCGGAACGACTGTCAGCTAATCCTTCGCTGTCGGTAGCACGACGGGCTTGATCTCCGTCCCGTCGACCATGCCCTGCAGCGCCTCGTGCACGCGCTCCAGCGGGAAGCGCCGCGACAGCACGTCTTCAAAGTTCGGGCTCTTGCGTGTCGAAAGGAAGGTCAGCGCCTGGTGATAGTGACGCGCCGCACCCGCCCGCACGCCGATGTACGTCTTGGTGCCGAACGTGCCCGGACCAACGTTACCTGTGCCACCGCCGGCGCCGATCGAGAGGAAACGACCGCCCTGTCGCGTCATCTCCATGCCCTCGGGGATCGCCGCGCCGCTGGCGCACTGGATCACGATGTCGGCGCCGCGGCCACCCGTGCGGTCCAGCACCCAGCGTCGCCGGTCGGCCTGGTCGCGCATCTCGGAGATGTTCAGCGTGTCGTCGGCGCCCCATTGCGACGCAACCTTGAGACGCTGAGACGAGGCGTCGCTAACGAAGACTCGGTTGGCGCCGCGATCGCGCGCTACCGCCAGCGCGTAGAGGCCGATGGGACCTGAACCCTGCACTACGATAGTCTCGTGGGCGGCGACCGGGCCCAGCAGCTCGAAGCCGTGCATGACGGTTCGCAGCGCGCACGCGGCCGACGCCGCCAGAGGCGACGACACGTTATCGGGAATCTTGATTACGTCCGACTTTATCGGCAGGTAGTGGTACTCGGCGCAACCGCCGAGCAGATACGGAAAGCTGTCGGTGCGGTGCCGCCCGAAGCGCCCCGCGACCGGGCACAGCGTCGGCTGATTCGCGACTGTGCACCAGTAGCAGCTGCCGCACCAGGGGTAGGCCCAGAGCACGCGGTCGCCGGCGTTCAACGGCTCGCCCAGGATGTCGAAGCGCTCGCCCTTGACCTCGAGGATGCGGCCGGCGGTCTCGTGGCCCGGGATATACGGCAGGCCTTCGGAGCGCAGCTGGCCCTCCCAGAAGTGCACGTCGGTGCCGCATAACGTCGCGGCTTCGACGGCCGCCAGCGCGGCGCCCGGCTCGATGTCCGGTAGGCGTATGTCCTGTACCTCGACCGGCGAGTGGCTCTTGGTGACTACTGCAGCTCTCGGCATCAATTCCTTCTTCTACGAGGTGATACTGTCTGGATGGCGATTTCTCGGAGCGAAGACTACGCCATCCCGGTTGAAAGCACCAGCCTTTTGGTCGGCGACATTCGAAAAATGAACACGAGCATCCAATCCTTGACCACTTCGGCGTCATGAACCTATGCTCGCAGGCGCAACCTAATAGCGGCTTCGCGCTTCAGATATACGGAGGTCTCGGCCATGACGACAGACCAGAACGCTTGCGACCACTCCTGGCGCGCCTACACCGAAGACGAGGTGAAGACGCTGCGCTCGCAGACCAGGGCGGGACGACCATCAGGCGCCTGGGTCGAAAACGCGGAGCAGTGCGAGAAGTGCGGCCGCGTCGAAGCCCTCGTCTCGTGGTGGGGCCAGGTACACCGTGTGCCCTACGCGGCCAAGACTGAAGGCGGCTCGCCGGTCATCCAGTGGCCGACCCGTGCCAACCCGGGTGGCGTCGGCGGCATGGGCATGGGACAGTAAGGCATCGGGGCATAGGCATAAGGAATAAACGGCAGAGGCTCTCGTGCTTTATGCCTGTGTCTATGTCTATGAATTACGAGATGGCTGAGGCGGTCTCGACGCCGTAGCCGAGGTAGTGGGAGATGCGTGACGCCGTCGACTTCATGTGCGACAGGGTGGTCGCGCCCTCTTCAGACTCGTAGTCGCTCACCGGCATGAACGTGCCGACGGCAGCAACCGGGATGCCCGACTGCCCGATGATCGCTACGCCGAGGCTCAGCATACCCTCCGGCCGGATGCCGACGTTGATCGCGTAGCCCTGGTCACGAATCGCGTCGAGCTCGGCGACGAGGTTATCGAACTCAGGCGGTGCGTCGGGTAGCCGGCGTGTGCGTTCGATGATCGGGGCCGCCGTCGCCTTGGGCAGCGACGCCACCATGACCTTACCGGTCGCCGTCAGGAACCAGCGCCGCCGTCCGGGCACCGGCCGGTTCACCGGTATGCCGTCGACGTCTTCGGCGCGCTCGACCAGCACCGCGTCCAGGTCCTCGAGCACCAGCAGGTTGCACTCGCGGTGAATCTCGGTCGCCAGCTTGATGAACTCGCGGCGGGCAATGTTCACCGGCGTGCTGGCCTGCACCGCGAGGTTCGACCACTCGTACAGCCGCAGGCCCAGCCGATATCGCTTCGACTGTGGGTCGCGCACGATAATCGAGTCCGTCATCAGGCTCTCGAGCAGACGCGTCGCGGCCGGGCGGCTGAAGCCCGCGACCTGAGCCACTTCAGACACCGTAAGGCCCATCGGTGAGCGCGAGAGTGCCTCGATACACTTGAATGTCTTCTCTACTGCGCTCGCCAAATCCCTCGGACCCCCAAATGTATCAGTTGGTGAATGATATCACACACTCGTTACGAATGTTTACTTGCCCGTCCGGAAAACGGGCATCGGATTCCGTATCGCGCTCCCTGCAAGCCTTAACAAATCCTAGACCGCAATGTTCATAAAACGGACGGTCACTTCCGCAATATTGACACATCTGCGGGCGCTCCGCTACGCTCCCAGCCGAACCACGCTGCTCGCGTCGCCGGAGAACGCTGCCTTGGACCTGCCACGCTACTCCGATCTACCCGCCTTCGATAAGACCGGCGAACGCCACGCCTGGGGCGTCTTCGGCGCGGACGACCAGCTCGGCGCCATCAACCTGCTGACGCCCGCGCGCGTCCTCGAAGCCGCCCGGCTGGTGCGCAAGGGCCGCGTCATCAACCTCAGCCTCACCCTCGACGGCCCCAAGACGCTGTATCACGGCGAAACGCGCGCCGGTTACAAGCACCGCATGACCACGAGCCGCGCCGGTCGCGACGACCTGCTCGACAACTTCGCGATGCAGGGCTCGACACAGTGGGACGGTCTGCGACACATCCGCTACCGCGAGTTCGGCTACTGGGGCGGCCTGCAGGACGAGGACATCGACGACAAAGGCCTGCTCGGCATCGAGCATTGGGCCCAGCATGGCATCGTCGGACGCGGCGTCCTGATCGACGCCGTTCGTTACTACGAGTCGCTGGGCCGCCCGCTCGACCCCAACGTTAAAACATCGATCACCGGCCCGGACATCGAGGCCGCCGTAAAGCAGCACGGCATCGATCTACGCAGCGGCGACATCCTGCTGCTGCGCACAGGCTGGCTGCGCTGGTTCCAGACCCTGACGCCAGACGAGCAGGAAGGCCTGCGCGGCCGCCTCAACCCTGGTGAGAACGGCCTCGACATGCCCGGCCTCGACGCCGGCGTCGATACCGCCGCCTGGCTCTGGGACCACGGCATCGCCGCCATCGCCGCCGACAACCCCGCGCTCGAAGCACTGCGCGTCGATTCCGAGGTGGGTTTCCAGCACCGGCGCCTGATCGCGCTGCAGGGCATGGCGATCGGCGAGCTCTGGGACCTCGAAGCATTGGCCGAGGACTGCGCCCAGGACGGCGTCTACGAGTTTATGCTGGTCTCAGCGCCGCTCAACGTACCGGGCGCTGTCGGCTCTCCCGCAAACGCATACGCGATAAAGTGACCGGAGGAGGCTCCAGATGAGAGGACCACTCGAAGGCATCCGCGTCTTCGACCTGACGCTGATCATGGTCGGTCCGTGGACGACGATGAACCTCGGCGCGCTGGGCGCGGACGTTATCCATGTCGAACGCCCCGGCATCGACCGCAAGTCGCTGGGCGGCGGCATCCCGCCGTACATCAACGGCACGTCGATCGGCCACATCACCTGGAACATGAACAAGCGCCAGATGTTCTTCGACCTCAAGTCGGAGTTCGACCAGGACCTGGCGCATCAGCTGATCGCGACCTGCGACGTGTTCGTGGACAACATGCGTCCCGGCGTCGCCGACCGCCTCGGTCTCAGCTACGAGCAGCTCAGCGCGATTAATCCCGGCATCGTCTACTGCACGATCTGCGGTTGGGGCACCACCGGCCCGATGTCGGACCGCACCGCCGCCGACCCGCAGATCCAGGCGTTCTCCGGCTTCGCGGCCAACAGCGGCCCCGTCGGCGGGCACGCCGAGACCTACCGTCACTTCACCCAGATGGACGCCACCACCGGCAACTACGCCACCATGGCGATAATGATGGCGCTGCTGGCGCGTGAGAAGACGGGCCGCGGCCAGCGCATCGACCTGACGATGGTGCGCGCCGCGACCGCCGCGCAGGCCACCCGCATCGGCGAATACCTGGCGACCGGCGAGCAGCCGCCGCTCATGGGCAGCGGCACGACGACCATCGTGCCCAGCGGTGCCTTCCGTACCGAAGACGGCACCTACATGGCCCTGCAGGCGACGACCCTCAAGCAGTGGCAGGCTCTGTGCAAGGTCCTCGGCCTCGACGACCTGGCGTCGGACGAGCGCTTTAAGACAATCGAAGGCCGCGTCGCCGGCCGCGCCGAAATCGACGCGAAGCTAACGCAAGTGCTGGCGACCAAGCCGGCGCGCTGGTGGCAGCTCAAGCTCGGACGCGCCGGCGTGCCCTGCTCGCGCATCATGCGCTTCGAAGAGCTGATCAATCACCCTCAGGTCACGCAGAACCACTACATCGAGGGCGTCGAGACCGAGCACTGGGGCAAGGTCTACGCCGCGGGCCTGCCCTGGACGTTCTCGCGCACGCCGGCCTCGATCCTGCCGACCGCGGACGCCGGCGAGCACACCGGCGAGATCCTCGACGAGATCGCCAGCCGCCAGCCGGTATCGGCGTCGTGAACGGCCCCCTCGAAGGCTACAGAGTCGTCGAGCTGGGGCAGGGCATCCCGGCCGCGGTCGCCGGCATGAACCTCGGCGACGGCGGCGCCGACGTAATCAAGGTCGAGAACCTCGAGGGCGACGTCGCCCGCACGATGCCGCCCTTCTGGCAGAACGGCGAGAGCGCCGTCTACGTATCGAGCAATCGCAACAAGCGCGGCGTACGCCTCGACCTCGCGTCGGACGCCGGTCGCGACGTCCTGCGCAAGCTGATTGCAGACGCCGACGTGCTGATCGAGGACGTCGACTTCACGCGCGAAATCGGCCTCGAGGTGGATGCGCTCGTCGGCGGCAACGAGACATTGGTGCACTGCCGGATCAGCGGTTGGGGCCCCGAAGGCCCACTCGCCGACCAGGCCGGGTCGGAGATCACGGCGCAGATGGCGGCCGAAGCCACCCTGTCGCTCGGCTCGCTCGGTGAGCCGCCGATCCGCCTCGGCACCGACGCCGCCAGCACCTACGCCGGCATCTACGGCGCGCAGGGCATCCTCGCGGCGCTGTGGCGTCGCTTTCAGGACGGCGCCGGTCAGCGCGTCGACGTATCGCTGTTCGGCGTCATGCTCGAGATGCGCGCCACGCTCTGGGCCGCGCTGTCCAACCCGGACGAGTGGTTCGGCTTCCACAACGACAGCTACGTGCGCCCGCCCGACACGGGCTACCAGTGCAAGGACGGCGCCATCACCTTCGTCGTCGGGCGCATCCCCGACGAGGAGTGGACGGCGCTGATCAAAGAGCTCGGTATGGACGTGTTGCCGGCCGACGAGCTGCAGATGGCGCGTACTCAGATCGGCGCCAACTCGCGCATGGGTCATATCTACAAGCCCGTCTGGGAGCGCTTCCTCGCCAACTTCACCGTGGACGAGGTCGCCTCGATGCTGAACAAGCACGGCGGCAACGCCTACCGTCACAACGACTACCCGCACCTGTTCGAGCACCCGCAGACGCAGCACCTCGACTTCCTGCGGGACGTCCAGATGCAGGACGGGGCCGTGACCGTCATGGCGCCGCCCTGGGACTTCAGCGCCGACGAGGTCGGTGTGCGCCTGCCGCCGCCGACCCTCGGTCAGCACACCGACGAGGTGCTGTCGCAGCTCGGCTACGACGCCGCTGCTATAGCCTCGTTGCGCTCCGCGGGCGCTCTCGGCTAATGACCGAGCCCGCGCGCGCCGTCCCGCAGGTCAACGACCTCACGCGCCCGTTCTGGGAGGCCGCGAACCAGGGACGGCTCGCGATTCAGCGCTGCGGCGCCTGCGGTTACTACAATCATCCGCCGAAGCCGCTGTGCGACCGTTGTCTCTCCGCCGACCTGCACTTCGAGGATGTCAGCGGCCTCGGCACGATCTGGAGCTACACGGTAATGCATCAGAAGAGCGTCGCCGGCTTCGAGGACAGCGTGCCCTACGTCACCGCTCTCGTCGAGCTCGACGAACAACCGCTGCTCCTGCTGACGACGAACCTGCCCGGCATCGAAGCCTCCGACGTACGCATCGGTACTCGCGTCCAGGTCAGCTTCCAGCGCCTCAACGACGAGATCGCGCTGCCGCAGTTCGTGGCGGCGACGGCGTGACCTGGGCCGGCAAGGGCAAGGTCGCGGTCGCCGGCATCGGCTTCTCGGCCCTGACGCGACGCTCTGCGGAGAACCTCGGCAAGCTCGCCTTCGACGCCGCCAATGCCGCGCTGGCAGACGCCGGCCTCACCCCAACCGACATCGACGGCCTCGGGACCTACATCATGGGCGGAACCGGCAAAGACGGCGTCGATGCCGTCTCGACCGACTACTTCCTCAAGCACTACCCGATGTCGCCCGACTTCCGCTGGTACGCGGAGCTGCAGCAGGGCATGATCGCCAGTGCCGTCATCGAGGGCGCCAACGCGATCATCTCCGGCATGGCGAACTACGTGCTCGTCTGGCGCGCCATGCACAACCCGGTCGGCCGCCCTTACACCCAGGTCACGGCCCGCACCGCGCCCGGCGACTCGCAGTTCTCGTTGCCCTACGGCCAGGCTGCCGTCTACCAGTGGCACGCCATGGCCTACCAGCGCTACCTGCACCTCTACGGCGCCAAACGCGAGGCGATGGCCGCTATGGCCGTGAACCAGCGTCGCAACGCCAACCTCAACGAGCGCGCCTACTTCCGCGACACGCCGATGAGCGAAGACGACTACCTCAACGCGCGCTTCATCGCCGATCCGCTCTGCCTCTTCGACTGCGACATCCCTATCGAGGGATGCGCTGCCTTCGTGCTGACCAGCGCCGAGCGCGCCCGCGACCTCAAGAACCCGCCGGCCTACATCGCGGCCTGCGCCCAGAACGTCTCGGTGCAGCGGCCCGCCTTGATCAGCTACATCCTCGACGACTACATGGTCTGCGGCGGCACCCTGGCCGGTCAGCTCTGGCGCGACTCCGGACTCGGCCCGCAGGACATGGGCGCGGCCCAGCTCTACGACGGCTTCGCGCCTTCGACCTGGTACTGGCTCGAGGCCGGCGGCTTCTGTCCCCAGGGCGAGGCGCACGCCTTCATCCAGGACGGTCGCATCGCCCTCGAAGGCGAGCTACCTGTGAACACGTTCGGCGGCAGCCTCAGCGAGGGCCGCCTGCACGGCATGGGTCACCTCGCGGAGGCGGCGCTGCAGGTCACCGGACGCGCCGGCCAGCGCCAGATCGCCAACTGCGACGCCGCCTGCGCCATCGACGGCTCGCCCCTGCTGCGCGGCAGCGGCGTCGTCTTCACCTCCGAACCGTAGGCGCGCTCGACTCCTCCGAAGCACGACAAGAGAGGCCTCCCGAATCGGGAGGCCTCTTTTGATTGCACAGTGCTCGACGCGGTTACCTTATGAAGCGTCTGCGTCGGGCGCGCGCCGTCGCCGGATGAGCAGCAGGTTGCTCATGACGACCAGCGCGATGACCAGCGGCAGGACGTAGACCGATCCGCTCCGACCGCGTCGGCCAGACCAGCGTCACCAGTGTTGGGGGCGCTGATCGTCGTGCTCGGGGTCGAGGCCGACACGGCCGAAGCCGTCTTCGAGCCGGATGGGACGATCGTGCCGCCGGCCGCCAGACCGGTGTTGGGGTCGAGCTTCAGCGCGGCGGCCTTGGCCTTGCTGAAGTCGAACATGCCGTTGAGCGAGCCGGCCCTGGCGTCGAACGAGTTCGCGATCTTGCCGAGGCTCCAGTTGTCCTCGATGAACTTGAGGATAGAAGCCTGGTCCGTGACCGTGTGGTCGACGTAGTTGACCCTGGCGTAAGGCGAAATGACCAGCAGGGGCAGGCGCGGGCCGTAGCCGCAGCGGTCCTGGTCGCCGTGCATACCGAAGCCCGTGCCACAGGCGCCGGGGCCGGTCAGGGCGTCGAAGTTCGGGTCGTTCGAGGGGTTAACGATGGGGCCCTGAACGTGGTCCGCCCAGCCGTCCGAGTCGTCGTAGGAGATGATGATCGCCATCGAACTCCACTCTGGCGATGCCTGGAGACGGTTGATCGTGTCGACCAGGAACTGCTGCTCCAGGATCGGGTCGGAGTAATCCGCGTGGCCGTCCTGGTAACCGGGCGCCTTCAGGAAGCTTACAGCCGGCATCTCGCCGAGGCCGACAGCCGTCCAGAAGTCGGTCATGTCGTACTGGTGGTTCGCCTGGTCCGACTGGCCGATCAGGTTCACCGAGCTCGGAGCCAGGTGGTGGGGGTTGGACGTCGACTGGTAGTACTGGAAGGGCTCGTGGTGCTGGATGTAGTCGCCCTTCGGCTTGCCGTTGCTGCCCGTGTGGCTTGCGCTGCAAACCGCCTTGCCGTCGGCCGTGTGATTCTGCGGAGCAAAGCCGCCCTGGAACCAGCCCCAGGTGATGCTCTTGGCATTCAGCAGGTCGCCGACGTTCTTGTTGGTCGGCAGCATGGCGACCGTGTCGCGGTTCGAGCAGTCGTCGTAGGTCGGCTGCGGGTCGCCGATCATGGTCGTGAGGTCCGTACCAACGTCGGGGAACTGCGGGTCCGTGATCTTGGCGAGCGGCGAGCTGTTCGCCAGGTCGATGCCGTTGGTGTTACCCGAGACCAGGTTGATCGCGCCGACGGCAGACGGGCCGTAGGTCGTGCCGTAGGAGTTGTCGCTCATGGCGTAGTGCTGAGCGTAGTTCCACAGCGCCGTTACGGAGTTGCCGTCGTAGTAGCCCATGACCTGGGCTGGGTCGCAGGTACTGCCGTCGTTGCCGGTGAATTCGACGAACTTGTCGGCCTTGCCGTTGTTGTAGGACTTCTGCTCCGCCAGGTACTCGTGGTCCATGTCGCAGGTGTGTGGCTGCGAGGGGTCCAGGCGGAAAGGCTGGGCCGCGTTCGGGTTGTTGGTAAGCAGCGAGCCGCTCAGCCCGTTGACCGAAGGCGTGCCAGGCGCCGCGGTGAACTGCGGCTCGCCCGCAGGGTTCAGCGCGTTCGGGTAGGTTGCGAAGTAGTGGTCGAATGAAACGTTCTCTTGAAAGATCACGACGACGTGCTTGATCGGCGTCGCCGTGTCGGAGGCATTGGCCGTCGACTGACCGGTACCCGCGAAGGCCGCGGCGCCGGCCATCAGGACCAGCAGCAGGCTCCAGACGTACCGCACGCTATGCCTCCTCCCCTGATGTCCCCGCTGACGGGCTGGCTGCGCATAAGCTCATGAACGCGTTCTCCTTGAAACTAACGACGATCCGAAATGACCGCGGTCCGCCGCCTGCGAAGGGCCCCTTCGCGGGCGCAGGCCGCCAACCCGGTCACTGGCCACAGCGTGGCGTTCGGGCGTCAACAGTCCTTTAACGTGTGTGAAAGCGACGCTAAGGGGTGGTAAAGACTGGGCTAACGCAACGTTAGGGCGCTGTTAACGCAGCCGAGTCCCGGGGGAAAGAAGAAGCTGGCGGATGATTCACCCGCCAGCTGGTCGAGAGCATGCTACCCGGGGCCTGGCGTCGATGCTCTTCAGCTCGTCTGACCACACGAATCTAGACGCTTCGTGTGAACACCCGATCAACGTTACGTAAAGAGGACGTAAAGGCTCGAGGCCCGGTTAGCCCACCGGCGCCGGGTCCAGCGGCCCAAACCCGCGTCCCTCGCCGAGCAGCTGGTGCTCGTAGAGGCGCGCGTAATGCCCGCCCTTCGCGACGAGCTCGTCGTGCGTCCCGGACTCGACCAGCTGCCCGTGGTCGATGACGAACACGACGTCTGCACGCAGTACGGTCGAGAGCCGGTGCGCGATCGCCAGAACGGTGCGACCCCGCGTCACACGCTCGAGCGCCTCCTGGATCGCGCGCTCGGTAACGCTGTCGACGCTCGACGTCGCCTCGTCGAGGATGAGGATCGCCGGGTCCTTGAGCAGCGCCCTGGCAATCGCGACGCGCTGCTTCTCGCCGCCGGACAGACGGTAGCCCCGCTCGCCTACCACCGTCTCGTAGCCGTAGGCCAGCGACGCGATGAAGTCGTGGATGTTGGCAGAGCGTGCCGCCGCCTCGACTTCCTCATCGGTGGCGTCGGGCCTGGCGTAGCGCAGGTTCTCCATGATCGAGGAGTGGAACAGGAACGGCTCCTGGTTGACCATCGCGATGCAGGCGCCGAGGGAGTCGAGCGTCACTTCGCGCACGTCGTGGCCGTCGACCAGCACCTGCCCCGAGTCGACGTCGTAGAGACGCGGCACCAGGTAGGCGATCGTCGTCTTGCCGGCGCCCGTGGGTCCGACAAACGCCGCGAATTGCCCCTGCTCGATGCGCAACGAGACGCCCTGCAGCACCGTCTGGTTCTGCACATACGCGAAGCCAACGTCTCGCAGCTCGACGCTGCCCTGCACGTCACGCAGCTCGATGGCGCCGGGCCGGTCGGCGATATCGGGTTTGATGTCCAGGTAGTCGAAGATACGCTCGAACAGGGCGAGCGAGCTGAGCACCGTGACGTTGACGTTGAGCAGTGTCGCAGTCGGACCGAACAGGCGCGGCAGGAAGCCAGCCAGCGCCACCACGGTACCGAGCGTCACCTGGTCGTTCATGACTCGATGGCCGCCGTACCAGTAGACGACGGCCGGCGCCAGCGCCCCGAACAGGCTCATCGCCAGCATGAACCAGCGCCCGACCATGGCGCGGCGGATGTTCAGCACGCGCACCTGGTCTGCCACGTCGCGGAAACGCTCGGCCTCGTCGCTACTGACGCCCGAACGTCTTCATCAGCAAGATGCCGCTCACCGAGAGCGTCTCCTGCATCTGCGAGTTCATCACGCCGAGCTGTACCTGCGTCTCGTTCTGCAGGGCGCGCTGGATATTGCCGACCCGTCGCGCCGGCACCACGAACAGCGGCACGAAGATCATCGAGAACACGGCGAGGCGCCAGTCCAGCGCTACCATCAGCGCCAGGGTGCTGACCAGCGTGATCAGGTTGCCCACCACGTCGCCCATCGCGCTGCTGATTACGCCCTGGATAGAACCGACGTCGTTATTGATGCGCGACAGCGTTTCGCCGGTACGGTTGGCGGTGAACCAGCGCAACGACAAAGACGAAAGGTGTCTGTACAACCTGTCGCGCAGGTCGAACATGACGGTCTGGCTGATCGAGTTGCTGAACCACGACTGCAGCACGCCGTCGAGCGCGCCGACTACGATGACGACGACCATCACGAGGATGAGGAAGTTGAGCTCGCTGCCGTCGCCTGTCGGAATAGAGTGGTCGATGATGCGCCGGATCAGCAGTGGCGGCACCAGCCCGACCAGCGACGCGATCGTGATCGAGACGAGGAAAGCAGCCATGAGCAGACGATGGGGCCACAGCAAGGCAACGGAGCGCTTGAAGGTCGGCCAGGCAGGCTGCTGCGGCTTCGTGCGCTCCGGCCTATGACCGCCCCAGCCCATACCGCCACCGCCACGCATACCCATGCTGACATCATACCTGGCGTCAAAATGCTGTCAATATGCTGGCATTGAAGTCATAGACATAGCATAGGCACAGAGCAGACAGCAGAGATACATAGAGCCCGCGTCGCGGGCCCCTCTATGTCTATGCCTATGGACGATGCCTGTGTTCTACACCCCGACCGATGCCTTCGCCTTCTCCTTACGCACCCGCTTGCTCTGGTCGAGCTCCTGCTTGCGAATACGCATCGTCTTAGGCGTAACCTCGAGGTACTCGTCGTCGCCCAGCCACTCGATCGCCTGCTCCAGGCTGAGGATGCGCGGCGGCTCCAGGCGCACGGCCTCGTCCGAGCCGGCGGCGCGGACGTTGGTCAGCTGCTTCGTCTTGCAGACGTTGACCGGCATGTCGTTCTCGCGAACGTTCTCGCCCACCACCATGCCGACGTAGACCTTGGTGCCGGGCTCGATGAAGAAGGTGCAGCGGTCCTGCAGACGAAACATGCCGTATGCCACCGCATCGCCCGCGTCCGACGCGACGAGGGAGCCCCTGGTGCGCGTCGCGATGTCGCCCTTGTACGGCTCGTAGCCGTGGAAGGTGTGGTGCAGCAGGCCGGTGCCGCGCGTCTGAGTCATGAACTCGCCGCGGAAGCCGATCAGTCCTCGCGCCGGCACCAGGAACTCGAGGCGCACGTTCTCGCCGGTCGAGGCCATGTTCTTCATCTCGCCCTTGCGCCGGCCCAGGTTCTCGATCACGACGCCGGTGTAGTCCTCCGGCACGTCTACGATCACGTGCTCGATCGGCTCCTGCAGCCGGTCGTCGATGCGCCTCATGATCACTTCGGGGCGCGAGACCTGGAACTCAAAGCCCTCGCGTCGCATCGTCTCGATCAGGATCGAGAGGTGAAGCTCGCCGCGGCCGCTGACGCGAAACACGTCCGGCGAATCGGTCGTCTCGACGCGCAGCGACACGTTGGAGCGCAGCTCGCGCTGCAGCCGCTCGCCGATGTTGCGCGTCGTCACGTAGCGCCCGTCCTGCCCGGCGAAGGGTGAGTTGTTCACGAGGAAGTTCATCGCGATCGTCGGCTCTTCGATCGATACGAAGCCCAGCGGCGTCGGGTCCGAAGGGTCGGCGATCGTCTCGCCGATGTCGACGTCCTCCATACCCGCGACAGCGATGATGTCGCCGGCGTGCGCCTCTTCGACTTCCTCGCGCTTGAGGCCGTTGAACGTGTAGATCTTGCTGACGCGCGCATCCTCGATGGCGCCGTCGCGGTGCACAACCTTCATCGGCGCGCCCAGCCGGATCGAGCCGCGCGACACGCGACCGATGCCGAGACGGCCCAGGTAGTCGTTGTACTCGATCGTCGTGATCAGCATCTGGAAGGCGCCATCACGGTCGCCCTGCGGCGACGGCACCTTGTCGACGATCACGTCGAGCAGCGGCTCGAGGTTCTCACCCTCCTGGTCGATGTCGAGCACGGCGATGCCCTGGCGGCCGATGCTGTAGATCGTCGGGAAGTCGAGCTGCTGGTCGGTGGCGCCAAGGGAGATGAACAGGTCGAAGACCTCGTCCAGCACCTCGTAGGCGCGAGCGTCCTTGCGGTCGATCTTGTTGATCACGACGATCGGCACCAGGTTCAGGTCCAGCGCCTTCTTGAGCACGAACTTCGTGCCCGGCAGCGGACCCTCGGCGGCATCGACGAGCAGCAAGATGCCGTCGACCATGGTCAACGTGCGCTCGACCTCGCCTCCGAAGTCGGTGTGCCCGGGCGTATCGACGATGTTGATCTTGGTGCCCTTGTAGAAGATCGCCGTGTTCTTGGCGAGGATCGTGATGCCGCGCTCCTTCTCGAGGTCGTTCGAGTCGAGGACGCGGGCTGCTACCTGCTGGTTCTCGCGAAAGGCGCCGGTCTGGCGCAGCATGTAGTCGACGAGCGTAGTCTTGCCATGGTCGACGTGCGCGACGATAGCAATGTTGCGGATGTTTTCGGCTTCGTACATAAAGTTGGGGCTCTCAGGTCACACAAATAGCTCCCGGGTAGTCCAGCGATGGCACGCCCAGGAGCTACAGCTAAATCACCATATTGGCGTCACGAATAGTATAGCAGGTGGCGGAGGAGGTCGATTCTATGCAGGACTTCACGGGCAAGGTGGCGGTGATTACGGGCGCCGCCGGCGGCATCGGTTTCGCCCTGGCGCAGCGCTTCGGGCAGGAAGGCATGAAGCTCGTGCTGGCTGACGTCGAGACGCCGGCCCTCGATGCCGCCGTCGCAAAGCTGCACGACGCCGGCTACAAGGCCATCGGCGTCCGCACAGACGTCTCGAAGCTCGGAGACGTCGAGACGCTGGCTCAGCGAGCGCTCGACGCGTTCGGAGGCGTACACATCGTCTGCAACAACGCCGGCGTGATCGGCGGCGCCGCCGGCCCGGGAGGCATCCTCTGGGAAGCGACCATGAAAGACTGGCAATGGATGCTCGGCGTCAACCTCTGGGGCGTGATCCACGGCGTGCACACCTTCGTGCCGATTCTCCTGAGCCAGGACGAACCGACCCACATCGTGAACACCGGCTCGATCGCCGGTCTCGAGCTCGCGAACGCGGCCTACGGCGTCACGAAACACGCGATCGTAGCGCTGAGCGAGTCGCTGTACGTGCAGCTCAAGCAGCGAGGCTCGCAGGTCGGCGTCTCCGTGCTCTGCCCCGGCCCCGTCAACACCCGCATCTTCGAAGGCGACCGCAATCGCCCCGACGATCTGCAGAACGAGGTCGAACCGCCGCCCGAGGCAATGGGCATACGGCCGCTGGCGCAGATGCAGGCGGTCGGCATGGACCCGGTCCTGGTCGCGGACAAGACGCTGCAGGCGATTCGCGACGAGCGCCTCTACGTGATCACGCACCCGGAGAACGTCGAGCGCGTCCGCAGCCGCATGCAGACGATTATCGAGGGCCGCAACCCGGACGTCCCGGCTCCCCGCCCAGCGTGACGGTGCGGTCCGTCCTTGCTTAAGGGACCGTGTACGTAAACGACGCGCACGTTTCCTGGTCGCGCACGGTGGCACACAGCTCCACTGGGATCGCGTCACCCGACGCTGCGTTAACCTCGACGAAGCTACTTGTACCGATGACGATAACGCCGTCTTGCACGTAGGCTGGCCCTCCCGCCGAAAAGCCAGTGCCTCCGAGAGGCATACTCCAACTCGCGTCGATACGGTTGCCAGAGGCGTCGCATGCGATAGGCAGGATACCATTTTCATAGACAGAGCCGGGCGGACACGGTGTTAGGGCCACCAAGTCCTCGCACATGAGTCGGCCCGCGATGCTGATTCGTGTCTCGGACGACACTCCTCTTAGTCCCGGCAAATCAAGCGTGTACTGGAGGCGGGTCCCCACCGTCATTTCGCAGGGGCCGGTGACGGTGAGGTTCGACATAGCTGTCCCAGAATCAGGAATCGTCGGCAGAAGCCGCTCAAGCGTGGTCGGACCGCCGAGGCCTTCAATGGCCCTGTAAAGGGTTGAAGCTGAATCCCGGTTCAGAGTGGCGCCAGAGATCTTCGTGGACACGCCGTCCTCGAAACCTCTGGCCACATACGGCAGGTCGAGGCCCGTTTTCGGCATGAGAGCGCTGCCGACCGAGACGCCTGCGATGAATAGCTGGGGCTCGTATACAGCGGGGTCGTACGTCACGTCGATGGGCATCGTGCTCGGGCGCTGTCTCACCATTTCAACGGGCCCGTCCGGCGTGCTCAGCGTCAGGTGCAGATAGAGCTCGGACGGTTTGCCTTCGCTCGTCGCTGCGACGACCGAGTCTCCTTCCGGCAGCTGCGCAGGGAACAGGGCTGACGTTCTAGCACCTTCGACGCTGTCGACCGGTTGCCCGTACTGATAAGGAGGAATCCCAACGTCAATTTCCTTGGTGGGTATCGGGCTGGTAGTCCCCTCCGGGTAAACCACGTACGGACCCATGGGCATAACTCGCGAGAAATCCGGTGTCGGCTCCACGGTTGCAGTCGAGGCCACGGCAACGGGCTCGTTGTGATGCGTGCCCGTCACGATGACGCCGGCCGCGAACAGGACGCCGATCGTCGCGGCGACGCCGAGCGCTAGCACGCCTGCGACCTTCGCCAGCCTGGCCGAGCTCAAGTGCTTCGGAAGCACGGGGGCTGCGACCACGCCAGCGAAGCGCCGCTGCCGAGCGCCCTCCGGCCGCCACGCCGCCGCCTCATCGCGGCTGCCAACGCCGAGCTTCGAGAGGATTTCTGCTACGTGATAGCGCGCACCGTTGTAGCTGATGCCGAGCCGAGCTGCGATCTCGTCGTTGCTGAGTCCCTCGCGCAGGAGGTCCAGTACCTCCCATTCGCGAGGCGTAAGCACATCCGGATGGGGTGGTCGGCCACGTGGCATGAATAGACCCTAGCAATCACGTCAGCGATTTGCACTGGCCGTACATCAGTTCGAG
>CAVTBL010000007.1:0-52526 GCA_963732945.1 uncultured Chloroflexia bacterium
CATTGCCCAGCTCCTGCACCTGGAGCGCGAGGACCCCGACCGCGACGTTGCCATGTACATCAACTCGCCCGGCGGCTCCGTGCACGCCGGCCTCGCGATCTACGACGCGATGAACCTCAACCGCTGCGACGTCGCCACCTACTGCGTCGGCGTCTGTGCCAGCATGGCGACGGTGCTGCTCAGCTCGGGCGCGCGCGGCAAGCGCTACGCAATGCCCAACGGCACGATTCACATGCACCAGGTCATGAGCGGCGCCCGTGGCCAGGCCACCGACATCGAGATCGAGGCGCGTGAGACGCTGCGCCTCAACGACCTGCTGCGAAACATACTCGCGAAGAACACCGGGCAGGACCCGGAGCGAATTCGTCGCGATTTTGACCGAAACTTCTACATGGACGCTCAGGCGGCCAAAGAGTACGGCATGATCGACGAAATCCTGTCGAAGGCTTAGCCAGGAGGATTCATGGCCACAACCAAGGGCAGCCGCCTGCAGTACCAGTGCTCGTTCTGTGCCAAGAGCCAGGATCAGGTCAAGAAGCTGATCGCCGGTCCGGGCGCCGTGTACATCTGCGACGAATGCGTCGATCTCTGTCGCGAGATCATCGAAGAAGAAGGCGGGCCGGCAAAAGCCAAGACCACGCAGAAGGTGCCGCCGCCGCGCAGCCTCTACGAGCAGCTGAGCGAGTACGTCATCGGCCAGGACCAGGCGAAGAAGATCCTCTCGGTTGCGGTCTACAACCACTACAAGCGCGTCAACGCCAACCAGAGCGCCCTCGGCACCGACGTCGAGCTCGAGAAGAGCAACATGCTGCTCGTCGGGCCTACCGGCGTCGGCAAGACTCACCTCGCGCGCACGCTGGCGAAGATCCTCGACGTGCCCTTCACGATCGCCGACGCCACGGCGCTTACGGAGGCCGGCTACGTCGGTGAGGACGTCGAAAACATCCTCCTGCACCTGATCCAGGCCGCCGACCTCGACGTAAGCCGGGCCGAGCGCGGCATCGTCTACATCGACGAGATCGACAAGATCTCGCGCAAGTCCGACAACCCTTCGATCACGCGTGACGTCTCCGGCGAAGGCGTGCAGCAGGCACTGCTCAAGATCATCGAGGGTACGGTTGCCAACGTGCCGCCGCAGGGCGGCCGCAAGCACCCGCACCAGGAGTTCATCCAGATCAACACGCAGAACATCCTCTTCATCTGCGGCGGGGCCTTCGAGGGCATCGACCGCATCATCGAGAAGAGGCTGGGCCGCGACCGCCGCGGCATGGGCTTCAAGGCCGACCTCGACCGCAAGCAGGGCCAGGAGCGCGTCGACGAGCTGATGAAGTACGTCACGCACGACGACCTCCTGAGCTTCGGGCTGATCCCCGAGTTCGTCGGCCGCCTGCCGATGGTCGTCGGCCTGGAGTCGCTGAGCAAGGACACGCTGATCCGCATCCTCCAGGAGCCGAAGAACGCGGTGCTGCGTCAGTTCCAACGCTTCTTCTCGCTGGACGGCGTCGATCTGCAGTTCACCCAGGACGCGCTCGAGGCCTGCGCCGACGAGGCGATTCGCCACAAGACCGGCGCACGCGGCCTGCGCACCGTGCTCGAAGACACGCTGCTCGACGTCATGTACGAGGTGCCGTCGCGCACCGACGTGCAGAAGTGCATCGTCAGCGGCGAGACGATCAAGCGTCGCCAGCGCCCGCTGCTCGTCACGTCCAGCGGCCAGGAGATCGCTCCCGAAGACGTGCTCAGCTTCGAGCGCCTCAAGGAAGCCGCAGGCTGACGAGTTCTCAGTCGTCAGTTCTCAGTTCTCAGTAACGAAGGGCCCGGCAATTGCCGGGCTCCTTCTTTGTCCGGCGCCCTGAACGAACGATCAGGTCTCTGTCGTTGACGCGCCCTCGCCTGCGCGCCTACGATGCTGGCGGGCCGGCGGCGCCAGGAAGAGAGCGTTTCGATGACTCTACGAATCGACGTACCCAGCGCGAGAGACACGGCGTAAGTCGAGACTGCATTCACGCGAATCAGCCGCCCCGACGCAGCGTCAGGGCGGCTTTGTTTTGGAGCAAAGGACATGACACTCGAGATACGCACCCTCACCGACGACGACCTGCCGGCCGCGGTCGCGATCAGCTCGTACTCCTTCAACGCACCCAACCGCGACTACAGCGGCTACGTCGAGCGCGCCCGGCGGGCGAACCAGCCGGACTGGTACCTTGGCAGCTTCGAGGACGGCGCCATGACCGCGATGCTGGTCATGCTGCCGACCGAGATGTACCTCAACGGCACGACTCTTCCCTTCGGCGCCGTCAGCCCCGTCGCCACCGCGCCGGAGCATCGCCGCAAAGGGCACGCCGCCCAGATGCTGCGCCGCTCCCTCGAGCTGATGAAGGACCGCGGCCAGGTCATCTCCGGCCTCACGACGCCGCATCCTGCGCTCTACCGCCGCTTTGGCTGGGAGATCGCTGCCGACCACCGCCGTTACGCCTTCGCGCCCAAGGACTTCGCGTTAACCTCGAAGCCGTCGCAGCGCGGCCGCTTCCAGATGCTGAAGTCGGAAGACTGGCGCGAGCTCGACGCCGTTCACCGCAGGTACGGCGAGCGACACAACGGCCCCTTTCGCCGCGACCCTGCCTGGTGGCTCGACATGACACTGGAGCTGCCCTGGCATCCCGTGAGCCACATCGTGCTCTGGCGCAACGACGCCGGCGAGGCCGAGGGCTACGCTCTCTATAACCAGCCCACCAGCGGCGCAGACGAGGGCAAGGTGCTGATTTACGAACTGATCGCGCTGAGCGGCGACGCCTACAAGAACCTCGCCCTGTTCTTCGCGACGCACGATATCGCCCGCGAGGTCGTCTTCTGGGCCGGCCCCGACGACGCGATGCCGCTACTGTTCGCCGACGCCGAGCGCATCGAGATTCGCGAGCGCTTCACCGTGATGCTCCGCGTCTGCGACTTCGAGGCGGCGATGCGTCTGCGCCCCGCCGCGCGCGCGGACGAGACCGCCGAGGTCACGCTGCGCATCGAGGACCACGACGCGCCCTGGAACGACGGCACCTGGCGCGTCGGCGTCGCCGAGGGGAGGTCATGGGTAGAGCGGACCGCCTCGCAGCCAGAGCTGACCGTCGAAGCGCGCATGCTGGGACCGCTGTACAACGGCTACATGAAGCCGTCGGGCGCCGCCTCGGCCGGGCTGATCGACGCCTCGGACGACGACGCGCTGCTACGCGCCGACCGCGTGTTCGCGGCGCGTCAGGCGCCGTACTTCATCGACACGTTCTAGAAGGCGGGCGATCTAGCCCACCTACTTGTAGACGCCGGCACGAGGTTATCTATCCCCTCACCCCGGCCCTCTCCCCCGAGAGAGGGATAAAAGCCTTACCCGGCCTCGCGATTTCGAGAGTCGGAGCGTCAAGGGTTGCCGCGGGCTGCGCCCTCGCAACGACGCGAGGCAAGGCACCGCATCGAGCAGCGCGAGATTCGACGACGAATCGTGGTTTCCCGCGGCAGCCCGATCAGGTCCAGCGAGAGCTGGCTAGCGGGTCTTGTTGTACTCGTAGTCCTCGCGGCCCGGGGCGCCCTCGGCACGCAGCGAGGCCATTGCCGGATTCGGCGGCGCGCTCGCGTTGCGCTGGGCGTGCACGTCGAGCGCCGCCTGGTCGGCCCACAGCTCGAGCAGCACGAGTCGGTCCGCGTCGTTGCCGCTCTGGAACACCTCGAACTGCTGGCAACCGGGCTCTTTGCGTACTTCGACGCAGCGCTGCTCCATCGTCTTGAGCAGCTCGGCGCCTTTGCCGGGCTGGGCGTTCATGCTTATGACAAGTCGGACGGCCATCGTTACCTCTTTCGACTACGCTGCTTCTGGGCTCTCGGCGCTACGTTACGACGCGTCGGGTTGTATGACCAGCGGCACGACAGGCTGTTCGGCGCAAGAAAGCGTTCGGGATGCGGGAGCGTCTGTTATGCCCTCACACTGCCCGCTCCCCCAGGAGAGGCTGCACGCCGGACGAGGATGATGCGTGCGCGGGCAAGGACAGAGCGTGCTTACGGCGGCGCTGCTTTGACCTGCGACATGATGCTCAAAAGCTGGCCGTCGCAGTCCTTGAAGAACGCCATCCACTCCTCGATGCCGTCAGGGTGGCGGAAGATCATGTGCGGCGCATCGACGAACTCGATGCCGCGCCCACGCAACTCGTCGTAGCCAGCGTTGATGTCGGCGACGCGGAAGTAGAGCACGTTCTGCTCGCCGGGCGTGTCGCCGCGCTCGTTGCTCAGGAACAGTCGCGTCCCGCCGCAGTCGAAGAACGCGAGGTCGCCGACGCTGCTCGGGAAGGTGTAGAGGTGCGTCAGGCCCAGGACATCGCGGTACCAGGCCTCTGCGCGCTTGACGTCGGCCACGTGACGCCCTATCTGCCCGATGCTGCCTAGCCGAAGCTGCGATGACGTCATTGCGGCACCTCCTCTACTCACAGCGCTATCTACCGGCGCGCCACGCCAGAGGCGCAGCTCGGCGCGTGACGCGAGGCCGAGCTTGGCGCGGGCGCTCTCAACGTGCGACTTCACCGCGGCGAGGCTTATACCACGGCCGCGCGCGATCTGACGATTCGTCATGCCGTGGCGCACGCCGTCGACGACGCGCCATTCGGCCGGGGTCAGCACGTCGGGATGCCGCGGTCGGCCGCGCGCCCTGTCGCTCATGCGCGACATGCTAGCGCCTGGTGAGACGAATTTCCCTCCCCCCGCCCGAAGCAGGTCAGGCAAAAGAAGTGCTGGGTAGGAATGACACCACCGAGATGAGGATCGTCGGCCGTTCGTACGGCAAGACGACGCGAGCTGCGTGCGGCATTTTGTGCGTTACAGCGCAGGCAATATGTGACATCACGACATAAAGCGCAAGCGTCGCTTGAAGTCATCGGCAGACACACGCGCGTAACACTCTCTTCATTCCCCGGCAACCAATCAGAAATCTACGCGTAACATTCGGCCCTTAGCCTCCGGAGTAACCACAAGGAGGCGAGACGTGGTGCAGCCCGGAAAGACTTCGTCAGAAAACGAGCTCGTATTTGGAAACGTACGAGTCAATCTGGGTAATTACGGCGTAACGGTGCGCGACAAGATGGTTGATCTGACCTTCTACGAGTTCGAGCTCTTGAGGGTCCTCTGCCGCGAAGTCGACCGCATCGTCAACTACGACGCGATTTGCCAGGCGCTCTGGAACTCGATCGGTCAGAAGGAGCGCCGCAGACTCAGCGTTGCAGTCTGCCGTCTACGCACCAAGCTCGAAGCCTCGTGGCCATACAGGGTGGAGACCGTCCGCGGGCGCGGGTACGGCTTCATCGCAGCCCACGCCGGCCCCGCGCAGGCTTAGCTCATTAGGGAGGGAGCACACATTGATTGCAGCGAGCGCACTCCAGAGGAGTAGACCCAGTCTCTTGGGGATTGTCACCAGACTGGCGTCTTCTCGCATCTTCCGCATGACCCTGATGGGCATGTGCGTCATCCTGGTCGGCAGCGCCATCACCCAGGGAATCGCCCTGGCTGACGGCCCCGACCCGTCAGGCGACGCGACCATCGCGGCCGACCCAACGGCGGCGGTCAACTTCACCTGGACGCTGATGGCGGCGTTCCTCGTGTTCTTCATGCAGGCAGGATTTGCCCTGCTGGAAGCCGGCTCCGTCCGCCAGAAGTCCGTGACGAACGTCCTCACGAAGAACGTCATGGACTTCTTGATGTGTGGCATGGCGTTCTGGGCCTTCGGCTTCGCGATCATGTTCGGCGGCTCGGAGCTGGGCTCAGGCCTGACCAAGGGCAACGACCTGTTCGGCAGCTCCGGCTGGTTCCTAACCGGCGACGCCTATGACGTCACGACAATCGAGGTCTGGATGTTCCAGATGGTCTTCGCCGCTACGGCCGCGACGATCGTCTCCGGCACCATGGCCGAGCGCACCAAGATCAACTCCTACATGGCGTACAGCTTCCTGATCAGCGCGATCATCTACCCCGTCTACGGCCACTGGGTCTGGGGTGGTGGCTGGCTCGCGACGATGTCCACCCCCGCGGTCGACTTCGCCGGCTCCGGCGTTGTGCACACCGTCGGCGGCACCGCGGCTCTGGTCGGTGGTCTCATGCTTGGGCCTCGCATCGGCAAGTTCGGCCCGGACGGTAAGCCGCGCAGCATCCCCGGCCACAGCATGACGCTGGTCGTGCTCGGAATGCTGATCCTGTTCCTCGGTTGGTTCGGATTTAACCCCGGCAGCACCCTGGCTGCCACGAGCCTGCGCATCTCGGTAATCGCGGTCAACACCTTCCTGGCGGGCATTGCAGGCGGCCTTGCTGCCTACTACATCCGCTTCATCGAGACCGGTAAGGTCGACATCGCCGCGACCTGCTCCGGCATCGTCGGCGGCCTGGTGGCCATCACGGCGCCCTGTGCCTTCGTCGAGAGCTGGGCAGCTGTGGCCATCGGCGTCATCGCCGGCCCGCTGGTCGTCTACGGCGCGCGTTTCCTCGAGAACGTCGTCAAGCTGGACGACCCGGTGTGGGCGGTCCCCTGCCACATGATGTGCGGCCTCTGGGGCGTCCTCTCGGTCGGTATCTTCGCCGATGGCACCTACGGCGGCGTCTCCGGCCTCATCGATGGCAACAGCAGCCAGATCGTCTCGCAGATCATCAGCATGGTTGCCGTGGTTGCCTGGACGGCCGTCACCTCCGCGATCATCTTCGGCGTCATCAAGATGACGATGGGTCTACGCGTATCGCGCGAGGACGAGCTCGCCGGCGTCGACTTCACGGAGCACACGCAAATCGCCTACCCCATGGACGAGGCTGTTCCCGTGTAAACACGAGACGGTAAGAACAGCGATTCTTACGCACGAGAGGCCGGCCTCACTCCCGAGAGGCCGGCCTCTCCACATATGTCGAAACGCACCGAATCTGTTTGTTCGGTTGGGCCGAACTTCCCGCGGATGTAACCAGCCTGAAACCGACTCGAAACCTGCCCGTAACGAACGGACAGTAGCATCGACGTAGCTCTCAAGGCGGGGGATGCATGTCTGAATCACATCTGCTGCTCGTCCTGGCACTGATCCTTGTCGCCGGCAAGCTGGCCGCCGAAGCCGGACAACGCGTCGGCATGCCGAGCGCCGTCGGCAAGATCTGCGTGGGCCTGGTGATTGGACCCGCGATGCTAGGCCTGATCCACGAGAGCGCGACGCTGAACGACTTCTCGCAGATCGGCGTCATCATCCTAATGTTCCTCGCCGGCCTTGAGACCGACCTCGAGACGATGCGCAAGGTGTCGCTGCCCGCGTTTGCGGTGGCAGCCGGCGGCGTCGTCGTACCCTTCGTCGGCGGCATCGGCCTCGGCTATGCCTTCGGCCTCAACACGGCCGAGACGCTGTTCCTCGGTGCAATCCTGACTGCGACCAGCGTTAGCATTTCAGCGCAAACCCTGAAAGAGCTCGGCATGATGCAGAGCCGCGAAGGCACGACGATCCTCGCCGCCGCGGTAATCGACGACATCATGGGCGTGGTGGTGCTCGCCTTCGTCTTCGCCTCGACCGGCGACGGCAGCCCCGTGACATCGATCGGCAAGATGGCGATCTTCCTGCCCGTGTCCCTGATCATCGGTTACTTCCTCAGCGGCCCGCTCGCAGATCGCACCGAGAAGCACTTCTCGACCGAATCGCAGATTTCGATCGTCGTTTCAGCGGCGTTGGTCTATTCCTGGGCCGCGGAGCAGCTCGGCGGCGTCGCAGCCGTCACCGGCGCCTACATGGCCGGTCTGCTGATCGCCCGCACCCGACTCGTCCACACCGTTTCGGAAGGCCTCAACTGGATCGCGTACAGCTTCTTCGTGCCGGTGTTCTTCGTCGCCATCGGCGTACAGGCGAACTTCGCCAGCCTGGTCAGCGCACCCTTGCTCGTTATCTCACTGATTATCGTCGCGATCATCGGCAAGGTCGGTGGCTGCTACGTAGCGGCACGCGCGACCAGGACGAACCACTCCGGTGCACTGATCATCGGCGTCGGCATGATGTCCCGTGGTGAAGTGGCGCTGGTCGTCGCAGCGGCCGGCCTCGCGACCGGCGAGGTCAGCGAGTCCGTTTTCTCAGCATCGATCCTCATGACGCTGGTCACGACGGTCTTGACGCCGATAGCGCTGAAGATGCTGCACTCACGCGGCCAGCAGGAGCCGGACCTCACCGGCGACCTCGTGTACGCCACCGGCGAGCCGGTTGCGGGTTCGTAAACTGCACTTCGCCATTTAGGGCCATTCGAGAAGCTACGTGCTCTGACCCTGGGGCCAACGCACCCTGAGCGGGCCGAGAGACGGTTTGCTGCGCTAGCTCGGGTCGGGAATGACGCGACCGCCGGAGTGCGCGTTCATGATGCCGAGCAGGCAGTCGTGCACGTGCACCACGTTCTCTTCCAGCCACCCCTCGACCGTTAGACGCCACGGCTTCTGCTGATTGCCCTCACGTCGCCACTGATCTTCCGAAAGGTGCTCCATGAGCTCGATGTTCGAAAGCGCCGTGGCCCGAAACGCGTCCAGCGACACCTCGATCGGGCGGTCGTAATGTAGACGCTCGGCGTAGTGAGCCGGGTCCCAGTGCGGCAGGACGGGTGTGTTCTCCGCCAGCATGCGCCGCATGCGGATGCCCTCGCGCATCTCCGAATCCGCCAGGTGATGGATGACCTGTCGTGCCGACATAGTCTTAGACGTCGACTGCTTGTCGAGATCTCCCGGCGGCACATGCTCTACGGCGACGATCACGGCGCTTACCGCGGCCCTGTAGCGTTGAAGTAGCTGTTTACGTCTGGCGGGGTCCATATCGACGAGATTCTACGGCCTCGCGGCGCTTACCACCAGAAGTGACGTTTCGAGTATTAGCAAAGCTCGAGGGCTTACATGGCCCTTTCGCGCGCGTGGACAGAGCCGCCTGCGCACCGGCCCCACGACCGCATCGCGAAGCGATCCTTACTGACACCGAAGCTCGTGGGCGGTCTCACTAGCGAACCGGCGTCTTGCGAGCGCCTCGTGCAGTCCGCCGCCACGCTAGTGGTCTAGTGGCCGGGGAGGATCGTTACCTTGATCGGACGATCATCCTTCGACACGGCGGCGGCGAAGGCGTCGGCGACGCGACTCAGCGGGAACTGGTGCGTCTGCAGGACTTTCAAATCGCTCTTGAAGTGCGGCAGTATCTTCGTCGAGGCGCGAAACTCGGGGCCGTGCTCGCTGGTGCCGAAGAACGCCGAGCCCTTGATAGTGATCTCTTTGTGGATTAGCGCCCGCATGTCCAGCGGCGGGTTATACGAAAACAGCCCCAGCACCACGATGCGTCCGCCGGCACGAACCGCCGCGCTCGCCTGCTCCATCGTGTTCGCGTGCCCGCCGACCGTCTCGATCACCACGTCCGGTCCGTAGTCCTGTGCCCAGCCGACGACCTCGTCCTCCGGTATAGCCTCGAGGCCGAGGCGCTTCGCCGCGTCCGCCTGCGACGGGTATCGATAGCTGATCGCGACTCGTTCGGCCGTGCCGCGCGACAGCATGCCGCTGATCAGTCCCAGGCTGCCGGCGCCGAGGATCAGCACGCGCGTATCCATGTTCAGGTCGGCGAGCTGCACGGCGCGCGTGCAGATCCCGAATGGCTCCGTCAGCGACGCCTCGATCGGCGTCAGCGACGGGTCGCAGGGGTAGACGTGCATCGCCGGCACGTCGATGAAGTCGGCGAGTCCGCCGGGGATCGTGGCGCCGATCAGTCCGCTCTTCTTGCACAGCTGCACTTTGCCGATACGGCAAAACTCGCACTCGCCGCACCACAGCCACGGCTCGACGGCGTACAGCACGTCCGGCAAGTCGACCGTCGACTCCATAATCGTGCCCGACATCTCGTGGCCGGGAATGCCTCCGGCGCGGATCTTGCCGTCCTTGTAGCCGTGCAGATCGGAGCCGCAGATCCCGCAGGCGTGAACCTTGAGACGTAGCCAGCCGTCCTGCAGTGGCTTCGGCTCCACGTCACGCAGTACGATTCCGTCTTCGGTCCAGATGCTCTGAAGCATGACGACGCCTCCTCTGGTTAGTGCAGAGTGCTCAGTTCAGAGTGCAGAAATAACGATGCGATTTCACTGCACTCTGCACTCTGTACCCTGTACTCCGTCACGCCAGCTGCAGCACGCTGCGCGCTACCTCGCCGCGGCCCAGGGCGGCGAACGCCTCGTTGGCGCCGGACAGCGGGTAGGTGCGCGTGATCAGCTGGTCGAGCATCAGCTTGCCCTCGGTGTAGAGGTTGAGCAGGCGCGGGAAGTCGATCTGGGGCCTGGCCGAGCCGTACATCGAGCCCATGACCATCTTCTCCTGCATCAGCGTGCGCGCGTCGACGTTGACGTTGGTGCCGAGCGGCGCGTGGCCCACCCAGACCGTCATGCCGCGCCTGCGGGTGCACTGGATGCTCTGGATAAACGGCCCCTCGACGAGGCCGATCGCCTCGAAGGCGTAGTGCACACCCTGCCCGCCCGTCAGCTCCTTGATGCGCTCGACCGGGTCCTCGCGTGACGCGTTCACGGTGTCGGTGGCGCCGAATGTCTTCGCCATCTCGAGCTTGTTGTCGAGCATGTCGACCGAGATGATCTGCGCCGCGCCGGCGATACGACAGCCCTGGATCACGTTGAGGCCGACGCCGCCGGCACCGAACACGGCGCACGTCGAACCCGGCTCAACCTTCGCTGTGTTGATCGCGGCGCCGACGCCGGTCGTAACGCCACAGCCGACCAGAGACGCCTGGGGGAATGGGATCGCGTTGTCGATCTTCACGATCGCGGACTGGTGCACCAGCGAGTACTCGGCGAAGGTGCCGAGGCCTCCCGCCTTGCCGAGGGTTGTCCCCTTGCCGTGCAGCTTTGCCTGTGAAGCAACGCCCGGCGAGCGGTCGCAGAGCACGGGCCAGCCTTTCTGACACATCTCGCACATGCCGCAGCTCGTGCGCCACGAAAGGATGACGTGGTCGCCAGCCTTGACCTGCGTCACGCCGTCGCCGACGGCCTCGACGATGCCGGCGCCTTCGTGCCCCAGGATCACCGGGAACAGCTGTGTGCCCCACTCGCCCTTGAGGATGTGCCAGTCGGAGTGACACACGCCGCTGGCCATGAGGTGCACGAGCACCTCGTTCGGTCCCGGCTTCGCGAGATCTACCTCTTCGACTACGACCTGGCCCAGGGGTTCGTACGCAATTGCCGCCTGCATGGATGACGCCTCGTTTGTGAATCAGATTCGGGGAACGCGCCCAGCCTACTAGAGCGGTATGGGTCTGTCTACGCACTTCCCACGCCTACTAGTCAGGCTCGCCGGCCCGCACAGACCGAGGTCCTCGCGGCTCTGACTCTACAGACGTAGGCTATGGAGGCGCCATACACACCGTCGAAGAGAACTCGGAGGTCACTCGATGCCGCCAGCCCGAATCTGGGACATACACGTCCACTTCCCGCGCAACTTCCAGAAACCGGACGAGGACCCGCAGGTCGCGCTCGACCACATGGCGATGCGTCTGCGCGAGACCGGCGTCGTCAGAGCCGGGCTGCTCTGCCCCACGGCGCGCACCGATTCGCCGCAGGCCCAGGCTTCGATACCGCCACTGACCCACGAGAGCTGTATCGAGATGGCGTCGAAGCACGCCGACCTCTTCCTGCCTCACGCCGTGGTCGACCCCGGCGCGACCACCTTCGAGCGCATGCACGAGCTGCACGCCATGGGCTATCGGGCGCTGAAGATCATCGGTACGTCCCAGCCCTACGACAGCAAGGACTACTTCCCGTGCTACCGCGCCGCCGAGGAGCTGAGCATGCCGATCCTGTTCCACTGCGGCGTTATCGGCGGCGGCACCGACCTGCTGACGCGCCATCCCCGACGCAACGCAGCCTCGGCGAAGCGCATGCTCGAGCAGGACGAGACGGCTCGCAAGGTCGCGGCGGGCGAGCCGGCGCCTCCCGGCTACCGCGCCGGCCCACGCGAGACCTCAGCCTCGTACATGCGCCCCTTCCACCTCGATACGCTGGCCAACGCCTTCCCCAACCTCAAGCTGATCGGCGCGCATTTCGGCGGCACCGGCAACTACGACGAGGCCGCCTCGGTCTCGCGCTGGCGGCGCTGGGTCTACTTCGACATGTCGGGCGGCCGCACCCTCGAGCGTCACGCCGTCGAGCGACAGCTCATCGGCCGCGAGTTCCCGCTCGAGAAGCTGATCTTCGGCTCCGACTGCGCCGCCGACGAGGTGCACGAGCACGTGGAGCGCTTCGAGAAGATCTTCGACGACCTCGAGCTGAGCGACGAGGAGAAGGACCTGCTCTGGTACCGCAACGCCGCCGAGCTGTTCGGCGTGGAGGAACCACGATGGGCAGTAGAGCCCGCAGAAGAGGCACCGCAGCAAACGTCCTGATCGACCCGAGAATCGTTTGACAGCGAGGGGCTCGCTGCGGATGATTCGCCGATAGCCCCGCAATCTGATTTCGCGATGGCGCAACCAGCGCCCGCGGCTAGAGGAGCCTTCGACGTGCCGGATTTCGTTAGCAACGAAGAGATCGTCATTGCTGCCCGCAAGAACCTGCCACAGGGCACCTGGGACTACCTGGTCGGTGGCTCCGAGTCAGAAACAACGCTACGGCGCAACCGCGCTGCCTACGACCGCTGGGGCTTCCGGCCTCGCATCCTGGTCGACGTCTCGAAGATCGACACCTCGACGTCGTTTCTCGGCCAGCGCATGCGCATCCCCGCGATGCTCGCGCCCGTTGGCTCGCTGCAGGTGTTCACGCCAGAGGGCGGCGTCGCCGCCGCGCAGGCCGCGAAGGACTTCGGCACGCAGCACTGCGTCAGCTCAGTGACGGAGCCGGAGTGGGAAGAGACGGCGGCGGCCGGAACGAAGTTCTTCCAGCTCTACGTCCGCGGCGACGACGCCTGGACCAAGGAGTCGGTCGAGCGCATCGCCGCCGCCGGCTACGAGGCGCTGGCGATCACGGTCGACACCGCGATCTACAGCCGCCGCGAGCGACCCATGCTCAACCGCTGGGCACCGCCGACTCGTCGTGGCGGCGCCGCCATGGACCGCAACTACCTCTCCGAGCTCACATGGGACAAGCTCGACCGCATCAAGTCGTGGTGGGGTAACAAGCCGATCATGGTCAAAGGCGTCATGACGACCGAAGACGCGCTGCTCTGCGTCCAGCACGGCGTCGAAGTCGTCTGGGTCTCGAACCACGGCGGCCGTCAGCTTGACCACGGCCTCGGCGCCATGGACGTGCTGCCTGAGATCGTCGCGGCGGTCGACGGCAAGGCCGACGTGATCGTCGACGGCGGCATCCAGCGCGGCTCCGACATCCTCAAGGCCGTCGCGCTCGGCGCCAAGTGCGTCGCCATCGGCCGTCTGCAGGCCTGGGGCCTCGGCGCCGCCGGCAAGGAGGGCTGTCAGCGCATGCTGGAGATTCTCGAGAACGAGATTATCTCCGCGATGGGCCTGCTCGGCGTGACGAGCATCGATCAGCTCAGCGGCAAGTACGTCTGCCGCGCCGAGCCGGTGATGGCCGCGCACGAGATGAGCATGTGGACCAACATGCCGGGCGGCCGCATCCTTTAACCAAGAGGCACCCGCAACAGCGTTGCAGTTTGTGGCGAGAAGCCGCAATATCTGCACCGCAACGGTTCCGTGTTCCTTGTTCCTGGTGCCTCACTGAGGCATGATTGCGCCGTCTCTCCCGCGGTTTCTAGAAGGCAGGAGCTTTCCGCATGAACCAACTCTCACGCACCGCCTGCATCGTCGGCGCTGCCGAATCCGACGAAATCGGCCTCGTCCCCAACAAGTCGCCGCTGCAGCATCACGCCGAGGCCGCGCACAACGCCCTCGCCGACGCCGGCCTCTCCGTCAAGGACGTGGACGGCCTGTTCACCGCCGGCTACTCGACCCTGGTCACGGCCGACTACATGGGCATCAAGCCCCGCTTCACCGACAGCACGTCGGTCGGCGGCTCGTCGTTCGTTATCCACATCGCGCACGCGGTGGCGGCCCTCAACGCCGGCTACTGCGACGTCGCGCTCGTGACGCACGGCCAGGCGGGACGCAGCGCCCGCGACCGCGACGGCGGCGGCCTCACCGGCGCCGGTGCGCCCGGGCCGCAGTTCGAGTCGCCTTACGGCTTCCTCGGCGCGCCGATCAGCTACGCGATGGCCTGCAGCAACTACATGAGTCGTTACGGTGAGGACCGCACCCGCCAGGCGATGGCCGAGATCGCGGTCTCGACCCGCAAGTGGGCCGTTCTCAACCCGCGCGCCTACATGAAGGAGCCGATGAGCTTCGACGACTACCACAACTCGCGCTGGGTTGCCTGGCCGTTCCACCTGCTCGACTGCTGCCTCGTCACGGACGCGGGCGGCGCCTTCGTCATGACGCGCGCCGACCGCGCCCGCGACCTGCCGAAGAAGCCTGTCTACGTCCTCGGCGCCGCCGAGTACCACGACCACACGATCATGAGTCAGATGCCCGACATGACGGTGACGCCGGCCCACAACAGCGGCCCGCGAGCCCTGGCGATGGCGGGCATGGCGCACAAAGACATGGACCTGACCATGATCTACGACTCGTTCACCTACACGGTGCTGGCGACGCTCGAGAGCCTCGGCTACTGCGGCCCCGGCGAGGGCCCCGAGTTCGTCGCAAACCAGCGCACCGCGCCCGGCGGCGACTTCGCTCTCAACACGAGCGGCGGCGGCCTCTCCTACACCCACCCGGGCATGTACGGCATGTTCCTGGTCATCGAGGCCGTGAAGCAGCTACGCGGCGAGGCCGGCGCCCGACAGGTCAACGCCAAGACAGCCCTGGTCAACGGCACCGGCGGCGTGCTTTCGTCCACCGGCACCGCGATCCTGGCAGTCGACTAGCAGCGAGCATCGAGCAGAGCAAACACCGCGGTCCGAACCCCGCGGCATGAGATAGAGGAACGAGATGACCACACAGCAACCCTACCGACGCCCGCTGCCGGTCTCGCAGCCCGAGTACGACTTCTACTGGGAGAAGGCGAAGGCGCACGAGCTCTGGATCATGCACTGCGACGACTGCAACAAGGCGTACTTCTACCCGCGCCCCATCTGCCCGCTGTGCTTCTCGCGCAACACGCGCTGGATGCAGTCGTCCGGCAAGGGCTCGCTGCTCGCTTTCGCGATCGTGCACCGCGCGCCGACACCCGCCTTCGCCGACATGGTCCCGTTCGTAACGGCGATCGTCGAGCTCGAAGACGGAGCGCGCTTCCCAACCAACCTAGTCCAGGTCGAGCCCGACCAGTCGAAGATCAAGGTCGGCATGCCGGTCGAGGTCGTCTTCGACGACGTGACGGAGAACGTCACGCTGCCGAAGTTCAAGCCGGCGTAGAACGGCCTCAAAGGCCGTCATCCCGACGCCAGGAGGAATCTAGCCGAACAGTAGGACCTTCCGAGATTCGAACGTGTACGTGTACATCATGACGAACCGTTCCGGCACTCTGTACACCGGAGTGACCCGCGACGTCATGACCCGCGTCCGGGAGCACCGCGAGGCGAAGGAAGGCTTCACGGCACGCCACAGAATCGACAGGCTCGTCTACTATGAGCCCCTGGACACTGCAGACGAGGCAATCGCCAGGGAGAAACAAATCAAGGGCTGGGACCGGAAGAAGAAGGTCGATTTGATTAACTCCGTCAATCCTCGATGGCATGACCTCAGCGAGGGTTGGTATGACGACGAGAGCGAGTCTGCCGAGGGCTAGATTCGTCCTGGCGTCGGAATGACGAATCGGGACACACAAACGGGTTAGTTAACGGACGGATGGGATGCAGAAGCGCAACAAGGTCGTAGGCAGCATGGCGGAGGCCGTCGCCGACATTCCGGACGGCTCCAGCATCATGTTCGGCGGCTTTGGCCCCGGCACGCCGCATAACCTCGTCAAGGCGCTGTACGAGCAGGGCGCGCGTGACCTCACCATTATCCTCAACTCCGCGGGCGGCGGAGGCGGGGGCATCCGCGCCAGCAACATCTCCGTCTCGAACCTGATCGAGGACCGGCGCGTGCGCAAGGTGATCATGGCGTTCACCGCCTCGACTCATCCCTCACGCAAGTCGGTAATCGAGGAGCTCGAAGAGGCCGGCGAGCTCGAAGCCGAGCTCGTGCCGCAGGGCACACTGGCCGAGCGAATTCGCGCCGCCGGGGCCGGCATCCCGGCGTTCTACACGCCTGCCGCGATCGGCACCCAGCTCGCCGAGGGCCGCGAGACGCGCGTGTTCAACGGCCGCGAGTACCTGCTCGAGGAGGCGCTCACGGCCGACTACGCCTTCGTGCGCGCCTGGCACGCCGACGAGTTCGGCAACTTGCAGTTCCGCGGCTCCGAGCGCAACTTCAACCCAATCATGGCTACCGCCGCCCGCACGACAATCGTCGAGACTGAGGAAATCCTGCCGATCGGCAGCATGCAGCCCGAGCAGGTCCACACCTCCGGCATCTTCGTAGCGCGACTCGTTAAGATCCCGCCCGACGGCATCTTCCACGTCTCGATACCGCCCGCCGCCGCCGCCAACCCGCCTGCAACCCCGGGAGCGCACTGACGATGACAGAGAAGCAACGCCTGACGCGCGACATGATGGCGGCTCGCACCGCCGCCGAGTTCGAGGACGGCTGGATCGCCAACCTGGGCGTCGGCATGCCGACCATGTGCTCCGACTTCTTGCCCGCCGACAAGTTCATCATCCTGCACTCGGAGAACGGGCTCATCGGCTACGGACGCGGCGCCACTGTCGAAGAAGCGACGCCGTACGTAGTCAACGCCGGCGTCTCGCCGGTGCTGCTGCAAGACTACGCGGCCATCCTGCACCACTCCGACGCGTTCGGCGTCATCCGTAGCGGCCGCCTCGACGTTGCGGTTCTGGGCGCCTACGAAGTCGCTGCCAACGGCGACTTCGCCAACTGGAAGACGGCGGTCGACAAGAAGGGCGGCGGCATCGGCGGCGCCATGGACCTCGCGGTCTGCGCCCAACGCATCTTCATCATGATGGAGCACACCACCCGCGACGGCCGCCCGCGCCTGCTCGAGAGCTGCGTCCTGCCGGTCACGGCCCGGGGCGTCGTCAAGCTCATCGTCACCGACCTCGGCGTCTTCGTGCCGGCCGGCGACCACTTCGTAGCTCGCGAGCTCGCGCCCGGCTACACGATCGAGGAGGTGCAGGCCGTCACGGGCACTCGCCTCGTCGGCGCGCCCAGCCTGCACGAAGTACAGCTCGGCTAAGGCGCTTCCTCGCCCACCGGCGCCGCAGCGTTCCGCCCACGCGGTGTCGTCATTCTCAGCACAAATCGATCTTCAACGCTGCTAACATGGCGGCAGTCATCGGTATCGCTCATCTGGAGGTAACGCCATGGCAATCGCTCTCGACCACACGATCGTCCCGTCGCGCGACAAGGAAGCCGGTGCGCGCTTCTTTGCGAAGATGTTCGGCCTCAAGTACGAAGGCCCCTGGGGCCACTTTGCACCCGTTCAGGTCAACGAAAAGCTCTCCATGGACTTCGACAACCGCGAGCAGTTCGAGCCGCATCACTACGCCTTCCTGGTCGAAGACGCCGAGTTCGATTCGATCCTCGGGCGCGTCCAGGCCGACGGCGTCAAGTACGGCAGCGGCCCAACGACCCAGGACGACATGCAGATCAACAACCGCCACATGGGTCGCGGCTTCTACTTCCGCGACAGCGACGGCCACAGCTGGGAAGTCATCACCCACACCTACGTGAAGTAGCGCACAGGCATAGTCATAAGGCATAAGGCGCCTTGGACTCCGGGCTCTATGCCTGTGTGCCTATGTCTATGCCGTGAGGTTTCGTGGATAAATACGACTTCTTCCGCCTGTTCAAGACGCTGCATGTCATCTGCGTCGTCCTGCTCGGCTCCGGATTCGTCATCGAGACGATTACCGGGATCTGGGCAGGCAGGGCTCGCAGTGTTGCAGAAGTGCGCGTCTATGCGCGTCTGATCGCGTTCTCGGAGAACTGGCTCTCGCCCGCTGCCGCCGCGGGCATCGCGGTGTTTGGTTACGCGGCGGCTGACCGGGGCGGCTTCGGCCTGGGGACGACCTGGCTGGTCATCGCCCAGGCACTGTTCCTCGCTATCGTCGTGCTGGCGTTGGTCTTTTTGCGGCCTGCCGCGAGGCGCCTCGATGCTCTCGCCAAGGCGGCGCAGGACGGGCCGGTGACGCCGGAGATCGCCTCATACCTGAAGAGCCCGCTGTTTCCGATAGTAGGCACGCTGGTTAGCGTCTTCTTCGTTTTCATCATCTATCTCATGGTCTCCAAGCCCGCCTGGTAGGCGGCTCATTGCGTAAACCACGAACCCGTTGCATATTTCAGCGGCGGGAACTGGACCCGCCGTGAGCGATGAAATGAGGGGACGACCATGAGATTCAGCACCAACCGCATCCTGACCTCCCACGCCGGCGTCCTGCCGCGACCTCCCGAGCTCGACGCCGTCATGGGCCCGGCGTTCGGCAGCGCCACCGCCCTGGACGAAGCCGCGTTTCAGCGCATGGTGCCGGGCATGATCAAGGACGTCGTCAAGCGACAGGTCGACATCGGCATCGACGTGGTCAACGACGGCGAGTACGGCAAGAAGGGCGGCTTCAGCAACTACGTGCGCGCCCGCCTCTCCGGCCTCGAGGCCATCGAGTCCAACAAGACGCCGCCGGCGCACAACGTCTCGGCGCGCGACCAGCAGGAGTTCCCGGGCTTCTACGAGAACAACTTCGGCGGCTTCGGAGCCTTCGCGGCTCGCTCTGCCGGCACCGCGCCGCCGGTGCGCATCAACCAGCCGATCTTCTGCACCTCGCCGATTGGCTACGTCGGCCAGGACGCGGTCGCCTTCGACATCGCCAACATGAAGGCGGCAATGTCGGGAGTAACCGGCGTCGAGGGCTATCTGCCGGCCATCGCGCCCGGGACGATCGAGCACTGGCTCTGGAACGGCTGCTACAAGGACGACCGTGAGTTCCTCTTCGCCATCGCCGACGCCATGCACGACGAGTACAAGGCGATCACCGACGCCGGCTTCATCCTGCAGATCGACGACCCTGACCTGCCGGACGGCTGGCAGATGTTCCCCGAGATGAGCATCGACGAGTACCGCGCCTACGCCCGGCTGCGCGTCGACGCACTCAACCACGCCCTGCGCGACTGCCCGCGAGAGCAGATTCGCCTGCACGTCTGCTGGGGCAGCGGCCACGGCCCGCACAAGCACGACCTGCCGCTGCAGCACCTGATCGACATCATCTTCGCCGTCAAGGCGCAGTGCTACTCGATCGAGGCTTCGAACGTGCGCCACGAGCACGAGGTCCAGGTCTTCGAGACTGTGAAGCTGCCGCAGGACTCGTCGCTCATGCCCGGCGTCATCGGCCACTCCAGCGACCTGATCGAGCACCCGGACCTGGTCGCGATGCGTCTCGTGCGCTACGCAAAGCTCATCGGTCGCGAGAACGTCATCGCCGGCACGGACTGCGGCCTCGGCGCCCGAGTCGCCCACCCGGAGATCGCCTGGGCCAAGCTGGAGGCGATGGTCGAAGGCGCCAAACTCGCCAGCCAGCAGCTCTGGACGTAGCTACAAGCCACAAGCTCCAAGCTCCGAGCTTCGAGCTGCGAGCTGTCGAACTGCAGGAATGACAACGCGCCCATGGTCGGCAGGAGCGACCCGAGACTCTGACGACGCAGTCCCCTCTCCCCGCTGGGAGAGGGTTAGGGTGAGGGGTTAACGCCGCCTCAAACCGACCTGGGAGCGAGTCTAGGAAAGGCCTCGTGACGCGACTGCTAATCGCTGAAAGCTGACTGCTGAAGGCCCGACAAAAGAGGACGACCCGTCCGGCGTTTACCCCGCAGTCAAACGCCGGATGGGCCGTCTAGTTTTCGAGCAGGTTCTCGCGAACCCGCTCGAGCGTGCTCTCCTCGAGGTTGCAGGAGAGCAGGAACTCCTCGGCGGATTCGTGCAGGCGGTCGAAGCCGGCGAGGAAGTGTTCCATGGTTTCGGGCCGCGCGGCCATGCGCTCACGCAGCTCCAGCGCTTTGAGGTCGCGTCCCATCGCATCGAGACGCTTGATCAGGCGCTCCTCCGTTGGAGCCTCGGTCAGGGCGTAGTCGGCGATGATCTGCTCGTCGGAGACGCCGAGCAGTCGCAGCAACACGGCGCTGACCATGCCGGTGCGGTCCTTACCGGCCGCGCAGTAGTAAGCCGCGGGGTAGCTGGCTGCGTCGGCCAGCGTGTTGAACAGCCCTTCGAAGCAGGTCTGGGCGTTTACAAGAAGATCGAGGTAACGGTCGCCGGCGACCTGCCCGGTGGCGTACGCGACCTCGCGCATGCGCTCCGGGTCCTCACCGAACGTCGGGAAGAACGGCAGGTGATGGTGCCGCGTGCCCTTGTCGTAGACAACGCCGCGGTGCATCGCGCCGAGCTCCTCGGCGGTGCGCAAGTCAAAGCCTGCCGCGAGCTTGATGCCCTGCGAGGCCAGGCTGTCGATGTCCTCGGCGGTGAGCCAGCTCAGCGCGTCGCTGCGGAAGAGACGCCGCCAGCGGACCTTGCGCCCGTCGCGAGTCTCGTAACCTCCGAGGTCTCGGAAGTTGCCGCAGCCGACCAGACTCAGGGTCCGTTCGTACACTGCTGCGCCCATCAAATCCGCCATCGGTACCTTCAAGGTACCGCCTCACGATTAACGGCGGGTTAAGGCGTTGTCAACGCCGGTAAGTTGTGGTGCACGCAGCCTTGAAGCCGGTCGGCGGCGAAAAATTGGGGCCGCGCTGGCTAGACGCGGCCCCGGCCCTTGAAGATGTCTGAACGCCGAAGTTCACTCCATAGGCATCACGGCCCAGCGAATCGAGGCTGACAAGATCGATATCGAGAGCATTGCTTCTGGGCCCTGATTGTATCAAACGAAGATGCGCTTGAACATATCTCTGGGAAGAGCTATCTGAGCTCCTACGTCATCAACATCGCTGCCCTAACCAGCGCAATCGTGCCGAAGATCGCGAACAACACCGCTGCCAGCACCGCAAAGCTGCGCTCCGGGATACGGCGCCGCGCCAGCACTCCGACCCCGATCGCCAGCGCGTCGGCCGCCACCATGCCGATCGTGGAGCCGAGCCATACGGCGACAAACTGAGGGTGGTCGCTGGCGATCGACATCGTCGCGAGCTGCGTCTTGTCACCGATCTCGGAGAGGAAGAACGCGGTCGTCACCAGGCCGAAGGAGCCGAAGCTGGTCAGACCGGCCGGCGCGTGCTCTTCGCTCAGAGTGTCGCCGCGCAGGCCCCACCAGGCAAAGACGAAGAACGACACGCCGACAATGATCAGCTGCACCGACTCCGGCAGCAGGTGTGACGCCGTCTCGCCTACAGCCGTCGAGAACAGGTGCACGACCAGCGTCGCCAGCGTCACGCCGCTGATCACGATCCACCAGCGGTAGCGTGTCGCGAACCACAGCGCTACGAGCTGCGACTTATCGCCCAGCTCGGCAACGAAGATCAGGCCCATTGCGATGAAAAACGCCGGCATCGAGGCTCCTGCTCTGCCGGCTCGACGCAACGATCGGCCGGCACACTAAACGTGCGCTGGCCGAAAGTCTCGTCCGTCCCCGCTCGTACATTGGGGACCGCGCCACCGTCCCGTTTCCGGGAAGCATGTCGATGGACGCGCGGGGGACTACTCCCCTTCGGTTCGCTTCAGGTTAGCAGACACCGCGGCCTGGCTCCACAAACATCGTCTGCAGGGATGCCAAAGGCCTGTCGGGCGGTTACGTCGACGGCTGGAGGCTTTGAGAACCGCGCGCGCAGGACGCCGCCATGCTAATGGCTAGTGGCTCCATAGCCGCTGCGAGGCCAGGCGCGCGCCCTCGACCATCGCCGCGAACTTGTGCCACGTCACGCGGTCGTCCACGTCCGGCACGTAGCTGGCCTGGGACGAGAAGCCGCAGTCGGCGCCGGCGATCACGTTCTCGCGGCCCACGACGCCCGCGTAGTCGGTGAGACGCCGCGCGATCACCTCCGGGTGCTCGACCATGTTGGTCGTGTGGCTGATCACGCCGGGAATGACGATCTTGCCCGCCGGCAGCTTGAACTTCTCGAAGGCATGGAAGTCGTGGTCGTGGCGCGGGTTGCCGGCCTCGAACGAGTAGGCGCCGGCCGTGATCTGCAGCACGAGGTCGAGGATGTCCTCCATCGGCGCGTCGGTGATGCGCGGGCCCTCGTTGATGCCGTAGCAGGTGTGGAAGCGGATGCGGTCCTCCGGCAGACCGCGCAGCGAGTGGTTGATGATCTCGACGGACTGCGCCACGCCCTTGCGACGCTCCTCGCGCGTGGCCACGTCCGCCTCCGAGAAGATGTCGGTGATCGAAGGGTCGTCGAGCTGCAGGATGAAGCCCGCGTCGATGATCGCCCTGTACTCCTCGCGCATCGCCTCCGCGATCGCCGCCAGGTACTCCTCGCGCGTCGCGTAGTACTCGTTGTTCAGTCCCATGGAGCGCGGTCCGGCGGACGGCATGAACACCTCGGTCACGTCCAGCCCTGCGAGCGCCGCCTTCAGGTTGGCGATGTCGCGCTGGATCGCCGCCTGGCCTGCGTACGTAATCGGGCCGGTGCAGACCAGCGCCGCGCGATTGCCAACGTTGGTGGTATCGCGCTTGAAGTAGCGCTCGTAGTACTCCGGGAACGCCTCGCGCTCACGACGGGCGCGCGCCACGACCGCCATATTGGCCCGCGACTCGAAGCCGCCGAGGCGTTCGCGAACGTAGCTGTAAAATCCCGTCTTGCTCTGTTCCCCGTCGCTGACTACGTCGATGCCGGTCTCGGCCTGGCGCCGCACGATCGACTTCACCGCCAGCGTTATCGCCTCGTCGAGCACCTTCGGATCTGAGAGCTTGCCCTCGGCGCTCGCCTGCATGAGGTCGAGCAGCGCGTGCGACCGCGCCAGGCTGCCGACGTGCGTGGTCAGGATGCGGTTCTCGCTGCGCTTCATGTCGTCCCTCCTGCAGATCTCCGGGCTGCCCTGACTTTAGCCGATTCGCGGAGTATGCGAAGCAATCTGGAAAATTCTCGGGCGAGGGGCTTGATCTGTCTTTTAATTAATTGTAGTCTTTCATCATTCAATCAATCTGGAAGGCATCCAATGGCTCGCAAGTACTCAATGGACCGCCGCTCTACCACCGTCGACGAGACGCGACGCCGCATCGTCGAGGCAACGATGGCGTTGCACGACGAGAAGGGCATCCTCGGCACGAGCATGCAGGACATCGCCGCGCGCGCCGACGTCGCCCTCGGCACCGTCTACCGTCATTTCCCGTCGATCGAAGATCTGGTCCCGGCATGCGGCGGCCGCAACATGGAGCTCAACCCGCCGCCGACTCGCCCGATCTTCGCCGATCTCACGACTCGTGCCGATCGCGTGCGGGCCCTGATCGCCGCCTACTACGCGCACTACGCCTACAACCCGCGCATGTTCGAGGTCGGTCTGGCGGAAGCACCGAAGCTGCCCGTACTCGCCGCCTTCATGGAAGAGGGCGTTGCCCACCTGCAGCGCCTCGTCGCCGAAGCCGTGGCTCCAGCGCCGCCCGAAAGCGACGTCTTCAAGCTTGCGGTGGCGCTGTGCAGCTTCTGGTCCTGGCAGGCACTGACTCAAGCAGGCTTCGAAAGCAATGCGGCCGCCCGCCTGGCCGCCGGCATACTTGCCGCTCGCCTCGGCCCGGATGAGGAAAGGGGCGGCACATGACCCACACACCGGGACGCTAGCCCGACCAATAGCGTCGTCAACGCAACCACGAGGAGGTACCAAAGTGAACAACGCTCGCAACGTCGCACCCGACATCGACATCCTGCCGTCCTACTTCCCGATTCCCGGCTTCGGCACGCTTCCCGTCAACGCCTACGTGCTCAAAGCACAGCAGCCCGTACTCATAGACACGGGTCTGCACATGGACACCGACGCCTTTGTCGGCGCTCTCGAGAGCACGATCGACCCGTCGGAACTGCAGTGGCTCTACCTGACTCACCCCAATCAGGACCACGTGGGCAGCCTGGTGAGACTCCTCGACCGCGTGCCCCAGATGCGCCTGATAACGACATTCCTGGGCTACGGCATCCTCAGCCTGTTCACTCAGATCGGCCTCGACCGGGTCTACTTGCTCAACCCTGGCGAGTCTCTGGATGTCGGCGACCGCACGCTAACGGCCCTCAAGCCCCCGACTTTCGACAATCCGGCGACCACCGGCGCTGTTCGACAGCAAGACGCGCGCCCTGTTCAGCTCCGACAGCTTCGGCGCACTGCTGCAGTCCGAGTACGAAGACGCCCGCGATATCGGCAGCGAGGAGCTGATTCAGGGCCAGGTCGCATGGACCACGGTCGACTCCCCCTGGCTGCACAAGGTCGACGAATCGAAGTTCGCCGCAGAGCTAAACGTGATCCGTGAGATGGAGCCCTCGTTCGTGCTCAGCGCGCATCTGCCGCCGGCCCGATCCCTGACCGACCGCATGCTGCAAACGCTGTCGACTGTGCCCGGCGCCGCGCCGTTCGCCGGCCCGAACCAGGCCATGCTCGAAGCGATGCTGGCCCAGATGACGGCGCCAGCGGGCGCATCCGCCTGATCGCATCCGCAGACTCACCGTACGTAGCCTCAGGGGCGGCTTCGGCCGCCCCTGCTTCGCGTCCGGCGCAGGCCTCGAGGCGCTCGGCTAGAATGCAGGCGATGGGCGCACGCGAGCATCTCGATTCCGGAAACGCGTTGCTGACACGCGGTGACTGGCCGGATGCGCGCGCCGAGTTCGAGCGCAGCATCGCGGTCGAGGCCAGTCCGGAAGCTTACGAGGGCCTCGGGCAGGCCTGCTGGTGGCTCGACGAGCAAGACGCAACCATCGAGGCGCGAGAGGCCGCCTATCGCCTCTACCGGGCCCGCGACGACGCCCGAGCCGCCGCCCGTGTCGCTACTCTGGTCGCGCTCGACTACGGTGAGTTTCGCGGCGACCTCGCCGTGGCCAGCGGTTGGCTGCAGCGCGCCGATAGCCTCCTGCGCGACCTGGAGCCGTCGCCGGAGCTCGGCTGGCTGCGCCTCTACCAGGGCTTCATCGCCACGTTCTATCAGAACGACCTCGACGCGGCGCACGCATTTCAAATAGAAGGCGCGGCGGTCGGACGGCAGGTGGGGAGCTTCGACATCGAGATGACGGCGGTGGCGCTGCACGGCCTCATCCTGATCCGCGAAGGCAGCGTCGACGAGGGCCTCAAGGCGCTGGACGAGGCAATGACCGCGGCGGTCGGCGGCGAGATGTCGGACCTCGCCGCGATCGGCAACACCTGCTGCACCCTGATCTACGCCTGCGAGGCCATCGCCGACTACGACCGCGCCGCCCAGTGGTGCGAGCGTACGCGCGAGTTCTGCCGGCGCATGGGCATGGACCTGTTCGTCTTCGATGTCTGCCGGAACTACTACGCCACGGTGCTGATCTGGCGCGGCGCCTGGGACCAGGCGGACGCCGAGCTCACGGCCGCAATGCGCGGGCTCGAGACACGGCGCCCCAGCGACGCCCTCGAAAGCCTCGTCCGGCTGGGGGAGCTGCGACGCCGCCAGGGCCGCCTCGAGGAAGCGCAGGCCATGTTCACGCGCGCCGAGCCGCACCGCCGCGCCCTGTTCGGCCAGGCGGCGCTAGCCCTCGACCGCGGCGACGCCGAGACCGCTCTCGACCTGCTGCAGCGCGTGCTGCGTCGCATCGGCGCCGAGGACCAGGCCGAGCACGTGTTCGCGCTGGAGCTTCTGGCTCGCGCTCACCTGCATGCCGCCAGCATCGAAGCGGCTCGTGCCGACCTTGCCGAGCTCGAAGCGACCGCCGCGCACGTCGGAACGCAGCCGCTGCTCGCGACCGCCAACGCCGTACGCGGCGTCATCGCGCTGGCCGATGGCGATCCTGCGACGGCTCGCGACGACCTCGAAGATGCGATCGATGCTTTCGAGGCCTGCGAGGCGCACTTCGACGCCGCCCGGGCGCGCCTCGACTATGCACTGGCCCTCGAAGCGCTGGGTCGTGCGGCGCCGGCGCTGGAGCAGGCGATGATCGCACAGGCCGCCTTCAGACGCCTCGGTGCCGCGCTCGACGCCGACCGCGCCACCGGCATCGTCGCACGCCTCTCGACCGGCCTCGGGCGTCCACCCCGCGGCGCCTCGCTGCCCCACGGCCTCACCAGCCGTGAGGCCGAGGTGCTGTGGCTGATCGCGGCCGGCAGGACCAACCAGCAGATCGCCGCCGAGCTCGTACTCAGCATCCGCACCGTGGAGCGCCACATCACGACGGTCTACGAGAAGCTCGGTCTGCACGGTCGCTCCGCCCGCGCCGCGGCCGCCGCTTTGGCCGCCGGGCTGCGCACGAACACGTAGCAAGGCGCACCAAGATTACGTGTTCCTCGTCGCGCGAAATGCGTGCTGACTCTCATGCCGCGCCTCTCGCCCAAACCTAATCTCGTCTCAACCCGCGGTTCGCCGGACGCGACAGCCCCCGGCGGATTCGCGGGCCGACAACAGATGAGATTAGTCAGGAGGTTCGAAAATGCAGAGCAAGCTCACGGAAATGCCGGTTGGCTTCGAGGTACCGGAGGGTACGCTGCGCTTCGTCGACTGGGGCGGCATGACCATCGAGACCGGCAAGACGACGGCCCAGATCGACCCCGGACCGCTGTTCCAGGGATTGCCGGGCGACCGCTGCCAGTGCCCGCACTGGGGCTACGTAATCAAGGGCACGCTGCGCTATCGCTTCGCCGACCACGACGAGCTCTACAAGGCCGGCGAGGTCTACTACGCCGCGCCCGGCCACCTGCCGCTGATCGAGCCCGACACCGAGTACGTCGAGTTCAGCAGCTCGGCCGAAATCGCGAAGACGATGGAGGTCGTGGAGCGCAACATGCAGGCGATGGCGCACTGAGCCGCGCCGGAGCAGCCGTGGCGGCGGCTCAGCCTCACGACCGCCGCCACGGCACATCGTCACGCTATAGTTCAGAAAGGACGCAGCAATGGCGGGCAAGAAGTACGGCGTAATCATGGCGGCGAAGGTCCCCGGCAGCTACTTCACGCTCTCGAAGGAGCAGCAGGAGGCGCCCGGCGCGGCTATCGGCCAGCTGATGCAGAAGTACGCTGGCAAGGTCGACCTCGTGCGGCGCTACTGGACCAGCGCCTTCACCGCGGAAGTGTCCGACGTCTTCGTCATGGAGTGCGACGACCTGATGGACGCGCACAACCTGATGCAGGAGTCGACGCAGCTCATGGCGAAGTCCGGCGACCCGGACCGCTTCGGCGAGACGAAGGTCCTCTGGGTCGGAGTCAACCCGGACGTCTAGACAGACGTCTGCACAGGCAAGGCGGAGCCGGGCCGCGACGAGCTGCCCCAACTCCGTCTTGCCCGACGTTCCCTGTGTTATGAGCGTTCGGCTCAGCCGACGAGCCACCACACGAGACCGCGCTCCTGAGCCCTATGCCGATCCTATGCCTATGCCTATGAGCTAGACCTACGTCTCGCGCAGGACGAGCTCGCGCTTGACCTCGAGGCGGATGCGGCCGCGTCCCGTATTGAAGATGCGCAGGAAGGCGCAACGGTCCTCGAGGCGGCGTCGCAGCAGCGCCAGGCGCGCCTCGAGGTTGTCCTTGATGTCGGGCAACTCCAGCGTCGCGTCCAGCCTGATCTCCTTGTTCGTGAAGTCGACTCGGCGCTCGGCGACGTAGCTCTGCAGCAGGCGCCACAGCACCCGCCCCGCTACGCCTTTGATCAGGTATTCGTTGTCGAAGAAGACGCTGTCGTCGGCCGCGTAGTAGCGCACCACGGCCGGCGCCTCGGCCGGCACGATCTCGGGGTCGAGCTGCGCCGTCACGCCTGAGGTGCGAACGGGGTCGGCGCGTAACAACGTCAGGGCCAGCGCGAGCTCACGCGCCGCCAGGTGAAACACGAAGTCGTCCACCATGCGAAAGGCGCCGGGTTGGTCGCTCTCGAAGCAAAGCACGCCCAACAGATGATCGCGCGCCTCCAGCGGTACGACGTGCTGGCTGTACACGGTCGCGAGGCCTGGCAGGGCGATCTCCGCCTCGATGCGATGCGCCGAATCGGTCCGCTCGAAGCCCGAGCGCACGGTGCGCGAATAGGTCAGGTCGCTGGGCACGTTGGCCAGCGACACCGTCGTGCGGCGCTCGGCAGCGACGCCTAGCACGCCCTCGCCCAGCATGACCTCTGAGCCGACGCCCGACTCCTCGTAGCCCTGGCTGGCGACCGTGTAGAGGCGCTTACCAGTCTCGTCCAGCAGCATGATGAACGAGTGCTCGTAGCCGAACTCTTGCGCCAGAACCTCCAGCGACCTCGTCAGCAGATCGTCGACCGTCGCCGCGCTGGTGATCCGTCGCGATATTATGTCGACTTTCGTCAGGTCCAGCGGCGGGCGGTCCGGCGGCTCGATCTCCTTGTCGACGGGCAGAACGCTGGTCGAGAGCACGCGGCAGATGTCGGCCGCGGTCAGGCGAAACACCTTGCTCATGCCCGTATGCGAAGCCACCGCCTCCAGACGCGCGCTCATCCGGTCGAACAGCGGCCCGTCGGTCTCGGTGCGCTGATATTCGAGGTCGAGCCGGAACTGACGCCCGGTCTGCGGCTCTACGAGCAGCATGTGCCCGCGGGGGTTCGCTACCAGGTTGGCAATTGTCTTGTTGAAGAACTGCCGCGACAACGCGATGTGCTCGTCGTCGACGCGGAATATCACCGACAGCTCCGTGATGTTCGGCACGCCGTCGAGCGAGCAGGTCGCGATCGTCGCGGGCACGACACCCTGGAAGCACTCATCGATGTCGCGCAGCGGAATCGCGAGGCGAGCGGCCGTCACAGCGGCTTTCCTGCAGCGGGGCCGGGCGTCTGGTCGTAGATGTCGTCGACCACGAAGCGCACCTTCACGAGCTGTGTCGACCAGAGATTGCGCACGAGTTGCGCCGGAAAGCCCAACGCTGCGACCGCCTGCGTGAAAGCGTCGCGATGTGACTCGATGCCCGACCAGTCTCCAGCCACCGGGTCACCCACCTCGACGCAGCGGCCCTTGATCTGCACGGCGCGGTTCGACATCACGTGCACCAGCACTACCGCGACACGCCCGTTGTCGCGCAGGTTCGAGATCGCGGTCGCTGCGCCCGGGCGGTCGACGAAGACCTCGACGCTGCGACCGTCTTCGGAGATACGCGGTCCCCAGCCTCTTACACCGTTCGGAACCAGGTCTGCGGAGCGGGTGCCGACCGACACGACCAGATCAGACTCGAGAAAGCTCTTCAGCTCTCCTTCGATGACCAGCAAAAGCTTCCGCCCCAATCCCTGCGGGCTCGAGCACCCCAGGTTAAGAAGATTTTAGGAAGAACATACGGATTCTATCAGAACGTCGTAAGCAGCATTTAGGAACGCGTGGAGCACCGCAAACCTAATCTTCTAGCAAGCCCGGCAGCCAAACGGCGAAACCAGAAGCCGGCATCGCAAGAAGCAAGGAGAACTGCCATGACCATGACTATCGCTCGCCCAGAGACCGCTATCGACACCAGCGCCTTCGTTCCCTCGCCGCCTCGGTTCCACCACGAGCCCCTCAAGATCGCCGACGACACCTACCTGATCCGTCAGCTCTGCGGCGAAGGCCAGTCGCCGATGCTCGCCTACGTCAACTCGCTCGTCATCACCGGCAAGGAGCCGATCATCGTCGACACCGGCGGCGCCAACAACCGCGACAACTGGCTCAACGACGTGTTCTCGCTCGTCGACCCGAAGGACGTGCGCTGGCTGTTCATCAGCCACGACGACCACGACCACGTCGGCAACCTGGCCGAGGTCATGGCGCTCTGCCCCAACGCCACCCTCGTGTCGAGCTGGTTCCAGGTCGAGCGACTCTCGACCGACTTCGCCCTGCCTCCGATGCGCATGCGCTGGGTCGACGACGGCGGCAGCTTCGACGCCGGCGACCGCGTCTTCACGGCGCTTCGCCCGCCGGTCTACGACTCCCCGACCACCCGCGGCCTCTTCGACTCGAAGACCGGCGTCTACTGGGGCAGCGACTGCTTCGCCACGCCGGTCGGCGTCAACGTCGACGACGTTTCGGCGCTGCACCCGGAAGAATGGCGCCAGGGCTTCAACCTGTTCCAGACGGCCCTCTCGCCCTGGCTGCAGGTGGCCGACGCGGTCAAGTTCAACCAGACCGTGCACCGCCTGGCCAAGCTCGACATCAAGGCGATCGGCACGGCGCACGGCCCCGCGATCCTCGGCGACAGCGTCGGGAGCGCCATCGATTTCCTCTACGACCTGCCGTTCCAGCCGGAGCCGCAGCTGCCCGGCCAGCCGGTCCTGGACGAGATCATCGCGATGATCAGCGGCCAGCAGGCGTAACCAGAAACAACGAACCGGCTCTGGCCGAGAGCCGGAACGCGCAAGAAGAGGCCTCCTCCGAGATTCGGAGGAGGCTTCTTCGTCTTGCAAGGCACAGGCAGAGCGCAGCGGCAGGAGCCGCAGGCTCGACTGAGTTATGCCTATGTCTATGTCTATGCGAGCCGCCTACAGGCGTTGCAAGGTCAACGAGTCGCTAACGCCGCCGAAGTACTTGTCCAGCGCTGCCTGGAACTCGCCGGCGTCGCCGGCGCAGGCCGCGAACAGCGTCATCGAGGAGCGGAACTTCATATCGTCCGGGCTGCCGAAGATCTCGTGCACCGACCGCCCTTCGACCGCGTTGACCAGCACCGTGCACTCCCGCAGGCGCGGCCCCAACACCGGATGCCTCAGATACGCCTCGGCCTCGGCACGGCCGCCGATCGCGTAGCGCTGCGCCATCGCGCTGTAGCCGAGGCCTTCGATCTGCGGAAACACGAACCACATCCAGTGCGACGTTTTGCGGCCGGCCCGCAGCTCGCTCAGCACCTGCTCGTAGACACCGTCTTGCGCCTCGACGAATCGCTGCAGGTCGTACTCGTCGTTCATGCGCCGTCGCTACTTCATCAATGCTTCGTAGATACGTCCCGCCTCGATCGGCGACTCCGCGTCCCAGATCTGCACCGTATGCAGGTTGACGCCCGCCTCTTCCTGCTCGATCAGGCGGTCGCGGCACTGCTCGACGCTGCCGTAAGCCCCGAGCGCGTCTGCCAGCGCGTCGGAGACAGAGTCGGCCGCACCGCGTGAGCCCTGCTCGTCCCAGGCGCGACGAATCGCGTCGCACTCATCGCGGTAGCCCATGTCGCACAGCTCGTCGTAGTAGTAGTCACCCATGCGCGCCACGTAGAACGCGACCGTGCCCTTGCCCACCCGTCGAGCTGCCTCGGCGTCGCGCGCCACCACGACGGTGCCGGATGCGCGCACCGTCATCTCCGCCGGGTCGCGCCCAGCCTCTTTCACGTAGCCGAGCAGCCTGTCGACCTGCTGCCTTGTCTTCTGGATCGGGATCATGCGCGGCATCCACCCGTCCGCCACCTCCGCCACGACCTTCATCGCGCGCGGCCGGAACGACGCGATGAACACGGGTATGTGAGGACGGTACGTCTTGAAGCGCAACGTGAAGCCGCGCTGCAGATTGAACCACTTACCGCTGTGGTACAGCGGCTCCTCGCGCATCAGCGTGTTGATGATCTCCACCGTCTCGCGCATGCGGGCCAGCGTCGGGTTGAACGGCACGCCGTGGAACTGCTCGACAACCGTGGCGCTCGAAGCGCCAAGGCCGATGATCGCGCGGCCGTGGCTGATGTTATCCAGCGTGCCGAAGTGCTGCGCCAGCGCCCCCGGCGTGCGCGAGTAGTAATTCACGACGCCGGTGCCGAGCCGGATCCGCTGCGTACGGTCGGCAAGCTGAACCAGAATCGAGAACCCGTCCTCGCCCCACGCCTCGCCGACGAACACGCTATCGACACCCGCCTCGTCGGCGATGCGCACGCGCTCGAAGGTCGCCTCGCGGTCGAGGTTGCCCTGCCAGTTGACGTCGATGCTCAGCTTACGGTCCATGTACCCTCACGCCTCGTCTTTGCCCCAACGTACCGTCAACTGACGACGAACCACAAGGCTAAGTGGGAAAGTACCCGGCGTCCGCTACGCGAGGATCCTCAGGTACGCCTCCTCCAGCGTCGGCTCGCGCTCGAGCACGCTCTCTACCGCGCCTTCGTCGAGCAGCGCCGTGATCCGCTCGCGCAGGCGCGGGTCCGGCGTCGCCTGCACCACGATCCGGTGGAGCATACCGTCCGGCGTCGTCGTCACGTTGCTCACGCCGGGGAGACTACGCAGCCTTTCGACCAGCCCGTCTGGAAACGCGCGCATCTGAATCTCGACCACGCTGAGGCGGCTGGTGCGGCGCTTGATCTCGGACGGGGTGCCCTCGGCCACGATCCCTCCGCTCGCCGGCGCCATCACGGCGTGTGCGTCTCCTTACGTTGCGACTAAATGCGTAGCCGATTATTGCATAACAGAGGCGTCCTCGGCAGTGCGCAGAGAACCGACGTCACAGCCTCCGAAAAAAGAAGAGGCCCGGAGCTTGTCCGGGCCTCTTACCGCGAGTTAAGGCCAGTGTTAGTCCTGGGGCTCCTCGGGCAGGTTCACGACAACGTTGTTAGCGCTGTAAACCGATATGTGTGTAATCGATCCCGCCGTCGGCGTCACTGCGCCCGACGGAGCTTCCGTCGTCGTGCCCGGGACGTAGAGGCCGGTGCCCCCGTAGCCAATGTCGTAGACGCCTGGCAGCACGTTGAAGCTGTAGGAGCCATCGTCACCCGTTGTTGCCGTAGCACTAACCGGGTTGCCGAGGTAGTCCGATCCGGTTAGCGTCACATCGATGCCGCCTACCGGAACCTCGCCGCTGGTCAGCTTCCCGTCGAAGTTAAGCGAGTCGTCGTAGGCGATACCTGAGATAGTGCCGGGCGCGTCCAACGCGAGGCAGTCGGCGCTCGTCAGGCCGGGCTGCGTCTCATCGATCACGAAGTCCGGTCCGGTGCCGCCGTGTAGCGCCAGGTGATGCGGTACGGCGTTCTGCGAGATCTCGATAATCACCACGGGGTTCGTCTCGCTGGACGTGTGGTGACAGACGTCAGCCTTGGGTAACGGCGCCGCATCCGAAGACCTGGCCCCTGCCCCGAACACGCCAATCGTCAGCATCAGCGCTGCGCCCACTCCCACCAGAATTCTTTTCACTCCCTATCTCCTCCGAAAATAGAATTCGTCGCGGCCACGTTGGCTCACTAGAGAATCGACGGGTCGATGCCGTAATGAAGTACCGCGCCCGGCGTTTTCGGCGACACCAGAGACAGTGGAGCAACCCGCGTCGGAACGCCGAATTGCGGTGTATCGTACGCGGAGTCGCGTTTCTCCCTGCTCGAACGGAGGCCCCTCCATGACCACGACCAGCCAGTCGATAACCGGAGTCGAGCACTGGGTGACCAAGCAGCACCCCAGCGGCCCGATTCGCATCTTCGCCTGGGAGAAGTACGACCCGGCGTTCGAAGGGCGGTTCGCCGGCACCGTGCTGCTGGTGCACGGCTCTTCGATGGCCTCGACTCCCAGCTTCGACCTGCAGGTGCCCGGCCACGGCGACGAGCACTCGCTGATGGCGTTTCTCGCCCGCCACGGCTTCGACGTCTGGTGCTTCGATTGCGAGGGCTACGGCCGCTCCGACAAGACGCGCGACGCCAAGTTCCTCGTCTCTGACGGCGCCGACGACGCGGCCGCAGTCGCCGGCTACATCAAGCAGCGTCGTGGTGCCGAGCGTCTGCTGATCTTCGGCGTCTCGTCCGGCGCCCTGCGCGCCGCGATGCTGGCGGAACGGCGACCCGAAGTAGTGCAGCGCATGATCCTCGACGCCTTCGTCTGGACCGGCGAGGGCAGCCCGACCCTGGCGGAGCGCCGCAAGCGCCTGCCGCAGTTCCTCGAGACCAACCGCCGGCCCATCGACCCCGCGTTCGTGCGCTCGATCTTCACCCGCGACCACCCCGGCACTGCCGAGGACGAAGTCATCGAGGCCTTCGCCGGCGCCATCCTCGAACTGGACGACTCGGTGCCCAACGGCACCTACATCGACATGTGCCAGAACCTGCCGCTGGTCGAGCCGCGCAACCTCGACGCGCCGATCATGATCATGCGCGGCGAGCACGACGGCATCGCGGCCTTTGACGACCTGGTCGAGTTCTTCAAGCTGCTGCCGAACCCGGACAAGCAGTTCGTCGTCCTGCCCGGCTCGGCGCACTCGAGCCTGCACGAGAAGAACTACCGCACCGTCTTCCACCTCATCCTCGGCTTCTTCATCCAGCCCGAGCCGCTCTACAGGGGCTGACGCCCGAGCATGCAGAGGCGGCGGCCGAGACTCGACCGCCGCCCGTCGTTCGATTTGGTTCTTCGGACGCCTAGCGCTCGTTCGCGTAAATCTTGAGTGTCAGCGGCGCGAACAGCGTCACCAGCACGGCGCAGGCGACGAGCACCCAGACGATGTCGCCGGTGCTGGCCGTACCGCTGATCAGGCCTCGCACCGCCGTCACGAGGAAGCTAACCGGGTTGACGTCGATGAAGGCGTGCAGCCAGCCGGGCGTCGTCTTCGGGTCGACGAACACGTTGCTCGCCAGCGTCAGCGGGAACAGCACCATCATGCCCATGTTCATGATTGAGCTCGGCGAGCGCGCCACAAGCGCCACGACCGTCCAGATCCACGACAGGCTGAACGAGAACAGCAGGATCAGCGCCAGCGCCCCGACGACGCCCTCGACGCCGCCCGTGGCGTGGAAGCCCATCGCGAACCCGAGGCCAAGCACGAGCCCGGAGGCGATCAGGTAGCGCCCCGCGTCGCCGATCAGCGCGCCGACGATCGGCGCGGGCTGCCAGATCGGCATCGAGCGGAAGCGGTCCGAGACGCCGCCTGTGATGTCGGCGTTGAGCCCCATCGCCGTGTACATCGTCAGCAGGATCACGGTCATAACCAGAGTCCCGGGCAGCAGGAACTGCAGGTACTCGCTGGTCGAGCCGGAGACCGCGCCGCCGAACAGGTAGGTGAACATCAGCGTGAAGATGATCGGACTCGCGATCACGTCCAGGAGCTCCTCCGGCACGTGCTTGATCTTGAGCACGGAGCGCCAGGCAAACACCAGCGACACCGCGATCGCTCCCGGCCTCGATGGCCTCTCGCTGTGCGACAGGGCGCGGCTCAGGGCGCCGTCCTGCCTGAATGCTGTTGCTGTGGTCGTCATCGCGCCACCTCCTTGTCTTGCTCCGGCTGCGTGCTGTGGCCGGTTAGCGCCAGGAACACCTCGTCGAGGCTCGCCTGCCCGTAGACGAAGTCGGTCACCTCGATGCCCTGTCGCGCCAGCCCGTCGAGCGCCCCTGCAACGCGCTGCGTATCCGACACGCTGGCGGTTAGCGACAGCGGGTCGGCATCGAGCGTCACCGGGACGTGCAACGACTGCTCGAGTTGGCGCACGGCCGCGTTACGCTGCTCGGCGTCCCGCAGCCTTACGTGCACGGCGCCGCTGCCGACCGATGCCTTGAGCTCCCCAGGCGTACCCTCGGCGATCACCTTGCCTCGGTCGAACACCGAGATGCTGTCGGTAAGCTGATCAGCCTCGTCGAGATACTGCGTCGTCAGCAGCACCGTGGTGCCTCCTGAGGCGAGCGAGCGGATCAGGCCCCAGACCTGGTTGCGGCTGCGCGGGTCGAGTCCGGTCGTCGGCTCGTCGAGGAACAGCAGGTCGGGCGTGACGATGATGCTGGCAGCGATATCGAGGCGCCGTCGCATGCCGCCCGAGTACGCCTTGACCTGCTTGCCGGCGTCTTCGACCAGGTCGCAGGCCTCCAGCAGCTCTGCACTGCGTCGCCGGGCCTGCGCGCCGCCGAAGCCGAGCAGCCGCGACAGCAGCATCAGGTTCTCGCTGCCGGTCAGGTCGTCGTCTAGCGACGCGAACTGTCCCGTAAGGGCGACTCGGCTGCGCACCTCGTCGGCCTCGTCCACCGTGTCGAAGCCGAGCACGCGCGCGCTGCCGGCGTCGGGATGCAGCAACGTGGCGAGCAGGCGTGTCGCGGTCGTCTTGCCGGCGCCGTTGGGTCCGAGGAAGCCGTGCACCGAACCGCGCTTCACCGCGAGGTCGATGCCGTCGACGGCGCGCATGCTGCCGAACAGCTTCGTCAGGCCCCTGGCCTCGATCGCCAGCTCAGGCTGCCCATTCATCGGTTCACCTCCTGGATAAGTTCTGCAAGTTACTGTCTTTTGCTAGCAACATGCAGTTCTCTCATAGCTTCCTGCAAGTCACTGTCATTGTCAAGTCACTTTCAGATTCCGCAAATTAGCGCTAGAATGACAGCGTGAACCGCGAGATCGGTCTGCGAGAGCGCAAGAAGCTGGCAGCGATGCGCCGTATTCAGGCGGTCGCCCTCGACCTGTTCGAGCGCGACGGCTTCGAAAAGGTGACGATCGAAGAGATCGCGGCTGCCGCCGAGGTCTCGGCCAGTTCGGTCTACCGCTACTTCGGTACAAAAGAGCAGCTCATCATCTGGGACGAGGGCGACCTCGAGTTCCTCGACCTCGTGGAGGACGAGATGAAGACGCAGCCGCCGGTCGAGGCCGTGCGCCGCGTTCTCACCCGCGTCCTCAGCTCCTACTACGACGGCAACGAAGAGCTATCGAAGCGTAAGACGCGCTTCTTCCTGGAGGAGCCCGCCCTGCAGGCCGTGCAGATGCAGCAGCTCGACGCCTTCGCACAGATGATCGCGACGGCGCTTGCACGGGCTTCGGGGCGAGACCCAGGCGACCTCGGCGTGCAAGTCATCGCCTCGAGCTTGCTCTGGGCGCTCGTCGCGGCGGTGCGCCATTGGCACACGCACGGCTACGTCACGTCGCTGGCAGACGAGATGCAGCACGCCCTCAAGGTCGTCGAAAGCGGCCTCAAGCTCGATTAGGCTTCAGCCAGATCTCAGCCCAGCAGCCGGCTCACCTTCGCGGCCATGATGAAGTCGTTGTCCGTCAGCCCGCCGATCGAGTGGGTCGAAAAGTCGAGCACCAGGTTGCGATAGCCGTGGATGCGGATATCGGGGTGGTGCTGCTCCTCCTCCGCAACCGTCGCCACTTTGTTCACGAGATCGACGGCGCTGAGGAAGTCGGCCATACGACGCGTCAAGCGCAGACCCTTGCCCTCGTCCACCAGCTCCCAGCCCGGCACCAGCGACAGGCGCTCCTGCACCTGCGCCGGCGTCAGCGCCGGCGAGCCCTTGGGATACTCGCGGCAGTGACCGTCGAGCAGGTCGTTGAGGTCCATGCTGCCCTCCTACGCATCCTCGTCGTCATCATCTTCGTACTCGTCGGTGTCGCCGCCGATCGTCAGGCGATAGCCGTTAGGGTCCTCAATCGTGAAGTCGACCATGCCTGACTCGCGCGCATCCAAACGTTCGAGCAAGTTGGCGCCGTGCTCCTGCATGTCGACGTACACGTCCTCGACATCGCTGACCACGATGACGATGTCGGTGCCGCGGGAGGAACCGCTGGCGCTGACGCTGTTGCGCCCTCCCGGCGGGTCCGCCAGCGTGAAGTCGATGATCGCGTCGCCGCGGATCACGCGCGAGTAGGTCGGCTCGTCGGCCGGGAACAGGAACTCGACGTCGAACCCGAGCACGTCGCGGTAGTACTGCGCCGTCGCGGCAACGTCGTCGACCAGTAACACCGGTACGACCCCGAGAAACTCGCCGGGACCGCGGCCGTGATGATGGTGGTCATGCTCGTGTTCGTGATGCTCTGCCACGTGACTAAACCGTGATCGCGATAGGCTGCAGGCCGGCGTCGTTGAGGCGCTTTTTGGCCTCTTCGTAGAGGTCGGCTGGCAGGGCGCCCTTGAGCAGCGCGTTGACGTTGTCCTGCAGATGGTCCGGGTTGATCGTGCCGACGATCGTCGTGTCCATATGAGGGTGGCTGATCGTGAAACGCAGCATGAACTCCATGCTCGTCATGTCGCCCAGCAGGTCGTCGAGGTCGGCCTGCTGCCACTTATCCCAGGCGCTGCCTTCCTCCTTACCCGGGGCGCCCTTCGCGACGCCGCCGCGAATCACGACGCCGGCGCCGGCCATCGAGGCCGCCGCGATCAGCTCCTCGTGCTCGCGCTCCAGCGCCGAGTACGGGATCTGAAACTCGTCGAACACGCCCATCTCGATGTGCTCTTTGAGGTTCGGGATCGTGCCTGACATGCCGACGAAGCGCACCTTGCCCTGCTTCTTGAGGTCGAGCACGCAGTCGAGCGCGCCGTGCTCTTCGAGCTGCTGCTTCGAGGGCGAGGCGTGGAACTGCAGGATGTCGACGTAGTCCGTGTTCATGCGCCTCAGACTCTGCTCGATGCCGTTGAGGATGTTCTCCGGCGTGAACACGTGCGGGAAGCGCATGTTCGGCCCGGCCGGCGGCGGGTTGCGCTCGAGCTCGCCCGAGAGGCAACCGCATTTCGTCGCCAGGTAGTACTCGGAGCGTCGATGCGAGATGTATTTGCCGATGCGCTCCTCGGCGACGCCGTAGTCGATCGAGGTGTCGACGAAGTTGATGCCGGCGTCGAGTGCGGCGTTGAGGATGCGCCCGGCGTCTTCGTCGCTGACGTCGCGGCCTCTGGGCGCGCCACGCAGCTCCATGGCGCCGTAACCCAGGGTCGTGACCTGCAGGCCGGTGCGCCCCAGCTGTCGAGTCGGTAGTTCAGCCATACATTCGTCTCCTTTTGTTTCTGATCGCGCTCTCGCAAGCTATGCCGACGCGTCGTCGAATCATGACGTGTCGCCAGATTACGAGAGCAGGCTGCTGAGTTCTTGCTCAGTTTACGCCTCGAGGTTCCTTCGCCCCCTCCTCGCCCTCGGACACAGGCGAGTCTTGGCGAGGCACCGCCGTGAGACAACGCGGTGAGGGTCGACGCCCGTCTCTCACGAACGCCAAGGACGCGAAGAGAGGGCCCTCGACGTGTCGAAGAGCCCTCTCTGACGCCTCCCGGTTGTGTGGGGAAGGGTGCAGCGGCGTTTAGTTACGAGCCGCCGCCGCCCACGCCTTCCGGACCGTAGGCGGGTTCATTTGCACCTTCGACGTTGAGCCGAGGCAGCCAGTTCAGCACCGGCGGCAGGTACCAGTTCGCCTTGCCCAACAGCTTCATCGAGGACGGCACCAGGATGGTTCGGATGATCGTCGCGTCCAGGAACACGGCGACGCCGAGGCCGAAGCCGATCTCCTGCAGCATGACCAGCGAGCCCATCGCGAAGCCGCCGAACACCGAGACCATGATCAGCGCCGCGCCGGTAATCAGACGCCCCGTGGAGCGCAGGCCGTACGCAACCGCGTCCGTGTTGTCGTTGCTCTGCAGGTAGCGCTCACGGATGCGGCTCAGCAAGAACACGTGGTAGTCCATCGAGAGGCCGAACAGCACCGAGAACATGAACAGCGGTAGCCAGAACTCTATCGTCGGCACCTGCTGGAAGCCGAGCAGGCTGTGCAGGAAGCCCTTCTGGCACACCAGCACCAGCAGACCGTAGGCCGAACCGACGGACAGCAGGTTCATGATGATCGCCTTGGCCGGCACCACGATGGAGCGGAACACGATCATCAGCAGGATGAAGCTCAGGCCCAGGACGAAGATGAAGATGATCGGCGTGTACTTCGACGTGAGCGCGAAGGAGTCGACGTTCACCGCCGTTTGGCCCGTAACGTAAACGTTGACCGGCACATCGTGGAACGCCTGCGGGATGTAGTTGCTACGCAGGGTCCGAATCGCGTCGTTGGCGGCGCTGCTGTTCGGGTCGATCGTCATCTGCACCGACAGCAGACCGAGGTCGCCTGCCTGGTTCGTCGTGTAGGTCGAGGGCCCGAACACCGAGTCGGTCTTGAGTATCCCTGTCAGCGTCGTAATCGCGTCCTTGACCGGCTGCGACGTAGCGTTGCCGGAGATAACGATCTCGGCCGGCGTCACCTGACCGCCCTGGAAGTCACGCTCGAGAATCTGGAAGCCCTGCTTGGACTGGAAGCTATCGGGCAGCGTGCTGACACCCGCGGAGCCGGTGTTGATGCCGAAATACGGAATAGCGAACGCCAGCAGCACCGCCGTCACGGCAACGACGCCGATCACGGGGTGGTGCATCACCGTCGTAGCGACACGGTCCCAGAAGCCGCCGGTGCGCTGCTCGTCGAACTCGTCCTGCAGGTTCTGAATGAACGGCAGGCGCAGCTTGTTCACCTTGTCGCCCAGCAGGCGCAGGGTCGCGGGCAGCAGGGTCAGAGACGCCAGGATGGCGAACGAGACCACGAAGATGGCGCCGGCCGCGATGCTGCGGAAGATCGTCGAGGGCATGATCAGCATGCCGAGCAGCGCGATGATCACAGTGAGGCCGCTGAACAGCACGGCGTGTCCTGCCGTAGCCGAGGCGATGTCGACCGACGTGACCACGTCGTGGCCGCGCAGGCGCTCCTCACGGAACCGCGACAGCACGAATAGGCTGTAGTCGATGCCGACCGCCAGACCCATCATCGTGATCATGTTGGTGACGAAGAACGACAGGTGGTAAGCCTGCCCCACCAGCGCCGTCGCACCCAGCGCGGCCACGATCGCGGCAACTGCCAGGATGATTGGCACGACGGCGGCGACGAGCGTTCCGAGCACGAGGATCAAGATGACCAGCGCGATCAGTCCGCCGATCATCTCGCCCTTCGCCAGGTCCTGCTCCGCCGCCGTGTTGAAGTCATGGCCGATGCTGGCCGTGCCGGAGACGTAGACCTTGTAGCCGCTGCCGCCGTTTGCATCGATTATGTTCAGTATCTTGTCGATGTTGGTCGAGGCGGTGTCGAGGTCCTGCGCCATAACGACCGGGATGATCGTCGTGTGGCGGTCCTGCGACACGTAGCCCTGCACCCCGGAGTCGTAGTAATTGGCGGCGTTCTCGATCACGCTGGGGCCCAGCGCCGTGATCTGGCCGTAGATGGTCTCGACCTTTGCCTTGAACGCAGCGTCGTCGACCGTCGCGTCAGGCGACGTGACGATGACGGCTTCGTTGGCCTTTTGCGGCCCGCGCAGCTTGTCTTCGAGCAGCATCTCGCCCTTGCGCGATGCGGGCATGCTGGTCGTGCCGGCTGTGGTCGTAAGCGCCCCGTTGAGCAGCGTGCTGATCAGCCCGAACGAGATCACGAACAGCAGACCCCAGGCTGCAACTACGCGCCACGGGTGGCGAGCGCTGACTCGTGCTAGAGACGTGGGCGAGATAGGTAAGGCCATCGCCTGACTCCCTTCTTCATAAAGAAAACGAACACTCCTTCGTTATAGGGAGCGTTCGTGTGAGTGTCAAGCGATCTTTTGGCCGATCTTGGCCTTTAAGAAAAAGTTAGTGTTGCAGCGCCGCCGACCTGTCGGCGGCCGGGTTCGGGGCCTCTGGTCCCGTCCAGAACGTGCCGCTGAACAATGCTCGCAACACCTGCGCGTACGCAACGACGTCGATGCCCGGCTCGACCAGCCGCTGCGTCACGAAGCCCTGGTACAGCGCCTGCATCACACGCGCGATCGATTCCGGGTTGAGCGCTGCGTCGATCTCGCCACGGTCTTGCGCCGCGCTAATCACATTCATCAGCGGCTCCCGCACGTCGCAATTCGTGTGCCGCAGCCACTCCTGCACGTGCTCGTTACGCGATGCTTCGGAGATTAGCTCGACGTTCAGGGCACAGGTTTCGAAGTTGCGCAGGTTGTCGAGCTCGAGGAAGAAGACGCGGATTAGCTCGTTGAACACGTCGAGAGTGGATCCGGCGCCGAGGCTTTGCTGCATTGCCTCGGCGTTCTGCGCCTGGCCGCGCACGCACATCGCCTCGATGATTGCCTCTTTGCTGGGGAAGTAGCGGTATACGGCGCCCGGACTCAACTCTGCCTCGTGGCATATGTCCTGCATCGTGCTCTGGTGAAAGCCGCGTCGCGAGAAACAGGCCGCCGCCGCATCGAGGATCTGCTGACGTCGGAGCTCCAGGTATTCCGGCAACACTTTCGGCATCTGCAGTCACCTATTTCGTTTTCAGTTAAGCGAGGGAACGTTCCCTTTTCTTTTATACACCTCGGAACGCTAGAGTGACAATTGCGATTCGCCATAAGTCTATTCGTGACTTTTGCATCGGGTCGCTCTGATAGACTCGATGAAAGGGGCGTCGTTTGGCTGACCCGGTCGTTCTGGTCCTCGGCTGTGGCATCGGCGGCGTCGTTGCCGCGCGAGAAGCTCGCAGGCTCCTGCCTTCGCCCGCACGCGTCATCGTCATCGACCGCGAGCAGCAGGCCTCCTTCCCTCCTGCCTACCTCTGGGTCATGACCGGCGAGCGCCGCCCAGAGGCGATCAAGCGCAATCGCGCCAGGCTCGCGCGTCACGGCATCGAGTTCGTCAACGCCGAGGTGCGCCACATCGACCTCGAGCAGCACTACGTGCGCGCCGACAGCCGCGAGTTTCACTACGACTTCCTCGTCCTCGCGCTTGGCGCCGAGCTCACGTTGGACACACGACCAGGCCTCGCCGAGGCGGCTCAGACCTTCTACAGCCTCGACGGCGCCGAGCGTCTCGCCGCAGCCCTGCGCTACTTCTCCGGCGGACGCATCCTCATCGCCGTCGCCGGCCTGCCGTTCAAATGCCCGCCCGCGCCCTACGAAGCCGCGATGCTGCTCGAGGACCACTTCCACTCGCGCCGCGTGCGCCAGAAGGTGCAAATCGACATCTTTACGCCCGAACGCGGCCCAATCATGGTCGCGGGCGCCGACAACAGCGAGGAAGTACGTGGCCTCCTGGCCCACAAGGGCATCGGCCTCTACACCGAGAAGCGCCTCGTCTCCGTCGACCCGCATCGCCACGAAGCCAGCTTCGACGACGGCAGCGTCGAGGCGTTTCAGATGCTGATCGCGGTGCCGGAGCATCGCGCACCGGCGCTCGCGCGGGACCTTGCTCTCACGGACGAGAGCGGCTGGGTGCCCGTCGATCCCGCGACCTTCGAGACGCAGCGCGACAACGTGTTCGCGGTCGGCGACATGACCTACGTCCCGCTACCCGACGGCGCGCAGCTCCCCAAGGCCGGCGTCTTCGCCGAAAAGCAGGCGCAGGTCGTGGCGCACAACATCGCCTACCGCCTCGGACGAGGCAAGCGCCCTGAGCCCTTCGACGGCGTCGGACGCTGCTTCCTCGAGACCGGCAGCGGCGCAGCCGGCGTCGCCGAAGGCAACTTCCTCGCCTCGCCGCGCCAGATCACGCTCAAGCAGCCGAGCCTGCTGTGGCACTGGGCCAAGCTCGCCTTCGAGCGCTACTGGCTCTGGCACTGGTACTAGCGCGGCAGTTGGCTATTAGCAGTTGGCAGTTGGCCTTCAGCTTCGAGCCCCGAGCTTCGAGCCGTGAGCTACTGGTGAAATGTAGGGACGAACCTTCAGGTCCGTCCGGCGGCGCGCCGTCTCATGACGACGATTCGCCGATAGACGTGCGTACCGTCTGCGGACGTAGCTAAAGCTTCGTCCCTACATTTGGCTTGAAGCTTGAAGCTTTCAGCTCGTAGCTCGTAGCTCGTAGCTCTCCCGCTACACCTTAGGCAGGATCTCCTCGGCGACGAACTGCAAGTCGTCACGGCTCGGCGGCGTGCGGTACTGCAGCATGATGCGGCTGATGCCCGCGTCCTCGAGCTCCTTGATCTGCTCGACGATCTGCGACGGCGTGCCCCACAGCGCCGTCATCGGCGGACCGCCGCCGGGGCGACGGAACTGCGGCGGCGCGTTCTCGATTGCGACCTGCACCTTGCGGTCGACCTCGGCCTGGTTGGCGCCGGAGATGTAGCCGGTCATCACCGAATGCGAGATCTGCTTCGGGTCGCGCTTGGCGGTTTCGCAGTGCTTCTCCAGCACCTCGACCTTCTTCTTGTACGCCTCGAGGCCGCCCATGATCGGTACGTTCCACTCGGTGGCGTAACGCGCGACCATGCGAAGGGTGCGCTGCTCGCCGCCGCCGCCGATTAGCAGCGACATCGGCTTCTGAGCCGGCTTCGGGTTCATCGGCGCGTCCTTCAGCGTGTAGATCTTGCCCTCGAAGGTCGCTGAGTCGTTCTCGAACAGCGCCTTTATCACCTGGATGCTCTCCTCCAGGTTGTCCATGCGCTCCTTCACGGGCGGCAGCTTGATGCCGTAGGCCTCGTGCTCCGTGACGTTCCAGCCTGCGCCCACGCCGAGGATGAAGCGCCCGTTCGAGAGCTGGTCGATCGCCGCGGCCATGCGCGCCAGGATTGCGGGATGACGAAAGGTCATCGAGAGCACGAGCGGCCCGAACTTGATCCGGCTGCTGGCCGCCGCCGTGTAGGTGTGCGCCACGAGCGTGTCCAGCGAATCGATGTTGCGCGTCCCGCCGAAGAACGAAAAGAAGTGGTCGGAGCGCCACAGCGACTCGAACCCGAGCTCCTCGGTCCACTGCACGATGTTCTTCCACTCGGTCCAGCCGACACCCTCCTGGCTCTCGACCATCACGCCCAGCTTCATATGTCCTATCCCTTTCCGGAGCTCTGTTCCCGTCTCGTTGCGCTGTAGTTTTTCGCCTGGCGTCGCGGGCGTCAACCGGTCGTCTGTCACGCTCCCGATTCGTCGTGCCGCCGTCACGTCTGGTATCGAATCGCGGCCCGTCCGTTCGGAACGAGAGGCAGGGACGAACGGCCCATCGCCGAGGAACCTTCCGGCACTGACACGCGTCACTTGATCAGGACGATGCTGGGAACGGAGGCACAACATGGGAATCAACGTTGTACTCATCGCGCTTATGTTCTGGACAGTTGGCTGTCTCGCACTCGCCTGGCTCCTCGACAGATGGCAGGAGCGTCGCATGGCGACGCGCGCGGTACCGGTGCTGGTGCCGCACTACAGCCGCCGCACCAACCGGGTTCACCCTCGACACTGGTAGGACCCAACGACTGAATGGCTGAACGGAGACACCTCCGTTCAGCCCGCCGCGGGGCCTCGCCTGCGCCCGCCGCGCTGAGGCCGCAGCCTCTGGCTCCGACGCCGTCGTGTCGATACTTCAACGATGGCATCTCGAGTTCACGAGGCGGCTCCGGCGTCTCCGGCGCCGCAACCGGCCCATAGCTGGCTGACGCGGAAGCTTATCCGCCGCCGCGTCCTGGCCTATTCGCGCCTGTTCATGGTCGTGTCGCTGCTGATCTGGGCCGTATGGCTGGTCAACGCCGGCAGCAGCGTCGACTCCAACGGTAAGCCGGCCGGCGGCGACTTCGTCACCTTCTACGCGGCCTCGCAACCTGGTGCGTCAGGGCAACAACCAGGGCGCCTACAACCTCGACACGATCCACCAGGCAGAGAGCGACGCCGTCGGCAAAGACGTCGGCGCCTTCGCCTGGCACTACCCACCGACCTTCCTGCTCGTCGTCTCAGGCCTCTCACTGCTGCCCTACTTCGCGGCGCTGGCCGTCTGGCTGGCGGCGACCGCCCTCGCCCTGTTCCTCGCAACGCGTCACTGGCTCAAGCAGAGCATCGTCTTCTGGCCGGCGGTGGCGTTCCCCGGCCTCTACCAGAACGCGATCGACGGGCAGACGGGCTTTCTCTCGGCGGCGCTGCTGGCAGGCGGGCTGCTGCTGCTCAAGCGACGCCCCTTACTGGCCGGCGCGCTGCTCGGGCTGATCACGTACAAGCCCCACTTCGCACCGCTGGTCTTTCTCGCGCTGCTGGTCATGAAACCGCGCACCGCCCTGCTCGGGGCGATCGCGTCCAGCGCCGGCGTCGCGCTGCTCAGCCTCGTGCTCCTGGGCGACGGCCCCTGGCGGGCCTTCTTCCACGACATCCCGTTCGCCACCGACCTGCTGTACGACGGCGGCCTGCCCCTGAACAAGATGACCTCGGTGAGCGGCGCGCTGCTCATGCTGCACGTGCCCGTGTTCGCGGCGAAGGTGCTGCAAATCTCGGTCTCGGCTGCTTGCGCCGGCTTCGTCGTGTGGCTGTGGCGCTGCGAGGCGCCTGACAAGCTGCGCTACGCCGCCCTGTGCATCGCCGTCACGCTCGCGGCGCCGTTCGCCTTCGACTACGACCTGCCGATCTTCGGCGTCGGGCTGCTGTTCTTCGGCCTCGAGTGCTACGAGACGATGTGGCGCGCCTGGGAGCCGGAGACGCTGACGATCGCCTGGGTCCTGCCCGTCGTGTTCACGCCGATCGCGATCGCGACCAGCATCGGCACGCTCCCTCTGGTCTGCGCCGCGCTGCTCTACCTGATCGCGCGCCGCGTGCGCACCCCGATGCCCATCTCTGCGCCTCGAGAGCTCAACGCCCTGGCCGCTGCCGCCTGACGCTTCTCAGGTCGCGGGCGCAGGACGCGACGCGAGGCCCATGACGCGGAGCATGTTCGCGGTGGCGAAGAGCCAGCCCTCGACGATCTGCCCGTCCTCGACGCGCCAGATGTGGGCGCAGTCGTCGTCGATCACCTCATGCGTGGGCGGTACTTTGTTTATCGAGGCCGAGTGCGTCGCCGTGATGTGCACGCGGTCCGTCACCATATCGCCGCTCGCAACGACGTCGCGCACCTCGGCGCGCCAGTCCGGGAACGCGGCCAGAAAGCCGGCGCTGCCCTTCGCGTAGAGGTCGCGTCCGGCGCGCGCCGCCCCGCCGTTCGGTCCGTGATAGAGAAACTGCGGCGAAAAGATCTGGTCCGCGATCTGCCAGTTGCGCTTGTTGATGAACTCCTCGACGTAGAGACGAACGAACTCGGCAGGCTCGGTCACGGCTGGCTCCTCTTCGATCTTGTCAGGTGAGCGCCAGTCTACACGCGCCGCAAACAGAAAGGGCCCGGTATCCCGAGCCCTCTCGATATCGATTGCGGATGCGGCCTACTGCGCCGACACGCCTTCCTTGACGCGCTCCCGCAGCGCCGCCTGCGCCGCCGCGACGCGCGCGATCGGCACGCGGTACGGCGAGCAGCTTACGTAGTCGAGGCCTTCACGGTGGCAGAACTCGACCGAGCTGGGCTCGCCGCCGTGCTCGCCGCAGATGCCAACCTTGAGGTCGCTCTTCACGCTGCGGCCTTTGGATATACCGATGCGCATCAGCCCGCCAACGCCCTCCTGGTCGAGCTTCACGAACGGGTCTACCTCGAGCACGCCCTTCTGGATGTAGGCCGGCATGAAGTGCGCCGAGTCGTCGCGCGAGATGCCGAACGTGGTCTGCGTCAGGTCGTTGGTGCCGAACGAGAAGAAGTCAGCATGCTTCGCGATCTCGTCCGCGATGATGCAGGCGCGCGGCAACTCGATCATCGTCCCGACCGTGTAGTCGACGACGACGCCGCGCTCGCTGAGCACTTCGTCCGCCGTCTCGACGGTGAGGTGGCGCATGCGCTTCAGCTCTTCCTCGATGCCGACGATCGGGATCATGATCTCCGGGATCGCCTTTACGCCCTCGCGTGTGACGTTGCAGGCTGCTTCCATGATCGCGCGCACCTGGGTCTCGTAAATCTCCGGGAACGTCACGCCGAGGCGGCAACCGCGGTGCCCGAGCATCGGGTTGAACTCCTGCAGCTCCTCGTTGCGCAACGCAACCGCGCCGGGTTGCACGTTCAGCGCCGCCGCGACCTCGCGAATCTCCTCGTCGGTGTGCGGCAGGAACTCGTGCAGCGGCGGGTCCAGCAGGCGGATCGTCACCGGCAGGCCGTCCATCGCCCGGAAGATGCCCTCGAAGTCGGAGCGCTGCATCGGCAGAATGCGTTTCAGCGCGTCGCGACGCCCTTCCTCGGTACCGCTGAGGATCATCTCGCGCACTGCCAGGATCCGGTCCGGCTCGAAGAACATGTGCTCCGTGCGGCAGAGACCGATGCCCTCGGCGCCAAAGGCGCGCGCGATCTCAGCATCGTGCGGCGTATCGGCGTTGGTGCGCACCTTGAGGCGCCGCGCCTGGTCGACCCAGCCCATCAGCTTGTTGAAGTCTTCGTCGAGCTGTCCTTCGACCACCGGTGTGCTGCCGAGCATCACCTCGCCGGTCGAGCCGTCGAGGCTGATTGTGTCGCCCTCGCGCACCACGACCTCCCCGTTCGGAGTCTGAACCCGGAACAGCCCTTCGTGGTAGTCGATCTGCAGCGCGCCGCAGCCTGCGACACAGCAGCGGCCCATGCCGCGCGCCACCACGGCCGCGTGCGACGTCATACCGCCGCGCGCCGTGAGGATGCCCTCGGCCGCCTTCATGCCGCCGATGTCCTCCGGCGACGTCTCGAGGCGCACCAGGATGACCTGGTCGCCGTTGGCGGCAGCGGACTCGGCGTCCTCGGCCGTAAACACGACCTTGCCGACCGCCGCACCGGGCGATGCCGCCAGGCCGGTCGCGATGACGTTGCGCGGTGCTGAGGTGTCGAACGTGGGATGCAGCAGCTCGTCCAGCTTGTCGGGCTCGATGCGCAGCACGGCCTCGTCCTGGGTGATCAGGCCCTCGGCCGCCATATCGACCGCAACCTTGACCATAGCCTGGGCCGTGCGCTTGCCGCTGCGAGTCTGCAGCAGCCACAGGCGCCCCTGCTGAATCGTGAACTCGATGTCCTGCATGTCGCGGTAGTGCTGCTCCAGCGTGTGGTAGACGCGCTCGAGGTCCTGATAGGCGCTGGGCATCCCCTCCTCCAGCGCGACCTGCCCGTCCTTCTTCGCCGCGATTGTCACCGGCTGCGGCGTGCGGATGCCCGCGACCACGTCTTCGCCCTGGGCGTTGACCAGGTACTCGCCGTAGAAGCGGTTCTCGCCGGTCGCGGGGTCGCGCGTGAAGCCGACGCCGGTGGCGCAATCGTCACCGAGGTTGCCGAACACCATCGCCTGCACGTTGACGGCCGTGCCCCAGCTCGCCGGGATGTCGTAGAGGCGGCGGTAGGTCACGGCACGCGGGTTCTCCCACGATCCGAACACGGCGCCGATCGCGCCCCAGAGCTGGCCCCACGGGTCCTCGGGGAAGCGAATCTGCTTCGTCTTCCAGATTTCGTACTTGTACTCGACCACGAGCTCCTTGAGCGCCGCGGCCGTCAGCTCGGTGTCCAGCTCGACGCCCAGCGATTGCTTCTTCATGTCGAGGATGCGCTCGAACGGGTCGACTTCTTTGTCGTTCTCCGGCTTGAGGCCCAGCACGACGTCGCCGTACATCGAGACGAAGCGGCGGTAGGAGTCGTAGGCGAAGCGCTCGTCGCCCGTCTCACGCGCCAGCCCGGCCGCGACCTCGTCGTTGAGGCCGAGGTTGAGCACCGTGTCCATCATGCCCGGCATCGAGACGCGCGCACCGGAACGCACCGAAACGAGCAGCGGCGCATCCGGGTCGCCGAAGCGACGCCCCAGCAGCCGCTCGATGAACGCGACGCCGTCGCGTACTTGCTGCTCCATGCCGTCCGGGTACTGACGCCCGCGCTCGTAGAACGCGGTGCACACCTCGGTCGTAATCGAAAAGCCGGGCGGGACCGGGATACCGAGGTTCGTCATCTCTGCCAGGCCGGCTCCCTTGCCGCCGAGCAGGTTGCGCATATCGGCGCCGCCGTCTGCATGGCCGTCGCCAAACAGGTAGACGTACTTGGCAGCCGTGGTCGCGGACGCGCCGGAGCTCTCGGAAATCGTCATTACTGGGCCTCGTTCTCAGAGTTGACCGGGGTGCGGCGGCGCCACGCCCCGCAAATGGTTCTGCTGGCCAATTATATCAGCAGGCCATTTCGAGCATGTGACGAACGCGTCAGAAATCACATCGGCGATATCACCGAGAAACGCTTTCAGAGTCCCTCTCTTCTCAGGTTTGTGTTTCGAAGCCATTTCTCGCGCTCCTATACTCTGACTGCTCTTAGCGCGACAATGAATCGCAAAGATTCGTCTATCGTTCCACAGGGTCCGGGAGCGGGCGGCACCAAGGGACGAATCCGGAGCGACAACATCATCATCCGAGAGGCGACGGGACAGTCGCGAGTCACAGGGAGGGCAGTTAAGTGAAGTTCGAGTGGTTCCATCTCATGCCCTACCCGGACCTGCCGGACGACTTCCGTGAGAAGTACCACAGCGTCTGGGTCGACGTGCCCAGCCACCTCTACGACCCGGTGCGCGGCCACGAGATCTACAACGAGTACCTCGACGAGCTCGAGTACGCGGCAGAGGTCGGCTTCGACGGCATCTGCGTCAACGAGCACCACCAGAACGCCTACGGTCTAATGCCTTCGCCGAACCTCATGGCGGCTTCGCTGGCGCGCCGCGCGCCCGACACCGCGATCGTCGTTCTCGGCAACTCGCTGGCGCTGTACAACCCGCCGACCCGCGTCGCCGAAGAGTTCGCGATGCTCGACGTGATCAGCGGCGGCCGTCTCATCGCCGGCTTCCCGGTCGGCACGTCGATGGACACAAACTACACCTACGGCCAGACGCCGATCACCCTGCGCGACAAGTACCGCGAGGCCCACGACCTCATCGTGCGCGCCTGGACGGAGCCGGAGCCGTTCGCGTTCAACGGCAAGTACACGCAGCTCCGATACGTCAACACGTGGCCGCGGCCGATCCAGAAGCCCCACCCGCCGATCTGGGTCCCGGGCGGCGGCAGCATCGAGACGTGGGAGTGGATCACGGACGAGGACTACCTCTTCGCCTACCTGTCCTACGCCGGCTACAAGCGCGCCAAGACCGTCATGGACGGCTTCTGGGACCACGTCGCGGAGAAGGGCAAGGAGATGAACCCCTACCGCGCCGGCTTCCTGCAGTTCGTCGCCGTCGCCGAGGACGACGCGCAGGCCGAGGAGCTGTACTCCGAGGCCGCCGTCTACTTCTTCGAGCGCTGCATGCACGTTTACCGCGGCTTCGCCGAGGCGCCGGGCTACCGCTCGTTGCGCTCGCTGGCAGCGGGCCTGCGCACCCAGATCGGCGAGAACCGCCCCCCAGCCGCCGGCGCAGGCGGAATTTTCGGCCAGCCGCGCGGCTGGAAGGACTACATCAGCGACGGCACGATCATCGCCGGCAGCCCGGAGAGCGTCACGGAGCAGATCCACGACCTCGCCGACCAGCTACGGGTCGGGCACCTCATGGTGCTGCAGCAGTTCGGCAACATGAACAAGCAGACGGCGATGTACAACACGAAGCTGTTCGCCGATCGCGTCATGCCCAACCTGCGCGGCATCTGGGGCGAATGGGAGGACAAGTGGTGGATCCACCCGCTGGCCCACCAGCAGGCCCCCAGCCCGCTCGCGGCGAACGTGATGAGCTCGAGCGAAAATTGTCAAGGGATTGAATCGACGTGCGACTAAACGGGACCAGATCATGCTTGAAGCTTGAGACCAGCTGGTTCAGGTGCTAGCGCAAATTGTTCGAGTCAGGGTTCTAACCGGAGGCTCCCGTGAAAGTCCACTCCTTCCACCTCATGCCCTACCCCTATCTGCCGGAGGACTTCCGGGAGAAGTACCACAGCGTCTACATCGACATCCCGCCCGACCTCTACGATCCCGCGCTCGGCCACCAGGTCTACAACGACTACCTGGACGAGCTCGAGTACGCCGCCGAGGTGGGCTTCGACGGCATCTGCGTCAACGAGCACCACTCGAACGCCTACGGCCTCGTGCCGTCGCCCAACCTCATGGCCGCGTCGCTGGCCCGCCGCACCAGGAACGCGGGCCTCGTCGTACTCGGCAACAGCATCGCGCTGTACAACCCGCCGACCCGCGTCGCCGAAGAGTTCGCGATGATCGACGTAATCAGCGGCGGGCGCCTCGTCGCCGGCATGCCGCTGGGCACCTCGATGGACACGAACTTCGCCTATGGCCAATCGCCGATCACTCTGCGCGACAAGTACCACGAGGCCCATGACCTCATCGTCAAGGCGTGGACCGAGGAAGAGCCCTTCGCCTGGAACGGCAAGTACACCCAGCTTCGTTACGTCAACACCTGGCCGAAGCCGATTCAGAAGCCGCACCCGCCGATCTGGGTGCCGGGCGGCAGCTCGCCCGAGACCTGGGACTGGGTCGTCGAAATGGACTACCTCTACGCCCACCTCAGCCTCAGCGGCCACGCCAGCGCCCGCCGCACGCTCGGCAACTACTACAAGCTGCTTGACAAGGCCGGCAAAGAGCCGAACCCCTATCGCGTCGGCATGACGCAGGCCTGCTTCGTCGCCGACTCAGAGGACGAGGCCGAAGAGCTCTACTCCGACGCCGTCGCCTACTTCTACGAGAAGTGCCTGCACATCTACCGCGGCTTCAATGACGCCCCCGGCTATCGCACCCAACGCGCGATCGAAATGGGCATGGCGCAGTCGCCGATGTCGCAGCAAAACGCCTTCGCCGGCGGACCGCCGCGGCCCGTCACATGGAAGGACCGCATCGAGTCCGGAGCTGTCGTCGCTGGCACGCCCGAGCAGGTCACCGAACAACTGCGCTCGATCTGCAAGGAGCTCGGCGTCGGGCACCTGATGCTGCTGCTGCAGCTCGGCAGCCTCTCGCGCGAGAAGACGATGCACAACATCGACCTATTCTCGAAGAAGGTCCTGCCCAACATCCGCGACCTGTTCGACGGCG
>CAVTBL010000008.1:0-52764 GCA_963732945.1 uncultured Chloroflexia bacterium
GACCACTAGCGTGGCGGCGACATCAATCAGGTTGGAGCCTCCGCTCAGCCGCATATCCAGGTGCAGCGAGACAGCCCTCACCCAACTCGTCTGAATCTCGCAAACTTATCTGAATCTCGCCTCTCCCAGAGGGCGAGGAGGAGCGAATGAGCCCGACGCCGGCTGTGGCACAGTGGATCGATGACATGACGAAACCAACCTTCGACACGACCGCGTTCTGACGTGCCGGCATCGATTGAGACTTAGACTACGTGCATGGAGCCTCGATTCGTCACGAGGGCAGGCGGGATGCGAATTGCGCCACCGGTCTCGTCGCGCTCACGGGCGTGATGCTGAGCGCCGGTCTGGTGACTCTGGCGCTGCTGCCGCACAGCGCCGGCATCTGGATCTCGCTGCTCGTTGTAGGCGCCGTGTTCCCGTTGCTCTGGCTGATCCTGCCGCGGCGCTACGAGGTCTGGCCCGATAGCCTGCGCATCGTCTTCCCGCTGTGGCGCTGGCGCATCGCCTACGACGGCATCGAGCGCGTCGAGACGTCAAAGGTCTGGAGCCCTACGGCTTCTGGGGCATCCGTTTCGCCACCAACCCCGCGCAAGCAGTGACGATCTACCGTAAAGACGCTCGTATGCTGGGGCGGCCCAACCTCGTCATCTCGCCGGAGAACAAGGAAACGTTCCTCAATCATCTGTACGCCGTCATGGGGCGATAGCAGGCGGCAAGCGGGCAGATAAGGTTGTCACGGACCCTCGCGGCGGAGAGTTCGCTTTGTCCGCCGGGGCGTTTCTATCCCCTCACGCTAACCCGCTCCCCCGTGAGATGGGACTCTTACGTGGGAGCGGACTGCGCGGACGGGTTACGTATCGTCGACGGGCGCCGAATCCTGCTGTGCATATCAACCGCACGGGTCTCAAGCTCGTAACACGCCCGCAGCCTCTCGCGACAGCACGATCGAAAGGAGAAGTTGAGGCTCATGCAACGCGGTGGTTACAATGAAGCGCAATCGAGGCGCTCCCGCCGCGCGAGGGCGCCTCTTCTCGTCCCCAAACCCCGAGCGCCGGGACGCTCGTTGCAATTAGCAGGAGGAAGACATGAACGGCTCGACGAACGAGGACAAGGGCACCTTCACCGTAAAGAAGGGCCTCGCGCAGATGCTCAAGGGCGGCGTGATCATGGACGTCGTCACGCCGGAGCACGCCAAGATCGCCGAAGAAGCCGGAGCCTGCGCCGTCATGGCGCTCGAGCGCGTGCCGTCCGACATCCGCGCCGACGGCGGTGTCGCGCGCATGTCCGACCCCTCGATGATCGAAGGCATCATCAAGGCCGTCACGATTCCGGTCATGGCCAAGGTGCGCATCGGCCACTTCGTCGAGGCGCAGATCCTCGAAGCGCTGGGCGTCGACTACATCGACGAGTCCGAGGTGCTGACGCCGGCCGACGAGGCACATCACGTCAACAAGCACGACTTCAAGGTCCCGTTCGTCTGCGGCTGCCGCGACCTCGGTGAGGCGCTGCGCCGGATCAGCGAAGGCGCCGCGATGATCCGCACCAAGGGCGAAGCCGGCACCGGCGACGTCGTCGAGGCCGTGCGCCACATGCGCTCGGTGATGGACAACATCCGCGCCATCCAGAACATGCCCGACGACGAGCTCTATGCCGAGGCCAAGCGCCTCGGCGCGCCCGTCGAGCTGGTGCGCGAGGTCAAGGAGCAGGGCCGCCTGCCGGTCGTCATGTTCACCGCGGGCGGTATCGCGACGCCGGCCGACGCCGCTCTGATGATGCAGCTCGGCTCCGACGGCGTGTTCGTCGGCTCCGGCATCTTCAAGGCCGCCGAGCCCGCCAAGATGGCGAAGGCGATCGTCCAGGCGACGACGCACTTCCGCGACCCGAAGATCCTCGCCGACGTGTCGCGCGGCCTCGGCAGCGCCATGCGGGGTCGCAGCGTCGCCTCGATGCCGGAAGCAGAGCTGCTGGCCACCAGGGGCTGGTAAGACCTAACCAAATGCCGGACGCTCAAAGGCCTCGCTCGGAAGCGAGGCCTTTGTCTCAGTTGGGAAATCGTGGACTTAGCGACGAACGATCGAGGTGGCGTCGCCGATGACCGCCCTTTCTCCGGGAGGCAGCGACGCGGGGTTGCGAGACGAACGCGCTTCCGCTTCACTGAGAGGCGTCAGGTCGCTGTCAGGGATGGTCAGCAGAGCTACCGTGTTGCCGTCGTCGTCAACAAACTCGACCTCGACCGCATCTCGCTCATAGACCATCACCACCGTTCCTGAGTCACCCTTCCGCAGGCGAAACTCAGGAAGATCGCGTTTCAGGCTAACGATGCTCAGCTCACTCGGGCGTTTCACTCTGTCACCTGTCGGGGTATGCCGTCACGAAGCTCGGTATCTCACCCGCGTACGGCACGAACCACACTGATCGTATTCTAGCGCTTCCTCTCGGCCCTACCAGCAGGGCTTCGATGGCCCACTTGCGCCCGAAAGCATTGGCGCCAACCTCAAACGCGTCGAGAGGCAGGTGCTGTTCGCGTAGCGCCGCCTCGAATTCCTGTCAGTTATCAGGTGTGAAACCGAGCGCAGCGAACAGTCGAGCCTTGCCACCATTCTTCAGGTGGTGTTCGTTCAACACGTAACCTCGCGTCTTCGACTCACGAATGGCCGCAGCGGAAGCGTTACGTAGTGGCACTCGACGGCGTCGTTAGCCGCCGATGCGGGACATCTCGACCTTCTCGATGGCGATCGTGTCCTCGCTGCGAATCTCCGAGTAGCGGTCGGTGCGCATGCCCCAGATCGAGCGCACTGCGGCCTCGATCTCGTCGTCGCTGGAGCCGTCGCGCAGGAGCTTGCGCAGGTCGTGGCCCTTGACGCCGAACAGGCAGGTGTAGAGCTCGCCGTCGGCCGAGAGGCGGGCGCGCGTACAGGCGCTGCAGAACGGGACCGTCACCGAAGCGATGATGCCGACCTCGCCGGAGCCGTCCTTGTAGCGGTAGCGCTCGGCGACTTCGCCGAAGTAGTTGGGGTCGACAGGCTCAAGCTCCCACTCGGCGCTCAGCGCGTCGAGGATCTCCTTGGCCGAGACCATGTCGTCAATACGCCAGCCGTTGGTCGTGCCGACGTCCATGTACTCGATGAAGCGCAGTATGTGGCCGGTGCCGCGGAAGTGGCGCGCCATGTCGACGATGTCGTGGTCGTTGACGCCGCGCTTGACCACCATGTCGACCTTGACAGGCGTCAAGCCCGCGGCCGTCGCGTTGTCGATCGCCTCGAGCACCTTGGCGGCCGGGAAACCGACGTCGTTCATCGACTGGAACGTCTCTTCGTTGAGCGAATCGAGGCTCACGGTGACGCGCTTGAGGCCCGCAGCCTTGAGCGCCTTCGCGCGCTCGAGGGTGAGCAGCGAGCCGTTGGTCGTCATTGCGATGTCTTCCAGGCCCTCGATGTTCGCGAGCATCTCGACCAGCTTCTCGAAGTCGCGACGCAGGGTGGGTTCGCCGCCCGTAAGGCGAATCTTGGTCACGCCCAGCTTCACGAAAACGCGTGCCAGGCGCGTCATCTCCTCGAAGCTCAGCAGGTCGGCGCGAGAGAGGAACTGGTAGTCGCGGCCGAAGACCTCCTTCGGCATGCAGTAAGTGCAGCGGAAGGTACAGCGGTCCGTCACCGAGATGCGCAAATCGCGCAGCGGACGCTGCAGCCTGTCGAGGATGGTCGTGTTAGTCATGTCTCTACCTTGCCTGCGGGGCCAAAAAGGCGGCCGTGCAGCCGCCTCTTTCGTCTTGTCACCTTAGATTATACAGCGCGGGGCACCCCTCCCTCTGCCTGCCGGCATCTCCCTCCCCGCCGGCGGAGAGGGAGATCGAGAATCGAGGCGCGTGATGGCAGGACGCTTCTGCCTACGCATAGCATCATGACCAGTAGCTGCCTCTCCACGCCTGCGCTTCCCTCTCGCCGTCGACGGCGAGAGGGACTGAGGGAGAGGGGTCCCCCTCGCGCCCGTTGTCTGAGATCACGGCCACTTTATGTCGATAACAACGCGCGCTGGGTTGGTCAGCGTCGTCACTTTGAAGCGCTGCATGCCGACGACGCCGACGCCCCAGGTCACGTCGCCCTCGAAGTCGCAGCTGCCGACCGCCTCGACGATCGAATTGCCGGGCCCGGTGACCTTCGGCGGCGTGTTGCCCGTCTGACCCTGAATCGTGACGTTACCCTGGTCGTCGTGGGCCTGCGCGCCGGTGAACTTGACGCGCAGCACGGCGCTGCCCTGCACCGGGATCGGCAGACCCGAGCCGCAGCCCGCGACGCCGTCCACGTACTCGATGTCGCCCTCGGGCAGGGCGTTCACCGGAGCACCGTTAGCCGAAGCGAACTCGAAGACGATGCGGTCCCAGCCTCCCTGCTCCGGGTGGGCGCCGACGCGCACGTCCTTGAGCAGGATCTGGTCCGCCCGGGTGCCCTCCGGGTTCGCCTTGAGATGCACCGGATCGGTACCACCGAAACCCAGCGGATCGACGGTGCCGTCCGGGTTCGGCGTCGTTGTGACCGACGGAGCGGCCGTCGGCGAGGCCGGTGCGCTGGTCGGCGAGACGCTCGGCGTCTGCCCAGGCGTCGTTGCGGTCGGCGCGACGATGGTCGGCGGTGTCGCGACCGGCGTCGGTGTCTTGTTCTTGTTCTTGCCGCCGCACGCAACGAGCAGCAGCAAGACGATTGGTACGGCGAGGAGGGTTCTGTATCTCATGAGGCCCAGCCTATCAGAGGCGAAGTCGTATTCACCTATCATTTGTCTCTGAATCACCGGACGCTGAGATTGCACGTTCGGTTCACGGCGGCTAGCCTGAGGCCATGTCATCTAGACTCGCTGCAGCCTTCGCGCGCGCCAATACGGACAAGCACCCGGCGCTGATCACCTACGTCGTGCCCGGCCACCCGGCGCCCGAGGAAACGCCGGCGCTGCTCGACGCGATGATCGCGGGAGGCGCCGACATCGTCGAGATCGGCGTGCCGTTCAGCGACCCGCTGGCCGACGGCACGACCGTCCAGCGCGTCTCGTTCGAGGCGCTGGAGCACGGCACGACGCTGGCAAAGTGCATCGACTTCGTACGCGAGGCCCGCATGCGTCACCCGGCGATACCGTTCGTGTTCATGAGCTACCTCAACCCGGTGCTCGCCTACGGCCTCGAGCGCTTCGCCGCCGATGCCGGTGCAGCAGGCGCCGACGCCGTCATCCTGGTCGACCTGCCACCGGAAGAGGCGGAGTCGACGAAGGCGGCGCTCAACGCCCACGGCCTCGACCTGATCTTCCTCGTGGCGCCGACCTCCAGCGACGAGCGCCTGCAGATCGTCGCTGACCACGCGGGCGGCTTCGTGTACTGCGTCAGCGTCGCCGGCGTCACGGGCGCTCGCGCCGATCTGCCTCCAGGCCTCGGCGACTTCGTGGCACGGGTGCGTCGTTGCACCCCGTTACCGTTGGCGGTAGGATTCGGCATATCTCGGCGCGAGCACATAGAATCGCTTGCCGGCGTTGCAGACGGGGTCGTCGTTGCCAGCGCGATTCTCAACCTGATCAACGCTCGCGAGCCGGAACAGCGCCCAGGAGCCGTCCGGGAGTTCGTCGAAACGCTAACCGGGCGCCGAAACGCCAGCGAGGCACGCCAGGCTTGATCATTCACAAGACGACCGCGCACAGCCGCAACTACCTGCCTGCCCTTGACCACCGACACCGCGAGATTCGACGACGCATCGAAGTCTCTTGCGACAGCCCGATCAAAAAAGATGAGTGTTAGAGGCATACGCGGCGCCACGACCGTCGAGTCGAACTCTCGCGAGGCCATCCTCGACGCCACGCGAGAGCTGCTCAGCGAGATCATCCGCGCCAACGCCATCGACCACGCCGACGTCGCCAGCGCCTATTTCACGACCACGACCGACCTCAACGCCGAGTTTCCAGCCGTCGTGGCGCGCAACGAGTTTGGCTGGACCAACATCGCGCTGATGTGCGGCCACGAGATGGACGTACCGGGCAGTCTGCGCATGTGCCTGCGCATCATGCTTCTGGTCAACAGCGAGGTGCCGCAGGACCAGGTCTGCCACGTCTACCAGCGCGGCGCCGCCGCCCTGCGCCCCGACCTCAGGCCGAAGAACGAGGCGTAGAACACACCTACGGCGCGCCCGGACGTAGCTGAAGCTTCGTCCCTACATCTCGAGTTTCAGCTTCGCGCTTCGTAGACGCTTAACGCCGTCGTTGCGAGGAGGCGTCTCGCCGACGTAGCAACCCCGGTGCGTCGTTAACAAGCGACGTTCGTGAAGGACTGGGCGTTCGACCCTCACCCTAACCCTCTCCCTGCCAGGGAGAGGGGACAATAGGGAGGACGGGACGCCGAACGGAGCTCAAGCTTCTTCCCTACATTCCTAACCAGGCTTTGACCAGGCGCTGCGTTCGTCGCCCCCGCGGAACCAAGCCTGCGCAACAACCGCGCGAGATGAGGCGCAGACTCAGACTCCGGAGCCTCTGGCGCCAGCCCAATCAGAAAGAATTGCCGAGATTGAGCGGGGCCGTTATAGTGGCCGAGGTGGCGGCGTTAGGGATATGTGTCGCATGGCCTTAGTCGCCGCTGTGTCTTCTACCCCGCTGCCTAGCCGAGGGCCCTCGCTCGGGATGCCGATCCGGCTGCACAGCATGCCCAATTCTTACACTAGCTCTTTGCCAGTTTGCTCGTTTGGCCTTCTCTCCGATGCGGCGGGGAGGATCGGCGCATGACCATGCTCGCCGTCTCCACGTCCGTGTTCGAGGGCCCGCTCGACCTGCTGCTGCACCTCATCGAGCGCGACGAGCTCGAAATCACGGCCGTGTCGCTGATCCAGGTCACGGACCAGTACATGGCGGCGCTGCACTCCGGCACCGAGATCGATATGCGCGCCATGGCCGACTTCGTCGCGGTCGGTGCGAGGCTGCTGCTGCTGAAATCGCGCGCCCTGCTGCCGCGCACGCCGGACCAGATCGCCGAGGACGACCTCGAGGCGGAGGCGATCGCCGAAGACCTCACGGCGCAGCTCGAGGAGTACCGCGCCTTCAAGAATGCCGCCTCTTACCTGCGAGAGCTCGACGAGGCCGGCCACCACTCCTACGTACGCATCGCGCCGCCGCCCGCCGACTGGCTGCCCACCGGCCTCGAGAAGGTCACGCTAAAGAAGCTGCTCGGCGCGCTGGCCAAGGCGCTCGAGCGCCTGCCGCCCGCCCCGGCGCCGGAACGACTCCAGCGCACGATGATCAACATCGCCGAGCGCCGTCAGACGCTGCTCGGCGTCATCCGCCGCACCGGCCGGCTGCCGTTCTCGCGCCTGATCCTCGACTGCCGCACCCGCCTCGAAGCCATCGTTACGTTCATGGCGATCCTCGACCTGCTCAAGTCCGAAGACCTGCGCGCCGAGCAGGACGCCGCGTTCGGTGAAATCGTGCTCACCATGGCGGGCCACTACCCCGACGCTGCCGCGACCAGCGCCTGACGCGCCCGCACTCTCGTACAGGGCCTCACGACCGTTCGACCGGCTAGAATCGAGACGAGATGCGGTTCCGAGCAATCTGCCTCGACCTCGACGGCACGCTGCTCGACGACGAAGCGTCGGTTGAGCTCTCGGTCGAACGCGCCGTCGAGGAGCTCGTGGCGGCGTACCCTGCGCTCGACCTCCGTGGCCTGACGACGGCTTATCACCGCGTCGACAGCGCCTTCTGGGATACACCGATGGGCATCGCGGTCATGCGTGGCGAGGTCGCGGGGGCCGACGGACGCCTGGAGCGCTGGCGGGAGGCGCTCGCCCTCTGCGGCTGCGACGACGCGTCCGCCGCACGCGACGCCCTCGAGGCCTACGTCGGGCATCGCAACAGCATCTGCATCCCGTATCCGGATACATCCGCGCTGCTCGACGCCCTGCCGGACGGCATGAGAGTCGCGATCATCACCAACGGCCCGAAGCTCAGCCAGCGCGAGAAGATTCAGGCTGCGAAATTCAATAGCGCGGCGCACGCGATAGCGATCTCCGGCGAGCTCGGCGTCGCAAAGCCAGACGCCGCGATCTTCCGCCACGCGCTCGAAGCGCTCGGCGTCGAACCGCACGAGGCGCTGCACGTGGGCGACAGCCTCTCATCGGACGTCGCGGGCGCCAACTCAGCGGGGCTGACGTCGGTCTGGCTCAACCGCATCGGCGCGCAACGCCGCGCCGGCGACCCGACGCCTCAGCACGAGATCGAGTCGCTCAGGGAGCTGCTAAAGTTGCTGCCATGACGATTCGCGCCCTCTGTTTCGACCTCGATGCGACACTCCTAGACGGCAGCAGTTTCGGTCCAACGGTCGCGTTGACCTGCGAGGCGCTGGCGGCGTCACAGACAGGCCTCGACGCACCAGCACTGCTGGAGGCGAACCACCGCGCATTTGGCAGTTACTGGCCCGGAGTCGAGCGGGACTGGACGCTCGGCACTCGAAGCGGCGCCGAGGTCAGTCTGGAGGCTTGGAGCCGCACATTGAGTCTTTGCGGCTGCAATGATCCGGCCATTGCGAGGCTCGCGCATGAAATACACACCGGTCTGGTCGAGGGCGCTTTGCGCCCATACCCTGATGTCGAGCCGGTTCTCGATCACTTCGGTCATTTGCCATGCGCGCTAATCACTAACGGTGCATCCGACACTCAGCGGGACAAGCTGCGCGCCCTCCGCCTCGAGAATCGTTTCAATGCGGTTGTTATCTCCGCTGACCACGGCATCGCGAAACCGGACGCGCGCGTGTTTCAGATGGCGGTCGAGGCCATGGGCGTCATGTCTCACGAAGCGTTGCATGTCGGCGATAGCCTTGCAGCGGATGTTGCCGGAGCCAAAGCGGCCGGCCTGACGTCGGTGTGGCTCAACCGCAAGGGAGCAAAACGCAACGACGACGATCCTGAGCCACATCACGAGATCAGGTCGCTCAGCGAGCTGATACCGATCGTCGGCCGATAGGCGCGGAACTCGTGGCTCGAAGCTGAGTGCTGGGAGCTGTTAGCTGAACAGGACCTTCGAGACGCTGTCGGTTACGTTGAATAGCGGCGCCGGGTAGAGGCCGACGAAGAACACGCCCAGAGCCAGGATGACCACGGCCGCCTGCGTGATGAACGGTACGTGGAAGCGGGACGAGTCCGGGGCCGTGTTCACGTAAGCGACTCGCAGGACCTGCAGGTAGTAGTAAAGCGAGATGAAGCTCGAAACCACCGCGACGCCGGCCAGCCAGTAGTAGTTAGCCTCCGCGACTGACTGGAAGAAGATGAACTTGGTCAGGAAGCCCGCGAACAGCGGCATACCGGCCAGCGAGAACATCGCTACAGCCGTCACTGCCGCCAGCAAGGGTGCCCGGTCCGCCATGCCCCGGAAGTCGCGAATCTCCTCGGCGCCCGTGGCGTTGTGGTAGGCGATGATCGCAGTGAAGGCGCAGACGTTGGTGACTACGTAACCGGTCATGTGCAGCAGCAGCGCGCTGGTCACGGCCGGCGACAGCGCAGTGATGCCCATGAGCATGTAGCCAACCTGGCCGATGCTCGAGTAGGCCATCAGACGCTTGATGTTGGTCTGCTGCAGCGCGATCAGGTTTCCGACGACCATCGTTATCGCCGATAGCGTCGCGATCATGAACTGCCAGTCGCTGATCACGGGCATGAAGGCGCTGCTGAACAGACGCAGCAGCATCGCAAAGCCCGCGGCCTTGGAGGTCGCCGAGAGGTAGGCCGTAATCGGGAACGGCGCGCCTTCGTAGGCATCAGGCGTCCACATGTGGAACGGCACGGCCGCTACCTTGAAGCCGAGGCCCGCCACGATCAGCGTCAGACCAAGCAGCGTACCCGTCGTGAAGCCCGACGTGCCGTTGGCAAAGCCGGCCGCGATTTCTGTGTACGTGGTGCTGCCACTCGTGCCGTAGATGAAGCTGATGCCGTAGAGCAGCAGCGCGGAAGCGAACGCTCCGAGCAGCATGTACTTCATGCCGGCCTCGTTCGAGCGGCGGTCCTTCTTGGAGAACGAGACGAGGATGTAGAGGCTGAAGCTCAGCAGCTCGAGGCCTATGTAGGCCGTCAGCAGCTCCTTGGCCCCCGCCATGATGATCGCGCCCACCGTCGAGAGCACCAGCAGCGCGTAGTACTCACCGGGGTTGCTCAGGTGCTGCTGCACGTACTGCCAGGAGGCCAGGACGATCGCGAAGGTTGTCGCGATGAAGAAGCAGCGGAAGAACGTCGTGTAGTCGTCGATGAAGAACAGGCCGGCGAAATTGTTCGTGGTGTTCAGGTAGGCGAGCGAGACGCAGAACGCGACGATCAGGCCGGCGGCCGTGATCAGCGGCAGCATCTCCTTGCGCACCTTCGGCATCATCAGATCGACGAAGATGATGAGTAGCGCCAATCCGCCGAGCAGATACTCGGGGATCAACAGCGAGTAATCGAGGTTCAGTCCTTCTCTCATTCGATTCCTATGCCCCGAGCGTCAACCCGAGACGTCGCTACGCTCCTCATCCGACACCTGGCAGGAAGTGCACCACCGTCGGCGCGATGCGGTCGACGAACGCCGCCGGCCACAGACCCATGAACAGGATGAACACGATAAGCACCGCGCCAGCCGTCATCTCATAGAAGTTCATCTCTTGCAGGCCGCCCCAGCGCTCCTCGTTGAACTGACCGAAGAACGACAGCGCCAGCAGCCTGAAGATGTACACCGCCGTAATGCCCGCGCCGAGCACGGCCAGCGCACCGATTAACGGATAGTGGTGGAAGGTACCGACGAAAATGTTGAACTCGGCGATGAAACCGGAGAAGCCCGGTAGACCGACCGACGTAACACCCGCGATCAAGAAGTACACGGCAAAGCGCGGCATCTTGCTCGAGAGGCCGCCGAACACGGCCAGGGTGCGCGTATGGGCCTGGTCGTACACGGCTCCGACCATGGCGAACATGAGAGCCGTCATGACGCCGTGCGAGAACATCTGCAGCGCCGCGCCGTTGATACCAACGGGATCGAGGGTCGCGAGACCCATGATCACGTAGCCCATGTGGCTAACGCTGGAGTAACCGATGACGTACTTGAAGTCGGTCTGACCCATCGCAGAGATGGCGCCGTAGAGCACGTTGATCGTCGCCAGGACGATTAGCGCCGGCATCCAGAAGTGCGCACCGGCTGGGAACAGTTCGATGCCGAGGCGCAGGATACCGAAGGCGCCGAGCTTCATCAGCACGCCGGCGTGCAGCATCGATACGGCGGTCGGCGCCGCGACGTGACCGTCAGGCGACCATGTGTGGAACGGCCAGAGACCGGCCAGACAACCGGCGCCGATGGCGAATAGCGGGAACACCCACTTCTGGAAGTTCTCGGAGAAGCCACCGCTCTGGGCGTAGGCATAGAGCGAGGGCAGGTCGAAAGTGCCGAGGCCGGCTTCCTTGAACGTCGCGAAGATGCCGAGGAAGAGCAGCACAGAAGCGCCGACCAGCATCAGCATCAGCTTCATCGCGCTGTATTCCTTGGTTCGGTAGAACGTCGGGAACCGGCTGCTCGAGCCCCAGATCGCGATCAGCAGGTACATCGGCAGCACCGCGATCTCGTAGAAGAAGAAGAAGAAGAACAGGTCGAGAGACGCGAAGGTACCGAACACACCCGCCGTCAGGATGAAGAACAGGATGAAGAAATCCTTGTTCTTGTGCTCGATCTTCAGCGAGATCAGCGTGCCGGCAAAGGTCACGATGCCGTTCAGCAGGATCATCACCGCCGCGATGCCGTCGATGCCGAGGTGCAGCGTGATGCCCTTGGGGCCGAGGATTCCGACGTTTTCGAGCCAGGTATAGCGCACCTGGAAGAGGAACTGCTGCGTGTCGCTCGCCTTGTAGGCGATGAACACGTACAGCGACATGATGAAAAGCGTAAGGCTGACGAGCACCGCGAGGATGCGCACCCAGTCCTTCTTCTCCGAAGGGATCAGGACAATCACCGCTGCCGTTATCAGCGGTATGAGAATCAGCGCTAGCAGTACGTGTCCTTGCTCCACGTTAACCCTTCACCGAAAAGCCCACGATCGCCAGCACTACGACGCCGATCACCATTGCCAGCGCGTAATTGGGCAGCTTGCCCGTTTGCTGCAGTTTCAGAAGGAACCCGGCATCGTTCGCCACCTCGCCGGAGCCGTTTACGCCGGTGTCGTTGACTACGACGCGGTCGAACACCGCGATGAACCGTCCGAGGCCGATGACCACGTTAGTGATGACCCACTGGTAGATGTCGTCCAGGTAGAACTTGTTACGGAACGTCTTGTAGAGGACCGGGAAGCGCGCACCCGCTGCCTTGGCCGGCGCCATATCGCCGCTCCAGGCGTAGATCGCAGCACCAAGGCCGCCGAGCACCAGCAACGACGAGATGACCGCCATGCCCCAGTCGAAGCTGAACGCCTCCGGGTTGGCCACGAGCACGTTGTCTATCGACTCGAGGAAGCCGGTGCCCAGACCGATCGCCTTGCCGACGCCGTCGAACACGATGAAGCCGGCAACGGAGGCCAGGATCGCCAGCGCGACCAACGGCAACGTCATAATCGGGCCCATCTCGTGCGCGTGCTCGTGTACGTGCTGGTCCTTCGGCTCGCCGAGGAAGGTGAGCATGTAAATACGCAGCATGTACATCGCGGTGATGGGCACGGTGGCGAGTACAAGGATCAGCGCCACGATGTTGAAGTTGTTGGCGCCAACCAGGATCTCATCCTTGGCGAAGAAGCCGGCCAGCGGTACGAGACCCGACATCGACATCGCGCCGATGAGGAACGTGATGTTCGTAATCGGCATCTTCTTGCTGAGACCGCCCAGAGCTTCGACCTCCTGCTTCTCGGTGCTGTGAATCACGGAGCCGCAGCCCAGGAAGAGCAGCGCCTTGAAGAAGGCGTGGCAGAACAGGTAGAGCATGGCCGCGCCGACGCCCTTTTCTCCGAAGCCCAGCGCGATCATCATCAGACCCAGCGAGTTCAGGGTTGAGTAGGCGACGACGCGCTTGATGTCGCTCATCACCAGGCCCATGAACACCGACAGGATGGTTGTGATCATGCCGATGACGACCACGAAGTAGAGCGCGCCGTCGTACGAGGCTTCGAACAGCGGCATGATGCGCGCCACCAGGTAGACGCCTGCCACGACCATGGTTGCGGCGTGAATCAGGGCGCTGACCGGGGTCGGGCCCTCCATCGCGTCCGGCAGCCAGACGTGGAACGGGAACTGCGCGCTCTTGCCCATCGCGCCGCCGAACAGGAACAGCGTCGCCATGGTCAGGTAGGCCTTGTCGAACTGCCCCGATTCGGCCATGTGGAAGATCGTGTGCATGTCGAAGGTGTGAGCTTCGCGCCAGAGCAGGATGATGCCGATGAGCAGGAACACGTCGCCGAAGCGCGTCGTAATGAACGCCTTCTTGGCCGCCTCGGCCGCTGAGCGTCGCTCGTAGTAGTGACCGATCAGGAGGTAGGAGCAGATGCCCACGCCCTCCCAGGTGATGTAGAGCAACAGGAAGTTGTCGGCCAGGACCAGCGTCATCATCGCCGCGATGAACAGCGAGATCACGGCGTAGAACCAGCCGTAGCGCACTTCGCCCTTCATATAGCCGACCGAGTAGATCTGCACCAGCATGCCGACGAACGTTACCGCCGAGAGCATGACGATGGTTATCTGGTCGACGTGGAAGCCGATGCGCAGGATGAAGTCGTTCCCGTTCATGTACGGGATGCCGGAGATCTTGATCCAGTCGAAGCCGGAGTTGTTGTTCACGAGGTCGCTGGCCTGCGCCGGCAGCTGGCCGAACAGGTCGCCCGCCACGAACAGGAACATAACGAAGCTGGCGATCGCAGCGCCGATGGCAACCCAGTCGCCCTTGCGAGGCAGGTAGCCGTGGAAAAGCGCCAGGATAACGAAGGCGCAGGCCGGCAGGGCCGGTAGCAGCCAGGCGTGCTCCATGTTTACCATTTCAGCTCGTCTACCTCGTCCACGTTAGCCGTCTGGAAGTTACGGAACACCGCCAGAATGATACCCAGCGCCAGGCCGATTTCGGCCGCGGCGATGATGATTACGAAGATGCCGAACACGAGGCCGCGGAACAGCTCGTGGTCGGTGTAGGCCGCGAACGCTACGAAGTTCACCGCGACAGCGTTGAGCATGAGCTCAACCGACATGAGGATCTGCACCGCGTTGCGGCGGGAGAGAACGCCGTATACGCCAACTGAAAATAGAACAGCTGCTACAAAGAGGAAGTCTGTCAGCGGGATCTGCTGTGCAGCAGTCTCCAACTACGCCCGCCCTTCGTCATGAGCTATCACGATGGCGCCAATCAGCGCCACCAGCAGCACTACCGATACGACTTCGAACGGCAGCAGCCAGTCATGGAACAGGGCGCCGGCCAGCGTGGTCATGCTGACGAGCACCAGGCTGCCGGCGTTGCGCGGCCACTCCGAATCGAGAACCGCAATTTCGAGCACGACGACCAGGATGCCGGCGCTGATCAGGCCCAGCGGCCACTGCGCGCCGGGATTGACCACTGGCAAGTTCTGATCGCGGCCGCGCGTCAGCATCAGTCCAAACAGCAGGATGATGCCGACGGTGCCGGCGTAAATCAGGACCTGCACTAAAGCCAGGAACTCGCTCGAGAGCAGGATGTAGAAGCCGGCGACGCCGAGCAGCGAGAGAATCAGGAACAGGGCCGCGTGTACGACGTTGGGAACGGTAACGACACCGATCGCCGCTACGATCGATAGCAGAGCCAGCAAGTAGAAGACGATCTGCGCGATTGTCACTACAGCTCTCCCGCCCCCCAGCTGCACAGCCTGAACCTCACGCGAAGCTCCCGGCCGAAACGCAGCGCCTACTAAGCTAACGCTGCCCGATGTTAGGCACCAGACCTCAATCGGGCGTCCAGGGCCGGATTAGCTGCGTTTTCGACATCGCGAGCAGCTGATCCCGGTCCATCACCAGATCCTTGCGGTCAACAGTAGACAACTCGTGGCCTACCCAGGTGTTGTTCATGGCAATCGCATCGAAGTTGCACACCTCGACGCAGATGTTGCAGCGCATGCAGCGACCGTAGTCGATGTAGAACTCATCGAGAATCTTGCGGCGCTTGCTTTCGCCCTCCGCGAACTTCGGGTTGTCCTTCATGGTGACGGTCATGCATTCCACCGGGCAGGCACGCTCGCAGGCGTGGCAGCCGGTGCAGAACGACTCGTCGTGCTCGAAGTCCCACAGCAGGATCGGGAAAGCGCGGTCGCGCTCCGGCACCTTGCGGTGCTGGGTCGGATACTGGATGGTCACGGGCTTGCGCATCATCGTGGACATCGTGGCCCCTAGAGATCGCAGAACACCGATCATTGGACACTCCTCGGGGCGAGAATGCCGCCGACTCGCTCTTCACGCGAGGGCTGGCGGGTCGCCAGGTAGATTACATACATCATCGCCACCAGCAAGGTGCTCGACGACAGGAACAGAAGCACGTCTCGCAAAGCCACTGACGGGTGGTACGTCAGGACGATACCGTTAACCAGCACCTGGAGGAAGCCGAAGGGAAGGAGCACCTTCCAGCAGAACGCCATCAGCTGGTCGATGCGCAGCCGCGGGAAGGTGGCGGTGATCCACATCATCGTCAGGATGAGCAGGAACGACTTCGTGAACACGAGGATTAGCTGGTAGAGGAAAGCGTAGTCGCCCCAGAAATGACGCGTGCCGAACGGCCACTCCCAGCCGCCCAGGAACACGAGCGCGCCGAGGATCGAGAAGCCCCACATGCCGGCGTACTCGGTCAGGGCGAAGATGATGCTCCAGCGAATGCCCGAGTACTCGACCCAGGGTCCGCCGACGAGCTCCGACTCACCAATCGGGATGTCGAAGGGGCGGCGCGAGAGCTCAGCCAGGATCGCGGTCAGCAGAATCACGAAGGGCAGCGGCTGCAACACGATGTTCGGCACGGTGTGCTGCTGAATCGTGATGTCGTGGAGGTTCAACGAGCCCGCGACCATCGACACGGCCAGCACGCCGAGGATCAAGGGCAGCTCGTAGCTGATCAACTGGGCCGCCGAACGTACGGCGCCAAGCAACGCGTACTTGTTGTCCGATGCCCAGCCGGCCATCAGGTAGCCGATAACGGTCACACCGGAGATTGAGACGATGTAGAAGAGACCGAGCTGCAGGTTACGGACGTACCAGCCTTCCATGAACGGCAGCGCCAGCAGCGTCATGAACACCGGCACGAAGGTCACGAAGGGCGCCAGCTCGAACAGCCAGGAGTCGGCGGTGGCGGGGCGCAGGTCTTCTTTCGTAAGCAGCTTCAGCGCGTCGGCTATCGACTGCAGGGTTCCGTAAGGACCGGTACGCATGGGGCCAAGGCGCATCTGGATACGTCCGACGAACTTGCGCTCGACGTAGATCAGACCCATGACGGTGACCGTCATCATCGTCACGACGATCATCAGACGCAGAAATGCGTCCAGCCACACGTTCATGTGGACGCCAAAGATGCCCCACGCCAGCAGCGACAAACTCACAGACCTACCTCAGCCAACGTCATTCTGCGTGAAACACCTCTATGGCCAACCCCTCTGGGTCTTCGAACATTACCTGGTAGTAGTCACCGAACTCGGGTCGCGACCTCGGCGTATCCCACTCCGCTTCGATGCCGCGCGGCTTCATGAAACCGCGGCTGAACGCATCGACGTCGCCTTTGCTCGACACCGCGATGCCGATGTGGTTGATACCGGCAGCATCGCGGTCGTAGATGTGGTCCTTTTCGGCCGGCAGAAACCAGAACGAGGTCTGGCCATCGCTCACGCCCAGGAAATCGGGCTCGTCTACCAGCACCTGCATCTCGAGATAGCTCAGCAGGTCCTTGTAGAACGGCAGCGACGTCGAAGGGCTGGCTACGTTGAACTGCACGTGATTGAACGTACCCTTCACTAGCGGTCCACCGAACACAGAACGATGTCCGTCGAACCCAGAATCGTTACCGCATCGGCAACGTAGTGACCGATCGTCATCTTGCGCAGAGCCGACAGGTTGCAGAATGAGGGCGACCGCATACGCAGCCGGTAGGGACGCGTCGCGCCCTTGGACACGATGTAGACGCCGTACTCGCCGCGAGGGTCCTCGCAGCGCATGTAAACTTCGCCGGCCGCCGGCCGCAGCAGGCGCGGCATACGCTCGGGCAGAATCGGACCGTCAGGCATCTGCTCGATGGCCTGGCGCACAATCCTCACGGACTCGCGAATCTCCGCCAGGCGCACCAGGTAGCGGTCGTATGAGTCGCCGTGACGGCCGACCGGGATGTTGAAGTCGAAGCGATCGTAGATCGTGTACGGTTCGTCGCGGCGCAGGTCGAAGTCGACCCCGGAGGCGCGCAGCATTGGCCCGGTCACGCCGTAGTTTATGGCGTCCTCGGCGCTGAGCTTGCCGACGCCGCGGGTGCGCACGATGAAGATTTCGTTGTCGGTGAGCAGCCTGTCGAGGTCGTTGGCGCCGATCAGCGCCTGCTGGCACACCCACTCCACGCGCTCCTTGAAGTTGAGCGGCACATCCCAGGCGACACCGCCGGGACGGAAGTAGGCGTACATCAGCCGGTCGCCTGAGACCTCCTCGAACAGGTCGAGGATGTTCTCGCGCTCACGGAAGGCGTAGACGAAGGACGTGCCGAACACGCCAAGGTCGGTACCGAACGCACCCAGGAACATGAAGTGGCTCGAGATGCGGTTCAGCTCCGCAAGGATGATGCGGATGTACTGCGCGCGCTCCGGCGGCGCCAGCTGCGGCGCCAGCTTCTCGACGGCGAGCACGTAACAGAGCTCGGCGTTGAACTGCGACAGGTACTCGGTGCGGTCCTGGTAGCCGATGGCCTGGCGGTAGTCCATGTTCTCGGACAGCTTCTCGCCACCGCGGTGCATGTAGCCGATGTGCGGCGTGACGTCCATGACCTCTTCGCCGTCGATCTCGAGCACCATACGGAATACGCCGTGGGTTGCGGGGTGCTGAGGTCCGATGTTTACGTTGAGGTCCAGCGTCTCGAACTCGTGCTCGATCATCGTTACCTACTCCCCCTCCGCCGACGCTTCGACTTCGAAGCCGGAACCGGGTGGGATGTGACCGGCGCTCGCCATGTTCTCGCCCAGCTGCTCGCCCTGCCACTCCTCCAGCGGAGCCAACGGAACGTCCTTGCGCAGCGGGAAGTGGTCCAGCATGTCGTCCGGCAGCAGCAGCGGCACCAGGTTGGGGTGCCCCTCGAAGACGATGCCGAACATGTCGCGGGCCTCGCGCTCGTGCCAGTCGGCGCCGAGCCAGAGGTCGGACGCGGTCGGCACGACGGCGTCATCGGTCGGCACCGGCACCTTGATCGTCACGTTGTGGCGGTGCTTGTAGGAGTAGAGGTGGTAGACGACCTCGAGACCGTCCGCCTCGTAGTCGACGCCGCTGAGGTTGCGCAGGAAGTCCATGGCCAGGCGCTCGTCCGTCTTAGCGGCCTCGAGCACCTTGTGCACGTCAGCGCGGTCGACGACCAGCAACACGTCGAGCGCGCCCTGGATCGCCTTGAACTCGACGCCCGGCAGGACCTCTCGGAACGTATCGGCGATCGAGCCCTCGGGCGGCTCTGCGGGTGCTGCTGGCGCGGCGGCGCGTCTGTCTTCTGGCATTAACCGACCTGGTTTCGCTCTTCCATGATTTTGTTCTGCAGCGCGATGAAGCCGTCGATCAGCGCTTCCGGCCGCGGCGGGCAGCCCGGCACGTAGACGTCGACGGGGATGATCTTGTCCACGCCCTGCAGGACGCGGTCGTAGCGGGTGTAGGGGCCGCCGTTGGTCGCGCAGGCACCCATCGAGATCACCCACTTCGGGTTCGGCATCTGCTGGTAGAGCAGCTTCACCGCCGGAGCCATCTTCTTGGTCACGGTTCCGGCAACGATCATCACATCGCACTGTCGCGGCGATGGCCACGGCACGATGCCGAAGCGGTCGAGGTCGTGGTGCGCCATGTAGGTCGCGATCATCTCGATGGCGCAGCAGGCCAGGCCGAAGGTCATCGGCCACAGCGACGACTTGCGGGCCGCGGCGATGATGTAGTCGGCGGGCACCTGCATGATTCCCGGCAGCACACTGCGGTAGAGCGCCTTCGCGTGCTCGGGCTCTACGGGCGTCAGGCGTGCCATCTCGAGCTGTACGCCCAGCGACATCGGGCGCGACATTACCGGTATCTCCTCGACGTGCGGCTCCGGCACTCGGCCTGGCACGTCCGAGGTCGCGCGCGGCGGGCGCTGCGCCGGCGGCGTTGCGGCTGCAGGCACCTCAGCGCTGGGTGCGACTGCAGCGGACTCTGCTGTGGGCGCAGGCGCCGCGGCGGCTTCGGGCTGAGCGGCGGGTGCGGCGTCCGGCGTGGCGGGCGTCACGTCCGGAGCGTTCTCGCCCGGCGTGTTTCCCTTGTCTACTTCCATTCCAAAACACCCTTCTTCCAAGCGTAGCCGAGGCCGGCGCCCAGAATCACGATAAACAGGATCATCGAGTAGAGAGCCGTCTCACCGATATGCGCGACCGATACGGCCCACGGGAACAGGAACACGGCTTCGACATCGAAGATCAAGAACAGGATCGCATAAACGTAGTAGCGGACGTGGATCTGGGTGCGAACTCGCCCTATAGGCAGCATACCGCACTCGTACGGTGTGGCCTTTTCGCGACCCGCCGCGTAAGGCGCCAGGAGCTTCGCACCAATGATCGCTGTAACCACCAGCACGCAGCCGATAATCGCCGCGAGCAGGACTGCCAGATAGTTATCGAAGAGAGCCTGCATTCCGCCCTGATCCTGTCTGGAACCGCTCTCCGGGGCTTGTGCTGCCCCTCGGCTTGTGGCGCGCTACCGAAACGCCGGTCTGGTAACAAACGTCACAAGCAGGCGCATGCTAGCATCGGCCCCTTTTTGGGTCAAACCGTCACGAACCACGAGATCGGCCGTCTTCTCCGCGTGCTCGTCGAGGCGCCGCGAAAAGCGCACCATGAACGTGTAAGCTGCAGACCTTCAGGTCTGCCCGCGACGCAGCGTCGCTGAAGGCGCAGCGCCATTGGGCGGCGATTCCTCGGCTGCGCTCGGAATGACGCCGCTACGCCGCGCTCTTTGCCGTTTGCTCGTTTGCCCTTTGCCCGGGGCGCGGCGAGCGGTTGCGGTTTGGGGCCGTTACGCCAGCGCCGCCAGCGACAAGGAGACGCTGTCCTCCGGGCTGACGTTGTACTGCGCGTCGATGACCTTGCCGTTCTCGTCGATCACGAAGTGGCTGCGCGCCATGCCCATGAACTTGTTGCCGTCGCGCTCACGCTCTACCCAGGTGCCGTAGGCCTCCGCGATCGCGTGCGACGTGTCGACCAGCAGCGGGAACGGCAGGTTGAACTTCGACTTGAACGCCTGGTGCGACGCCACGTCGTCGGGGCTCACGCCCATGACCACCGAGTTCTTGTCCTCGACGCCGGCGTAGGTGTCGCGGAAGCCACAGGCCTGTCGCGTGCATCCCGGCGTGTCGTCCTTGGGGTAGAAGTAGAGCACCACGCGCTTGCCGCGCAGATCGCTCAGCTTGACCTTCTGGTTCTGGTCATCGACGGTCTCGAAATCGGGCGCCTGTTCTCCAACCTTGATCTCCGCCACGTTACGTCCCTTTCTAATGAGCCTCTGCTCGTACCTTTATGCAATTGTTCCACTGGACCAGTACGGCCCATCGCTCGTTCGCTTGTTTGCCCTATACCAGCGCCTTGACCGCCTTGCTCGCGCTCTCCGATGCCTTGACGTTGTACACGGCTTCGACGATCTTGCCCTGCTCGTCGATCACGAAGTGGCTGCGCAGGATGCCCATGTACTTGCGACCGTACATCGACTTTTCGCGCCACACGTCGTACTTCTCCGCGACCGCGTGGTCGGAATCGACGATCAGCGAGAACGGCAGGTCGTACTTCGACTTGAAGCCCTGGTGCGAGCGAGCGCTGTCCGGGCTGACGCCGAGCACGACCGCGTTCTTCTCCTCGATCTCCGGGTAGGAGTCGCGGAACGAGCAGGCCTGCTGGGTGCAGCCGGTCGTGTTGTCCTTCGGGTAGAAGTAGAGCACCACGCGTTTGCCGCGCAGGCCGCTCAGCTTGACCTTCTCACCGGCGTCATTCACCGCCTCGAAGTCCGGCGCGGTGTCGCCCGCCTTAAGCTCCGCCATCGTTTTTCTCCCCGCTAGTCATCGCGTCTCCGCGAATTCTATCCCAGGCGAGGACACTGCGAACCTCGGGCAGCCAGATGCTGAACAAGACGACGCCCGTGGGTAGTCCTCAAATGACGCTAACAACGCGGCGATTAGTAACGTTCGCTCACGAGCCGAAGCGGTCGATTATGAGGCAGGCGGACCGAGATGGTCGATTAGAGGACGGTTGAGCGATGGGGGCACTGGAGGTTTGGATCCTGATTCTCGCCGGCGCCTGGTTGATCGAAATCTTCTGGACGATTTCTGAAACCTCGCGGAAGCAGAGGGGCACCGTGTTCTGGTGTGCTCTCGTCACGATTCTCGGACCGGTGCTTGGCCTGATACCCCTGTTCATCCTGACGTCGCTGCCGCCCCTTGTCTCCAAGAGCAGAGGTCTTGCCTATAGATGAGAGGCAGAACCATCTCCTCCGGGACGGAGGGTGACCTGTCCGGAGGCAGCACGCCTTTCAGATGGGCGCCGAGAGGCGCGGCGACACGGCGTCGGTCTTTGGATGGTGCAGCGTCAGTGACCCCAGGCTGCGTAAGATGATGGCAGGAGACGCTCTGATCCCTCGTCTTCGCTCGGGATGACGGTTGAGGTGGGCGATTCCATCTCAGTCGGTGGTCGTAGTCTCTGGCGCCAGCCCGATTAGAAAAATAAACTCGGCGCATGCAGATAACGGTCCGTACTCCCGCCACGTCCGCCAACCTCGGTCCCGGCTTCGATACGCTGGGTCTCGCGCTCGACATCTGGGCGACCGTGCAGGTCGAGACCGGCAAGGCGCCGACGGGCACCGAGCACAGCGCCACGCGGCTCGTCTGGCAGGGCATCCAGGCCGCGTTCGAGAGCGTCGGCAGCCCGCCGCAGGTCCGCATCGACTGGGATAACACGATCCCGGTTGCGCGCGGGCTCGGCGCCAGCGCCTCGTTACGCGCCGCGGGGCTGATCGCCGGCAACGCCCTGCTCGACGGGCTGCACGACACCGAATCGCTGCTGGCGCTGGGTACGAAGCTCGAGGGCTTCCCCGACAACATGGCGCCGACGCTGCTGGGCGGCTTTCAGGTCAACGTACGCAAGCCCGACGGCACCATCCTGCACTTGCAGGCGCCCGTGCCGGACGACCTCGAGGTCGTGGTCTTCGTGCCCGATTTCGAGATGCCGACCCAGGAGTCGCGGCGCAAGCTGCCGCGACAGCTGTCGCGCGAAGACACCGTGTTCAACGTCGGACGCGTCGCGATGCTGGTCGCCGCGCTGGGCGCCGGCCGCTACGATTTGCTGGACGAGGCCACGCAGGACCGCATCCACCAGCCGGCGCGTTCGCAGATCTTCAAGGGCCTCGTGCCGATCATGGAGGCGGCGAAGCAGGGCGGCGCCGCTGCCGCGTATCTGTCCGGCGGCGGCTCAACGGTCGCGGCGCTGGCCCACAGCGACACGGAGCGCATCGCGCGGCTGATGACACAGGCCGCGCTCGCGCACGGCTTCAGCGGTCGCAGCCTGATCACGCGCCCGACGCTGCAGGGCGCCCACCTCAGCCACTAGCGTGGCGGCGGACCGCGCGAGAGCGTGGAGAGAATCGAGCCTGCTTCATGACCGGCCAACAGGCGCCTATTAGATTCGGGGCGCTGAGGCGATTTTGAGCAAATGAAAAGGCGGCCTCTTCGGCCGCCTCTCGTCCCATGTCCATCTACCGATGCGTCGTTAAGGGGCCCTGCCCTTCATACGCGCTGCGCAGGCCGCCGTGCGCAGCGTCTCTTCCGGCGGGATGTGGTCTATCAGCCGGTTCAGCGTTCCGGCCAGACGTTCAACGTAGCGGGCGCAGATCTGCGACGTTCCCGTCCCGCTTTTGCGACTCGGATCGATTGTTCTGGTCCTTCTCATAGCGCGTCGTCGTCCATTCATCTATGCCGCGATCGAGTCCTGGATGCGCTTGCGCAGCGAGCTGATGATGCGCACGTGGATCTGGCAGACTCGCGACTCCGAAATGTTGAGGGTCTTACCGATCGAGCGGAAGGGCATTTCCTTGAAGTAGCGCAGCTGAATCACTTCTCGGTCTCGCGGCGCCAGGTTGTCCATGGCCTCTCCGAGTAGCTTCAGCATCGCCTTGCGGTCCGTAACCGCCGCGGGGTCGATCGCCTCGTCGTGGTCCTCGACCTCCCATTCGTAGCTCTCGTCGTGACTGGTCGCCGACTGCTCCAGCGAGACGATGCGGGAGCCGCGCTGATCCATGAAGGCGTGCACGTCGTGAATCGGCAGGCCGGTACGCAACGAAACCTCTTTGACGGTTGGCCAGCGGCCGAGGCTGTTCGCGAGCTCCTGGTTGGCCGACTCGACGTCGCGGATCTTGCGGCGCAGCGAGCGCGGCAGGAGGTCGAGCTCTCGGGCGGCATCGATGATGGCGCCGCGGATCCTCAGGCTGGCGAACGAGGAGAAGGCTACGCCGCGGGAGGCGTCAAAGCTATCGACGGCCTGGATCAGTCCCTTGGCTCCATAACCGAGCGCGTCCTCGCGATCCATGATCCCGGAGAGGAAGCTGGCCGACATGCGATTGACGACGTAGGCAACGAGCGGCAGGTTGCGTTCGATAAACTCGTCGCGAGTGGGTTCAACGGTTGGGGCTGCTGCAAGTGCGGTCCCAGACATGGGTATGGACTCCTTCGCAGGCGTCCATGCCCGAGCTCCACGCATCCTTGCGATGTAATCCAGCGGGGTTTCTGGATATACGACCTACATATCGAATCAATCGATGCAGGACACCCTGACTATAACCCTTCCCCACACGGTTGCAAAGCCATATACGGGTGCCGAATGGCCTAAATACGTGCCTGCCCTTCGGCCCAAACCAACATTACAAATCTGAAACAATCCTGAAAGCGCGGTACGGCCTTTACACGTGTCGGCGGAAGTGTCAGGCCTTGCTCGAATAGACCGGCGTTATCGGCTTCCAATCATGGCGTCTATGCGCGCACCACGACCGTGCGCGCTGCCATGTCGCCGAGGCGCTGATGCTGTGGCGTAACGATGACAAGGACGAACCCGATCAGGTAGAGGAACGGCAGCCCATCGACCAGCCGCAGGACGGTGCGCACCAGCACCTTGCCCTTCGTCAGCTCGCCCTCGACGGCGACGACGCGAACCTTCATGACGCGCTTGCCCAGCGTCTGGCCCGTCGAGGCCTCCTGAAGGAAGTAATACAGCACCGCGACCAGCAGGAAGACCCAGAACGAGGGTCCGCTCAGACTGAAGGTGCCGCCGGTGCCGCTGGACTTGTCGCCCGGGTCGATGCCGCCGGTGATCCCCGTCGCGATGATCCCCAGGCCCATCAGCACCACGATGTCGATGACCGCGGCGATGATGCGCGATTCAGTGACGTGGTCATTCGTGACAGCAGCAGGCTTCGGCGTCGTATTCACGCCCCGAGTCTAACCCAGGCTGCGCCGGCGATTCTGAGACGGCTCAGCGAGTCATCCTCGAACGCTCACCCAACTCTCGTAGGCTCGCAGAAAGACCCGATCTCAACTGCACGCAGCGTAGTCTCTGGCGCCAGCCCGATCAGAAAAATAAGATGTCTACGTGGCACTCGTAGTTCAGAAGTACGGCGGCAGCTCCGTCGCCAACGCCGAGCGCATCCGCAACGTCGCGGCACGTATCGCACGCCGGCGCGCGGCCGGCGATGACGTCGTGGCCGTCGTTTCGGCGATGGGCGATACGACGGACGACCTGCTGGCGCTGGCGCATCAGATCACGGACCGCCCCGACGAACGCGAGCTCGATCTGCTGCTGTCGACCGGCGAGGCGGTGTCGATGACGCTCATGGCGATGGCGCTGCACGCGCTTGGCGTCGACGCCGTCAGCCTTACCGGCGCACAGGCAGGCCTGCGCACCGACTCCGTACACCAGCGCGCACGCATCCTCTCGATCGACCCTGAGCGCATCCGCCGCGAGGTCGCGAGCGGGCGGGTTGTTATCGTGTCAGGCTTCCAGGGCATCACCGAGGAGCTGGAGGTCACGACCCTGGGCCGCGGCACCTCCGACCTCACGGCCGTGGCGCTGGCCGCGGTGCTGGAGGCGCGCTGCGAGCGCTACACCGACGTCGCCGGCGTGTTCACCGCAGACCCCCGCGTCGTGCCGGACGCGCACCTGCTCAAGGAGATCTCGTACGAAGAGATGCTGGAGCTGGCGAGCCGCGGCGCCAAGGTGATGCAGCCGCGCGCCGTCGAAATCGCGTCGGTTTACAACGTACCGATTTACGTCGCGTCCAGCTTCACCGAGACGCCGGGCACGCTGATCCACGGAGGCATCAATATGGAGTCGTTCAACCGCGTGCGCGGCATCCCTCACGACCTCGACGTCGCAAAGATCACGATGCGCGGCGTGCAGGACCAGCCCGGCATTGCCGCCGGCGTTTTCGAGCCGCTGGCGCAGCAGCACATCTCCGTCGACGTCATAGTGCAGAACGCCTCCGCCGATGGCCTCACCGACCTCACGTTCACCGTTTCGAAGGGCGACCTCGGCCGCGCGGTCAGCATCATCGAACAGACCGGCGGCAGCATCAAGCCGCGCGAGGTGATCACCGACGACAAGGTCGGCAAGGTGAGCATCGTCGGCACGGGGATTCAGAGCGCGCCGGGCTTCGCCTCGCGCATGTTCCGCTGCCTCGCGGATGCCGGCATCAACATCCAGATGATCTCGACCTCGGAGATTCGCATCACCTGCATCGTCGACGCCAACCGCGTCGAAGACGCCGTGCGCGCGCTGCACACCGCCTTCGAGCTCGAGCGCGCGGAGCCGTCAGAGCTCGCGTAGCAGGTCACGAGACAGCGGACGGAGCTAAAGCTTCGTCCCTACATCGGTTGTCACGTCGTCAAAGAGACGCTGGCCCTTGCGCGCAGCCCGGCGAGACGTAGCGGGCACGAACGGACCCTGCAGGATGAATCCTGCAGCTTCGGACCTCGACGCGTCGCTCTTAGCTGCAGGTTTCAACCTGCAGCGTTGCTTCACGGATCAGGCCTCGAGGCTCTCCGGTGCGTCCAAGGTTGCGGCGTCGGATAGCGCTCCTCGCAGCGACAGATATAAGGGTACGCTTGCGTTCGCGTTGACGCCGAGGTGAGGACACCTCGGCCACGCCGTCATTATGTCGACCGTAGGGTTGTGGGGCCTTACTCGTCCTCTTCGTCCGAGTAATCGCCGATGTCGAGGTCGTCTGGCTTGATCGAGACGACGCCGGTTACGCCGTCGACCTTCTCGAGCAGGATGCGCTCGATGCCAAGACGCAGGGTGAGCATGCTCATGGGGCAGCCGTGGCAGGTACCGACCATCTGCAGCTTCACGACACCGTCATCGCCAACGTCGACGATGTTGACGTCGCCAGCGTGCGAGTGGATGTAAGGCCGAATCTCGTCCAGCGCCTTGTCGACCCGATCGTATAAATCGTTCACGCGGCCATCGTAGCACAGGCCCCGGTCACGACCGAGGCCGCACTACTGGGTCGCAGGCTGCTCCGTAAACGTGGCCCGCAGGTAGTTAAGGATGTTCCACCGGTCCGTCGGGCTGATTGTCCCCTCGAACGCCGGCATTACACCGGCGAGGCCTTTGGTCATAACGCCGAAGAAGAACTCATCCGCGTGATATGGAACGTGGTCATAGAGGTTCGCCGGCGGGATCGGCAGCGACTTCGCCGCCGGGCCATCGCCGCGACCGTCCGCGCCGTGACAGACGATGCAGTTCTGCGTGAACAACTCGAGCCCGCGGGCAATCGAGGCCGCCGTCGCGGGGACCGGGTTGCCCGCCGTCGCCTGCTGGGTGTTCAGCTTGCCGTGCACGTGCGAGCCGAGCACCAGCCCGAGAACGATGCCGACCACCACGAGAATGCTCAGCGACCACACGGGCCGGATGTTGATTGGCGCCAGCTTGTAAGCGACCTCGTCGACCAGCCAGCCGACGTAGCCTTCGGGATGGCCGGCGCGCTTGCGACTGCCGAAGACGAGCACGAGGCATCCCGCGGCGCTCACCACAAGGATCGCGGCCGTCACGGGTGAGAACGGGATCGGCGAGGCGAACTGCCCGCCGATGCGCGGCGTCGAGGCCGTCGCCGTGCCTCCCGTAACCTTGACCTTGAACGGCAGGCGCGTGTCAGTGCCGGCGATGCGCCGGATGTTGATCACGACGTTCCAGTTGCCGGCCGTAGGCAGGTACGGCCCCTTGCCGACGTAGTAAGTCGGTGGCGTGCTGCCCTGCAGGTCGAGCCGTGAAGTGGAAGCGGAGCCATCGGCCGGGGTGAACTCGAGACGTACGCCCTGGACCAGGTCGATACGGCCGGCGACGTCGACCTCGAAGGTGTTGACGCCGGGCTGATTGGGATCGATCTGCAAGGTGACCTGAATGTCGCCGGCATCGGCTGCCTGGATGTACTTGCCGTTAGCCTGGGCTGGGTTCGCCAGGCGTCCCCGCGCGGGCGTTACCTGCACCAGGACGGCAACCACCGCCAGCACGAGGATCGCAACGAGCGTCTCCCAGCGGATGCGGCGGTTGAGGCCGGCCTCGAGCTCCTCGAGGATCTCGTTGCGGTTGTTGCGCCGCGACTCGACCGCCTCTTCGAAATCGGGGCGCAGCAGGTAGGCGTTACTGGCGCCGATGAACAGCAGCGGCAGCAAGAGCACAAGCTTGATCAGCAGCGTGCGTCCGTAGCCCGTGTCGATCAGGTCGGAGACCTTGCCGAGCTCGACGACGCTGTTGAACACGCCCGTGAACAGCAGCAACGCAACGCTGATCAGCGCCACGACCGAGAAGCGTTGCAGCGCTGTCGCCAGCACACCGTAGCGGTCGCCGGGCGCCAGGTTGCGGCGCGCCCAGTAGAACAGCACGACAAACAGCGCCAGCTGACCGATCCAGATCGAAGCGGTGAGCAGGTGTACGAAGTCGGATGTGGCGGCCCAGAACGCACCGCCGCCCGCCGCCGAGTGGCTGACGCTCGACGTGACCGCGAGGTAAGCGCCGGCGCCGAGCAAGGCGAGCAACGCGCCAAGCATCGTCTTTGCCTTGACGCGCCACAGCACCAGCACGAGCAGCGCCGGTTCGATCAGGATCAGATTACGCAGGATCCAGCGCTTGCCCCAGGTCGTATGCAGGGCGCTGCTCACGCTGGAGCCGAGCAAGTTCGCCTGGACGAAGATCTCGATCACGCCCACCACCGCGAGCACGAGGATCGCTATCGCCGCGACCATAAGGACGCGGCCGCGGAACGCCTTGCGCGCCCGTTCGCCCTCCTCGCCCGGTAGCGCCGGCAGGACGTAGGCGAGGAACATCAACGCCCCGACCAGCACACAACCGGCCACGAGCAGGAAGAACTTGGTCACCACGCGTCCCGGGTTGGCCCCGGCGCCGGCGACGCTCGACGTCGCCTCGATCGGCGTACCGGGCGGCTGGCTGCCGTCCGCTTGCAACACGGTCAGCGGGTAGGAACCGGACACGCGATGTCCGTCGACGGTGGACACGGTCTCCCAATCGACCGAGAGATATCCCGGCTGCACCGTCTTGAGGTAGACGCGCATCAGCGCCTTGTCGGTGGCGTCGAACTCGATATGGTCTGTGAGGTTGTCGCCCTTCTGGTCCATGACGCGGGCGTCGCTGAACTTCTGCTCCAGCGGCTCGCTGAAGTAAAGGCTCAGCATGGTCGGAGGCGTGCGCAGGGTGGCGTTGGCCGGCGGGTCGGAGCGCACCAGCAGCGCGTGCGCCTCGACCTCGGCCGGCCTGCCGCCGACGCTCATCGCGCCTACGGCAAGAAATACGAGCAGGATCAAAAAGACGAGACGACGGTTCATGCTCTACCCCCGGTGCGGGCCCGGTACACGAATAGAGAACCGCCAGCGATAACGAGAACTCCGGCTACTACCACGAGTACGAGGACCACCCGTCCACTTCCACCACCACTTGATTCTGCACCACTGCTCGCATTCGTCCCAGCCGGATTAGAGCCATCCGGGTTGAGGATCGTGAGCATGTACGAGCCCTGGGCGTAATCGCCGTCGGCCGCCGAGAGCGTCTGCCAACGCACCTTGTAGACACCGGGACCGGCCGGGCTCGCGAACGTTGCCGTCATCAGCTTGCGATCGTTCTGATCGAACCCGACGTTGACCGCGACTTCATTGCCCGCGGCGTCGTCGACCAGAACCCAGCTGGACTCGGGCTTCAGCGCCTGAGCGAAGTGCAGCACGAGCTGCGCCGGCGCCTCGGTCAGCTTGCTGCCGGCCGGCGGCTCGGCGCTATCGAGAAGCGCGTGCGCCTGCGAGGCGACGGCGCGGGGCCCGGTTGCGGCTGCTACGACGAGCAGCAGCAACCAGGCCCAGCGCCACGAGACGTTAGCTCTTTTTGCCAACGAAGCGGCCGCCGACGCCACCTACGACCACACCAGCGATGATGCCGACTACGAGGCCCCAGACCGGGACGCCGCTGCTGCTCGAGCTGCCACTGCCGCTGCCTGCGTCAGCGCGCCTTCTACCGCGGGGGCGGTTGCGGTCGCAACCATGTCGGCGGTTGGCGTAGCGCCACCCGTTTCGAGATCTATGGTGCCGCACTTGTCGCCGCCGAAGAGCAGCGTCTGATTCTGCACCGCAGCATCGGCCGCTGCCTGGCCAACAAAGAAGGTGTAGCAATCGCCGAACACGGCGCCGTCAGCGTCATCGAAGGTGCGCCACTCGACCGTGTACATGCCGTCGCCAAGGCCGCTCTTCAGCTGCAACGGTCTCCTGGCGACGGTCCGTGCTGAGCTTCGTGTCGCCGGTATCGACGCGGTTGCCCTGCGAGTCGGTGACGTGCAGGTAGGACCAGTTCGGGTCGAGACGAATGTCGTCCGAGAACCAACCGTTGACCTCGGTGGGCGCAGAGGTGAGGATCGCGCCCGGCGCAGGGTCGAAGCGGATCGGCTTGGAGTGCGCCGAGGCGCCCACGACGAGCACACCAACGCCCACTAGGGCCGCCGCCAGAGCGGCGGCGACCCTCCTCGTCGTCACGAAACCGGCTACCGTTTGCTTAATAGACATGCCTTAGCTCCCCTTCTTCATCAAGCTGAACCCGCCGAGGCCGACGCCCAGGCAGCCCACGATGATGCCTACGATGCCTACGGCCATCGCCGTGCCAGAGTTGTCACTGCTGCTCTTGCTCACCGAGACCTTGTCCTCCACGGTCGAGAGGCGCGCATTCATGCCCTCGACGTCCGGATAAGCCACCGGGAAGGCCCTCGGCTGCTCCGGCGTGCTGAACGTGCTGTCGGAGGACGTGAACTTCTCGTCGACCGGCTGGTCGTTGATCGTGCCCGAGAAGTGGAACGTATACGGTCCCTCCTGCGTGGGCATGAAGTAGGCGTTGTAGGCGCCGGGCGTGTTGAAGCGCGGCACCAGGTCGAGACTGACCTTCGAGTCGCCGAAGATCACCTCGGCCTTGAGCGTCTTCTCGAGACCGCTGAACCGGGCTCGAGTCGGACGCGTTCGAGATGCGCAGGTCGATCGAGTTGGGCTGATTGACCAGCGAGGGCTCCGTCAAGAAGCCGACCACGAAGTTGTATGCGCCCACAGTGCGACGCTCGTGAGCGGACGCAACCTGGGTCGAGACGAGCAGCACGCCCGCGATGATGAGCGCGCTGCAGGCGACTTTCCTAATCGAATGAACATTTGCTTCCCTTCCTACGAATTGAGGCAACACGAACCGCCGTCGACTGGCGGCGAGTCGCGGCTTGAGCGAGTGCGCCGAGATGCGCTGCACGGCGAGACGCGGCCGGCCACGGCGAACCCGCCGCCCAGGCACCATAGACCAGAGCTTTGCGCAAAACGAACTTCCTCCCAGAATCAGGCATGAATCAGCAGCCGACCCGCCGCCTGCAAACCAGGCACGGTTGTCCGAAAACGGGTCGACCGGAGGACGATTCAGGCCGCTCTGGGCGGTTCGTAGGGAGCTGCGATGAAGGCTTCGGTGGGCGACTCGACGGCGTCGACGATGGCCGCGAGCGTCGGTAGCTTCGGCGACGGCAGGACTACGATGTCACCCATAGCGCTGGTCGGCGCCGAGCCGATGCCATCGGAGCAGCCGCTGACGTCGCCGTGGCAGTGCTGGACGTGAATCTCGCTATCGGCGAGAGCGTGATAGGGATCGTAGAACCAGTGGTCGACGGCGAGAATCTGGAACACGTAGGCGATAATCGCCAGCTGAGCCATGATCAGCAGGAAATCCCGCGTACGCTGATTCAGTCCGGGCGCTCTCACAGGCTGGGCCTCACCAAAGCCTAACCACGATAACATAAGGTTTCGCTAAGCTCGGGGCCGTGCGGACTATAATGAAAAGACCTCACACTAATGTTTACGCATCTACACCTTCACACTGAGTACTCGCTGCTCGACGGCCTGACGCGGATTCCGCAGCTCATGGATCGCGTGCAATCGTTGGGGCAGGAAGCCGTGGCCATGACGGACCACGGCGCCATGTACGGCGCCATCGATTTCTACCGCGACGCCCGCTCGCACGGCATCAAGCCGATCATCGGCGTCGAGGGCTATGTTGCGCCCGGGTCGCGCCTCAGCCGTCAGCCGGGCGACAACCAGCCCTTCCACCTGACGATGCTGGCGCGCAACAAGACGGGCTACCGCAACCTGATGAAGCTAGTCACGAGCTCTCACCTGGAGGGCTACTACTACCGCCCGCGCATGGACCGAGAGCTGATGCAGGAGCACGGCGAAGGCATCGTGGTGCTCTCGGGCTGCCTCTCGGGCGAGATCCAGCGCCTGCTGCTCGAAGGACGCATCGACGACGCCAGGGCGACGGCGGGCTGGTACCGTGACGTGTTCGACGGCTACTACTTCGAGATCCAGGACCATGACCTGCCGGAGATCCGCCAGGTCAACAAGCTGCTGGTCGACCTGTCGAAGGAGATGGGCATCCCGCTGGTCGCCACAAACGACTCGCACTACCTCGACGTCACGGACCACAACAGCCACGACATCCTGCTCTGCATCGGCACCAACTCGACGGTGCAAGAAGAGAAGCGCATGAAGATGTCCGACGCGTCGTACTACGTGCGCTCGGAAGAGGACATGCGCCGCGCCTTCGACGGGCTCGAGGACGCCGTCGACAACACCTGGAAGATCGCCGAGAGCTGCGACCTCGAGCTCGAGTTCGGCCGCCTGCACCTGCCGGAGCCCGACCTGCCGCCCGGCACGACGCCGCACGACTACCTGGAGCAGCTGTGCTGGGACGGTCTGCACCGCCGTATGCCCGGCGCCGGCCCCGACGCCGACGAGCGCCTGCGCTACGAGCTCGACGTCGTGAGGCAGACCGGCTTCACCAACTACATGCACATCGTGCGCGAGATCGGCGTGTTCGCGCGCTCGCAGAAGATCCGCATCGGCGTGCGCGGTTCGGCCGCCGCCAGCCTGATCCTCTACTGCCTCGGCGTCACCGACATCGACCCGCTGAAGTCGAACCTCGTGTTCGAGCGCTTCCTCAACCTGGAGCGCCCCGAAGCGCCGGATGTCGATTTCGACCTGCCGGACGACCGCCGCGAGGAAGTGCTGCGCTTCGTCGCCAACCGCTACGGCGCCGACCGCGTGGCGCAGATCATCACGTTCGGTACGCTCGGCGCCAAGGCCGCGGTAAGAGACGTCGGACGCGCGCTCGGGATGAGCTACGCCGACACCGACCGCGTGGCGCGCCTGATCCCCAACGCGCTGCACATGACGCTGGAGCGCGCCCTCAACGAGAACAACGAGCTGCGCATGGCCTACGAGTCCGATACGCAGGTGCGCAACCTGGTCGACCAGGCGCAGAAGCTCGAGGGCGTGGCGCGCAACTCGAGCACCCACGCTGCCGGCGTCGTCATCTCCGCCGAGCCGCTGGTCGAGCACCTGCCGCTGGCCCGCCCGGCGCGCGGCGACGCCCAGGCGATGCCGACGACGCAGTACGCCATGGAGCCGGTCGCGGCGATCGGGCTGGTCAAGATGGACCTGCTCGGTCTCTCCAACCTGACGATCCTGCAGCGCGCCGTCGAGCTGATCGCCGAGCGCCGCGGCATCGACGTCGACCTCGAGAACCTCGAGGACGGCGACGAGAAGACGTTCGCGATGCTGGCAACGGGCGAAACGTTCGGCGTGTTCCAGCTTGAGTCGGCGGGCATGCGCCGCGCCGTGCTGGAGCTGAAGCCGACCAGCGTCGACGACCTTGCGGCGCTGGTGGCGCTGTACCGTCCGGGCCCGATGCAGTTCATCGGGCAGTTCTGTCGCGCCAAGCACGGCCTGGAGGAGGTCAAGTACCCGCACGCGGACCTCGCCGACATCCTCGACTCGACCTACGGCATCATCGTCTACCAGGACCAGGTGCTGAAGATCGCGCAGAAGTTCGGCGGCTACTCGCTCGGCGCCGCCGACATCATGCGCAAGGCGATGGGCAAGAAGATCGCTTACCTGATGCTCGAGCAGAAGGACAAGTTCACCAGCGGCGCCCTCGAGAAGGGCTACTCGCTGGAGGACGCTCAGAAGGTCTTCGACCTGATCGAGCCGTTCGCGGGCTACGCCTTCAACAAGGCGCACTCGTACTCCTACGGCACCATCGCCTACCAGACGGCGTGGCTCAAAGCGAACTACCCGGAGGAGTACCTCACGGCCGTGCTCAAGCAGGCCGACAGCCACCCTTCCGGCACACACGAGCGCATCGCGCAGGCCTACAACGAGTGCGTGCGCCTCGGCATCCCGGTGCTGCCGCCCGACGTCAACAAGAGCATGGTCAACTTCGCGCTGGAAGACATGGACGACGGCAAGACTGCGATTCGCTTCGGGCTGTCGATGATCAAGAACGTCGGGCAGGGAGCAGCAGAGTCGATTCTCGAGTCGCGCGCCGCGTCCGACGGTGCCTTCCCCTCGCTGGACGAGTTCAGCCGCGTGCTCAACACCCACAGCGTCAACAAGCGCGTGCTCGAGAGCCTGGTCAAGGCCGGCTGCCTCGACTCCGTCGCCGGCAAAGCCAACGCCCGCGGCGCGCTGCTAGTCAACCTCGACCGCATCCTCGGCATCGCGCAGAGCGAGCAGAAGCTCAAGGAGACGGGCCAGACGACGATGTTCGACCTGTTCGGCACCGAGGTCTCGTCGCCGCTCTCCGGTATCGACCTCGAGAGCGCGCCGGTGCCAAAAGCCGAGCTGCTCGCCTGGGAGAAGGAGCTGCTCGGTATCTGGCTGACGGAGCACCCGTTCACGCACGCGGCGCCCCACCTGGCGCCCTACGTGACGGCGCTGTGCAACGAGATTTCGCCCGACACGCTGGGCGAGCTACCGACCCAGGGCCGCGACTTCGTCATCGCCGGCATCGTGGGCTCGACGCGGCGCCTGACCACGCGAGACGGGCGCGGCTTCATCGCCGCCGAGGTGCAGGACCTCTCCGGCACCTACGAGGTCACGGTCTGGCCCGACGTCTACGACCGCACACCCGAGCTCTGGTCGCCCGGTACGATCCTGCTGATGCAGGTGCGCATCCGCGAGCGCGGAGACCGCCTCAGCGCCGGCATCCAGGACGTCGTCCAGTTCACGGAGGACTTTCTGCCTCCCGCCTGGGCGGTGGACCTGGGGCAATCTGGCAATCGGGCAATCGGGCAGCAATCGTCATCGACTAACGGAAACGGCGCTAACGGCAACGGTTCCAATGGCCAGATCGGAAACGGCAACGGAACCAACGGCTCGGTGAGTTCTCCAGCTCGTCCTGAGGCTCTCGAAGGGCGAGCCGACGCTGCGCCCGCGCCCAACGGCTCGGACTCTTACGACGCCGCAGCTTCAGACGACCCGCTGGCAGGCTTCCCATCCGAGGATGAAGACGACACCGCCTTCGAGCCGCTGCCGCCGTCCCTGGCGAAGAACGCCCCGAGTTACGTGACCTCGGCTGCACCGCCGGCGCCGCAAACGTCGCCGGCGCCCGTCGCGCCTCAGCCCGCGGAGCCGCTTGCATCTCGATGCTGCAGGAGTCGGGTGACGAGGGCGACGACCAGCGACGCCTCGCGACGCTGTTCCGTCTGCTGCAGGAGCAGCCCGGCCCCGACCGCGTCATGCTGACGATCCACACGCGCGAGAACGAGACCATCGACCTGGCGCTGCCGAGCGCGCGCCTGGACGAGGCGCTACGCCAGCGCCTCTGTGACGCCGTCGCCGGAGTCGCCGCCGCGACGTAGCAATGAACTTCGTCTTTCTGTACGGTCCGCCCGGCGTAGGCAAGCTGACCGTCGCCGGGGAACTCGCGAGCTTGATCGGGTATAGGCTGTTCGACAACCACGTCAGCATCGACGCTGTACGACGTGTCTTCGATTTCTCGGACGAACCGTTCTGGCCGCTCGTGCTCGGCTTTCGGTTCGATGTCTACGAAGCGGCGGCCAGGCATGGCATCGACCTGATCACCACGGGAGCCTACGTCTATCCCGAGGACACCGAGCTCGCCGAGAGCTGGTTCAAGGCGGTCGAGAGGCACAACGCCACGGTTCTACTCGTTCACCTGACCTGCCGCCGCGAGGTCCTGGCAGAGCGCGTACGATCGGAAGGTCGCGGTGCGAATAAGCAAACCACGCTCGACGATCACGACTACCTCACGCCGATCCCGAACCGGCCGAGCCTGCACATCGACAACAGCGAACTGACGCCGCGGGACGCGGCACGCCAGATCGCCGCGCAACTACGGCTTGCTTCCCTAGCTCGTACCGCAGACCTCTCGCGGGTCAGACGACGATGCGCCAGTTGCCCTGACGGATCGGTCCGCGCGACGGGCCCAGGGCGTTCGTCTCGAGCGTCACGTCCCTGGCATCACTGTCGGCGTCTACGATCCCGGCAATCGAGCCCAGCATCAGCTTGACGCGCCCGATCCAGCCGGCCGCCTCGTCCCCGGCGTAGCGCCACGAGAGGTAGACAAAGGCCTCGTCGGCCGTGCCCTGGGCGCAGGCGCCGCGGAAGCGTGCACGCCCCCTGGCGTCGCGGTACAGCTCGAGGTCGCACTCGAAGCGCAGGTTGCCGTCGGGTTGCGCGACGCCGGGCAGGAGCGTCGACCTGCCGGACTGCAGGCCGAACTCGGTTGCGCGGCCGTCGTGCACGCCAGGCGGAACCGCGGTGCAGACGATGCGGAGATGAAGCTGCCTGGACGTTAGCGGACGGCCCTACTCGTGGTTCGGTTCGCCGTGGTCGCGGCGCAGGTCCGTCTTGAGCACCTTGCCCATCGGGTTGCGCGGCAGCTCGTCGATGAACGCGACGTAGGCCGGCATCTTAAAGCTCGCAAGGTGGTTGCGACAGTAGGCCTGCAGGTCGGCGCGCACGCTATCGAGGTCCTGACGCTCGGCCCGCGGGTCGAGCACGACAATCGCCTTGACGACTTCGCCCCACTCGGCGTCCGGCACGCCGATCACGGCCGACTCCTCGACCAGCGGGTGCCCTTCGAGAATCGCTTCGATTTCTCCGGGCGCGATGTTCTCGCCGCCGCGAATGATCAGGTCTTTGACGCGGCCCGTGATGAACAAATACCCGTCTTCGTCCAGGAAGCCGACGTCGCCGGTGTGCAGCCAGCCGTCGACCAGCGCCGCGGCCGTTGCCTCGCCGGCGTTGAGGTACTCCTTCATGACGCGGGCGCTGCGCACGCAGATCTCACCCTCGCTGCCCCTGGGCAGGTGGTTGCCCGCCACGTCCATGATCGCGATCTCGACGTCGTCCATGGGGCGGCCGACGGAGCGCAGGCGGTGCAGCTTCTTCGCGTTCTCAGCGTCGGTGCCGTCCATGCGATGGTCGTCCGGACCAAGGTAGGTCAGCGACGACGTGCTCTCGGTCTGCCCGTAGGCGTTCATGAGGTCGCAGGTGAACACCTCGATAGCACGGCAGACAACCTCGAACGGCATCGGCGCGGCGCCGTAGGTGATCAGCTTGAGCGACGAGATGTCGTGGCGGTCGAAGTAGGCGTAGTCCATGACGCGCTTGAGCATCGTCGGGACCACGAAGGCGTGCGTCACGCGCTCGCGCTGGACCGCTTCGAGCCACAGCTCGGGGTCGAACTGCGGCAGGATGACCAGCGTGCGGCCGCCCCAGATCGACGACAGGATGGCGGTGATGCCGGCAACGTGCGCGATCGTCACGGAGAGCAGGGTCTTCTCATGCTCCGCCGAGGGGTCGGCCGGGCTCATCGTGTTGACGACGTAGAGCGAAAGGTTGAGGTAGGTAAGCTCGACGCCCTTCGGCATCGCGGTAGTGCCGGAGGTGAAGATCAGGACGCTGGGCTCGCTCTCGTCGACGTCGATGAACACCTCTTCGTCGGCGCCCTTCTCGAGCAGCGCCTCGAAGGTCGTTACGCCCTCGGCCTCACCTTCGAGAGAGACGACCTCGCGCAGGCTCGGGCGTCTCCGAGCGCACCGAGGCGATCAGCTCCATGTAGCGCGTACCGGCGAACAGCACCTCGGCCGACGAGGCGTTGAGCATGTAGGCGAGCTCGTCCTTCTTGGCGCGGTAGTTGATCGGGACGAAGCAGGCGCCGAGCTTGGCGCAGGCGTAGTAGACCTCGACGTACTCCGGCGAGTTCGTGGCCATGACCGCGATGCGTGAACCGGCGACGACGTTGAGGCCCTGCAGGGCAGTCGTGAGCCTGTTGACGCGCGAGGCCATCTGCTCGTACGTGATGCGCACGCGCCCGTCGCCGGAGACGAGGGCTTCGCGCTCGGGCAGGACGGCGCTGCTAATAGTCAGAAATTCGGCTGGATTCACAGTCTTGCCCCTCGTTTGCTGAACAGGGCTAAGGATAAGGCGGAAGTCATGTTAGGTAAAAGCGTAGCTCAGCTTCGCAGACGCTGCGCAAGCCGGCGCTCCAGACGCAGCGCATCGGCAAGGGGCAGGCTGGCGCCTTCGACCAGCGCCTGCTTCGCCAGACGCAGCGCCTCGGCGGGCTGAGACAGGAGGCGGCGGGCGAGAGCCTCGGCGGCGGCATCGAGCTCGTCGGGCGCCACCACGGCGTGCACGAGGCCGTAGTCGAGGGCGCGCGACGCGTCGATGGGCTCGGCGCTGAGGATCATGTCGAGGGCACGGCCACGGCCAATCGTGCGGGGCAGGGTCTGGCTGCCGCCGGCCGTCGGCAGGTAGCCGAGATGCGTCTCCGGCAGGCCGAAGCGCGCATCGGATGCGGCGATACGGAAGTCGCAGAGCAGCGACAGCTCGCAGCCGGCCCCGAGCGCATAGCCGTGGATCGCGGCGATGCAGGGCTTCTCGAAGTGCAGCAGACGGCCCCAGAGGTCGCGCTCGACGCGGGCGCGACGGGCCTCGGTGTACGACGGCGCGCTGCCGAACTCGGAGACGTCGGCGCCGGAGGAGAAGGCCGCGCCGGCGCCGCGGAACACGACCACACGCACCTCGGGGTCGAGCTCGATAGCGTCGAGCAGCGACCAGAGCGCATCGCGCAACTCGAGGTTAATCGCGTTGAACACGCGAGGCCGGTTGAGGGTGACCCAGGCAACGCCGTCGCGCACGTCGTAGAGGAGGATGGAGTCTCGCATAAGGTTCAGTGTAAGCGGTGTTAGTCAGCGGAGGCGGCCTCGCCGGGGCCGAGCGGCTCGAAGGCCTCGGTCCCGACCAGCGGGGTCTCGAACTCGTCTGTACTGCGGCTCGCGAGCAGATGCGACGCCATCAGCGCCACGAGCACGACTGCACCCAGCTGCAACGCGTAGCCGGTGGGCGCGACGAGAAGGATGAGCGCGGCCGCGACCGGCTTCGCGAACACGATAAGGCCGCGGCGCCAGGCCTGCAGGTGAAGGGCCGAGAGGCAGATCAGGTAGACCGCGATGGGCACGGCCGTCGCGAGGCCGGCGGTGGTGGTCGAAATCGAGGCGGCGCCGATCTCGTGGTCGACGGCCGCGGCGATGCCTGCGCCGATCGCGGCAGCAGAGCCGAAGATGACCAGATGGCCGTAGCCCCAGGTGAAGGCGCCGAAGGTGGTCGTGAGCCAGCGGCCGGAGGGCGCCTCGAAATAGAGCCACCACAGCGCGAACACGCTGACAAGCCCGCCGATCGCAAGAGAGATCAGTCTGACGCTGTCGTGCCCGGCATCGAGGCCGGTCTGAATCGCTGTCGTGGATGAGAGGACGGATTCGCCGAGCACGATGATGGTGAAGAGACCGTAGCGTTCGGCGATGTGATGGGGGTTCCAGGTGGTGCGCGAGGCATGCTCTGCCCAGACCGGCACGAGCATCTCGGCGACCCCAAGCAGGAGAAACCCGGCGCCCCAGGTCGAATCGGAGAGCGTATGCGTGCCCTGGTGCAGGACGACCAGAATGACCCAGCCCGCCTGCGCCACGCTGATGCCGATAGCGAAGCGTTGCGCGGTGACTCGACGCAGGGGGTCGCCGTAAGAGGCGCGCAGCCATTGCGTGACCAGAGCGAGCCGCATCACGACGTAGCCGGCAAGCACCAGCGTGTAGTCCTGGGAGTCGAATGCGCGCGGCACGCCGGCGGCGAGCACCAGGGCGCCGGCGATCTGGATCATGGTCATGATGCGATAGGGGACGTCGTCGCAGTCGTAGGCGGAGGCGAACCAGGTGAAGTTCATCCAGGCCCACCAGATGGCGAAGAAGACGCCGAGGTAGCTCAACAGCCCGTGACTAAGGTCGTCGGTGGCGATGGCGTGATGCAGCCGGTTGCTTGCGAACGCGACGGCAACGACGAACGAGAGGTCGAAGAACAGCTCGAGCGGTGTCGGGGCGCGATCTTCCTCGTCGGGCAGCCTGGCCTGCATCGGCCGGTAGAGAGGCGGCATGCCTCAGGATACTTTGCTTTTTCCAATCGGGCTGGCGCTTTTTCCAATCGGGCTGGCGCCAGAGGCTTCGTGGTGTGCGTCGAATCTTGGGAGTCGATTGCAGTACCGACATGGTGCAGGACGCGACGCTGCAGGCACGGTGAATCGGGTGGAGAGGTTGCGTTATCGAGCTGTCGTTGCGAGGAGCGAGTGGCGACGAACAGGCTCCTGCGCATCGTCTCGGCAGAAGGAGACAACGTTGCATCCCTGAACCAACCTTAATGGTTATGTAGTGTCTCTTAACGTTTGCGGGGCGACGCATGCGTAATCTGGTTATCGTCGCGTGACGCTGTTCGGCCAAGCGCGGCGAATCCACCGCCAGGAACGACTTTGCGCAGACTCAACGCGATCATCGTGGCGTTCTGCCTGACGGCCGTTGCAGGCTTCATCCTCTACGTGGCCGGCAGCGCGGTCCTGCGCTGAGGTGGATGCCTTGATGAAGCTGCTCGGGCGCTATCCCCGGACGAAGATCGGCATCATTGCCGTGACAATGTTTGCGGTGGTCTACGTGGCCGGCCTGATCGCGTGGCAGAACCTGCCTCGAGAGACGCTGAGCGTCGGCGTGGGCACACTGGGCGGCGGCGCACAATCGCAAGCGCCGGCGATCGTGATCGTCGCGACCGAGGTGCTGCCCGCGGCGACGACGGACGCACCGGCTTCGACGGCGGGCGGCGTGTCAGCCTTGGCGCCGACTCCCTTTGTGCCGCCGGATCCGATCACGCCGACATCGGTGCCGGAGCAGCAGGCGGTGTTACCAACGCCCGCGACAAAGCCACAGCAGGTCGTGAGCACGCCGGTCGCCACGGCGCCGCCGCCGACCCAGGCCGCGGCAGCAACCCTGGCACCAACCTCGACGCCGCAGCCGACGGCGACAAGGCCGCCTCTGCCTACCGCGACGCGGGTGCCACCGACGCCGGTACCGACCCAGCGACCGCTGCCGACGCAGGCGCCGACCACTCGGACGCGGGGCTCATGAGCCTGGGCGGCGCGTAGGTGCACACGTACTGGTACCTGGGGCGATCGGCCGGGCTGGTCTCGTACTGGCTGCTGTGCAGCATCGTGGTGCTGGGGCTGGCGGTGCGCTCGCGGCTGTTCGACGGCTGGGTGAACCGCGGCTGGTTCTTCGAGCTGCACCGCTTCCTGTCGCTGTTCGTGCTGATCGCGGTGCTGTTCCACGCGCTGATCATGCTGCCGGACCCGTACGCGGGCTTCACGCTGCGGGAGGTGCTGATCCCGTTCCAGTCGCACCTGAGCAGCAACATAGCAATGGGACTGGGGATCGTGGCGTTCTACGGGACGGCGTTCCTGACGCTGACGTTCTACGTGCGGGGCCTGATCGGCCAGCGGGGCTGGCGGTTGCTGCACTACCTGACTTTCGGGGTGTACGTGCTGGTGCTGGCGCACGCGTTGCTCAACGGCACGGACTCGAAGGGCGATGTGGTGAAGATCAGTTACCTGGCATCGGCGAGCGTGGTGCTGTTCTTCCTGTTCTACCGCATGATCGCGACCCGGCACCCTCTTTCTGATCGGGCCGGCGCCAGAGGCTTCGTCACAAGCGTCAAATCGTGAGACCTCTTTTTGATCGGGCTGGCGCCAGAGGCTTCCTTGCGTGCGTCAAATCATGACGCGTCTCCAGACTTACCGGGCTGGTTCGGCGTCTAGCAGCAGAACGTGCCCCTAAACGATGCCGCTGCCTGTGTCATTGCGAGCGGAACGAAGCTGTCTTTGACTTCCCATCTGAGACAGCCGGAGCGTCAAACGTTGCTTCGTCGCTTGACGCTCCTCGCAACGACAGGCACGAAAACACGGACGAGGCGCCTGACATTAGGCGCCTCGTCCGATAGAACTGATGCTGCAGGTCGTTAGACCCAGTCGGGCTTGCGGAGCTGAGACTTGGTCTTGCGCTCCATGGTCTTCTTGAGGTCCTCGTTGATTTTGGTGGCGAGGACGCGCATCTCCTGGCTGGTGACGCGCATTTCGTCCGCCTTCCAGCGGCGGATGTGGGCGCGGTCGGCGTCTTCGAGGTTGGTCTCCTCGATCATGCGACCTATGACGTAGGAGACGAGGTTCCAGGCCTCGTCGGTGTCGAGTTCGACCTTCACGAGTTCGCCCCTTCCTTGCTCGAGACGTACCAGCCCTTGCGGCGGATCAGCCGGTCGGTGCGCTCATCGAGCACGGTACCGAGCACCTCGTTCAGCGACACGGTGAGGTCAGACATCTCGGCCGTGCCGTCGACGTGGTCGCCACGCCAGCGACGCAGCGCCGCTTTGGCCTCGTCCGAGAGATCGACCTGGTCGAGCACCTGAGCGACGACGAGCGTCATTATCGACCAGGCCTCGTCGGTTTCCAGGATTACCTGCATATAAAGCTCCCCCCTTCAGTACCTTTCAGTACGCCGTCATCATAACGAACGTGCGCGGTGCGGCAAGATTGCATGTGGTTAGCGATTGGCTATTTGGCTTTTAGCTGTTGGCCGAAGAGAGACCTCCGGACGAGCTGGCGAGGGGTCTTCGAAGAGAGCATATGGCTTCGGACGTGAGATTGCTTCGCTTCGCTCGCAAAGACGTCTTAGCACACAACTCCTAACTGCCAACTGCTAAAAGCCAAAAGCTCACGGCGCTACTCGCCGCTGAAGTGCGGCGGGCGCTTCTGCTTGAAGGCTTCGACGCCCTCGGCACGGTCGCGGGTCGTCTGGAGGATGACCGAGAAGTCGAGCTCGAGGCGGAGGGCGGCGTCAAGAGGCAGCTCGATGCCGTTACGCACCGCTTCTTTGGCGTAGCGCAGGCCCAGCGGTCCGTTGGCGGCGATGCGCTGAGCCAGCGCCTCGGTATCCTGCGCCAGGCTGGCGGCGGGGAAGACGCGACTGACGATGCCGGCGTGATAGGCGGCTGCGGCGTCGAGCGCGTCGCCGAGCAGGAGCATCGAGGCGGCGACACTGCGTCCGGCGATGCGTGGCAGGCGCTGGCTGCCGCCGGCCAGCGGCAGGCCGCCGAGCGCGACGTCCGGCAGGGCGAAGCGAGCGTCGTCCGCGGCGATGCGTACGTCGCAGGCGAGCGCGAGCTCGAGGCCGGCGCCCGAGACGGCGCCCTGCAGCGAGACGAGCACGGGGCAGGGCAGCGCAGCGATGCAGCCGAAGGGATCGAGCAGACGGTTCTCGGGCTGTGACAGCGCCTCGGGCGCCGCGGGGTCCCAGCCGGCGCAGAAGTCTGGACCATCGGCCGTGAGGACGGTCAGCGAGACGGAGGCGTCCTCGGCGATGAGCTGCGCGGCGTCGGCAAGCTCGCGCAGAGTGCGCTCGTCGATGCGGTTCGAGGCGCCCGGACGGGCCAGCGCGAGGCGCGCAATGGGCCCGTCGATACTGAGGCGCAGGCTCTGGAAGCTCACGCAGCGAGTTTAGCAGGGACGATGGATGCGCCGTTGCCGGATTTCGTTGCAGCTTTGAAATGGGTTTGACAGTTGAGCAGGGCGATTCCGCCACGTAAGATGAGTGCAACACATGTCGGACCGAGCGCGCCGTCCGGCGCCGAATCCCAAACCCCGCCCCTCTCGACCTTCGCTTCGCAACCAGCTACTGATGGTGCTAGGCATCATTGCGTTGGCCGGAGGCGCCTTCTACACGGCGCTGATCGTCGCGACACAGGTCGATCATGTCTTTTTCCCCGGTAAGGAGATCAAGCTCGGCAGGACGATCTCATCGTTGCCGGGCATCCAGTCGGGTGACGCGCTGCAATCGCCAACGCAGCCGACCCCACGGGACGCAGGATCAACGTTCTGGTCTTGGGCGTCGATACGCGCGATACCGTCGGCTCCTCGAAGAACACCGACACGATGTTCGTGATGTCGATCGACCCGGTGACGCAGACGGCGCGCGGTCTGGCAATGCCCCGCGACCTCTGGGTCGATATCGAGCTCGGCAACGGGAAGTCGGCCGGCAAAGAGCGCATCAACACGGCCTACGCCACGGGCGGCCCGCAGGCTGCCGAGGCGACGGTCGAGAAGCTGACCGGCATCAATATCGACTACTACGTGATCATCGACTTCGACGGCTTCAAACAGATCATCAACCTGCTGGGCGGTATCGACGTGCACGTGCCGGACGGCCTCGGCGTAGACGACCCCTACTACTCGGAGACGGAAAAGCCGGGTGACTACTACCCATGCGAGTTCCCGCCGGGCGATTACCACATGGATGGCAGCCAGGCGCTGTGCTACGCCCGCGTGCGCCGCAACTCGGACGACCGCGAGCGCATCATCAGGCAGCAGACCGTGATCTACGCCGTGATCGACAAGGCGGCCCAGCTTAACCTGCTGTCGTCGCCGAAGAACCTGGTCAACCTGTGGAAGCGCTACAAGGACACGGTGCAGACCGATATCAACGACCTGCAAATCGCGGGCTTCGCCGACCTCGCGGTGCACATCGACCGCGACAAGCTGGCGATTCAGTCGCTCGGCGCGGTCACGACGCCTTACACGATCCCGGAGACCGGCGCGCAGGTGCTGTTGCCTTCGGACGAGGGCATCAAGGAGATGGTCACGGCCTTCCTTTCCGACAGCAAACTGCAGGCGGAGGCCGCAACCGTGGGTATCGTCGATGGCACCGGCGTGGACGGCCAGGGTAGTAAGGCGCTCGACTTGTTCGCGAGCCTCGGTATCCCGCAGGGCTCCCTGACCATGAACACGGCAAGCGCGCCGACCGCGACGACGCAGATCATCAACTTCACCGGCAAGAACTACACGGCCTCGCGGCTCGCCGGAGCTCTGAACCTGCAATCGGGCAGCATCCGAGCCGCTACGCCGGCCGACGACGCCCTGCGCACTAAAAACGAGGACATCGTGGTCGTGCTGGGCGAAGACGCGAAGCTCGATACGGCGCTCGGCGCGCCCGCGACGCCTACACCAGCACCGTAGAGGCGCAGCGAGCGAGACGGCGGGCGGCGGACGGAGCTGAAGCTGCGTCCCTACATCTCGAGACTCACGGCTGCTTTGTTCTGACCAATACGCCCCGTCTGCCGTTGCGAGGGTGCGCTAGCCGACGCGGCAACCTTTGACGGCCCGTTCATGACAGACGTCACGTCGAAGATTGCTTCGTCGCTCCGCGCCTCGCAATGCCAGATTTGATCTGTGTCGCGCCTCATGCCTTCGTTGCGAGGAGGCGATAGCCGACGAAGCAATCTCGGTGCTCCCGGCCCCGGCGTTACCTCGCGGCGCATCTCGCTCGTGGGGCGTTCGACCCTCACCCTGACCCTCTCCCTGCCAGGGAGAAGGGACGAACGCGAAGCGCCATCGGGCGACTGCTTCGTCTAGGCGGTCTGGGCGCCTAAGATCCGTTGTTCGCCAGGACGAAACGGCCGAGACGGAGGCAAAATCGAGATGCACCGTCCGTGGCCAGACGGCATCTGCTTATCCGCTCTCCATCTGTAGACGAGGCGTTAGTGCTTAGTTGACGCCTGGGTAGACGACTTCGGTCTTGAGGCCGGCGAGGTTGAGGCGCGATTCGTAGGCCTTGGGGGCGTCGTCGATGCTATAGGTGTTGCTGACGACCTGCCGCAGGTCGCCGAGGCGCGGCAGGATCTTGAGGCAGCGCTCGTACTGGGCGATGGTCGCGTTCTGCGAGCCCGTAAGCACGATCTCGTTGTAGTGGATGACGTTGGGGTCCAGCGCCAACACCTGGTTGGGTGGGAAGCCGCCGAACAGGTTGATCACGCCCTGCTTGCGCACGGCCTGAAAGGCGGGCTCGGCGGCCTTGACGACGCCGGTGGTCACGGCGACGGCGTCGGCGCCTTCGCCGTTGGTCATGTCTTTGACGAACCTGGCGCTGTCCTGCGTCAGGGGGTCGAAGGTCTCGACGGCACCGAGCTTGCGGGCCCAGCTGCGTCGCTCTTCGTCGGGCTCGCTTGCGATGACGTTGGCGCCGAGCGCTCGGGCAATGACGAGGTGCATGAGGCCCATCGGTCCAGCGCCGATCAGCAGCATCGTCGTACCGGCGCCGATGCCCATGAGCTCCATCGAGTTGAACACGCAGGACGCCGGCTCGAGCAGCGAGCCGAGGCTCAGCGGCACCGAGTCGGGCAGCTTGAATATGTGACCGAGCCGGACGATGGGCTCGGGGACGAGCACGTACTCGGCCAGCGCGCCGTTCTCGTCGTAGCCCAGCGTGACGCGCCTGGCGCAGCGGTTGCGCTTGCCGACGCGACAGAAGCTGCAGGAGCCGCAGGCGATGATCGGGCAGAGCGCGACGCGGTCGCCGGCAGCGAGGTCGCTGACGCCGTCACCGACGCTCTCGATGACGCCGCTCATCTCGTGGCCGGGCACGACGCCGGGCTTGGCGTACTTTTCGCCCTTGAAGACGCGAACGTCGGAGTGACACAGGCCCGCGGCAGCGACGCGCAGCAGTACTTCGCCGTGCCCCGGTTCGGGCTTCGGCAGCTCGACGACTGAGAGGTCGCCGGGTGCGTTGAAGACGCAGGCCTTCACGAGCTAGCTCTTGCGGTTGCGGCCTCGCGCGGGCTTGGAGTCGTCCTTCTTGGGAGCAGCTCGTCCGCGGGCAGGCTTCTCTTCGGGAGCAGGCACCGCCGAGGCGGCGGCCGCGACGCCCGAAGCGATCGCGAGGTTGTAGCGCTTGAGCAGGCGCGACTTGCCGCGGGCAGCGGCGTTGTCGTGGATGACGCCCTTCTGAGCAGCCTTGTCGAGCGCGCTGATCGCGGCCCGCAGCGACTCCTCAGCCGTCGTCGCGTCTTCCTGAATGGCGGCGAGCGCCTTGGTGATCAGGGTTCGAGTGCGGCTCTTGATCGAGCGGTTGCGGTCGCGACGCTCGATGGACTGACGCCAGCGCTTGAGTGCGGACTTGCTGTGAGCCAAGGTTCTCTCCTCGCGGATGGGGTTTGGTGTGTATTGCGATCGTATCCGAATCTGCAGCCTGTGTCCATTTTTGATCGGGCTGGCGCCAGAGACTACGGGGCGTGCGTCGAATCACGAAGCGTCTGCAGATTTGCCCGGCTGGTCCGGGGCCGCTCGGGCTGAAGCCGGGCTTCTCTAGATGCTGCAGGTCTTCAGACCTGCGAGCGACGCCTCGTCACAATTACACGGCAGCTTTGGGCGCTTCGGACCGCTCGACCCTCACCGTGGCCCTCGCCCTGCCAGCGAGAGGGCACAAGAGCGGCGTTACCGGACCTCGTTTTGACGCCGGCGCTAGGCGGAGAGCTCGATGTCGTGGCCGCCGAGGAGGACGGCCTGGAAGCCGTGACAGACGCGGTCGAAGCTCATGGGCAACGACGGGTAGCGCGCTACGAGCAGGCCGCTGCCCTGGGCGCTGTCCTTGCAGCCCACGACAGTCGCCTTCTGCACGATCTCGCCGCCGACCTTCTCGGCGTACTTGGCGCAGATCTCGAAGTAGACGCTGGCCGTCACGCGCTTGCCGAGGTGGTGGTCGAAGGTGCTGATCGAGGGCGAAATGCTGATCTCGAACGTGCCGCCGGCCAGCGAGGCAGTGACGGTGGTTCCCTCCTCCGGGATGACTCGCTGCCAGGTGGGTGCGATGCCAAGCTCGTCGGAGCGCATGACAGTGGGCTCGAAGTGGCCGATCTGCAGCACTGCCGACGCGAGGGCCGGGTCCAGCGGATAAACGCTTGTCCTACAACACATCTCTCAGCACCTCCAGGTGAGTACCTGATCGAGTGTAGGGTCGTCAACGCTGGGTCTGCGTGACCGTTACTTTACATATGCGTAACAAGCATGTGTCGGTTTGACACGAGTGCAGCCTTTGTCACGCGGCGATTACAAATTAGCACCCCGCCTGCTACGACGTGTTTATGTACAGTCAGAAGCGCCGCAGGTGGTATCGTCAAACGCAATGGCGCGCGATGAGGCTTCCGAAAAGTCATCTGCATTCGCGACGCCGAGCCTTAGCGTCGCGGCGCTGATCGTCGCGACCGGGTTCATGGGCAGCCGGCTGCTCGGCCTGCTGCGCAGCGTGATCATCGCGCAGGCCTTCGGCACCCGCCCCGAGCTCGATGCCTACTGGGTGGCGTTTCGGCTGCCGGACGTCGTGTTCCAGCTGCTGGCGGGCGCGACGCTGGCCAGCGCCTTCATCCCTACCTTCGCGGGCGTACGAGCGCGCAAGGGCGACGAAGCAGCCTGGAGACTCGCGAGCAGCGTACTCAACCTTGTGCTCGCTGCGACGATCGTGCTGGCGCTGATCGCGTTTGCCCTGGCGCCGAAGATCGTGCCGTTGATGGCCCCGGGCCTCAAGGACGAGACGGGGTCCGGGCAGAACGCCGACCTGCAGGCCCTGGCGATCAACCTGACGCGCCTCATGCTGATCTCGCCGGTGCTGTTCGCCGTGAGCGGCATGTTCATGGGCATCCTCAACGCGCGGCGCCACTTCCTGACGCCGGCCCTGGCGCCGATGTTCTACAACGTTTCGATCATCATCGCGGCGCTGATCTCGCACGACGTGCACGCGCTGGCGATCGGCGTCGTGGTCGGCGCGGCGCTACATCTGGCAGTGCAGCTGCCGGACCTGCACTTCGCGGGCATGGCGTATCGCTTCGTGGCGGACTGGCGCGATCGGGCGGTGCGCGAGGTCGGGACGCTGATGGCGCCGCGAGTGCTGGGGCTGGCGGCAACGCAGGTCAACTTCTACTTCATCGGCATCTTCTTCGCGTCGTCCCTGGGCGCGGGCGTGATCAGCTCGCTGACCTTCGCCTGGCTGATGATGATGACGCCGCTGGGGATCATCGGCATGGCGATTTCGACGGCGGCATTCCCGACCCTGGCCGATCAGGCGGCGCGCGGCGACGAGGCGCTGGCATCGACGCTGCGGGGGGCACTGCGCCTGATCATCTTCCTCAGCCTGCCGGCCGGCATCGGCCTGGCGCTGCTGGCGAAGCCGCTGGTCGTGGTGCTGCTGCAGCGCGGCGCCTTCGACGTGCAGTCTTCCGACACTACGGCGCAGGCGCTGATGTTCTACGCGCCGGCCCTGTTCGCGCATTGCGGCATCGAGATCTGCAGCCGGGGCTTTTATGCGATGGGCGATACGAAGACGCCGGTCGGGTTCGCGGTGCTCTCGATGCTGATCAACCTGACGCTGGCGGCGTTGCTGGTCGGGCCTCTCGAGGTACGCGGCATCGCGCTGGCGCTGTCGCTGGCGACCTGCGTCGAGTTCTTCGCGCTGCTGCTGACCCTGAGCACGCGCGTGCCAGATTTCCTCGACGAGAGCCTGCTGGAGGGCCTCGGACGCATGGCGCTCGCTACGGGAGCCATGGGCCTCGTGGCGGGCGGCTGCGTGCTGGTGCTGCACCACGGCCTCAAACTGGCGCTAACCGCCGGTCCGCAGGCGTTCGTTATCGTGGTGGCCTCGGCGGCGGCCGGCGCGGTCGTCTACGTGCTCGCGTCATACGGCCTCGGTCTGAACGAGCCGAACGTGATGCTGCGGCGCCTTCCGGTGCTGCAACGCCTGGTCAGATAGCCGGAGCCGGGCTCCGACCCTAGCGGACGATTGTCGGACGGTCCCGAAGACGTAGTGTCGGCTGATCGAGCTTCTGCGCAGGATGCTCCATGCCAAATGGTGGCCCGAAATGGCGCATTCGTCTATGCTTTATAGACGATGGAAATCTACTGGCTAGGACACGGCTGCTTTCGTCTAAGGGGTCGCGAGGCCACGGTTCTTACGGACCCTTGCCCGCCTTCGACCGGCTATAAGATCGGCAAGGTCGCGGCGGACGTGGTGACCGTGAGCCGCGACGCTCCGGAGAGCAACTACCGCGATGCGGTCCAGGGCGAACCGAAGTTCGTGACCGGACCCGGTGAATACGAAATCGGGGGCGTGCTGGTCAGCGGCATCGCGACCCGCACGACGAACCATGAGCGCGGCCGCAACATCGCCTACGTGATCGACATAGATGACATCCGCATCTGTCACCTCGGCGACATTCAGCAGGTGCCGACGGGCGACGAGAGCGAGCAGCTGAGCTCGCCGGACGTGCTGCTGATCCCGGTCGGCGGTACGCCGGTGCTCAACGCCGAAAAGGCCGCAGAGATCGTCAGCCTGCTCGAGCCCAAGATCGTGATCCCGATGCTGTACAAGACGGAGGCGGCGTCGGCGCAGCTCGAGCCCGTCGACCGGTTCCTCAAGGAGATGGGCCTCGAGCCCAAGCCCCCGGAGTCGAAGCTGACGATTACGAAAAGCACGGTGCCGTCGGACACGAAGGTCATACTGCTCAACTACCGAGGCTAACTTTTTCTGAACGGGCTGGCGCCAGAGGCTACGAGGGCGTCGCCGAATCGCGAAGCGTCTCTAGTCATGCCGGGCTGATTCGGCGTCTTACTGCAGCGCACAAAGCATCCTCTGAAACGCTCCGAGCCTGTCTTTGCAAGCGAAGCGAATCATCTCGGCGTCTCGCGGAAGAACGACGCGCTACGGGCGGCCGATGCGTTCGACCCTCACCCTGGCCCTCTCCCTGACAGGGAGAGGGGGCTTCCAACAGGGCTTCCCACCGAAACGCGGCGTCCCTGAGACAGCCCCCGGTAACTCCCATGGGCGCGGACGTACAGATTTGCGCTGCGCGGCAGCCTGCCCTTCGCCGGATTGCCCGTGGGGATGGGCGAGGGGTGGGGCTACGGCAGGTAGTTCAGCGGGTTGACGACGGCGCCGTTCTTGTGAATCTCGAAGTGCAGGTGCTCGCCGGTGGAGTAACCGGTGACGCCGCTGATACCGACCTGCTGGCCCTGCGAGACGACCTGGCCCACGCTGACCGAGATGGTCGAGAGGTGGGCGTAGAGCGACTGGTAGCCGTTGCCGTGGTCGATGACGACGTAGTAGCCGTAGGAGCAGCAGGCGTTACCGCCGGCGAAGGTGACGACACCACCCGCGACCGCGGCGATAGGCGCGTGATGGTGGCTGAACAGATCGATGTCGATGCCCAGCGGGTGGGACGGACCGAAGTAGCTCGAGATCGGGCCGGTGACCGGCCAGATGAAGCCGACATTCGACTTGGGGCCGCCACCGACGATGGCTGCCGAGCTGCTACCACCACCAGACGAGGCGGACGAGGAGCTCGAATCGCTGGAACCGCTCGAGTCGCCGGACGAGGATGAGCCGGTGCTGGCGGCGGCTTCCTCGGCAGCGGCCGGCGCGTACTTCTGAGGGTCCGGGATCAGGATCTCGGAGCCGACGCCGATCGTGTTGGCGTCCGCGAGGTGGTTGATCGACATGATGTCGTCAACCGCGACGCCGTACTCGCCGGCGATGTCGCTGAGGGTCTGAGAGCTGACGACAGTGTGGACGATGCCGTTGTGCAGCGGGATACGCAGGTGCTGGCCGGGCTGGAGGATGTCGTCTTCGCTGACGATGTCGGGCTTGTTGCTGAGGACCAGAATCTGCCACGCCGTGAGGTCGCTGGAATCGCTGGTCTTGAGTCCGTAGCGCTGCGCGATGCCGGAGAGCGTGTCGCCATCGTGCACCTCATAGACGCAGTAGAGATCGCTCTGAGAGGCGTCACAGTCGGGCTTAGAGGTTGCGCCGGCTCCTGTCGCGCCGACAGCATCGGCGGGCGTGGCGCCGGCAGGCGGCGTCGGGCTCACTAGCAACCCGGCCGACTGCGTGCTGCCGGAGTTGTCGACGTTTGTCGCAGGAGGGCCGGACTGAATCGGTCCGGCGTTGAGGATGGCGTCTGCCGAGGACTGACCGACGCTGTCGGTCGTGGGTGCGAACTGAGTCTCGATTGAGGCGGCCTGCAGTTGCGGCGGCGCGATAGCCTCACCGGAGAAGGTGAGACCGGCCGAGGCGTTCAGCAACCCGCTGGCCCGTGTGGTACCACGGTTGGGCACAAAGCTGGCGTAGAAGGCGGCTGCAACAACGATGCCGAGGATAACGATGTGGAAGAGGGGCCTTCGAAGCTGCCTGCCGGCTTCCTGCCGAGCCGTGCGTCCCACGCTAGGGGATTGGAAACGGTGTCGTGGGTTTCCGCCGGACGCTACCGAAATACTACGAATCCTCCGCTGGCGCTTGGCCGGACACAACCTGTGTCCTTACCCGGTCTGAGCTTGGCGTAGTACTCGAAGCATTCTACATGACGCTGTCAACGCTTCTGATACGTTCGTGTGTCGAATCGCTCGACATACGAAACGTTGTTAGCCTATTCGGTATCGTCTATCCCTTGTGAAACTTCCGAACCGGGCTGACGCCAGAGGCTACGGAGGTGCATCGAAGTGCGCGACGTTTGCAGATTTGCGAGGGTGGTTCGGCGTTGGTGACCAAAGCCCGGCGGTCTCGCAAGGTAGCCGCGGTGTCCTCACTTCGGCGTCGAGCCACAGGAAGCGTTTCGTTGTCGATGACGCCGAGGTGAGGACACCGCGGCTAAGTTTGTTTACGGTACGAGCCGGGCGAAGCGAGCTTTGACGTTGCGTATGAGGAAGACGGGGCGTTCGACCCTCACCCTGCCAGGGAGAGGGGACGCCGTCGGAAACGGCGGGACGGTTTCATCGGGCGTGAGGTGACGATCCCCTTCCCGGCGCACGAGGTGTTTTCCCGTCATCTGGAGCGCCACGAACTGATGAAGGCGTCGAGGCGCCCGGCTGGCTCCCGCTGCGTGGGCTTAACCAGGGCTAGCTTCGGGAAGCTCTAGCCGGCTTCGTTCTTGAGGGAGTTGAGGAACTCGATGTTGTCGTGGGTGCGGCCGAGGGCGTCGAGGACGCGCTCTGTCGAC
>CAVTBL010000009.1:0-21712 GCA_963732945.1 uncultured Chloroflexia bacterium
ACGGTCTCGACCTTGCCCTCGATGCCGCGCTCGCCGAAGCCGCCCGGCACGACGATGGCGTCGATGCCGCGCAGGATCGAGGCGACGTTGTCCGAGTTGACGCTCTCGGCCGGCACCCAGACGATCTCGACTTCGGTGTCGAAAGCCGCGCCAGCGTGGATCAACGATTCCTTGACCGAAAGGTAGGCGTCGCGCAGCTCGACGTACTTGCCAACGACCGCCACCTTGACGCTCGAGGTCGGGTGCATCATGCGGTCGACGAGGCGGCGCCAGTCGGCGAGGTCGCGACCGGTGGCATCGAGCTTGAGACGCTCGATTGCGTAGTCACCGAGACCGGCGTCTTCGAGCATCGCGGGGACTTCGTAAATGCTGCGTACGGTGGGAACGGAGATTACGGCGCGACGTTCGACGTCGCAGAACAGGGCGATTTTCTCGCGCGTCTCGACCGTCACCGGCTGATCGCTGCGACAGAGGATGACGTCGGGCTGAATGCCCATGCGCCGCAGCTCCTGCACCGAGTGCTGCGTCGGCTTCGTCTTGAGCTCGCCGGTGGCGGAGATGTACGGCAGGTAGGTCACGTGAATCGAGAGCGTGTCCTCGGGCGCTTCTTCGCGCCGGATCTGACGGATCGCCTCGAGAAACACCTGACCCTCGATGTCGCCGACGGTGCCGCCGACCTCGATAATCACGGCCTGAGCGCCGGTGATGTGCCCGATGCCGCGAATGCGGTTCTTGATCTCAGACGTGAGGTGGGGCACGGCCTGAATCGTGCCGCCGAGGAAGTCGCCACGGCGCTCGCGCTGGATGACGGCGTTGTAGACCTGGCCCATGCTCAGCGAGCTGGCGCGCGTCAGGTCTTCATCGATGAAGCGCTCGTAGTGCCCGAGATCGAGGTCGGTCTCGGCGCCGTCGACGGTGACGAAGACTTCGCCGTGCTGATACGGCGACATCGTCCCGGGGTCGACGTTGAGATAGGGATCGAGCTTCTGGATGGAGACAGTAACGTGGCGGCTCTTCAGGATGCGCCCGAGGGCAGCCGCGGTAATGCCTTTGCCGACGGAGCTTACGACTCCGCCGGTGACGAATATGTATTTTGGCATTGGACCCTTTAGGGGGTTGGTAGAGCGGGTATGGCGACCTGTCTGCCGTAGTCAGGCCGTGCTCTTGAGGCCCACAACAATTCTAGCATCGGGCACGAAAGTGTCAACGCTGCAACACAGTCAAACAGCGTTGACGCCTTCTCTTTTTCTTCTTTTTGATCGGGCCGGCACCAGAGACTACGGGGCGTCGTCGAATCACAGAGCGTCTGCAGGTATGTGAAGGTGGTTGGGCGTTGATCGATGTAGCTGCAGGTCTTCAGACCTGCGCGGCGTGGCGCCAGTCCGTAGACGGTGCGTCCTCTTCTTACCCAGGCGCCGCCCCTCTCCCTAACCCTCGCCCCGGAGGAGCGAGGGGACTGCGTCTCCTTCGCTGCGCCCCTGGTGCGCGTAGCCGAGGTGTCCTCACCTCGGCGTCATGTTGATGAAGACGCCTCTTTCGCCGGGCCGGGCGGTGCTGCTTCACGGATGCGATCTGTTCTAGGCTGAACGCGTCATGAGTCTCGAGATGCCGCGGGTGCGGTTGCTGCTGTTCGTAGGCGTGATGCTGGCAAGCCTCGCGGCGCTGTTCGCGGTCGCCGGGCGCCACGACTACGAGTCGCTGCAGAGCTTCCACGTAATAGCGGACGTGTCGCAGGTGGAAACGGGCCCGGCATCGAGCACGTCGATAGGGCCGATGCCTTCGCGACTCGAGGGCTGGTACAACGATGGTAAGGCGCGCTGGGAGTTCACCTACTCGGGGCCGGATGCACCCGCGTTGCCTACCGTGCAGATGACGGACGGCAAGACGACTTACTATTACGATGCGACGCAGAACACCTACTTCGAAGAGCCGCTCATCGCGCCGAGTTCCGTAGCGTTTCTGGGTATTGGCATCGAACCCCAGTTGAGCATTGCTGACCTTCTGCGCGTACAACGAAAGTCCTCCGGATTTGCAGGAAGCACGACGGAAGTTGGCACGTACCTGGGACGCAAGGCTGAGATCGTCACGACGAACGTCCAGATCGAAACGGGAGACATGGCGGTCGAATTGAAGGTGCAATACACGATTGACGCGAGTCACATGTTCAGCCTCGCTTATCAGGTTGACGGACCGAGCGGAACACAGCGCTTCGCTGCGACCGAGGTGCAGTACAACGCCCCGGTTTCGGACGACGAGTTCGTATTCGTCCCTCCCGCGACGGCGCAGCGTATAGACCCTCCGGTCTGGTCCCCGGCGAACCTGACCCGCATGTCCGCCGGTTTGGTAGATCCGCCAGCGGGATTCTTCAAGCCCAGTCGCCCGCCGCAGGGCTACAGGCTGGTAGAGCAATTCACGAACGTAAACGATGGGCAGGCGTCGCCCTTCACGCTGCGTTACGGCAAGAACGGGACACCCGGGCCCGGTTACCTCGAAATCGTCCAGACACCGGCGAGCGCTTCGGTGCCAGACGACCAGCGCTCCAACGACGTTGTCCCGATCAACGACAAACGCGGGTACTTCACGACAATCGGTGGCGTGATGAACCTGAGCTGGCTGCGCGGCAACGTGCTGATAACGCTGCACTCCGACGAGCTGACGCGCGACCAGCTGCTGAGCGTCGCGCGGTCGATGCGGTGACGTCCCTGGGAGCGGTGCTCACGTCGCGGGTGCGTTTGCTGCTGCTCGTGGCGCTGGTGCTGGTTGGCCTCGGCGAGCTCTTCGCGGCGACGGGACGTAGCGATGCGGCCGGGCTCACGTCTTACTACTACAAGGCGCATCTCACGATCGACCAGCAGGTCGACGCGGCGCAGACGGGGTTTCCGAACGAGCAACCGCTGGACACTGTCGAGGGCTGGTATCAAGCGCCGGACAAGTGGGCGGTGAACATCTCCGACTCGCAACGGCCGACGGCGGGCTCGCTGCAGGTCGCGGACGGCGCCTACGTCTGGTACTACGACCGCCCGACGAACACCTACTCGCGCGTCAGCTACGCCGACTACTACAGCGGCAGGTCGCCCAACCTCGAAGACGGGCCGCCGCTGCCGAGCGGGGCGTTCTTCATCGGCGCCTTTCCTTACAACGACCCGGAGCGACTATTCGGTGCGTTTGCCAACCAGCATCGCAGCGAGAGCGATGGCGGCATCGTGGCAGGACGGCCGACGCGGTCGGTGACGTTCACCAGCGGCGAGCAGCACGTGACGTTCTGGATCGACCGCCAGTACGCGTTCGCCCTGAAGTACGTTGCGCACGACTCCACGCTCTCGGTCAACGCCGAAGCCGTCGAGGTCAGCTTCAACGAAGCCCTCTCCGGCACGCCGTTTGTGTTCGAGCCGCCGGCCGGATCGCGGGAGCTGCCGCCGCCACCAAGCGGCCCGGTACGTGTTACCGGCAGCGGGAGCGCGAGCGGGAGCAACGGCCAAAGCAGCGTTCCGGGTGGGTTCTTCCGGCCGGGTTACACGCCGGCAGGCTTCGTCGAGATGGCGAGCACCGAAACCAGCGGTACCGCTGGGCAGACGACATACGTCGCGATGCGCTACCAGCCGGGAGGACAGCACGATGCTGGAAGCGACTACCTGCTGATCGAGGAGCAGTACCGGGCGGGAGGGCTGGCGCCGTCGCAGATGACGGGCTCGCCGGTGGCGGTCGGCGCCTCGACGGGCTACACGTCGCGCGACGGCGACGTGCTACGTCTCGTCTGGGCGAAGGGCGACATCGTGGTAACGCTGAGCAGCAACGTGTTGCCGCTCGAGGAGCTGATCAAGGTAGCTTCGTCTTTGAGCTGAGGAGCTTCTTACCCTGCGTGGCTTAACCGGGCCGCCTCTCTGTCGTTGCGAGGTGGCGCCAGCAGACGAGATGCCATCAGGAAATATAGCGGCGATTGCCCTCAGCCGGACCCTCTCCCTAAGATCGATGCGTGTGGGGACGGGATCGGTGGTTCATCGTAGGGGCGGTTGTCGTCTTGCTGCTCGGGGGCGGCATGACGGCGTATCTGGCGACCATGGCGAGCGACCAGACGACCACGGTCCGCGGCCTGCAGAGCTACCACATCGAAGCCGTCGTCACGTCGTCGAGCTCGTCGCGCAACCAGCTGGTGCGCATCTGGTACGAGGCGCCGGACAAGCTGCGCGTCGAGGCCGGCTACGACGGCTCCGTGCCGTCGGTGTACGTGGTCGACGGCCAGACGCTGCACGTCTACGACGCCGGCAGCAACACCTACTACGACCAGTCGAAGCCGCCCGACGTGCTGCAGGCCCGCGGCAACACGACGATGGCGCTGGGGCCGCTGCCGGACGACACGCTGTCCGCTTACTTCGACGCGCTGCAGGGCGGCACCTGGGACGTCTCGGGCAAGGACAGGGTGCTCGGCAAAGACGTCGAGATCGTCCAGCGCGATCTGCGCACCGTGGCGCAGGGCACCCTGACGCAGTACTGGATCGACCCGCGCTACCTGTTCGTGCTGCGCTACGAATCGACGACGCCGAACGGTAAGACGACGTGGCAGCCGACAACGGTCGAGTACAACCCGAAGATCGACCCGCAGCGGTTCGTGTTCAAGCCGCCGGCCGATGCGCGACCGGGTCAGGGCCAGGCCCAGGCGCCATCGCCGTCCGGCAGCAACCCGCAGCCCGCAGCGCCCGCAGGCACCGCGACGTACACGCTGCCTGCGGGCTTCCTGAAGCCCTCCTACGTGCCGGACGGCTACGTACCGGCTGCCATCAGCCAGTCGGTCACATCGGGCAGCGCCGGCAACAGCTCGAAAATCACGGTGCGTTACAACGGACCCGCGGGCAGCGCGACCACGCCCTATCTGAGCATCGAGCAGACGCAGGGCGGATCGCAGTCGCAGGAGCCGCCGGCCAACGCGACGCAGGTCGACGTCAACGGCGCGACGGCCTACGAGACCACGAGCCAGGGCGTACGCGCGGTCTCGTGGCAGACGCAGGCGAGCGCAGGCGGCAACGGGGTCGGCGTAGTGCTGCGCAGCGCAGACCTGAGCTTCGACGAGCTGCTGAAGGTCGCGCGCTCGATGCAGTAAGTCTTTCTGATCGTGCCGGCGCAAGAGGCTCCGGAGCATGAATCCAGAGCGTCGACAAATTACGAAGTGCGGCCCGGAGCCATCCTCTGACAACTGTCTACTGGTTGATCAGGAAGGTGGCGGCTTCCTGGAAGTAGGTGCGCATGTGCCCGCGCGCCGGCTCTTCGATTCCGACCTCGTCGATGGCGGCGAGCATGTGCATAACCCAGGCGTCGCGCTCGCGCTTGTCGATGACGAACGGCAGGTGGCGCGCGCGCAGGCGCGGGTGGCCGCGACGTATCGAGTACTCGGGCGGGCCGCCGAAGAACTGCGACAGGAACAGCGCGAGGTGCTGCCGGGATTCGTCCAGCGACTGCGGATACAGCGGCCGCAGCACGGGGTCGGTCTCGACGGCGTCGTAGAAGGCGTCGACCAGCCGCTCGAAGGCGGGCAGGCCGCCGACCAGCTCGTAGATGTTGAGCTCTTCGCCTTCGCTCATGACTCCTCTATCGTATTACCACCGGCGCAGGAAGCAGAACCGAAGGCGCGTCCTTCGACTAGAACGGACCCAGCATGGCACTCCCGCTCGAAGGCAAGGTAGCGCTTATTACCGGCAGCTCACGCGGCATCGGCAAAGCGACGGCGCTGGAGCTGGCGCGCGACGGCGCCGACATCGTGGTCTGCGCCCGCAGCCTGGCATCGACCGAAGACATGCCCGGCAGCATCATCGAGACCGGCCACGCTGTGAAAGCGCTGGGCCGTCGCGCCCTCGCAGTGAAGGTCGACGTGTTCGAGGACGAGGACCTGTTCAACGCGGTCGAAGAGACGATGCGCGCGTTCGGGCGCATCGACATCCTGGTGAACAACGCAGCGTTCGTCGCCAGTTCGCCGATCCTCGAGTCCGACGTCGCGGACCTCGACAAGTCGTATCGCGCCAACGTACGGGCGCCGTTCAAGCTGATCCAGCTCGTAGCACCGGTGATGATCGCCAAGGGCGGCGGCGTGATCGTCAACATCTCGTCCGGCGCGGCCCGCAACCCGCCGCCACCCGCCGAGGCGCCTGCGAACCGGCCCCGATTCCAGCGCGGGCCCGAGTACGGCGTCAGCAAGGCGGCGCTCGACCGGCTCAGCACGGGCATTGCCGAGGAGCTGGGCGCACAGAACGTGTCGGTAATCAGCCTCTGGCCCGGCTTTACGCTGACCGAGCGCCTGCAGCGCCGCGAGCTGCCCGGCATCGACAAATCGACGGCGGAATCGATGGACGTGACGGCGAAGGCGGTCGCGTTCCTCTGCCGCGACCCGATGCAGCACAATGGCCGCGTCCTCGTCTCGCGGGAGGTCGTAGACCAGAACGGGCTGCTGTAAGGCGTCGAACGCCGGCGCGCCTCAGCCGTCCGCGCGGTTCGACAGGCTCACCACGAACGGATAAGGAGACTCGGGCCTCACATTTCCCGAGAACGCTCTGATGGCGTCTCCGCGATTCATACACGACAACCTCATGATCGGCGGTGCCATAATGGGCCTACCGAGACGCCTGAGGAGACGACACGATGCTTAGCGTTGCCGACAACGAGCTGCTGACACGCACCGGACCGGGCACGGCGATGGGCGAGCTCTTCCGTCGCTTCTGGTTGCCGGCGCTCCTGCCCTCCGAGCTGCCGTCGCCGGACTGCGCGCCGATTCGTCTGCGGCTGCTCGGCGAGGACCTGATCGCGTTCCGCGACACCTCGGGGAGGGTCGGGTTCGTCGCCAACGCCTGCCCGCACCGGGGCGCGTCGTTGTTCTTCGGGCGCAACGAAGAAGAAGGGCTGCGCTGTGTCTATCACGGCTGGAAGTTCGACGTGACGGGCGCCTGCATCGACATGCCTTCGGAACCCGCGGAGTCGAACTTCAAGAGCAAGGTCCGCGTGCGCGCCTATCCCTCGGCGGAGGCGGGCGGGCTCGTGTGGATCTACATGGGACCGCCGGAGAAGCAGCCCGAACTGCCGCAGTACGAGTGGATGCTGCAGCCCGGCGCCGAGAACAGCCGCGTCTCCAAGCACATGCAGGACTCGAACTATACCCAGGGCCTCGAGGGCAACATCGACTCCGCGCACGTGACGTTTCTGCACCGCGTGTTCGGCGCCGAGACGTTCCTGCGCGGCGTGCCCTACGCGCCGCCGCAGATCACGCAGTCGCGCGAGACCGAGTTCGGCTTCGTCTACGGCGCGCGTCGCGAGGCGCCCGACGACCAGTACTACTGGCGCGTCACGGCGTTCGTCTACCCAACGTTCACGCACATTGCCAGCACCTCGCGTAGCGGCGGCGGCATCTTCGTGCTGCCGATGGACGACGAGCACAGCTGGTGGTTCATGGTGCAGCCGCCTGCCCCGGCCGGACAGGAGGAGCGCACCGCTCGCGCCGTCAACGCGCAGAGCGGTCCCTTCGCCTACGTATCGCAGTTCGATCAGTCGACGCTGGGGCTGATCCCCGGCACGTTCCGCTACATCCGCAACGCCGACAACGACTACATGATCGACCGCGAGAAGCAGCGCACGTTGAACTACACGGGCCTGCCGGGCAACCGCACGCAGGACGCGGCCGTGACGGAATCGATGGGGCCGATCTACGACCGCAGCAAGGAGCACCTCGGCACGACCGACGTCGCGGTGATCCACATGCGCCGCGAGCTGATCGACATGGCGAAGGCGCTGCAGCAGGGCATCGAGCCCGCGATCCTGGCCGATGCCGCCCGCTTCCGTGCCGTGCCGATGGACGTCGTCACGGACAAAGAAGACCTCTCGGAGCTATGGGACCCGTTCTGGTCCGAAGTGAAGGTCGAGCGCGGCATCGAGGCGACGGCGACGGTCTAAAGCTCCGAAGCCTGATCTGAGTCTCGCGCCCTTCGACAGGCTCAGGACGAACGGGACTTTACTGTTTCAGACAGGCGCAACCACGGTCATGCTGAGGCGCGAAACATCCAATGCTGCAATGTTGGGGCCATCCGTCTCACCAGAGGCGGTCGAATATCGTCCGTCATACTGAGGAACTCGAAGGATCTAAGCGTCTCGTTGAAAACCACACTGCCTTCGTGTCGGACGTATCGCCTTCAGAGACCTGAAGCGCCACTAGACGTACCGTGACGGTCTCAACGCTGCAATGCTCTGATCCTTCGAGTTCCTCAGGATAAGGAGGGGCTTCGCCTGCGCCGCGGTCCATCGCGCGGGACTACTTCCGTTGCTCAGGATGGCGGCGCCGGTGCGTTTGCCTCTCGCAGCGCCTCGGCGTGGGCGCGGTAGTAGGCGACGAGGTTCGGAGGCAGGTACTTCCGGTCCCTGAGGTTGCGCTCGATGACCGCCGCGTCGACGTTCTCGTGCGAAGCGCCGCCCAGGTACGTGGCCTCGGCAACGGGCACGCCTTCACCGATCGGGCGGCGGTAGAACGGGCGCAGCTTGAAGATGTGCACCATCGAGTTCTGCAGCGAGCCGTCGGTGGCGTCGTGGACGTTGGCCTGAAGGTAGGCGTCGTCGAAGCTGAGACCAGCGTCACGCGCTTTGTCGATCATCCAGGTCAGGGTGTGGTTCGACTGGCGCAGGTCAGAGCCGCCGCCGCCGATGTCGGTGTGTACGCCGGAGAACCAGCGCTGCTCCAGCACCTGAGCCTGCGCCTCGGGGTGCTGCTCCCAGATTGAGGGGCGGTAGTCACCGCGACGCTCGTCGATCGCGAGGGCCTGGCAGGCGCGCTCGACGCTGCGGCTCAGCGCCACGTCGTGGAAGGCGATGCCGCGATTGAAGAAGTGCTGCATTAGCTTCTGCACCGGCGTGCTGAACAGGCCCGGCGGCACGCCCAGCGCGCCCACGGTGTCCCAGACGCCGACGAAGCGCAGCGGCGGCACGTGCGGGATCGTCGCCGCCGATCAGCATCGAGTTGTCGGCGCGAAAGCGCTTCGCGAAGTCGTCGCCGGGCGCGATCTTGCGGTCTCTATAGAAGGAATAGGCCTGCTTGAGCTGCGAGACGTTGTCGCGACGCAGGACGCCGCACTTACGGATCATCCCCGCGGTGCTGCGGGCCGTGTAGGCGCCGCGACTGAAACCGAACAGGTACACCTCGTCGCCGGGCTCGTAGTTGTCGACGACGTGGCGATAGGCGCGCTGGACGTTGCGCCAGACGCCGATGCCAAACGCGCCGGGCAGACGCTCGAGAAGCGAGCCGGCGCCGACGCCCTCGTCGTAGTAGACGCGCTGCTCCACGCCGTCGGAGCCGCGCTCAGGTATGGCGCGGCTGATCTTAAATACGTTGGTCGTGTTGGCCTGCGCAGGCGAGTTCCAGGTGCCATCGCAGCAGACAACGATGCGCTTCATGGGCCGCCCTCTCACCCCGGCGCCACATAAACGAAGAACCTTACACCGGGAACACGCAGCGTAGTCGATCCGGCGTCGTTTTCCGAGAGCCGCTGTCGCGAGAGATGAGGCGCGTGCGAAACGGCAGTCGTTATTTCTGAGGACGATTCGTTCTGTTGTTGTTGCCAGGAGGCGTCTAGCCGAGGCAGCGACCGTTGGAGTTGCGTTTTTCTCCGACGAGGACGCGTTTGGTTAAGACAACCCTGCAGGATGAATCCTGCAGCTACGCGCCCCGGTCCGTCGTACCTGGCTGCAGGTTTCAACCTGCAGGGTTTGTATCCACCACCTCGCGTCTCGACGGCTGAACCGACGAGATTGCTTCGTCGGCTAGACGCCTCCTCGCAACGACGGATGCAGGCTGCGTCGAAGCTCGCGGCTCGAAGCTTTGGCTTGAGCCGCCCCTGTTGCTGCTAACTCCCCCAGACCTTCGTGGCGACTTCGCGGACGAGGCGCAGCTTGGCCTCCTGCTGCTCGAACGTGATCGGGTTGCCGCCCTCGGCCGAGGCGAAGCCGCACTGCGGGCTCAGCGCCAAGCGCTCGATCGGGATGTAGTGCGACGCCTCGCGGATGCGCGCTTCGACGGCGCCGGCGTGCTCGAGCGCGCCTTCCTTGGTGGTCAGCAGGCCGAGCACGACGTTGCTCATCGGCAGGATGTGGCGCAGCGGACTGAAGTCGCCGGCGCGCGGCGTATCGTACTCGAGCAGCAGCGTATCGATGTTCGGGATGTGCTGGAACATCGGCCCCATGGCCTCATAACCGCCGTTCGCGGACCAGTAGCCGCCGGGGCTGTTGCCGCGACAGACATGCAGCGCCTTCGTAATGCCGCCGATGCCATCGAACAGGTAGTTGTCGGCCTCGGCGTCTTCGACCAGGTTGGCGGCCATATCCTCGCCGTCTTCGTCCTCGTAGGCCTTCACGACCTTGGGGTCGACGTAGAACTGGCCGTAGTTGGGTGCGTCGAGCTGGATGTAATCGCAGCCCATCTCGAGCAGCGGCTTCACGACGTGCTCTCGCAGCATGTCGGCCATCGCGAACAGGAAGTCGCGCGAGGTCGGGTAGGCGCCCTTCGAGAGCGCGCGGTCGTAATAGATGCGGTGGTAGCTGGGCGCCGGGAAGCTGAACTTGGTGCGCGTGTGGGCGTTGGCCTTGAGGAAGCGGTACTCGATCGTGATGTCGTTGGCGAAGGCCAGCCTGTCGACGACCACGGCGCGAGGCCGCGGCGGCCGTACGACCGGGTTGCCGGCGTTGTCGTACCAGAAGCGGATCCAGCCGGCACCGCCGCCGTCGACGACCTTGAAGCCGTCGAAGGGGTGCTTGTGGGTCACATCGGTGGTTTGCGGCGCGGTCGTAATCCAGGAGGTGCGTCGCAACTCGCCGTCCGTGATCACGTCGAGGCCGACGCGCTCCTGCAGCTCGATCGCCTCGAGCACGGCGCGGTCCTCGACGGCGCGGCGCTGCTCCTCATCGACGCTGCCGCTGCGAATCCCCTGTCGCATCTCGCGCACGTAGTCGGGGCGCAGCAGGCTGCCAACCGTCTCGGCGCGGGCGATGTCGTCCTTCATGGTGGTTCCTCCGGTGCGTGGCGTTTCGTCGATGCTAGGGCGTCGAGCAACAAGCAACAAGCGAGCAGCTACAAGCCCCAGGCTTCAAGCTTCAAGCTGTGAGCAAACGGGCTACGCCTGAGGCGAGCACTCATCTCTGTCGTTGCGAGGAGGCGATCGCCGAAGCGGCAACCTTTGAGGTGGGTATATCTGCGTTGAGGGCTGGTCTCGGGAAACAACCCTGCAGGATGAATCCTTCAGCTAAGAACGACGGGCCGAGGCGAGAAGCTGCAGGTTTCAACCTGCAGGGTCCGCTAACATCCGGCGGGCGTCTCGAAACTTGGACCGACGAGATTGCTTCGTCACTGGCGCCTCCTCGCAACGACAAGCCATGGCTGCCGTCATAGGCAATGGGCCGTCGTCTTGCACCGCGGTTTCTATAGCGTTACCTTGCGCGCACGTTCCGAAATAGCCGGATGAGCGGAGGCAGGGAACATGACGACCGAGACGAGCGGCTGGCCGATCGACATGGCGGGCTACTGGGACTGGGACAAGATTCACGCCCCGCGCCCGCTGACACCCCTCGCCGGAGACGCCGTGACCATGGCGATGGCCGAGGGCTTCACGATCGCGCAGCACGATTTCGGCTCGCCGCTGGCCCTGATCTGCAGGATGGTCAACAACTACCTGTTCACGAGCTTCGCGCCGGACGGCACGTATGAAGGTCGCAGCGCCGAAGACGCCGCGCGCTACGTCAAAGAGCTCGACAAGCTGGCGGCGGGCGTCGGCAAGCGCTGGGTCGAGGAGTGGGAGCCGGCGGTGGTCGCGATCCTGCAGAAGGACCACGCGACCGACTACTCGAGGCTCGACGACGCGGAGCTGCTCGAGGCGCTGCAGGCCCAGATCGAGAACCTGACCTACGTCTGGATGATCCACGGCTGGATCAACCTGGTGCTCGTGCCCGCGACGGCGCTGACCGAGTTCTACAACGCCGAGTTTCATCCCGAAGACCCCAACGAGGCGTTTCAGCTCATGCAGGGCTATCGCACGAAGTCGGTCGACACGGCGAAGGGGCTGTGGCGGCTGAGCCGCAGCGTCAAGCAGACGCCGTCGCTGCAGCAGGTGTTCGAGACGCTGGAGCCGGCCGCGCTGCTACCGGCGCTGGAGTCGAGCGCCGAAGGGCACGCCTTTCTGGCCGAGCTGCGTACGTTCCTCGACGAGTACGGCTGGCGCAGCGACGGCATCTACGAGATCGGCGACCCGACCTGGCGCGAGGAGCCCTCGATCCCGCTGAACACGATCCAGGGCTATCTGCGCCTCGGCGAGGAGGCGAACCCGGAGCTGATCCTCGATCGCGCCGTTGCCCGACGTGAGGCCATGGCCGCCGCGGCGAAGACGAAGCTCGCGGGCGATGCGGCGAAGCTGGCGCAGTTCGACGAACTGATGGAGGCCGGCAAATACAACCTGCGCGTCACCGAAGACCACAGCTTCTGGATCGACCAGATGACGATGGCCTCGTTCCGGCGTTTCGTGCTGATCTACGGCGCCCGTCTGGCCGAGCGCGGCCTGATCGACCAGTCCGAGGACGTGTTCTTTCTAATGAAGCGCGAGCTGGCGCCGACCCTTGCGGAGCGCATCGACCGCCGGACCCTGGTGGCCGAACGCCGCGCCGACATGGAGAAGTGGGCCAGGGTCATGCCCCCGGACCACCTCGGTGCGCCAACGCCCAACGTCAACGACCCTTTCTTCGTCGCGCTGGTCGACAAGATGCTCGGTCTGCTGCCGATCGAGCCGAGCACCGAGGCCGACGTGATCAACGGCGTTGCGGCGTCGCCGGGGCTGGTGCAGGGTACGGCGAAGGTCGTGCGCACGCTGGCGGAGGCGAGCAAGCTGCGGCAGGGCGACATCATGGTCTGCGAGATGACGGTGCCGACCTGGGTGCCGCTGTTCGCGACCGTCGCCGCCGTCGTCGCCGACTCCGGCGGTATCCTGAGCCACTGCGCCATCGTCGCGCGCGAGTTCCGTCTGCCAGCCGTGGTCGGCACGCGTATCGGCACCACGACGATCCATGACGGCATGACGGTCACGGTAGACGGCACGAAAGGCCGCGTGCGCATCGATTCGCGCTGAGTGATCAGATGACCCGCCTTGAATCGTTGTGCGCTTCGGGCCGATGATGGTGCCGTTCTGAAATCGACGCCTTAGCACTGGAATCGAGGAGCGCATGCAGTTCGGACTCTCGATCTTCCCTACCGATTACACGGTGCAGCCGGACGACCTGGCGAAGCGCGCTGAGGAGCGCGGCTTCGACTCCCTTTGGTTCCCGGAGCACACGCACATCCCGGTCGAGCGCAAGACGCCGTGGCCGGGCGGGCCGGAGCTGCCGAAGGAGTACTACCACACCTACGACCCGTTCGTAGCCTGCATGGCAGCGGCCTCCGCGACAACGTCGCTCAAGGTCGCGACCGGCATCTGCTTAATCATCCAGCACGACCCCATCGTGCTGGCGAAGACGATCGCGACGGTCGACAGGCTGTCGGGCGGGCGCTTCATCTTCGGCATCGGCGCCGGCTGGAACCGCGAGGAGATCGAGAACCACGGGACCGCGTTCAAGACGCGCTTCCGGCTGCTGCGCGAACGCGTGCTCGCGATGAAGGCGCTGTGGACGCAGGAGCAGGCCGACTTTCACGGTCAGTTCGTCGACTTCGATCCCATCTACTCGTACCCGAAGCCGGTGCAGCAGCCGCACCCGCCGATCGTGATGGGCGGCGACGGCGCCACGACCTTCGACCGCGTGGTGCAGTTCTGCGACGGCTGGCTGCCAATCTCACGCGGCGGCGCCCTGCCGGCCGGGCTCGGCGACAAGGTTGTCGACCTCAAGCGGCGCCTCGAAGCGGCGGGGCGAGACCCGAATAGCGTCTCGATCACGCTGTTCGGCGCCGCGCCCAATCGCGAGCAGATCGACGAGCTGCAGCGCATGGGCCTCGACCGCGCGATCTTCGGGCTGCCGGTAAAGGCGCCAGCGGAGGTCTGGCCCGTGCTCGACGAGTACGCGAGGCTGATCAAGTAGAAGAGCGCGCCCTTTCTGTCGTTGCGAGGAGCGAAGCGTCGAAACAACCTTGGTGGTTCGACCCTCGCTCCGCCGGGAGAGGTAACGCGCTCCTGCAGGATGAATCCTGCTGCTAAGAACGACGAACCGTCAGCGAAGCTGCAGGATTCATCCTGCAGGGTTGGTAAACGAGACGAGGCCCACGAGGTTAGTACGTACGGTTAAAGGTTGCCACGTCGGCTTGACGCCTCCTCGCAACGACAACAACATGAGCACGCCTCCCACACACCCACGACAGGAGAATACGTTGGCAGAGCTGGTTAAGGTCGGGACGCTGAGCGACTTTCAGGACGGCGTCCTGCACGACTGCGACGTCAACGGCGCCAAGGTCCTGGTCACGAAGGCGAACGGCAAGATCTACGCCGTCAGCAACTCCTGCACCCATATCGGCTTCCCGCTCTCGCCCGGCTACACGACGGGTTCGTCTGTCGTCTGCATCTTCCACGGCACCGTCTACGACATGGAGAACGGCGAAGCGACGCAGGGCCCGGGCGGCGATCCACTCACCGTATACAGGGTGCAGATCGAGGGCGAGGACGTGTTCGTCGAAGCCGAGTAATCGCCTTTCAGGTAGCCACGGCCGCCTTCAGTCAGGGAAACCCTGAGCCGAGCCTATAAAGAGAGCCAGCCGAAACGGCGGGTTAACTCAATGACTTTGCTTCGAAAGCTCTAATCCTGAACTTTTCAGCCGATAACACCAGTGGAGTCCATCGACCGGCGATGCCGGCCTGGCTCTGCGGAATCACGCGTCAGAAGAAGGAAGCTTCGGATGGGTAATTGGCAGTCATCAAGAACGCGCTGGCTGTTCACGTTCCTGGCTCTGTTCGGCCTGGTACTGGCGACGGCCTGCGCCGGCTCCGGCAACAACAACGCGCCGGCGCCATCGTCCTCCTCGGCGAGCTCCGGCGCGACCGGCGCGGCATCGCCTTTGCCGGCGGATCAGCAGGTAATCCACCTGCGGCTGCAAGGCGAGCCGAAGACGATCGACCCGCAGCAAAGCAACAACATCAACGAGGCGTCGCTGATGAAGCCGCTGTTCGCCGGGCTCTTCACGTACGACAAGGACCTCAACATCGTCGCCAGCGTGGCGAAGCAGGTCCCGACGGTGGAAAACGGTGGCGTCTCCGCGGACGGCAAGACCTACACGATTCAGCTGGCTGAAGACGCGAAGTGGAGCGACGGCAAGCCGCTCACCGCCAGCGACTTCGTCTACAGCATGCAGCGCGAGCTCGACCCGGCAACTGCCGGACCCTACGCTTCCTTCTATTACGGCATCGTCGGCGCCAAGGACTACAACAAGGCCCTGGGCACTTCGGCTGCACCCAAGACGCCCAGCGACGCGGACCTCGCGACGTTGCGCAGCGGCGTCGGTGTCAGCACGCAGGGCGACCACACGGTCGTCTACCAGCTGACCCAGTCCGACCCCAGCTTCCTCGACCTGCTGGCTTCGTGGGCCGCCTACCCGGTGCGCCAGGACGTTATCGCCCAGTACGGCGCGACCTGGACCGAGCCGGGCCACATCGTCAGCGACGGCCCGTTCGTGCTGAGCGAGTGGGACCACAACTCGAAGCTCGTCTACACCCCGAACACGAACTGGTTCGGTACGGCGCCGAAGCTGACCCGCATCGAGGTCAACTTCATCGCCGATGACGCAGCCGCGTACGCCGCCTACCTCGCCGGCGAGCTCGACTCGGTGACGGTGCCGTCCTCCGCGATCAAGGAGGCCACGACGCCCGGCTCCGACCTGAACAAGCAGCTCACGATTACGCCCGACCTGCGCACTTACGCGCTGTTCATGAACAACAACCAGGCGCCGTTCGACAACCAGCTCGTGCGCCAGGCGTTCGGCACGGCGATCGACCGGCAAGCCTACGTCGACGGCGTGCTGCAGGGCGCGGGCGTCCCGACGACGAGCTGGATCCCGCCCGGCATGCCCGGCTACGACAAGGACCTCGGCACGCAGTACACGTTCAACGCTCAGAAGGCGAAGGACCTGCTGGCCCAGGCCGGCTACGCTGACGGCAAGGGCCTGCCGAAGGTTACCTTCATCATGGTGGCGTCCGACAGCAACAAGATCGTAGGGCAGTTCATCCAGGACCAGCTGAAGAAGAACCTCGGCGTCGACGTGGACTTCCAGTACCTCGACAGCAAGGCCTACGGCGGCGCCTTCGGTGGCGGCGATTACCAGGTGACGATTCAGAGCTGGAGCGCGGACTGGCCGTACCCCGACAACTGGCTGCCTGACCAGTTCGGCACCGGCGCCGGCAACAACCTCGTCAATTTCAGCAACCCACAGTTCGACGACCTGATGGCGAAGGCCGCGGCCGAGTTCGACAACCAGAAGCGCCTCGACCTGTACGACCAGGGCCAGAAGGTGATGCTTGATTACGCGCCGATTGTGCCGCTGTACAACCGGGTGTCGTACACGCTGACCAAGCCCAAGGTGAAGAACCTCGTCATCACAGGCATCGACGGCGCGATCAAGGGGGACTACAACCTGTGGCAAACCTACATCGCGGCGCCCGGGAGCAACTAGGAACGTAGCAAGGAGACGAGGGGTCGCGAGAGCGGCCCCTCGTTGCATTTCTGCATGGCTGCATACGCATTGAGACGGCTCCTCTGGCTCGGCCTCGTGCTCGTGTTCATCTCGCTGGTGACGTTCGGGCTGATGCACACCGTCAAGGGCGGGCCCTGGGGCGGCGAATGGCCTCTGCCCGCGAACGTCGTACAGCAGCTGGACCACAAGTACGGGCTCGATAAGCCGGTGTGGCGCCAGTACGTGATGTTCGTCGGCCACGCACTGCGCGGCGACCTAGGCATCTCGTACGAACGGCAGGACAAGCCCGTCACGCAGATCATCCTTTCCGGCTTCCGCGTTACCGCCGTGCTGGGCCTCTTGTCGCTGGCGTTCGCGATGCTCGTAGGCGTGACGCTGGGCGTGGTCTCGGCGCTGAACCGCAATCGACTCGGCGACTACGCCGGCGTGCTGTTCGCGACGCTGGGCGCGGCGGTGCCGGGCTTCGTCATGGGTATCTTCCTGATCAACCTGCTGGGCGTGCAGCTGCACTGGCTGCCGACCTTCGGATGGGACGTCCACCACGGCATGGTGCCCGGCTGGCTGCCGCGCTGGCAGCAGCTGATCCTGCCGGTGTTCACGCTGTCGCTGCTGCCGGCCGCGTATCTCGCACGCGTGACGCGCGCCAGCCTGCTCGATGTGCTGCAGCAGGACTACATGCGAACGGCGCGCGCCAAGGGCCTGAGCGGCACTGCTGTGCTCTGGCGACACGGCATGCGCAACGCCGCCATCCCAATCGTCACGGTGCTCGGGCCGATCGCCGCGACGCTGATCACCGGCTCGTTCATCATCGAGCAGCTGTTTTCGGTGCCGGGTACGGGGCGCCTCTTCGTGCATAGCGTCTTCGATCGTGACTACGGCCTGATCATGGGCACGACGCTGTTCTACGCAACGATCGTGGTGCTGGCCAACCTGGCCGTCGATCTCACATACGCGATCATCGACCCGAGGATTCGCTACAGTTGAACTCCCGTGTGGCAAGGACAGCCCAGGTCAGGCTGGAGGCCGTCCAGAACGTACCGGCCGAGTACGGCTACTGGATACGCGCCTGGCGACGCCTGGTGCGCAATCGAGTTGCTGTCGCCGGGCTCGTGGTGATCGCGATCCTGGCGTTTATCGCGGTTGCGGCGCCGCTCGTAGCTCCGCACGACCCGTTCGAGCAGCACTTCGGCCTTAACGAGACGTTTGCAGGACCGAGCCTGAATCACCTGGCCGGGACGGACAACCTTGGGCGCGACTGGTTCAGCCGCCTGATCTACGGCACGCGCATCTCGCTGAGCATCGGCATCTTTGCGCAGGCGATCGTGCTCGGCATCGGGCTGCCCGTGGGCCTGATCGCCGGCTACAAGGGCGGCGCGACCGACAACCTGCTGATGCGGGCGACGGATCTGTGCTACGCCTTTCCGGACCTGCTGCTGATCATCCTGCTGCGCACGGTGGTTGGAGGCAGCGTGTTCATGCTGTTCCTGATTATCGGGCTCGTGAGCTGGATGGACATTGCACGCCTGGTACGCGGCCAGGTGCTGAGTCTGCGGGAGCGCGAGTTCGTCACAGCGGCACGCTCGCTGGGCGCCTCCGACCGCGAGATCATGACGCGCCACCTGCTGCCCAATCTTGCGGGACCGGTGATCGTGCTGGTGACGCTGGGCGTGCCGCGTGCCGTGTTCGTCGAGGCGGCGCTGAGCTTCATCGGCCTCGGCATCTCGGGCAGTACGCCGAGCTGGGGCACGATGATCCAGGAGGGCTACAACGCCGTGGGCCACCCGTACCTGGTGATCTTTCCGTCGATCGCGATTGCGCTGCTGATGCTGTCGTTCACGTTCCTCGGCGACGGCCTGCGCGATGCCCTCGACCCGAGCACCGACATGGCGCCGAAGACGCTGCCGCAGGTCGAAACGCCGCGCCGTCACGAAGAAACGCCCACAGAGCCGGCAGAGCTACCGAAGGCCGCCTGACCGCATTGCGTGGTGGCACCCTGGGCGCGAGGTAGGCAGCCGACGCAACCTGTTTGGGACCGCTCGACATGTGTCTGTTGAGACGAACGGGAGAAGAGCTGGGCGGGCTCTTTGCCCTTTGCGTGTTTGCTCGTTTGCTCGTTTGCACTACGCGTTCATTTTCAGGCTTTTGGGCGCTCCATAACGCGAAAAGCGATGCGAGAAGCCTCTTCTCCGTCGATTTTCGCGATGATCGAGTAAACGCCGGGCTTCTTGAACTCGACGCCCATATCGGCGCTGAGCTGAGCGCGCTGCTCGCTACCGGCCGGGATGCCCGCGGGCCGGCCAACCTCGACCTGGCCGTTGATCTTGAGCATCTCCTCGCCGTCGTCAGTGACCATCGTCAGCTCGACGTTGCGCTTCTGGTTGGTCTCGTTCCACGGCACCAGGAACGAGGCCGCGAGGCCCATGCGCTGCTGCACGGGAAACGCGGAGGCGACGTTGAGCTGGTCCCAGCCACCTCCCATCAGGTAGAGCTTGCCGCCGTTGACCTGCGCGGCATCAGCCAGGATCAGCCATTCGACTCTCATGAGCGCTCCAGACTTGGAAGGATTCGTGGCTCTGACCGTAGATGATGGCGTCGAAAGGGGTCAAGTAGGTCATCGTGTTTTGGAGAAGTGCGTGAAGCGCGAGCGGAAAACCAAGCAGAATTCAATGACGATAAGGCAGATCGTCAAGACAGAGAAAATGTGACTGCCGATCGAAACTAGGAGTGGCACGCCGCCTACCCGTCTGCCACTCCCAGACGAAGCCCTCCGTGGCAGAGCAAAAGAAGCGAGATCTCCGTCAGTAGACGTAAGTGGATTCTAAGCATCGTTGGCGCTCCTCATTGGAGACCTGCCATTCGATCTAGGCCTCTTCCCTAGTGTTGAGCCACGTCCTCTTGGTTGTAGAGAAGGCTGGAACGGCTATTTTTCGAAAATCCAAGAATGTCCGCCTGAGCGCTCGAGTAACGAGCGTCGTCGCCCGAGCGCTATACTCGACGCGCTGACTGGAACACGGAGCGGAGGCACGACGATGACGACACAGCAGACGCAGTATTACGGTTTCGGGCTGGCGCAACGGCCTGTCCTCTCCGGACGGCGCATGGCCAACAACATGGGCCACGCCCAGCGCTGGATGGCAACGGCCGAGACCGCGTTCGCCGAGCCGTACAGGGGCATCACGACCGACGGCAAGGTCGTGCCCGGGCTGTTCCCGATCGCGCGCACCGGCGTCTCGACCCAACCAGTCGTCGACGCGGGCGCTGCCTTCCTCGCGACGCTCAGCCCGGAGCAGCGCGAGACGGTCGGCTTCGACATCGACGCCATCGAGTGGCAGAAGTGGTTCAACATCAGCCCGTTCGTGTTCCGCCACGGCCTCATGCTGGAAGACCTGAGCGAGACGCAGCGCAACGCGGCGCTGGCGCTCGTGCACGCCAGCATGAGCGAAGCCGGCTACGAGAGCGCGCGCAACTGCATGCGCCTCAACCTCACGATCGGCGAGATCACCGGCGCGGCGGACGAGTACGGCGAGTGGGTCTACTTCCTCAGCATCTTCGGCACGCCCTCGGCGACCGAGCCCTGGGGCTGGCAGCTCGACGGGCACCACGTCAACCTGCACTGCTTCGTGCTCGGCGACCAGCTCGTGTTCACGCCGGCCTTCCTGGGCTCCGAGCCCGTGATCGCAACGACCGGCAAGTACGCCGGCGTCAGCGTCATGCAGGAGGAGCAAGACACCGGCCTCGCGCTTGATGCAGAGCCTCGATCGCGCCCAGCAGACGAAGGCGACGCTCGCCACGGAGTTTCACGGTGCCCTCGCCGGCGCCTTCCGCGACAACTTCGAGCTGCGCTACGAGGGCATCAACGCCGCCGACCTCTCGAGCCCGCAGCAGGCGCTGCTGCTCGACGCGATTCGTACCTACGTCGGGCGCGTCCGTCCGGGGCACGACGCGGTGAAGATGGACGAGGTCACGGCGCACATGTCTGAGACCTACTTCGCCTGGATGGGCGAATCGACGGACGACGCGGTGTTCTACTACCGCGTACACAGCCCCGTCATCCTGATCGAGTTCGACCACCAGGGCGGTGTCGCGTTCGACAACAAGAAGCCGTCGCGCAACCACATCCACACGATCGTGCGCACGCCCAACGGCAACGACTACGGCAAGGACCTGCTGCGCCAGCACTACGAGACGCACCCGCACGGGTGAGCAGTTGGCAGTTGGCTATTAGCGGTTAGCTTCTGGCTGCCGGTAGTCAGTCATCAGTTGTCAGCCGGTGAATAACGGCCCGACAGGGCGCGACGAGGCAATCCCGGCGCTCCGGGCCTCTGCAATGTAAGAGTTTACGCCGGTGGCAAATGACGCGCTCGACCCTCACCCGGTGGCCCTCTCCCTGCCAGGGAGAGGGGACACCGTGAGGCTCGCTTGCCGGATGTGACTCCAGAGGCGGGCCAGTCCGTCTTTGCGAGGAGCGTCCCCGGATGAGGCCTGCAATGACCGAGAGCCATTGAGATTCCGCGCTTCGCCGGCAAAGACGAAATATCGTCGAAACGACGGTCTCCCAAAACCGACAGCTAGTCGCTAACGGCCAACTGCCAGAAGCTGATAGCTGAGCGCTGACAGCTACCTCGTGTGGGTGGCGTGACGCAGGTCGTTGCCGCCGAACGGTAGTCCAAACAGCGGTGCGAATACACACACGTCGAGCGCGCCCGCCGCCAGCGGTACGGCGCCGATGATCGCGACGATCACACCGCTACGCCGCCTACGGCCAGCAGGCCGATGAGCACCAGCGCGATGCCCGCGACGATTCGGACGGCACGTCCGCTTGTCGTTGCCAGGAAGCCGATTACTGCTTGCATGAGAGACCTCCTGACATCAGGGTCTCTCTAATTGGTCAAGATTGGCAGTGCTGGTTGGACGGGTCGAATGGCCTGTCTCTGAACGGGACTTCAGGCTCCGACGGTGACGGTTACCTTGATCGGGCTCAGCGATTTGTCCGACGCCGCCACGAAGGCGTCACCGATGCTGCTCAGCGGGAAACGGTGCTTCTGCAGCGCC